>NZ_AP025458.1:1200000-2400000 GCF_024347295.1 Vibrio artabrorum | reverse complement strand
CCGTGCTATCGCGCTTTATTATGGTGAGCGTTATGACTTAGCCAATGAAGAGATGATGAAGCACTACGCTGATGATCCGAGTGATCCATTTCGTGCCCTTTGGCTTTACATCATCCAACATGAACTCACGCCAGAGCAAGCCAAGCTTGATTTGCAAGCGCGTTATGAGAACCGTGATGAGCAGTGGGGATGGGTGTTAGTGGCTATCATGCTTGACGATATTACTGAAGAGCAAGCCTTTAAAGCGATCCTAGCCGGTACGCGAGATAATACGCTTCTTGCTCAACGCCTTACTGAGACATACTTCTACCTTGCTAAGCGCCACCATATGAATGGTGACTACGCAAATGCGATCTCTTTGTACAAGCTAGCGTTGTCGTTTAACGTATATGAATACGTTGAGCATCGTTATTCTTTCTTAGAGCTAAGTCGTATTTTTAGCACGCTTAAAGCCGAACATTTGGCGCAGTCTAAATTAGCCGCCGCTAAACAGGCAGAAGCTGAAGAAGAAGCTAAAGCGAAATAAAAGACAGATTAGAAATTTAAGAAACCGCTGCCTGTCAGCGGTTTTTTTATATGTCCGATTTCATTTCGATTGCTTTTTAAATACACAGTATTAGAATAGTTAGTCTTGCTAACTAAATGCAATGCTTTGATTGGGTAAGTATGCTGAACCAGAATTTAGAAAAGATTGAACGCTTCGCCTCTAAGGTATGGCGCACTCAAGTTAATGAAGATCCTATCTGTCAATTGAGCTTCAACGAATACGATTATTTGAAGGTCATTCAAGCTGCACCAGAGCCTATTCGACTCACAGACCTTGCGGTTGAGATGCAGGTAACTAAACCTTCCGCAACCACTATGGTTCAAAGACTGGAGAGAAAAGGACTCGTTGAACGTCAACCCTCGCCGGAAGATGCGCGCTCTAAATTGGTCATTTTAACCCAGAAAGCTGAAGTGGGTTTGAAAGAAGAGAGCAAAATTTATCAGGTGATGGCCCAAATTCTGGAAAGCCGCTTGTCTGAGCAAGAATCTCAGCAGTTAAACCTATTATTAAATAAAGCTTTGAAGTAAATAATTTAAATATTTAGTTAGCCTTGTTAACTGATTTTTAGCGTCATATCCCATTGATATGTGGCTCACAAATGAAAGTAGAGTAAGAGATGAGTAACTCAATTAGTCGCCAATTTTGGCGATACACTATTCCTACCGTAGCGGCCATGTTGGTTAATGGACTGTACCAAGTGGTGGATGGCATCTTCATTGGTCGCTATGTGGGGGCTGATGGTCTTGCCGGCATTAATGTGGCGTGGCCTGTGATTGGTTCGATTCTTGGTGTTGGTATGTTGGTTGGGGTAGGGACGGGTGCGCTTGTCTCGATTCGCCAAGGTGAAAAAGATACTCAAGGTGCTAAACAGATCTTAGCTACCGGCCTCACCTTATTGTTGGCGATAACGCCGATTGTTTCAGCCATACTGTTTTTGTTTGCTGATCAATTTTTACTTTGGCAGGGTGCTGAAGGGCGGGTGTATGAACTTGGCCTGCAATACTTACATATCTTAATTGGTGCCAGTGTCTTCACGCTTGGCTCGATCGCGATGCCGTTTCTACTGCGTAACGATGACAGCCCTAACTTAGCGACGATACTGATGATCGTTGGTGCAGTGATTAACATTGCACTCGATTACCTGTTTATCGCTCTTTATGGTTGGGAGTTGACGGGCGCGGCATTAGCAACAGCGATTGCTCAGTTTGTGGTAACGGGCCTTGGCTTGGCTTACTTCTTCTCACGTCGAGCAAACCTACGTTTACGTTGGAATGAGTTGAGATTGAAGCTGGATGTGATTCCACAAATCTTCGCCATTGGTACATCAAGCTTCTTTATGTACGCTTATGGTTCGATGATGGTGGCGTTGCACAATGCCTTGTTTGCTCAATATGGCGACCAGTTGATGATCGGCGCTTACGCGATTTTGGGCTACATCGTGACAGTTTATTATCTCACGGCGGAAGGTATCGCTAACGGTATGCAACCTTTAGTGAGCTATAACCATGGTGCGCGTAATCAAGCGAATATTCGTAAGTTACTTAAAATTGCGATGATGAGTTCAGTATTGATTGGTGTGGCGTTTGTACTGCTTCTGAACGCGTTCCCTCGTGAGTTTGTGTCAGTATTTAACTCGGATGAACCTCAGTTGGTTGAGTACACCGTGTTGGGGATTCGACTGCACATGTTTGCCTTGGCGCTTGATGGCTTCTTGGTGGTAGCGGGTGCTTACTATCAGGCGGTGAATAAGGGCAGCAAGGCGATGTTTGTCACGATAGGCAATATGCTTATCCAGTTACCTTTCTTGTACATTATGCCTAAGCTGTACGGTGTGCCGGGGATCTGGATTGCGTACCCACTGTCTAACATCGCGCTCAGTGTGGTCGTGATGGTGATGCTTTACAAAGACCTAAAGAAGCTCGATGCCTCAGCGATGGAGACCGCAACGGTATAGGTCGTGTTTCTTAAGTCGAATTAAAAAGGTCTAGCGAATGCTAGACCTTTTTGGTGTCTGTTGCTGGTTAGTCTAATACGAGGAACTAGATGTTCTTAACGTCTAAACCTGCAAGTTGATGCCAGTAGCCATTGCATTGACGGCTTTCAATCTTCATCGGTTTTTGACCTTGCTCGTTCGCTCTGAAGTTATTGATTTCAGAGAAGGTGTCAATACCGAGTGGGCTTAAACGAACCACATCAACCAAATCGTGCATGTTCGGTAAATCATTGACTAGGTTGTAGCAGTAGCCTGATTGCGTCTGGATACCATTAAGGTTGAAGACTGATTGGCCTTCTTGGCTTTCTACTTGTAGCCCGGTTGGATACTTGATACAGCAGGTTTCGCAATCGTCTTTGGCTTTATTTTCAGCACGAGCGGTAAAGCAGCGTGCCGAGTAAGCCAGTGGCAGGTAACCGTGGCTAAACACTTCAACTTCGAATTTATTGCGGATGTTCAGCTCTTCACACTGCGTCATTACGTTGCTTAGCCATTCGCGAGAAAGCTCAACGGGCATACACCAACGCGTCATACCCTGTTTCAAAAACAGGTTCAGCGTGCGTGCGTTGTAAGTGTTTACCGCAGGGCCAACGACGAAAGGTACTTTGCTTTCGCTGGCGAGTTGAATGGCAGAGACATCATTGGCTTCGATCGCAAAGTCACCATTGTCGATGTACTTCTTCATGATATTGACTTCGCTTGGCGCTTCGAGTAATGCCATGGTCGAGAGGACGACTTGCTTACCTGAAGCAGACAACTCTTTGGCAATGTCCATCCAGTGTTGCGCTTTCATTTCGCGACGCTTTGAACATACCGCTTCACCTAGGTAGATGATATCGGCAGAGCTTGATTTCGCTTGCTCATAGAAGCTTTCAACGTCTTGTTTTGGCCAAAAATACAGTAGCGGGCCTAATGCGTATTTCATTGAGTTCTCCATTTGGCGCTATTGCCATTTACGGTGGTAAGCACCAAGCGTGGTTTGTGTACCTTCCGATACATTGGCCAGTGTCGCATTCCAAGCTTGTTCCACTTGGTATTGTTCTGGGTTCGCTAAGTAGCGGTCGATAGCTGCGCGCCAAGTACGAGTGACTTGTTCAACATAAGCAGGGCTGCGTTGGCGGCCTTCAATTTTTACCGAGGCCACATTCGCCGCGAAAAGCTCTGGCAACATGGATAGCGTGTTGAGGCTAGTTGGCTCTTCAAGTGCGTGATAGCGCTTACGCTCACCATCGATCTCTGCTTCAAAGCGGCCTTTACATAGCGTTGGGTAACCTGCGTTCTCACCTGCTTCGTACTTATCGATAAGGATCTCGTTCAAGCGAGACTCTAAGCCGGTTTCTGTTTCTTGCCAGCGAACGTATTTCGCCGGAGAACAAGCACCAACGGTATTGGGTGATTCACCTGTCATGTATGAAGAGAGGTAACAACGGCCTTCTGCCATGATGCATAAACTACCAAAAGCGAATACTTCAAGGTCAACGTCAGAAGTGATATTACGAGAAAGCTGTTTGACCTGATGAATCGACAACACACGTGGCAGTACGACACGCTTAACGTTGAAGTTTTTATGGTAGAAGTCGATAGCCGCTGCATTGGTCGCAGATGCTTGTACTGATAGGTGTAGTTCTAGATCTGGGTACTTATTTGCTGCGTACTCAAGCACTGCGATGTCTGCAATGATCAGCGCATCAACACCCAGTGCGGCGGCGTTGTCTACGGCATTAGTCCAACGGTTGAAGCCATTTGGGTGAGCAAATGTATTGAGGGCGACATGAATTTTCTTGTTGTGGTCATGCACATATTGCACAGCACGATCGAGCTTCTTACCCGCAAAGTTAAGGCCTGCAAAGTGTCTGGCATTGGTATCGTCTTTGAATCCGATATAGACAGCATCCGCACCGCAATCAATAGCGGTTTTCAAAGCAGGTAAGTTACCCGCTGGGCATAAGAGTTCCATTTGCTCACTACCAGTAGTATTAAGTTGAAGCGAGCATTTTATGAAGAATTATGAATGACAGAATTGATGTAAGGCAGGTTTAGATGGATAAATCTGCTTTTACTCCACTTGAGCGACTGACTCGCGCTGGTTTGTGTGCGGCTTTGATTGAAGAATGGGGCTGTGTGCGAAACATCTAATCAGTTCTTATGACGACGGTTTTGGGCGAACAACTCTTCAACATCTTGTTTTGGCTGAGGACGATAGAAATGGAAGCCTTGAATTGAACTGCAGTTGAGATTAGACAATAGAGTCGCTTGCTCACTGGTTTCGACACCTTCAGCCACTACGGTTAAATCGAGAGATTTTCCTAGATTGATGATGTTTTCAATGACAGTGATCTGTTTTGGTAGCGTATCGATATCAGAAATAAAAGCACGATCAATCTTGAGCTCATCAATTGGGAAACGAGCCAGATAAGAGAGTGATGAATAACCGGTTCCAAAATCGTCGATGGATAACGCGAAGCCAAGTCTCTTAATTGCATTCAGCATTTGCAGTGTGTGCTCACTATCGCTCATGACCGCACTTTCTGTTAACTCAAATGTAATCGCACTGGGATCTAACTCTGTAGAGCGTACCAGCTTCTCTACGTAATCAATCAGTTTTGGGTTGCCAAATTGTTCTGGAGACAAGTTAATCGCAACTCTACCGGGCAAGATACCTTGCATCTTCCAGCGCTTAACCGTAGTAAAGACTTCACGCATCACGACACGACCAAGCTGCTCGATAAGACCCGCTCGCTCCGCTACTGGGATGAATGCTGCTGGACTGATATAGCCTTCAACAGGGTGCTTCCAACGTACTAGAGCCTCAGCGCCGTTGATAGTGAAGTCACGCGCGTTGACCTTTGGCTGATACCAAACTTCGAGCCCATTCTGTTGCAGCGCTTTTTGTAACTCGATTTCAAGCCACAGACGCATACGTGCTTCTTTGTTCATCTGCTCGTTGAACTTAATCAGGCGGTTGCGACCCCGATCTTTAGCTTCATACATTGCGGTATCGGCATTTTGCAACAAGATACGTGCGTCTACTCCATCTTGTGGGTAGAGCACACTGCCGATCGAGCAGGCTAAGCGTTTACTAAAGTGGTGAAGATCGAAGGGTTGATTGATGAGAGCAATTATTTTTTCAGAGAGCATCTCAGGTGTTCGTGGATGTTCGGGGTCTGGAAGAATAATTCCAAATTCATCTCCGCCTAAATGCCCTACGACCGCTTGGCGGGGCAACAAGCGTTTTAAGCGTGAAGCGACCTCCTTAATGACTTTATCGCCGATGTGATGACCAAGTGAGTCATTGATATTCTTGAAGTTATCAATGTCTAAATAGAGCATGACCAGAGGTGTGTCATTATGGATAAACTGCTCAAGGCGCTTGGTAAACCCTACCCGGTTATAGAGTTTGGTCAGCGCGTCAATGTAGACATCTTCACAGTTTGCGGATGAATACTGCTTTGCGGTGTCTTGTGCATCTTGGATCAGAACCAGTTGGGTGTTGCTCCCTAAGACGGCAGTGGAGTCGATGTTAAGTTGAACCTTACGTTCAAAGCCGCATCGGGCACCCGTTAAGCAAACTAAACCAGACTCCGAAATAATAGAACTGATGTCATTGTTGAAGACTGTTTTGGTTTGTTCGTCGATAAATAAGCGCCCTAACTCTTCGCCGATCAACTCGGTTGTGGAGTTAAAGCCAAGCAGACGTGCAGCCGCTGGGTTGGATGACATAATGTAGTCACTTTCAACTAACAGTAAACCGTCTGGGAGCAAGTGGGATAGTTTGTGGAATTTCGTTTCGGATTCTTCTAAAGAACGAACTAGTACTTGGTTTTCTGATGTGTCGAAGGCATGAAAAACAATGTAGTCCGTTTGGGAGTCATTCATCAGTGGAGAAAGACTGAAATGAAGGCTGGTATCGAGGTTCGTCTCGTTGAGTGTCACTTCGGCTTCAATCGTTTCACCATTGAACGCACGTTCGTAATAAGGTTTGAGGTGTTGGTAGAATTGCTCACCTAATGTTTGGCGATCATTCATGCCGACAAGTTCAGTTTTGCTCAAACCAGCAATGTCACAGTAACGCTCATTCACCATCAAGTAATTGTGTTGAGCATCAAGAACTGCAAAAAAGAACGGGCTGTTTGCAGTTAACTGAGTAAACCAATGTTGTAATTGCTGGGGAGGCATCAAAGTACTACCAATTCTCCAATAACGTAAATATTCACAAATGTTAAATGCTGATTAGGTTTTAGTGTAATCATTATTTACCTTGTGAGTGCAGCTGTACGCTGTGTTTTTTGTTCACTCAGTTACTATAACGGCGATTTTAGGGTATCCAAGGCCGGGTATCAAAGAGGTGCAAATTTGACACACAACAGTAACGGAGTTCTTAACATCATTTATGATGCCTTCTATATTATTGACAAAGTTACGGATAAGTCACGTGATAAACAAGATTCGCACTCAACTAGTTCAAAATGCCGCATCAATTTTGCGATCTCCAGTCCAATTATTGCCTAAAAAAGTACAAAAAAAAGCCTTGTTAGAAGCATTGAATAATGTTTTTAAAGAGGCTTTAGAAGATGGTGATTTTGAGTTTTTAGAAGGCAAGTGGTTGAAAGTCTCAATAAAAGATATGAGCTTAAGTTGGTGTATTAGCTATAAAAATGAGCAACTGGTTGTCGCTGATAAAGAGGTTGTTGAGGATGTAAGCTTTAGTGGTAATCTTAATGACCTTGTGCTTATTGCAGGACGTAAAGAGGATCCTGATACGATGTTCTTTCAACGTCGACTTTCTATTGAGGGCGATACCGAGCTCGGATTAGAGGTTAAAAACTTGATGGATAGCGTCGATTTGGATTTATTGCCAAAGCCTATGAAAACTTTGTTAAATCAATTAGCTGATTTTGTGCAGAAGGGAGTACAATCCCCAGACACACAAAGTGAGGTAATGAATGCTTATTCGAACTGAAGCACCAGCAGATATACTTGTCATTGATCGTTTATTAAAATCTGTTTTTGAAACGGATGCCGAAGCTAATTTGGTGATGAGCTTACGTGAGAATAGTCATTTAACGTTATCGTTGGTGGCTTGCTCTGATGAAGGCGAGGTAGTGGGTCACCTGATGTTTAGCCCTATAACCCTTCACGGTGAAGATAATAACTGGCAAGGCCTTGCGCCTCTTGCTGTAAAAGAAGCGTTTCGTAATCAAGGTGTGGCGACCTCTTTAGTTGAAGACGCTTTTTCTACCTTAGTTGATTTTGGCTATCCAGCTTGTGTTGTGTTAGGTGATCCTGCTTATTACCGTCGCTTTGGTTTCAAGGCTGCGAGTGAGTTTGGTCTGAGTTGTGTTTGGGATGTGCCAGAAGGTGCTTTTCAAGCGATTGAGTTGGTAGACGGTGCGTTTACGGGGCATTCTGGTGAGATTGCCTACAGCCCCGAATTTAACGACTTATAAGCAGATTGATCACGCAATAAGAGATAAGCTGATTTTGTCTAAATAAAGGAGCTTGATGCTCCTTTATTTTTTGTTAGTATCAGCCCAGTGCTAATACAGTCTCTTTTAAGAGACACCGTTTTGAGACAATGAAATCGACCAAGCTCCCGGTTTCAATAAGCGTCGGCGCGAATAAACTTAAGCTCGAATAAACCTAAGGTTACTACCGTAAGATATGTCACAAACACACGCGCAATACCTACAAGAGATGGGCATTAGCCAATGGGAGCTAAGTCACCCAGAGCGTTTAGCGGGGTATGAATCTGAATTGATTCCGCTATCGAGTGACTGCAAATTACTGTTGGTTTCGCCTGAAAAACCTCACGAAGATCTCGCCGTGATGTTTGAACGCGTACTTAAAAGTATCAAGCTCGACTTATCTCAGGCTTTGCACCTTCAACCACAGCACTTGTCTACTGTCGATTTAAGCTCGGTTGAGTGGGTGTGGTTTGCCGGTTGCGAGTCGACCCAAGAGCTGAAGCTAAAAACACTTCAATCGCCATTACTGTCTGACATTAACGGTAATAACCAACATCGCCGCGACTTATGGCAACAAATTTGTGCTTATGACTAATCAATTCTTACCGACTTCACAACAACATCTCGACGCCATTTGGAACATTGAGCAAGCGGCGCACTCTCATCCTTGGTCTGAAAGTATGATCCGTGAACTGAATAGCCGTGGAGGTTGCCATCGTGTTTTAATAGTGGATGGAGAAGTTGTCGGTTATTTCTATGCTCAGAATATTGTTGGTGAAGTGACTTTGCTGACGATAGCGGTTGATCCGAACCAACAAGGCAAAGGCTACGGTAAAGCTTTGGTTGAGCACTTTCTTGATATGTGTGAACAAGCTGGCGCCGAAAGTGCTTGGCTGGAAGTTCGCGAAAGTAATGTGAATGCGTTCAATCTTTATGAGAAGGCAGGCTTTAATGAAGTCGACCGTCGTCGTAACTATTACCCAACCAAGCAAGGCAATGAAGATGCTATCATTATGAGTTATCTTTTTATGTCTTTTAGCTAGTCATGCTGTGGCTTTTAGCTAAGCAGAGAATCAGCGATAAAATAGGGTGTAAACTGACCCTTTAGAAAGTGGCTTGCTTTCTGTATAATCCGCACACAGAATTCAAGGGCAAGTATTATCTACTTGCCCTTTTTACGCTTTAGATCAGCAAAGGACGACTATGTCTTTCCAACAAGAAGTGAGCAAACGTAGAACGTTTGCGATTATCTCTCACCCGGATGCGGGTAAAACCACGATTACTGAAAAAGTTCTTTTATTCGGAAACGCGATTCAAAAAGCGGGTACCGTAAAAGGCCGTGGCTCCAACCAGCACGCTAAGTCTGACTGGATGGAGATGGAAAAAGAGCGTGGTATCTCGGTAACTACGTCGGTAATGCAATTCCCATACAATGATTGCCTAGTAAACCTACTCGATACTCCCGGACACGAAGATTTCTCGGAAGATACGTACCGTACACTAACAGCGGTTGACTCTTGTTTGATGGTTATCGATGCTGCGAAAGGTGTCGAGGATCGTACTCGTAAACTGATGGAAGTCACGCGTCTGCGTGATACGCCAATCGTCACGTTTATGAACAAACTTGACCGTGACGTTCGTGACCCAATGGAAGTGCTTGATGAAGTCGAGAGCGAGCTGGGTATGGCTTGTGCGCCGATCTCATGGCCAATTGGTTGTGGTAAAGAGTTTAAAGGTGTTTACCATATTCACCGTGATGAAACGATCTTGTATGAATCTGGCCACGGCCATGAGATTCAAGAAGTTCGTATCATCAAAGGTCTCGATAACCCTGAGCTCGATGAAGCGGTCGGTGAAGATCTGGCGAGCAGCGTACGTGAAGAGCTAGAGCTTGTTATTGGCGCATGCCCTGAGTTTGACCGCGAACTGTTCCTTGCTGGTGAACTAACGCCGGTTTACTTCGGTACTGCATTAGGTAACTTTGGTGTTGACCACATGCTTGATGGTCTAACGAAATGGGCTCCAGCTCCTCAAACGCGTCAAGCGAACGAGCGTGATGTTGAAGCAACAGAAGAGAAGTTCTCTGGTTTCGTGTTTAAGATCCAAGCAAACATGGACCCTAAACACCGTGACCGTATCGCATTCATGCGTATCGTTTCGGGGACTTACAACCAAGGTATGAAGATGAACCATGTTCGTACGGGTAAGAGTGTCAGTATCTCTGATGCGGTAACGTTCATGGCGGGAGACCGTGCACGCGCTGAAAAAGCATACGCGGGTGATATTATCGGCCTACATAACCACGGTACTATCCAGATTGGTGATACCTTCACTCAAGGTGAGAGCCTTAAGTTCGCTGGTATTCCTAACTTCGCACCTGAGCTATTCCGTCGTATTCGTCTGCGCGATCCACTGAAGCAGAAGCAACTTCTAAAAGGCTTGGTTCAGCTTTCAGAAGAGGGCGCAGTACAAGTATTCCGTCCTATGCAGAACAATGATCTGATCGTTGGTGCGGTTGGTGTACTTCAGTTCGACGTGGTTGTAGCGCGCTTGAAAGCGGAATACAACGTCGAAGCTATCTACGAAGGCGTTAGCGTTGCAACCGCTCGCTGGGTTGAGTGCGATGACGCTAAGAAACTTGAAGAGTTCAAACGTAAGAACCAATCTAACCTCGCGCTAGATGGTGGTGATAACTTGTCTTACATCGCACCAACCATGGTGAACTTGAACTTAGCTGCTGAACGTTTCCCAGACGTTCAATTCCGAGCGACGCGCGAGCACTAATTTCTCCGCGCTCTATTCGAGTGAAACAAAAACGTCTATTGTTCTGCAATAGGCGTTTTTTAATGCGTTTTATTTAAGGTTTGAAGGCTGGGGGGACAAGTATGCTGGGTTGGATAAGAGCTTGGATTAAAAGATACGATAAGTGGTGTGAAGAGCTTGGTTTAACGCCTGAAAATAAGCGCTGCTGTGTCGCTTATCGTCGTGATCCTCGAGGAGAACAGCCAGAAGGTGGAGAAGATGACATCGCAGACAAATGATTTTCCACTGTTTGATACCCATTGCCATGCGGATTTTGAGGCGTTTGAGCAAGGTTTTACACCTGATCAAAGTATTGATGGTTACCTCAATGAAGCCAAACAGGCTCAAGTTGAGAAATTACTCATCCCTTCTATCGGTCAAAGTAACTGGAAGAAACTCGGTAACATCGCTCAATCTCATCCCAATGTTTACTACGCGTTAGGCTTTCATCCTTACTTTTTAGAGCAAGCTGATGAGGTGCAATTTGAAGAGCTTCGCCAATTGCTTGCTTCAAAAACACGTCAGTGTGTGGCGATTGGCGAATGTGGACTCGACTTTTTTGTGGACGTTGAACGAGAGAAACAAGAGCGTTTTTTCATCCAACAAATGGAGCTTGCCAAGGCGTTTGAACTGCCTTTGATCATCCATGAGAGGAAGTCTTATAACCGACTCATTGAGCTAATAAAGCGGCATAAGTTCACTTTTGGGGGGGTAATTCACGGCTTTTCTGGGAGTGAACAGCAAGCTTTAGTATGGATCAAGCTTGGTTTCTACATTGGTGTCGGTGGAACCATTACTTATCCAAGAGCGCAAAAAACACGCACAACCATCGCGAAATTGCCCCTTGAATACTTGGTGATTGAAACTGATGCTCCAGATATGCCTATCCATGGAAATCAGGGAAAACGTAATCATTCCAAGTATTTAACTAAGATATTAAATGAGCTTGTTTTGATTAGAAAAGAGACAAAGCAATCGGTTGTCACGCAGATTTGGCATAATAGCCATCGTGCATTCGGTATATGTGAATAAATTCGAAGGTTTTTGTTTATCGTTTGCGTAAATTGCACTTGTGATGTGATTTGGCTCACATTTGCGCATGAATGCGACATGAATCTTGTACGAAAGTGTGAAGGCGGCATTACTTTATTCATGGTCGCATGAGTATAATTACCCCCGCTTTATAGCCCCTTTTTGTCACACGCCAATAAATAACTAATAAGGAAGTCATAAACTATGAGCCTGTTTATGAGCCTAGTCGGTATGGTTGCACTGATCGCAATCGCAGTTCTACTATCCGATAACCGCAAAGCAATTAATATCAGAACAGTGGGTGGCGCTTTCGCTATCCAATTCGCACTTGGTGCATTCGTACTTTACATCCCTTGGGGTCGTGATCTACTTGCAGGTTTCTCTGCTGGTGTAGCAAACGTGATCGACTACGGTAAAGATGGTACTGGCTTCCTATTTGGTAGTCTTGTTAACTTCTCTGTTGACGGTATCGGTTTTATCTTTGCATTCCAAGTTCTACCAACACTGATCTTCTTCTCTGCTCTTATCTCTGTACTTTACTACATTGGTGCGATGCAAGTTGTTATTAAGATTCTTGGTGGTGGTCTTCAGAAAGCGCTAGGTACTTCTCGCGCCGAGTCAATGTCTGCAGCAGCAAACATTTTCGTTGGTCAAACGGAAGCCCCTCTGGTTGTTCGTCCATTTGTTCCTAAAATGACTAACTCTGAACTATTCGCAGTAATGTGTGGTGGTTTAGCCTCAGTTGCTGGTGGTGTACTAGCGGGTTACGCATCTATGGGTGTTCCTCTAGAGTACCTAGTGGCAGCGTCATTCATGGCTGCACCGGGTGGTCTACTCTTCGCTAAAATCATCAAGCCTGAAACTGAGGAAGTTGATGAGAACCTAGGTTCAGACATCGACGGTGGCGACGACAAGCCTGCTAACGTTATCGATGCAGCTGCTGGCGGTGCGTCAGTTGGTCTACAACTAGCACTTAACGTAGGTGCAATGCTACTAGCATTCATCGGTCTAATCGCTCTTATCAACGGTATCCTAGGTGGCATCGGTGGTTGGTTCGGTATGGAAAACCTAACTCTAGAACTTCTTCTAGGTTGGATCTTCGCACCGTTAGCATTCATCATTGGTGTTCCATGGGAAGAAGCAACTATTGCGGGTTCTTTCATTGGTCAGAAGACCGTGGTTAACGAATTCGTTGCATACCTAAACTTCGTACCATACGTTGGTGACAATGCTCAAGTTGTTGCAGCGACGGGTCAAGTGATGTCTGAGAAGACTCAAGCTATCATCGCATTCGCACTGTGTGGTTTCGCAAACCTTTCTTCAATTGCGATTCTTCTAGGTGGTCTAGGTGGTATTGCTCCAAACCGTCGTCACGACATCGCACGTATGGGTGTTAAAGCGGTTGTAGCGGGTACTCTATCTAACTTGATGGCAGCAACAATTGCTGGCTTCTTCCTGTCTTTCTAATTAGTTAGAAATCGATATATAGACGCCATTATAATATCGCCCCGTAGCAAGAGATTGCTGCGGGGCTTTTTTGTTTTTAGGCTTAGTGATTCTGAGTTGTGACTTAGAGCTTGTATTAGGCCTAAAATGTTTTTTTGAGATACAAACCGTTTGCGTTCTAAGGAGCACTACAATTTATTGATGGATATCTATAATGTATAACTTTAAGGGATAGGATGTCTCTTGTTGGCAAGAAAGTAACCGTTAATACAACGCTGGTGTTATTTTTCTGGGATTAAGCCAAATTTAGCAATACGCTATAGATGTTAGACACAACATGACTGATTTGTTGTGCCATAGACCAAACTGGTACTGTGCGGTGACAAGGATTGCAATTGGTGGCGAAAGCTATCAAGTCTTCAAGGAACCAAGTCCGTTCATTTGTGACTACTGAGCATGACTAAAATTTCCATCTATACTGGATGGATGGTGAAGTAGTTAACTATTTGAATATATTGATCGGAGATAGAAATGAGCGATTTAAAAGCAGCAGCTCTACGTGCACTTAAACTTATGGACCTAACGACGCTAAATGACGACGACACGACTGAAAAAGTCGTCGCGCTTTGTCATGACGCGAAAACAGCGGTAGGCAACACTGCTGCAATCTGTATTTACCCTCGCTTTATCCCAGCCGCTAAGAAAGCGTTGCGTGAGCAAGGTACTCCAGAAGTACGCATTGCGACTGTAACTAACTTCCCTCATGGTAATGATGACATCGAGATTGCAGTTGCAGAAACAAAAGCAGCGGTCGCATACGGTGCAGATGAAGTTGATGTCGTATTCCCATACCGTGCGCTTATTGCTGGCAACGAAGAAGTTGGCTTTGAACTCGTTAAACAGTGTAAAGCAGCTTGCGGTGATATCACGCTTAAAGTGATCATCGAAACTGGTGAGCTGAAAGAAGAAGCATTGATCAAGAAAGCTTCTCAAATCTGTATCGAAGCAGGTGCTGACTTCATCAAAACTTCAACAGGTAAAGTGCCAGTAAACGCGACTCCTGAATACGCGCGCATGATGCTTGAAGTTATTCGTGACATGGGCGTTGCGAAAACCGTGGGTTTCAAACCTGCTGGTGGCGTACGTACTGCTGAAGATGCAGCATTATACTTAGCAATGGCTGATGAGCTGCTTGGCGCTGAGTGGGCAGACAACATGCACTACCGTTTTGGTGCTTCAAGCCTACTAACTAACCTTCTTAATACATTAGAAGTGACAGACGAAACTGCAGATCCTACTGCATATTAATCCTTAACAAGTCTGTTTGATGGAGTGACGTAAAGTCACTCCATATTACCTCTTTCCCCTACAAACCATACTCACTAGAGTTCGGGAGGCACTAATGTATCTACCTCAAGAAATTATTCGCAGAAAACGTGATGGCGAAGTCCTAACAGCAGAAGAGATTAACTTCTTCATTCAAGGCGTCGCTCAAAATACGGTTTCTGAAGGTCAAATTGCCGCATTCGCAATGACAATCTTTTTTAATGAAATGACGATGCCAGAACGTATTGCGCTAACGTGTGCAATGCGTGACTCTGGCATGGTGATTGATTGGAGCCACATGAATTTTGATGGCCCAATCGTTGATAAACACTCAACCGGTGGTGTTGGCGACGTCACTTCTCTGATGCTTGGCCCTATGGTGGCAGCATGTGGTGGTTTTGTTCCAATGATCTCTGGTCGTGGTTTAGGCCATACTGGCGGTACGTTAGACAAGCTAGAATCTATTCCGGGTTACAACATTACACCAACCAACGAAGTGTTCGGTGAAGTAACTAAAGATGCTGGCGTGGCTATCATCGGTCAAACCGGCGATCTAGCTCCTGCTGACAAGCGTGTTTACGCGACTCGTGATATTACAGCAACAGTCGATAATATCTCGCTCATCACCGCTTCAATCCTATCGAAGAAACTGGCCGCGGGTCTTGATTCTTTAGTGATGGACGTCAAAGTCGGCTCAGGCGCGTTCATGCCAACCTATGAAGCTTCTGAAGAGCTCGCGAAATCTATCGTTGCAGTGGCAAACGGTGCTGGCACTAAAACAACGGCAATCCTAACGGATATGAACCAAGTTCTGGCTTCTTCTGCGGGTAACGCCGTTGAAGTTCGCGAAGCGGTTCAATTCTTAACGGGTGAATACCGTAACCCTCGTTTGTTAGAGATCACTCTGGCATCGTGCGCTGAAATGTTGGTGCTGGGCAACCTTGCAAAAGATGCGGAAGAAGCGCGCGAAAAACTGATGGCCGTACTGGATAACGGTAAAGCAGCGGAGTGCTTCGGTAAGATGGTTGCGGGTCTTGGTGGTCCAACTGATTTCGTAACAAACTACGATAGCTACCTTGAAAAAGCAGAAATCATTAAACCAGTATACGCGCTAGAAAGTGGTGTGGTATCAGCCATGGATACCCGTGCAATTGGTATGGCTGTCGTTGGTATGGGCGGCGGTCGTCGCGTCGCTACTGACAGCATTGATTACGCCGTCGGTTTTGATCACTTTATTCGCCTTGGTGAAGTGGCAAGTGAAGATAAACCATTAGCAATGATTCATGCTCGCAACGAACAACAGTGGCAAGAAGCTGCAACGGCATTACAAAATGCCATCACTGTGGGCGGAGAATATAAAGCAACGCCAGACGTTTACCGTCAGATTCGATCTGAAGACGTGTAAATAACCGATATCGGTATACCTCGTGTATACCGATAAATAGAGTTCTGGTGCAAAGAGCAATAAGTTGGTGAAGAAAATGAAAAGAGCATTTATTTTAGTTTTAGATTCATTCGGTATCGGTGAAACAGCGGATGCAGACAAATTTGGCGATGTAGGTTCGGACACAATGGGTCACATCGCAGAACGTTGTGAGCAAGGTCTTGCAGACAATGCAGACCGTAAGGGGCCATTGACGCTACCAAACCTGTCTAAGCTAGGTTTAGCAATGGCTCACAAAGAGTCGACAGGTCGTGTCGCTCCTGGTATGGATGCCGACGTTGAGATCATTGGTGCGTATGGTCACGCTGCTGAGCTGTCTTCTGGTAAAGACACGCCATCTGGCCACTGGGAAATCGCAGGTGTACCGGTACTGTTTGACTGGGGCTACTTCACCGACAAAGAGAACAGCTTTCCTAAAGCGCTGACGGATCGCATTTTAGAGCGTGCTGGCTTATCTGATTTCTTAGGTAACTGCCACTCATCGGGAACAGAAATCCTAGATAACCTAGGTGAAGAACACATGAAGACGGGCTTTCCAATCTTCTATACTTCAGCTGATTCAGTATTCCAGATCGCATGCCATGAAGAGACATTCGGCCTGCAGAACCTATTAGACCTCTGTCAGATTGCTCGTGAAGAGCTAGAAGATTACAACATCGGCCGTGTTATCGCGCGCCCGTTCATTGGTCCGGGCAAAGGTCAATTCGAACGTACGGGTAACCGCCGTGATCTTTCTGTGGAGCCACCAGCTGCAACCATCCTTCAGAAACTCGTTGATGAGAAGGGCGGTAACGTTCACTCAATCGGTAAGATCTCAGATATTTACGCAGGTTGTGGTATCACTCAGAAAACCAAAGCAACAGGTATTCCTGCACTATTTGAAGCCACCAAAGAAGCGATCAATGAAGCGGGCGACAATACGATCGTGTTCACTAACTTTGTTGACTTTGATTCTGCTTACGGACATCGTCGTGATGTTGCTGGTTACGCAGCAGCGCTTGAGTACTTCGATGGTCGCATCAACGAAATCATTGATATGATGAAAGAAGATGATGTGCTTATCCTAACTGCAGACCACGGTTGTGATCCAACATGGCCGGGTTCTGACCATACTCGTGAGCACATCCCTGTGATTGTTTACGGTAAAAAGGTGCCAGCAGGCTCTCTAGGTCGCCGTGATACCTTCGCTGATATCGGTCAAAGCTTAGCGTCATACTTTGGGACGTCGCCAATGGGATACGGTACTAGCTTTTTATAATAGTTAACTGAGAGAGGGGAACCTCTCTCTGATTTTTTGTTTTGAGATTAAGGATATTTTCAATGGCTACTCCACATATTAATGCTGAAATGGGTGATTTCGCTGACGTAGTTCTCATGCCAGGCGACCCGCTACGTGCTAAATACATCGCTGAAACCTTCTTAGAAGATGTGGTTCAAGTGTGCGACGTTCGCAACATGTTTGGTTACACGGGGTCGTACAAAGGTCGTAAGGTTTCGGTCATGGGACATGGTATGGGCATTCCATCTTGTTCGATTTACACGACTGAATTGATCAAAGACTTTGGTGTAAAAAAGATCATCCGTGTGGGCAGTTGTGGTGCAGTGAGTGAAGATATTAAAGTGCGTGATGTGGTGATCGGTATGGGCGCATGCACGGATTCAAAAGTAAACCGTATTCGTTTTAAAGGTCATGACTTTGCGGCAATTGCGGATTACAAAATGGTGCGAGCGGCAGAAGATGCAGCCAAAGCGCGCGGTGTCGACGTGAAAGTCGGTAACCTGTTCTCGGCGGAGTTGTTTTATACGCCCGATCCTGAAATGTTTGAAGTGATGGATAAATACGGCATTGTTGGTGTAGAGATGGAAGCGGCAGGTATCTACGGAGTTTGTGCTGAATATGGTGCAAAAGCTCTGACTATTTGTACGGTTTCTGATCATATCAAAACCGGTGAGCAAACCACATCAGATGAACGTCAAACGACTTTCAACGACATGATGGTTATCGCACTAGACTCGGTGTTACTTGGTGACCAAGAATAATATTTGTTTGTCTTAGTTTGATAAGTTAGCAGATAACAAAAAGCCCCGTTGCTGCCTGAGCGTCGGGGCTTTTTATTGGATCTTTGAAGCTGAGTTGTTATGAGCTTACATTTTTCAACAGTAAGTTCTCACCGGATTTAGTTTGTTTTTTTCGAATAAGCAATACGCACAGAGCCCCGCTGATGAAGCCCATTAAGACCATTCCTATCATGTAACGATCACTTTTGCGGTAGTGGTGATCCGATATTGCCGTTACTTTTCCCGTTTCAAAAGTTACTCGAATAAAACCGATGATTGTGTTTTCGGGTGAATAAACCGGCTCAACTAACTGTTGCCTTCCGATACTTGCTGTTGAAAGTGGTGTATCTAAGCCAAGTACTTCGCGTACTGATAGTGCTTTTTCGCTTGAAGCCAGTCGAATACCCTCTGCATCATATATCGTGGCATCAAATACCAGTCGGTCTTTCGAAAGCTGATTCGTCAGGTCAAGTAATCGTTCTTGGTCTTGTTGCGTGATCATCTTACTAGCAGAAAGGGAGGCTTGAGATATCAAAACCTTAGTTAACGTTTCGAGCTGCTTGGCTTGAATTTTTTCGTTACCTTTACTGATCACGACGGTATTTTTAATCGTTACAACGAACATGGTAGCCAACAAAATGAGGGCTAACATTCGTAAAGCGTTACGTATTGAGAACAATGATTCATTCATGTTTCATGAAGCCTGAAATAAACAAATGTTATGATTAAGACATATTGAGACTTGCGTTTTCAAATTGCAATAGGTTAACGTTTAGTATAGTTAATTAGGAATCATACACATGGACGCTCAGAAATACCTGCCAATTAAAAGGCACACCACATTACTTACTCGACTCCCCGAGACGCGTTTCGCTTCTCAACTCGCGAAGGCCAAAGCCAACTGGATTGTATTCGCGGAGTACCTATCCCCACAATTTTTTGATGATATCGACTTTTTTACTGGTACTTACACGACCATTTTAGAAACATGGAAAGTGGGGCATTATGAAGTGGCGTTGATGTCAGGGAGTTTAACCCCTGCTCATGAAGAAATTTTACAAGCATTGAAGCTTGATTATGCTTGCCTTAGCGAGGTCCCAGACTTATCCAAACCCGGTTTGATTGTGATGGATATGGATTCTACAGCGATTCAAATTGAGTGTATCGATGAGATAGCCAAGCGAGCAGGTGTCGGAGAGCTCGTTTCTGATATTACTGAGCGCGCAATGCAAGGCGAGCTTGATTTCGAACAGAGCCTGCGTCAGCGAGTCGGTGCACTTAAAGGTGCTGATGAAGCGATTCTAGAACAAGTACGTCAATCTCTGACATTTATGCCAGACTTAGTTGAACTGGTTAATACATTGAATAAGCTAGGTTGGAAGACTGCGATCGCATCTGGTGGTTTTACGTATTTTTCAGATTACTTAAAGGATACGCTTAATCTTGACCATGCTCAGTCAAACACGTTAGAGATTGTTGATGGTAAATTGACCGGTGAAGTGTTAGGTGATGTGGTTTCAGCGCAAACTAAGGCCGATATATTAGTTGAACTGGCTGACGAGTATGAGCTGGAATTGCACAATACGATTGCTGTGGGGGATGGGGCGAATGATTTAGTTATGATGGGAGCAGCGGGCCTAGGCATTGCCTATCATGCGAAACCGAAAGTTGAGCAGCAAGCTCAAACCGCTGTGCGCTATGCAGGCTTGGGCGGGGTGCTGTGTATTTTATCTGGCGTATTAGCTAAGCAGCAAAAAATCAGCTGGCAAGCGAAACCTTAACTCTTTTCTCGATAACGTTATTCGTCACTCATGTGCCATAAATAGACAGATAATTAGACAAAAAAGCAGGTCATCAGCCTGCTTTTTCTCTTGTTTAATCCAGCATCTCGCAAGCGTTATCTAGTGCGTAAGTTCTAGTCGAATCAAGACTTCATCAGTAATGTCATCTAACTCACCATAGCCAACAAAAGCGGTAACCTCACTTTCTAGTTTCTTCGCTTTGTGCATGCTTATTCGAGACAGCTCTTCTAAATCGGACTGGAATAAGCTCGTTAGTGGGTTAAAAATAGGGGCAGTGGTGACTCGTAACACGTATATGTCACCGAGTTGTTGCGCCTTTTTGATGAATAAGATGCGTTCTTTTGTCGACGTGAATTCTTTGACCAGTTTTGTGTGTACTGATTGGATTTTGTCGCCAAACTGAACCGCAGCAATATAGACATCGTGGTGTTTAGGCTTTGCACCTGCAATTTTTTTCAATGGCTCAGCTAACAACGAGTTAGAGTGCCCTTTAAAAATAGGCTCGAGTGAGAATTTTTGGTTGTGTCCAAGCTTAGCCAGTAATGCGAGATGCTTATTTAATGGGAAGTTCACACCAATGATCTTACAGCGTAATGTTGAGCTTGGCTTATCGATGAATATTGGAGTGCTGACCATCTTACTCAGTAAAATATTATGCAGTGATTCAAGAAGCGAATGCGTTGGCAGTATTTCTTTCTTTTTAATCAGTTTGTTTTGGTTCTGATCAATCAGTCCCTTGAGAAATGAGATGGTGCGCATTGTCTTCGCGTTCTCAGTGATGGCCAATTGTACATTGCGACCATTTGGGCTCACACGAATAACTCGATAAGGCACGGTGCTTAATGGCAAGCTTCTGTCATAGAGTTGCAGCTCATTAAAGTTCACTGATACCGGGTCGTCGATCTTGAATACCATGGGTTGTTCAAGAGCAATACTGAGTCCGCGTTTCGAGATATCTAAGGTGTATCCGTCCACAGTGACGTCATTTTGCGAAGTCAGTTGAAGCGGAGACTTAAATTGGTACCTCGGCTCCTTGCGACGAGTTTGGGCATCAAAGTAGAGGCTTTGGATATTGCCAATAACGGCACGTGAGTGACGGAACTGATTCAGTTCGCTGCTTGGAATACGAGGCTTTTCACTCAATAGATAATCAGCGGCACTTTCATGATCGCCGATTTCTTGCAAGATACAGCAATGAGTCAGTGGTTCAGAGCTTTGCTTTAACATCTCTGAATGTAACGCTAAGGCTTGTCGTTCGTCACCTGAAAGCTCGAAAACCGAGAACTTAAACGCTTTCCAACTTTTACGTTTCCCTCCGATATGCCAGAACAATTGCCTTTGTTCACGAGAAGCCTCTGGTAACATCATTGAGTAGAACAAGGTCTTATT
Organism: Vibrio artabrorum; assembly: GCF_024347295.1. Classification (NCBI taxonomy): domain Bacteria; kingdom Pseudomonadati; phylum Pseudomonadota; class Gammaproteobacteria; order Vibrionales; family Vibrionaceae; genus Vibrio; species Vibrio artabrorum. The sequence goes on along the minus strand of NZ_AP025458.1, from coordinate 2,378,696 downwards.
CTGGTGTTCGTGAGTAAAAGAGTAGATAACGTTACTGGTTCCCTTGACCCCGGGCTTAGCCAGTAAATTCATTCTTTTTTCGTTGAAGAGTGTCCCCAGAGCTTGCTGGTTTCGTTCATCGTGCCAATATTGCCATAACGGATGGTTGTTATCGGTGAGCAGGGCAAGCTTGAGTTCGCTGCCATTGAAAAAAAGCGGCAGATTACAGGTGTGTTTTAGGTAGGTGTGCTCAATACCTCGAGTACGGGTACGCATAATCCTATCTTGATTTTCATGGCTAGTTTTCTTACTTGAGCTATTTAAAGACTCATTAATTAAGCGCGCGACAACATTCGTATCGCTTACTTTGATGGTTCTTAAAAATTTGACGGCGTCGTTCTCATAAGATTCATCAATGCCTAGAATGCGGTAGTCAATCGCTTTATCGACGTCGTTTTCTCGCGATTTTTCAACCAGCTCTGTGAATTTGACCGAGATGATTTCACCGAGGCTATAGCGAAAAGTGCTCGGTACTTTGAATTTTGCACCCGATGGCGAGATATCAATCGTTACACCATGCAAGTCTTGACCTTTAGATGTTGTCATCTCAACCTGTGAGCTGATCTTGAGCCTGTTTTCTTTACGTTTTAAGTCATACCCTAAGTTAATCGCCTCGGCTTCATATGGGCTATTCGCATCGGTTATCTCGGGAGTGTTTTTAGAGGCGGTGTTCACAATATTGCGAAGTGGCTGCGTGCGTGGCGTCATGACCATTTCCCATGCGCCTTCGGTATATCCTTTAAATTTTTTTGTGCCACGCTGATAGGCGTTCAAAGCGATGTCATCGAGCCAGTGTTTACGGCCATCTAACGTGAATTGATGACACTCATTATCAATACGCCCACGTAAATCAATGCTCTTTGTGCATGGAGCCATGATACGATTCAGTTCCATTTTAACGAGTAGCTTCAGAGATGGCGATTCGCCTTCTGTCATTTGCGAAAGAAGGAATTCGAAATCTTCGGCGTGGTAGGCCGGAATAAGTCGTTCTGCTACAGATAGGATTTCAGATTGCTGCATACTTTTCTTGTTAGAATGGACGGTGCATTATTGCTATATTGCTATATTGCTATCGGCTTATTGTGCTTGATCTTTAGGCATTCAAGACCCGACTGCAATGTATATTTTCGTGCATACGGTCAACAAGGTCACAGAATAGCAATATTACTGGTTACCAAGCAAATTATAGAGGTTTTATGGCGAAGGCAAAACGAGCTTATGTGTGTAATGACTGTGGTGCTGATTTCCCTCGTTGGCAGGGGCAGTGTAATGCATGTGGGGCTTGGAACACAATTACAGAAGTTAGATTGGCCGCTTCACCTCAGGTTGCACGTAATGAAAGACTATCTGGCTACGCTGGCGGTACAAATGAATCATCCGTTCAAACCTTATCTGAAATCGATTTACAAGAAGTTCCACGCTTCAGTAGTGGCTTCAAAGAGCTCGATCGCGTTTTAGGTGGGGGGGTCGTACCTGGTGCCGCGATTCTGATTGGTGGTAACCCTGGGGCAGGTAAGTCAACACTGTTATTACAAACTATGTGCCAACTCTCTTCTCAGTTGCCGACACTTTATGTTACCGGGGAAGAGTCTCTTCAGCAGGTTGCGATGCGCGCCTCTCGATTGGGCTTGCCAAAAGATCATTTGAAAATGCTCTCTGAAACCAATGTCGATAAAATCTGTCAGATAGCAGAAAGAGAACAGCCGAAGATCATGGTTATCGACTCGATCCAAGTGATGCATGTCGCTGATGTTCAATCATCGCCAGGCAGCGTAGCCCAAGTTCGTGAGTCTGCAACAGCACTGACTCGTTACGCTAAGCAAAACAACGTTGCAGTGTTCTTAGTTGGACACGTAACTAAAGACGGCACTTTAGCGGGGCCCAAAGTGCTTGAGCACATTATTGACTGTTCCGTGCTGTTAGATGGCGGAACCGATAGCCGCTTTAGAACGCTGCGCAGTCACAAGAACCGTTTTGGTGCAGTCAATGAGTTGGGTGTGTTTGCAATGACAGGCCAAGGCCTGAAAGAAGTCAGCAACCCATCGGCTATTTTCTTGTCTCGCGGTGAAGAAGAAACCTCAGGCAGTTCAGTGATGGTGGTTTGGGAAGGGACGCGTCCACTTCTTGTTGAAATTCAAGCGCTGGTGGACTATTCCCAGCTAGCTAATCCACGTCGTGTTGCTGTTGGTCTAGAGCAAAACAGGCTTTCACTGTTATTAGCGGTGCTGCATAAACATGGCGGCTTACAAATGGCTGACCAAGATGTGTTTGTGAATGTCGTCGGTGGTGTTAAAGTAACCGAAACCAGTGCCGATCTCGCATTAGTGATAGCGTTACTTTCTAGCTTTAGAGACCGAGCATTACCTAAAGATGTGGTGGTGTTTGGTGAAGTAGGCCTCGCCGGTGAGATTCGACCTGTGCCGAGTGGACAAGAGCGCTTGAATGAAGCGTTTAAGCATGGTTTTAAGCGGGCGATAGTGCCAGCTGCGAACATGCCCAAGGGAGGAATCCCTGGAATGCAAATTCATGGAGTTAAAAAATTGTCAGAGGCAATTAATGCTTTTGATGAGTTGTAATTGAGTGCACTTCAGCTACTCTATACAGCAGAAAATCAGTCTAACTTGAACGCTCATTACGCTTTAGGTTAGCACTAAACCTAACAATCATTTAGATTGTTTTTATAGAGTGTTTTTTCGTTTTCATTACGAAAAGGCAAAGTTTTTTAGTCCCAAATGCATGCAAAGCTATCAGTCCTCACAGATTGTGATATACTCTGCGCGCATTTTATATCCTATTAACAGAGTAAGACAATGGCAGATTTATCGAAATACAGAAACATTGGTATTTTCGCGCACGTTGATGCGGGTAAAACAACTACCACTGAGCGTATCCTTAAGCTAACTGGTCAAATCCACAAGACTGGTGAAGTTCATGATGGCGAATCAACGACTGACTTCATGGAACAGGAAGCTGAGCGCGGTATTACTATCCAATCAGCAGCTGTAAGCTGTTTTTGGAACGATCACCGTCTAAACGTTATCGATACTCCTGGACACGTTGACTTCACAGTTGAAGTATACCGTTCTCTTAAAGTTCTTGATGGCGGTATCGGTGTATTCTGTGGTTCTGGTGGTGTTGAACCACAATCAGAAACTAACTGGCGTTACGCTAACGAATCAGAAGTATCTCGTCTGATCTTCGTTAACAAACTAGACCGTATGGGTGCAGATTTCTACAACGTTGTTGACCAAGTTAAAAACGTTCTAGGTGCTACTCCTCTAGTTATGGTTCTACCAATTGGCCGTGAAGACGAGTTCGTGGGTGTTGTAGACCTACTAAGCCGTAAAGCATACGTTTGGGATGAAACTGGTCTTCCTGAAAACTACGAAATCACAGATGTTCCAGCGGACATGGTTGATGACGTAGAGCAATACCGCGAAGAGTTAATCGAAACTGCTGTAGAGCAAGACGATGATCTAATGGAAGCTTACATGGAAGGTGAAGAGCCTTCTATTGAAGACATCAAGCGTTGTATCCGTAAAGGTACTCGTGATATCGCATTCTTCCCAACATTCTGTGGTTCTGCGTTCAAGAACAAAGGTATGCAACTTATCCTTGATGCTGTTGTAGATTACCTACCAGCACCAACTGAAGTTGATCCTCAACCTCTAATGGACGAAGCTGGCGAAGAAACTGGCGAGCACGCTATCGTTTCTACTGATGAAACTTTCAAAGCGCTTGCATTCAAAATCATGGATGACCGTTTTGGTGCTCTAACTTTCGTTCGTATTTACTCTGGTAAATTGAACAAAGGTGACACAATTCTTAACTCATTCACTGGCAAGACTGAACGTGTTGGCCGTATGGTTGAGATGCAAGCTGATGACCGTAACGAACTCACTAGCGCACAAGCGGGCGATATCATTGCGATCGTTGGTATGAAGAACGTGCAAACTGGTCACACTCTATGTGATCCTAAGCACCCAGTGACACTAGAGCCAATGGTTTTCCCAACTCCAGTAATCTCTATCGCTGTATCTCCTAAAGATAAAGGCGGTTCTGAGAAAATGGGTATCGCGATCGGTAAAATGGTTGCAGAAGATCCGTCTTTCCAAGTTGAGACTGACGAAGAGACTGGCGAAACTATCCTGAAAGGTATGGGTGAGCTTCACCTAGACATCAAGGTAGATATCCTTAAGCGTACGTACGGCGTTGACCTAACTGTAGGTGCTCCTCAAGTTGCTTACCGTGAAACTATCACTCAAGCAATTGAAGATAGCTACACGCACAAGAAGCAATCTGGTGGTTCTGGTCAATTCGGTAAGATCGATTACCGTATCAAACCAGGCGAAGCGGGTTCTGGCTTCACATTTAAGTCTTCTGTTGTGGGCGGTAACGTTCCTAAAGAATTCTGGCCTGCAGTTGAGAAAGGCTTTGCTGGCATGATGGAAAACGGCGTACTAGCTGGCTTCCCTACGCTAGACGTTGAAGTTGAACTTTTCGATGGTGGTTTCCACGCAGTCGATTCATCTGCAATCGCATTTGAAATCGCAGCGAAAGGTGCATTCCGTCAATCTATGCCTAAAGCAGGCGCGCAACTTCTTGAGCCAATCATGAATGTTGACGTATTTACTCCAGAAGATCACGTTGGTGATGTTATCGGTGACCTTAACCGTCGTCGTGGCATGATCAAAGATCAACAAGCTGGCGTAACTGGCGTTCGTATTAAAGCTGACGTACCACTTTCAGAAATGTTTGGTTACATCGGTCACCTACGTACTATCACTTCTGGTCGTGGCCAATTCTCTATGGAATTTGCACAATACGCACCATGTCCAACTAACGTTGCTGACGAAGTGATTGCTAAAGTTAAAGCAGATAAAGAAGCTGGTAAGTAATTAGCTCTTTTCTAATTAACTAAAAAAGCCCCGTAAGTGAAAGCTTACGGGGCTTTTTGTTATCTTGCGCTTGGAAGACTAAGACTAAGAGTTCTGTTTTAGCTCAATGTAAATCGACTCAACCTTCACTCGAGCCCAGTCTGTTTTACGCAAAAACTTTAAGCTCGATTTAATGCTCGGGTCTTTTTTAAAGCAGTTGATGTTCACCATGTAACTCAACTCTTCCCAACCGTAATGTTCAACCAATTCAGTCAGTAGCTTCTGTAGAGTGATACCGTGAAGTGGATTATTGTCTTGTGTCATGAGATGTTCTCGCCATTTATTTGAGCCAAGTATATCAGTTTCGCTTTAGGAATTATCAGACCATTTAAGCTAGTAATCTGTCTCGATAATGGTTAACTTCTCTCGACCTCTGTTCCCAAATAGCCAACCCTGATTTTGCATCCTAGCCTCAAACGCTTTCTCTTTTCTCGATGAAGGTTGCCTGCGGGGGCCTAGAAGACGTCATTGTATTTAGGCCTGAGTTGGGTAACGTAGCTTTGGCCCAACATTGTTTTTACCCAACATAGCTTTATGGGCGTGGAAGAGCTACATTGTTTTTACCCAACATAGCTTTATGGGCGTGGAAGAGCTACATTGCTATTCTGTGTTTTGTTATTGGGGAACTGCTTAATCAGAAACTGATAGGCAGAGTTAGTTTTCCAATATCTCGTTTACTTCTTCATGTAACCAATGAGTAAACGCGATAACTCGCTCTTTTCTTGGAGAGCTAGGATCAAAGCATAGGTTGACCTGAACACCGGGTGTCATCCCAATATTGAATGGCTTAACGAGTAGGCCGCGTTCGATAAAATCACCAGCTAAGCTATCTGTCGCAAGGCAGACCCCATGTCCAGCCATGACAGTCGTTAACCCCATATCAAAGGTGCCTACTTTCACCCACTGCATCGCTTTGCCTTGAGTGGATATGTTGGCTTGTTTGAACCACTCTTCCCAAGGGAAGCATCCGCTATTAAATTGAATTAACCAACATTTGAGTAATTGTTCTGCTGACGTGAACTGTAAAGAATCGGCCAGTTCAGGTGAACAAAAAGGATAGATGGGTTCGTTGATTAGCATCTCAAGAGTCAAGCCTTCCTCAACACATAGATCTTCGCCTTGCAGAATAGCTACATCAACCTCGCCATGTTTTAAATTTGGTGTATCAGATCCTGTTAGCACCTTAATTGGGATCTCTGGGTGTTTGACTGAGAATTTCCAAAGCCTTGGCAGCAGCCAGCGGGAAGCAAATGAAGGAGGGCTGCTAACAACAAGAACGCCTTGAAGGGGCTCTGATTGGATCTTATTTAATCCTACGATGATCTCTTTGAACCCGTCCGAGACATGCTTAAAAAGGGTACGTCCTTCTTGTGTTAAGGCCATTACACGTCCCTTACGAATAAATAGCTTACATCCAAGCTGTTCTTCTAGCTGACGGATCTTTTGGCTGACAGCTGCTTGGCTAACAAACAGTTCATCAGCAGCTTTACTGTAGCTATTTAAGCGTGCCGCAACTTCAAAATAACGGAGACCAGCAAGGTGGCGCAGTCTATTATCCATAATCTCAGCTTATAGTCCTTGTTAACAATGGTTGTTCGCTTATCGAACCTGTTATTTCCATAATAGCGATAAATAAACAAGGAATACAAGAGAGAGAAAATGAAAGCAATACACTGTTGGGCCAGCAGACTTGTTAATCAGATGCTTAAAACCAAGGCAAGTAAGCTGGTTAAATCGAGACACGTTATTAGTTTGGAGTCGCTGAGCTATCAAATGAGGGGGGACATCGGTTTGGACAATGGGAGCGATGATGCAGCTGATTACACTAAATATCTATAAGTTGAACTTACAAAAAAGGAGCCACAGGGCTCCTTCTCTATTCAGATTACTCCTCCCAAACGACGAGCTTGTCTTTGGGCCAGTTATGCCCAATTTCATGGTATTTCTGTTCAAGGATATGTCGTTTTATTTTGAGAGTAGGTGTTAATACACCATTCTCAATGCTCCACGGGTCCTTAATCATCAGTACACCCTTTATCTTTTCATGAGAGGCAAGCTGTCGGTTAATTTTCTCGATAACTCGCTGACTTGTCTTTTCATATCGAGTTCGATCAAAATTAGGAAAGTCATGAGGAACGACAAGTAAGATCGGGGCGGGTAAACCTAGGCCAATCAGACACATCATCTCTACGCGGCTGTATTCAAAGAGTTTGTTCTCGATTGGAACAGGAGCCACAAACTTGCCTTTAGCGGTTTTAAAGGTGTCTTTTTTACGCCCGCGAATGGTTAGGTAACCTTCACTATCAATATCACCGATATCACCAGTATGTAGCCAACCCTCTGAATCAAAAGATTCTTGAGTTGCAATGTCATTTTTATAGTAGCCAGAGAATAGCCCCTTACTTCGAACCAATATCTCTTCGTCTGCGGCGATCTTGAGCTCAATTCCCGGACCTGCATTACCAACAGTACCAATTTTATCGGCTCTAAATGGGTAGTTGAGGGTGCTGTAAGCAAACGACTCCGTCATCCCCCATGCTTCTGTGATATGCAGGCCAACACTCTCATACCATGCGAGTAGAGCCGGAGAGACCGGTGCAGAGCCACAACCCAGAACTCGAGCCTTATCTAACCCGAGACCATCGGCCAGTTTTTTCTTAATGATGCTATTAATGACTGGGATCTTGAGTAAGAAATTCAGTCTCTTCTGCGGTAATTTATCTTGGATTCGTTGTTGAAATAGGGTCCATAAACGAGGAACTGAAATAAATAGGGTTGGTCGATGCATTTTCACGTCATCAATGAACGTATCTAAAGATTCAGGGAAAGCGGTAACGACCCCTCCCATAACGGAAGAGCCGAAGATGTAGACTCGCTCTGTAATATGAGCAAGTGGTAGATAAGAGAACAGGCGATCACCGGGTTGGATTCCAATATGATCGATGAGTCGTTGAACTGACCACGTAAAGGCTCCGTATGTGAGCATTGCCCCTTTCGGTAGTCCAGACGTGCCCGATGTGTAGACAAGCGACATGAGTTTATCATCGTAATGATGAGGGTGCTTCGTTGAGGGCTCATGTGTCGCGATGAGTTCTTCAAACGTATATTGGCAGTTTGCAGCGCTATCATAAGGCAACGAGATACTGATTAAACTCGGGTTCTCATCAAGTACTTTTTGGGTTGCTACGGGATCGTCAAGTTTACCTGCAATCACAATTTTACTTTCACTGTGCTCAATACAGTATTGAATAGTGTCTGCCCCCGCTGTTGGAAAGATTGGGACGCTGACAAAATCTCCTAACATCATCGCAAGATCAGAGATAAACCACTCTGCACAGTTTTTGGACACCAAAGCGATTCGATCGCCAGGTTGTGCTCCTAATCCTTCTAATGCTGCCGCCAGTTTTAGAGCTTTGTCGGCGACTTCTTTATAAGTGAATTCGACAAACTGGCGATTAATAATTTGTTTTAAATAGACTTCGTTGGGGCGTTCTTTTGCCCACCTTAAAATCATATCACTGGGTGTAGAGAGAGCTGTTGCGTGTTCTTGGCTAAACTCGTTAGGCTGAATCATTGTCTAACTCCATGTTTTTCGCTAAGTTATTTTTGTTAATTTCATGTTAAATGTACCATGATTTTTTGTTTTAGGGAGTAAAATTAGCGTTTTCTGTTATCTATGCAGGCTCGTCTGTAGCTTGCAGGGGTTACTCCTGTCTTTTTTTTAAATATTCTCGAAAAGTACGACACGTCCTTGTATCCACATTGATAAGCAATTACCGCTATTTTTGATTCAGTATCCGCTTCAATTAGCTTCTTAGCCAACTGGATTCGTTTATCACAAACATAATCTCTAAAGCTTACTCCAAAGTGTAGGTGAAATTTTTTGGAAAAGTAGGTTGTTGAGCAGTAACATTTCTCCGCGATCTCCGTTTCTCTAACCTTTTTGTTGATGTTATCCATAACATAGTTAACCACCTCAGAAGTAAACCATTTAGTAGGCAGTTGATTATTGTTATTTATGTCTCTGTCGAAATCAAAGTGAGGGTCGAAGATATGCTGTGTTTTGCGCTTAAGTTCTTCGAATGTACTGGTCAGATGATTACTGTTTATTTCGATAATAAAAAATATATTCTTATGATGTCGAACGATATTAGGTAACGGGTCTGAGCAAATGATGATTATTCTCTTGTTCAAATTTTCACAAATAGATAATGCCATTGTAAGTAGTTGAAGTTTATCCGTTCTATTTAATATGAAAAATACCAGTCTGACATCTAAGTTACTGATTATAGATATATCTTGCTTATAATTCTCTATAGGGAAGTAGTGCCTTATTTTATTGATAATAACAGCATTAAATTCACTCTCTTTATCTGACAATAAAGGTGTTACTATTTTCATATAAATACCAACTCTATTTCATATTCAACAGTGGATTTAAAAATAGACAAATTACGATGCATAATAATTAGATTAGAAGTACCACAGAAAAGTGCAAGTAAATGGCAAGAAAATCCTAACCTAATATATCGCTCACCTCTAGATTTAGTTTACAGGTAAACAAAGCCTGATACGTAAATCAAGGAGAGGTTCTCATGGATAAGTTTTTGAATAATTGTAAAGAATTCATGAAAGATGAAGAAGGGTTGACTGTGATCGAATATGTAATCGGTGCAGCATTATTGGTGTTAGGCTTAACAACGGTATTTTCTGGCTTAGGTAGTACTCTAGCAAATAAACTAAATGCTATTGTTGCCAATGTTGGTTAGTGGTTCAAGTTATGAATAACAACAGATTGAAAAGGCAATCGGGGTTAACGACGGTTGAGTATGTGATTGGCGCTGCTTCACTGGTTCTTGCTGTTGGATTCGTTTTTTCTGGAATGGCAATTGCCTTACTTAGTAAGTTTCAGAGCATTATATCGAGTGTATAAATAGAGTTTATGATTAATGAGCCTTCCGCTTTTTGGGCATTACTAATTGCAGTTTCGGTATACGATGTTGAGAAACATCGTATACCAAACAAAATATTGATTCTCTTTTTGTTTGTTTACTTTTTATCAATGTTTGACAGCAATTATACCTTCGATGTTTTTGTTATGTCCTTAGCTGGCTTTGTGGTGCTTTTGGTTTTTGGGCTGTTTTTGTATTTTATGAGAGCGATGTCCGCTGGTGATGCGAAGTTATTAGGCGTTGTAGGGATGTATCTTGGTTGGGGACAATTACTGGATGCGTCGTACTTTATCTTACTTGCTTCTGGAGTGATCGGGGCTTTCTACCTGCTCTATAACTATGCCAACTCGAACAGTCTTAGTGTCAAAGGATATTTTGAAAATAAGTTGATTGTGCTTGGTGGAGTCGCGCCAGTTTTAGATGAAAATTCTCGTTTGCACGCTAGATATTCAAATAAGGTGACGATGCCTTTTGCCCCCTCAGTTGTTATCGGGCTAGCGATGTATAGCTATTTTACTTAGACCTGTTGTTGGTTCGTTTTGTGGAGAGGAATAATATATGGATATTATAGGACGAGCTGCTCCAACAACGTTAACGCCTCAAATTTCAGCGCCTACTGTTCCTACATCTCTTGATATGTTAGGTATTCCTGAAGTTGTGATTGAAAATCTCGTACTCAAACACCTGTCTGCTTACCCTAAATCGGATGTGTTGGAACTTTCTAATTATTTATGTGTTGTTACACATATTGTGGAAAGTGCACTGGCTGTTTTAAGGCAAAAATCGTTCATTGAGGTGTTTCAACCGACTTCCGATCTTACGTTCTCATCCGTCTCTCATAGTCATGTTCGTTACTCCCTTTCTGAGAAAGGACTTGAAGAAGCGGATCTTGCTTTCAAACGCGATGCTTACTTAGGGCCAGCCCCTGTTTCACTTGCTCAATACAGTGATGTGGTTAAGCAGCAAGACTTAAGAGCCGAATTAGTGACTCGGCCACATGTCGAAGCTGCACTGAGTGATGTCTATGGTGTCGACAAAATGATTTCAGTGCTGGGACCGGCCATCAATTCTGGACGTGCTTTGTTGTTATATGGACATGCCGGAACAGGGAAAACATTTGTCGCGAGTCGTATTGTGAATGCTTTGCACACCTCAGTGTTTATTCCTTATGCTGTCTATGCATTAGGTAACATTATCAAGGTGTTCTCTGCACAACATCACAAGTCGTTGGACAGTAATGGTAGTGATAAAGTTATCTCTCTTAAAGATCAATACGATAAGCGTTGGCTTAATTGTGAAAGACCCAATATTCAGGTTGGTGGAGAGCTCACCATGGATATGCTTGAAGTCAATCATTCAGAGAATAGCCGTGTCTGGCTAGCTCCAGTACAAATGATGGCAAACAATGGGATTTTTGTTATTGATGACCTTGGCCGTCAACCAATGCCCGTTGATACTTTGCTCAACCGTTGGATTGTTCCGATGGAATATGCCTTTGACTATTTATCATTACCGAACGGCCAACAAATCACGATGCCGTTTGTGCTAACACTCGCCTTCTCTACTAACTTGAACCCGAAGAAAATAAGCGATCCTGCATTTCTACGTCGATTGGGTTACAAGATTGAATTTAAGCCTCTTAACCCAAGAGATTATGAAGCTTTATGGATGAGCGTTGTCGCAGAGAAAGAGCTCGAACTTCAAGACGGATTCTTTGAGCGTTTATCTCAAATGCACACACTTTATAAGGTGCCACATTTCCCTTGTTTACCGAAAGACCTCGTTGGTATTAGCAAAGATATTCTCTCGTTTGAACAGCTCCCGCCTGTTATTACATTCGATATTCTTTCCATGGCATGGGAAGTCTATTTTACCTCTGATGGAATCGAGGACGAAAATAATGAATAAGAGTCAAGTTTTCCTACTGTTTTTACTGTCCGTCGTCTTTGGTTTAGCGGCTGTATTTTTTGCTAAGCAGTGGATGGACAACCAAGTTCAACCCACCGTTGAGGTTGAGACCGTGGAGCGTCATCCCATTGTGGTCGCTTCCCAAGACATTGAAGCCGGAACCGTTATTGAGCCGCAGTTTTTAACCACCAAACTGATGGAAGTAAATTGGATTAATGAAAACAATTACTCCGATGCGTCAGAAGTCGTCGGTCAGATCGCAGCGAATACGGTTTATGAAGGCGAAGTGCTTCATAAAATGCGTTTCACGATTTCAGGAGAGGGAGCGACGTTAGCGGCGCTGATACCTGAAAATAGACGTGCAGTCACAATACGAGTTGATGACGTGATTGGTGTGGCTGGCTTTCTATTACCCGGTAATAAGGTCGATATTCTTAATACGGTGTCCTACAGCAAAAATTCTGCAACCACTCGTACCGTGCTGAAAAATATTAAAGTGCTTGCCGTAGACCAAACCGCCAAAACCAAAGAAAACAGCCCGATTATCGTACGAGCGGTAACGTTAGAGGTTTCCCCTCAAGATGCTGAGAAATTATTAACAGCGAAGAGTAAAGGCAGCATTCAGCTGACTTTGAGAAACCCTCACGAAATTGAGAAGAAGGTTGTTCGTCGGTACGTACCTAGACCGAGTGTAACCATCATCAAAGGCACACAAGCATCCAGTGTTCGCGTCAAGGATTGAGGTGAGGTATGAAAATAATAATAACGTGTATTTTGAGCCTGATTTTTTTTAGTTCGTTAAGCTTAGCGGCTTTGCAAACGGGTAAAACCGTGACGGTCCCTCATCATAAATCAACGCATGTGCTTTTGTCCGGAAAAGCCAGCAGAGTATCGCTTGGCGATCCGGACGTGCTTGACATTGTGATGTTGAAATCCAATGAGTTATTTTTAATTGGTAAGGCCTTAGGCGCGACGAATTTAATGGCCTGGGATTCAAGAGGTCAGTTGATTGAATCAATAAATATAGAAGTGACTCATGATCTCAACAGCTTAAAAGCTAAATTATATGAGTTCTTACCGGATGAAACGATAGAGGTACATAGCGCGCAAAATCGTCTGTTATTGAGTGGTCAAGTGAGTAATCAACAACAAATGAATGTAGCGATGAGAATCGCTGAAACGTATTCTTCGGGTCAAACGGCGGATGAATCGAATGAAAGCGGTAGCGAACAGGCCGCAGCCACGGGCGTGATTAACTTGATGTCGATTGGTGGTGCGCAACAGGTGATGTTAGAAGTTACCGTTGCTGAGGTTCAAAGAAGCTTAGTGAGAAAGTTTGATGCTAATTTTCACTTCTTCCAAACCAGTGGGTCTGACTTCTCTTGGGGAGCATCCTCCGTACCAGCCGGAGTGTTAGGAGCGACGCCTATTTTCAATATACCGACATCGACGGACTACGGCATTTTAGGATCATTTATTGATAGTAATACCCTATTTACTTTTGCGTTGGATGTCGCAAAACAAAATGGCGTCGCGAAAGTATTAGCGGAACCGAATCTAACCGCATTAAGTGGGTCTAAGGCTGAGTTTTTAGCGGGTGGTGAGTTTCCGATTCCTGTGCCCGATGAAGATGGTATTACGATTGAATACAAAGAGTATGGGGTTGGCCTTAAATTTATACCAACCGTACTTAGCGACAAAAAAATCAACCTCAATTTGGCGGTAGATGTGAGTGAAATTGCCAATAGCAGCTCGTTGACTATCGACCCGGGTTCAACGAATGCGACCTATTTTATCCCGCCGATTACACGTCGAAGTGCTTCTTCTACGCTTGAGCTTGCTGATGGGCAAACCATTGGTATAGCTGGTTTATTGAGCGAGAACGTTCGAGATATCAGTAATAAAATGCCGGGTGTCGGTGATATCCCCATTTTAGGCCAGCTTTTTAATAGTCAAGAGTACGTATCAGGTGAGACTGAATTGGTGATTTTAGTGACGCCAAGGTTAGCAAAGCCTATCGATAGAAACAAAGTGACGCTACCGACGGATGCTTTCGTGAATCCGAATGACTTGGAATATTACTTGTTAGGTAGAAGTGCTTACATTGCTGAACCGTCGAGTTCGAATTCAGACGAGTCTCAAGCTCAACAAGATATCCCTTCGACCGAGGGTGGTAGTGAAGGCTCATTTGGACATGATTTATAAGGAGATAGATATGATTAGAATAATGATGGTCTTTCTCGTGATGATGTTAGTTGGCTGTGCGAATGATGCTCGTTTAGGGCATTCGGTTGTGCAGGTAAAAACAGAGCAAACGTATAACCCTAATGCGACCCAAGAGAATTTACTCGTTGTGCCGGATGGTACAGGGGAGCGGATGCAGACTGGTTACGATAGATATGTCGGCAGAGGTGAAAACGATCTGTCCGGAAGCAGTAGCCAGATCTTAGAAGAGTTTAATTAAATCTGGAGGTACTCATATGTTGTATCGAGTATCACAAAGTCCGAAAAAACAGAAAGGATTAGTGGTGATCATGATTACTGCTGCCTTGTTGGTCTTTTTAGCCGTCTCAGCGTTAGCGGTGGATATCAACCATATGGTTGTAAACAAAACACGCTTACAAAACGCCGTCGATTCAGCGGCATTGGCTGCTGCGACCATTTTGGATAACAGTAAAGATAAAGACGCCGTAGACGCTGAAATAGAAGCCGCATTAAATGCGATGGCAGCTTCAACCGGGAATCATGAGTTTGATTTTAGTACCGCATCGATAAATATTGATTATTCGAACGACCCTCAAGACTTTACTGGAACCGCCACTTTTGGTGTTGATGATGATGTCTATGTGCGTGTTCGAGTGGACTCATTAGATATGGATGAGTTTTTTATCCAAATGTTTGGTTTGGAAAAAGCGGTGTCAGCCAGTGCGGTTGCAGGGCCAAGTTCTGGGCAGGTTGTTGTGAATAATGTTGTACCTATTGGTGTCTGTATTGGTGATGGCTCGTCGGATAATGATATCAATGAAGATGGCTTCCATGATGAAACCGGTGAAGCAATAACGAATGTTTTTGGTTATGAAGTCGGGACGGTACATGCCTTGAAGGTGGGAGACAGTAGTTTATCTGAAATGGGAAATGGTAACTATCACTTACTCGATTTTGGCTCTGGTGGTAAAACGGTCAAAGAAGGCTTAGGAGGTAGCTATGATCAGCCAGTTCAAATCGGTGAAGATGTGACGACGAAACCCGGTGGTACGGTTGGCCCTACTGGTGATGGTTTGAATACTCGTTTTGGTGATTATGGCGGTGGCTTGTCAGCGTCCGATTACCCTTCAGATTATGTGATAACCGAACCTACGGATGAAATAACGATTGATGCCAATACTGGTGACATCGATTCAGATGGCAGTTATAGCTATGCTCAATACGAGTCAGAGACCAATGCGTGTATTGCGAACAATGGTTCTGGTTGTGCTTCTAATGGCGTGGCTTGGCGTCGTATTTTATCCATTCCAATGCTGGACTGCTCTGGAAAAAGTGGCGGTGCGACGGATTTTACCGTGAACAAGATTGGCTGCTTCTTTTTATTGCAAAAAGCACCGACCAACAACTCTGGAACTCCCGCGGTATTTGGTGAATTTATTCATTCCTGTAGTGTCGCGAGCGGATCCGGTAGCACAGAATCAACCACGGAAGGGACTTATAAGATTGTTTTGTATAAGGACCCGAATAGTGGGGAGTCCTGATTATGAAACGTTTTAATCAAAAAAATCGTGGGTTTGCCGCTATTGAGATGGTCTTTGCGACACCGGTTTTGCTGTTTTTTCTTATATTGGTGCTTGAGTTTGGCAATATTTTGATTCACTACAATGTTATCTCCAAGTCTGTACAAAACGGTGCTCGTTACGCGGTTAGTGAAGTCTATGGAACTGTCGGTGGAACCATTGCCCCAATTTCTGAAATACAAAATGTAGTGGTCTATGGCCGAAATAGCGTGGGAACGGCCATACTCTCTACTTTGACCACTGCAGATGTCACCATCTCTCCACCGACTAGCGATAGCTATGTACGAGTGAGTGTTACCTATGACTATATACCGCAGTTTTTGTCGATTCCTTTCTCCTCTGAAAGTCTTGCTATTCCTTTAAGTGTCACTTCAGTGATGAGGGTGCTGTGATGAAAAGGTTTAAAACGGGTATGAAAGGGATCGCCATTATCGAGTTTACAATTGTATCGGGTTTTATTTTTCTATTGGTGTTTCTCATTTTAGCATTAGGCGCTTATGTTTTTTCGCTGCAAATAGTGAGTGAAGCGACGAGAAAAGCAGCGAGACTCGCCACCGTTTGCTACGTTGAAGATAGAGATAATATTGCTGGCATGGTTGTGTCTGAACTACCGCTTATTGGTTTTACTGATGCGAATCTAGAGGTTGCCTATCTAGATATTAATGGCAGTGAAATCACATCGGGTTACGATACTGATCCAGGATTTAGTAACATTAAATTTGTGAGAGCAAGAGCAACAGGCTACGGAATTCAACTTATTAATAATCTGAGTTTTTTAGGTGCTGATGGTTATTTGGCTGCGCCCTCGTTTGAAACGATTTTACCTGCCGAAAGTCTTGGTGTGGTAAGAGCTGACACCGAAACAAGGAACAGGTGTCCATAAGTTATTCTATAAAGGAGAGATACGATGGGGGAAGCAATTAAAATAACGCCTAACGAGAATGATATTGCGCGTTTAAGAACCAATCTAAAAGTTTGGTTGTTCTATGGTACTGATGGTTTTCATTCACACATGAGCCAAGAGCTAAAAAAATGCCGAAATGTTCATGTGACGACGTTTTCTCTTGCTGCTATGAGTGAGGAAGATCTCAAAAATGCCGATGTTCCAGAGCTTATTTTTGTTGAAGCCGATGGGAATTGGGCGCAAAAAATGGTTGAGTTACAAGGGTATGACTTATCTTTAGAAGAGATAGATTTGTCTCTCATTGTGCTCGGTGACGAAAGTGATAGTGGCTCCTTGAAAATCGCTTTGCGTTTAGGGGCCTCAGATTTTTTATCTCACAATGTAACCCTTACAGATTTACTCCCCTTATTGAAAAAAACCGCTTCTGAAAAACTAGAGAACTCAAATTATGGTGAGTTTATCCTGTTCTTGAATACTAAGGGAGGAATGGGCGCGACCACTCTGGCTTTGAATACGGCTATTGAAGTGGCCAGTCAGCATCCTGGCGAGGTTCTTTTGCTCGACATCGATCTTCAATTTGGTGTTATACCCGATTATTTGAACATCGTGCCAGCTCATAGTGTTTCTGATGCGATCAATAGCTCGAATGATTTGGATGAAATGTCTTTAGGAACATTAGTTAATAAACACGAATCTGGTCTACATGTCCTAAGCTTTAAGCATGAAAATAATGCTGATGATTTTGAACAAGCACAGAAAATAGGCCGGTTGCTTCCGATACTACGTCGTTTCTACCCTTATGTGATCATCGATCTTTCAAGAGGTTTAGATCACGTGTTTGCATCTGCTATATCACCCGCAACCAAGGTGCTTTTAGTTTTGCAGCAAAGTTTAGTATCAGTCAAAAACACAAGCCGGTTAATCAAGGCTCTGAAATTCGAATACGGCTTACAAAGTGATTCAATAGAAGTCATTGTCAACCGATATGAAAAGCGACATTCAATTAAGTTAAAAGATATTGAGCAAGCGGTAGGTAACCACAACATACATCTAATGCCAAATGACTTTAAAGTGGCGCTGGAGAGTGCCAACTTGGGGCAGCCGTTAGTTCAGTCGAGAAAAAAAAGTTCGATTACTCGCTCTATCATCGATTTGTCTCACGTTCTATCACCACCAGAACAAGAAGAGAAAGGGTGGCTGAAAAAGTTGTTTTCATAATGGGTTGATGAAAAATAAACACGAGGGATTGTGATGTTTTTTAAACGAAAAAATGTAAATCCAGAGTTTGAAAAAAAAGTTGAACAGGTTTCGCATGATGCCCAAAGTGCCAATTCTGTTGAACCTTTACCCAGTGCTGAGGTACCTAGTCAACCTCAAAACTCAAATGGAAATGCAGAAAAAGAGATGGATGAGGCTCGGAAAATTCTAGAGCAAGAGCTTTCTATCAAACATTTTTTTCACAAACAACTGCTTGAAACTTTAGATCTCGGTTTACTGTCAAGTTTAGAAAAAGAGCGGGCTAAGGTCGATCTACATGATGCTATCGTGCAGTTAATGGCAGAAGATAGTCGTCATGCTTTAAGTGCCGAAGGAAGAAAAAGGGTCATCAAGCAGATTGAGGATGAAGTTTTTGGTCTCGGCCCATTAGAACCCCTGCTCGCCGATCAAACCGTGTCAGATATATTAGTTAATGGACCTAAAAGTGTTTATGTAGAGCGAAGAGGTAAGCTTGAAAAAACACCTTATACGTTTCTTGATGATCGTCATTTAAGAAATATCATTGACCGAATCGTAAGCCAAGTCGGACGTCGTATCGATGAAGCGTCACCGATGGTTGATGCTCGACTTATCGACGGCTCTAGGGTCAATGCGATTATCCCTCCCTTGGCACTTGATGGCCCCTCAGTATCAATCCGTCGTTTTGCTGTTGATCGTTTGACCATGGATAACTTAATTGACTATGACTCAATTTCTCCTCAAATGGCCAAGTTTGTGGAAGCTGCGGTTAAGGGAGAATTAAATATACTCATTTCGGGAGGGACGGGCTCAGGAAAAACCACAACACTCAATATCTTTTCTGGGTTCATTCCTCGTGATCAGCGCATTATTACCATCGAAGATTCTGCGGAATTACAACTTCAACAGCCACATGTTATTCGCTTAGAAACCCGACCTGCTAACTTAGAAGGAAAGGGAGAAATCAATCAGCGTGAGTTGGTGAAAAACACCCTACGTATGCGTCCTGATCGAATCGTGGTTGGGGAGGTGCGTGGTAGCGAAGCTGTTGATATGTTAGCGGCCATGAATACTGGGCATGATGGCTCACTGGCTACTATCCATGCCAATACTCCTCGTGATGCCTTAAGCCGTGTTGAGAATATGTTTTCGATGGCGGGTTGGAATATATCCACTAAAAACTTAAGAGCTCAAATTGCTTCTGCTATTCACCTTGTCGTACAGATGGAACGACAAGAAGATGGTAAGCGCCGTATGGTGAGCATTCAAGAAATCAACGGTATGGAGGGCGAGGTGATTACGATGTCGGAAATCTTCCGTTTTCAACGTAAAGGGGTTGATGAAAACGGCAACATTATCGGCTATTTCACGGCGACAGGGGTCGTTCCACAACACCACGATAAGTTGGTTAAACGTGGTCTCGATCTGCCGTTTGAGATCTTTACTGAGACTCATCGTTAAGGAGGGGGTATGGATAATGTAAGTGTTTCATTAGCCCTGCTATTTATCGCGGTACTTTTTATCTCGCAGGCTTTGTTATTACCGGCTGCGGGGAAAAAAGCCAAGCATAGAGAGCTATCTCGTCGGTTGAAAGAGACGCAACGTAATATTGATGAAGAGAGTTTATCTTTACTTAAAGACCATTATAACAAAGAGTTATCTCCAATAGATCGCAAGCTGACGATGATTCCTTTTTTTGCTGGGCTAAAAAGAATGTTGGAGTTAGCGGGGATGAAAATAACGCTAGTTCGGTTCTTGTCTACGGTTTTGCTGTGTGGTGTTTTGCTCTCATTGATATCACTGATCACGAACCAACTGTGGTTTATTCATGTTATAGCGTTCATTTCTGTTTGGGTTATCGCTTATCTTTTTGTGCAAAATCGAGTGACTTACAGAATGGCTCGGTTTGAAGAACAACTGCCTGAGGCTTTAGATATTATCCGACGTGCATTGCAAGCAGGACAACCGCTGGTTCAATCCTTTAATGAGGTTGGCGAGGAACTGCCAGACCCTATTGGCGTTGAGTTCAAAAATACCTATAACCTCCTCAATTATGGTTATGATTTACGGTTGGCGATTCTGCAGATGGCGGAGCGAGTGCCAACCGTATCAATGTTAGCTTTTTCGAGTGCGGTGATGCTGCAAAAAGAGACCGGAGGCAACTTGTCCGAGAATCTTCAAAAGGTATCCGAAGTACTAAGAGCGCGTTTCAAGCTAGAAAGAAAAATAAAAACACTGTCTGCTGAAAGTCGTTTGTCAGCTTGGATTTTAACGCTATCCCCATTTGGTTTATTTTTTGCTTTAAAAATAGCCAGCCCCGAATATATCGAGCCTTTATATCAAGATCCTCGAGGTGTTTCGATGGTCAGTGTCGGTATTGTACTTTTAGCGATTGGGGCGTTATGGATTAAGAAGATCATCAGCATAGAGATTTAACTCATGGAACTATTCAATATTGAAGTATGGAAGCAGATGCTAACTGGTTTTGGGCTCAGCTCTCAGATGATTATTTACGTGATGATTTTACTTACGACTGTATTACTCACATTGACGGTTGGCTTTCTGGTGTTAGGTGCTCGTTCTCCTTTGGATAAGAAACTGAAACAGATCTCTGAAGAGCGGGGGGTGAACAGCAAGAAGCAGTATGATTTTTCTAATACGTTAGAGTCGCTTAGCCCTTTTATTGGCAAAGGAAATAAAAAGGACAACGAAACCTACTCAGAAAAGTTGATGCATGCTGGGTTCCATGAAAAAAGGGCGTTATCTGTTTTTTACGCGTTGAAAGTTTTATCGAGTTTGGTCGGGATTATCGCTGCTTTTATGGTTTATTACATATCACTTGGTGGTAGCTACAATAATTTACTTATCATGACTTGTATTTTTCTTGGCACTTTCACGCCCAATTTTATTCTGAGTAAACTACAAAAAGAACGTCAGAAAAAAATCAGAAATGGCGTACCAGATGCACTTGATCTTCTCGTCGTGTGTACCGAATCTGGGCTTGGTTTTAATGCTGCATTGGGACGTGTTGCATCAGAGCTTTATGTTTCTCAGCCAGAACTCGCGGATGAATTGGACACTGTTTTTGCCAAAATTCAAGCTGGGGTGACGATGCCCGATGCGCTGAGGCAGTTCATTGAAAGAACCGGTTTGGTTGAATTGGAAGGCTTAGTTTCTTTGCTTTCACATGCTTCACGTATGGGAGGGAGCTTAGCGCAAACCCTCCGTGATTATACGGAAGATTTTCGAGACAAGCGCCAGCAAGCTGCTGAAGAAATCGCGGCAAAAATACCGACTAAAATGCTATTTCCAATGCTGATATTTATTTGGCCTTGTTTTTTCATTGTTGCACTTGGCCCTGGACTACTGATTGTCATGGACGCACTGAGTGCGCCGGGAGCAAGTTTATGATTTTTAATAATAAGTTTCTTATTCTACTGTTGCCAATATTATTGTTAGGGTGCGCCTCTTCAGATGTGCCAACAAACCAGTTTGACGCCGAGCTGTATTCCGGTAAACCAATCGATAGTTTAACCAGTGATGATCCACCTCTTAATGAGAAAGAAGCCATCATGCGTGGTGATATTGCTCTGCGAGATAACAACATAGACTTGGCATTATATGAATATATACGTTCTCTATCCTTTGCTGACAAAGAGTTCCATGACAAAACGCTATTTACTATCGGCCAAATACATTCCTCGCGAGGAAATTATGCACTAGCCGAAAAAGCGTACTTGGCAGCGCTAGACTTTAATCCTGCCCATACAGATGCATTAGAACAGTTAGGCAGTTTATACACGAAGCAACGTAGAATTGATGAAGGGCGCAGCTATTTTTTTAAAGCGATAAATGCCGATCAAGTTCGATTAAAAAGCAGCACTACCATCAGAAGTTATCAAGCCTTAGATATAGACGAAGTCGATGCTTATAAAGTTGACAGTCGCTCTCCAGCATTAGCCTATATGGGGCTTGGTGTTTTAGAAGATGTTGAAGGAAAACACCAGATAGCTCAGGCGTATTTTAAAAAGGCACTTGCTATTGATAAAAGATCGGTCAAAGCATTACTGAATATGGGCTATTCTCACTACATGTATGGAAACTATAAGCAAGCCTATCAATACACGCGTTCAGCTCTAGAGATAGAACCAAATAATGAAAAAGCTCAGAACAACCTAGCGCTGATTTATTTAGCTTCTGGAGATATTAAGAAGGCGACCAATGTCTTTATGAGGCATATGGATGCAGCAGAGGCGTTAAATAATGTGGGTTACTTTTTGATCTTACAAGGAAAACCAGACGAAGCGGTGCCCTACTTACAGCAAGCTATTGATAAGAAGCCGTCTTATTATAAAGTAGCTAACGATAACTTAAATAGAGCATTGTCTGAAGTGAGAGAGATGAAACAATAGTCATTGGTTTTTTGGGTCAGTGAAAAGGATATTCAATTGCCTAAAATTAAACGTTTTAATAAAGATATTGTGGTTATTTCTTTTTTTTGGTTAGTGTGTGCCACAGCGATATTTATTTATAAATGGGAGAGCATTTCATCACTTAATTTGAATGACAATGATGACTATATGCGTTTTGTTCAATTTCAGGAATGGATGAAAAATGGTCATTGGTACTTAAAGCCAATGACTGATTTCAATGCTGATGATGGTCTAATTATTCATTGGTCAAGGTTTCCCGATCTGATGTTGTCGCTTGTTACTTTCCCTTTACTCTTTCTGGTTGATGATAACACAGCATCTATTCTTTCGATTGCTATTGTCCCACTGTTGTATTTGTTAATTTATGCTTTGGCATGCTTTTATTTGTGTGAACACTACTTAGGTCATCAGTACCGATTTGTCAGCATGATGTTCGCTATTTCATCACCTACCATCATTCATTTTTTACCGGGTTCTATCGATCATCATAATATCCAGTTAATTTTAGCGACGCTCTTTCTCGCGATAACTCCTATTACGATAAGTCAGCTTAACCACTCATGGCGTATCTATACTCAATCTATTTTACTGTCTCTCTCTTTGTGGACAGGGATGGATAATGTCTTGTTATTTATGGCTTACTTTATTGCATATACCCTATATTACTGCTTCTTTCGTCGAGAATGGTTTGGTTACCTCACTCAATTATATGCAACATGTACGGTTTTTGGCATCAGTGCGATTTTATTAAACAGACCTTACAGTGAGTTTTTTATCTTTAAGTACGATGAAATATCACTCATTCTAATTCTTCTTTTCTTTGCTGGTGGGGCCTTTGTTCATGCTTATAATCGATTCAGCGATGATGATGAGAGTTTAGCTCGAAAGCTTTTTTTATGTTTTATTCTTGGTTTCTTGTGCTTATCTCCAGTCGTTGCTGTTTATCCATCACTCACGAGTGCTTTGTTCATTGATTACCCGCCGGTACTTAAGTTGTATTGGCTTGACCAAGTTACAGAAGCAAAATCAATAGCAAATTACATCGCCAGTAATGGTTTTTTCTCTATCGAAAATTATGCTCTACTACTAGTGCCTGCCATGCTATACCCAATCTTTGGAGATAAAAATCACCACAGCACAATATTGTATCTGATATTCATGTTCTATTTATTGCTGGCGATATTTTGGCAAATTAGAGTCATGAGGTTGTGTTTTGTTTTAGCAGCACCTTTCCAAGCCTATTTTGTTTTCAGGGTATCTGAATATGTTAAATTTTCAATTTTGAAGGTAATCGTCGTTTTATCTGGCGCACCATTAGTTGTCGCTCTTGTGATACTTTTGTTGTCACCAACAGAGCCAATAACCCCCTCTTTATCTGAGCGTCCTAAATCACCTAACATTTCCAACGTACTCAAAGATAATGGGATTGAATCACAGACCATACTCTCAGGAATAGAAACGGGTGCACCTGTATTAGCCAAAACAGACAACAAAATTATCGCTGCACCTTATCATCGAAATATTGTCGGTAACCTATTCCTTATCGAAGTGATGCTGGAAGAAGATCTTTTGTTGGCTGAAAGGAAGATCATAGCAAAAAATATAAACTATATTGTTATCGGTAATGACCCTCATTTGGTCATTTTAAGAGATTCTGCAAGTGAAGGCGCGCTGATTAAAAAACTTTATGGTTCAGAAACACCGGCTTGGCTAGAGGTGATACATGATGACATTCAAGATGGTTATCGTATCTTTAGAGTAAGGGGCAATTCATGAATAAAAATATAGCAGTATTACTCCCATGCTTTAACGAGGCTGGGGCTGTAGGAAGAACGGTTGCTTCTTTTCAACAAGCCTTACCGAACGCAACTGTTTATGTGTATGACAACAATTCAACGGACACTACTGTTGAAGAAGCTTTAAAAGCTGGTGCTATCGTTCGCTATGAATCTCGTCAAGGTAAAGGAGAGGTGGTCAGGCGTATGTTTTCCGATATTGACGCCGATATTTATGTGATGGCTGATGGTGATGACACTTACGATGCCTCAATATGCCCGATGCTAATTGATCAATTATTGAGAGAGCAGTTAGATATGATCATTGGCAGTCGTGAGCGCTCTTTGGAAGCTTATCCAAAAGGGCATATCTTCGGTAATAAAATGTTCTCATCATTGATCAATCGTGGATTTAATGCCCATCTAAATGATGTATTTTCGGGATACCGGATCATGAGTCGTCGGTTTGTTAAAACCGTTCCCGTTTTTAGTGATGGCTTCCAAATTGAGACAGAGCTTACCGTGCATGCATTGCATCACAACATGTCAATTAAAGAGGTGGCGACTCAATACCGAGCAAGGCCTGACTGTACGGCGAGCAAATTGAACACATTGAGCGATGGTATCAAGATTCTTAGCTTTGTTTTGTTCTTATTGAGAGATGTAAAGCCAATGTTTTTCTTTGGTCTACTGTCGGCCTTGCTTTGTATCATCTCATTAGGATTAGGGATCCCTGTCATTATTGATTTTATTGATACAGGATTAGTCGAAAGAGTACCGACTGCTATTTTGTCTAGCTCCATTGCGTTAATCGCGGTGATGGCTTTTTTTTGTGGGTTGATACTCGACAACGTATCACGAGGTCGGCGAGAGATGCGCATTCTTTCTATATTAAGGTGTCGTGATGGCAAATCATTGGAATAAGGGGCATTAATGAGAATAAGCAAGGATGAAGATAAGGAGTGGCTCGATTATTTATCTCGTTTTAGTGATGAATACGATGAACGAGTTTATCAAAGTTATTCAACCGGTTATGTGATGAGGGCTGGTCACATTGCGTGTGAAAAGCCATTCGGTGAAGACAAACATTTTTCGAAAGTCTTAGAGGTGGGGGCTGGAACCGGTGAACACTTATTGCATGTTAAGCATACTTTTGATGAATACATTGTTAGTGATGGTGATGCATCGGCACTCGAAGTCGCACAGAAGCAACTCAACCCTATCAACGCCTATGACAAGCTCACCTTTAATGTCACGAATGCTCGAGAGTTAGATTTTGAAAGCAACAGTTTTGATCGTGTCATCGCCACTCATATATTGGAGCACCTGTATGAACCTCACTTGGTGATCAAAGAGTGGCTAAGGGTGTTAAAGCCAGAAGGAACGCTATCTATTTTGATTCCTACCGACCCGGGAATTGCTTGGAAGGTCGGTCGCTATATGACGACAAGAAAACACGGTTTAAAAAAGGGCTGGAATTACGATTACATAATGGCGAGAGAGCATGTAAATCCATGCAATAACTTAATGGCTTTTTTAAACTACTACCTTCCTGACAATCAACACTCGTTTTGGCCGTTGAGTTTTGCGCCATTGATTGACTGCAACTTATTCTTCAATTTTCACGGCATTAAAAGGGTCGCTAGACATTAAAGTAGGAAGCCAGTTGTTAGCTTCCTACTTCCTACTTCCTGTTTAGTGTTACAGGCCAGTAGCGACACCAAATAACATGAAGACTCCGACAAGCCCCACAATGGGCATCTTCACCGTTTTTAATAACCACACACCAACAACGATCAGAACGAAATCTAAGCGACTGTTCACGGCACTTGTGAAGATCGGTTGATACAGTGCTGCCAGCAATAAACCAACCACCGCCGCATTCACCCCCGTAAGAGCGCCTGCCACCAAGGGCTTGCTTGCAATCGCTTGCCAGTTTTTTAGTACACCCAGTAGCAATAAGAAGCCCGGTAAGAACACGGCGATCGTTGCGAGTAGTGCGCCTATGATCGGTGCCGATGGCATCAACATATAACCCAGATAAGTGGCTAACGTAAACATCGGACCTGGGACCGCTTGCGCAGCCGCATAGCCTGTTAGGAAGGCATCTTGAGAGAGTTGATCACCAATCCCATTTTGTAGCAGAGGAAGTACCACGTGGCCGCCACCAAAGACTAAGCTACCTGCTTGGTAGAACAAGCCAAACACTTCAATGCTTTGAGAGTAAGCACTGAATAGAGGCAGACCAACCAATAACGCAACAAAAATTACGAGAGGCGTTACCGATATTTTCTGTGTTGAAGGTGTTGTTTTTAGCGCTTGAGACGTCAAGAACTGACTGCCCACGATCGCTGCAAACAATAGAACTAACACTTGAGGCCAGATCCCAGGAAGCAAAAGCAAAACAACGGTGGTAATCACACATAAGGCGGTTGCTACCTTCGATTGACAAAAGTTTTTGTACATCCCGAAAGTGGCATCAGCCACCACCACAACGGCGAGTAATTTAAGCCCATGGATGACGGAGATAAACAGCGGGGCTTCTAGCAACTGGTTGCTAACTAACGCCAATATCAACATCAGAATGACCGATGGGGAAGTGAAGCCGATAAAGGCTGCAATAGCCCCTGTTAAGCCACCTTTCTTGTAGCCAACCGCGAAGCCAACCTGACTGGATCCTGGACCCGGAAGAAATTGACTGAGGGCGACAATTTGCCCGTACTCTTGGTCGGACAACCAATTCAGTTTCTCAACAAACGTCTTACGGAAGTAGCCAATGTGTGCCGCTGGTCCACCAAAGCTAATCCAACCCAGCCAGAAAAAGGTTTTGAAAATTGAAAGCATGATCGATTCCAGATAAATGTTTAGCGTAATTTAGGTGGAGTTGAACTATGATTCAAATTAATTGTTTTAATTATAACTATGAATGATATGGGTTTCTCTTATGGCTGATTTTAACTGGAAAGGAATTGACCTTAACTTATTGATTGCACTGCAGGCTTTGTATAAAACGAATAGCGTGAGTAAGGCTGCTGAGCGTTGTTATGTCAGCCAATCTGCGATGAGTCATAGCTTACAAAGGCTTCGAAAACTGTTTGATGACCCTTTGTTTGAGCGTGTAGGTAGTAAGATGGAGGCGACCGACCGAGCCATTGAATTATCGAGCACCGTGGATGCGCTACTGAATACCATCCAGTCAGAGGTACTGCTGTCTAAATCGTTTGATGCAGAAACGTATAAAGGGACTTGGAAGATTGGTCTCACGGATTATGCCGAGCAGATGTTCGCTCCAACAGTGTTTGACCTGATTAAACAATCCTCGCCTTATTCCCAAGTCGCGTTGTTCAATGTAAACCGGAGTAACTACCAGCAAGTCTTTGAAGATGCCAAGCTTGATATGACGATAGGCAGCTTTGGTGAGGTACCAAAGCAATATCGAACAAAGCATTTGTACACGGAGCAACATGTTTGTTTACTTGATCAGTCGGTTCTATCTATTGAGGAGCCGATGTCGTTAGCACAATTTGTTGCTGTCGAGCACGCGCTCGTTTCTCCCAATGGTTCCCTAAAAACGGGCGTAGACATTAAATTGGCGGAACTGGGTTATACGAGAAAAGTGGCGATTGCATCGAGTAATTTTTTAACCGTTAAGCGACTCATTCGTGGCAGAGAACTATTGTGTATTGTCCCCAAACTCGTTGCGCGCAAGGATATCGATAGCGAAGAAACTTTGCTGGCAGTGAAACCACCGATTGATGTTCCAGATTTTGATATCCAGCTTGTCTATCGTAAGACAAAGCAGTTAGAAGATAAAAATCAATTGCTTAGAAGGTTGATTGCGAAAGCGATTTCATCTGTGATGAGTGATTCAATTGATTAGTCGCGATGCGTCGTTAAGTTCGTATAAATTATCTCTAAAAAAAACAATTGATGACCAGAACGTGACTATACTTAATTTACGACTCAAAACAGTCGTAAAGAATAGGATTTTTGATTTACCTAAGTGAAAAATTGCTTATATCCTTATGATGTAGCTTAACTAACTACCAGTCTAAACGGACTTAGTTGGTCTTAAAGCGCTAGCTCCCCCTAGCGCTTTTTGTTTATTCTAAAAAGAGAATCGAGTCCATTTTTTTGCTCGCCAGCGATGTGCCATGATGATTCCACGGAACCATTCGTCCATTGCGATAGCCATCCAAGCACCAAATACGCCATAACCCCAGTGCACGCCAAGCAAATAGCTCATGGCAACCCCAATACCCCACATACTCAATATGCCCATTTTCACAGGGAACTTGATGTCACCTGTCGCTTTTAAGGATGAGATGAAGATCAGGTTAAAGACACGGCCAGCCTCTAACACAATTGAACCAGTGATCAGCAATGCAGCCAAGGCGATGATTTCAGGATCTTGAGTGAACAAATCCAGAATTTCAAAGCGGAAAATGTAGACCATACAAGTAATACTGGTCGAGGCGATAAAACCAACCACAAAGTAACGTTGTACGCGATGGGTGATTTCATCTATCCAGCCTTTGCCTATGTAATAGCCCGTTTGAATTTGGCTACCTTGACCAATAGCCAGTGCAAACGCAAAAGAGAGGCGAGCGATGTTCTGTGCGTAAGTAAACGCAGCTAATGAAGACGTGCCCATCTGTACCACGAAGAAAGTTATGCTGATCTGAGCCATGTTATAAGAGAGTACTTCTCCTGCGTTCATCGATCCGATCTGAATGATTTTTTGATAGATAGATTTAGGCACGGCTTTGAGCTGCTTAAGGGGTAAGTCTATTCCCTTACTTTTTACGACGCTGATTAAAAGCAAGAGACTGATCATTTGACTGATAACCGTTGCGGTTGCTACGCCTTGCACGCCATATACTGGTAGGCCAAAAGGTTGATACAGCACGCAGTAGTTACCAAATACGTTAATCACTCCCGCAATCAAGTTGATGATCATCGGTGACTTTGAATAGCCATGACTGCGCAAAATCGTCGTTAGCACCACGCCAATCGTTACATTGAAAGTGAGGGCGCCACTGATGAACAGATACTCTTGAGCGTATTGCTCTACTTGAGCTTCAAGTTGATAAAGTGGGATAAAATACTCAGCACCAAGAACGGCGATAATACTCAATAGAAGGCCAGTAATAATGGCTAATACGATGCTTGCTACTCCCACATGAGCACTCTCTTCATTACGAGAGGCACCGTTATATTGTGCGATTAATATCCCCGTGCCACTGCTGACCATGGTCGAGACAATGATCAGGAAAAAGGATATCTGAGAAATAACACCAACGGCAGACACGGCTTTGTCCGAGTATCCCGATAACATGAATACATCACTGGTATTGAGCGCGGTTCTTAATAGAACTTCAATAAAAATCGGCCAGGTGAGCGTTACGATTCCCATGCGTTTATTTAGGGCGGAATCAGCATTAGGCATTTAGGTTTTCTCAAAAAAAGGGTAGGCGACACTATAGTTTAGCGATTATTGAGTCAACGACTATCAAATTAATGTCCGGAAGAGTAATAAGGATAAATCACATTTTGATAAAACGTCAGAATTACGAGGTTTGAGGCGTGAGGACATTCTTATTGTGGTGATAAAGTCGTAGTTGTTTTTTATTTCATTGGTCTGATTTAAAACAAAAAGCGCCTTGGTAGGCGCTTTTAAAATTGGGGGGTAATGCAGAGTGCTACGATTGCTTAGCTGTTTCTAGCTTTGCATCTTTACCTGCCTGCTTTTTTTCAAAGCGCGAGATCCACCACCAAGCAAGACCAGAGAATACCGCTGTCATGAATACATTGATAAAGAAGGCTTGAATTAGGTCAACACCAGTTGGGAATGCAGACGCCGTCATACTCACAACAAAGATGCCGATAAGTACCGATACTACAGCCATACCTTGAACTCGAGTACCCATGCGGAAATCACGCGGTGTGTCGTCATGCTTCAAGCGGAATACAAAGTACGCCACCATGATGAAGATAGGCGGAAGCATTGCTGTACCAGCCGTTAGGTTGATTGCTGTGTTCATCATCTCTTGTACGGATTCTGAGCCGAAGCCGTTAACCACAAGCATCACGAATACAAACGCGAACTGCCACCAAGCTGCACGTACTGGCACGCCGTGTTCGTTCAGCTCTGTTGTCTTCTCGCCGTAAACACCTTTAGGGATTTCAGAGAAGTGAATTTTTACTGGCGCTGCCGTCCACATCATCATCGAACCGAACATGGCAACGAATAGGATAATACCGACGAAGCGACCCGTTAAAGATGGTGAAATGTCGAAGTAGTTCGCCATACCTGTGAATATTTCAACCATGCCGCCAGCGTAGGTCAGTTCATCACGAGCAACGAATACGTTTACCAGTAGCGAGCCCACTGCGTACATTGCGCCGATTGCGATACCTGCACCAATGATAACCTTGATGAAAGACCTGTGACCGCCCTTCACATCGTTGAGGTAAGCGGCTGCGGTTTCAGCACCACCAGCTGCTTGGAAGATCCAACACATGATACCGAGCGTTGCCCAGTTGATGGTCGGTGTCATGGCTTCAAGCGTGATTGGTTCTACTGGCTCATGGTTGCCACCCAGTGCCATTAGTGCACCGATAACGTAGATTGTAAACAGAGCGAATACACCGTAGGCCACGATCTCGGCAATCTTACCTAGCCAGCTCGCACCTTTGGTTGAGATGTGTGTCGCTGCTGCAAACAGAGCAATCGAGATAGCCGAGGTGACGACTGGCGAGAAGGCGTATTCATAGCCCAACATCGCGTAAGACGCATAAGCGATGACGTTGGGTAGTAGGGATACAAACCAGAAAAGGTTTACGAACCAGTATAGGAACGAACCTAGGTAGGCGGCTTTTGAGCCGAGCGGTTTTTTAAGCCAGTCATACATGCCTGACTCAGAATTTTTATTTGCGGATACGAATTCAGCAATGATGAACACGAATGGAATAAAGTAAATAAGGGTAGCGAGCAAAAAGATAGGGGCTGAACTCAATCCCAATTCGATGTTGTTGTTTACAATGTTGCGAACGTTAAATACCGCTGCAAATGTCATGGAAAGCAGGGCAAATTTGCCTAACTTACCGCGTACAGATTCAGACATGGTGTCCTCCAAGGGTCACGTAATTATAGTCGTTATATCTTTAAGCTTCTTTGTAGGGGAAGAAGCTTAAAGGCGTAATGCAGTGTGATTGAGCAATGAACAGCAAGCTTCAGTCACACTGTGAATAGATCTTGTTGTTGCTACTTTCGGCTATTTGGCTTCGGTAGCTTGTTTTCGGTTACTTACTTATTAAGGAAGTAGCCGTCTTCTATGGTCACTTTCAGTACCACTTTGCGAACTCGGTTATCACCGTGAAAGCGGTAAGCTTTGCTGTTATCAAAGATTGCCACTTGGCCTGCAACTAACTCACGAGTCTCGCCGTTACCCATGAGGTGTTCACGGTCGGTTTCATCGCTGTAAGCTTGGGTCTGTTCAAGTTGAGACTTAGCTGCAAACTCAACCGTTTCACGACCTTCCAAGTAGTAGTGCACATCAAAGTAACGGCGGTGACCGGTGAAGTTTTCTGTGTTACGAGCCACGCCGTCTTCAATCATGTAAGCCAGTGAGTCACCTATTGAATACATCACGCCATCTTTGATGTTGCCGATGTTTTCAATCGCTTCTACACAGCGCTGCCATTTACGACCGTCGCGGTAAACGACTTTAAATTGCTCTAGGTTGTCTAAAACGATCATCGCTTATGCCTCGTTCTGTTGTGGTTGAGTTGTTGGCGTATTCGCCGTGAAGAACTCGTTACCAAAGTTGTGATTGATTAGGTGTTGTGCGTCGCAATCACCTGCTTGGAATGGAATCAGAGTTAGGCCGTAGCGGAACTCATCCATGTACACACGGTAAGAATCCAACACTTCACTGCCCCAAGAGTTTGAGCCTAAGCCCATCACTTGGTGGTCTAGATTTAGGGTGATGTAGCCACTCTTCTCCAGTTCAATCGTATGCTGTGCTTGATGCAGGTTTTGGTTGGTGTAGAACCATGCGCTGAAGTTGATTTCTTGCTGTGGTTTTACTGCAATACCATTACCCGCGCGGCTTGAAAGCGCAGCCCAGCGAACGTGTTGACGGTTGCCATTATTTTGTGGGAACGGGTAGTTCTCGAACATCTCAGCCACGGTGGATTGGTAAACATCAATCATGTTGGCTTGCTTGCTGTCTTGGTAGTTCTCTTCAGGGCCGCGGCCGTAGTATTGAACTTGGTCGAAGTCGCCATTAATGCCCATGTCGAAACCAATCACTGGAATCACGTGTGGGTAATCACCGTAGCGTTCGCCACTTAACTCAACGTTTAATTGACCTTCGGCACTGATCTGGTAGCGATATTCACAGCGCATACCGAAATCGAATACTGGTGGGGCAATGATGCTGGTGGTGGTGATCTCGACCTTGCCGTTGTTTTCTTCAACACTTAGCGTGCGGAAGTGCTCCTGCATGATCTGTAGGTGTGCCGGTTCCCAGTAACCATCGTGCTCTTGCTTATGGTTATCGATCATTGGCTTGAAGAAGTTCAGCTTAGGATCCGACTTAATCAGCTCTTCGCCATTGACTAACCATGACGTCAGTTTGCCATTCACTTTCGAGAAGTTCAGAGCAAAGTTGTGGCCTTTGATTAGGTAAGCTAAACGAGACTCTTCTACATTCAGTGCTGTCGCATTGTTGTTGGTGAAGACTTCTAGCTGTGCAGTATTCTCTTTCACTTGGAATTGGTACACCGCGATGTCGTGGTTCGCTTCGCTGTAAGGCGTGCGAGAATCTTTGCGCACCGTAAAGTTCACAAACACCTCACGCTCATCAAACTGTGGCAAGTTAAGCGTCAGTTCACGACTAGAGTTCTCAGCCAGTTCTTCAACCTTGATGTGTTGTACAGCAATGGTTTCACCCTCAGCGCGGATTTCCGCAGTGATGGTGTAGTCATCGATGTTTGAGAACCACAGCTTGTTGTCTACCGTGAAGGTGCCCGTTTGTGCATCGAAATCACGAAGCTTCACTGGGGCAATCACTTGCTTGTACTCTTTCAAGCCAGGGCCCGGCGTTTGGTCTGGGTAGATCAAGCCGTCCATGCAGAAGTTGTAGTTGTTCGGGTAGTCACCGTAGTCACCGCCGTACTTGTAGAATTCCGTCCCCGCTTCATCACGCGCTAGAATGCCGTGGTCACACCATTCCCAAACATAGTGACCTTGAATCGCGTCATGCTTGTAGAACACGTTTTGGTATTCAGTTAAACCGCCCGGGCCATTACCCATTGCGTGTGCGTATTCACAGATAATGCGTGGTTTTTCGTGTGGGAATTCACCGAAGGCATTCATTAACTGAGCGCGTGAGTACATGGTTGAAATGATGTCGACCACTTCAGCATCACGGTCTTCTTCATAGTGAACCAGACGCGTGTCATCAATTGCTTTTGCAGCATCGTACATAGAACGGATGTTGCAGCCGTAGCCAGATTCGTTACCTAGCGACCACATGATGATAGAAGGGTGGTTCTTTTGAGCGTGAATGTGACGCTCGATACGCTCAACAAACACCGCTTCCCATGCCGGATCGTTAGTGATGCGGCTTAGGTCGCCAACGTTAGCAAAACCGTGTGTTTCGACATCAGTTTCGCCCATCACGAATAGACCGTAGATATCACACAGTTCGTAGAAGCGTGGGTCATTCGGGTAGTGCGCCGTGCGTACTGAGTTGATGTTGTGCTGCTTCATCAACACTAAGTCTTTCTCTACGCGATCCATGCCAACCGCACGACCTTTGAGGTGGTCGTTGTCGTGACGGTTTACACCGTGCAGCATCACGTATTTGTTGTTGATGTAGAACAGACCATCGCGAACTTTGATGTCACGGAAACCAACACGTTGTGGAATCACTTCTAGCACTTTGCCATCGGCGTCTTTTAGCGTCAGCAATAGTTGGTAAAGGTATGGGGTTTCAGCGTTCCATTGAACAGGGTTCACCACATCGATAGAGAATTGAGTATTCGCATTGCCATCGACGCTTAAGTTATCTACTGAGCCTTGCGAGATAACTTGGCTGCCATCAAGCAATGTGTACTCAAGGGTTGCATTGGTCGCTGCTGCTAGGTTTTCTAGTACAACGTTGCAGGAAAGCGTCGCGCTTTGGTAAGCATCATCAAAATCAGTGCGAACCGTTAGGTCTTGAACGTGAAGTTGTTCTTTACCTACTAGGTAAACATCACGGAAGATACCGCCCGTCCACCACATGTCTTGGTCTTCAATGTAGGTGGAATCGGCCCACTGCATCACGCGAATAGAAAGTAGGTTGTTGCCTGCTTTTACCTGGCTAGAGATATCGAACTCAGCGGTTAAGCGGCTGCCTTTGCTAAAACCTACGTACTCGCCGTTTATGTAAACTTCGAAGTAAGTTTCAACGCCATCAAATTTAATGATGGTTTGTTTCTCGTCCCAGCTTTCGCCAAGGAAGAAAGAGCGTTGGTATGCACCGGTTGGGTTGTCTGATGGTACGAAAGGCACATCAATTGGGAATGGGAAACCTTCATCTGTGTATTGAAGATCACCGTGTCCTTCCATTTGCCACATGTTTGGAACCGTGATGTTGCCCCAGTCGCTCATTTCCTGAGAATAGAACGCTTCAGGCACCAATAACGGATTGGTGAAATAGCTGAAATTCCATTGGCCACTCAATAGTTGGAAGTGGCTGCTCAGTTCACGTTGAAACG
This sequence comes from Vibrio artabrorum, assembly GCF_024347295.1. Lineage (NCBI taxonomy): Bacteria > Pseudomonadati > Pseudomonadota > Gammaproteobacteria > Vibrionales > Vibrionaceae > Vibrio > Vibrio artabrorum. Next base: position 2,343,954 of record NZ_AP025458.1, on the reverse strand, counting down.
TTTTTGCATTTTTTTCTGATGCGTACGAGAAAAAGTATGCACGCGGTGCCATACGGTTCTCATGTAAGTTCAGGAAGTTTTCCCAGTTGTTCACGTTGCCTCTCTCTCGGTCTGAATGCAGTTTGCTGACCGACGTTCTTATGCGTAATTGGGTCGTAGTGAATACGAGTATTTTTGGATTGAGGTAATTATTAGTAAAAGTTTTACTAAATGAAATTAGTGAAAACGTTTTACTTTAACTTCATCACGTTTTTTATGGTCTTTTTACGGTGCTGTGTGATCGACTTAAAAGAATGCTATGTGCTGATTGATGAAGCCGGTGAACGAGGGAGATATATGGAGATTGATGTCTGTGATGGACACAAAAAAGGCTGCTTTCAACAAAAGCAGCCTTTATTTATCTATTTGATATATTTAATTATTTTGTTGTGTCACGCAGCTTAAGCTTACTTGGTACATAGACGCGTAATGGGATGGTTCGGCCGTCGCGTACTTTCTCAATCAGCAGGTTAACGCCTTGAATTCCCATCAGTTCAGAGTGAATACGAACAGTTGATAAAGATGGGAAGGTAAATTTAGCTGTTGGGATGTCATTCACACTGATCAGCGCAATATCTTCAGGAATGTTTAATCCGTGCTCATGAACGGCTCGTAAAACGCCAATTGCGATGGAATCTGACGCAATAAACATGGCTTTAGGGTAGTCGCCCGTCGCGAGCATCTGTTTTGCAAGCTTGTAACCTGAAGAGCTAGAGAAGTCACCGCGGTAGATGTCTTGCTCACTGACAACGTTCTTGAGGCTGCCATATTCAGCAAAGGCCACTTCGCGAATATCAGCAGTATTGATGTCGTCTTGACCGCCAATAAAGCCGATGCGTTGGTAGCCTTGGTTGATAAAGAAGTTGGTGATCTCTTTGCTGATCAAAGCCAGGTCGATATCGACAGAGTCATAAGGTTCTGAGTGATCGGTAAAATCGACATAACAGATATTATCGCTCAGCTTCTTAGCTTGCTCGATAACCTCTGGTGTCATTCTTCCCACCAACAAAACACCTGTGATCGGTGCTGAATTGATCTGTATTTTACTTTCATAACAGTTGGTTAGCTTAACTTCCATCTTTTCACATTGGGTTTCAATCCCGTGGCGAATCGATAGATAGTAAGGGTCGTTAACCTCAGCTTCTTGCTTGTAGTTATACAGTGCTAGGAAGTGATGGTTTTGTTTTTTACTGCTAACGGTTTTTCGTGAGCTGCTGGTTTTGTATTCCAACTTCTCTGCAATTTCAAAGATACGCCTTTTGGTCTCTTCCTTGACGCTTAATGTTGGATCTTCATTGAGAACCCTTGAAACTGTCGCCAATGATACATTCGCTTCAGTCGCGATATCTTTTAATGTTGCCATACTCACTTCCTGTTATTGGAACATTGCGCTGCTTTGAAATTGGTATTTAGTAAAAAGCAATGCACCTCTTTATTTTGCAGACCTATTGTAATCAAACTGGACGTCATTGCATTAACTTTTAGTAAAATAAATGTCCAACTCATCTGTGATGTCTCAAATCTAACTATCTATAATTATCTTATTAAAATTCAATGAATTAGAGGTTAATAGCTATACATTTCCTCTATGTCATGAACAGTACCAATGATGAAAGTTAGTGTAAACGTTTACACTTCGTGGTTTTGATCACAGAATTATAGTCAAAATGGCTGCTACTATTTCTGACATACGGAGCTACTGAGCTGAATGTCAGTTCGAGTTAGCCCACGAATGACGACAAAGAGAGGTTGATTGTGAAAGTACTGGTTACGGGCGGCATGGGTTACATCGGAAGTCATACATGCATTCAAATGATACAGGCAGGTATGGAGCCAATCATTGTTGACAACCTTTGCAACAGCAAAGAGCTAGTGCTGGAGCGAATCGAATCGCTAACGGGTAAGCGACCAACGTTTTATCTTGGCGACATTCGTGAGCAATCTTTTTTAGATAGCGTGTTTGCAGAAAATGATATCCAAGCTGTGATTCACTTCGCTGGCCTGAAAGCGGTAGGGGAGTCGGTGGCTAAACCTTTGGAGTATTACGATAACAACGTTAATGGTTCATTAGTGTTAGCGCGAAGCATGAAGAAAGCGGGCGTGAAAAGCATCGTATTTAGTTCTTCGGCTACCGTTTACGGTGACCCAGAAGTAGTGCCGATTACTGAAACTTCACCAACTGGCGCGACAACTAACCCGTATGGTCGCAGCAAATATATGGTGGAAGAGTGCTTAAGTGATCTGTTCAACGCGGAGAACGATTGGAGCGTGACGTTACTGCGTTACTTCAATCCAGTCGGCGCACATCCATCGGGCACTATGGGTGAAGACCCACAAGGTATCCCAAATAATTTAATGCCGTTTATCGCTCAAGTAGCCGTCGGTCGCCGTGAAAAACTGGCTGTTTTTGGAAACGATTACCCAACCGTCGATGGCACAGGGGTCCGCGACTATATTCATGTCATGGATTTAGCGGACGGCCATGTCGCAGCACTAAAAGCGGTTGGCGAGAAAGCAGGGTTACACATTTACAATCTCGGTACAGGCAAAGGTTCAAGCGTACTCGAGATGGTTGAAGCCTTCGCACAAGCGTCTGGCAAACCGGTTCCTTATGAACTTTGTCCACGCCGTGCAGGTGATATTGCCGAATGTTGGGCAAGCACCGAAAAAGCAGAGCGTGAACTTGGTTGGAAGGCGACTCGCAGCGTGATGGAGATGACGGCGGATACGTGGAACTGGCAGTCGAATAACCCGAACGGCTATTAACCTGTGTAATTGAAGCTGCCTAGCTGCAACTCCAATTTCTTAGGAGAAGGCTGAGATAAGAAAAGAGAGATTCCAGATATCTCGATCCTCGATTCTGGAGTGACAAAATTTAACGCTACGGTTCTAAACGTCATTCCCTACCGCAAGTAACGAGCGTGACAGGGAATCTCCTCGCAGAAGAATGATTCATCTTGGTGAATTGACCAAGACACAAAATTTGAGAGCAATCTAAGCATGTCAAAAGTTGAATTTAACCCAGTAGACCATCCGCACCGCCGTTATAACCCATTAACGGGTCAGTGGATCTTAGTTTCACCGCACCGAGCAAAACGTCCTTGGAGTGGTCAAGATGAGAAACCCTCAACAGCGCAGCTTCCTGCGTATGAGAAAGAGTGTTTCTTGTGCCCAACCAATACGCGTATCTCGGGTGATGAAAACCCAGATTACGATGGTACTTATGTATTCAGTAATGATTTCGCGGCGTTGATGCCTGATTCACCTGATGCTCCAGAGTCTGATAACCCTCTATTCAAGACTCAGGGTGTACGTGGGTTGAGCCGCGTAATCTGTTTTTCTCCGGACCACAGCAAAACGCTGCCGGAGCTTCCAATCAATAAGATTCGCGGTGTTATCAATACCTGGAATGAACAGATTGAAGAGCTAGGTAAAGACTACCTGTGGGTTCAAGCGTTTGAAAACAAAGGTGAGACCATGGGCTGTTCTCAGCCACACCCACACGGTCAAATCTGGGCAAACAGCTTTTTACCTAACGAGATTGAACGCAAAGACAAATTGCTAAAAGAGTACTTTGCGCAACAAGGTACAAACTTATTAGTGGATTACGTTGAAGCTGAAATGAAAGACGGCTCTCGCACTGTGGTTGAAACGGAACATTGGATTGCCGTGGTGCCTTACTGGGCAGCATGGCCTTTTGAAACCATGTTGCTACCTAAAACACACATCCGCCGTATGAGTGAACTGACGGACACGCAGCGTGATGATTTAGCGGTTGCGATTAAGAAGCTGACCAGTCGTTACGACAACTTGTTCCAATGCTCATTCCCTTACTCAATGGGCTGGCATTATGCGCCGTTCTTCGAAGAAGGCACCGACATCGATCACTGGCAACTGCATGCATTGTTCTACCCGCCACTGTTACGTAGTGCTTCGGTTCGTAAGTTCATGGTTGGCTACGAAATGTTAGCAGAGTCTCAGCGTGATTTAACCGCAGAACAAGCAGCGCAACGTCTGCGTGATTTGAGTGACGTTCACTACAAAGAGCAGGAATAGCCTACTTCGTAGATAACGAGCGAGATCCCTGATATCTCGTCCCTCGATTCTGGAATGACGACAAGTGGGAAGTCGATGTTGTCATTCCCTATCGTGAGAGACAAACGAGATAGGGAATCGAAGAGAATTAAAGTGGCGCCATAAAGGGGCCATAACCATTTGATTAAAGAGTTTAAGCAGAGAGTTTACTTATGTCTGATCTAATCCAAAATGTGAAAGCATCTTTTGAGCAAGTCCTTGGTTACCAAGCGACTCATATTATCCAAGCGCCAGGTCGTGTGAACCTGATTGGGGAGCACACTGACTACAACGACGGTTTTGTTCTACCGTGTGCCATTAACTACCAAACGGTCGTTGCAGCGGCTAAGCGTGACGACAATATTGTGCGCGTAGTATCAGTGGATTACGGCAATGCCGTGGATGAGTTCGATTTAACGCAAGCGATCACATTTCAACAAGACAAGATGTGGGCGAACTACATTCGTGGTGTAGTGAAGTGCTTAAAAGGTCGCGGTTTTGAATTTACAGGTGCCGATATCTCGGTAACGGGCAACGTGCCTCAAGGTGCCGGTTTAAGTTCTTCTGCGGCACTGGAAGTGGTGATTGGTCAGACATTCAAGGTGCTTTATAACCTAGAGATCAGCCAAGCCGAAGTCGCGTTAAATGGTCAGCAAGCTGAAAACGAATTTGTGGGTTGTAATTGCGGCATCATGGACCAAATGATCTCTGCAGAAGGTCGCGCAAATCACGCGATGCTTTTGGATTGTCGTAGCCTAGAAACTCAAGCGGTTTCAATGCCTGAAGACATGGCGGTGGTGATCATTAACTCGAACAAGAAACGTGGCTTGGTCGACAGCGAATACAACACGCGTCGTGAGCAGTGTGAAGAAGCGGCGTGCATCTTCGGTGTTCCGGCACTTCGTGATGTGACCATTGAACAATTCAAAGCGAAAGAGTCTGAGTTAGATGAAATGGTCGCAAAACGTGCTCGTCACGTGATTACTGAAAATGACCGTACCGTTGAAGCGGCTCAAGCTCTGCGAACCCATGACATGAAGCGTATGGGTGAGCTGATGGCTGAATCGCATGCATCAATGCGTGATGATTTTGAAATCACGGTCAAAGAGATTGATACGTTGGTTGATATGGTCAAAGAAGTGATCGGTGATCAAGGTGGCGTGCGTATGACCGGCGGTGGTTTCGGGGGCTGTATTGTGGCATTGGTTCCACCTGCGTTGGTTGATGAAATCAAAACAACCGTTGAACAGAAATATCAAGCGGCAACGGGTCTAAAAGAATCAATTTATGTGTGCCAAGCGAAAGACGGCGCAGGCTTAGTTGAAGTAATCTAACGGCTTCGAGACTTAATATAGAGCTTACCAAGTAAAAAGATCATGGTAGGCCAAATGCTAAAGCCTTTACCTCAAGGTAGAGGCTTTTTACTGGCAGTAGAAGGAATTTAGAATGACACAAGCGCAAAACCTGCATCAATCCATGACGCAGACTCCAGCCTATGATGGCCAACCCGCTCAGTTAGTGACGCTATCAAATACGCATGGCATGCAAGTGACATTCATGGATATTGGCGCAACGTGGTTGAGCTGTATCTTGCCAGTAAAGGGAAATAAAAGAGAGGTTTTGTTGGGTGTAAACTCAATGGAGAACTTCGAGAAACAAGCCAGCTATATGGGCACAACCGTTGGCCGTTATGCAAATCGCATTGCTAATGGTCGCTTCAAAATGGATGGTCAGAACTACAAGCTGGAAACCAACCAAGCGGGCAATACCTTGCACGGTGGCCCGAATGGTTTTGATAAACGTCGTTGGAATATTGCCGAGCAAACCGAAACGTCAGTGGTGTTTACGCTAGAGTCTGCTGATGGCGACCAAGGCTTTCCGGGGAATTTGAATGTGTCGGTGCGTTATGAACTCACTGAAGGTAATCGAGTTTCCATTCATTACTTGGCAACGACAGACAAGCCGACCGTGGTTAACCTAACGAATCATGCGTACTTCAATCTACTTGGTGCAGAAACCGGGCACGATTGCTTGTCACACATTGTCAGCATCAACGCCGATCAATTCTTGCCGACCAATTCGGTAGGCATTCCATTAGGCAACCTTAAATCGGTGAAATCGACTAGCTTCGACTTCAATCAGCCTATGATGATCTCAGAGCGTTTGTTGGGTGATGAACAGCAGAAAGCAGCAAAGGGTTACGACCACTCTTTCTTGTTGGCTGATGGCTGTAAGCGCACTCAATGCGCCGCGACCGTAACGTCACCAGATGCGCTCGTCACACTAAAAGTCTTTTCAACCAAACCTGCGATGCAGTTATACACCGGAAACTGGCTTGGTGGCACACCAAACCGAAGTGGTGGCAGCTATGAAGACTACGCGGGGTTGGCGCTAGAAACCCAGTTCTTACCTGACTCTCCTAACCACCCAGAGTGGAAGCAGGACAGTTGTATTCTCAAGCCTGAACAAGAATATAACTACCGTACCTGTTACCAGTTTGAATTTTCGGGGGATTCTTCAAACTAGTACGCTCTGGCTTAAAGTGGTTACGCGAATGTCTTTTGCTCGTGAATAGAGCGATGTGAATCATCACATTGTTCTTGGGGGATGAGTAAAAGTGGCGCTCAACAAAAGGGCGGTTGATTCAGCGTGATTGTTGAGTCTCTGAGTAAGGTAGGAAAGCCCTAACAGACTAAAGTGTTTCTGTTAGGGCTTTTTTTTGTTTGCTGTTTAGTCCGTTGACCAGAACTTAGATTTTCTCTACCGAATTACGGCGTACCAAAGTCGGAGAGAACATCATTGGCTCAGTTGAGGTGTTTTCACCTTTGGCTAAGTACAGCGCGAGTCGTGTCGCTTTCTCCGCCATCATCTGAATTGGATAGCGAATAGTAGTCAGCCTTGGATGAACATAGCGGGCAATCAAGCCATCATCGAAACCGATGATCGACATTGTGTCCGGTGCTTGAATACCGTTTTCATCAAGCACAGACAAAGCTCCTGCTGCCATGTAATCGTTGTACGCTACAATGCCGGTGATTGGCAGTGATTTAGTCAAAAGGTTGGTCATGGCGTATTCGCCACCGTCACTGGTGGGAGTCGAGTACTCAATATAGTTGTCCGATAGTGCTATTTTGTAATCTGAAAGTGCTGACAAATAACCTTGTACACGCTCATCAGCATCTTCAATGCTGTGCGATGAAGCGATGCAGGCAATATTGTTATGACCATGGCGAATCAAGTATTCCGTCGCAAGATACGCGCCTTTCTTGTTGTCCAAAAAAATACAACGGTTGGCAATCTCAGCAATATAACGGTTGATCAGTACCAAGCCCTTGACCTCTTTGGCGTAGGCAATCAGCTCTTCGTCAGTGAGTCCTTTCGAGTGGATCACCAAGGCATCGCAGCGACTATTAATCAGTAATTCAATCGCTTGTCTTTCTTCTTCACGATCGTGTGAGCCATTACCGACGAGGATGTGCTTTCCGTTCTCACGAGCAACATTATCGACAGCTTTAACCAGCGTGCCAAAGAAGGGATCGGAGATATCACCAACCAACACACCGACGGTATTGGTACTCTGGCTTACCAGCGCGCGAGCATTGGCATTCGGGCGATAACCGAGTTTAGACATCGCTTTAGTGACGGACTCAATTGAGTTTGCGCTTGCTTTCGGAGACTTATTTACGACTCGAGATACCGTTGCAACAGAAACTCCCGCTTCCTTTGCTACATCTTTAATGGTTGCCATGAGGGACCTTTCGTGGGCTAAATAACGTTAACCGGAGTATTAAACACCCATTGTGTAATCAGTGCAATTATCACCATTTTTATATTGCGATGAATTCACCATTACTCTATGAATTTATTGAATATATGTGAAGTGTAAACGTTATCTTCTATAGGTCAGTGTTTGAATCGATTGGCTGCAACAAAACAAAAATCGCGGTCATCGATGCGACCGCGATTTTAGAGTTTATGTTTTATTGTACAGACCTAGAACATGGCATTAGGAAAACTAGTTGTTGTTCATCCAGTCGACCATTTGAGTTTTATAAACGTCACTATTGCCACCGAAAATAGCTTGTACACCAGTGCCCACTCGCACGACACCTGCTGCGCCTAGCGCTTTCAATTTTGCTTCGTCGACTTTGTCTTGCTCGTCGACTTGGATTCTCAAGCGAGTGATACACGCATCTGTGCTCAAGATATTTTGCTTGCCACCAAATGCGCTGACCAATTCACGGGCAAACTCTGAGCTTGTGTCATTGATTGCTTTGCTGTTGTCTTCTTCTTCACGGCCTGGTGTTTTGAGATCGAATCTCTTAATAAACCAAGTGAAAACTATGTAGTACAGCACTGCGTAAGCCAAACCTAGTGGTATGATCATCCAGCCTTTGGTTGAGATACCAAAGAAGGTCACGTAATCGATAAGACCCGCACTAAAGCTGTAGCCATGTTTGACACCCAGAATAATACACAGTGGATAAGCGAGCCCTGCAATGATCGCGTGAATCACGTAAAGCGCTGGTGAGATGAATAAGAACGCAAACTCAATAGGCTCTGTGATACCGGTTAGGAATGATGTCAGTGCAGCTGAGACCATGATGCCCATGACTTTGGTGCGATTCTTTGGTTTCGCAGCTCGGCCAATTGCAATTGCAGCGGCAGGAAGGCCAAACATCTTAAATAAGTAGCCACCAGCTAGGTTGCCCGCATTGGGATCGCCTGCGAAGAAGCGAGGAATTTCCCCATGGAATGCTTGGCCAGCTGCGTTTACAAACTCACCCGCTTGAAGTTGAATAATCACGTTAATCACATGGTGCAGACCAAATGGAATCAACGCTCGCTCAGCGGTGCCGTAAGCCCAGAATGCCACCAATGGATTTTGTTCCGTAGCCCAGGAGCCAAACCAATCAATGCCAGCACCGATTGGTTGCCAAATAAATGCAATGGCGACGCCCAAGAACAGCATAGAAAATGACGTTACGATTGGAACAAATCGCTTACCAGCAAAGAAGGCCAAATAAGCGGGCATCTTAATGGTGTAGAAGCGGTTAAACATATACGCACCAACCGCACCAGAGATGATGCCGCCAAGAACACCCGTGTCGATATGATCTACACCCAGCACGCCTGCCATGACTTTCAGTGTCGCCACCAGAACGTAATAACCGATACCTCCCGCTACCGCACTGACACCGTCATTGTTGGTGAATGAAATCGCCACACCTAATGCAAAAATCAATGGCAGGTTACCGAAGACTGCGCCACCGGCTTCTGCCATTAACTCAGAAACCACCGGTGGAATAAACCCAAATTGTGCCGAGCCAATGCCCAATAAAATACCCGCTGCGGGCATTGAGGCTATGGGCAACATCAAGGCTTTACCTACTTTAGACAAGTTGGCAAAAAAGTTAGCAAACATAAATATACTCCAATTTGTTATATAAAATTTGGGGTGCAATATCATCGATAAGTAATGGCAAAAAGGGGATTAGCGATAGCAGCGAAATTATGGTTTGCAGGGGGTAGGAGCATAAACATAAAGTAGGTTGCTATCGCTAAAGCTTTTAAAGAGTGAATTTACCGTTGGCGGAGAGGCTTTTGTTGTGAATGCTTTTTGCATTCAACAATCGATGAATTATCTTCGCCTGAATTACTCAACCGTAGGGCTGCACTAGAACTTAGTTTATTTTTGCTAAAAATGAGGAATATAAAAAGAGTGTGTTTTTTATATTTCAAGTTCCCCATAATGGTGTTTTTAGACACTTTTACTTGACTGGGCCATGATCAAACTAATATAAGGAACTTAAACTTAGCTTTGGAGTGCCTATTTTGGATGGTATTAACCTTTTTCGATATTACGAACGGCTAGAAGAATTTGAATTATTGCTCGAGCATGCCGTCACACTTGCAGAGACTGCAGACAAGATGTGCACCAGTCCACGGCATGCGCGTACCATCCTTAAACAGATGACGGAACGTAAGTGGGTTGCTTGGATGCCACGAGTCGGGCGAAATCAGCGTTCGACTCTCATTCGTCGCATCGGCCGCACCGAGGTGAAGCGCTCTATTGCCTTGGAGTGGATCAAAGAGAGCAAATACGACCGGGCTCTGGAGTTTCTTGAATACAATCAAGTGGTTTTCGAACAGTTGTTGAAGCAGACTTCTGGAGCACAAGTGACAGAAGGCAAAGTGAGTGTACAATTGACTTATAATCGGCCATTTGCTGCTCTTATTCCGACAATGCCGCATCGTAATAGTGAGCGCTATTTGATTCGTCAAATCCATTCTTGTTTGGTTTCAATGAACTCAGAAGGCGATTTGATTCCTAATATTGCACACCATTGGGAAGCCGATGAAAATTGGACAGTGTGGACCTTTTATCTTCGTCCTTCCGTGAGCTTTCATTCGGGTGGCAAAGTTGATGCTGAGGTTGTCTCGCAACTATTACTTGAACTACAAGCACTGCCTTATTATCGAAATGAACTCTATCACCTTGAAGCCATCACGGTTGAAACGCCTTATCGATTTTCTGTTCATCTCAGTCGAAGTGATAAAGGCTTTGCTGCGTTGATGAGTGATTTAAAGTACTCGCTCCAACCACCGGAACAACTCAAACACGCATCATCTAATGTTGTTGGTTGCGGTATCTTTTCCCTTGAAATGCACTCAGACAGCAAGCTGACCTTAGCGGCTAATGAGCACTTTCATGGTTTCCGATCTTTGACGGATAAAGTGACGATTTGGTCTTTAAATTCGTCCTTGGATAACCATGAACAAGCCTCTGGTGATTCATGTGGTGTGCCTGACACAGAGCCGTATTCTAAAAAAATCATCACCAATGCGAGCAGTGAGTTCAATAAAAGTGCATTGGAAAGCCATCATACGCCAGACTTTCAACATACCGCATCAAGAGATCGGATTGAGGAAGGTTGTCTGTTTATTATTTTCAATCAAAACAACCCAAGCTTATCTTACCCTCAGCGTCGTTGGTTGAGCGAGCGACTAAACGGAGAGGAAATTTGGCGCCAGCTCGAACTTAATGAAACGACATTTGGAGCCGAAATAGCGCACAACTTCTTCCCTTTCTGGCATAACGTTAAACAGATCAGAAGCCAACAAACCGAATTGCCTCGCTCAGTTCAGATTGCCTGCTATTCCCACTTAGGGGTTCAACGCAGCGCCAAAGCTGCGGCACAAATATTGTCGAAGGCTGGCATTGAAGCGCAGATCAATCTCTACTCTTTTGAAGTGTTCATAGAGAAAGCACAGGGTGATGGCTTCACTGAAGAGATCGTCATGAGTAGCCTTAATCTTGATGATAACCGCCAAGTGTCGGCTCTGTTGTACTTTTTGAGTGATCCTGTTCTGCATGCCACAATTGGATCTGATGTGAGTGAATGGCTGGTGGTTGAGCTTAACCGTATCCGAGAGAATTTCTCACCCAACGAATACCTCAATCAACTCGAGCAACTAGGCTCTGTTCTTATCTACGAAGGCTTAATTACTCCGATGCTCCACCATAGGCAAACGCTCAGCTTTCTCGATATCTTTAAAGGCGTGAAAATCACCGCTTGGGGTTGGCCAAAATTGAGTGAGATCTGGTAACAGTTACTGACAACTTTTATGCTCTTTACTTCGCAGTAATGAGAGCTTTACCACTTGTAATTATTAGACTTAATGCTAGTGTAAATATTTATAGTTTACTTAATTTTAGTAAATATCGTTCTAGGTAAAAAGTAGCTCAATATAGGATGTGAGAAATGGATACTGTCTCTTATGGTGACTTTGCTAAGTTAGAAATGCGAGTGGGTAAGATCGTTGAGGTTGTGCGTCATGAAAACGCGGATAAGCTGTACATCGTGCAAGTGGATGTCGGTTACAAGACGCTGCAAACGGTGACCAGTTTAGTTCCTTACTACACAGAACAAGAGTTGATGGGCAAGCAGGTTGTTGTTTTGTGCAATCTAGCGAAGGCGAAGATGAGAGGCCACACTTCTGAGTGCATGTTGTTATGTGCCGAAACAGAAGACGAATCTGAAAGTGTATTGCTGACACCGGAACGTGCGATGCCAGCAGGTATTCGAGTCGTTTAAGCGCGCTTTAGGTTGGAGAGCCAATGTGTTCACCAACCTAAATGAACTCGCTTTGAAGGGCAATTGGCTATCTAGAGCAACTCGCTGCGCACGGTCATTATCAAACCATCAATCACACTGTGGTGGTGATCGGAAACCCCGGCAAGGTTGCCGTATTTAGGCTGGTGGCGATCATTTTCTAATGGGTGATGCCAACCTTGCGTGTGTTTAACAAAGTGTTCCGCAAAGCTTTCAGACACCTCTAAACATCCTGCCAATACCGTATCGACATAGGTTTGAACGATAGGGCTGTTTTCGCAAGGTGCTTCAATCTCGTTTTTGATGTATACCCAGATCGCTTGCTCCTGCTTGAACTCATCTTGGCTTTCGATCTGAGAAGCCTTTAATTCAATTCGGTGATAGCCACGCTCACGTCGATCAAATTCAGCCAGTGCAATATCATCCACTTCAAGCAACACACCATTGACTTGTCCCTTGCCAAGATTGACGATCAAAGGTGATAACACATAGCTGTCATCGATCTTGCTCCAATGGCGCACTAAGCCATGAACAATCGCAGGGATCGCTTGCCCTGTCTGACCGGTAAGCTGGCGTGAACATGAGTTGATTAAGCTGCCATAACCAAAAATATACATCGCATTCCTTGTCTGAGATCTTCCATTTAAGTTTTAGTCTTACTATATGTGGCGAGATACAAAAAGTCAGTAAGTTTCTATTTATACATCTATATGTCTTTATGACTCTTTCTGTTGTGTTTTTTTGACTTGTTTATTGGCTAGTAAATATCGTGAGTCGCTGTTTTTACTGGTTTTATCTAATTGGCGCGTTTCATGCAATGTGATCTGCATATTGCATCGGATTTGATGCACACCAAATTTGGTTTAGGTAATACCTTGGCCGCTTATCTGAGAATGAGGAACGAGTTTGTTAAATATCACAGATAAAAGTGTAGAAGAGGCGATTCCTGCCTATCTTCGTTTGGGGTTTAGACCTTTCTTCTTTTTAGGCAGTCTCTATGCTGTGATCGCGATTGTGGCTTGGGTTATCATGTTCCAAAACGGTCAGCCAGAGATTTTAAAAGTTCCCGCACTGTGGTGGCACGTGCATGAAATGCTGTTTGGTTTCTCGATGGCGATTGTGGTCGGCTTTGTGTTAACAGCGGTACAAACGTGGACAGGGGTAAACGGAACCAAGCACTATCGGTTGGCAGCGCTAGTGGGCTTATGGCTCACTCCTCGTATTCTGTTTTGGACCCCCGCACCGTTATGGCTGATCTCGTCGGTTGAGGCGCTGTTCTTGATCTTCGCCGTTTACGAAATGGGTTTCCGAGTCGTTAAATCGAAAGGCTGGAAGAACCTGTTCTTTGTGCCACTGTTTATATTGGCTATCGTGGCGAACTTTGCGAGTTACGCGACCATTAAGGGGATGCCTCCATTCCCATCGTCTGCCGTTTGGCAGGCCATGTTGTGGTGGTTTACCTTGCTGCTGTCTGTAATGGGTGGACGAGTGATTCCATTCTTTACGGCGCGTCGTTTTGATTTTGAAAAAGCTCAGCCCTTGGTTTGGTTGGAATGGTTCGCCAATCTACCTTTGGTGGGGTTATTTGTGTTGAGCTTCTTCCCATTGACTTTTGCTCAAGTTGGTCATGAGTTGATGGTATTTGCAGGGGTGGCTCAATTGGTACGCTTCATTCGCTGGAAACCGTGGACGACACTGTCAGAACCTTTGGTGTGGTCACTGCATGCGGCTTACCTTTGTATCCCTCTCAGTTTGCTATTACGTGGTTTATTAGACAACCCGTTCGCGAGCCATAACATGTTGCACTTGTTTGCGATTGGTGGTTTGAGTGGGTTAATTTTGGCGATGATTACGCGCGTGACCATAGGGCATACCGGTCGTGCTATCTATAAAGGGCCGAGTATGGCTTTGGCGTTCTCAGCTATTTTTATTGCGGCACTCGTTCGTAGTGTAGGTGTGACTTTATTTCCGGCGTATTTATTTGAGATGGTCAACATCAGCGCGGGTTTATGGACGTTAGCGTTCGGTCTGTTTATCTGGAAATTTGGCATGATGCTGTTAACGCCAAGAGTGGATGGTCACCCGGGTTAATCGGGGCACGCCTAAACCTGAACGATGATTAACTTGAACCATGATGAAAGGAAGTGTTGGTTCTCAAGTTTGTGATATCTCGCTAAAAAAGCTCTGTTTTAGGCGAATGAGTTAAGCTGTGATTGAGAATAGCCCTCGTAAATCGGTGACATCAGTGAGTTCTTAGCGAATCGAAATGATCCGCAAACGATTTGCAGTTGAAGAGTGTGATCCGCGGCAAATATTTGCAGCAATATTTATTGATTTGTGCTCTAATACCGCGCTTACCAAGGGATGGTGTTAAAAGATGCTCACTTAGATTGAGTTATCAAAGTTGACCGATCCCTTAATGATCTCCCTTAGGAAAAATAGAACATGTCTAAGAACAAAAAATTTGATATCCGCCTAACAGAAAAACGCAACGGTTGGTGCGCAGAGATTACTCGTCAAGTGACATCTCGCAGCACAACGGTATCTAAGCGTGAGTCTGGTTTCGAAACCGAAGCTCTAGCGCAAGAGTGGGCAGAAAAAGAGCTCGCCTCTTTCATCGCTAACCAAGCTGAACGTAACGAACGTAAATCAGAGCAGCGCAAAGAGCGTGACGAACTACGTCACACTAAAGAGCTTAAAGCAGAACAAGCTCGTGAAGCTCGTGCTAAAGCGCGTGCCGAAGAGGAAGACGCTGAGTAATTCAGTGCATGACAAATTGATTGTTCCCTTAATTTTAAGATAAGGGAATAATAAAAAGGCCCCAAGATAGGCAACTATCATTGGGGCTTTTTACTTTAAATACTTGGAGTCTTTCACTGCGAACTTGTCCAAGCATGCGTTAGGATTCTCAGTTGTTCAGTGCTGTTAACCAATCGTCTTCTGCTACTTCTTCAATATAACTTTCTACAGATTGGCCCACTTCATCATCGTCTTGTTTAAAGTAAGCGATGTGGAATATCGCATCACCTTCATTGACTAAGGGGAGAGTTTGCTGACCAATCACGATTCCGCCTTTGGTGGTGATCACTTGGCTTTCTTCGTGCCCCAGAGGTGAACTGATATAAGCGAGAGTTTGTCCTGCTTCAACCTGTTCGCCAAGTCCTACCATATTACGCAAAATACCGTCTGATTCAGCGCGGAGCCAACTGGTCGATTTACTTAATACTGGCTCTGGTAACTTTTTACGGTTAGGGCGTAGCATGCCGATCTCTTTCATGACTTGATGCACGCCAAGGTAACCCGCACGAATCGCTAGGTGATCAAAACGCAGCGCTTCACCACCTTCGTAAGTTAATACTGGAATCCCCAGCTTTTCCGCTTCGCTACGCAGTGAACCGTCACGCAGTGGCGAGTCAATAATGACGGGGGTTGCGAATGCTTTTGCGATACGCAGTGTTTCAGGGTTCGATAGATTTGCTCGGATCTGCGGCAGATTGGTACGGTGAATCGCCCCCGTGTGTAGATCCAAAATATAATCACAGTGCTTCGCTACGTTTTCGAAGAAGGTGTAAGCGATACGTGATGTCAATGAGCCTTTTTCACTACCAGGGAAACAACGGTTTAGATCACGACGGTCTGGCAGGTAGCGAGACTTATGGATGAAGCCAAACACATTAACAATCGGCACAATAATCAATGTACCTTTTAATTTCTTTGGTTCAATGGCATTCGTTAATTGTCGTGCAATCTCGACACCGTTTAGCTCATCGCCATGGATCGCTGCATTGACCATAAGGGTCGGGCCAGCTTGGCGACCGTGAATGATTTCAATCGGGATCGAAAGTGGAGAGTGTGTGTACAGCTGAGCTGCTTGTAGTTCTATCTCCATTCGTTGTCCTGGCTGAACAGTATAACCAAGTAATTCGAATGGTTGATTAGGTTTTAGTCTTGCCATTTAGGGGGTCTCAACAGGGTGATAATTCATTAACACGGAATGTAGCAACCGTTGATTTTTAGTACGAATCAATCACTTTGCGGTCACGACAAAAGTTTTTTATGGAAGGGGAGTAAGATTGGTTTCTCTTTTCTATTTTGACCATTTGAGTTCGTTTTAAATTGGCATTTTTCTGACAATACTCTGTTTTTTTAATGATATTTGCCGTTAGGTGGATTGATAGTATCCATCGCCATTTTTGGCAGCCAAATTTAAATATTGAGATGAAAATGAAAAAAACAATTACAAAAATCGTTGCATTAGCAGCGGTTTCTGTCGCGCTGTCTGGTTGTGTCGGTAGTAATGCTGTTACCGGGTACTTAATGAAGTTTAACCTTAAAGCTGTTGATAACCGCTACGCTCGTGGTGGATTAAACATGCTACTAGCGCCTGCTTATGGTCTTACTGTTGCAGCCGACTATTTGGTATTTAACTCACTAGAGTTTTGGACGGGTAGCAACCCACTAACGGGTTCTCCACATATTTTTGATGCAAAGATGGATACTTACCTTGATATTAACCATCATCTAGATAAGTCATTGACTGAAGCGCCTGTCGGCCCTATCACTCGTACCAATATGATTAAGAAAGGTCAAATGCAGCAGATTGATGAGAATACTATCCAAATGGACATTACTTACCAATCTGGTGAGCGAGCGACCTTGATTGGTGTTCGTGACGGTGAGATGGTGACGTATTTCATCGATGGAGAAGTTGTTGCGCAGACATCGATTGATGAGCTAGAAAGTTACGCAGCTTCACGCGCTTGAGCGTTTATCTGATCGAGATACAAAAACAGGTACTCATTGAGTACCTGTTTTATTTTGTGTCGATAAGCGATGTTTGCTGACAACATCATTTATTGAAAAAGACGATAGCTTATCGAATTATGCTTTTTCTGGGATCGCTTCAAGCAATGCAACCATTTGGTCCCAGAACAGCTCAACAGTATCGATCTTCACCTTTTCATCAGGAGAGTGTGGGAACTTGATGGTTGGGCCGAAAGAGACCATATCCATGTTCGGGTAAGGTTCTTTGAACAGACCACACTCAAGACCAGCATGGATCACCATGATGTTTGGTTTGTGACCGTAGATCCCTTGGTACATATCGCGGAAGATATGCATGATCTCTGAATCTGCGTCTGGTTTCCAACCTGGGTAAGCACCAGAAAACGCGATGTTAGCACCTGCCAGTTCTGCTACTGAGTTCAACATACTTTCAACCTGGCTACGGCCGGAGTCAATAAGAGAACGGATCAGGCAAAGCACCGTGATTGAGTTCTCTTCTGTTGTGATAACCCCTACATTTAGAGACGTTTCAACAACACCTTCAATCTCGTCACTCATGCGAATCACGCCGTTTGGACAGGCGTTAAGTGCCGCGATGAAGCGAGCTTGGTCTGCTGACGCAAGTGCGCCCATTTCTACAGACGCTTCTTCATTGAAAGTCACGATGCTGTCTTCTACTTTACCTAGCTCTGTTGAAAGCAGCTCAGTGTAGTCGTTATATAGTGAAGCCAGCTTCTCTTGGTTTGCAGAAGGAACAGCAACCGTGACGAAACCTTCACGAGGGATCGCGTTACGAAGGCTGCCCCCTTTGAATTCGACGATGCGAAGGTCTAGCTCTTTTGCGTGACCCGCTAGGAAGCGAGCAAGCAGTTTGTTTGCGTTTGCACGACCGGTGTGGATATCACAACCAGAGTGACCGCCTTTTAGGCCTTTTAGCGTTAGCTTACGTGTGACGAAGTCAGCTGGAATGGCGTTACGTGCAATTTCAAATGTCATTGTACCGTCGATGCCGCCAGCACAACCCATGTACACTTCGCCTTCTTGCTCTGAATCGGTGTTAAGAAGGATATCGCCTTCTAACCAACCCGCTTCAAGACCGAAAGCACCCGTCATGCCTGCTTCTTCATCGACGGTGAGTAGAACTTCGATAGGACCGTGTTGGATTTCGTTTGAAGCAAGAACCGCTAGGCAAGAAGCCATGCCCATGCCGTTGTCAGCGCCAAGCGTTGTGCCTTTAGCGGTAACCCACTCACCATCAATGTATGGTTGGATTGGATCTTTAGCGAAGTCATGAACGGTGTCTTCGTTCTTTTGTGGAACCATATCGATGTGAGCTTGTAGCACCACACCTTTTTTGTTTTCCATACCCGCCGTTGCTGGCTTTTTGATGAATACGTTGCCCGTTGGGTCGCGACGTACATCTAGGCCTTGCTCTGTTGCCCAAGTAACAATGTATTGAGCAAGCTCTTCTTCCTGTTTCGATGGGTGTGGGATTGAACAAATTTTATCGAAAAACTGCCAAATAGGGGCAGGGGATAATTTACTGATCTCAGAGTGGAATTCAGACACGGATGACTCCTTTTTTATTTGATTGCCATATATTTAGAGTTTCAATGGATGATAAATTAGAACAAAAATCTAAAATATAGGTCTGCTTTAATGGCAACAGCATACCACTTGCGTGTTTTTACGAGTAGTGCTTCTAAGCCTCAGACACCTCAATTTTTAAACGCCAGTTTGTTTACTTGATTACAAATACGCATTTGTATGCTTAATATTGCTGGGTTGACAGGTAATTTAAAAACAATTTTGTAATTTAATTACTTAATTCAGTTGTATAAATAATCATTTATATCAAAAGTGTGAAGTTGAACGGAAAGTTGTTGTAATCTTTTTTCTTAGTGGTATATTAGTAACCAACTTCTGAAGTGAAGAGTAAATGCTCAAAGGATGAGTCCGTTTTATCGCCTCCAAGGAACTGAGAAATCATATTCGTTTTTTATTGATTTACTAAGGTGATAGTTATGAAAGGTTTACCATCTGCAATGTTCTGGATTAACAGCTCGGTTTATACTAGCAACTTTGCATACCCAACAAGCTTTGGTTACTAAACCAACGCATGTGACTTGAACAGTTTGTTCACCCCTAATATTGGAATTTTTTTACAACCCTTGGTTGACAGATTCTACCGCCACTCATTTTTGAGTGGCGTTTTTTTTGCCTGCCACTTTCCACTCTCTCCATTTGTCATTTCTCTACCACTCACTGCGGTTGTTTTTCTAACGTCAAATCGTTAATTTTCACTTTATAACTAATTATGTTGAAAAATGACCAGTTCTTGCCGGTATAAACTGAAAATTTAATCAAAGGATTTTCAATAAAAATGGCATTTTTTCGAAATGATAATCAAGTGACTTTATCGTCGCCTACTATTTTAATTATTTGTTTTTAATGGTTAATGTTTTTATAGCTTGTTTTTTTTATCACTTTGATGTCGATACTATTTTGATAAATATCGTTTAGAGCCCTAATTCTATCTAGAATTTGTTATTTGATAACTTTATAATCACGGCCAATCGTTTACGCAACCGTTTACTTCTTACCCATATAGGATTCGAAAATGCTCGAAAAGCTATTCAAACTCAGTGAAAATGGCACAAATGTCCATACTGAAATCATCGCAGGCCTGACAACCTTCCTAACAATGGCTTACATCATTTTTGTAAACCCAATGATTCTATCTGATGCAGGTATGGACCATGGCGCTGTCTTTGTCGCAACCTGTTTAGCGGCTGCTATTGGCTGTTTCATTATGGGCTTTGTTGCGAATTACCCTATTGCTCAAGCTCCAGGTATGGGGCTGAACGCGTTCTTTACTTATGCTGTTGTGATGGGAATGGGTTATACGTGGCAAGTTGCTTTGGCGGCGGTTTTCGTTTCCGGCGTCATCTTCATTTTCTTAAGCCTCTTTAAGATCCGTGAATGGATCATCAATTCGATTCCTATGTCACTGCGTGTTGGTATATCGGCTGGTATCGGCCTTTTCCTTGCGTTTATTGCGCTTAGTAATGCTGGTATCGTGGTGTCTAACCCTGCAACGAAAGTCTCACTGGGTGATATTACGGCGATTGCTCCAATCCTAGGCGCTCTGGGTTTCTTCCTTACTGTTGCTCTGGTTCACCGCGGAGTGAAAGGTGCGGTAATGATTGCCATTCTTGCTATTACCGTGATCGGTGTTGCGGTTGGTGATGTTCAATATGGCGGCATTATGTCTACACCGCCAAGTTTAGCTCCAACATTTTTGCAGCTTGATTTCTCGGCTATATTTGATATCGGCATGGTTTCAGTGATATTCGCGTTCTTATTCGTTGATTTGTTTGATACTGCGGGTACTTTGGTGGGGGTTGCAACGAAAGCCAATTTAATCAAAGAAGACGGTAAGCTACCGCGCTTGAATAAAGCACTACTTGCAGACTCAACGGCAACGTCTATTGGTGCTCTGCTGGGTACATCCAATACCACCTCATACGTTGAAAGTGTGGCTGGTGTCGCTGAAGGTGGCCGTACCGGTCTAACCGCAGTGGTGGTTGGTATCTTATTCCTATTGGCTCTTTTCTTCTCACCATTGGCCGGTATGATCCCAGCTTACGCTA
Organism: Vibrio artabrorum; assembly: GCF_024347295.1. Lineage (NCBI taxonomy): Bacteria > Pseudomonadati > Pseudomonadota > Gammaproteobacteria > Vibrionales > Vibrionaceae > Vibrio > Vibrio artabrorum. The sequence continues at coordinate 2,323,286 of NZ_AP025458.1, read as the reverse complement.
CATCCGGTGCGCTTTTCTATGTCGCCATTCTAATGATGTCTGGTTTAGTCGGTATTGATTGGCGTGATCTTACAGAAGCTGCACCAGTCGTGGTAACATGTCTGCTTATGCCTCTGACATACTCTATTGCTGAGGGTATTTCACTGGGTTTCATCGCTTATGCTGCAATTAAGTTGTTAAGCGGTAAAGGTCGTGACGTTTCTCCTGCTGTGTGGGTAATGTCGGTTATCTTTATTATTAAATACATTTTCGCTTAATCGTCTAGATTTCGGCTTAACTGCTGAAGAAGCTGTGCTTGGCAGAGCTTCTCATAACATGACAATATTATTAGGTTTTATACTATGAGTAACAAATTCGTTATCACTTGGGACAATATGCAGACTTACTGCCGTCAACTAGCAGAAAAACAAATGCCAGCCGAGCAGTGGAAAGGCATTTGGGCTGTAAGCCGTGGGGGGTTAGTACCAGGTGCTATACTGGCTCGTGAGTTAGGTATTCGTCACGTAGATACGATTTGTATTTCTAGCTACGACCATGATCACCAACGTGATATGACGGTAGTTAAAGCACCTGAAGGTGATGGCGAAGGCTTCTTGATTGTTGAAGATCTTGTCGATAGTGGTGACACTGCACGTAAGCTTCGCGAAATGTACCCTAAAGCGAAATTAATCGCAGTTTGTGCTAAGCCATCAGGCGCACATTTGCTTGACGAGTACATCGTCGATATCGCTCAAGACACATGGATTGAACAACCTTGGGATACTAGCCTAAGTTATGTTGAACCTGTAAATCGCAAGGTAAAATAAGCGTAAGCTAAGTTTTTTGATAAATGACCCTATATAGGGTCATTTTTTTTTATACTATGAGTCACAACCATTTCTTATTAAGTATCCCAATGTCTGAATCAGAAGAAACGAGCTCAAACCTTTCGGAAACATTATTTGTTAAGCACAAGCAGGCTAAAGAAACCTCGATGCTGACGCAGTACATGCCAAGTTCGCAAGAATTACTGGATGAGAAGCGTGAGCAGCAAAACTCGTCTTGGTACCGAAACCTAAGGCGTCTGCAGTGGGCATGGCAGGGGGTCAACCCAATAGAGCAAGAAGCCGTGTTAGCGAGAATCGCGTCATCCGATAATTCACGCACTACTGATGAGTGGTTAGATACTGTGATGGGCTACCGAAGCGGTAACTGGGCATACGAGTGGACTAAACTTGGTATGCAGCATCAAAATCGTTCTAATGAGAAGAGTGAAGAAGAGCGGGCTGAAGAGCTATTTTCAGCATCTTTGTGTTTCAGTATTGCCGGCTATCCACATCTGAAAAACGATAGCCTTGCCGCTCAGGCTCAAGTGTTGGCCAATACCGCTTACTCTGAAGCGATAAAACACACTAAGTTGATCGTCAAACAGATTGATATCCCATACCAAAACAAGAAGATCAAAGCGAATTTACATCTAACTAAAACAGACAAGCCACAACCGGTTGTGATTGTCAGCGCGGGTTTAGATAGTTTACAAACGGATATGTGGCGCTTGTTTCGGGATTACTTAGCACCTAAGAATATCGCGATGCTGACGGTAGACATGCCATCGATAGGGCACAGCTCTCACTGGCCATTAACTGAAGACTCTTCATGTTTGCATCAAGCGGTGTTGAATGAGTTGCCGAATATCCCTTGGGTTGATCATCATAAGGTCGGCTTGTTTGGCTTCCGCTTTGGTGGCAACGCTATGGTTAGGTTGTCGTTTGTTGAGCAGCAGAAGATCAAAGCATGTATCTCTCTTGGTGCTCCGATCCACGATATCTTTGTTCATACCGACAAACTCAAGCAGATGCCTAAGATGCATCTCGATGTACTGGCTTCTCGTCTTGGTAAAGGTGCCGTGGATATCAATAGTCTCTCAGGACAACTGATGGCGTGGTCATTGAAAGTACAAGGTTTGTTGTCGAATAGTAAAACGCGCGTTCCTATCTTAGCATTGGCCTTGGAAGGGGACCCGGTATCACCGGCAATGGATAATCAACTGGTTGCCATTTACAGCCAGTATGGGAAAGCGAAGCAAATCAAAGCGAAGTCAATTACACAAGGGTATGAGCAATCCCTCGAATTGGCGATAAAATGGCTTGAAGATGAATTATTTAGGTGACATCTCTCCGAAATTAGTTAAGCATGAAAAGTGTACAAACTAAGTGCTTGATACTCAGAGGTTATTGATAACACCCAACAGGGTAGTTTCTACGTATTACTGTCTGAGTTCGTCATTCTTAACATTGAAAACGGAGATTCAATATGTCAAAAGTGACACAACAACCAACCCATTACCGACTGTTAAATGTTTTGAAGGCTATTGGTCCTTACCTGAGGGAGCCACAATCAGAAGAGGGTCATTATATTTTTGATTGTTTGTCGGTGTGTGTGAACGATAAAAAGTCACCAGAAGAGCGCGAGTTCTGGGGATGGTGGTTAGAGTTGGATAAGTCGGGAGACGGATTTTCGGCCAAATACAACACAGGTAAGTACAACATCGATGGTCATTGGGAGCCTTTGCCATTACCGAAAAAAGCGGTGGCTGAGGTCTCTCGTACTCAAGAGGCCTTTCACCAAAAGTTGATCGATGAACTTCAAAAGAAATTTGAAATCAGCGTTCAGTTCGACGAAGAGTCTGTCGAATTCGTCTGATTTTAAAGGTTACTCTTCTCTATAAAGTAAAAAGGTGTGATTTCGCGCCTTTTCTACTTGTGAATTCTCTTGTTGATTGCTAAAACATCACCTCTTATTTGTTTTATCCATAAAAGACTTCATGACAATCAATCATCAAAGCGGGACAACAGCACAGCGTAAAACTGTCGTTGTTAAACTGGGTACCAGTGTCTTAACTGGTGGAACATTGGCATTAGATCGAGCTCACATGGTTGAGTTGGTTCGTCAATGTGCTGAATTAAAAAAACAAGGCCATTCGGTGGTTATGGTTTCGTCTGGCGCTATTGCAGCAGGGCGTGAGCACCTTGGTTACCCCGCACTTCCCAACTCTATGGCGAGCAAACAGTTGCTTGCGGCCGTAGGGCAAAGTCGGTTGATTCAAGTTTGGGAGTCTTTATTCGCTATCTATGGCCTTAAAATTGGCCAGATGCTACTGACTCGCGCCGATCTTGATGATCGCGAGCGTTTTCTTAATGCGCGTGACACGATCAACGCACTCGTTGAACACGATATTATTCCCGTGGTGAATGAAAACGACGCAGTAGCGACCAATGAAATTAAAGTGGGTGACAACGATAATTTATCGGCATTGGTGGGTATTTTATGCGGTGCTGATAAGCTTTTGCTGTTAACCGACCAAAAAGGTCTGTTTACGGCCGACCCTCGCAAAGACCCAAATGCCGAGCTCATCAAGGAAGTGAAAACCATTGATGACACACTGCGTAAGATCGCTGGCGGCAGTGGTTCTACGTTAGGTACAGGTGGCATGGCAACCAAACTGCAGGCCGCTGATATTGCTCGCCGTGCTGGTATTGAAGTCATTATTGCCGCAGGCAGTGCGGAAAATGTGGTATTTGACTCATTGAGTGATAATCCTCAAGGGACCCGTTTCTTACCTTTAGAAGAAGCGCTAGAAAACCGTAAACGTTGGATTTTAGCGGGCCCGGCTTCTGCCGGAGACATTGTGGTCGACGATGGTGCAGTCAATGCCGTCAACACCAAGGGCAGTAGCTTGCTGGCGAAAGGGGTGATTCAAGTTCAAGGCGAATTTTCTCGTGGTGAAGTTACCCAAGTCACCAACAGTAAAGGCAAGGTGGTTGCGCGTGGTATCGCCAGTTATTCAAGCCAAGATTTAGCTAAAATAGCAGGCAAGCACAGTAAAGATATTGGCGCTATTCTTGGGTACGATTACGGAGCAGAAGTCATTCACCGTGACGACTTGGTTGTGATTCAAGAGTAGCTCGAGATGATAAGGTGATGAACCGCAGATTCGGCTCTAGCATCTAGACATCACCCGTCGCCTTATCCATCCAAAGACAGAATTTAGGGAGCGTTAAACGTGGATTTAACTAACATGGGGATAGCAGCAAAAGACGCGGCTTTCCACCTAGCGACCGCATCAACGGCGCAAAAGAACAAGGCATTGGCGATCATTGCTGATGAGTTAGAAATAAACGCAGCAACGATTTTAGAAGCAAACGCAAAAGATATCGAACTGGGTCGCGAAGCGGGTCTGACAGATGCACTATTAGATCGTCTGTTGCTCAACGAAGAGCGTTTAACCGGCATCGCGAATGATGTGCGTAACGTGATCAGCCTGAATGACCCGGTTGGCAGTGAAATGGACAGTAAAGTACTGGAAAATGGTATGTCACTGTCTCGCCGTCGCGTGCCACTTGGTGTGGTGGGTGTTATCTATGAAGCGCGTCCAAACGTAACTATTGATATTGCAGCCCTATGTCTGAAGACAGGTAACGCAAGCATTCTACGTGGTGGTAAAGAGACGTTCTTCTCGAACATGGAACTGGTTAAGGTTATCCAGTCTGCATTAGAGAAAGCGCAGCTTCCAGCCGCTTCTGTTCAGTACATCGAGAAACCTGATCGTGAACTCGTATCTCAACTGCTTAAGCTGGATGACTACGTGGATATGATCATTCCGCGTGGCGGCGCTGGTTTGCATAAGATGTGTAAAGAGAACAGCACGATTCCCGTGATCATCGGCGGCTTTGGTATCAGCCATATCTTCGTTGATGACAGTGCAGATCTTGAGAAATCTGTCGATGTGGTTGAAAATTCAAAAGTGCAACGGCCATCAGCGTGTAACTCGTTAGACACTTTGTTGGTGCATGAAACCGTTGCTGAAGCTTTCCTCGCTAAGCTGAAAGCGCGTTTAGCTGGCAAGGTGACCTTGGTTGCCGATGCCAGCGCAAAATCGCTGCTGGCGGGTTTTGAAGACCAACGTGATGCGGTTGAAGGCGACTTTGATACTGAATGGTTAAGCTACACGCTAGGTGTAAAAGTGGTTGCGGATGTGGCAGAGGCGATTGACCATATGCGTGTGCACAATGCGAGTCATTCCGATGCGATCATGACCAACAGTCTCGAAAGCTCTGAGCGCTTTATTAACTCGGTAGGCTCTGCGGCCGTTTATGTGAATGCATCCACGCGATTTACCGATGGTGCGCAGTTTGGTTTGGGCGCGGAAGTCGCCGTATCGACTCAGAAACTGCACGCTCGCGGTCCTATGGGGTTAGAGGAACTGACCAGTTACAAATGGGTGGGTAAAGCAAACTATTTAGTTCGTGGCTAACGCTTACCGCTGGTTTTGCTCCTCTGCTCATTTTTGAAATGACTGTCGAGCAGCAATAATCAATGAATCACCACACAAAAGGGCCTTAATTGGCCCTTTTTCTTTCCTTACGTTTAGCAATTCCGTTACACTGATATCCAATTATTTGGAGGTGATATGCATTGTCCTTTTTGTTCAGAGAACGATACTAAAGTAATCGATTCAAGACTGGTCGCCGATGGTCATCAGGTTCGTCGTCGCCGTCAATGCCTTGCTTGTAATGAACGTTTTACGACGTTCGAATCGGCAGAACTTGTGATGCCAAAAGTCATCAAGTCGAATGGAAACCGTGAACCATTTAATGAAGATAAAATGGTCGGCGGTGTTCAGCGAGCCCTCGAAAAACGCCCTGTGAGTGCGGATGCGATTGAACTGGCTATCAGTACGATTAAATCACAGCTTCGTGCGACCGGTGAACGGGAAGTACCAAGCGAAATGATTGGTAACCTTGTGATGGGCCAATTGAAAGAATTGGATAAAGTGGCGTACATTCGTTTTGCCTCTGTTTACCGCAGCTTTGAAGACATCCGAGAGTTTGGCGAAGAAATCGCTAAATTAGAGGATTAACCCCTCAATCATGTCCAATTTTACTCCCCTAGATTTTCAAATGATGTCGCGTGCTATTCAGTTAGCAAAACGCGGCATTTACACGACAGCACCCAACCCAAATGTTGGGTGTGTCATCGTACAAACCGATGGTCAGATCGTTGGCGAAGGTTTTCATGCCAAAGCCGGCGAACCTCATGCTGAAGTACACGCCATGCGCATGGCAGGTGACAAGGCAAAAGGTGCGACCGCTTATGTCACGCTAGAGCCTTGTTCGCACTATGGCCGAACGCCACCTTGTGCGGAAGGTTTGATTAAGGCTCAAGTTTCAAAAGTGATTTGTGCCATGCAGGACCCTAACCCAAAAGTCGCAGGACGTGGTATTAAAATGCTACGTGATGCGGGTATTGAGGTTGAAATCGGTTTACTAGAGCAAGACGCTCTCGACTTGAATCCGGCATTTATCAAGCGTATGCAAACGGGCATGCCATTCGTACAGTTAAAGATGGCGGCGAGTCTCGATGGGCAAACCGCATTGAACAATGGTCAAAGCCAGTGGATCACGTTGCCAGAAGCGCGTCGTGATGTTCAGAACTATCGAGCAAAAGCCGGTGCGGTGTTATCTACGAGCCAGACGGTGATTGAAGATAACGCGTCATTGAATGTTCGTTGGGCAGAGTTGCCAAGCAGTATCAAACAGCATTACGCTGAAGATAAGCTGCGTCAGCCGATTCGCGTGATACTTGATCGTCAAAACCAACTGCGTCCTGAACTCAAGTTATTCCAGACTCCCACCCCCGTGTTGAGAGTCGCTGAAGCGTCTGCTGATATTGAAGTTAGAACCACAGCTGCAGGTCAGCTCGATTTACATGATCTGATGCGTCAATTACCTGCCAATCATATCGATCATCTTTGGGTTGAAGCGGGCGCGACATTAGCTAAAAGCTTGATTGAAGCACAGCTGGTGGATGAGCTTGTCCTCTATTTAGCGCCTAAATTGATGGGCAGTGACGGACGAGGTTTGATGGGCGCATTAGGGCTCACTTCAATGTCGGATGTGATTGACCTAGATATTAAAGATATTCGACTGGTGGGTGTGGATATTCGTATTGTGGCGAAACCAATTGTGGCGAAATCAATCGTGGCAGAACCAAGAGCGGCGAAACCATTTTCGAAATAGTCACTCCAACTACACAGTGTCGTTGACAACAAAAAGAGTTTTAAAATGTTTACAGGAATTGTAGAAGCCGTAGGTACATTGAGTGCCATCACTCCCCGCGGAGAAGACATCACCGTCACGGTTAACGTTGGCAAGCTCGATATGGCTGACGTTCAGTTAGGCGACAGTATCGCGACCAATGGTGTGTGTTTGACGGTGGTTGAGTTCAATGACCACAGCTACAGCGCAGACCTTTCGCTTGAAACCCTGAAAAAAACGGGCTTTATGGATTACCAAGCGGGCGATAAGGTAAACCTTGAGAAAGCAATGTTACCAACCACGCGTTTTGGCGGACACATTGTGTCTGGTCATGTTGATGGCGTAGGGGTGATTGTTGAACGTAATCAAGTCGGTCGTGCCATTGAGTTCTGGGTAGAAATGCCTGCTGAAATCTCAAAGTACGTGGCTCAAAAAGGGTCCATCACGGTTGATGGTATTAGCTTGACCGTGAATGACTTACGTAAGAATTCTTTTAAGCTGACTATCGTTCCGCACACCTCTTCAGAAACCACTATTGACCAATTCAATGTTGGTCGTAAAGTGAATCTAGAAGTCGATGTGTTAGCCCGTTATATGGAACGTTTACTGCAAGGTCAGCAACAAGAGTCTGAGCCTGAATCTCGATTAACGATGGAATTCTTACAGCAGAATGGTTTTGCCTAATCGCCTTTACTCAGTCCCCCAATAGCACTTTGTAAAAGTTCAGCAATATCATCAGGTTTAAATAGTGTCGGTTCTAGGAATCAGAACCATTTCAAAGGATATAGAACAATGCCAATTAGTACTCCTCAAGAAATTATTGAAGACATTCGCCTAGGAAAAATGGTTATCCTGATGGATGATGAAGATCGTGAAAATGAAGGCGATCTGATCATGGCAGCAGAACATGTGACGCCTGAAGCGATTAATTTTATGGCGATGTATGGCCGTGGTTTAATCTGTCTTACACTGACCAAAGAGCGTTCAAATCGTCTGGGGCTTGCGCCTATGGTGCAAGACAACAATGCACAGTACACCACTAACTTTACGGTTTCGATTGAAGCGGCAGAGGGCGTAACCACGGGTATTTCTGCATCAGACCGCGCTGTGACGGTTCAAGCGGCAGTGGCGAAAGATGCCAAAGCGGCAGACTTAGTTCAACCGGGCCATATTTTCCCACTGACAGCGCAAGAAGGCGGTGTGTTAACGCGCGCGGGTCACACTGAAGCGGGGTGCGACTTAGCTCGTCTCGCCGGTTGTGAGCCAGCATCCGTTATCGTTGAGATTCTAAACGACGACGGTACTATGGCTCGTCGTCCAGATCTTGAGATTTTCGCTGAAAAACACGATATCAAACTAGGCACCATTGCTGACTTGATCGAATACCGTAACAACACCGAAACCACGATTGAACGTGTCGCACAATGTCACTTACCAACAGAGTTTGGTGATTTCGAGCTGGTGACTTACCGCGATACCATTGATAACCAGATCCACTATGCGATGCAGAAAGGCGACCTATCTGAAGGAGCGCCTTTAGTGCGTGTTCACCTGCATGATACGTTTACTGATCTGCTGCATTCTGATCGTGGTGCCGAGCGCAGTTGGTCATTAGATAAAGCGATGAAACGTATTGGTGACGAAGGGGGTGTATTGGTGATTCTTGGGAATGAGGAGTCGTCAGATTCTTTGATTCATAAAGTGAAGACATTCGAAGCTCAGGATAAAAATGAGCAACCGACAATGGCGAAGAAGCAAGGTACCTCTCGTCGTGTTGGGGTGGGTTCTCAGATTCTGCAAGACTTAGGCATTCAAGATATGCGTCTGCTCTCTTCAAGCTCTAAGCGTTACCATGCATTGGGTGGTTTTGGCCTTAACGTTGTTGAGTACGTTTGCGAATAAGCGACTGGTGTATAAACAGATATTTCTCTGTTTATCACCCTATCTATTCGTGATAACTCGGTTTGCTGTTTGGGCAATAATTAGACCCAAACAGCAAAGTTGTTAAGCCGGATTTTCAGCGCGTTAAATGCGTAAGCTGAGCGACATGTTGTTCCCATATCATCGGCAACCGTACTGCGTTATCCTATTTACATCTCCGGTGTCTGTTCTTCTAAATTAGCATTAGATATTGCTCACAGTTTTGTGCTAGAATCCGGCGATTCTCACTTGATGAAAATAGTTAAAGGAAGGCTTATGAAAGTGATCGAGGGTGGCTTCCCAGCGCCAAATGCAAAAATTGCTATCGTTATTGCTCGTTTCAACAGTTTTATTAACGAAAGTTTACTTTCTGGTGCAATCGATACTTTAAAGCGTCACGGACAAGTAAGCGAAGACAACATCACTGTTGTTCGTTGCCCTGGTGCAGTCGAACTTCCGCTTGTTGCGCAGCGTGTTGCAAAAACGGGTAAGTTCGATGCGATTGTATCTCTAGGTACAGTTATTCGCGGCGGTACACCTCACTTTGACTATGTTTGCAGTGAATGTAATAAAGGTTTGGCACAAGTGTCGCTGGAATATTCTCTTCCAGTAGCGTTTGGTGTTCTTACTGTTGATACGATCGATCAAGCTATTGAACGCGCAGGAACCAAGGCTGGTAATAAGGGTGCAGAAGCCGCACTTAGCGCACTTGAGATGATCAACGTTCTTTCTGAAATCGATTCCTAATGGGGGCCAGTGTGAAACCAGCCGCACGTCGTAACGCACGTCAATTTGCTCTACAAGCAATTTATTCTTGGCAAATTACTAAAGAAAATATTGCTACCGTTGAAGAACAGTTCTTATCTGGTGGTAAGTATGATGAAGAAGAGCATCATGCTGCAGAGCCTGCTCTTGCGATGCCTGAAACAGACGTTGCCTATTTCCGCGACCTACTCACTGGTGTTGCTCTTAGCCACATGGAACTTGATAGTAAGCTTCGTCCATTCGTATCTCGCCCGATGCAAGATTTGGATTTGATGGAACTCGCGCTTCTACGTTTAGCTATGTACGAGATGACTCGTCGCGAAGATGTACCATACAAAGTGGTTATCAACGAAGCTATCGAGCTTGCAAAAGTATTTGCAGCAGAAGACAGCCATAAGTTTGTGAATGGTGTGCTTGATAAAGCAGCGCCGCACGTTCGTAAGAAATAAGACGTTTGTCTATTGAATCTAAAGGTCAGCTTTTATGCTGGCCTTTTTTGTAACTCAATTTCTGTAACATTAAAGATAGGGCATGTGATGTCTGGCGAATTTAACCTGATTGAAAAATATTTTGTTAATCGACAACCCCAACGTAAAGACGTACTTCTAGCGGCGGGTGATGATTGTGCTTTGGTCAAAGCCCCAGGCAATGTTGAGATTGCGGTCAGCACGGACACCTTAGTGGCCGGTACCCACTTCTTAACGGAAGCGAATCCAGCTTGGGTCGCACACAAAGCTTTGGCTTCGAATATCAGTGACCTTGCCGCTATGGGGGCGACGCCTGCGTGGGTGTCGTTTGCTTTAACCATACCGGAAGTCGATGAAGCATGGCTTGCTCCCTTCTGTGACTCCTTTTTTAAACTTGCAGACTACTTTGGTATTCAGTTAATTGGTGGTGACACAACCAAAGGTCCATTGAGCCTAACATTGACTGTGCAAGGTTTTGTACCGGAAGGGCGAGCGCTGCGCAGAGATGGCGCAAAAGTGGGGGACTGGATTTACGTAACGGGCAACCTAGGCGACAGCAAAGCAGGCCTCGAAGTGGTACTGGAACCGGAACAGAATAGAGCAAAGCCTTATGCGCTAGAACTTGAAGAGAGGCACTATTTGAGCGTTCCTCGAGTATTGGCTGGCCAAGCACTGGTGAACCTTGCTTCGTCTGCTATTGATATCTCTGACGGTGTTATCGCTGATTTAAAACATATCCTTAAGCGTTCACAGGTTGGTGCAAGCATTGATGTGAGTTGTTTACCTATTTCTCCAGAATTATGTCAGTTTACTTCTGATATCGCTTCAGCTCAGCAGTATGCGCTGACCAGTGGTGAGGAGTACGAACTGTGCTTTACTGTACCAGAAGAGAATAAAGGGTCATTGGAAAGTGTTTTGTCACACACAGGGACAAAAGTTACCTGCATTGGCCAGATAAGACCTGTAGAATATTTTGAATTACACAACAATGGTGAACCATTAAGTTGGCGCTTAACTGGTTACGATCACTTTAAGGCTAATTGATGACAAACCCACTTTCTGCAATCTCTCTTAAAAACCCTTGGCACTTATTGGCAACCGGGTTTGGCAGTGGCTTATCGCCGATTATTCCCGGCACGATGGGCACACTGGCGTCGATTCCTTTCTATCTTTTGTTGGTTCAATTACCGTTCCCTATTTATGTCGTTCTCGTGGTGGTAAGCTGCATTATAGGTATCAAAATCTGCCAAATAACGTCTGATGACATGGGCGTGCATGATCATGGTTCTATCGTATGGGATGAATTTTCAGGTTTTTGGATCACCATGAGCTTAGTGCCTATGTTGAACATTCCTGTTGATGATTGGAGATGGCTAGTAGCTGGTTTTGTGCTGTTTCGCTTTTTCGATATGATCAAGCCTTGGCCTATTGGTTGGTTAGATAAGCGAGTTCACGGTGGGCTCGGGATCATGATTGATGATATTGTTGCAGGCCTTATGGCGGCGATTTCGCTGTATGCAGTGGCACATTTCGCCGGTTGGCTAGTTTAAGTTCAGAAGGCTTTTAGACCAATCAACGGTTCAAGTCTAAAGTAAAAAAAGTAAGGAATTATAATGTCTAAAAAGGTTTACTGTATCGCTCAATTCCAGCCAAAAGAAGGCAAATTGAACGAGTTATTTGAGGTTCTAAAATCACTAGAGTCAAATACTCTGCGTGAAGATGGTTGTATTCAATACAGAGTCACTCGCCATATTCAGAGCCCGTTTGCTGAGGGGCAGAGCTTCCCTATTGCATTCAATGAAATTTGGGCGGATAACGAAGCGTTTGAAGCGCATTGTCAACGTCGTGAGATTCAGCAGTTTTTCCAAGCGCAGTGCGTTGAGGAGACGGGGTTGGTTGAGAACTTCAACGTAGCTATCTACTCTGATGAACCAGAGAACTATGACGCGCCAGTACTTAAGCCTTGTTGCTAAGGCTTTATCGACTCTCAGCGACGAATACGTCGAGTCAATGAGTAGAGACTAAAAAGGTTGACCCTAGGGCCAACCTTTTTTGTTTCCGTTATCTAGCTAAGTTTCTATTTCGCCAGATAAGCTGCGATTGATGTCTCAATGCCTTTCGCATCTAAGCCCAACTCTTCATGCAACTCGCCCTGTGTGCCTTGAGCAATGAACTTGTCTGGTAGGCCAAGGTTCAATACTGGCATGAGTTGCTTCTCTTGCATTAAGAATTCAACCACACCCGCACCAGCACCACCTGCGATGGCATTCTCTTCGATAGTAACCAGTACATCGTGGTCAGCGGCCAGTTGTTTGATGAGAGCTTCATCGAGTGGTTTGACAAAGCGCATATCGGCTACCGTAGCATCGATAGCATGAGCCGTTTGAAGTGCATTTTCAAGGAAAGTGCCGAAGCTTAGAATAGCGACTTTCGAGCCATCTTTTGCTTTTTCGCTTTCGCGAATGATACGACCTTTTCCGATTTCGAGTGCAGTAAACTCACTTTGAATCTCGGTGCCCATACCATTTCCGCGAGGGTAACGTACAGCACTAGGTCCCGTATGTTGGTGGCCAGTATAAAGCATCTGACGGCATTCGTTTTCGTCGCTTGGTGCCATGATCACCATATTTGGAATACAACGCATGAAGCTTAAGTCGAATGCTCCCTGGTGCGTTTGGCCATCAGCACCGACAAGACCAGCACGGTCAATCGCGAACATGACCGGTAGATCCATGATTGCTACATCGTGGATCAGTTGATCATAGCCACGTTGGAGGAAAGTCGAGTAGATCGCCACAATCGGCTTATCACCCGCAATCGCCATACCGGTTGCTAGCGTCACGGCATGTTGCTCAGCAATCGCGACATCGAAATACTGCTCGGGATACTCTTTCGAGAATCGCACCATACCAGAACCTTCACGCATTGCTGGCGTTATCGCCATTAGCTTAGGATCTTGTGCGGCCATATCACATAGGAAGTCACCAAAAATCTTAGAGAAAGTGGGCTTAGAGCTGGTGCTCTTAGGCAAACTTGAATGTGCTGGGTCGAATTTAGGAACGCCATGGTAGCCAATCGGATCTTTTTCAGCGGGCTCATAGCCTTTGCCTTTTTTCGTCATGATATGCAGAAATTGAGGACCTTTAAGATCTCTCATGTTTTTCAGCGTTTTTATTAACTCATTGACATCATGACCATCAATCGGGCCTATGTAGTTGAAGCCTAACTCTTCAAACATGGTGCCAGGGACAACCATGCCTTTTAGATGCTCTTCTGTACGGCGTACTAATTCTTTAATCGGTGGAACACCTGATAGTACCTTTTTGCTGCCTTCACGAATCGACGTGTAAAGACTACCAGAAAGGACTTGAGCCAGATGATTATTCAGCGCACCGACGTTTTCTGATATCGACATCTCATTATCATTCAGGATAACGAGCATGTCATTGTGGATATCGCCGGCGTGATTCATCGCTTCAAAGGCCATACCCGCGGTAATGGCTCCATCACCAATGACGCTGACAATCTTGCGATCTTTGCCTTCTTTTTGGGCACTGATAGCCATACCAAGCGCGGCACTGATCGACGTCGATGAGTGACCTACCGATAGGGTGTCGTATTCGCTCTCTTGACGCCATGGGAATGGGTGCAATCCACCTTTTTGGCGGATCGTCGATAGGCGATCGCGACGACCGGTAAGGATTTTGTGCGGATATGCTTGGTGACCAACATCCCAAACCAACTTGTCAAAAGGTGTGTTGTACACATAATGCAGAGCAACCGTGAGCTCTACCGCACCTAAGCCTGATGCTAAGTGACCACTTGATTGGCTCACAGAGTTAAGGAGGTAGGTGCGTAATTCATCACAAAGTTGTGTTAGCGTCTCTTTCGGAAGTAGACGCAAATCCTCTGGCTTATCTGCCAAAGCAAGAGTTGGGTACTTGGATATATCAAGAGTCATAGTAATGCGCGCTTATTGTCTTAGTTCTTGCGCTCGATGACGTATCGGGCGAACTCTTCGAGTAACTGGGTATTGTATGGGATTGCAGCCAAAGCTTGAAGCGCTTCCTGTAGTAGAGTTTGCGCTTTTTCTTGAGCGCCCTCTAAACTAAGTAAAGAAGGGTAAGTGCTTTTATTCAAGCTTTGATCGGACCCTTGCGGTTTGCCCAAGGTTTCAGTGTCGCTGACGATATCCAAAATATCATCTTGAACCTGGAAGGCCAGCCCTACCGCATCAGCGTACTTGTCCAATTGAGGCATGACTTCTAACGCTTTATCACCAGCAGCGAGTGCACCTAAGCGAATCGCGCACTTCATAAGAGCGCCGGTTTTATTACGATGAACTTCTTCCAATTCTGCTAACGTGACCGCACGATTTTCTGCTTCAATATCAAGAGCCTGACCGATACACATACCCTGAGCGCCAGAAGCTTCAGCTAGGCATTGAATCATTCGAACACGATTGCTTTCGCCAGTGCCACTTAATGTCCCTTCCGCAAGTATAGTAAACGCGAGAGTTTGTAGTGCATCACCCGTTAAAATAGCGGTCGCTTCATCGTATTTGATGTGACAAGTCTGGTGACCGCGACGCAGTTCGTCGTCGTCCATCGCTGGCAGATCGTCGTGAATCAGAGAGTAGGTATGAATACATTCGACTGCAGAAGCGGGCGTATCGAGTTCTTCAGCCGTGCAACCAAACATTTCCCCTGTAATGTAAACAAGAAATGGACGCACACGTTTGCCGCCTAAAAGCAAGCCGTAACGCATTGCGTCGATTAGAGTCTGATTTTGGTGTGGTAGGCGATCAAGCCAAAAGTTCAGTTGCTCGTTATTACGTGCTTGATAAGACAATAAAGTCTCGATCATAGGGGATCTCATACAATTTGTTATTCAGGTTGTGGGTTAAAGTCACTAAGCTCTGCATCTTCGTCATTTTGCAGTAGGATGCTAACACGCTGTTCAGCATCGTTTAGTTTGCTTTGACCAGCACGAGCAAGGGAAATACCTCGCTCGAACTTTTTCAGTGCATCATCTAAAGCTAGATCACCATTTTCCAGTTGATCAACTAAGCCATCAAGTTCTTCGATTGCCGCTTCAAAGCTCATATTTTCAGGTTTCTTAGTGGCCATAATAAATCTGCATTTGGAAAGATGAACGAACGTTACCCTAGGCTGCTGATATGGTCAAATGTAACCAATAAATTTTGCAATAAAGTTCTTTTTTAAGAGCCTTTAGGTCAATTTTGTCGAATAATCTTATCTTTATAAAAATTATCTCTGGTTGATCAGGGTAAAGTGGGTAGTATTTGTGATTCAAAAACTAAAAATGTGATACTTAGGCTAAGAATTTACTAAAAGATCTTATAATCTGGCCGATAAAAAGTTTATCGTCGATGTAGAGCTACAAAAAGCATGAGGAGTGCTCAGTGGATTTAGCAACCCTAATAGGTTTGATTGGTGGAATGGCCTTTGTCGTCATGGCTATGATCCTAGGTGGAAGCCTTGGGATGTTTTATGACACGACATCCATTTTGATCGTGGTTGGTGGTTCAACGTTTGTTGTTCTGATGAAGTTCACCATGGGACAGTTCTTTGGTGCCGCTAAAATTGCTGGCAAAGCATTTATGTTTAAAGCTGATGAACCTGAAGATCTTATCGCTAAAGTTGTAGAGATGGCTGATGCGGCACGTAAAGGTGGCTTTTTAGCTCTCGAAGAGATGGAAATTAACAACAGCTTCATGCAAAAGGGCATCGATCTGTTGGTGGATGGTCATGACGGTGATGTAGTTCGTGCTGCATTGCAAAAAGACATTGCGTTGACCACAGAGCGTCATGAGCAGGGATCGAAAGTATTCACGGCATTTGGTGATGTTGCCCCAGCAATGGGGATGATTGGTACCTTGGTTGGTTTGGTTGCCATGCTTTCGAACATGGATGATCCTAAATCGATCGGTCCTGCAATGGCGGTAGCACTTTTGACCACGCTTTACGGCGCAATTCTTTCAAACATGGTGTTTTTCCCAATCGCAGATAAGTTGGCGCTACGCCGTGATCAAGAGGCATTGAACCGCCGTTTAGTGATGGATGGTGTGCTCGCTATTCAAGATGGTCAAAATCCACGTGTTATTGATGGTTACCTGAAGAGTTACCTAAATGAAGGTAAACGAATTTTTGATGGTGAACCCGCTTAGAGGAATGGAAGATGGATGAAGACAAGCCATGTAAATGTCCTCCTCCGGGGTTACCTCTATGGATGGGGACATTTGCTGATTTGATGTCGTTGCTGATGTGTTTCTTCGTACTGCTGCTCTCTTTCTCTGAGATGGACGTACTAAAATTCAAGCAGATAGCAGGCTCAATGAAATTTGCGTTTGGTGTGCAGAATAGCTTGGAAGTAAAAGATATTCCGAAAGGCACCAGTATTATTGCACAAGAGTTTCGTCCAGGTCGCCCAGAGCCAACGCCGATTGATGTGATTATGCAACAGACCATTGATATTACTCAGCAAACGCTAGAGTTTCATGAGGGTGAATCTGAACGCGCAGGGGGCACAATGCGCGACCAAGGAAAGATGACTGGAGGTAAGTCGCCAGAGGTGTCGACTCACGACAATCAGAACTCAGAGTCAGACCAACAGCAAAAGCAAGCTGAAGCGCAGTCTCAAGATATGGATTCCTTGATGGAAAGCATCAAGAAGGCGCTCGAGAGAGAGATCGACCAAGGCGCAATTGAGGTTGATAACCTGGGTCAACAGATAGTGATTCGAATCCGTGAAAAAGGGGCGTTCCCCTCTGGTTCGGCTTTCTTACAACCTAAGTTCCGACCTTTAGTTCGACAGGTTGCTGAACTTGTTAAAGATGTTCCGGGTATTGTTCGGATCTCAGGGCATACAGATAACCAACGTCTTGATTCTGAGCTTTATCGTTCTAATTGGGATTTATCATCGCAACGTGCGGTGTCTGTTGCTCAAGAGATGGAAAAGGTGCGCGGATTCTCTCATCAACGCTTGAGAGTGCGTGGTATGGCCGACACTGAGCCAGTAGAGCCAAACGATACTGAGTGGCAACGCAGCCTCAATCGTCGTGTTGAAATCAGTATCATGCAGGGTGAACCGCTGTATAGTGATGAAGTTCCAGCGATCGCTAAATAGCCTTTATTTCTAATCGGTACCTTGAAAGCCCAATCTCTCGTAGATTGGGCTTTTTCTTTGTTTGATACCGGTTTTGCCCCAATGTTGCGAGAACACAGGGTGAAATGAGGTGGTCGTTTGTTGCTACGTTGAGTTTATTGACCGCGCCAAAGCACGCACTCTTTTCCTTGTTTGACTTTCTCATGTATAATTCGCGCCCTTAGATTTAATATTGATCTATTATTGCTTCAATGACTATGTGAAATGACCTTTTGCGTGGCGATGAACCTATTAAAATTGTGAACCTTATTGGCGTGAAAGTACTATGAAATTTATTGTTAAGCCCCATCCGGAAATTTTTGTAAAAAGTGAATCGGTGCGTAAGCGCTTCACAAAGATTTTAGAACGTAATATTCGTACTATTCTTCAGCGCCGTACTGAGTCTGTGGCTGTTTTTAACCGTCGCGATCACATCGAAGTGACGTCTGAGAGTGACAAATACTTTAAAGAAACACTAGAAGTATTGACGCAAACTCCAGGCATCCATCACTCCCTTGAGGTTCAGCAATCCGATTTTAAAGACTTGCACGATATTTACGAGCAAGTACTTGAGCGCAGCCGTACTCTTATCGAAGGCAAAACTTTCTCTGTTCGTGCCAAACGTCGAGGTCAACATGACTTCACGTCTATTGAACTAGAACGTTATGTTGGCGGCGGTCTAAACCAAGCGGTTGAGTCGGCTAAAGTTCGACTTAAGAACCCTGATGTGACCGTTAAGGTTGAAGTCACTAACGATAAGTTAAACCAAGTGATTGAACGTCATAAAGGTCTAGGCGGTTTCCCTCTAGGAACTCAAGAAGATCTACTGAGCTTGATTTCTGGCGGCTTTGATTCAGGTGTTTCAAGCTACTTACACATCAAACGTGGTTCTAAGGTTCACTACTGTTTCTTCAACCTTGGTGGCCCTGCGCACGAGATTGGCGTCAAGCAAGTGGCTCACTACTTATGGAATAAATATGGCTCATCGGCAAAGGTGAAGTTCATCTCTATCGACTTTGAACCAGTGGTTGCTGAAATCCTTGAGAACGTAGAAGATGGCCAAATGGGCGTGGTACTTAAGCGTATGTTCATGCGAGCGGGTGGCATGGTTGCTGAGCGTTTCGGTATTGAAGCGCTCGTAACGGGTGAAGCACTTGGTCAGGTTTCTAGCCAAACGCTTACGAATCTTCGCCATATTGACAACGTGACGGATACTTTGATCTTGCGTCCGCTTATCAACTGGGATAAAGAAGACATCATCGACCTATCTCGTAACATTGGTACTGAAGATTTCGCTAAAGTCATGCCTGAGTATTGTGGTGTTATCTCGAAGAAGCCGACAGTAAAAGCGAAGAAAGGCAAACTAGAAGCGGAAGAAGCTAAGTTCAATTTCGAGGTTCTGGAGCAAGTGATTGAGAACGCTCGCATTATGGATATCCGTGACATCGAGAAAGAGAGTCAAGAGCAAGCGCCTGAAGTTGAGCAAGTTCAAGCCGTGTCGGAGCATGCCATCGTTCTTGATATTCGTAGTCCAGAAGAGGAAGATGAGCGTCCACTAGATATTGATGGTGTTGAAGTGAAGCACATACCGTTCTTTAAGCTATCGACTCAGTTTGGTGATCTAGACCAATCGAAAGAGTACTTGCTGTACTGTGATCGTGGTGTAATGAGCCGTCTACAGGCGCTTTACCTGCAAGAGCAAGGCTTCCATAACGTTAAGGTTTATCGCCCATAGTGGTGCGTTGATCAATCGTTAAGTCTTTTACAAAGCCGCTTACTGAAAAGTAAGCGGCTTTTTTATTTTCTCGTGTGAATGATGGAGCGTAATCAGAAAGGGGGGAAGTTTATCATTCTACAGTCATATTTGGTCTCGATTGTTGCCAAGTCATGGTGTTTAGTTAGTTATTTTGAGTGACACAATCAGTGTAAGCATCTTGAATATGTCTGTTATTTTTTTGTGTAATCAATGAGGTTATTTGTATGTGTTCAGTTGATTATTTGAATACGAGTTTCATTCTGTGATTTATGATGAAAAATAATAAAGAGCAATTAGCGCAGCTATTGCTAAACTTGTTGCGACTTTCTTTGGGCAAAAAAAAAACACCGCCCATAAGACGGTGTAAACAAATTTGACAGACAGGTCAAAATAAATATAGGAAGTATATGTCTCGTTTCAGTATATCGCTGTAACAAAACATTTGGTAGAACTCTACCCAACTCGAAAATAACGAGTTTGCAAACACAACATCGCAGGAGCCGAGCCAATTGATTCTGGAAAGAACCAAGCCGTTCAGGCTAGCTACTGCGGAACGAAATATAGAATTTCTCTGGCCGCTAGGCAATGGACAAATTATAATGTTTCAGATAAAAAAAACTAATGCTTATTTAGAGAGTAACTATGTCTCGTCGATTACCCCCATTAAACTCGCTAAGAGTGTTTGAAGCTGCCGCTCGGCATTTGAGTTTTACGCGTGCCGCAGAAGAGTTATTTGTGACTCAAGCAGCGGTCAGTCATCAAATTAAAGCGCTTGAAGAATTCTTGTCTTTGAAGCTTTTTCGTCGAAGAAACCGCTCTTTACTCCTGACCGAAGAAGGGCAGAGCTACTTCTTAGATATCAAAGATATTTTTACATCGCTGGCAGAAGCGACTGACAAAGTGCTTGAACGAAGTGAGAAGGGCGCATTGACCATCAGTTTACCCCCTAGCTTTGCGATCCAATGGTTAGTTCCAAGGCTTGCCGATTTTAATCAGCAAGAACCTGATATTGATGTAAGAATTAAAGCCGTTGATATGGAGGAGGGCTCACTAACTGATGATGTCGATGTCGCCATTTACTATGGGCGAGGTAATTGGTCTGGCTTACGAGCGGATAAGCTTTATCAAGAGTACTTAATTCCTTTGTGTTCTCCTTCAGTATTATTGGGGGCAAAACCATTAGAAACGCTAAGTGATTTAGCATGCCATACGTTATTACACGATACCTCTCGAAAAGATTGGAAACAGTTTACCAAGCAAAATGGTATCGACGGCGTTAACGTGAATCATGGCCCGATCTTCAGCCACTCGACGATGGTGCTGCAAGCCGCGGCTCATGGACAAGGGATTGCACTGGGCAACAATGTCTTGGCGCAGCCAGAAATCGAAGCGGGTCGCTTGATTGCACCATTTGATGAAGTATTGGTGAGTAAGAACGCTTTCTATGTGGTTTGTCATGAGAAACAAGCCGACATGGGCCGTATCGCTACCTTCCGCGACTGGATGCTAGCGAAAGCGCAGAGTGAGCAAGAGGATCTGCTGGATGAATAATGTCATCATTGACGGTGAAGACAATCCCATTACCTTTATCTTTGCCCATGGTGCTGGCGCAGGCATGGATCATGAATTCATGCGGTTGGTTGCTAAAGGATTGGCCTTGAAAGGGATACGAGTGATTCGTTTCAATTTCCCGTACATGATTAAGCGTGCCGAAGAGGGGAAGCGTCGTCCTCCTGACAGAGCGCCTAAGCTACTTGAAGCTTACCAAGGTATCATTGAGCAGTATTGTGATGCCGATAAGCTTGTGATTGGCGGTAAGTCGATGGGAGGACGTATGGCAAGCCATTTGTCTGAAGTTAATAAGGTGGCTGGCATCGCGTGTTTAGGTTTTCCTTTTCATCCACCGGGTAAGCCAGAAAAATACAAAGGTGAGCACTTAGCTGAGTTGAAAAAGCCATGTTTGATTTTACAAGGCGAGCGTGACACCTTTGGTAAGCGTGAAGAGTTTGCTGACTTTGATCTGTCTGACTCGGTACGTGTCGAGTTTATCCCTGATGGCGACCACAGCTTTAAGCCTCGTAAGAGTTCTGGTTACACCGAACAGCAGAACATTGCGTTAACCGTTGAGAAACTATCAGCGTTTATCAAAGAGGTGCTCGATGAGAAGTAAGTATTTACTATCGTTTGCTGGTTTATCTGGCGCGACTGCTGTGATGCTTGGCGCCTTCGCCGCCCACGGTTTGAAGGCTATCCTGCCTGAATATCTGCTCGGTGTGTTTGAGACCGGTGTTCAGTACCAGTTTATCCATACTTTGGCGATATTGGCGTGTGGTGCTCTGCTGCAGATGAAACTTGGTGCTAAATCACAAAAATATTTTTTCATTGCGGCAATTTGCTTTATCATCGGCATCCTTTGTTTTAGTGGCAGCCTTTATGGCTTGGCACTGACAGGAATAAAATGGTTTGGCCCTATCACTCCGTTTGGTGGTCTACTATTTATCATTGGTTGGGGAGTCTTCTCCTTCGCTGCTTTGAATATAAAAGAGGTAACTCAGTGAAACACGTACTACTTTATTGTCGCTCTGGTTTTGAAAAAGAATGTGCTGGCGAAATTCAAGACAAGGCAACACAACTGGAAGTGTTTGGTTTTCCTCGCCTAAAGAATAATACAGGCTTTGTATTGTTTGAATGTTATCAAGCAGGTGAAGCGGACAAGTTGATCAAAGAGATCGATTTCCAATCACTGATCTTTGCTCGTCAAATGCTAGCAGTGGCTGTTGAAATCAAAGACCTGCCAACCGATGACCGTATTTCTCCAATTCTTGAGGCGCTTTCTGATAAAGAAGGTTTCCCTCGTTGTGGTGATATCCGTATTGAAACGCCAGACACTAACGAAGCAAAAGAGCTTTTGAAGTTCTGCCGTAAGTTTACCGTGCCGATGCGTCAAGCGATGCGTGGTAAAGGCCTGATGACTGCGAAAGATAATGCTAAGAAGCCTGTATTTCATTTATGCTTCATCGCTCCGGGTCACTGTTTTGTTGGTTACTCTTACCCAACCAATAACTCACAGTTCTTTATGGGTATCCCTCGTCTGAAGTTCCCATCAGATGCGCCAAGCCGTTCTACATTGAAGCTAGAAGAAGCATTCCACGTATTCATCCCTCGTGATGAGTGGGACGAGCGTCTGGCTCCGGGTATGTGGGGCGTAGATTTAGGTGCGTGTCCTGGTGGTTGGACTTACCAATTGGTTAAGCGCTCGATGTTCGTTCACTGTGTTGATAACGGCATGATGGCAGACAGCCTAATGGAAACGGGTCAAATTAAGCACCACATGGTGGATGGCTTTAAATTCGAACCTGATCGTAAGAACGTAACTTGGATTATCTGTGACATGGTTGAGAAGCCAGCTCGTGTTGCGCACCTCATGGGGGAGTGGATCATCAAAGGTTGGGCAAAAGAAGCACTGTTTAACCTTAAACTGCCAATGAAAGGCCGTTACGATGAAGTACTGCAAGATATCGAGAACCTAAAAGTGTTCCTGATTGAGAACAAAGTGAAGTTCAAGATGCAGGCTAAGCACCTTTATCATGATCGCGAAGAGATCACGGTTCACATTCAGGCACTTTCGAATATATCACCGCATTAATTTTTGATATTTAGATTGGTTACAACATAATAACAACGCTCCCTGTCAGGAGCGTTTTTTATATACAACGTTAAGACGTCACTTGCGGGTCGTAGCGAATATCTTGTAGGTTAAAACCCAAGTCGATGTCAGTTTTTAAGGCCGATACTCGCTTACACACTCGAGCGGATTCGATATGCTCATCGAACTTCTTACGATATTTTTTCGGCAAATCTTCAGCGTGGAATGCTGTTTCGATGTCTGGGTATGTGGTTAAAATCTCTTTTGCGGCTTTGGGTCCAACGCCCGGGATCCCCGGAACTTGGCTAGAGATCACGCCAGTTAATCCCCAATAGTCAGCAAGTTGTTCTGGTTTTACGCCGAATTCAGTTTCAATAAAAGGTTTGTCTAACCAACGGTGTTGGAAGTAATCACGAATCTGTAGTGTGGGTGATAGCAGCTGGCAATAGCCTTTATCGGTAGAGATGATGGTGACTTTTTCGCCGTGATCGGCCACTTTCTTGGCAAGTGTTGCCACGAGATCATCGGCTTCATCACCATCAGATAGCAACGAGTCAATACCGAGTTCCCACCAAGCCTGCTGAATAGCATCAAGGCCTTTCATTAATGGTTCTGGCATTGGCTTTCGGTTCTGTTTATAGGCAGGAAGCACTTTGGCACGCCAGCCTCGGTCTTGTAGATGATGATCAAATACCGCAATGATGTGCGTGGGTTGTGATTCGTTTAGGATTCGGTTCAGTGTACGAGTTGTGGTGGTGATGGTTCTTGCTATATCGGTGGGATCCGGTTGAGCAGAGTGCACGCGTCGGATCAGGTTCAAGGCATCGATAATAACAAGATGGATAGACATAAGTATTCCACTAAATAGGCAATAAATAAGGGGCTGCTAGCCCCTTATAGTAACGTATCAATCAGTGAGTTGATACGGTGTTGATGTCAACGTCATGACTTGTTGCTCTGTCTTAGAGCGATGGGCTAGAACCTGGGTGTCAAAGATGACTTAGGACCAATAAGAGTTCCATTATCAGTGCTGACTTGGTGCAATTTTGTAGCAAGGCACGTAGTCAGTGCCGCCCGGCAGTTTCATTCGATGTTGTTCAACAAAGTCATTCAGCAGCTGATCCATCTTAGTCATTAGCTCCTTATCACCATCAATCAGGAATGGGCCATGCTTCTCAATCTCTAGAATACCCTCGGCTTTGACATTACCTGCCACAATACCAGAGAACGCCTTACGCAGATTCGCAGCAAGGCTCTCTGTTTTTTGATCCATATGAAGGTCGAGCGCCGCCATTGATTGATGAGTTGGATCGAATGGCAGTTGGAACTCTGGCTCAATATGCAGTGACCAGTTGTAACTGTATGCATCGCCGGTCTCTTTGCGGTGAGATCGTACTTCTGGCATCGCTTGTTTCATGATTTTCGCTGCGCGAGCTGGATCATCAATGACGATTTCATAATGCTTTTGCGCTTCTTTACCTAACGTTTCACCAATGAATGTATCAATTGAGCGAAAGTAAGCTTCGCTCTCTTTTGAGCCAGTTAAAACGATAGGCATCGGTTGGTCTGCGTTACTCGGGTGCATCATGATCCCCAATATATACAACAGCTCTTCGGCAGTACCTGGGCCGCCAGGGAAAATGATGATGCCATGTGCCATCCGAACAAACGCTTCAAGGCGCTTCTCAATATCAGGCATGATCACCAGTTCATTGACGATGGGGTTTGGTGGCTCTGCCGCAATGATTGACGGTTCGGTAAGCCCTAGATAACGATGATTGGTATAACGTTGTTTCGCGTGACCAATGGCGGCACCTTTCATTGGGCCTTCCATCGCTCCCGGTCCACAACCGGTACAGATGTTCAGTTCGCGCAGGCCTAATTCATTACCGACTTCACGAGTGTATTGGTATTCGTTGGCATTTATGGAGTGACCCCCCCAACATACAATTAGGTTAGGTTCAATGCCTGGCGTTAGCGCACCTGCATTTCTCAAGATACCAAACACAAGGTTGGTGATGTGAGTCGCGTTGGTGAGATTGAGCCTTTGGTTATCGGCGAGATGCATGTTGACGTAAACAATGTCACGTAACACTGAAAATAGATGTTCTTGAATACCCTTAATGATTTCACCATCGACAAATGCATGCTCAGGTGCGTTATTCAGTTCGAGTTTGATCCCACGTTCACGGCGCACCACTTCAACATCAAATGATTGATATTTATCGAGCAACTCTTTGGAGTTGTCGGTGTGACTACCTGAGTTCAGGACCGCTAACGTGCAGTTACGATACAGTTGGTACAGATCACTAGATGCGGTTTTTTTAAGACGCTCAACTTCAAGTTGAGAGAGTAAATCCATGCTGCCAGTCGGGCTAATGTGCGTGATCATAGCGCCTCCTTATTAAGAAGAGCCGGGGCGCCGATTAAGTGCCCCTCAGGCTCGAGAGTGAGAAGCAAGCGTTGAAAGTGTTTGGTTAAAGGTGAGGAGTGTTAACCAGACGAAACGGTTACGACTGCTTGTTTAATGATTTTACCGATTTGCTTAATCGCTAATATACTGCTGTTTAAGTTAAGTGCATGTATATAGCATGACTTACCGAAAAAATGCTTGTTAATTGAATGTTAACTATCAGATTAGCAAACATTGGGGAAGTGAGTATATGATAACTATTTGAAAAAATGAAATAAATTAATTACAGAGTTACTTTAGTTCCAAACAAGTTGGTTAGTACCGCGTTTTTTCGCTTTATTTAGTGTTTTATTGAGTCGCTCTAACACTTCTTCCGGAGTATCTGACTCTTTAAATTGGGTGCATGTCGCACATAAGGTTATCTTGATTTGTTGGTCACGGAACTTAAATGGCAGGAGGCTCACTTGAGTTTGGATGTTTTGAATCACCTTGTGACAATATTCATCCGTTTGTTCTGGCAGCAATAAAATGAACTCTTCACCAGAAAAACGTGCAACGGTGTCGGTCGTACTGGTCTCTTTAGTGATGGTTCGGGCAATGATTTTAAGCGCTTTATCACCGGCCGTATAACCAAAACTATCGTTAATGGCTTTGAAGTTGTCGATATCGAGCAATACCACACGCAACGAGTGTTGTGCCCGAATCCAACGTCGATATTCAAGCTCTAGGCGATCAGTAAACGCCGTTCGATTATAGACCTTAGTGAGAGGATCAAGCAGCATACGCTGAGCCTGATCTTCCAAGCGTTTGCGATAGTCTTGGGTTACTTCATAGAGTGAGTCTAACTGCGTTTTTCCATAATTCATTCGTTCGATTAGAGCATGTTCTTTCTGCTCTGCATGATTCAGTCTTTCTGAGAGAGAGGCCAACTCCTTAAGCAGAGGGGTGATGGATAGCTTTAAGTTATCCATGTCTGTCGCACAGTCAACAGAGTGTAAGCTTTTCGTAACAAGGCTATTAAGATTGGAATTAAGTTCTTGGCGGTGCTCAAAATAGCTTTGACTCTGATCGGTGTTTTGGGCGGCTGTTTTGATACTGCAAGCAAGTGAAGCATTGAGTTGATCGAGAAATTGTTCTGATTTCTTGCGCTCTAAGTTGGTGCCTTCAATAACTTGTTTGAGAACTTGAAGTGCTAACTCAAGTAGATGTTGGGTTGAAACACCAAGCAGCAGTTTTGCTCGAATATCAGTAAGTAAATCCCCAGATTCGCCTTCAAAGTCGAGCTCTGTGATCAGGTGTTGTAATTCTATCGATAAATCAGAAAGGAGTTCTTGCTCTGGAGTGTGGGCTGCATCGGCAAAATGAGTACGTGAGTCATTGGCCATGATTTTTATGGCACGTTCGTAAATACCGAGGAGTTTCATGGCATGGTCGACTTTCTGACTGCCATTGCATTCGGAGAAGCTCAGCAAGTTTCGTAGATCACGTTTCAACGGCGCTGGCAGGCCAGTTATGCGTTGTAGTGTTTCACCACTTTGCTTAATGCTATCATCCAGATATCCGTTCTGTTTATTCATAGCTAACGTTTTCTGCTTGAGCATCCTTTCTAAGATTGCCAACTTTGGGAGCAGCGAGCTGATGTCTTTTTGCTTTTCTAGCTCTTCCCTCAGGGTAATAAGATTTTCATCTAAATAGCAGTTACTACCAGTACACGCATGACTTAAAGATGTAACGATACGCTTTAGAACTTTCTGCTCTCGAATAAATTTGAAAGAGGAGTCCCTTTGTGTCAAGCGAGTTTGTTCCAGCTGACATTTCAGTTGGTGGAGTTGCGCCTGAATGTCTTGTTCAAGAATGCCCATAGATGTATTAATTAGCGCCGCAGAGATCGATTACGATCGTTTAAATGAAATTCCGTTGCATCGATAATAACAAAACTAAAAATAAGGTCACGGCTTGCAAGTCTTAACCGCTCGCAAATCAGTCATCTTTTAGCAATTTTTTGATGTTGTCCTCATTCTTGTAAGATGATTGTACTTTTACTAACCCTTGATTAATGGCTTGTTTACAGGCTTCTCTTATGTTACCGGTTGCAAGACTGGCCGCGGGTGCATTGTCGATAGCCTTTAGATAGACCCATTGACTCGTGCCTTCTTTTAAGCTGATTTCACGCGCTAGGTTGGCCGACATCAATAAAACATCGAGCAGTTCTTGATCGTTAATCGCAGTGTAAGCTCTTGGTAAGAATGGGTAGTCCGCGATGCCCATCCGCACAGTCCGATTGATGTTGCGCTCTGGCTCGAAGTGATTAATCCAAGATTGAATTTTTAGGAACATCTCTTCTGGAGAGGAATCACGATCAGAGTTCGACTCTATATAAAGCAGGTTAGCATCAGAGAAGTGGTAGACGCGAGCCAAACCATCCAGTTTTGATTTTATGAAATTGCCGAAAGCGTCTTCGAGTTCTAAACCCGCCTTATAACCGTTCTGCGTGTACATATTGCGTAAGAAAGGTAAATCAATCATCACAAAACGTAAACGGTCGTTGAGTGGTTCGTGGATCAGTTCGCCAAGTTGCCACTGTTCGAAATTTTGACTGGTTTTCTCCAAGGAGTTAGAGAGTTTCGCATTGAGCATTCTTAGATTTGGGAGCTTTGAACGCGAGTGCGTAAACAGGTCAGTTTGCAGCGAGTCCACTTCTTTGGCTAAGGTTTGAATGAGGTAGCCTCTGCGCAGCACGAAGAAAAACAAAATGATGCTGAACAAGAATAGGGCGAACGATATTTTTTGGAATTTATGATGCTCTAATTGGTATTTTTGTAGTTCCTGCTCTTGGCCGGCATAGTGCAACGTTTGTTCGGCAAACTCTTTTTGTTGTCTGAATGCATCTTCACCAACCCGGTTGAGTTTTTGCTGCTCTAAAGAGACAAGACTGTTGTATTGCTTGAGGTTCGCTAAGGCTTGTTGAGGACGCCCCGCTTGCTCGTAACCCAAAGAGAGTAAATAGTATGAACGTTGAGACAGATACATGCTCTCTATTTGACGTGAGATTGTGAGAGCTCGTGTTGCATGCTTGATCACGTCGGCGCTGTTTTGTAAGTGATAAGCCAACCCTGCCGATAACAATGCCGCTCGGCCTTCCAGTCTTGGAATGTCTGTTTTTTCCAGCAGTTCAAGGGCTCGTGATAGGTAGTGTTCTGCTTGAGGATAGTTAAAAAGGCGTAAATAAGTGGCTGATAAACTCAAACGAATATCGATGACTTGGTGAATATCTCGGTCGCTACTCTCATGATCCAATACATTGAAAAAATGCACTAAAGCAAGGTTATATTTTCCTTGTAAGAAGTACACATCGCCCATCTTTTTGAGCACTTGCGCCAAAATAGGCGAGTTTTCAAAGCCGTCATAGAAATCAGCGGCTTGTGAAAGGTGTTCTAGTGCCTTATCTAACACTTGGCGTTCAAAGAAAAGTTGGGCAAGTAGGCGGTTGACTTTTGCTAAGCGTGCGCTTTGGTTGCTTTCTACTGATTTCCAATAGCCATATAGTAGCTCTGTAAGCGCGTGGTTGTACTCTTTGTGAGTCAGGTAAAATTCCCCAACGACAATGTGATAGTCGATGGTGACTTTTTTAGAGTAGCGTTGCTCTAAGTAAGATTTAGCTTCTTGGTAGAACATCTCGGCTTCGTCGACTTTATTATCATAAGAAGCAATATCAGCCTTCAACATAATTAAACGATAGGTAATGCCTTCTGTTAAGCGCAAGGTTTTGTTCACCGACTCTAGGTTGGTTTCGATCTTCGCGAGTTCGGCTTTTGCTGTGGTTGACTCTCTATCGTTCAGCCAAAGCAACTTAACTTTTAATATTTGAATATCCAGTTTTAGGTAGTCAATATTATAGGTTTTTGCTAACTCAGAGGCTTTGTCGAGTTGTTGAATCGCAGTATGGATGTTGCCAAGGTTATATTCCGCTTTCGCTAATATTTTGTAGGCATCGATGCTACTGCTTGGCGTTCTAATTGAAGAGTCTGTTTCCTCGCGAGAAATCGCTGATGGGCTCTTCTCGCGTTGATCTGATAGAACACGGCTCGTTAGATAGCTGTTCGCCATTTTTTTTGCTTGGCTTGGCTCGATCTCAATCAAGTTATTGGCTTCATTGAGTAGGGCTGACGAATAAATCGACGCATAGACCGGTGTGCTTAAGCTTAAAATAAACAGGCTAACAACGTATAACCAACGCATTTCTATGTCCCTTTAGAGGTGAAGTAGGTTCAAATAAGTGTGGGAGCTTCCAGCCTGGTTATTGGCGAGCCATACGCTTATTGTGACTTGGTCTGTCTTGTTCTGTTGAACGGTATGGATTGATATCCAAACCTCCACGACGCGTATAACGTGCAAACACGGTGAGTTTCGATGGCGCACAGTATTTCATGATGTCAGTGAAGATACGCTCAACACATTGTTCGTGGAATTCATTGTGCTCACGGAAAGAAACTAAATAGCGTAGCAGAGCTTCACGGTCAATTTGCTTACCTGAATATGCGATCTCAACGCTCCCCCAGTCGGGTTGGTTTGTGATCAAGCAGTTCGACTTCAATAGATGGCTGTGCAGTGTCTCTTCAACGTCTTGCTTGCCTGCAGCGCCTTCAAGCAGTGACGCTTCAAAGTCGTAGCTAGTGATTTGGATATCTTGGTTGTCGATACAGTCACCTTCCATCGTCACGATAGGTTGGTTGGTGTAGTCGGTGACGGAGTTTACATTCACAAGCACTGTTTCACCTGCGCACGCCGACAAATCTTGAGTAAGGCGCTCTGTGACGTGATCCCAGTTTTCAAATTGAGTCTGGTTATAGCTGTTTAAGTACAGTTTGAAAGATTTTGATTCAATCAAATTTGGACTGGTGGCTGGGATGAAAACTTCACCGACAGCCACTTGTGGTAGGCCGTTGCTGTTTAGCCACGAAAGTTCGTACATTGTCCAAATATCATGTCCAATAAAAGGTAGCTCACCGTTTAGCGCAAGATCATCACGATTCAAGCTACGAGGTACAGGTTGCAATAAACTTGCATCGTATTGGTTAGAGTATTCAGTTTTTTGGCCTAAAGTTAAACCCGCCAGCTCTTTTGCGTCAGAATATTTGCTCATACTTTCGTTTCAAATTCGATTAGAATGGGATCGATTTTACTGAATCCCCATTATCCTGTCATTAAGTCATCGCTCAATCGACAAGGAAAGGTTCCCTGATTCTATTTATTATTTTGTGTTTAGGAGATTTTCATGACTCAACGTGCTCAAGACGCACTACTTTCTTTTAGTCAGCGATACGTTGATGCGTGGCAACAGCAACATCAAAGTTTACCTTGTAACGATGAGCTGGTGGATATTGTTTCGCCTTGCGTAGAAGAAAAGAGCGACGATGCCGTGTTGTGGAAGCACTATCCACGTGAGCAGTTCGCGGATTTTACCAACGTTGAAACCGGCATCGAGTTGACGCTGCATGATGACATCAAGACGTTCTACGGTGCACAATTTAGCGCAAATATGAACGCGACTTTTGATGGCAATGAACTGACTCTGTTACAGATTTGGAGTGATGAAGATTTCGAATGCCTACAAGAGAACATTTTAGGTCACTTGGTGACTCAGCGTCGTCTGAAGTTAAAACCCACGGTTTTCATTGCCGCAACCGATGCCGAACTGGATGTTATCTCGATTTGTAACCTAACGGGCAACGTGATTTTGGAGCGCTTAGGCACTAAAAATCGTGATGTATTAGCCGAGACATTGGCTGAATTTTTAGAAAAGCTACAACCAGTGGTATAAATAGATGTACGTACTAGAGCTTCAATTTGAGTGTTTTGATAACACCACGGTAAGCGCTGTCGATAAGGCGGTTAACGGATTAATGGATGCACTTCGTTATAACGGACAAGTATTGGGGCGTGAATTTCCTATCGTGATGGGGGATGGTGAATTTTATGTTCGTGTTGTGTGCCCTGAGCAGGACAGCTTACACCCGCGTAATCATTCCGATTTCGTAAAAGTGTGTTTTGATCGCTTGTCTGCAGCGAACTTATTAGCGCCCAAAATGCGTTTGCTTGGCCGAGATCTGAACTCTGAAGAAGTGGCAGAAGATGAAGCGCCGAGTTGGCAAGTGTTGTATACGACCTTTGTTCATACCTGTTCACCGCTGCGCAGTGGTGACAGCTTGCTGCCGATCCCTTTGTATCGAAATCCTCCGACTTTCAATGGCGACCATAAAGCGGTATTGAAATGGCAGACAGAATGGCAAGCCTGTGATGAAGTCCAAATGGGGGGAGGCTGTCGCGCTGAGCATGCAACACTCACTGAGATCAGTGACACCCAAAGCGTACTGTTTAAACGGGGTTGGGGTCTAAGAGGGCGCATTGAATATCTGACTAAGATTCCAACCTATTACTACTTATACCGTGTCGGAGGGATCAGTCTGAAAGCTGAAAAAGAGCGTAAATGCCCGCAATGTGGCGGTGAATGGCTGCTTGATGCGCCGATCCACGACATTTTCTATTTTAAGTGTGATGACTGCCGCTTGGTGTCGAACATCTCTTGGGATCACATTAAGTAGCCGCATTCAAGTCATCAGCAGGTCGAAGAAAAAAGCCGATATTCAAAGATATCGGCTTTTTTGTTTATTTGCGTATCAGTAGGAAGTCAATCGGCGGGGTTACCAACCTTTAACTACACCACCGTGGAAGATATCAGAAGCGGCTTTGTACACTTCTTCAGTCTGGTAAGCTTTCACGAAGTTCTGCACGTTTTCAGCGTTTAAATTGTCTTCACGAGAAACGATTAGGTTTACGTATGGAGAATCTTTGTCTTCAACGAAGACACCGTCTTTTTGTGGCGTCAGGTTGATAGAGCTCGCGTAAGTTGTGTTGATGATAGCCAGAGTCACATCATCAAGAGAGCGTGGTAGTTGCGCAGCGTCCAATTCAACAATGGTTAGATTCTTAGGGTTGCTCACGATGTCACGTACTGTTGCTAGAAGACCGGCACCTTCACGAAGTGTAAGCAGACCTTGCTGCTCAAGAAGTAGTAGTGAACGACCTAGATTGGTTGGATCGTTTGGTACCGCAATTCGAGAGCCGTCTTGGATTTCGTCTACAGATTTCACTTCTTTCGAGTAACCTGCAATTGGATAAACAAACGTGTTACCAGCGATTGTTAGTTTGTAACCACGGTCGGCAATTTGCTGATTTAGATAGGGTGCGTGTTGGAATGCGTTGATGTCGATAGAACCATCATCCAACGCAGCGTTTGGTGTTACATAATCAGTAAAAGTAACCAGTTCAACATCCAAGCCATATTGCTCTTTTGCTACTTTCGCAGCCACTTCAGCCACTTGTGCTTCAGCACCTGCCATTACGCCAACTTTTATTTTAGAAGTGTCCACTTCTTTATCACCACAACCTGCTAGAACAAGCGCTGATGCTGTTACTGCGATAGCAAGTAGAGCTTTAAGGTTAAATTTCATAATAATCTCCTTTTAATAAATCGATGTCATTTAATTCAGACGACTGACGTTCCTCGTAACGTTACATTAACGCAGTCAGTCGTTATCTGTGATCAACGCGGCGAACCAATGCATCACCGATTGATTGAATAATTTGTACCAGCACAATCAACATCACTACCGTCACGGCCATAATGGTCACCTCGTAGCGGTGGAATCCGTAACGAATTGCCACATCACCTAGGCCACCACCGCCCACGGTACCAGCCATTGCTGAGTAGCTCACTAGAGTCACGAGCGTAATCGTTACTGAGTTGATGATCGTCGGTAGTGCTTCTGGAAGCAGAACCTTATTGATGATTTGCATAGGGGTTGCGCCCATTGATTGAGCGGCTTCCACAAGACCGGTTGGTACTTCAAGTAGTGCACTTTCGATAAGTCGAGCCACGAATGGGATAGCACCGATCGTCAGAGGTACAATTGCTGCGGTTGTGCCAATGAAAGTGCCAATCAGCATTTTAGTCAGTGGAATAATCGCAACCATGAGTACTAAGAAAGGCACGGAACGACCTACATTCACAATCGCACCTAAAATTTTGTTTAGCTTGGTGTTCTCTAACAGGCCACCTTTTTTGGTTGTGTGTAGAATCACGCCCAGTGGGATACCAACCGCGAAGCCTACAATGCCTGCAACTGCAACCATGTAAAGTGTTTCGCCCGTTGCGCCCAATAGAAGGCTACCGTTAAGGCTGATCCAATCAGCAATCTCGTTGAAACTAAAGGACATAACCAAGCACCTCTACTTTTACATTGTTATCGCGTAGGAATTGGATTGCAGCATTATCATCGGCTTCATTTCCGAACAGTTCTGCGACCATCATGCCAAACTTCACACCGCCGGCGTAATCAAGGTCAGAGCTTAGGATGCTGACATCGATGTTGAATTTACGAGCAATTTGCGTCATCAGCGGAGCATCAACCGTCGCACCTGTAAACTCAAGGCGTACCAGTGGGTAGCTGCTGTTGACGCGAGTTTGTTGTAAACGCGCTTGGTAGTCTTCAGGAATCGTCAAGTCCAGTGTTGAGCGAATGAATTGATGAGCGAGTTCCGTTTTAGGGTGTGCAAATATTTCACCCACAGTCCCTTTTTCGACCAGCTCACCACCACCAATGATCGCGACTTGATGACAAATGCTTTTAACCACATCCATCTCGTGAGTAATCAGTAGGATAGTGATATTTAACTTACGGTTGATTTCACGCAGCAGCTCAAGAATTGATTGAGTTGTTGCTGGATCCAATGCGCTCGTTGCTTCATCACATAGCAGTACTTTTGGGTCTGACGCGAGTGCACGCGCAATCGCCACACGCTGTTTTTGACCACCACTTAGGTTTGAAGGATAAGTATCACGCTTATCAGCAAGGCCAACCAGTGCAAGTAACTCGCTTACTTTTGTTTCAATAACCGCTTTATCTTTACCAGCAAGCTCTAAGGGCAGTGCTATATTATTAAAGACAGTACGGGAAGAGAGCAGGTTGAAGTGCTGGAATATCATGCCGATGTTACGGCGTGCTTCGCTAAGTTCTGATTTACTGAGTTTTGTCAGGTCGATACCGTCAACAATCACTTCACCGGAAGTCGGAGCTTCCAACATGTTGACACAACGGATCAGGGTGCTTTTCCCAGCACCTGAAGAGCCGATGACTCCAAAGATTTGACCTTGAGGTATATGAAGGTTGATATCTATTAAGGCATTGATTTCTTTAGTACCTTGATAAAAAACCTTGTTGACTTGATTCACTTTAATCATAGAAAAACTCGTGCAGGTGAAACAGAATAATATGTCGATAGCTCGCTCGATTTACAGACGATGCTATGGTGTTCTATGATCTAAGTCAATAGATATTTTTACGTCTAGACGGCTAAACGTCGATTGTATGGTTAAGCTTGAAACAAATCGTTAACGAACGCAAAACTAAATAGATAGTGATGAAGCAAATAAAGCGTGTAATAATTAATGATTAATAGAGAGTTGATAGAGAACAAAATTTTGTCTAAACCTGCTGTTTTTTTAGATCGTGATGGTGTGATTAACGTCGACCACGGCTACGTACATGATGAGCATGACTTTGAATACATCGATGGTGTGTTTGAAGCGGCGAAAGCGTTTAAAGATATGGGTTATTTATTGGTGCTAGTGACCAACCAATCTGGTATTGCTCGCGGCATGTTTAGTGAAGACCGTTTTCTTTCTTTGACGCAGTGGATGGATTGGAACTTTGTCGATAACGGCGTTGAGCTTGATGGCATCTATTACTGCCCGCATCACGCTGAACACGGTATTGGTGACTACAAGCAAGATTGTGAATGTCGTAAGCCAAAGCCAGGCATGTTCATTTCTGCTCGTGACTTTCTGAAGATTGATATGGCTAACTCGGTCATGATCGGCGATAAAGCGGAAGACATGATGGCTGCAGAAGCGGCAGGTGTTGGCACAAAAGTACTGGTAAGAACCGGTAAGCCAATAACTGAAAAGGGTGAGGCACTTGCAAGTGTTGTGCTTGACAGTATTAAAGATGTACCAGCATTCTTAAAAGGTTAAGGCACTAAGTCTCTTTCACTTAGATATAAGTGTTGTTCACTATATAAAGATGAGGAACGCAGTATGAAAGCATTGTTGATAGCATCTCTATGTACGGTAGCGTTATTCGGGTGTTCTAAATCCGCAGCGCCTGATGGTGCAGTATCGGACGATCAATTCGTGACTTATCAATGTGAGTCTGACGCTTCATTTAAGGTCGCTTACCTTGGTAATGAAAAAGCGGTATTACGTTTGCCTGAGAATGAATATCGTCTCACTCAAATAACGGCAGGTTCAGGAACGAAGTACATCTTAGATGATGGCACCTCTGAACTGATCAATAGTGTCACTTTACGCACTAAAGGTGACAACGCACGTCTAGAACTTGGTCGTGTCGTCTATAAAAATTGTCGAAAGTAAGTCATAGTTAACTTCTAAGATTTACAAACAGTTAAGTGAGGGATTGCCCTCACTTTTTCTTCTCTTTCCTTTAACATTAGACTTTTATGAGCAAAAAACTCACTATCCTCGATATTGCTAAGCTGTCCGGTGTTGGTAAATCAACGGTATCACGCGTTTTGACCAACGATCCAAAAGTGAAAGCTGAAACCCGCGAAAGGGTAGAAAGAGTCATTCAAGAGTCAGGGTACACGCCTTCTAAGTCTGCGCAGTCGATGCGTGGTGGCAGTCAAAAAGTTATCGGTGTCATCATTTCTCGTTTGGACTCGCCCTCAGAAAATAAAGCGGTAAGTACAATGCTGGCTGAGCTGTATCGAGCGGATTACGATGTCTTGATCATGGAAAGCCAACTCGATAGAGAAAAAGCCAATGAGCACCTACAGGTTCTCAAGCGTCGTAATGTGGATGGGATTATCGTGTTTGGTTTTACTGACTGTGATATTCCGGCAATTGAAGCTTGGGAACACAAAGCTGTGGTGATAGCCCTAGATACTGAGAATGTAACGTCGATTAACTATGATAACCAGCAGGTGATCAATAGTGCGTTGACCCATTTGTCAGAGCAGGGGATCTCTGAGGTTAGTTTCATTGGTGTTGATCCCAGCGATAAATCAACGGGTGAATTGCGCCTTAGGGCTTATCTTGAGTGGTGTGAAGATACGGGCGTGATGGCAAACTATCGTACAGGCCAACTTCACCATGAAAGCGCTTATCAGTTGGTGGATGAAGTGCTAACTCCCGCGACTCAAGCGATCGTTTGTGCTAGCGACACGCTCGCGCTTGGCGTCATTAAACGTTTACAAGAACGACAACGTGAAGATGTCGTGGTTACCGGTGTCGGTGGTAATGATCTTCTCTCTTTTTTGTTCCCGCGAGTATTTAGCATTGATCCTGGCTATCAGTCTGCGGGGAAATTAGCCGCTAACCTGTTGATCTCTCAACTTTTAGGTAACGCAGAAATCTCTCATCACACACAATCTCCGATTCAATAATCCATTCAATTAAGCGCAATTTAACCGCCT
Source organism: Vibrio artabrorum (assembly GCF_024347295.1). Classification (NCBI taxonomy): domain Bacteria; kingdom Pseudomonadati; phylum Pseudomonadota; class Gammaproteobacteria; order Vibrionales; family Vibrionaceae; genus Vibrio; species Vibrio artabrorum. Next base: position 2,286,523 of record NZ_AP025458.1, on the reverse strand, counting down.
AGATTAAAAATATAATGTGATCGCTTTCAATTAATGGGACTGTTCCCATTTTAATTCATTATCCATCTTGGCATTATAATTACCGTAATTGGGAATGTTCCCATAAATCTAAGTCTGAGTGGTTATTGCTTTACGGTTTAGATGAGTAATTGAATGAAACCTGGGTGGGATAGTATGAGTAAGATAGCGAAGCAAGACGTCGCGCGTCTTATCGAGTTAGTCGGCGGCAAAGAGAACATTGCGAGTGTCAGCCATTGTCTGACTCGATTGCGTTTTGTATTGAACGATACAGAACAAGCGAGCAAAGTAGAATTAGAGAAGCTTAAGTTAGTAAAAGGCTGTTTTACGAATGCAGGTCAATTCCAAGTGGTTATTGGCACCGAGGTTGATGAGGTATACGCACTTCTGATTGAGCAAACTGGCAAAGAGGCATCATCAAAAGATGAGGCGAAACTGGCGGCTCGTCAGAATATGAACGTCCTTGAACGCGGCATCTCTCATTTAGCCGAAATTTTTGTACCACTGCTACCAGCCATTATTACCGGTGGTTTGATTCTCGGTTTCCGTAATGTGATTGGTGACATTCGCATGTTCGACGGAAAAACCTTGGTTGAAATTAGCCAATTTTGGGCAACCGTTCACTCTTTCTTGTGGCTGATTGGCGAAGCGATTTTCTTTTTCCTACCGGTTGGCGTGTGTTGGTCAACGGTTAAGAAACTCGGTGGAACCCCGATCTTGGGTATCACGCTCGGTATAACCTTAGTTTCCCCGCAATTGATGAACGCTTACATGATCGGTAAGTCGGTTCCTGAGGTGTGGGACTTTGGCTGGTTTGTGATTGAGAAAGTCGGCTATCAAGCGCAAGTCATTCCTGCGATGTTAGCGGGGGTCGCTTTGGCGTTTATTGAGACGAACCTCAAGCGTATCGTACCCTCTTACCTATATCTGGTTGTTGTGCCATTTGTCTCGATTATCTTGTCTGTGATTTTGGCTCACGCCTTTATTGGTCCATTTGGTCGTATGCTTGGTGATGGTGTGGCATTTGCAGCTAAAGCTGCGATGACCGGCGACTTTGCGATTATTGGTTCTGCGATATTTGGTTTCCTATATGCACCGTTGGTGATTACGGGGATTCACCACACCACCAACGCGGTGGATCTTCAATTGATGCAAGACTTAGGTGGCACACCAATCTGGCCTTTGATTGCACTATCAAACATTGCACAAGCTTCAGCGGTTGTCGGCATCATTATCTTGAGTAAGCGTGAAGGTGAACGAGATATCTCGGTTCCTGCAGCAATCTCAGCCTACTTAGGTGTAACAGAGCCAGCGATGTACGGTATTAACCTTAAATACAAATTCCCAATGCTGAGCGCAATGATTGGTAGTGCTGTTGCCGCCGCAATCTGTGGCAGCGCAGGTGTGATGGCGAATGGTATCGGTGTTGGCGGCTTGCCGGGCATCCTATCGATCCAACCTCAATATTGGTCGATTTACCTAGTCGCAATGCTGGTGGCGATAGTACTGCCTATCACGTTAACTCTGTTCTTCTACAAGCGAGCCCAATCAAAGGGTGAGTTAGAAACCGCGAACGCGTAATGCATTTAATAAGCGATGACTCCAAAGTGAGTTATCGCTTCTTCTCTTAGGAATGACTCCTATTCGACCATGATTTGCATGGTGATTTTTATTTTATATTTTCTGGTAAGTGAGTGTTAGAGATGGCGATGACTGAACGTGATGAAAGCTGGTGGAAAACCGCAACCATCTATCAAATCTACCCAAAGAGCTTCTGCGACAGTGGCTGTAAGGGTACTGGCGATATCAAAGGGATCATTTCGAAACTGGATTACCTCAAACATTTGAGCGTGGATGCGATTTGGCTAACCCCGGTTTACGCATCACCCATGATCGATAATGGCTACGATATTTCAGACTACTACGCGATTAATCCTCAATTCGGCACCATGCAAGACTTCGACTTATTGCTGTCTGAAGCGCACCAACGTGGTATCCGTATCGTGATGGATATCGTGGTAAACCACACCTCAACCGAGCATGCATGGTTTCAATCTGCTTTGGGCGACAAAAACAGCCCGTACCGCGATTACTACATCTGGAAAGATCCCGTAGACGGTCAAGCGCCAACCAACTGGCAATCTAAGTTCGGTGGTAATGCATGGGAATTAGATGAGGCGACTGGGCAATACTTCCTACATTTATTCGCCAAAGAACAGGCTGATCTCAACTGGGAGAATCCGGTTGTGCGCGAAGAAGTGAAAGACGTGATCAGCTTTTGGGCCGAGAAGGGTGTTGATGGTTTCCGCTTGGACGTGATCAACCTGATTTCGAAGCAGCAAGACTTCCCTAATGATGATATTGGCGATGGCCGTCGTTTCTATACCGATGGTCCACGTGTGCACGAATACCTGAAAGAGATCAGCGAAGCGGTCTTCCAGAAGTACGGCAGCGTGACCGTCGGTGAGATGTCTTCAACTACGTTGGAACATTGTCAGCAATACTCAAACGTTGATAACAGTGAGCTATCGATGGTGTTTAACTTCCACCACCTTAAGGTCGATTACACCAATGGTGAGAAGTGGACTCATGCGCCATTCGATTTCTTACAGCTCAAGTCGATCTTTAACCACTGGCAAACGGGATTGAACGGCAAAGGTTGGGGTGCACTATTCTGGTGTAACCACGACCAACCAAGAGTGGTGAGCCGCTTAGGTAACGATCAGCAATATCGCGTTGAATCAGCCAAGATGCTCGCCGCTTCTGTCCACATGATGCAGGGCACACCTTATATCTATCAAGGTGAAGAGATTGGCATGACTAACCCTGGCTATACTGAAATTAGCCAGTATCGTGATGTTGAGAGTACCAATATGTACGACATCATGGTCAACCGTGATGGTGTGGCTCATCAAGATATGATGGCGATTTTGGCGCAGAAGTCTCGTGATAACTCTCGTACACCAATGCAATGGAACAGTGAGCCTTACGCAGGATTCTCACAAGCTCAGCCATGGCTTGATGTAGCGAATAATTACTCTGAAATTAACGCTGAGCAAGCACTTGAAGACAAAGACTCAGTTTTCTATTTCTATAAGAGCTTGATTGAGTTACGTAAACAAGTACCAGTGATTACGGATGGCAGTTATCAAGATCTACTGTCTGAGCACTCATCCATTTTTGCGTATGCACGTGAGAACGAAGGGCAAACCTTGCTGTGCATTAACAACTATTATGGTGAAGAGGCGGAGTGCGTGTTACCGGAGCGTTTTGAGATGACGAAGGCGAAGAGTTTGTTGTCAAATTATCCAGTGAGCGAGCGTTCTGTTACGTCTCATCATCAAGTTTTGCGTCCTTACGAGACTCGTATTCTCTTGATTGAAAGTTAGCCTTGTTTCATTTCAATAAGCCTAATTCTATTCCCCTTAAAGGATTTAGGCTTCTACAAAGGCTTTGGAGTGCTCCCCAAAGCCTTTTTATTGCTTGTGGCTAGTCAGCAGTTACGCTCAGGTTCAGTGAATCTAAGTCAAGGCTAGCTAATCGAAGTCAGTATCGCTGCTGACTCTTCGATCATAGATTGTTCTACAGACATCAATTCAATCTGTTTAATCAAACCGATGCTAGGGTTGAACCAACGCTCTGATGATGTGCCAAATTCTGTCGAATCCATACCTTCACAGTTAATGTAGTAGGTGTTTTTTTCTGTTAGGTTCGCCGCTTCGATTGATTTTTCTGAGATAGTGAAACTCTTACGTACGCCTGTTTCGCCAATTTTTCGTTGCCAGGTAACTTGGCATGAAGTATCAATCGGCAAATTTTTCACCCATAGGTGCTCTTCAAAGTCGTCTAATATATTTTTGACATCTGCACCATTTAGAGTCATTAGTCGTGAGGTGGTTTCTTCACTGATATCGAGGTTAGGGTTACTTTCTTTCACATCGGCGCCATTCAAACGAAAAAGTGGACTGCTGCGCATAACTGTTGTGATGAATAGGCTATCAATAAAGTAAGCATTGGTGACTTCATGTAGACCGCGGTCAGGGCCTGCAAAATAAATGCTGCCGTCTTCTTGTGTACCTTCAACATTCGTCATGATGTCTTCAGAAACATAAAATTCGGTGATGCCGTAATTGATCAGATCATTGATAACTTGAACGACCGCTTCATTGCCGGCCTCTTCTTGTAACCCTGCAATAATGAGTTCACCGCTTAAAGGAGTGAAGTTCATTGTCATCACGCCTTCAGTCTGACCATCTTTGGTAAACGAGTAGCCCAATGTTGTTTCTGGTTTAGGGGAAAATGCAGAGCTCGCAATAGGGTAGTCAACCTGACTGCTTGGACCTTTATTACCATCTGTAGAACCAGAAGAAGAGCCGCCTCCGCCACCACAACCATAGAGAGCAAAGAGAGAGGTCGCTAGCAGCGTCATTGTTTTTTTCATGTTGAACATTCCTAAAGTTGGAAGCCCTTGGTGGGCCCGATGTTTTTAGGAATGCTATTGTTGGGAGAGTTAATAGGGCAAAAAACGAAGTCACATAAGATCTTAATTTATATTTAAGTTGCTTATTTTAAAGGTTTTTATTTGTCATTTGAGAACTGTTGCCCGACAGCGGTGCAGTAGTTAAGCATTAACTTTTCCCACTGCTTTATGATTAAAGGCTCTTTAACGCTTAGCTTTAAGCTCTTCCAAGGTTGTAGGCAGGTCGATTTAGATTCAGGTTTAGATAGTCGAGCGAATAGATCTTCGGATGGAACCACTCTCAATAACGCAACCAGCGACTCCATGTAGTTGAGGCGGAACTTCTCCATGTTGCCTTGCTTATAAGCAATGTGAGAAACCATCATATAAACCAACGCATTTTCGATCGTAGAGTTTCCTGAGGTATTGGTTAGGAGCTCTTTTGCGGTTTGCAGATCTCTCAGTTTGAAATGAATGATACCGACCCAAAGTTTGAGTTCGTCTGGCAGTAACTTAAATCGAGTTTGAACAAGATTGGTGAACGCAATGAGCTTCTTCTGATCCGTTTCAAATAGAGCAAGTTGTCGTGCAATCAGAGTAGACGTCATGGTGTTGAGCTTGATGCCATCAAACGTGATGGTTTTTCCACTCAGCAATTCGCTGACTTCGGTATTATCGACTGACCAGTCTGGCGACAATGGTGCAGGCAGAGCAAAGTAGTTAGCCAACTCTCGGTTGATCTCCATAACGCTGCTGCTGATGTTATTAACATCAATAGAGTAAACCCCACCAAACGCCAACTTCCCTGAGTTTGGGTAAATCAGGCTTATTTTAGCGACAAGGCGTTTATCTACCTCTTGATCCTTCAGCTGAATGTTAAGCAGGTAATCACTGGTACGCATGTTCTTTGCGCCCGGAAAGAAGGGAGAGCTATCTATAGGGTCAAGGAAGTAGCTTGGCGCATCTTGGTTAGCAAGATCGGTGTAGGCGTATTCAATCTGCTGTTGAAGTATTAATGCTTTTACGACTTTTCGGTATTTTCTGGAATTATCGCCAATGGCATCCAATCGATTCAGGAGAAGTTCCACCTTAGGAATCAATCGTTGGTCGCGTTCGACTTCAGAAGCACGAGTCGAAGATTGCCAAAGCATATAACCCATTACCGCAGTGCTGATCAGTAAAACCAAAGACACCACAACAAGCCAAGGGTTAACTGGATTGGAGCCCAATCCTTTTTGGCTGGTTGGAGATTCTATGGCGGTATCATCCGCTTCGGTACCAGGGGAAGCCGCAGCAAAGCTAACCGAACTTGGGTTAAGGAAATAACCCTTGCGTGGATAAGTCACCAGTATTTTGGTCGCGTCGCTATCTGGTAGGTTTTTTTGAAGTACTGAACGTAAGGTACTGATTCGGTTTGTCAGAACATTTTTAGAAATGAAGTTACTTTGCCATACAGATTCAATGATGTGCTCAGCAGCGAGCGGTTCTCCCACGCTAGTCAGAAACAGTTCGAGTAATTCAATAGAACGAGGTTCTAAATCGATGACCTGCTCGTCGCAGCTTAAGACTCGTGTGTTGGGGTTGAATTTCAAGCCTTCAATATAAATAGAGGCTTGTTGGTCTTTGGCGCTAGAGAGGTAATCTTGCATAGAAAAGGCGACGGTTTATAAAACCTAAATTCTAGCTGTTTTTGTTATTAAAAACAGCTAGTAATTCACAGGGTGATAGGTATTAAGACGCGTAATTCACCGAGTAGCGAGTTGGTTTATGATTCATCGCAAGCACGATATTCAATACAGCGGTGCCCAATACTGAAACGGCAATTATCCAAGGGGATACGAAGAAGAACGAGGCAAACAGAATACACGCATCAATACCCATTTGTGTTTTACCTACCGAGATACCGTAGCGGTCTTGGATAAACAAACACAATACGTTGAAACCACCTAGGCTTGAGCGGTGACGGAATAGGATTAGCATACCTAAGCCCATTAACAAGCCGCCGGCAACAGCACAATAGATCTCGTTATGAACTTCTAGCGAAATAACTAAGTATAAATGGTCAGCAAGGACAGACACTAACGCCCCAGCGATGGCACTGCTAATCGCAAAGCTACGGCCGAACCGTTTCCATGCTAACAAGTAGAAAGGGCAATTGGCCATAAAGTACAAAGTACCAAAGGTTACAGGCAAGAATTGACTCAAAAGCAGAGCCAGACCTGTAGTACCACCGGTAAGCAGATTCGCTGACTGCAAAAAGAAGACGCCTAACGCCACCAAAAACGTGCCAGTGAGAATCGCGATCCAATCTTCTTTACGTGAGTGTTTTTCCATCGTTTTTGTCATTACCTAACCAATAAAGGCGAGCATAGTAGAGAAAAACTTTAGCTTTCGGTAGCTTGAGGTGCAAAATTAAGGTAAACCTATGTAATCTGCGTTTTACAGGGTGTAAAGCGTATAATTGACAGTAAGCGTCATCTTTGGTTCGATAAGCTTAATAACCATGATGAATCTTATTTGTGATTATGAAAAAACTGCATGATAAAATGGCAATTAGCTCTTTATGACCCAGATCAAATTATGTAGAATGCATCGCATTAAAACAGTGACGAAAACGTTTGCTTTCGGTCGTTGTGCGGTTTTTTTGAAACTTTCAGTACAATCTGAGTCAGGAGATACAGATGCTTAAGCGTGACATGAACATTGCTGATTACGATGCGGATCTATTCGCAGCTATCCAAGAAGAAACTCTTCGTCAGGAAGAGCACATCGAACTTATCGCTTCAGAAAACTACACAAGCCCACGTGTAATGGAAGCGCAAGGTTCTCAACTTACAAACAAATACGCTGAAGGCTACCCAGGTAAGCGTTACTACGGTGGTTGTGAGTACGTAGATAAAGTTGAAACGTTAGCAATCGAACGTGCATGTGAACTGTTTGGCGCGCAATACGCAAACGTACAACCTCACTCAGGTTCTCAAGCAAACAACGCTGTGTACATGGCTCTTCTAAACGCTGGCGATACCGTTCTGGGCATGAGCCTTGCGCACGGTGGTCACCTTACTCACGGTTCTCCAGTCAACTTCTCTGGTAAGCTTTACAACATCATTCCTTACGGCATCGATGAAGCCGGTCAAATCGATTACGAAGAGATGGAAGCGCTAGCGATCGAGCATAAGCCTAAGATGATCATCGGTGGTTTCTCTGCTTACTCTCAAGTTTGTGATTGGAAGCGCATGCGTGAAATCGCTGACAAAGTTGGTGCTTACTTCTTCGTAGATATGGCTCACGTTGCTGGTCTAATCGCTGCGGGCGTTTACCCGAATCCAGTTCCACACGCTCACGTTGTAACAACAACAACGCACAAAACGCTTGCTGGTCCTCGTGGCGGTCTTATTCTTTCTAATGAAGGTGAAGATCTTTACAAGAAGCTAAACTCAGCAGTATTCCCAGGCGGTCAAGGTGGCCCTCTAATGCACGTTATCGCGGGTAAAGCTGTAGCGTTCAAAGAAGCGCTAGAGCCAGAGTTCAAAGAGTACCAAGCTCGCGTCGTTGCTAACGCAAAAGCAATGGTTGCTGAATTCCTAGCACGCGGTTACAACATCGTGTCAGGTTCTACAGAGAACCACCTGTTCCTAGTTGACCTAATCGACAAAGACATCACAGGTAAAGAAGCGGATGCAGCACTAGGTTCAGCGAACATTACGGTGAACAAGAACTCAGTACCTAACGATCCACGTAGCCCGTTCGTGACTTCAGGTATCCGTATCGGTTCTCCTTCTATTACTCGCCGCGGTTTCTCAGAAGCCGATGCGAAAGAGCTAGCAGGTTGGATGTGTGACATCCTAGATAACATGGGTGATGAGTCTGTTATCGAAGCAACGAAAGCAAAAGTACTAGAGATCTGTAAGCGTCTACCGGTTTACGCATAATTTCTTCTGCGTAGTAATTTGAACTTCGTTGTCGACCATGCTCACTTACATCCGTAAGCTCCGCGTGCTCTCCTAGAATTTCAAACGACTACTTTGAAAAACGGTAAATTTGAAGGCTCCTGTTGGGAGCCTTTTTTGTGTTCGTAGTAATAAAGTCGTTGTCGAGCATGCTCACTTACATCCGTAAGCTCCGCGTGCTCTCCTAGAATTTCAAACGACTACTTTGAAAAACGGTAAATTTGAAGGCTCCTGTTGGGAGCCTTTTTTGTATTCGTAAGTAATAAAGTCGTTGTCGAGCATGCTCACTTACATCCGTAAGCTCCGCGTGCTCTTCTAGAGTTTCAACGTCTACTTTGAAAAATGATGATACTAGAGGCTCCTTCATAGGAGCCTTTTTTTGTTTTTGAAGATGGGTTATTGCAGGTAACAAAAAGGGCTGATGTTTGCACATCAACCCTTTAGCGTTTTCTGATCTTGGTTTTATTTTTTGATGCTCAATAAAGTGCCTGACTTACACTTAAATGAGTAGTAGTTGCGGCTTTCATTGAATTTGCCTAAGCCCTCGCCATCACAGTAGTCGATGTTGATATCACGCATAACTTCCAGCGTGTCTTCGCTGTTCAAAGCGAACTTGGAACCGTCAGAGCAGACGATACGAACGCGCTCATCTTGGCTGACAGAGTAGATATCGACTTCAGTATTACACAGCTCAAAAGAGGCTTCACGAAAGTTGTCTTGCTGAGTATTTGAAGCGCACCCAGCCATGAATGTGGCTGCGATAACGGCTAAAATTCCGAGTCTTTTCATTATTAGTCCTTCGGTATTATCGAATGTGGCGATGAATGTCATAGGGTACTTGAGGTAGCCTATACAACAATACGCTTTGGTTCAAGGTGCGTTCGTTGACTCTAAGATATACAAGTATAGATGTAGGCAGATAATTTATTATTGACTCACTACATGTTTATCCAATACGTATCATCAAAAAAAAAGACCAACACTGAGGCTGGTCTTTCAAAATTATGCGTGTTCTAAATGACTATCGAAACTGTTTGGCTTCTGGAAGATAATCAAACCCCGCAGATGCCAGTTTTGCGATTAATGCTGCTTTGTCTATTTCATAGAAATTGATCACTCGATCTAAATCCCCACCGAAGTCGTCACGTAGCTTCATGTTGACGATACTCATCAACATCACGGGATCCATCTTTTCAAAGTTAGCGAGATTCATATTAGTCCTCGAAATCAGAGATCAACAGGTTAGCTGCGGCAAAGGCGGCACGATCTCTTGCCTCTTTCGGCAGTGCTTCATCTGCAGCAAGGTCATTCAATGTTTTGACCGCACAGGTGATCGCTTTAGGAATATAGCCTTGGTCGCCACTGCCAATTTGAGAATACAGTTCACGCACCAAATCACAACAATCGTATACTTTCATTTTTATACCTAACCAAATGATAACTGCTCTCAATATACACATAGAGGTAGATAAAACAAAGTGGAGATTATGAAGAGCAGGGTTATTTTGTTCTGGCTCAATGTCTCATTTCACCAGCAAGAGAACTCAGTGGATATTCGGTCGCAGTGGATTTTCTTTACTGATAAATAAAAGGCCACCTAATGGCAGCCTTTCAATGGTTATCTGGTCAGTTATCGGATTACTTAGCGAGTTGAGCTTTAAGGTGGTCGATAACTGTGTCCATAGCGATAGCTTCTTTATCACCAGTGCGACGGTTTTTGTATTCGAAGTTGCCTTCGTCCATGCTGCGATCGCCGATAACGATAGTGTGAGGGATACCCACTAGTTCGATATCTTTAAACATGACACCTGGACGTTCTTTACGGTCATCGAATAAAACTTCGATACCCATTGCAGTCAGTTCAGCGTATAGCTTTTCAGCGGCTTCTTTAACGCGCTCAGATTTGTGCATGTTCATTGGTACGATAGCAACTTGGAACGGCGCTAGTGCGTCAGGCCAAGTGATACCGAATTTATCGTGGTTTTGCTCGATAGCCGATGCAACAACACGTGAAACACCGATACCGTAACAACCCATTTCTAGGATAACGCTCTTACCATCCGGACCAAGCACGTTACAGTTCATTGCTTTAGAGTAAGTATTACCCAGTTGGAAGATGTGACCAACTTCGATACCACGCTTAAGTTGGATAGTACCTTGACCACATGGGCTAAGGTCGCCTTCAACAACGTTACGTAGGTCTTCAACTTGAGCAAGCTCTACATCACGACCCCAGTTGATGCCAAAGTAGTGCTTACCATCTACGTTTGCGCCCGCGCCGAAGTCGCTCATTACAGCAACAGAGCGGTCAACGATAAATGGTAGCTCTAGGCCAACAGGGCCAAGTGAACCCGGGCCGGCACCAACAAGTGCACGGATTTCTTCTTCAGAAGCCATCTCTAGTGGAGAAGCAACTTGTGGAAGGTTCTCTGCTTTCACTTCGTTCAGTTCGTGGTCGCCACGGATGATGAGCGCGATGATATCAGCGTCTACTTCATCAGAAGCTTTAACGAATAGAGTCTTAACGGTCTTCTCGATGGCTAGACCGTGTTGCTCTACCAATTCTGCGATTGTTTTTGCGTTTGGCGTATCAACGAGTTCCATCTCTTGAGTTGGCGCTGCCGCTTCAGTCGTTGGAGCCAGTGCTTCTGCTTTCTCGATGTTCGCTGCGTAATCAGATTCTGTAGAGAATGCGATTAGGTCTTCGCCGCTTTCAGCAAGAACGTGGAATTCTTGAGAGCCGCTGCCGCCGATTGCGCCAGAGTCTGCCAATACTGGACGGTACTCAAGGCCCATGCGGTCGAATGCTTTACAGTAAGCATCGTGCATCGCTTGGTAAGACTTTTCTAAGCCTTCTTTATCGATATCAAAGCTGTACGCATCCATCATAGAGAATTCACGTGCACGCATTACACCAAAACGAGGGCGGCGCTCATCACGGAATTTAGTCTGGATTTGGTACAGGTTTAGCGGGAGCTGTTTGTAAGAGCTGATTTCGTTACGTACTAGGCTCGTCACTACTTCTTCAGCTGTTGGGCTAAGAACAAACGGACGAGAGTGACGGTCTGTGAAACGAAGTAGCTCAGGCCCCATCTTTTCGCTGCGGCCAGTCTCTTCCCAAAGCTCAAACGGTTGAACGACGGGCATCAAGATTTCAACGGCACCTGCATTATCGATCTCTTGGCGAACGATATTTTCAACTTTACGCAGTACACGTAGACCGGTAGGTAGCCAAGTATATAAACCTGAAGCTAGCTTACGGATCATACCTGCACGTAGCATCAGCTGGTGGCTGATAACTTCTGCGTCGTTTGGAGTCTCTTTCAGAGTAGAAAGAAGGTAGTTACTGGTACGCATTCTATGGTATCCGTTTCATCATTGATAAAAGAAAACTTGCTGTGCTTAGTGACCACAGCAAATCTGATATAGCCGTATATAATATCAGCCTATTTGGGATCTCAAAAGCGTTCAATGTCAGTTACATTGATGAAAAGCGTTTCAACCACGAATTTCACGTTAAGATCGAATAAATTTACCGCATATTCCTTGTTGTCAGGCTTACCTTTCTTATAGGCAGGGCGAGGATCTTGGCCTAATACTTCTTTGATCACCTGAATGATATGGCGTGCTTGTGGATGACTGGCGAGCTTATTTTGCGCTTGCTGCGAAAAGTTAACGTCGAGCACCTCTGGTTCATCGGTGGCAAATCCTCCCAATGCATTCGGAATCGAATCTGAGTAGGGGATATAGGGCTTGATGTCGATGATCGGTGTGCCGTCTACTAAGTCGACGCTGCCGAGATCCAACCAAGTTTGTCCTTTCTCTTGAGACACGCCTTTTAGTTCAACCGCTGACATGCCAATTCCATTGGGTCTGAATGTGGCACGAGACGCGAATACACCAATACGTTCGTTCCCACCAAGGCGAGGGGGTCTCACCGTTGGTTTCCAGCCAGCTTCAAGGTTCTTGTCGAACAGAAACAGTAACCAAACATGGCTAAATTGCTCAATATCACGCACAGACTCAAGACAGTTTGCTGCATCAACCAACCTAACTCTAGAGGTGGATGTCGGTACTAACCTAGGCTGCCTTGGCACAGCGAACTTCTCTTTATAAGGAGACTCAATAAAGCCAACAGGTTCAATGGTGTACATAGTTGGGTGTTCTCTGATTACGATTAAGACGGAAAAATATCATAAAATCGCTTGTTTTTCTTTTGATAATAATTATCATTTGAAATGTTATAACATTTCAAATTGATTGTTTAAGGGAAATAGAATGAAAGTTGTGAAATCACTTAAAAGTGCGAAAAGCCGTCATCCTGATTGTCAGATAGTAAAGCGCAGAGGGCGTCATTATGTTATCTGCAAAACCAATCCGAGATTTAAAGCGGTTCAAAAATAGGCGGTCTGTTTGATGTGACATGTGTGTAAAAAGCGAGGGAAAAGTCAAACGTCGTTCATTAGTCTGTATTTCTTTTCCTTCGAATCGAGGCCAGTGGACGCTAAAGTGGATTTTATCGCACGGAGAACCTTATAACAAGTTAAATCAATAGGTTATAGTTTTAACCATATCTTTTATGAATATCTTTGTGTGAGCTATAATTCTAAGCTTGGTGTTTTTTGTGGTTTAATTTGCTAATTAATTGTTTTTGTTTGGTTAAAAATTATCAAATGTTACATGTTTTGTAACATTTTGGGGTTTTTCATCGATACTTTTGTCGCGTACTCTGCGTTGGCAATTTGAACATTTTTGTCACAATTGCACAGGAATCACTACAAGGAGGGAACTGATGAGTTCATCAGCTTCAATACAAAACAACTCACCAAAGAAACCTATTTTTACCCGCTTTCTCGATGGTGTTGAATATTTGGGGAATCTATTACCCCACCCAATTACTCTTTTCGCAATCTTCTGTGTCGCAATACTGATTTCTTCAGGGATCGCTGGTTACTTCGACGTTTCAGTTATGGATCCTCGCCCAGAAGGTGCCAACGGTCGTTCCGCTGATGGCATGATCTACGTTGTAAGTTTACTTAATGCTGAAGGCTTACAGCTCATTGTTACGAATCTAGTTAAAAACTTTGTTGGCTTTGCGCCACTTGGTACAGTGCTTGTTGCAATGCTCGGTGTTGCGATTGCTGAGCATTCAGGTCTGTTATCAGCGGCTATGCGTGGTATGGTAATGGGCGCATCTAAGCGCATGGTTACGGTTACTGTCGTTTTTGCCGGTATTATCTCTAACACGGCTTCTGAGTTGGGTTATGTGGTACTTATCCCGTTGGCAGCAATGCTTTTCCACTCTTTGGGGCGTCACCCATTGGCTGGTCTCGCAGCCGCGTTCGCGGGTGTCTCTGGCGGTTACTCTGCAAACCTTTTAATCGGTACGGTTGATCCATTGCTTTCTGGTATTACAGAAACAGCCGCTCAAATGATAGACCCATCTTACTCTGTTGGTCCCGAATCAAACTGGTACTTCATGTTTGTTTCTACCTTCTTCATTGCGATTACAGGTGCGTTAGTAACAGAGAAAATTGTTGAACCCAAGCTCGGTAAGTACAACGATGAAGAGGCGTCTGAAGATCTTTCAAATGACTCTATGGGTAAGCTGACTGCTATTGAGAAGAAAGGCCTTAAGCTAGCGGGTGTTGCTGTATTCATCGTCAGTGCGCTTTTAGCTTGGACGGTGGTTCCTGCTGACGGTGTTCTGCGTTCAGAAGCGGGTACGATTTCAGGTTCTCCATTTCTAAAAAGTATTGTCGCATTTATCTTCGTCTTCTTTGCTATTCCTGGTTTTGTTTACGGCAAAGTTACTGGTTCAATGAAGAGTGACCGTGATGTGATTAATGCAATGGCAACGTCTATGTCTTCGATGGGCATGTACATTGTTCTTGTATTCTTTGCTGCACAGTTTGTTGCTTTCTTTAAGTGGACTAACTTTGGTCAAGTGGTCGCTGTCGGTGGCGCAACATTCCTTCAGGATATCGGCCTAACGGGTCCAATGCTGTTCTTCGCATTCATCCTAATGTGTGGCTTCATTAACCTGATGATCGGTTCAGCTTCTGCACAGTGGGCAGTAACAGCGCCAATCTTCGTTCCAATGCTAATGCTAGTAGGCTACGCTCCGGAAACGATTCAAGCGGCATACCGTATCGGTGATTCAACAACCAACATCATTACACCAATGATGAGCTACTTCGGTCTTATCCTTGCCGTAGCGACTCGCTACATGAAGAACCTGGGTATCGGTACACTGATCGCGACCATGTTGCCTTACTCAATGGTATTCATGTTCGGTTGGAGTATCTTGTTCTACCTATGGGTCTTCGTATTCGGTCTTCCTGTCGGCCCTGGTGCTGCAACGTACTACACACCTTAGTATAGAGTGAGTTATCGCTTCGATGGGGAACCTCTTCTTTATCGATAATAAAAAACCTGCATAGATTGCAGGTTTTTTTGTTTTGATAAATCAAACGTAAATGGATGGACTAACGTTTGGCTAGAATTCTATCCAAATGATTCGCGAATTCACGACGCTCAGTTTGAGAAAGGGTGCTTGGTCCACCCGTTTGGATACCGCTTGAACGCATGGTATCCATAAAGTCACGAATGTTGAGACGTGCTTTGATGGTCTCTTTGGTGTAAAGCTCGCCGCGAGAGCTGAGTGCTTGTCCGCCTTTGGTGATCACTTCATCCGCCAGAGGAATGTCAGAGGTAATCACGAGGTCACCGGGCTCTGTGCGTTTTACGATTTCGTCGTCAGCGATATCAAACCCGCTCGGTACTTGAATTGAGTGAATGTTGTTGCGTTTGGGAACCGGAACCAGATGGTTTGCCACAAAGGTGCATTGTACCCCTGTGCGCTCAGCGGCGCGTACGATTGTTTCTCGGATAACCTTGGGACAAGCGTCCGCATCAACCCATATCTTCATAGTGTTCTATTTCTCTGTTAGCTTATTTGTCTAATAGCTTAGCTTCTAGTGTGGCAACGCGAGCGGTGAGTTCAAGGATTTGCTTTTCCAGTTGGCTAACACGATCGAGTGCCGGCGCTTCTTGTGTCGCGACTTCCACTTTAGGAACGCGATTTGCGCTTTTCCAGCTCTTGATGGTCGCGATTAAAGCAGGCATCGGAACTGATGTGCTCATACGGGCCTTAACTAAAGCAACGGTCGGCTCTTTCCCTTGCGCTTGCAGTCCTTCAAGCACAGTTTTTAACTCTTCAGACACATCTTTTGTCAGCATGTTGACCTCCATTTTTAGTCTTTAGTCATTTTACTCGCTCTGGTGAATGATAGCGAATCATAAAACCGCCCATAGCTTGTGAGAGATCTCTTACAAAGGCTGTGAGATAACGCGAATTGTTCTTTAGGGAAATGGATGTGTTCTTGATAACTTTTTGATTTTTAATTGTTTTATATAGTTAACAATTCAGGCGGGGTGAAAATGAGATACCCATCTATTGCCCGAAATTCTAAATCACGTAAATTGAATCTTGTCGGAAGGATTCTGACACGGAACAGGAAAGCACCAAGGATTTGGTTATCTTCAGGATGAAGATTTGGTTACTTAGGATGAGTGATCAAGCATGGAGCGTAAGGACATTGTAGGGATGCAGTCAGTTAACAGGACGTTAGCTGCAACGGAATGACAATGGACACCTTTAGGATTAAAGGGTTGGATTAGCATCAGGATGATGTAAAGGACACCGCTCACGGAACAAGTGATGTGCGCTAACTTGGATGGTTAGCTTTCAGGATGATTTGGACACCGCTAGGATGGCGAAGTAAAGGAAAGAGCTGAAGGATTACAGCCACTATTATGGATGATGCATGGAGCATTAATGAGTAGCCGGACTGCTGCGAGTAAGACCCTAGCCCTGACACTTCGGTGTTGGGGCTTTTCTTTACCTGAAGCTTTTTATCTAGGGGCTTTGGATGATGGTGCGTCTATCTAAGGATGCAGCCTCTGCTTTTCTGCTAATGGTCAATACAAGGAGTGTTTTATGACGATAGCAACCTCAAGAACGCTGTTAGTACCTTATACTGAACAGCTACAACACGACTTTATTAAGTTGAATTGCTGCCCGATTAATCGGGCTGAAATGAACGGACCGTATTCTGTTGCTTCAGCGAAGCGCATTTTTCAACAAATTCTGCAGGATAACGTTGGCTTTTGTCGGGCGAACATTCATAACCAAACCCGTGAATACCTTGGACATGTCTTTGTTTCATCTGAAAAAGGGAGACATGAACTTGGCTTTATTTTGGATAAAAAATACTGGAATCAAGGTTTTGCTAGTGAAGTGTTAAAACCGTTTTTTAGTTTCGTTTGTTTTGAAGAACGTCTAACGAATGTGATTGCAACGGTGAATGTCGGCCATAACCCATCCATTAAATTATTGGAAAAAATAGGCTTTGCATTTAAGGAGACCAAACAAGATCAGTTTGGTCCTTATTATGAATATCGTTACACCAGGTATTGCGACGCTATATTCTATGAGGCTGCAGCTCAAACCGCATAGAGCGGAACCCCACCATGGTCAGTTTGCCTTTGTAGCAGTCGTCACCTAACGCAGAAAATTCGAATTGATAAACGGTGTGCCAACGCCAAATTGTAGTCAGTTCATAGCGCATCTTAAGTTTATGGCCACTGAAAGCGACACTCAACAATTGTAAGTCGAGCTCTTTACATTTTCTGGCAATGGCAGCCTTCGCAAGCTCTGATTGCCTACGCTGTTGCCAAAACAGAAAGCAAAACAGGCATAGAAACAAAATAGCCAATAAATTATCTACCATATATCCCTTTAATCTCTATTCCAATGCTGAGCCTTGCCTATTTTGATGCGCTATCGAGCTTTGAGCTCGTTGTCAGTCACAACTATTGAGATTTAGCCGCGTTTTGTAACTCTACAAGTGCGTTTGTAAGCTCTGGTGATGGGTTTGAGTTCAACAAGGGTAAAAATACCATTCTGAGTGTTGGAATCATCACTAAATCTGCAAATAACTGATTGAACAGGTTTTGGTTGCCCGTTTGTGCGAGGCGCAACAAGAATTGCTCAGCAATTGCCGGATCTTGTAATGCGTGCCAGCTACGACCGGCTAACCCAATCAATACCTCTTGATGACTTAAGCGTGGACTAGTCAAAAGTTGGTTAATTACAGCGTTGGTTATGCTTTGCTCAGCACCAGAAAGGGCGCGAACCAATGCAGACAGCAAGAACAGATCCGGATCTTGACTGGTCATCTCATTTTCAGCCATTTCTTGTAAGCGTTGAGCGAGCTTGTTATTGATTTGCGTATGCTCAAGCGCCCCGAGTGTCGCGTATAGAGGTTCTGAAGGCAGTTTATTCAATGCTTTGCGAATTGTGACACCGTTTTGTTGGCTGCCTAAACGAGCACACATATCTGTGATGCCCTGAAGGCCAACGGTTTTCCAGTTATCCCATCCCAGTTCACCGGTGAAGTAGTGTTGAGCGTGTTCGTAGTACTGGCTCGTCGTAAGGTCTAACGCTGCTCTGACTTGGCTATGGAATACGGCCATCTTGTCTTCGGAAGGTTTAAAAGTATATGGGTTGTTAGACAGCTTTTGTTGTTGAGCTTCGCTGATCTCGCCGTTCAAACGGGTGCCCATCGCTTCGATAACAAACTTGAGAAAATTGCCCACATCGCCTTGGTGCAATAAGCCTCTTTCGTCCAGTTTGAATTTTAGAAACCAAATCCAAGGCTGTTTATGTTCATTCCAGTAGCTAATCGCTAAATGAGCTTGTTTCTGTAGTGGAAATGGGTATGGCTGTTTCCCTTGCTCAACGTCAGAGAATAAGGTGTTATCGATCTTCTGGATGCGACGACCGAGGTCATAGATATCGTATTGGCAACCGCTATTCTTTAGCAACTGAGTGAGCGTGTGAATGGTTTCCATAGTAATAAAGCTCCTAACTTTCTTTCCTAAATAGATGGTACTCTATGCCCCAATTTCAAGGTCACTCGATAAATAACTTGGTGAAAAATGACAGCCGACACAAAGTTACCTCTTTTACTTCAACAATTAGAACAACAAATGCGCCAATGTTCGATGTGGAGCACGCTTCCACCTTCTGATGAAGCTTTGGCGAGCGTTGAACCTTTTGCTATTGATTCTCTACAGCCAGAAGAGTGGTTGCAGTGGATCTTTATCGTAAAGATCAACGCAATGATGGATGCGAAAGTACCGCTACCTAAGGGTTTTGCGATTCATCCATACTTTAGTGAAGTGTGGAAAAACGAGGTAGATAAGGCTGAACTGCTTGTCACGATTCAGAGCATTGATGAGGTATGCGCATAATGTTAGAGATCATTTATCAAGATGAGTATTTTGTCGCGGTGAATAAGCCCGCGGGCATGCTAGTGCATCGTTCATGGTTGGACAAGCATGAGACTCAATTTGTGATGCAGACACTGCGTGATCAAATGGGTCAGCATGTCTTTCCTTTGCACCGTTTAGACAGACCGACATCGGGTGTGCTGGTGTTTGCGTTGTCGAGTGAGGTTGCTTCACAGGTGATGCCAATGTTCGCTAATCATGAGATGCAAAAAACCTATCATGCGATTGTTCGTGGTTGGATCGAAGAGGGTGATACGCTCGATTATGCACTTAAGGTTGAGCTGGATAAGATCGCAGATAAGTTCGCGAAAGAAGACAAAGAAGCGCAAGAGGCGGTGACAGTCTATGAACCGCTAGCAAAAGTAGAAGTGCCATACTCAACAGGACGGTTTCCGACCAGTCGTTACTGCTTGGTTGAGATGATGCCAAAGACAGGCCGCAAACATCAGTTGCGTCGTCACATGGCGCATCTAAGGCACCCGATTGTGGGTGATACTTCACATGGTGATGGTAAGCACAACCGACTGTTCCGTGATGATTTAGATTCGCACCGTTTGTTGTTGCACGCTTCTGAGCTTCGCTTTATTCATCCTTACACAAAAGAAGAGTTGGTGATGAAAGCCAACCTGGATGAAACTTGGCTAAGGTTGTTTGAAACCTTTGAGTGGGATACCAACCTAATCGATGCTCAAACATGTTTGTCTAAGTTAATCCCAACCGCTTAAGCAATGACACCGAAGGGAATTGAAAAATTAGAATAAAAACAAAGGGCTGATCGTGATATCAGCCCTTTTTGATGTTTGTGTGATCTTAGCGACATAACTCATGTTGGCTAGTCAGCCGTTCATTGCAGGATCATTTCAGCTTTGCAAGGTCGGCTTCGATCTCAGCGATCTTGCTAGAGACGACTTTCTCTAGGTGGCGTAAGTCAGTCAGGATCTTCTGCTTTACATCCACTTCGGTCATTGGGGTCGGTTTAGTGATTTTGTTCAGTTCATCAATCACAAGCGTGAGGTTGCGGTTAATCTCAGTCACTTCTTTGTATTGATTATTGCCACCACTAACCAGCACACTTTTTACTTGTCGTGGGTACTTAAACTTAACACTTTTCGCGAACAGTTCGCCTTTCTGCTTTCGAAAGTAAATCTTCAAAATATCTTTGTGGGCTTCTTGGCGAAGGGAGTAACGTTCAATCTGTTTAGGTTCGTGAATACCTAAGCCAGTGAGGTTTGGATACATAAGCGACCTCTAGTTGATGAATGTAATACTTTTATGTCATTGACTTAATCAATGTAGCAGCCTAATGATGAGCTAGATAGATGAGATCTAGGAATTGATGGTAAGTTGTGGGCAAGATCGCTCTCTATCTTTACCCACTCTTAGTTCATGATTGGATTCTCTGATTAGGGGGCCAGTTCCGAAACATGTTCCGTCAATCTTTCTCTCAGCGCTTGCTCCTGCTCTTCAGAAAGTCTTCCTCCGGCTTCACTGGTCAGTATGAACAAATCTTCTGCTCGTTCGCCTATCGTGGTGATCTTCGCGCCATGCAAATTAATGTCCAATTCAGCAAAGGTCGCACCGACTTCAGCCAATAACCCCGGAGTGTCGAGTGCTCTCAACTCCATCAAGGTATGCTTTTTACTCTTTGTCGGGAGAAATTCAACCAGAGTTTTCACCTTGAAGTGCTGTAAATTTCGAGGGGTGCGACGTGTTTTTATTTTGGTTGGACGACCATCAGTAAGAACGTGCAACAAGTGTTTGGCGATGGCTTTGTGTCTTGCTTCGTCAATCGCTTCGCCATGCTGGTCCAGCACAATAAATGTATCCAAAACATGGCCATCTTTGCTGATCATGACCTGCGCGTCGTGAACATTAAAGTTACGTCTGTCGAGCTCGGCAACCACGGTCGCAAACAGTGCCGCTTGATCTTTACAGTAAACAAACACCTCGGTACCACCACGAGTGGCTTTTTTGCTGATTAATACTAGGGGTTGGCTTGGATCTTCTAAGCGAAGCAAATGCTCACAATGCCAAGCGATTTGCTTATGCGTATGACGTAAGAAGTAGTCGGCTTTGAAGCGCTGCCAAAGTACCTCAATTTGACGAGCTGTGAAGCCCTCTTTACGCAGCAGTGCTGAGGCCATTTGTTGGTTATGACGAATACGATCTCTGACATCAACCGGGTTTTCTAGACCGCGACGCAGTGCTCTTTGTGTTGAGTGAAATAACTCAGCTAACAAAGTGCGTTTCCAGCTATTCCAAAGATCGGGGTTAGTTGCACAAATGTCGGCGACAGTCAGACACACTAATAATTCTAACGACTCTTCATCGCGAACTTTTTTCGCGAATTCGGCAATGACATCAGGATCGTGGATATCACGGCGTTGAGCGGTGACCGACATTAACAAGTGGTTTTGTACTAACCAAGATACTTGCTTGGCTTCTGGTTTTGATAGCCCGTGCTCGATACAGAAAGAGTAAGCTTCAACAGCACCGATCTCTGAGTGGTCTCCACCGCGGCCTTTGCCGATGTCGTGGAAGATAGCCGCGAGAATCAAGATCTCTTTCTTTTGCACGCGTGGATACACTTCACAGCAAATAGGGTGCTTGTCGTGGTTTTCGATTTGACCAAATCGGTTGATGTGCTTGAGTAGGCGAATACTGTGCTCATCAACGGTGTAAACATGGAATAGGTCAAACTGCATCTGACCAACGATCTGGCTCCACTGGGGTAAGTAAGCGGAAAGCACGCCCAGCTTATGCATTAAGCTAAAAGCTTTATGCAGGGCATTTGGGTGGCGAACTAATGCCATGAACTTATCGCGAGCTTCAGGGATTGTATGCAGGAATCGGTTCAATCGACGACGCGCTGTTCGCAGTTGTCGTAATGTGGGTGGGCTGACCCCTTCAATAGAAGAGTCATTCGCGATGTGGATGAACATATCGAGAATAGTTTCTGGTCTTGCTTGGAATAGGGCTGGCTTACGCGCTTCAATCAATGAACCTCGACGTTGGAAGTCGTTGTCGAGAATCTCAGCCTCTTGGGTCTGACCACCGTTAATGATCGCTTGGTCGAACAGCTTAAGCAGCATCTTGTTAAGTTCAGCAACACGACGAAGGGTTCGGTAGAACTCCTTCATCATCATTTCGACGCCAAGATTGCCTTCCCCCGTATAGCCAAGGTGTTCTGCCACTTGAGCTTGATGGGCAAAGGTGAGTCGGTTGTCGTAGCGGCGTAATTCAATGTGCAGTGCAAAACGAACACGCCATAGGAAATCTTGGCACTCAACTAATTCACGATACTCTGCATCGGTGAGAAAACCGTATTTGCTCATCTCTAACAAAGAGGTCGCACCGAAGTGGCGGCGTGCTACCCAACTCAATGTATGGATATCTCTTAAGCCTCCGGGCGTCGATTTGATGTCCGGCTCTAGGTTATACGTGGTGTCGTGGTAGCGAGCATGACGCGTTCTCTGCTCTTGAATCTTAGCTTGGTAAAAAGCCTCACTTGGCCAAAATGAATCGGAATGAACCTTGAGTTTTAATTCTTGGAAGGTGTCTTCACTGCCACACAGTAAGCGCGACTCTTGCAGATTGGTTGCAACGGTTAAATCATCACTGCCAATCTCAATACACTCAGCAATAGTACGTACCGCATGGCCAACCTCGAGTTTTAAATCCCAAAGCAAGGTAATGAATTGACTGATCTTTTCACCCAGTGCGGGGGGTAATGTTTTTTGCGAGACGATCAAAATATCAATGTCGGAAAGAGGGTGGAGCTCGCCTCGGCCATAGCCACCAACCGCAACAAGAGCGATATGAGGCAAGTGATTGAATTCAAAATATTCCCATAATCGATTGAGAAGCAAGTCCATGTAATCAGAGCGCATCAACACCAAATCAGTCACTGGGTGATGATTTAGAAATTCATCTTTCTGATATTGCGTAAAGACTTCAAGCTTATTTTTCAATTCGCAGATTTCAATTTGTTCGTCATTGAACGTAAGAGGGCATTGATAAGGCATAGTTTGCTATCCGTGCAAGCAAATGAGAAGAGTAAACAATTTAACAGAAGCTGATGGAAAATCGAAATGGGGTAGATAAAAAATATCCTCGACAATGCGAGGATATTTTTAAAAGTCTGATCTATTTAGCTTGTTGGACTAAGCGTTCTTCATGATACGCGGAATGGTATCATCGCTGCGCAGCGTTAGCACTTCACAACCCGTATCGGTCACAACCAAGGTGTGTTCCCACTGCGCTGAGTTTTTGCTGTCTGCTGTGTACACTGTCCAGCTATCTTCATCATCGAGACGGCAACCAAACTTACCCGCGTTGATCATTGGTTCGATAGTGAAACACATTCCAGCTCTTAGCACTGTGCGGTCGTTGTTTTTGTAGTGAACGACTTGGGGCTCTTCGTGGAATTCAGACCCAATGCCGTGACCACAGTAATCTTTTACAATCGAGAACTTAGCACGTGGGTTATTCTTATTGTTTGTTTTGATGTACTTCTCAATCGCGGTACCGATTTGACCGAGTTGAACACCGGGTTTTACTTGGCGCATGCCTTCGTAAAGCGCTTCTTGAGCAACCATACACAGACGCTTGTTTGCCGGTGACACTTCACCAACCAGGAACATCTTAGACGTATCACCATGATAACCTTGTGGACGTACACTGAGGTCGGCGTTTTCGTCATCAGGAACGATGACCGTGATATCAACATTCAGAATGTCGCCATCTTTTAATACCGCAGGCTTGAATTGCCCCGTGCTGCCCACCTCGTCTTGTGACGCTGGAATGCCGTGACACACAATATGATTGATAGACGTACAGATTGACTTAGGAAAACCGTGGTAATCAAGTGGTGCTGAGTATGCGCCTCTTTCTAGCGCGTACTGATGACAGATTTCGTTAAGCTCTTCTGTCGTTGTGCCGGCTTGGATGTGAGGTTCAATCATCTCCAGAATGTCAGAGGCCAGCTTGCCAGCGACGCGCATTTTTTCAATTTCTTCAGCAGTTTTAATTTTTACAGCCATTGCATATCTCTTAATTGGGTAGCACCTAAGTGTGCATATTGGGGCTATTCTATCAGTGCAGCATTTTAGCGCAACATTCCCATACCCCTATAATATAGGTGGATACTGCTCTGTCTGGGGCGATAATATTCGGTTCTATAATCCAAACGTAGTTTGAGTAGGGCACTATTTTATAGAGGAAATTGGTCGCTAGGGAACAGGATAGCCGTTGCCATTTTTCGATTTTTTTCTAGCCATAGATAGACTAAATATGGTATAAAGCGCGCCGGACATCAGGACTGTTTTCTCTGATTTTGCGAAACAAGCTTCATGTCTACTAACTTATATCTTTAAATCACACACATTCCGACACATGTTCCGGGGTGCCTCAACAACACGAATAACGGCTGAAAAGTGGTTAGTTGTTAGGGGTCGGATTCATGGGGGATGTGGAGGCCTAACCCCATAGAGGATTTTAAAATGGCAACTGTATCAATGCGCGATATGCTTAAAGCTGGTGTTCACTTCGGTCACCAAACTCGTTACTGGAACCCAAAAATGAAGCCATTCATCTTTGGCGCTCGTAGCAAAGTACATATCATCAACCTAGAAAAAACGGTACCAATGTTCAACGAAGCTCTAGCTGAAATTGCTAAAGTTGGCGAGAAAAAAGGTAAAGTTCTTTTTGTTGGTACTAAGCGCGCTGCATCTGAAGCTGTTAAAGAAGCTGCTATCAACAGCAACCAGTACTACGTTAACAACCGCTGGTTAGGCGGCATGCTAACGAACTACAAAACTGTTCGTCAGTCTATCAAGCGTCTGAAAGAACTTGAAGCGCAAGCTCAAGACGGTACTTTCGACAAGCTTACTAAGAAAGAAGCTCTAATGCGTACTCGTGAAATGGAGAAGCTAGAGAAATCTCTTGGTGGTATCAAGAACATGGGCGGCCTTCCAGACGCTCTATTCGTAATCGATGCTGATCACGAACATATCGCAGTTAAAGAAGCAAACAACCTAGGTATCCCAGTTTACGCTGTTGTTGATACTAACTCTAACCCAGACGGTGTTGACTTCGTTATCCCTGGTAACGATGATGCAATCCGTGCAGTACAGCTTTACCTAAACGCTGCTGCAGACGCGGTTAAAGAAGGTCGTAACAAAGATGTTGCTGCTGTAGCTGCTGAAAAAGACGGTTTTGTAGAAGCTGAATAATAGCGGCTCTGAGCCATATTTAGTTCATATTAAGCGGTCACAATAGATGGCTTAATGGACTGAATACAGTCAATATCAGGGGCCAATTAATGAGGCCCCTGTTTTTTATCTTTTTTAGAATTTACTAAGGAATAGAGAATGGCAACTGTAACTGCAGCTCTAGTTAAAGAACTTCGTGAACGCACAGCAGCGGGCATGATGGAATGTAAAAAAGCGCTTGTTGCTGCTGAAGGCGACATCGAGCTAGCAATTGAAAATATGCGTAAATCTGGTGCAGCGAAAGCAGCTAAAAAAGCTGGTAACGTTGCTGCAGAAGGCACAATCATCATTAAAGAAGAAGGTGGCGTTGCTGCTCTTCTTGAAGTGAACTGCCAAACTGATTTCGTAGCTAAAGATGCAGGTTTCCTTGCGTTCGCTAACGAAGTTGCTGAAGCGGCTCTAGCTGAACGTCTAGACATCGCTGCACTTCAAGCTAAGTTTGAAGAAGCACGTATCGCACTAATCACTAAGATCGGTGAAAACATCAACATCCGTCGCGTACAATTCGTTGAAGGTGTTGCACTTGCTTCTTACCGTCACGGCGAGAAAATCGGTGTTGTTGTTGCAGGTGAAGGCGAAGCTGAAACGCTTAAGCACGTTGCAATGCACGTTGCTGCATCACGTCCTGAGTTCCTAAACCCAGAAGACGTACCTGCTGACGTAGTAGAGAAAGAAAAAGCCGTTCAAGTTGAAATCGCTATGAACGAAGGCAAACCAGCTGAAATCGCAGAGAAAATGGTTGTTGGCCGTATGAAGAAATTCACAGGCGAAATCTCTCTAACTGGTCAAGCTTTCATCATGGAGCCTAAGCAAACTGTTGGCGCTATCCTTAAAGAGAAAGGCGCTTCAGTATCTGACTTCGTACGTCTAGAAGTTGGTGAAGGCATCGAGAAAGCAGCTGAAATGAGCTTTGCTGACGAAGTTGCAGCGGTACAAAAAGGTTAATCCTTAGCGTATTTGTTTGAAAAGAGACCGTGGCAAATGCTGCGGTCTTTTTATGAATAATGAATTATTTTTCGATTTTAGTGGTAATGAATGCAAACTGACTGGCTCAGTTTTTATCCATGACTGTTAATCATCAACTCTTTGGAAGGTAAACTCCATGACTACGAACCCTAAACCGGCATATCAACGTATTCTGTTAAAACTTAGCGGTGAAGCACTACAAGGCGAAGAGGGCTTTGGTATTGACCCGACGATCCTTGATCGTATGGCTCAAGAAGTGAAAGAATTGGTTGAACTAGGTGTTCAAGTAGGCGTTGTTATCGGTGGCGGCAACCTTTTCCGTGGTGCGGGCCTGGCTGAAGCAGGTATGAACCGCGTTGTTGGTGACCATATGGGGATGCTTGCAACGGTAATGAACGGACTTGCAATGCGTGATGCTCTGCACCGCGCTTACGTAAACGCACGTGTAATGTCAGCCATCCCTCTGAAAGGTGTGTGTGACGACTACAACTGGGCAGATGCAATCAGCCAATTACGCCAAGGTCGCGTTGTGATCTTCTCGGCGGGGACAGGTAACCCATTCTTTACTACGGATTCTGCTGCATGTCTACGTGGTATCGAAATTGAAGCTGATGTCGTTCTAAAAGCGACAAAAGTAGATGGTGTATTTACTGCTGACCCTGTAGCAAACCCAGACGCAGAGCTGTATGATACGTTGTCTTACAACACGATTCTTGATAAAGAATTGAAAGTGATGGACTTGGCTGCATTTACGTTAGCACGTGATCACAAAATGCCAATCCGTGTATTTAACATGAATAAACCAGGCGCCCTACGTCGCGTGGTTATGGGTGAAACTGAAGGTACATTAATCAGCGACGCTGACTAATTTTTCGGGCTTACTGAGGCGTTATACTTTGGTAAGCTTATCCTTATCACTCCAAATAAAAAGCTTTCTTGAAGAAAGAACATAATCAAGGTGAAATTGTGATTAACGAAATCAAAAAAGACGCTCAAGAGCGCATGGTAAAAAGTGTTGATGCACTAAAAAACAGCCTACAAAAAATTCGTACAGGTCGTGCTCACCCGAGCCTACTTTCTGGCCTGACTGTTGAGTACTATGGTGCGCCAACACCTTTGGCTCAAGTAGCGAACGTTATCGCTGAAGATGCGCGTACACTTGCGATTACAGTGTTTGATAAAACACTGACGCCACTCGTTGAAAAAGCAATCCTGACATCTGACCTAGGTCTAAACCCTATGTCTGCGGGTACAGTTATCCGTGTTCCACTTCCACCGCTAACGGAAGAGCGTCGTAAAGATCTCGTTAAAATTGTTCGTGGCGAAGCTGAAGGTGGCCGTGTTGCTATCCGTAACATCCGTCGTGACGCGAATGGCGATCTAAAAGCACTTCTTAAAGATAAAGAAATCTCTGAAGACGAAGATCGTAAAGCACAAGACGAAATTCAAAAGCTAACTGACGCTGCGGTTAAGAACGTAGACGAAGTTCTAGCTGTTAAAGAAAAAGAGTTGATGGAAGTTTAATTTTCCATATTCTTTTCTTTCCGGAAAAACGCTGTACTCACGGTGCAGCGTTTTTTTATGCTACTCTGTTCGACTATTAGAATTTGATTCACTCTTTTATGCATAATTCTCAAGCGTTCACAGACTCTCTTCCTAAACACATTGCTGTCATTATGGATGGTAATGGCCGCTGGGCAAAAGCTCAGGGCAAGCCTCGCGTATTTGGCCATAAAAACGGTGTTCAAGCCGTTCGAAAAACCATCGCTTCTGCTGCTAGACTGGGTATCCAAGCCGTAACGCTGTTTGCGTTCAGTAGTGAGAACTGGCGTCGTCCTGAAGAAGAAGTCGGTATATTGATGGAATTGTTCATTTCAGTTCTATCTAGTGAAGTGAAAAAACTTCATAAAAACAATCTACAGTTTCGTGTTATTGGTGACAAAAGTCGTTTCAATGATCGATTACAAAAGAAGATAGAAGAAGCGGAAGCTTTGACTCGCAATAATACTGGTATGATTGTTAATATTGCGGCCAACTACGGCGGCAAGTGGGATATTCAACAAGCAATGACCTCCATTGCCCGAAAGGTAAAGTCTGGTGATATTAATGTAGAAGACATTGATGAATCTATGATTACACAGCACCTAACAATGGCGGATATTCCTGAAGTTAATCTGTTGATCCGAACGAGTGGTGAATGCCGCATTAGTAATTTTATGCTGTGGCAATTGGCTTATGCCGAAATGTATTTTACTGAACAATTCTGGCCAGATTTTAATGAAGACAGCTTAGTAGAAGCTGTGACTTGGTTTGTAAATCGTGAGCGTCGTTTTGGATGCACCGGTGAGCAAATTAAAGCCATGATGGGCAGTTAATAAGGATTTTTTGTTTTGAAACAACGAATTATAACGGCGTTGATTTTAGCTCCCCTAGTTATTCTAGGCATTTTTGAGTTATCACTTCCCACATTTATTCTTTCATTAGCGGTAATCGCTCTACTGGGCTTTTGGGAGTGGACTCAGTTTGTTGAGAGTAAATCGCGTTACCTAGCACTGATTCCAACGGTAGCGGTCAGTGCTGCCAGTTTTGCTTTTATCCCGTTTGATGCTTTTAGTCTTAATCATTTATCTAGCATTCACTACGCCATTCTTATTATTGGTGCGGTTTGGTGGGTTATCGCAAGTGGTATGGCAGTGACTTACCCTAAGTCGATGCCAGCATGGAAAAATTCTTCTCTTCTTCGACACGCATTTGGTATTTTGACTCTATTACCCTTTTTCTGGAGTGTCGTTATTTTGCGTGCCAATGGTATCGATGTGGATCCTTACCACGGAGCAAAGCTTGTAATGTTTGTTTGCTTGCTGGTATGGGCGGCAGATAGTGGTGCGTATTTTTCAGGCAAGAGCTTTGGTAAGCGAAAAATGGCGCCCGCGGTAAGCCCTAATAAGACGATTGAAGGTCTTGTTGGTGGTATTATAGCAGCGGTGATTGTGGCTTGGATCTTTGCTGGCTTGTTTGATATTCAATTTACAAGTCCGCTTAACATGATTGTTATTACCCTCGTGACGGTTGTGATTTCTGTTCTAGGTGACCTTGTTGAAAGTATGTTTAAGCGTGCTTCAGGGGTCAAAGACAGCAGTAATCTGATCCCAGGTCATGGTGGTATTCTTGATAGAATAGATAGCTTAACCGCTGCGTTCCCTGTCTTTGCACTGCTTTATTTAGCTCTCTAATAAAAAGGGTGGTAACTCTGCTGCCCTTTACTACATTTCTACGGTCATATTCGATGCGAAATCTAACTATCCTTGGCGCTACTGGCTCAATTGGCATGAGTACACTCAAAGTCGTTGAGCAAAATCCAGAACTGTATTCGGTTATTGCTCTGGCTGCTGGCTCGAACGTTGAAAAGATGCTGGCGTTAGTTGAAAAGTGGCGACCAAGCTATGTTGCGATGGCTTGCCCAAATGCAGCGTCCCAGCTCGCTGAAATGTTGTCTGAGGAACACCCTAATATCCAAGTACTTTCTGGAGATGAAGGGGTGTGTCAGGTTGCTTCCCTCGAAGAAGTGGACACCGTAATGGCTGCAATTGTTGGTGCGGCAGGATTACTTCCTACTATGTCTGCGGTTAAAAAGGGTAAGCGTATCCTGCTTGCAAACAAAGAAGCTTTGGTTATGACAGGGCAGTTGTTTATTGACGCCGTAGAAAAATACGGTGCTGAGCTACTTCCGGTCGACAGTGAACATAATGCTATTTTTCAATGCCTACCACAAAATGTACAAACTAACCTAGGTCGTTGTGATCTCGAAGAAAACGGTGTTAATCATATTCTTTTGACTGGTTCTGGTGGCCCTTTCCGTTATACCGACATTGCTGAACTCGAATCAGTCACCCCTGAACGAGCCATTGCGCACCCCAACTGGTCGATGGGGCCTAAGATCTCTGTCGATTCTGCGACGATGATGAATAAAGGCTTAGAGTACATTGAAGCGAAATGGTTATTTAATGCTTCTCAGGAGCAGTTAAAAGTCATTATTCACCCTCAGTCAGTGATTCATTCTATGGTCCAATTTAAAGATGGCTCTGTGCTTGCTCAAATGGGCGAACCCGATATGGCGACCCCTATTGCTTTGACCATGTCTTACCCTGAGCGTACTGAAGCGGGTGTTAAGCCGTTGGACTTTACTAAAATTGGTGAGCTGACGTTCTTAGATCCTGATTTGACTCGTTACCCGTGTTTAAGACTCGCGATTGAAGCGTGCTACTTAGGTCAGCACGCAACCACTGCCATTAACGCGGCAAATGAAATTGCCGTCGATGCTTTCTTGACCAAGCGGGTGAAATTTACCGATATTGCTGTCATTAACGAATATGTGATGAGAAAAGTATGTGAACAACATAACTCTGAGGGCTTAGATAGCTTGGAAAGCCTTCTCGAGCTCGATAGTATGTCTCGTCAAATAGCCATCCAATTTATTAAAGAGCAGCTAGCATGAGTGGAATTCTATGGAACTTCGCCTCCTTTATTGTAGCGCTTGGCATTCTGGTCGCAGTTCATGAGTTTGGACACTTCTGGGTTGCGCGTCGCTGTGGTGTGAAAGTTGAGAAATTCTCGATTGGTTTTGGTAAATCAATCTGGAGCAAAGTGGGTCGTGATGGCACGGAATACAGTTTGTCTGTTATTCCATTAGGCGGCTACGTTAAGATGCTTGATGGGCGTGTTGACGACCTTTCTGAAGATGAACAACAGTACGCTTTTGATAAGAAGCCATTGTGGAAACGAACCGCCATTGTCGGTGCTGGCCCTGCATTTAACTTTATCTTTGCCGTTTTTGCGTATTGGTTGGTCTTTTTGATTGGTGTACCGGCGGTTAAGCCTGTTATTGGTGAAGTCATTCCGCAATCTATTGTGGCACAAGCCGGAATTGAAAGTGGAATGGAACTTAAATCTATTTCAGGAATCAAAACCGCAGATTGGGAATCAGTAAACATGGGTTTGATATCACATATTGGTGACCAATCCATGACAGTAACGGTTTCTTCTCCTGACGATATTGGCTTTGAACAACAGGTGACATTGGATATTTCAGACTGGTCGTTTAACCCAGAAACTGAATCTGCGATGACGACGCTTGGCTTTAAACCGTATTCTCCAGAGATCTCGACTGTCGTTGCCCAAGTGATTGATAATGGCGCGGCCTCTGCGGCTGGCCTAGAAGCCGGCGACAAAATTGTAGAAATCAATGGGCAGTCGATTGAAAAGTGGCCGTCGGTGGTTGAGGCTATTCGTTCAAACCCGATGACATCTATAGATCTTGTCGTATTGCGTAACGGTGCTGAGCAGTCATTGGTTATGACACCGAAAAGTCGCGAGCTTTCGGATGGTTCGACAATCGGCTATGCAGGTATTGCTCCAGAAGTCGCAGAATGGCCAGAAGATTATCGCTTTGAGTTACAATTTGGTGTAATTGAGTCTGTAGGGAAAGCATTTGATAAAACAGGTCAAATCATTGACTTGACACTGACAATGCTTAAAAAGCTCATCGTTGGCGATGTTGGCTTAAATAACCTAAGTGGCCCGATTTCAATTGCTAAAGGTGCCGGTACAACCGCCGAATACGGTCTGGTTTACTTCTTAGGCTTTTTAGCTCTGATTAGTGTTAACTTAGGGATTATTAATTTGGTTCCGCTACCGATGCTTGATGGCGGACATTTGCTCTTTTTTGCTATTGAAGCTGTTACTCGTAAACCTGTCCCTGAAAAATTTCAGGAAATGGGATACCGAGTGGGAGGGGCAATTCTCTTCTCTTTGATGGCTCTGGCAATATTTAATGATTTTACTCGTCTGTGAATGGTTTCTCACAGGAATTGGTAGTAGCAAGGAATAATTAGAATAAGTATGGCGATTAAGCAAATTCTGTTCGCAAGTCTATTAGCCACCAGTGTGGCTGCGAATGGAGCACAAAACTTTGTGGTTAAAGACATTAAAATCGAAGGTTTACAGCGTGTTGCACTTGGTGCTGCTCTACTTAAAATGCCAGTTCGTATTGGCGACGAAGTAGATCAAGGCGATGTCTCTGAGATCATTCGTGCACTGTATGCTTCAGGTAATTTTGAAGACGTTAAAGTGCTTCGTGATGAAGGTGTTCTCGTTATTCAAGTGAAAGAGAGACCCACTATTGCCAGTATTTCCTTCTCAGGTAACAAGGCGATCAAAGAGGAGCAACTTCAACAGAACCTAGATGCATCTGGTGTTCGTGAAGGGGAAGCGCTTGATCGAACAACCTTAAGTAACATCGAGAAAGGTCTTGAAGACTTCTACTACAGCGTTGGTAAATATAACGCGACAGTAAAAGCCGTTGTTACGCCTTTGCCGCGTAATCGTGCAGACCTTAAGTTTGTGTTTACTGAAGGGGTATCCGCGAAGATTCAGCAAATTAACTTTATCGGTAACAAAGTTTTTTCTGATGCTGAATTATTGAGTCGTTTCAACTTGAACGCGAATGTCGCATGGTGGAATTTTCTTGCAGATGAAAAATATCAGAAGCAAGTACTGGCCGGCGATATCGAAGCGCTAAAATCTTACTACCTTGACCGTGGTTACCTGAAATTTAAGGTTGATTCTACGCATGTAGCGATTTCTCCCGACAAGAAAGGGGTTTATATCACTCTTGGTCTTGATGAAGGTGAAGCCTATACCGTTAAAGAGGTCAAATTCCGTGGTGATCTGATAGGGCGTGAAGCGGATTTTGCAGCCTTAGTACCTTTTGAGGATGGCGATATTTATAACGGTTCTTCCGTGACATCATTGGAAGAGAACGTAAAACGAATTCTTGGTGAGTCCGGTTATGCTTACCCGCAGGTTCGTACTATCCCAGAGTTTAATGATGAGACGAAAGAAGTTTCATTAGTGATC
Source organism: Vibrio artabrorum (assembly GCF_024347295.1). Lineage (NCBI taxonomy): Bacteria > Pseudomonadati > Pseudomonadota > Gammaproteobacteria > Vibrionales > Vibrionaceae > Vibrio > Vibrio artabrorum. The sequence continues at coordinate 2,253,584 of NZ_AP025458.1, read as the reverse complement.
AACGTAGAAGCGGGTAGCCGTATTTATGTTCGTGATATTCGTTTTACAGGGAATAACTCGACCAAAGATGAAGTGTTACGACGTGAGATGCGTCAGATGGAAGGCAGTTGGCTTAACTCGAAATCGATTGATACCGGTAAGAGCCGTCTTAACCGTTTAGGTTACTTCGAAACGGTAGATGTACAAACGGTACGAGTTCCTGGCACTGAAGACCAAGTTGATTTGGTTTACAACGTGAAAGAAGCGAACTCAGGCAGTATTAACTTCGGTGTCGGCTACGGCACGGAATCTGGTATTAGTTTCCAAGTTGGTCTGCAACAAGATAACTTTGCTGGTACTGGTAATCGTGTTGGCGTTAGTGCCATGATGAACGATTACCAAAAAAACTTGAGCTTAGACTACCGTGACCCATACTGGAACCTTGATGGTGTCAGTTTAGGTGGGAAGATATTTTATAATGAATTCGAAGCCTCTGAGGCGGGTATTGTTGATTATAATAACCAAAGTTATGGCACCAGCCTAACATGGGGTTTCCCAGTCGACGAGCTTAATCGCATCGAGTTTGGTGTTGGTTATACGCACAACAAGATCGGTAACGTACCAACTTATGTCCAAGTTGAACAGTTCACGAGAAGTATTAACCAATATGGAAACGAAAATATCTTAACGGATGATTTCGATATCAATATCTCGTGGACTCGTAATAATCTTAACCGTGGTTTCTTCCCAACAGAGGGGAACCATCAACGTGCTTTTGCCAAAATGACAGTACCAGGTTCGGATGTTAAGTACTTTAAATTGCAGTACGATGTAAAACATTACATACCGCTGACCAAAAAGCATGAGTTCACTCTATTGATGCGTGGCCGATTAGGCTATGGTAATGGTTACGGTAAAACAGATGGTAACGACAACTTGTTCCCATTCTATGAAAACTACTATGCGGGTGGCTTCACTACGCTACGTGGTTTTGGCTCTAACTCGGCAGGTCCAAAAGCGGTTTACGGCAGTAGCTCCGGTAATAACCCTACCTACAGCTCTGCAACCGATGATTCGGTTGGTGGTAACGCGGTGGCTTTGGCTAGTATAGAGTTAATCGTACCAACGCCGTTTGCTTCAGATGAAGTACGAAGTCAGATCCGAACCAGTGTCTTCTTTGATATGGCCAGTGTATGGGATACAGAATTCGTAGATCGTGGTAGGCCTAATAGTGGTGGCCAATATTACTACGATTACTCTGATCCAACCAATTACCGTTCATCTTATGGTGCTGCTCTTCAGTGGATGTCACCGATGGGCCCACTGGTTTTCTCTTTAGCGAAACCAGTTAAAATTTACGAAGGTGATGATGAGGAATTCTTCACATTTACCATTGGTAGAACTTTCTAATATTTAAAGGACAATATTTTGAAAAATATGATTAAAGCAGCGGGTTTAGGCCTTGTAGTTCTTAGCTCTTCTTTCTTTGCAACAGCGGCTGAAGCTGCGCAAAAAGTGGGTTTTGTAAACACTGCACAAGTATTCCAGGCTCTACCTCAGCGCGAAGTTGTTCTTCAAAAAATGCAGGAAGAATTCAAAGATAAAGCGGCCGAGCTGCAGAGCATTCAAGCCGAAGCGAAAACGAAGATTGAAAAACTTAAGCGTGATGGCGAACTGCTAGGCCCTGACGAAGTTGAGAAGCTTCGCATTGAAGTTGGCCAATTAGACAGTAAGTACAAAATCAAAGCTCAAGCATTAGAAAAAGCCAGTCAACGTCGTGAAGCACAAGAGAAGCAAAAACTATTCAAAGTGATTCAAGATGCTGTCACTAAAGTTGCAGAGAAAGAAGGCTACGACATGATTATTGATACTCAAGCTCTGCAATACGGCAAGCCTGAATACAACATCTCTGAGCAAGTAATTAAATCACTGAAATAAGTTATATGAAGAACCTGACTTTAGCCGAATTGGCAACGATTACCGGAGGGGAGTTACATGGAGACGGTGCCATCACTGTCTCAGTTGTTGCTCCTATGGATAAAGCGCAAGAAGGGAGCATTACGTTCCTTTCGAACACGAAGTACAGCAAGCTTCTAAGTGACTGTAAAGCATCTGCTATTATGGTTAAAGAGAGTGAGCGTGAACTGTGTAAAACCAATGTGATTGTGGTCAGCGACCCTTACGTGGCTTTTGCTAAAGTTGCTCAAGCGCTTGATACAACGCCTGCCCCTGCGGCGGAGATTGCTGATTCTGCTTCAATTTCAGGCGACGCAACCATTGGGCAAAATGTGTCCATTGGTGCAAATGCTGTGATTGAATCTGGTGTGGTACTGGGTGATGATGTGATCATCGGTGCTGGCTGTTTTATTGGTAAAAACGCGAAAGTTGGCGCTGGTACTAAGCTATGGGCTAACGTAAGTGTTTACCATGACGTTGTGATTGGTGAAGCATGCTTGATTCAATCAAGCACGGTTATTGGTTCTGATGGCTTTGGTTATGCGAACGAGAAAGGCGAATGGGTTAAGATTCCGCAAGTCGGTTCCGTTCGCATTGGTAACCGAGTCGAAATCGGCGCGTGTACCAGCATTGACCGCGGTGCATTAGATGACACGATCATTGAAGACAATGTTATCCTAGATAATCAGCTTCAGATTGCTCACAATGTTCACATCGGATATGGTTCAGCCCTTGCGGGTGGTACTACTGTGGCTGGCAGCACAACGATAGGTAAGTACTGTATTATTGGTGGTGGCTGTGTGATTAATGGTCACATTGAAATCATTGACGGCGTTACGATCACCGGTATGGGGATGGTAATGCGCAGCATCACTGAGAAAGGCATGTACTCTTCGGGTATTCCTTTACAGCCAAATAAAGATTGGCGTAAAACAGCAGCGCGTGTTCATCGTATTGATGAAATGAACAAGCGTTTGAAGTCCGTTGAAAAACTTATCGAGAAGAGCGTGGAATCATAATTCCAGCATTTCTAATAAAAGGCTCGCGTACAGCGAGTCTTTTTCGTTTATAATCCTTTTAATTAAATAAAGAATATACACAGGAATACGACTTTGACTACTGAACAGACAACGATGAACATTACTGAAATTCAGGAACTATTACCTCATCGCTACCCATTCTTAATGGTTGATCGTGTGACTAGCTTTGAAAAAGAAAAAACACTGACCGCAATTAAGAATGTCTCTGTTAACGAACCTCAGTTCACAGGCCACTTCCCTCAGCTTCCGGTATTCCCGGGCGTGTTGATCTTAGAAGCAATGGCACAAGCAACAGGCCTTCTAGCGTTCAAATCTTTCGGTGCGCCTTCTGGTAATGAGCTGTACTACTTTGCCAGTATCGACAAAGCAAAATTCCGTAAGCCGGTGGTACCTGGTGACCAACTGGTTATTGACGTTGAATTCTTAAAAGAGCGTCGTGGTATCGCATCGTTCAACGGTGTTGCAAAAGTTGACGGCGTGGTTGTATGTTCGGCTGAACTTAAATGTGCTCGCAGAGAGTTTTAATATGATCCATGAAACAGCGAAAATTCACCCGGCAGCCGTCATCGAAGGTGATGTCACTATCGGTGCTAACGTGACGGTTGGGCCTTTCACTTACATTGCTGGTAACGTGACAATTGGTGACGACACCGAAGTGATGTCGCATGTGGTGATCAAAGGTCACACAACCATTGGCAAACAAAACCGTATCTTCCCACACGCTGTTATTGGTGAAGAAAACCAAGACAAGAAATACGGCGGTGAAGAGACGACGGTTGTGATCGGTGATCGCAACGTGATCCGTGAAGCTGTTCAAATTCACCGCGGCACGGTACAAGACAAAGCAACCACTGTGATTGGTGATGACAATTTACTTTGTGTTAATGCTCACGTAGCGCATGATGTTATTGTTGGTAACCACACTCACATTGGTAACAACGCTATTCTTGGTGGTCACGTAACGGTGGGCGATTACGCGGGTGTTATGGCTCTTTCTGCCGTTCACCCATTCTGCTCAATTGGTGCTTACGCTTATATTGGTGGCTGTTCTGCGGTTGTTCAAGATGTACTGCCGTACGTGCTTGCACAGGGTAACCATGCTGCTCCATTCGGTCTTAACTTAGTAGGCTTGAAGCGTAACGGATTTGAGAAACCAGAAATTCGTGCATTACAGAAAGCGTACAAAGAGTTATACCGTTCAGGTAAAACACTTGAAGAAGCGAAAGCAGCTTTAGTTGAAATGGCGAAAGAGTTTACTTCGATAGCCCTTATGCTAGAAATGCTAGAGAGCTCTGAACGCGGTATTATTCGTTAATACTTGATGTGGTTATGTACCAATCAACGTGAGTATGGCAATAATTATTTCGTCAGAATGGTATAACAAAAAGATCGCTACTTATTAGGCGATCTTTTTTGCTTTAAGCAACAAGGAAAAACTATGGCACAGCAAGATACACAAACCAATAGCTCGAACTTTGTTTCGAATGAACCACTGCGTGTGGGTATTGTTGTTGGAGAACTGTCAGGCGATACGCTGGGTGAAGGCTTTATCAAAGCGATCAAATCACAATACCCGAATGCTGAGTTCGTTGGCATTGGCGGCCCGAAAATGAAAGCGCTGGGTTGTGAGTCTCTTTTCGAAATGGAAGAGTTGGCCGTGATGGGCTTAGTTGAAGTGCTTGGCCGTTTACCTCGCTTGTTAAAAGTAAAAGCAGAGCTGGTTAAGCATTTCACTCAAAACCCACCCGATGTGTTTGTCGGTATCGATGCGCCTGACTTCAATCTAAGACTTGAATTGGATCTCAAAAAAGCAGGCATTAAAACGGTGCATTACGTGAGCCCTTCCGTATGGGCTTGGCGTCCAAAGCGTATCTTTAAAATCGACAAGGCAACCGACTTGGTCTTGGCTTTCTTGCCGTTCGAAAAAGCGTTCTACGATAAATATAACGTTGCTTGTGAGTTTGTTGGTCACACGTTAGCAGATGCATTGCCTTTGGAACCGAGTAAACGAGACGCTCGAGAACGGCTGGGCTTAGACCAAGATAAGCCTTGGCTCGCCGTATTACCGGGCAGTCGTGGTGGTGAGATGGGTTTGATTGCTCAACCCTTTATCGAAACTTGCCAGCGTGTTAAGCAGAAGTACCCTGATATCAACTTTGTTGTTGCGCTGGTCAATGAACAGCGAAAAAAACAGTTTATCGAGATCTGGCAATCGACGGCTCCTGAGCTTGAATTCACGTTAGTTGAAGATACGGCAACCAATGTGATTACCGCGGCTGATTCTGTGCTTTTGGCTTCAGGTACCGTGGCGCTTGAATGTATGTTACTTAAGCGTCCGATGGTCGTCGGCTACAAGGTCAATAAGCTCACTGGCTATATCGTGAAGAAATTGTCGATCACAGAATTTGTGTCGCTACCGAATATCCTCGCGGGTGAAGAGATCGTGAAAGAGCATATTCTTGAAGAGTGTCACCCAGACTTTTTGTTCCCGTCTGTCGATAAAATGCTATCAGCCGATAACAGTGCCTTGATCGCACGCTTTACCGAGATGCATCACTGGATCCGTAAAGATGCTGATAAACAGGCGGCTAACGCGGTGTTGAAATTGATTGGCCGACCTTTTGTTGAAGCATAAAGCGCTTACTTACCGAACATGAAGAGATGAGTTATGGCAGTAAAAGAGAAAAAAGAGCTTCCTCCTTTTGAGTACCCTCAGGGATACCAGCTGTTTGCGGGCGTGGATGAAGTCGGACGTGGTCCTTTGGTTGGTGATGTTGTGACGGCTGCGGTTATCCTCGATCCGAAGAAGCCAATTGAAGGCTTAAACGATTCAAAAAAGCTGTCAGAGAAGAAGCGCCTAGCACTGCTTCCTGAAATCAAAGAGAAAGCACTGGCTTGGTCGGTTGGCCGTTGTTCTCCTCAAGAGATAGATGAGCTAAATATTCTTCAAGCGACCATGGTGGCAATGCAGCGAGCTATCGCAGGTTTGAGCGTTCAACCTGATATGGCGTTGATAGATGGAAACCGTGTCCCAGAACTGCCGATGGATGGTCTTGCGATTGTGAAGGGGGACTTGCGAGTGGCTGAAATCAGTGCGGCGTCTATTATCGCAAAAGTCGTTCGTGACCAAGAGATGGAAGAGCTTGATAAACTTCATCCAGAGTTTGGTTTCGCTCAACATAAAGGTTACCCAACCAAAGCACATTTCGAAGCGATTGAAAAACACGGCGTAACCGAGCATTACCGCAAAAGTTTCAAACCCGTGAAACGTATATTAGGTATCGATTAAAGCGTATCGATGACAACTTAATAGGGTTAGAGCGTCCTATCGAAATCGGCTTCATACTGATTAGAATATCATGGTGATTGAAGCGAGGTCGCGAATAAAGTTGCTTAGTTGCGGTAGAAAAAAATAGAATACATCCAGTTGTAATCCTAGGCTTAGGTCTAGAACTCAGGAAAAATAATGTCAGATCCAAAATTTGTTCACCTCCGCGTACACAGTGACTTTTCAATGGTCGATGGCCTGTCCAAGGTACCGCCATTAGTTAAAAAAGTTGCAGAGATGGGTATGCCCGCTTTAGCACTGACCGACTTTACTAACCTATGCGGCTTGGTGAAGTTTTACGGTAATGCCCATGGCTGCGGGATTAAACCAATCATTGGTGCTGACTTCTTGATGCAGTCTCCAGAATTCGGTGACGAGTTGACTAAGCTCACTGTTCTCGCAATGGACAATAAAGGTTACAACAATCTAACATTATTGATTTCAAAGGCTTACCTTCGTGGCCATGTTCAACATCAGCCTGTTATTGATAAAGAGTGGCTAATTGAGAATGCAGACGGTCTGATTATTCTGTCGGGTGCCAAAGAAGGTGAGGTGGGTAAGGCGTTGCTGAAAGGCAACCGTGAGTTGGTTGCCAATAGTGTTGAGTTTTACAAAACACACTTTCCAGATCGTTTTTATTTAGAGCTGATTCGCACGGGTCGTCCTGATGAAGAGTCTTATCTCCACTTCGCGTTAGAGCTTGCTGAGCAGCAAGATCTGCCTGTTGTCGCAACCAATGAAGTAGTTTTCCTAACCGAAGATCTTTTCGATGCTCATGAGATCCGAGTGGCGATTCACGACGGTTTCACGATGGTCGATCCGCGTCGACCGAAAAATTACAGCCCTCAACAGTATCTGCGCAGTGAAGAAGAGATGTGTGAGTTGTTCTCTGACATCCCTGAGGCTCTGGAAAACAGTGTTGAGATCGCCAAGCGTTGTAATGTAACCGTTCGTTTGGGTGAATACTTCTTGCCTAACTTCCCAACCGAAGGTCTGGCGATCGAAGACTATTTGATTAAAAAATCAGAAGAAGGGCTTGAGCGTCGTTTGGCGTTTCTATTCCCGGATGAGAAAGTTCGCGCTGAACGCCGACCTGAATACGATGAGCGCCTGAAAATCGAGCTAGAAGTTATCAATAACATGGGGTTCCCCGGTTACTTCTTGATCGTCATGGAGTTCATCCAGTGGTCCAAAGATAACGATGTGCCAGTAGGCCCAGGGCGTGGTTCTGGTGCGGGTTCATTAGTGGCATACGCATTGGATATCACCGATCTTGACCCACTTGAATATGATCTACTTTTCGAGCGTTTCTTGAACCCAGAACGTGTATCCATGCCCGATTTCGATATCGACTTTTGTATGGATAAACGTGACCAAGTCATTGATCACGTTGCGGAGATGTACGGTCGTGATGCCGTTTCTCAGATCATCACTTTTGGTACCATGGCGGCAAAAGCGGTTATTCGCGACGTAGGGCGTGTGTTAGGTCACCCATTTGGCTTTGTTGATCGTATTTCTAAGCTGGTACCGCCCGATCCGGGTATGACACTAGAAAAAGCGTTCCTTGCCGAGCCTGCATTGCAAGAGCTTTACGATGGCGATGAAGAAGTCCGTGAGCTGATTGATAAATGTCGAATTCTAGAAGGCTGTACTCGCAACGCCGGTAAACATGCGGGTGGCGTTGTTATCTCACCGACCACGATCACCGATTTTGCGCCAATTTATGCTGATGCAGAAGGCAACTTTCCGGTCACGCAATTCGACAAGAATGATGTAGAAACCGCTGGCTTGGTTAAGTTTGACTTCTTGGGGCTGCGTACCCTGACGATCATTGACTGGGCGCTAGGCTTAGTCAACCCGCGTTTGGCAAAAGAGGGCAAACCGCCGGTTCGGATTGAATCGATTCCTCTGGACGATCAAGCGTCGTTTAATTTATTACAAAACTCTGAAACGACCGCAGTATTCCAATTGGAATCACGCGGTATGAAAGACTTGATCAAACGTCTCCAACCAGACTGTTTTGAAGATATTATCGCATTGGTAGCCTTGTTCCGTCCGGGCCCTCTGCAATCAGGCATGGTAGATAACTTTATCGACCGTAAGCACGGAAGAGAGGCGGTATCTTACCCTGATGAAACGTGGCAGCACGAATCGCTTAAAGAGACGCTAGAACCGACGTATGGCATCATCCTGTATCAAGAGCAGGTAATGCAAATCGCTCAGATCCTTGCAGGGTATACGCTTGGCGGAGCGGATATGTTGCGTCGTGCGATGGGTAAGAAAAAGCCAGAAGAGATGGCAAAACAGCGCGGTACCTTCAAAGAAGGTGCTGAAGCCAATGGTGTTGATGGCGAACTGTCCATGAAGATCTTTGACTTGGTAGAGAAGTTTGCGGGCTACGGTTTTAACAAATCTCACTCGGCGGCCTACGCACTGGTTTCTTATCAAACGCTGTGGCTGAAAACTCACTACCCTGCGGAGTTTATGGCAGCAGTAATGACCGCAGATATGGATAACACCGAAAAGGTTATTGGCCTTGTTGATGAATGTTTCCGCATGAAGCTTAAATTGCTGCCTCCTGATATTAATTCTGGTTTATACCGCTTTAATGTGGATGAAGATGGCGCGATTGTTTATGGTATCGGAGCCATCAAAGGGGTCGGCGAAGGGCCCATTGAAGCGATCATTGAAGCGCGAAATAAAGGCGGCTACTTTAAAGACTTGTTCGACTTCTGTGCGCGACTTGATCTGAAAAAAGTGAACAAGCGTGTTATCGAAAAGTTGATTCTGTCCGGAGCTTTAGATAGATTAGGCCCTCACCGAGCAGCGATGATGGCCTCATTGAAAGATGCGGTTAAGGCGGCGAGCCAACATCACCATGCTGAATCTTTCGGCCAATCGGATATGTTTGGTGTGTTGACTGACGCTCCGGAAGAGGTTGAACATAAATACACCCAAGTGCCCAAGTGGCTGGAAAAGGTTTGGCTTGAAGGGGAACGTGAAACGCTGGGCTTGTATTTAACGGGTCACCCGATTAATGCTTATATTAATGAATTGGCAAAATACACCAGCTGTCGTTTAAAAGATGCCACACCAACGCGTCGCGATCAGTCATTAACGATTGCAGGCTTGGTCATTGCTGCCAGAGTGATGACGACTAAGCGCGGAACACGAATTGGTTTGATGACCCTCGACGACCGATCGGGTCGTATGGAAGTGATGTTGTTCTCAGATGCACTCGATCGCTATGCCGAATTGCTTGAAAAAGACAAAATAGTGGTCGTTTCTGGACAGGTCAGCTTTGATGATTTCAATGGTGGGCTTAAAATGTCCGCGCGCGAGGTCATGGACTTAGGAAGCGCCCGTGAAAAATATGCTCGTGGGGTATCGATATCCATCGAACAATCCCAAATTAATGGTCAATTTTTTGAACGCTTTAGTCAAATCATAGAACCTTATAGAGCCGGAACGGTCCCAGTCAATGTATACTACCAGCGTGCCGACGCTAGAGCGCGGTTAACATTGGGCACAGAATGGCGCGTAACGCCAAGTGATACATTACTCGATGAATTAAAACAGCTGCTTGGAAATAGCCAAGTAGAACTCGAATTTAACTAAAATTTAGCTACGCAAATGCGGAGCTGAATAAACAAGGATTCATAGATGAGCCTGAACTTTCTAGAATTTGAAAAGCCTATCGCTGAACTTGAAGCAAAAATCGAAGCGCTACGTGACGTTTCTCGTCACGGTGGTGACGCTGCGGTAGATCTAGACAAAGAAATCGAACAACTAGAGAAAAAAAGCTTAGAGCTTAAACAGAAAATCTTTAGTGACCTAGGTGCATGGCAGGTAGCTCAACTTGCTCGTCATCCTCAACGTCCTTACACCAAAGATTACCTGGAGCATGCCTTCACCGAGTTTGAAGAGATGGCGGGCGATCGTGCTTACGCGGATGATAAAGCTATTGTGGGTGGTATGGCTCGTCTAAATGGCCGCCCTGTTATGGTTATTGGTCATCAGAAAGGTCGCGAGACGAAAGAGAAAGTGCTCCGTAACTTTGGGATGCCAAAGCCTGAAGGTTACCGTAAGGCGTTACGCTTAATGGAAACCGCTGAGCGTTTCAACATGCCAATCATTACTTTCATCGATACGGCGGGTGCATACCCAGGTGTGGGTGCTGAAGAACGTGGTCAATCTGAAGCGATTGCTAAAAACTTAAAAGTGATGGCTGGCCTTTCAGTTCCTGTGATCTGTAACGTTGTTGGTGAAGGTGGTTCTGGTGGTGCACTAGCGATCGGTGTTGGTGACTATGTGAATATGCTTCAGTACTCTACGTACTCAGTTATTTCTCCTGAAGGTTGTGCTTCAATCCTTTGGCGTGATTCAGATAAAGCACCGCAAGCTGCTGAAGCGATGGGTCTAGTCGCTCCTCGTCTTAAAGAGCTTGAGCTTATCGATGAAATCATTCCGGAGCCGCTAGGTGGCGCACACCGCGATCCAGTACAAACCGCTCAGAACATGAAAGATATGCTCGTTAAACAGCTAGAAGAGTTAGAGCAGTTTGACAACGATGCTCTTCTTGAGCGTCGTTATCAGCGTCTAATGAGTTACGGTTACTGCTGATCAGCGTGCTTTAAAGCAAGGTAGGCTCAAGTAACAATATGATGAAAGGGTTGGACTCAGTGCCAACCCTTTTTTATTATTAAAACATTCCCCCCTTTCACACACTATCTCTTGGTTTATTGGCCTCATGACGCACTTAATCGATACTTTCACATCTGTACTTCACCAAAGCGTGCTCAAGCCTTGTCGGTTGATTGTCGCTTTCAGTGGTGGTGTCGATTCACGAGTTTTGTTGGAATTGGCTACCGAATACGCGAAATCCAATCACATTGATTGCTGTGCGGTACACGTCCATCATGGTCTTAGCCAAAATGCCAATCTCTGGGCAGAGCAGTGCCAAACATGGTGTGAGGCGTTGTCAGTCCCCTTGTTCATTGAACGAGTCTCGTTAGATACCAACAGTGGAGAGAGCATTGAAAAGCTAGCCCGAGATGCTAGGTACCAAGTTTTCAAACAACATATTAGGCCAGGGGATGTTCTCATTACCGGTCAACACATTGATGACCAACTAGAGACCTTTTTATTGGCATTAAAGCGTGGCAGTGGTCCTAAAGGCCTCTCTTCTATGGCGAAAGTGATGCCGTTTGGAGATGCTTTTTTGGTTCGCCCACTGCTGTCAGTCACTCGCACTCTGATTGAATCCACAGCTTTAGGCATGGGGTTAACTTGGGTGGAAGATGAGAGCAATCAAGATCTGCGTTTTGACCGGAATTTTATTCGTCATCAGGTTGCTCCCGCTCTGATTGAGCGTTGGCCGAGTTTCCGAGCGTCGGTCAGTCGCAGCGCTCAGCTATGTGCAGAGCAAGAGTTACTGTTGGATGAGTTATTAGAGTCTCACTTTCAGCAAGCGCTGGGGGATTGCACGATGCAGAGTTTGAGTATTGAGGTGCTCTCTCAACATTCTGATTTGTTGCGATCTCGATTACTCAGAATGTGGTTCAGCTCTTGTCATCAACCAATGCCGAGCCAAAAGCAGCTCAAACTTCTATGGGATGAGGTGGCATGTGCTCAGGCCGACGCCAATCCTAAGCTGGTGTTGAATGATGTCGAGGTCCGACGTTTTAATCACCAACTCTATTTAGTGAAACAGGCCACAGACTTGTCGAGCTGGCAAAGTGGTATCTCAATGGATCAGAGTTTAGTTCTGCCTGATGGTTTAGGGGAGCTACACTTAAATTCAGTGGCGAGTGAAGGAGTATCACACCATGGTGATAGGCAATATTTTAGTCTCAACAAAACTAGCGGGTCACTGCGTGTGATCTTTAACCCTGAAGGATTGTCGGCACACCCTGTAGGGCGGGGCCACAGTCGAAAGCTCAAGAAGCTCTTTCAAGAGTACCAAGTGCCAAGTTGGCTAAGACGTAGAACGCCAATATTAATGGATGATGAGCGAGTGATCGCAGTTTTAGGCTTATTCGTAGATAAAAACTACGAAGGTCAAGATTGTGAAGCACTGTGGAGCAAGTAAAAAAAGTTTGTGTCACAATTAAACATCATATTAATAAAAATCATGAATGGAATATGAAATGAATAAAATTACACTAGGATTAGTTCTTGGGCTTGGACTATTGAGTGGTAACGCTTTGGCGGGGGATGTGGTTGCCGGTCAGGCTAAAGCCGCGATCTGTGCGGCGTGTCATGGTGCTGATGGTATCGCGATGATACCAGGTTATCCAAACCTGAAAGGACAAAACGAACAATACATCGTTTCATCAATCAACGCGTACAAAAATCAGCAACGTAGTGGCGGCTTAGCTGCTGTAATGCAGGCTCAAGCTTCAATGCTGAGTGACGAAGATATCGCGAATCTAGCCGCTTATTACGCAAACCTTAAGTAAAACCTTCTCAAAGCGCTGATTAAACAATATGATAAGTTTCAAGCCAGCGTTTTAAAGCGCTGGCTTTTTTCATTGAATGTTTATAACAGCTAACCGATAATAAGTTATTCACACAGTTTAAGGGATGAACATGAAAAAGATTGAAGCCATTATCAAGCCATTCAAACTTGATGATGTACGTGAAGCACTTGCAGAAGTGGGTATTACGGGTATGACAGTATCTGAAGTTAAAGGCTTTGGACGTCAAAAAGGTCATACTGAGCTATACCGAGGCGCAGAGTACATGGTCGACTTTTTACCTAAAGTGAAATTGGAAATCGTTGTGACCGACGAAGTGGCCGATCAATGTATTGACACCATTATCGAAACGGCACAAACCGGTAAAATTGGTGACGGTAAGATCTTTATTACTAACGTTGAACGTGTGGTCCGTATTCGTACCGGCGAAGAAGACGAAGACGCCGTATAAAAATTATTGCCTTAAAAGGAGCGTTTATCGCTCCTTTTTTATTTCTGGTAGAGTGCTGTATGTTTAAGAAAATCATCATTGTTATCGCAGTTTTGATAACACTTGCTGTTGTTAGTTTTCATATTATCTTTGTGATCCCGAATAAACCCAACCTGATCACTTTTTCTCATAATGCCAGCAATGATATTTATAGTTGCTATCAGAACCCAGCGCCGAAAGCGATTGATGTGTCCGACGGATTAAGCCTTGCCGTGTGGAATATCTACAAGCAAAACCGCAGCCATTGGCAGAGTGAGTTGGATAAACTGTCGACAGGAAAAGATTTAGTCTTACTGCAAGAAGCAAGCATGACACAAGAACTTCGCCAATGGATGACAAGTGGTCAGTGGGAAAGTACTCATGTGAATGCGTTTGAAGCCTTTGAAGAAAGTGCTGGTGTACTTAACTTGGCGACGCATTCACCGCTCGAAGCTTGTGCTTATACACATGAAGAACCTTGGCTGCGACTGCCTAAATCCGCACTATGGTCTCGTTACCAGCTGAGCAATGGAGAAGTACTGGCGGTCATCAATATTCATGCGGTGAACTTTACCTTTGGTACACAAGATTATGAAGAACAGCTTGAGAGCTTAACCAATAATCTGCAAAAGTACCGTGGTCCAGTTATCTTTGCTGGGGATTTCAATAGTTGGAGTGAAGCTCGGTTTGCGGTATTGAAAGAGGCGTTGGAAAAGGTTGGTTTGACAGAAGTCGCTTTTGCACCTGATAACCGAACACAGTTTATAACAGGGTTGATGCTCGACCATGTGTTTTATCGAGGATTAGATCTAGAAAAAGCAAAAACGCCCATTACGGACGCTTCTGATCATAACCCAATGCTAGTGACATTTCAGGCTCAATAGTCAGAAGCTATTCGATGCTCGTACGCTAGTGACTGTCGATAAAGAAGGCGAGTGAATTCTCACTCACCTTCTTTATTCTGTCTAGAAGATCAAAATATAGAGTGCCCAGATGAGGTAATAGCCAATCCATGGTAAGCCTGAGATCACAAGCGCTTGCCCGCGTTCAAACTCAGTCCACGTTAATACCGCGGCATAACCGAGCACGATGTACCATGGTAATAGCAGTGGTAATGAGCTGGCAAACTGCGACCAATCATTGGTTAATGGTAACTTAATTAAGCCGTTTAAGCTGTTGATATCAGCGGCATAGTTCATTACCTGTCCGTGTTTGAGTATTAGGCTTGCATAGCTTGCAATGTCACCTAACACTGCCGGAAACATGACAACCGATGAGGCCGCAAACCATCGCCAGAAATTATGCTTATGTTGGCTTGGTTTGGTTGCTAGGTTAAACCAAAATGCCAATAGAACGATGCTGAGCGTACGACTCAGTACATCGTTGATGATTTCACTTGCGAGCAAAGTATTGCTGTCAAGTAACGCCAATTGGTCAGGATTCGTTTGAGCCAGTTGTTTCGATAATTCCGCACTTAACCATGCAAAATCGACATTTGAAAAATAGGCGCCCCAAAATAAGAATGGACTAAGCATTAATACGACGTAGGGTTGCCATCCCCAAGCACTTCGTTGATACAGTGCTAAGAAGCATGATGTTGGTGATCGAAAAATATCCAACAGCATGACGAGAGGGTTACTTGACGGGTTCATACACTTACCTTAGTTACATCAACATACAGCTTCAGTTTTTGTCCGGGCTGTAGGTATTTATGGTTCTGTAAAGTATTCCATTTTACAACATCTGCACTTTTTACTTTGAACTTTGCTGCAATATCGCTGATGGTGTCACCAGATCTTACGCTATAGAAGATCGTACGTATGATCGCACCATCTGAACCGTTCTTCCAGATGACCAGTTTTTGGCCAACATGCAGTGTGTCGCGAGGTCCTATTCCATTCCACTTTGCCAATGATTGGTGAGAGACTTTGTTTGCACGAGCGATCGTCCATAAGCTGTCACCACTTTTTACGACATGGTTTAGCTTATATTGACCACGACTCTTTGATTGCGTATTTGCTAGGCGGTTTGAAGCGCTTAGCGCGTAAGCTTTGTCATCTTTGGTGGAAGTTGGAATGAGCAGGTATTGACCAATGCGAATATTGTTGTTGCTTAAACCGTTTGCCGAGCGAATCACTTTGCTGGTGGTGTTATATTTGCTTGCTAATACACTGATGCTGTCACCGGACTGAATCTTGTAACGTACTAACTTCATTCCCTTGCCTTTATTGGCAGCGACTTGTTTATTGAATTTATCAATTGTGTTTGAAGGAAGTAATAGACGTTGATGTTTTTTGGGTGCCGTTGCCCATTGATTATAAGCGGGGTTATAGCTTTGTAACTCTTTCACTGAAATACCGGCGTAGTTCGCGGCAATCGCTAGATCAAGCTGCTCTTCAGGGTCAACGAGAGTCAAGACTGGTTTGTTAGGAATGGCAGGGATTTCAATGCCATATTTGTCTTGGTTGGCTATTACATCAGCCAGTGCCAGCAGTTTAGGTACATAGCTGCTGGTCTCTTTTGGCAAGTCCAGAGAGAAGAAGTCGATGGGCTTACCCAGCTTCTTATTCTTGCGGATTGCGCTGTTCACTCGACCGCCACCACTGTTGTAGGCTGCAATCGCATGGCTCCAATTGCCATCAAAGCGTCGGTTGAGATCGGATAGGAAGTCGAGTGCTGCATCGGTTGACGCCGTCACATCACGACGACCGTCATACCAGAAATCCTGCTCTAGCCCATACGCTTTACCTGTCCCTGAAATAAATTGCCATAGACCAGCCGCGCTGCCGTGAGAGTATGCGAACACATCAAATGAGCTTTCAACAACGGGTAACAGTGCCAATTCTAGAGGGAGACCTCTTTCTTCAATCTTTGTTGTGATCAAATAGAGGAAAGGTTCAGCACGTTTTGATACGGTTTTTAAATGACTCGGGTGCTTTAGATACCAAGTTCGGTAGTAATCGACTTTCTTTTGGTCGGGTACTTCCATTTTAAGTTGCATCCCAATACGTTTCCAAACATCTTCTTGTGTTTGTGGGGTAACGATAGGAACTTCAACTTTTGGTTGTTCTTTGGCTTCTAGTGAAGCGTTAGCTTTAGAAACTTCTTTAGTAGGAGATGTGTTGGTTTGCTCGGGAGCTTGGTCTGGTTTCTCTGACTGAGTTAATTGGCAACCAGAAAGTAGTAATACCAAAGCCCAGCTGTACTTAACTCGCATGTTACAGCCTTTTTAATAAACGGTCGCTGATAATACTTGCCTCTCCCTATGAGTGACAAGCTTGTATTTGTTAAAATTCATTCTTCCATACACGCAAAGCAGTAAAGATAGATAAAGGATCGGTCTGCTCAGTACGATTAGACACTGATTTTACTACACTTGGTTCGGTATAACGCAAGAAAGGGTTAATAAATTTCTCTTGTCTCAAATTCGTGGGTAAGGTCGGCTTATTTTGAGCGCGGAGTCGGTTCACTTGATCTCGATATTGGCGAAGCTGTTGGTTATCAGGCTCAACGGCCAGTGCAAAAGCGATATTGGCAGCGGTATACTCGTGCGCGCAGTAGACTTCTGTTTCTTGAGGGAGTGCGGTGATTTTATTAAGTGCATCAAACATTTGTTGTGGTGTGCCTTCCATGATCCGGCCGCAACCCGCAGAAAACAATACATCGCCACAAAATAGTTTCGCGTCCCCCACATAGCCTACATGACCGGCGGTGTGTCCACTAAGCCCTAGGACCAAAAACACTTCACCGAACAGTTCTAATTGGTCGCCATCGTCGACAGGATGAGTCAGAGTCGGTATTGGCTCGTTCTTTGGACCCACCACATCAACACCTGGGTGCTGTCTTACCAACTCGGGAACACCCCCAATATGATCATGGTGGTGGTGTGTAATCAAGATTGCATCTAAAGTTAGCTCATGATGTGCTAAGTATTCTAATACTGGAGCGGCATCACCAGGGTCGACGACAGCACAACGGCGATCGCTATTTTCAATCAGCCAGATGTAATTGTCGTTAAATGCAGGTATGCTTTTGATATGTAACATTATTGGATCTCCAGTCACTTTTTAGTGAGACAGATTAAGTGAGATAGATTATTGATGAAGCCAGCACGTAGCAGAAAGCAGTTTGAGCGTCCTTACACTTGGGCACAGTTGCACAATGGGGACTGGTTGAGAGAATCAATTCAAACTCGACTTGATGAGTGGTGCCCAAAACTATTTGGTTACCATATGCTCAAGCTCGGAGGCCTCAGTTGTGAGATTTCTAGCTGCACATGTAACATTCAACATCAAGTAAACCTAGATATCCAGAACCCATTACATAATGTGATTGCGGATGGTTATAATTTGCCCTTTCTAGAGAAAAGTTTTGATGTTGTGGTGCTTAGCCATCAATTAGACTATAGCAATGACCCGCATAGGTTATTGAGAGAAGTCGACCGAGTCATGATAGACGATGGTTATATGATTATCACGGGTTTTAATCCTGTTAGTGTTACTGGACTTGCCAGTTTACTGCCTTGGCGAAGAAACGCTTTGCCTTGGAGTGGGCGTATGTATACACCAAATCGAGTAAAAGATTGGTTAGGTGTACTGAATTATGAAGTGATTCATTGTGATACTTATGCGCTGGTCCCAATGAGTAAATACCAAGCGATTTGGACATGGTTAGAGAACAGTTTAGGTGGATGTGCATCTTTTGCTGGAAGTCAGTATTTTATTGTTGCTCGTAAGCGAACTTATCCACTTAAACCGATTAAGCCTCATTGGCATCTTAAACGACGTTTTTCACCGGTTGGCGCTAGCTTTAGAACCGACAGTCGTTGCTCGGTCCATTCCAAGAAAACAACATACCCTTTAAAAACCGAAAAAGCCGACTAGGGTCGGCTTCTCATTTTGGTCTCTGCTTAAGGCCGTGGCATCTCATTTTAAAAAGATCGTTAGCTCGGTTGGTAGCCGGTATCTGCTTGAGTGGGGTTTTCAGCTGCAGTTCTTGCAAGCTCATCACACATCTCATTTTCTCTGTGCCCTGCATGTCCTTTTACCCAGCGCCAATCAACATTATGGCGCGCGGTTTCTTTATCCAACCTTTGCCAAAGGTCGGCGTTTTTCACCGGTTTCTTATCGGCTGTTTTCCAGTCGCGTTTTTTCCAGTTGTGGATCCACTGTGTGATGCCTTGACGCACGTATTGGCTATCGGTTGTCAGAATCACAGAGCAAGGTTCTTTAAGAGTTTGCAGTGCGATGACGGCGGCAAGCATTTCCATTCGATTGTTGGTTGTTAGGGTGAAGCCTCCGGATAGCGTCTTCTCGACTTTTTTGTAGCGGAGGACAATCCCGTAGCCGCCAGGACCGGGGTTGCCTAAACAAGAACCATCAGTGAAAATTTCAACTTGTTTCGTCATGATTTGATACTATTACCTCAAGCACATTATCGGCATAGTCTGACACAGTTATCCTTATGAATACCAGCAGAACTCCAGAACGACGCTCTAGCGAGCAAACTCGTGCGAACGAAAAAAACAGTTCGCGCGAAAATAAGCGCATCATCGTACTCGATACCGAAACTACCGGTATGAATACTGAAGGTGGCCCTCACTATATGGGTCATCGTATTGTTGAAATTGGTGCTGTAGAAATCATCAACCGTAGGCTGACTGGGCGTCACTTCCACGTCTACATCAAGCCCGATCGTGCGATTCAAGAAGAAGCCATTGGCGTTCACGGTATTACCGATGAATTCTTGGTGGATAAACCGGAATACCGAGAGATCCACAACGAATTTCTTGATTTTATTAAAGGCGCAGAGTTAGTGGCCCATAACGCCCCCTTCGATACGGGCTTTATGGATTATGAGTTTGAAAAACTCAACCCTGCCATTGGTAAAACAGAGGATTACTGTAACGTTACCGATACCTTGGCGATGGCGAAAAAGATATTTCCGGGGAAAAGAAATAACCTAGATATATTATGTGAACGTTATGGTATCGATAATTCACATCGTACCCTCCACGGTGCATTGCTCGATGCGGAGATCCTAGCTGACGTCTACCTATTGATGACGGGGGGACAAACTTCGCTGCAATTTAACGCTGATCAAAAGGAAGGTGAAGCCGAGAGTATACGAAGAGTAGAAAGTGGTCGGAAACCCCTAAAGGTTTTACGAGCTACGGCCGATGAAGTAGAGGCGCATCAACGTCGTTTAGATCTCGTCGAGAACAGCGGAAGCTGCCTTTGGCGTTTGTAGGGAGAAAGTATGTTTAGGGTATTGGCTACCGGTTACTTATTGCTGCTAAGCTTTGGCTTACATGCGGCGACAGAGTCCGTAATGAGTTTGTTGGACAACCGATTTCGAGTAGACCCCAGTATTGATCAAGTTACTTTTGTGATTTATCGAACCGATAACTCTAAACCTGTCGTATTGGTTCGTCCCGACGGTAAAAAATATTACTCTAGTCGCAATGCCGATAATGTTCGTTGGTATCAAGAATCGTCGATGGACATTATCTCTATCGACAAGCCGATGCCTGGTCCTTGGCAAGCGGTAGGCGAAGTTTCACCTAAAAACCATATTAAGCTCTTGTCTCACCTTGTTTTAGACGCCGATGAGTTTCCTAATAAGTTGTATCAAACGGAGCAGATTAAGTTTACTGCTCGTTTGACTTCGGATGGTAAACCTCTGGTACTGCGTGATTTTCTAGACCGCGTGAAACTCAAGGTGACGTTTACCAAGTTTGTCGAAAATGAAGCTTCTTTAGTGAAAGAAGCGCGCCCAGTGCCTGTTGTGTTAGGCGAGTTTGCCGATGACGGTGCCGGTTTTGACGAACAAGCTGGAGATGGCGTGTTTACGGTGTCGTTACCGATTGATGTGGAACCGGGTAAGTACCGAGTTCGTATTACTTCGGGTAATGGTGTTTTTTTGAGGGCGCAAGAACAACAAGTCTTAGTGTACCCAACCCCAATCACAGCTACTTTTGTTCAGTCTCGTAAAGCGGGAACTCCTCATACTATTGTTGTCTCTGGCGAGCATGGCATGATCGCGCCGAATTCTTTGGCTGTTCATGTTGAACATCAAGCCCCTGATGAGTATGTGACGTACATCCAAGGTCAACCGGAAGACGATGCACTGCAAGTGTCTTTAGTGGCGCCTTACACTGGTGAATTGGGTGATTATAACTGGTCGGCGATGGTCTATGCCACGGATGCATCAAGCCAGCGTCCACTGATTTTTCCGATAACAGAGCAATCGTACAGTGTTGTTGAAGATCTTGATTTAGCTGAGTCTCGCCGCCTTCAAGAAGAAGCTCTAGCAGAACAGAAGCGTATTGCCGCTGAATTGAGAATTCTTCAGGAGCGTGAGCATGAAAGACTGCGCAGTATCATCATTATTGTTGTCGGCAATGTTACCGCGATTGTATTGGGTTTATTGATCTGGTTTGTGATTCGTAAAGTAAAAGCCAAGAAACAAGCGCAACCTGAGATGCAGCTTAATGCGCCAAAGTAGGTTTTAAAGGTTATGGATGTGTCACGGTGCTAACGCATCAACAGCATGAATGTCTGCGCGATTCGCTTAGCTGCTAACAAAAAAGGGACTCATGAGAGTCCCTTTGGTTTTTCTGCGACCTGTCTAACTTTGGTTTTGATTATCGATGTTAGGCTACGTTATCAATCGATTGGTCTGGGTACTGCGACTTTGCTGCAAGCTCCTCTGGTGAGAAATCATCCACGTTAATCGTATACAGTCTATGCTCCTCAGCACTAATCAGAAGGTTTGCCTCTTCTTGCGTTAAGATACCTTTTTCAAGTCCCAATTGAGCGACAAGATCAAGTCGTAAGAAGGCGCGTTTTTGATGTGTCTCTTTGCAGACTTTTTCGAACAGTGGTTCTGCTTGAAGAATCACTTCGAGTGCTTTTTCAATCTTGCCGACAGGGTTGTATTCGGTGGCTTCTAAGTATTGACCGCGGCCGATACGTGAACGTGTTTCACTCGGTGTTTGAATAATGTGTGCGACTTGGCTATCCAGTTTGTCGTTGGGGGCACGACGGATGCGGCCAAATGGCATAAGCACAACACGAAGCAGGCGACCAATCACGGGATTAGGGAAGTTGGCTAAGAATTCATCAATCGCCACTTCAGTCTGACGTAAGCTATCTTGCATACCCCAATGGACTAACGGTAGATCTTCAGCGTGGCTGCCTTCGCTTTCAAAGCGCTTCAACGTTGCTGAACCTAAATACAGTTGGCTCAGGATATCGCCCAGTCTTGCTGATAGACGTTCTCTGCGTTTCAATGAACCACCCAACACGGCCATCGAGATGTCAGAAAGCAGTGCGAGGTTAGCACTGTATCGGTTGAGCTGTTGGTAGTAACGCTGCGTTTGCTGATCGCTTTTATTTGATGATGTTGGTGCATCTGATCCTCGACCATCAGTGATACCGAACCACAAACTGCGAACTAGGTTGCTCAAAGTAAAGCTAACGTGTCCTGCTAACGCTGCATCAAACTTATCAAGCGCATCACTGCTTTCAGAGTAAGCGGCTTCCATTTCGTTAAGTACATAAGGGTGACAACGAATCGCACCTTGACCATAGATGATCATTGAACGAGTTAGGATGTTTGCGCCTTCAACCGTAATCGCGATAGGCGAACCTTGGTAGCCACGAGCGAGGAAGTTCGAAGGACCCAAACAAATGCCTTTACCGCCGACGATATCCATAGCGTCGATGATGCTGCGTTGGCCACGGTGGGTACAGTGGTACTTAACGATGGCAGAGATAACCGAAGGCTTTTCGCCAAGGTCGATACCCGCAACGGTTAGGTTACTTGCAGCGTCCATTACATAAGCGTTACCTGCTAAGCGGGCAAGTGGCTCTTCAACCCCTTCCATACGACCAATCGGTTGTTTGAACTGGCGACGAATACGCGCATAAGCACCGGTTGCCAGCGCAGCCGATTTAATGCCTCCGGTTGAGTTTGAAGGCAGTGTGATACCCCGCCCAACGGACAGGCATTCAACCAACATGCGCCAACCTTGACCTGCCATTTTCTGGCCACCAATGATGAAGTCAATAGGGACGAAGAGATCGTTACCTTGGGTTGGGCCGTTTTGGAACGGAACGTTAAGTGGAAAGTGGCGATTGCCAATCTCAACGCCGGTTAAATCTGTTGGAATTAACGCACAAGTAATACCCAGATCTTGTTTGTCACCCAGTAGACCATCGGGGTCGCGCAGTTTAAAAGCTAAGCCTAATACAGTCGCGACAGGCGCAAGAGTGATATAACGTTTATTCCATGTTAAACGCATACCAAGTACTTCTTCTCCTTGCCATTGCCCTTTACATACTATGCCGTAATCAGGGATAGATCCGGCATCAGAGCCGGCTTCTGGGCTAGTTAAAGCGAAACAAGGGATCTCTTTACCTTCCGCTAAACGGGGTAGGTAATGGTTTCTTTGTTCTTCTGTACCGTAGTGCTGTAATAGTTCACCGGGGCCTAACGAGTTAGGTACACCAACGGTTGATGACAATACACTAGAAACGCCCGTTAGCTTCTGTAAAACTAAAGATTGAGCGTAAGCCGAGAATTCTAAACCACCGTATTTTTTCTTGATGATCATGGCGAAGAATTTATGGTCTTTCAGGTATTGCCATACTTCTGGTGGTAAGTCAGCAAGCTCGTGTGTTACTTGGTAATCATTGACCATTTTACACACTTCATTCACCGGACCATCGAGAAAAGCTTGCTCAGCATTAGAGAGCTTTGGGTCAGCGATGTTCTGAAGTTTCTTCCACTCAGGCTTGCCTTTAAACAGCTCTGCTTCCCACCATACGGTGCCAGCTTCTAACGCTTCTTTTTCGGTTTGAGACATCGCCGGCAGAACTTTCTTAAAGACAGAAAGTGCTTTGTGACTGATTAAGGTCTGACGAACGGTAGGGACTGCAAAAATCGCAACCGTGAGTAGGTAACAGAGCCAACCAGTAACCGCCACGCCATCGAGCAGTGTTAAGGCCACCATCGTGCCAGTTAATACAACTAACGCCCGTATCAGACTAACTCTATGGTAAAGGCAAACACCTAAGATGGCTGTCATGCCGAGTAGGGGGAGCAATATGTTCATGATCGATTTCCTTTTCAGAGATCACTTATTGTTATTAAGTTTAGGTAAGAGGTCTAACCAGTCAAGTGTAAACGGAATATTAAATATTTGTAAAACACCAAGGTGGATAAAAAGTGATCTCAATAGAGTTAAAGTTCTAATTGTGAGAGGTTGGTGGCGAATATTTGGACGGTTCGGTAGTGAGAGGTTAATTAAGGTGGCAATCTTTGGGCTTAAGTATCGACACTATTTCATGTTTGTGGGTAAACTCAGGTAATAGAGGGGGAAACCCTCAGCTCTCATTTACGTACTATAAGTGGCGTAAAAAAATATAAGAGATAAGCCTTATGTACCAAGACCTAATCAAAAGTGAATTGAACGAAGCTGCTGACGTTCTTAACAAATTCTTGAGTGATGACCAGAACATCGCTCAAATTGAAGCGGCGGCAAAACTGATTGCTGACTCATTTAAGCAAGAAGGCAAAGTGCTTTCTTGTGGTAATGGTGGTTCGCATTGTGATGCGATGCATTTTGCAGAAGAGCTGACGGGTCGATACCGTGAGAATCGCCCTGGTTATGCTGGCATTGCGATTTCTGACCCTAGTCATTTGTCTTGTGTGAGTAATGATTTTGGCTACGATCACGTATTTTCTCGTTATGTTGAAGCGGTAGGTCGTAAGGGTGACGTGTTGTTCGGTTTGTCGACTTCAGGTAACTCTGCCAATATTCTAAAAGCGATTGAAGCCGCTCAAGCTAAAGGCATGAAAACCATTGCGCTAACCGGTAAAGATGGCGGTAAAATGGCCGGTTGTGCTGACATCGAAATCCGAGTTCCGCATTTTGGTTACGCTGACCGTATTCAAGAGATTCACATTAAGATCATTCACATTGTGATTCAGCTTGTCGAAAAAGAGATGGAATTATAGTTTACAGATATTGGAGCTCAGTTTTGGCTCCATTGGTTTTGATAGGGAGTAGATGAAACCATGTGTGAATTGCTCGGTATGAGCGCGAATGTGCCAACTGATATTTGTTTTAGCTTTACTGGCTTGATGCAGCGTGGAGGCAATACTGGCCCGCATCGCGATGGTTGGGGGATTACCTTCTATGAGGGAAAGGGTTTTCGTACGTTTAAAGATCCTAACCCGAGTTGTGAATCTAAGATCGCTGAGTTGGTTCAAAACTACCCAATTAAAAGCCAAGCTGTTGTCAGTCATATCCGTCAAGCTAACCGTGGTGGTGTTAATCTAGAAAATACACATCCTTTTACCCGTGAGTTGTGGGGGCGGTATTGGACCTTTGCGCACAATGGTCAACTAACGGATTACGATGAGCTGATTAGTGGCCGCTTTAGGCCGGTTGGTGAGACAGACAGTGAGCTCTCTTTCTGTTGGTTGTTGAAACAGTTAGAAGAGCGTTTTCCAGAGCCTCCTCAAGATAAGGAAGGCATGTTTCGCTTTGTGGCTGAGTGTTGTGACAAACTGCGAGAGAAAGGGGTTTTCAACATGCTATTGAGCGATGGTGAGTATGTGATGACGTACTGTACGAACCATTTGTACTGGATAACAAGACGTGCACCTTTTGGTAATGCGAGCCTGATTGATGAAGATGTTGAGATTAATTTCCAAGAAGAGACTACGCCAAATGATGTGGTTACCGTGGTGGCGACTCAACCTCTAACAGCGAATGAAGCGTGGTTTAGAATGAAACCGGGTGAATACGCACTGTTTCATTTTGGTGAGTTAATTGGCAGTAACCACCAAGGATTGGAAGATGTTGCTTATGCACCTAAAAAGGTTGCAAGCCAAGCACCAACTGAGCCATTGAGCTAAACGTTCCGAATAGTATCACTGTTGAACCGAACAAAAGAGAGGCCGCTTAGTGAACCAATAAGTCAGTAAGCGGCCTTTTTGTTTGCTGATTTTAGAGGGCTTGCTCTTCAGTGATTGACTTTGTGAGTACAGCTAGACGAATTATTCTTCTGCGTAACCGTGCTTGCCTAATGCTTTACCGTCTAAGATAGCTTGCCCATTAACCATGGATAAACGCTCCTCTACGAACCACTTGCAGACCATAGGGTAAATGCAGTGCTCTTGGGTAAGCACTCGGCTTGCTAGCATATCAGCATCATCACCTTCAAATACCGGAACCTTAGCTTGTAAGATCACAGGGCCACCATCGAGTTCTTCGGTGACAAAATGGACGCTAGTTCCGTGCTCTTTATCTTGTGCATCAATAGCGCGCTGGTGGGTATCTAAACCTGGATATTTGGGTAGCAGGGAAGGGTGGATATTGATCATTTTACCCGCGTAATGGCGAACAAATTCCGAACTTAGAATGCGCATGTAGCCCGCGAGTACGATTAAATCAGGTTGATAAGCATCAATTTTAGTCATCAACTCATGATCGAACTCTTCACGTGAACCAAAGTCTTTTGGATTGACTGAATGTGCGTCAACAGCGGCGGTTTTTGCTCGCTCTAATCCAAAAGCCTCAGCTTTATTTGAGAAGACAGCTTTGACTGACGCACGAATCATATTGCTATCGCAGGCATTCAAAATAGCCTGTAAGTTACTTCCGTTTCCTGAGACTAAAACGACGATGTTTTTCTTAGGTTGACTGTTATTCATAGAGTGGCTGTTCTTCATAGGGTGGGTCATGCAATTGGTTTACAGGGGAATTTACAATGTACCTACATAAACTAAGGTTTTCTGCGGGCTAAATAGCAAAATGAGGACCATTAGGTCCTCATTGATTAACTCAGTAAGCGAACGCGTCACTTATTTGATTTCAACTTGCTCTTCGCCAGCTTCAGCGTTAGCAATTTCACCGATAACCCAAGCGTTTTCGCCTTCAGCTTTCAGCAGTTCAACCGCTGCGTCAGCTTGATCTTTCGGTAGCGCAACTACTAGGCCTACACCACAGTTGAAAGTGCGGTACATTTCAAATGTCTCCACGTTACCTTTCTCTTGTAGCCACTTAAAGATAGCAGGCCATTCCCAGCTCTTGCCATCAATGACGGCTTTAGTGCCTTCAGGAAGTACGCGTGGGATATTTTCCCAGAAACCACCACCGGTGATGTGCGAGATAGCATGAATGTCATGCTCTGCAATCATTTTAAGTGCCGATTTGATGTAAATCTTAGTGGGTTCTAGTAGGTGCTCACCGATAGTGCGACCTTCTAGTTCTTCACTCTTATCAGCACCAGAAACTTCTAGGACTTTACGAATTAAAGAGTAACCGTTTGAGTGTGGACCGCTTGAGCCAACAGCGATAAGGGCGTCGCCTGCTGCTACTTTAGTGCCGTCAATGATGTCCGCTTTTTCGACAACACCCACACAGAAGCCAGCTACATCGTAGTCGTCGCCTTCGTACATGCCTGGCATTTCAGCCGTTTCACCACCGATGAGTGCACAGCCAGCTTGAACACAGCCTTCAGCAATACCAGAAACAACGTCTGCTGCTGTATCGACATCTAGCTTACCTGTTGCGTAGTAGTCTAGGAAGAATAGCGGCTCACCACCTTGAACGATTAAGTCGTTCACACACATTGCCACTAGGTCGATACCAATGGTGTCGTGTTTTTTCAGATCCAAAGCAAGGCGAAGTTTAGTACCAACACCATCAGTACCTGAAACAAGTACCGGCTCTTTGTATTTCGTTGGAAGTTCACATAGGGCGCCAAAGCCACCAATACCGCCCATTACTTCAGGGCGACGAGTGCGTTTAACAGCACCTTTGATACGGTCAACTAGTGCATTACCTGCGTCGATATCAACACCAGCGTCTTTGTAGCTTAGAGAAGAAGTATTACCACTCACGGGATAGTCCTCGAACTTAAGTTGGATGTGAAAACGGCGCTATTCTAACAGGGCTTGATTACCAAGAGCAAACGTTTGCGCGGTTTTTTTTATTAGAATAAAGATTCTGAAATACCCCCACAGTTCGTGTATAATCTACAGGTTTGTTTAAATATTGCCGGAGTTGGAAATGAAAGTTGTTGAAGTGAAACACCCGCTAGTAAAACATAAAATTGGCCTGATGCGTGAAGGTGACATTAGCACTAAGCGTTTTCGTGAGCTAGCGACAGAAGTGGGTAGCCTTCTAACATACGAAGCGACATCAGACTTTGAAACTGAGCGTGTAACGATTAACGGTTGGAACGGTCCTGTAGAAGTTGACCAAATTAAAGGTAAAAAAGTAACGGTAGTGCCAATCCTACGTGCTGGTCTAGGCATGATGGATGGCGTTCTTGAGCACATCCCAAGTGCACGTATCAGCGTTGTTGGTATCTACCGAGACGAAGAAACGCTGGAGCCGGTACCGTACTTCAATAAGCTTGCATCTAACATCGATGAGCGTATTGCTCTAGTGGTAGACCCAATGCTTGCAACAGGCGGTTCTATGATCGCGACGATCGACCTGTTGAAAGAGAAAGGTTGTAAGCACTTTAAGATTCTTGTGCTTGTTGCTGCTCCTGAAGGTATCGCTGCTCTAGAAAAAGCGCACCCAGATGTTGAGTTGTACACTGCTGCAATCGATGAGAAGCTAAACGACAAGGGCTACATTGTTCCTGGTCTTGGCGATGCGGGTGATAAGATCTTTGGTACTAAGTAATTCGGTTCGGTTTAAGTTAATTTAAAGAGTGATTTAAACTTAACTGGACCTGCTATCAATAAAAGGGAGAGCATTCGATGCTCTCCCTTTTTTGATCTTGTTTGATTATGATTCTTTTGAATCTAGCCTTACCGACTCATTAATCGATTTGAGCTTTGTCTACTACTGTGTTGTCGCCTAATTCTTCTGGAAGGACTAGGTTAAGTAGAATTGCCACGATACCACATAAGCTTACGCCTTGAAGGCTAAAGTCGCCGATGCCAAATGCCATGCCGCCAATACCGAAGACTAACGTAATGCCCACAATCACCAGGTTGCGTGATTTGTGTAGGTTAACGTTGTTCTGAATTAGGGTGTTCAGGCCTACCGTTGCGATAGAACCAAACAGAAGAATCATGATGCCGCCCATCACTGAAACTGGAATTGTTTGAAGCAGGGCTCCGAGCTTACCGACTAACGCAAGAACGATTGCCGTCACTGCTGCCCACGTCATGATCACCGGATTGAATGCTTTAGTCAGCATTACCGCGCCGGTTACTTCACTGTAGGTTGTGTTTGGTGGAGCGCCCAGCATCGAAGCCGCAATGGTTGCTACACCATCGCCAGTAATTGTGCGGTGTAGGCCCGGTTTTTTAAGGTAGTCTTTACCGGTTACGTTAGAGATAGCAAGCATGTCGCCAACGTGCTCAACGGCTGGAGCGATTGCAACAAACACCATGAAGAAAATCGCGTTGATGTTGAATTCTGGTGCGGTGAAGTTGGGCAGAGCTAACCAAGACGCTTGAGCCACTGGCGTGAAGTCGACCACGCCATAGAATAAGCTTGTCAGGTAACCGGCGACGATCCCACCGAAGATAGGCAGCAGTTTAAGGAAGCCTTTTGAGAACACACTGATGATAATGGTCACTATCAGTGAAATAGAAGAGATCCACAGTGCAGCGTCAGCATCGATAAGTTGAACGGCACCGTCCCCTGT
The DNA here is from genome assembly GCF_024347295.1 of Vibrio artabrorum. Lineage (NCBI taxonomy): Bacteria > Pseudomonadati > Pseudomonadota > Gammaproteobacteria > Vibrionales > Vibrionaceae > Vibrio > Vibrio artabrorum. Next base: position 2,224,641 of record NZ_AP025458.1, on the reverse strand, counting down.
TTTTCCCAATGCCATGTTAACTGCAACAGGGGCAAGGCCTAAACCGATCACCATGATCACAGGGCCAACCACCACGGGTGGAAGTAATTTATGGATGAAAGCAACACCGCGAACTTTGATCAATGCCCCCATCAAAACATACACAACACCGGATGCCATTAAACCGCCCATGGTTGCACCTACACCCCAAGTTTGAATACCAAACATAATAGGGGCGATAAATGCAAAAGAAGAGGCTAAGAAGATTGGCACAGAGCGGCGTGTAATAAGTTGGAATAAAAGAGTACCGATACCTGCGCCAAAGAGTGCTACGTTGGGATCGAGCCCGGTTAGCAGTGGCACTAATACAAGCGCACCAAAAGCAACAAACAGCATTTGTGCACCTTGCAAAGCATTTTTCATGTTATGTCCTTAACAATGATCGTGATATGAAAAGTAAAATTCGCGAGATTCTATCATTTGGCAATCGATTGCCACACCAAGTAGATCAAATTTATTTGTCTTAATGATGTTTACCGCCATCATGATTAGAAAAGTCCACGTTAAATAAGCGGACGATTTATGATCGTTAGTGGGTAATTTATGGTTATTAAGCTCTGTGAGTTCTAACAACCTTGCCCCTCAATCCATAGTTGCTTATCATCAAGGCACACGATTTGAATATTAGGATCAGTATGCGCTTTATAGCATTGTTGTTAATGGCACTATCAGCCTCTCCGAGTTATGCATTGACTAAAGTCGATATTTTTGGTGCTGAGGTAGTGATTAACGCTGAAGACAAACAGCCAGAACAAGTGGCAAGAATGACGGGTATGGAGCAGGTATTAATACGTGCGACTGGCCAAACCGATGTCGCTTCGAATGAGACGATTAAAAAGGCGATGCGTAACAGTGCGCAGTACCTGTCTCAAATGAGTTTTGGTGAAAGCCATGCTCAAGAAACGCTGCGTATGCGTTTTAATGGTGCTCAAATCCGATCTTTATTGACTCAAGCTCAGTTACCGTATTGGCCTGATACTCGCTCGAACATTCTTGTTTGGCTCGTAGAAGAAGGCCATTACGACAAGAATATTGTTTGGGAACACTCTAAATCACAACTGGCCTCAGGTTTACAAGCGTACGCAAAGGAGCGAGGTTTACCACTGACGCTTCCTATTGGCGATTTTGACGATATTACGGGTATTGCGACTTCTGATTTATGGGGCAGCTTTATCACACCGATCAGTAAAGCGAGTCTGCGTTACCCTGTTGATGCCGTGTTGGTGATAAAGGCTCAACCTTCAGGTTTACGTTGGGCTCTATATGATCAAAAGCCGAGTCAATTGACGAGCGCTCCAACATCGCCAGTGAGTGGTTCTTTGTCGGGTAACAGCGCAACGATGTCTAAGAAGTTAGTCGACCAAATCAGTAACTACTACTCAGCTAAAAGTGCTGTGACGGTAGCGAGTGAGTCATCAGAATCGATTTTAACCCAGTTTATTAGCCTGAATAATGCTCAGGATTTCTTCCAATTGGAGAACGCACTTAAGCGTCTAAACTCGGTGGCAAGCCTCGATATTCTGAAGATTCAAAACAACGAAGTGACTTTCCGAATCCACTTATTGTCGACTCAACAAGAGTTTGAGCAGGAAGTTGCAAGAATTCGTCAGCTTGCCAAGGTTGAAGAGCCTTACATTGAACCTGAAGTGAGTCCTGAATTTGAATCGCAAGACAACACTATGTCTGTCGGTGATGCTCCCGAGTCGGCTGTTGCAGTGAAAGCGGAAGAGGGTGTAAGTGATTCAAGCGTGCAAGTGATTAAGAGCAATGAGGTATCAACGGATACTGTTCTCACAAACACGCCTGACACAACGTTAGCGGAATCTAGCTCGGAAGATTTAACCACCACAGCGCCAATGGATGCTAAGCCAAGTCTCGTATACGAATGGGTTCGCTAGTACTGCTCTGTTTGATATGACATCATGAAAAAGCCCTGCTAGAGCAATCTTGCAGGGCTTTTTGTTACCATCTCAGAACAATAACATCCAATCAATTATTATTGCTCGAACTTAGCTTTTTCTTTCTTTTCTACTTCAGAAAGGCGCTTCAGTTTAATCCCTAACTCTTTGGCTCTAAAGCGAGTAAATAAAATGTTGCCCACGAAGCCTAGAGTGGTTAAAAGCAGTTCTACTGCCGCTAATAGGCGCTCTCCACCGTCGACATATAAGAGAGTGAATGCGTGTAGGAAGTAGAGCATCAAGACGAAATTCGCCCAAGCGTGCGTATAAGGTTTACCTGCTAAAATGCCCGGTAATGGCAGTAACAGCGGGATAGCCCAAGCAATCGCCAGCGTGACATTACTGAGATGAGGGTGCGGTGAAAGCGTCATCTGCCAAGCCACCACCCAGAATAGAAGCGACAAGTTGCCCGCTAAAGCAAGGTAGCGAAAGAGTTTGGTTTTGGGAGACATCGCCGTTTCTGGCATATACATCATTGAGAAATTCCCTTCTGATTTATTGCGATGCGCGCTAGGCGTTTACCTAGATTTTGCGCCAACTCAATCTCTTCTTTGCTAAGCGAAGCGCTTTCTCCAGTACTGCTTGCACCATAAGGCGTACCACCGGTTTGCGTGGTGTGCAGTGCAGGTTCTGAGTAGGGGATGCCCACGACTAACATGCCGTGATGAAGCAGGGGCAACATCATGCTTTGCTGTGTCGTCTCTTGACCACCATGCAGTGATGAAGAAGAGGTAAAGACACACGCTGGTTTATCGATGAGATCGCCATTGATCCACAGTGATGTCGTGCTATCCCAAAAGTGCTTCATTGGCCCGGCCATGTTGCCAAACCAAACCGGACTGCCTAGCGCCAAACCATCACAAGATCGAAGCTCTTGTAACGAGGCAATAGGATCGGTGGGTTGATAGCGCGAATCAGGCTGCTCCTCTACTGTGTACACGTCGTTCACCGTTCTTAGCATGGCTTCACAGTTCGGGATAGACTCTACCCCTCGTGCAATCTGCCTCGCTAGAGCTTGTGTGTTGCCGTGGCGGCTGTAGTAAAGGACAAGAATGTTAATGCTCATCTTGGGCTACAGAATCTCTAGAACTTGCTCTGGTGGACGACCAATCTTTGCTTTGTTGTTCGCGACAACGACTGGGCGCTCAAACAATTTTGGGTTGGTTGCCATTGCAGTGAAAAGGTCGTTATCAGACATCGATGGATCATCGAGGTTTGCTTGTTTGTAATCCGCTTCTTTGGTACGCATCATCTCGCGAACACTTTCAAACCCCAGTTGAGTGAAAAGTACCTTCAGTTGCTCGACAGTTAAAGGCGTATCAAGGTATTTGATAACCTCTGGCTGGACGCCCTTTGTTTCAAGCAGTTCGAGAGTTTGACGGCTTTTTGAGCAGCGTGGGTTATGATAAATCACGACAGACATGGTTCTTCCTCATTATTATTTTTTATTTAATTGTTTCGCTAAAGTCATCTAAGTGACTTCTGGGTTTGTTGAATGTTGAGCTTTCTTTTTGTTCTGATAACGAGTCGCAACCAATACACTCACTGGAGTGATAAGAAGCGTTCGCGTTGAATCATTAACTGATCAATTCGAGCGTCGTAGCGCGCTTGTTTTAGGCTGCCGAGCTCAGCGATTTGGCTGGCTTGCGTGTAATATTGAATCGCTTTGTTCCACTGGGCTTGCAGTGCCAAAATTTCTGCGCGAGCAGCCAAGTCTTCGTCGCTATGACCAAGGCTCGTATTTACTTTTGAAAGCAGGTGCCAGCCATTGGTATCGTTCGGGTTATCGTGCGTGTAACGTTGCAATACGCGAACGGCTTCTTGCAGATCTTCATTTTCAATCAATGCATTGGCGTAGTTAATCGTCAAAACTGGGTTGTTTGGTTGACGAACCAGTGCCGATTTCAGTTCTTTAATCGCTGTTTCTGGTTTTTTCTGTGCAATGTGCAGATCGGAAATCGCATCTAAATAAAACACGTTGGTTGGATCGCTATTGATGAGCTTAGTAAGAATAGGCTCGGCTTTATCTAATTTTTTAGAATCGAGATAAACCAATGCTTGGCCGTACTCTAATGATGGCACCAGGGCTTTTGGTGCTTTTTTCAGTTTGCGCTTGAACCAATCAAGAGCCGCGTCGTTATTGATACCGGCGTAGCGAGCGACAACACGCGCTCTCGCTAAGTGATAATCCAATGACGGAGCCAGCTTCAGTGGTGGGTAGCTACGAGCTCGAGCGCGAGAATCGGTAATTCGGTCTTCTGGTAATGGGTGAGTCAATAGCATCGGTGGTGGCGTGCTGGCATAGCGATATTCATCGGCTAAACGACCAAAGAAGCGCGGCATTGCATTCACATCAAACCCTGCTCGTGCGAGTGTGCTGATACCAAAGCGGTCGGCTTCTTTTTCATTACTGCGGGTGTAGTTGATCTGGCTCTGCATGGTACCCGCGGTTGTTGCTGTTAATGCAGCAATACCCGCTTCAGGTGCGGCTATCGCCAATAATATTGAAGCCGCAAGTGCAGCGATGGTTGCTGGAGAGCGCCTCGCTTGATCTTCCATACTTCGAGCTAGGTGACGCTGGGTTACGTGTGCGATTTCGTGGGCTAATACTGAAGCCAGTTCACTTTCCGATTGTGCATGCAGAAACAATCCTGAGTGCAAAGCAACATAACCACCAAAGAACGCGAAAGCGTTAATGTTGCGATCACGGATCATAAAGAATTGAAAGGGGGTTTTTACATCATTTGCGTTCGCAACAAGGCGATGACCGAGTGTGTCGATGTATTGGTTTAAAACCGGGTCGTTGACGATCGGCTGACTGTTTCTGATGATGCGCATATAGGCATCACCATAGATAAGTTCTTGGTCAATAGAGAGTGTGCCTGCAGCCGCTGTCCCGATATCCGGTAGTTCCAAACCATTGGTGGTGGCCAAGATTGGGGGGCTTAATGTAGTAGCAATACATATGCAAGCAATTGATCGAGCGCGTTTAAACATATTAGTCAGTAATACTCCATGTCATCTGACAGTAAGACAAGTGCAATGCCAATTGGTTCTTTCTCTGATTTAACCTTTGTTAAGTGCGTGCACTATCATTAAGGAAGAGTAATGAATGATGGCGCGTTTTCAAAAACAGATTACAATACGACTCTTATAATAAGCATCGAGCTACAGAATGACACCAAATATTCTCGATTTACGCCAAGAGCGCTGCCCAATGGCGTTATTATTAGCCAAGCGTCACAGTGTAAAGTTAGAAATCGGACAATCATTGTCAATTTATGTCTCTGATAACAGTTCTATGAAAGATATTGTACATTTTTTGTCTAAGCAAGCTTACGTCGTCATCACGGAAGCTTGTTCCAGTTACCACCACCTTATCGTTACTAAAAAGGAATTGCAGTCAGATGTTTGAAATGGTCAATCGTTGGTATAAACGACGTTTTTCTGATCCACATGCAGTCAGTTTGGTTGCCATCATTCTCTTCGGCTTTATTACTATTTACTTCTTTGGCCATCTCATTGCGCCATTATTAGTGGCTATTGTACTGGCTTACTTGCTTGAATGGCCTGTCACTCAACTTCAAAGACTCGGTGTTCCAAGAACGCCATCGGTGATGTTGGTGATCATGATGTTCTTTAGCTTGATGTTGCTTGCGCTGTTTGGTTTAGTGCCAACCATTTGGGATCAAGTCGGCAACCTTATCAATGATATTCCAAGCATGTATGGTGGTTTACAGAAGTTTATTGCGACAATCCCTGAACGTTTCCCTGAGCTAGCAAACTTACAGATTGTTGAGTCGATAGTGTCTAATGCAAAAAACAAAGCTCTCGGTTTTGGTGAAAGTGTCGTGAAGGGCTCTTTTGCCTCTCTTGTGAGTTTGGCGACACTGGCCGTTTACCTGATTCTTGTACCGCTTTTGATCTTCTTCTTATTAAAAGACAAAGAAGAGATGATCAGTATGGCGAGCGGTGTGCTACCGAAGAACCGCCGTTTAGCGACCAAGGTTTGGCTTGAGATGAACCAACAAATCACGAACTACATTCGTGGTAAAGTGTTAGAAATTATCATCGTCGGTGGTGTCAGTTACGTAACGTTCGCCATTTTGGATTTACGTTACTCAGTACTGCTGGCTGTCGCGGTTGGTTTCTCGGTTCTGATCCCGTATATCGGTGCGGCTGCGGTGACGGTACCTGTCGCCATTGTCGGTCTGTTCCAATGGGGGCTTGAACCTCATTTCTATTGGCTTTTGGTATCATACGGTATCATTCAAGCCCTAGATGGCAACGTGTTAGTCCCAGTTCTGTTCTCTGAAGCGGTGAATTTGCACCCAGTAGCCATTATTGTTGCGGTATTGGTGTTTGGTGGGTTGTGGGGATTCTGGGGGGTGTTCTTTGCTATCCCGTTGGCAACGCTAGTGAAGGCGGTTTGGAATGCTTTGCCGAGTCACGCGTTAGAGGATGACCCCGAGCATTAACAGCAATTGAATCAGCATTAAAAAGGCCGGATATCCATGATATTCGGCCTTTTGCTCTTAGCTTAATGAGTGTTGCTATTGCCTTAGATAGTGGTGAACCTAAGTCATTAACTCACACAATTAGCCCTTAAGCTTCTTGATTGAAGTAATCGAGTACTACTTCGTGGTGCGTCTTAGTCTTGAACTTATTGAAGACGTGTTCAATTTGACCTTCTTCATCAATCAGGAAGCTGATACGGTGCAGGCCATCGTATACCTTACCCATGAATTTTTTCTCCCCCCAAACGCCAAACTGTTCAGCAACGCAGTGGTCTTCATCAGATAGCAGTGTGAAGTTCAGAGCCTTCTTCTCAATGAAGTTCGGTAGGCGTTTTACTGGATCAACACTGACACCGAGTACGACTACGTTCAGGTCATCAAGCTGTGCTTTGATATCACGCAGACCTTCCGCTTGCACGATACAACCTGGAGTCATCGCTTTTGGGTAAAAATAGAAAAGTACTTTTTTACCTTTGAAGTCACCAAGAGATACGATATTGCCATCTTGATCTGGAAGAGAAAAAGCAGGAGCTGGAACACCGGCCGTTAGCGTATTCATGACATTTCCTTTTTAAAGACTGTTTTTGATAAAGTTGAGCGAGCCATGGACTGACAGGCTCTGACACAGCGAATTAAACTCTTCTTGTAGCTGCATCAAATTACATTCGGATTGTACAGAAGCGGTAATAGCGATATGAAATTGGTCGTTATCAAGTTGAATCTTAGACTTCTTGATCGTTTGCGCGCTAAGAGAATCGAGGCCGATCTCTCGGTCTGCAAAGAACTGAGTAAACTTTTCGGTAAGCCCCAGTTTGTCGTCCGATTCAACGAAAACCTCAAGCGTGTAAGAGTTCTGAGGCACATCATGAGGTGAGGTTCGCTTCATAATGGTAATCAAGTCGTGTTCTTGGCCAAGTAAGGGTAAGGTGGTTTCAACGCGGGTAATGTTGTTTGCCTTGCCAGAGAGTAGCATGATCAGTGTAAATTCTTCGCCAAATAGAGCGATACGGCTATCCATAATGTTGCAGCCTGATTGAGTGACTAAATGAACCACTTGGTTGCATACGCCTGGGCGATCGGTGCCCACAGCTGTGATGACTAGATGTTGAGTCATAAAACCGCGTCTCTTTATATTCCATTGATCTGTGCATGGTAGCACAGTTAGCCAGAGGAATAAGCGTCTGAGCAGGGCTTTTTATAAGACACTAGCCTCTAACGTACAACAAATGATAGGAATAGCGAGAGGGTTAAAAGTGAGACCGTGGGATGAGGCAACAGCTTACTTAGTATTGACATCCTGAGAGGTTGCATCCGTTAAACTGAGCGTAGGTTACCCAAATTTAGTGTAGAACACCGTTCTGAGTTGTTTTACCTCAAACATACGACAATATTTAATACTGATGTTGCCGGTAAGCCGCTTTAATGTCTTGTGTTTATTGATTGGCTTACAGTAACATGCAAAAAGAATAAATTAAGGGAGATAGACATGTTTTCAGGAAGTATTGTTGCGCTAGTTACGCCATTTAACTCAGATGGTGAAGTGGATTTCGACAGCCTTAAAAAGTTAGTTGATCACCATGTTGCTGCAGGTAGCGATGGTCTGGTTGCGGTTGGCACAACGGGTGAGTCTTCAACACTCACGATTGAAGAGCATGTCAAAGTGGTCAATAAGGTCGTTGAATTTGCCGATGGTCGTATTCCTGTTATTGCAGGTACCGGCGCGAATGCAACTCACGAGTCAGTGCTGTTCAGCCGTTTATTAAATGGTTCTGGTATTGCCGGTTGCCTGAGTGTGACGCCTTACTACAACAAGCCGACTCAGGAAGGACTGTATCAGCACTACAAAGCGATTGCTGAAGTGAGTGATGTACCACAAATTTTGTATAATGTGCCGGGCCGTACCTCTGTTGACTTGTTACCTGAAACGGTCGCTCGCCTTGCTCAAATTGAAAATATCGTTGCACTCAAAGATGCGACGGGTGATCTCGACAGAATTGCAATTCACCGTGAACTTTGTGGCAAAGATTTTATCTTACTCAGTGGTGATGACTTAACTGGCTTAGAGTTTGTTAAGCGTGGTGGCGATGGTGTGATTTCTGTCACCAATAATGTTGCAGCCGCTGATATGGCAACCATGTTCAAACTCGCAAAAGAAGGTAAGTTCGAAGAAGCTGAAGCGATCAATGAACGTTTGAAGCCGCTACACAAGAACTTATTCGTGGAGTCTAATCCTATTCCCGTAAAATGGGCGGTTCATAAAATGGGACTGATTGCGGAAGGTGGCTTACGTCTACCGCTGACTGAACTGTCAGAATCCGCTCAGCCTGTTGTTGCTCAAGCAATGACAGAAGCGTGCATTTACTAAAACGTATGAAGTAATGCCGAAGCGAACCTTCGGCATTTAGGAGCATAAATGAAGTATTCTCACCAGCTAGTGATTGGGTCACTGGCTGTTTTCGTTCTTACTGCATGTTCTGGCAGCCCGACTCAACGTCGCCAAGCCAAAGATGATTTCGAATACTTAGAAACACCTGAGTTTTCACAATGGCAATTGCCCGAAGAGGCCCAACCTCAGTTTTACCCTAACTTTGACGTTCCAAGTGGTGAGTTTAGCGGTGGCATCGGTCGTGAAGTGGATATTCGCCCTCCTCAACAGGTTCTTGAACTGATCCCTGGGGCTCGTGCTGAGCGTCAAAATGGTGAAGTGACCTTGTGGCTTCTTCGTGCTGAAGAAGCTGATCGCGTGTGGCAAACGGCTGTAGACATGTTAGCTCAGCGTGGTATTGGCATTCGTACGCAATCAGAAAACGAGATTGAGACCGATTGGGTGACTTGGGTTCCTGAAGATGAAGAAGTAGAGATTGGCAGCCGCTACTCTATCTCTCGTTTCCAAGCAAACAACCGTTATGGTTTTAAAATTAACCTGATTGATTGGCGCGAAGGTTCAGACGAAAAACCCGTTTCGGCAACCAATAAAGAACGTTATAACGCGTTCTTAACCAACCTAGTGATGGCGAAGTACGATGAAAACCTTCGTGCTGAAGCGACATTAAAAGCACAAGAGTTGGTGAAACGCATTCCAATATCAATGGGTGCAGACCGCAGTGGCTTCCCGGTGATCATTGCTCGCACACCATACAATATGTTGTGGCAGCGTTTACCGACTTTGTTACCAAAGATGGGCTTTGAGATCGAAGAGCGCAATCAATCCCAAGGTACGGTGAAAGCTAAGTACGCGGCACCAGACGATGAGTTTTGGGAAGATATTGGTTTACAACCTATTGATTTAGCCTCAGGTACTTACACCTTCTTGTTTGGTGATCTTGGCAATCGCACGTCAATTAACGTCACGAATGCAGCGGGTAAGCCAGTGGAAGAAGCGTTGCTTAAGTCCATGGTTCCTATCTTGGCGCACATTGCAGACCAAACGAAAGATGTCAAAGAAGCGGAAGCTGAGTAATAACGTTGAATCAGTTTCAGAGCCGAGTGATATCAGCGCGATGTTTATCTGAAAACGAATAAAAAAAAGAGGACACATCGTGTCCTCTTTTTTATTCATGGATTATTCAGTGATTAAGTTTGGGGCAAACGGACAAAACTAAACGTTTTTATTGTCCGTAGAGTCATCTTCTTGAGCCTTCTCTTGGTTGAGTTTAGCTAAGCGATTGAGCTTGTCTAAGTCTTTCTTGGCTTTGCTGCGACCAGTTAGATCCATATTTGCGGTCTGTTTGAGAGCGGCAATGTTGCCCACGACAACACTAACAACGATGATGATGATAACCCAAGGGTTAAAAAGCCACTCCAACATAAGTGCTCCTACTGACTGATATTGGCGACGAAACGCGTATAGATATCATCTAGTCGCTCCATGATTACCTTATATCCTAATATTGGCTTAGATTGGAGTTGCTTGCCAAGTAAAGTCGGAGATAACTGTGATAAGCATGACTGAGAGACCTTACGGTGGCTAATATGCCAGGGTTCCACTGCCACACCACCAAGGTCTTGGCTGTAAGGAAAGAAAAAACCAAACTGATCGGCATGGGTGGCAAGCCATTGGTAAAACGCTTGCTGGTGACCGGTTAGGTATTCCCATGGTTCCAATTGCAGTTGTGTGCCTTCAGGTAATTGGTTACGAGCAAAAACATCAAAGTCGCACCCCCAATGATGACGACTCGCTCCAGGAAGGGCTGACCATCTCAAGATGGCCGACAACTTCTGATGCTCACTGAGTGTGGAAGCATCAAGAGGCTGGCTTTCTAAATCTAATATTGGAACTTCACCAGAAAACTTACGGTTCCAAATGAGAGTTTGCCTTTCATAGTCGCGAAAACCACTGACAATCTCCATTTTAAAACCAGCGAGTTGAGCAGCTTCAATCAAATGCTTTAGATCTTCTCTGACCTCACTGTGAACCATAAATGTCTTAGTGCCAATGAGGGTCGGCTTCAAGTGAGAATCTGATTGTCCGGTAAGCTGCTCTGGTGTCATAGCGAGTCTCTCAGTTATTGATCGTTATGTGTCGCTTAGGTAGCAACCTATTTAGCGAATAAGTTTTTAAGTGTTTTTTCGTACATGTCAGTTAGCTTCTCTAGGTCAGCGACTTTCACGCACTCGTTAACTTTATGAATGGTCGCATTCACGGGGCCGAGTTCGACGACTTGCCCTTTCATGCGTGCAATAAAGCGTCCGTCAGATGTACCGCCTGTAGTCAGTAGCGCTGGTTTAACATCATTAACATCACCTACAGCATCAACAATCGCATCAAGTAGCGATCCTGCGTCGGTTAAGAATGGGTCGCCATTGAATGTCCATTTTAGGTCATACTCGAAATCGTATTTGTCGAGTATTGTTGTGATGCGTTCAACGATGATGTCGTTATTTAACTCTGTGCTAAAACGCAGGTTAAATTGCACATTAAATTCACCAGGAATCACGTTTGACGCACCAGTGCCAGCACTCACATTGGGGATCTGGAAGCTGGTAGGCGGGAAGTAATCATTGCCTTTATCCCACTCCGTGGTTGCCAGTTCGTGGATCGCAAGCAGAGAGCTGTGCACCGGGTTATTCGCTAGGTGAGGGTAAGCAACATGACCTTGCGTGCCTTTAATTGTGAGATCGCCGGTGATAGAACCACGACGACCGTTCTTCACAATATCCCCCACGAACTCAGTGCTTGATGGTTCACCTACTATGCACATATCGATGTTCTCACCACGGGCCATCAGCGCTTCAACCACACGTACAGTGCCGTTGATGAAGGGGCCTTCTTCATCCGATGTGATAAGGAAACCGATTGAGCCTGTATGGTCTGGGTGTTTGGCAATGAATTGTTCTACCGCAATAATCATTGAAGCCAGAGAGCCTTTCATATCCGCAGCCCCACGGCCATATAGGAAACCGTCGACGATGGTCGGCTCAAATGGCTTGGTGTGCCACTGCTCTAATGGGCCAGCAGGCACAACATCAGTGTGACCGGCAAAAGCAAACAGAGGCGCTTCAGTCCCACGGCGAGCCCAAAAGTTCGTTGTATCTTCAAATACCATCACTTCGATCTCAAAGCCGAGTGCTTTTAAGCGTTCAATCATTAATTCTTGGCAGCCAGCATCTTCAGGTGTTACTGATTGACGGCTAATGAGGTCTTTTGCGAGAGCCAAAGTTGGGCTATCTGTCATCCTTGAATTCCTTGTTTAAATAAAACATCTAGTCATTAATTTCTAGGGCGTTGAATCAGCGTTCAACGTCCGAGTGTTTTTAGGTAAATACCGTGCTCTAAGCAAAAATAGCGGCGTACTGGTCAGCTTTAAAACCAATGTGAAGTGTGCCATCTACTTTTAATATCGGGCGCTTAATCATTGCTGGTTGTTCAACGAGCAGAGCCACCGCTTTTTCTTCCGTTAACGTCTCTTTTTGTTCTTGAGAAAGCTGACGATACGTTGTTCCACGTTTGTTGAGCACAAGCTCCCAACCAAGCTCTGAACAGAAGGTAGTGACCAACGCTTCAGTAATGCCTTGTTTGCGATAATCGTGAAATTCGAATTCAATACCTTCAGCTTCGAGCCATTTCTTTGCTTTTTTTATGGTGTCGCAATTTGGGATACCAAACATAGTGATAGTCATTACTTTTCCTTTGGGGATTTTATTTCATTGTTATGACTTGAATCCTATCAGGAAGCGGCAACTCAGACAAAATAGAGTGAGTAATATTTCATAGAGTAAAAAAAAACCGCAACAAAGTGTCACTATTAGAGACTTATTGATCAACCTCAACATGTTGTCAGCGAAAAAGGAAATAATTGAACAGCACATATATAGGAGGTGTCAATGGAGTTGAGTCCTGTTTTTGCAAGGCGGCTATATTTAGCATTGTTAGTGGAAAGCCTTGAACGGCCAAATGTGCCAAAACTCATCGAAAAAACGGGGTGGCCTCGTCGTACGATTCAAGATGTACTCAAGGCGTTACCGGGGATCGGTATCGAACTTATGTTTGTTCAAGATGGGCGACGTCATAATGATGGTTATTACCAGTTATCCGATTGGGGGCCATTTGATAGTCAGTGGGTACTAGAACGTAAAGGCGATATAGCGACAAGCCTTGGATTTAGTGCATAAGCCAGCGAAAGCTGGCTTTCTTTTTATCGGTCGTAAGATGTTGGGCTATTCAAGGACAACGATAAGCGGTGCCAATCATAGTCACAGAGGTGGCGAAATCTTGAGGAGAGGTGAACAAAACTTTGTTTGCATTAAGCTCAATAGCTTGCGCTTTTAGTTCATTCATAGCACCTTGAATCAGCACGTCGTTAGGGAAGAATAGGTAGCTGTACCAGTGTCCTTCGCTGCCCGTGACTTCTCCTCGATATTCACATTGAGTCAGATCAGTGACGCCATGATAATCCATTTGTACTTGGCCAGCTTGACTATGAGAGGGATAGGTCGGAGCCGTACACCCGAGTAGCAGGCTCGTCATAACTAAAGTGATGAATTCCTTTTTCATACTTTGATCCTGCTATTTCATCAAATAAATCGCAAAGCTCGCCCAACTCGCGATCAAAAGTAACCACGGCAGTTTATTCACGTGACTTGATGATGACTCAACCTGTGGGGCGACATCGTCTTTTAGGGCTGGAGTGATGGGCTGAGTCCGTTTCTCTTTTTGTTCGCGCTTCTTCGCTTTGTCTGCTTGGCGACTGCGTTCTTTTTGCTGTTTTTTGTAGAGTGCAATGCCTTTTTCGATCCCTTGAGCAATCAATTTAGTCTGCTCTTTGGTTTGAGCTGGCTTTTGAGTCGCTTTGGCTATCTTAAGTGCTTCTTGTTGAGATTCAACAGACGGTGTATTAGTTTTCTTTTTCATACTGAGTTCGATAATTAAAACGGATTAGCTAATAAGATAACGCAAACCTAGTTAAGTATGAATGATTTGCGTTAAAGTGTTGCTTTGAATCAAAATGAAAGTGAGATTTGTGCGCTACTCCATAGAACAATACGATAAGCACGGTTTTTTAAAAGCCCCAATCCTATTATGGCTAGGTTGGTTATTTTTGGCGAAGGCTTTGGTCGTTTTCGTTGTCGCAGGTGCCAGTCGAGCGTCGGGAACTGATATCCTTGAGATCATCTACCCAGATCACCAAATGTTTTATATCGGGATTGCTTTGAGTATCCCTAGTGTGTTGCTGATGTGGCTATTTGGACTGCGAACGCCAGAGAGAAAACGTCTCAACAAAGTTGTGTCGTGGGGGGGCTGGGTCACTATAATGACTATCCTGACACAAGGTTCCCATACGATTTATTTAATCTATTTGGATAACGGATGGTTCCGTTGGTCCAATGGCATCACTTTATTGCTGCTTTTATGGTTCGTACTTTACCTTACCAATAGCCGTGCCGCTAGGGATTGCTTTAAAGTGGTTGAGCTCGAAGACTGATTCTCATCAAAACATTTATTCCATCCCCAATTATACTTAGAAGCTAAAAATGAAAGGATTAATCTATGCTTAACATCCCAAATGAGCAGCCTAAAATTCAAAGCGCTATCTTGCCAGAATGTGGGCCTTTCGCTCTTTATGTTCAATTGAAAGTTAACGCTAACGCTGCCAATGTATTAGCAGAAATTCAAAAGCTTCCGATTCTCGTTGACGAGTTAAATCAAACTCAACCAGATGCGAACTTAACAGCATCGGTTGCGTTCTCAAAAGCTTTTTGGGCTCAGTTCGAGCAAGCAGCGCCCGCGGATTTGATTGACTTCCCAGCACTTGGTGACGGTGATATCACTGCACCGAGTACTTTGTCTGATGTTCTGATCCACTGCCATTCAAACCGACATGATCTGCACTTTTTTATCCTACGTAAATTACTCTCTGACATCGCGGCTGATGTTGAAGTAGTTGATGAAACTTATGGTTACCGCTTCTTAGATTCTCGTGACATGACAGACTTTGTTGATGGCACTGAAAACCCGAAAGACGCACAACGTGCTGAAGTCGCTATTGTGCCTGAGGGTGAATTCGCTGGTGGTAGTTATGTGATGGTGCAGCGTTTTGTGCACAACCTGCCGGCTTGGAATCGTTTGAATGTATCGGCACAAGAGAAAGTGATTGGTCGAACTAAACCTGATTCAATTGAGTTAGATGATGTTCCTGCAGCGTCTCACGTTGGCCGGGTGGATATCAAAGAACAAGGCAAGGGGCTTAAGATTGTTCGCCACAGCCTACCTTACGGTACGGCTACGGGCGATCACGGCTTATTGTTTATTGCTTACTGTAACGTTCGTCATAACTTCGATGCGATGTTAGAGAGCATGTACGGCGCAACAGATGGCAAAACAGACCAACTGCTTCGCTTTACCAAAGCAGTGACTGGCGCTTACTACTTTGCACCTTCAACTGACATGTTGAGTGCATTAACGATTAAGTAAATTATCTTAAAGACAGTTAACCAAAGGAGCCTCGGGGCTCCTTTTTTATTAAAGCTTTATATGAACAAGTCGATATAAGAGTAATCGTGAGTGTTACTCATCTGCTTGGAAGTGAAGGTCTATGGCTATAACTGTTAATACGAATGTCTCGGCGTTAGTGGCTCAGAGAAATCTCTCTCACGCGAATAACATGCTGACTCAATCTTTGGAGCGTCTAGCTTCAGGGAGCCGTATTAATAGTGCAAAAGACGACGCTGCCGGGTTACAGATCTCAAATCGATTAGAAACACAGATGAGCGGCATTGATGTTGCCGTTCGAAACGCCAACGATGGTATCTCCATTATGCAGACCGCAGAAGGGGCGATGAATGAAAGTACGAATATCATGCAGCGCATGCGAGATTTGTCTCTACAAGCGAGTAATGGTTCGAATAGTGCATCAGAACGAATCGCCATTCAAGAAGAGGTGACCGCCTTAAATGACGAACTGAATCGCATTGCAGAAACCACCTCATTCGGTGGTAAAAAGCTACTCAACGGCAGTTTTGGCCACACCTCGTTTCAAATCGGTGGCAGTTCCGGCGAAGCGGTGCAGATTGGTTTGAAAAGCATGCGTACTGATGGCATCAACATGGGCGGTTTTAGCTATGTCGCCAATGGCATGGCCACTAACTCATGGGAAGTGAAGCCCAATCAGAGTGATATGACGATGTCGTTTACTGATCGTTTTGGTCAGCCACAAGAGATCACCATCAACGCCAAAGTGGGTGATGATATCGAAGAGTTGGCGACTTACATTAATGGTCAAACGGATCTCGTCTCGGCTTCAGTTAACGATAAAGGTCAGCTTCAGGTTTATATGGCTGGCAAAGAGGCCGCGGGAACGATCGCTTTCTCAGGCGCGTTAGCTGACGAGTTATCCATGTCGGTTGGTTATTACGAGTCAGTGGACGACATCAATGTGACCGATGTGGGAGGGGTTCAGCGTGCAGTTTCCATTCTGGATACAGCGATGAAGTATATTGATGGTCATCGCTCTGAGCTAGGCGCAATGCAAAACCGTTTTGATCATGCCATTAATAATCTCGAAAACGTCCATGAAAACTTGGCGACATCAAACAGTCGAATTAAAGATACTGATTACGCTAAAGAAACCACTCAAATGCTTAAACAACAAATACTGCAGCAAGTGAGTACCACCATTTTGGCTCAAGCAAAGCAAGCCCCAAACCTGGCTTTAACGTTATTGGGTTAATTAACCGCCCCTAATGAATGACAGTCTTTGATTGCCAAATGAACTTCTGGCTAATTTAAGCCCCCCCTGCAGACTCGTCGACAACTTTAGTGTTTATCTCATCTTTTTCTGAGAACTTTACCTCCAATCACGCTTTTTTCTCCTTTAACTATATTTCGTTCATTTTGTTGTTTTTTTCCTAAAGGTTTTCGCTTTCGCGCCGTTATTAAAAGTAACTTTGAGAGAACTACTTGGTTTTCCGAGACGTCGGAAACCGTTATACCGGAAAATCAATTGGAGAAATCACCATGGCAGTGAATGTAAATACCAACGTTTCAGCGATGACAGCGCAACGTTACCTAAACAGCGCAAACAACGCACAACAAACATCAATGGAACGCTTATCTTCAGGTTCTAAAATCAACAGCGCGAAAGATGACGCTGCGGGTCTACAAATCTCTAACCGTTTGAATGTTCAGAGCCGCGGTCTTGATGTTGCGGTACGTAACGCAAATGATGGTATCTCTATTGCACAAACCGCGGAAGGTGCAATGAACGAGACAACTAACATCTTGCAACGCATGCGTGATTTGTCTCTACAATCTTCAAATGGCTCGAACTCAAAATCTGAGCGTGTTGCGATTCAAGAAGAAGTCACAGCACTGAACGACGAACTTAACCGTATCGCAGAAACGACGTCTTTCGGCGGTAACAAGCTACTTAACGGTACTGCC
Organism: Vibrio artabrorum; assembly: GCF_024347295.1. Lineage (NCBI taxonomy): Bacteria > Pseudomonadati > Pseudomonadota > Gammaproteobacteria > Vibrionales > Vibrionaceae > Vibrio > Vibrio artabrorum. Next base: position 2,207,248 of record NZ_AP025458.1, on the reverse strand, counting down.
GGTACTCGCTCATTCCAAATCGGCGCGGATAGCGGTGAAGCGGTTATGCTTGAACTGAAAGGCATGCGTTCTGATAACGCACAAATGGGTGGTAAGAGCTACCAAACTGAGAACGCGAAAGACAAAAACTGGAACGTTCAAGCTGGCTCTAACGATTTGAAAATGTCTTTCACTGATAACTTTGGTCAAGCACAAGAAATCGATATCAACGCAAAAGCGGGTGACGATATTGAAGAGCTTGCGACGTACATCAACGGTCAACAAGACTCAATCAAAGCGTCTGTCACTGAAGATGGCAAGTTACAATTGTTTGGCGGCAGCAATAAAGTGACTGGCGATGTCTCTTTCTCTGGCGGTCTAGCGGGTGAGCTAGGCATGCAACCGGGCAAAGATGTCACCGTTGATTCGATTGACGTAACGACGGTTGGCGGCGCACAAGAGTCTGTAGCGATTATTGATACGGCCCTGAAATATGTAGATAGTACTCGTGCTGAACTGGGTGCTTTCCAAAACCGTTTCGAGCACGCTATCAGTAATTTAGATAACATTAACGAGAACGTTAACGCATCTAAGAGCCGCATTAAAGATACCGATTTCGCGAAAGAAACGACTCAGATGACGAAGTCTCAGATCCTTTCTCAAGCTTCAAGTTCGATTCTTGCTCAAGCGAAACAAGCACCGAACGCAGCCCTTAGCCTGCTCGGTTAATCGATTGAAAAGCCGCGTTGACTATAAGCGTTGTTGATCACAAGCGTTAACGCTAGGCTTCCACAAATTAGCTCGTGGTGAGAGATGAGCGCTAAACAAACCCAGCTTCGGCTGGGTTTTTTATTGCCCGCTATTTGGCGGGGTGTATTTAGAAAAGTGCAATGTTGGTAAGCATAAGCATAAGCATAAGCATCCGCAAAAGCGAGATTCCCTATCACGTTCGTTCCTCACTGTAGGGAATGGCGGGTTAATCATAAGTAGGCAAGTGTAGATGCCGTCATTCCAGAAGCGAGTAGAACGAGGTATCAGGAACCTGCTTTATGAGATATCAAAGTCCCGGATCTTGTCGAAAGTAACACTGTGTGGTTAACGTGTGGGAGCTGCGCCTAGGATCGCGTTTAACGTGGTTTAATAACAACGTAGGGTTATTTAGTAATTAATAATTGGGTATTACTGTGGCTTATTGAGGGATTATTTACAGCAAGGTAAGGAGTAGTAATCAGAACGGTTGTTTAAGGAACTCGAGCAATGTCGCAGGCACAAAAAAACGCCACCCTCAGGTAGCGTTTTAAATAAAGCCGTTAAGTAATCGAGATTACTTAGTGACTTTAAGAACTGGAGTTTCGCCAACAGTTACAGAACCAGAAAGCTTGTTCAGCTCCTTGATTTCGTCCATGTTAGAGATAACAACTGGAGTCAGCGTTGATTTCGCTTTCTCTTCTAGAAGTGCTAGATCGAAAGTGATGATAGTGTCACCAGCTTTAACTGATTGACCTTCTTCAGCTACACGAGTGAAGCCTTCGCCTTTTAGTTCAACAGTATCGATACCGAAGTGAACGAAAAGCTCAACACCGTCGTCAGACTCGATAGAGAATGCGTGGTTAGTTTCGAAAATCTTACCGATAGTACCGTTAACTGGAGCTACCATTTTGTCACCAGCTGGTTTGATCGCGATGCCGTCACCAACGATTTTTTCAGCGAAAACCACATCTGGCACATCTTCGATATTTACGATTTCACCAGAAAGAGGTGCGATGATTTCGATTGCACCTGCATCAGCGCTGTCATCAGATACAAGCTTTTTCAGTTTGTCAAACAGACCCATTGTGTCATGCTCCTAACGTTTAGTTTTATTCTGTAGAATATACTATACCAATCTAATCAATTAGACGACTATTTTTAGCCGTCTAACTTTATTCAGTATTTGGCGATTACTGAGTTTTCTCAGCGATGAACTTTTCTACGCAAGCTTCAATTTCTGCCGCTGTAGGTAGAGATAGTGCTTCGTCAGCCATAGCTTTAACTTCAGCGAAGTTAGAGTTACGGATTACTTTCTTAACTTTAGGGATAGAGATACCACTCATAGAGAACTCATCTAGACCCATACCAAGAAGAAGTAGCGTTGCACGTTCATCACCAGCAAGCTCACCACACATACCCGTCCACTTACCTTCAGCATGTGACGCGTCGATCACTTGCTTGATGACTGTAAGCACAGCAGGAGATAGCGGGTTGTATAGGTGAGAAATCATTTCGTTACCACGGTCTACCGCAAGAGTGTATTGCGTTAGGTCGTTAGTACCGATAGAGAAGAAAGAAACTTCTTTCGCTAGGTGGTGTGCGATTGCAGCGGCTGCTGGAGTCTCAACCATTACGCCGATTTCGATTTCTTCATCGAAAGCTAGGCCTTCAGCGCGAAGTTCAGCTTTGTACTCTTCGATTGCTTTTTTCAGTTCACGGATCTCTTCAACAGAAATGATCATTGGGAACATGATACGTAGTTTTCCGTGTGCTGATGCACGTAGAATGCCACGCAGTTGGTCACGTAGGATTTCACGACGATCCAAGCTGATACGTACTGCACGCCAGCCTAGGAAAGGGTTCATCTCTTGTGGAAGGTCCATGTATGGTAGGTCTTTATCGCCACCGATATCCATAGTACGGATAATCACTGACTCGCCTTCCATTGCTTCGGCTACTTCTTTGTAAGCAACGTATTGCTCTTCTTCAGTAGGAAGCGCATCACGGTCCATAAATAGGAATTCAGTACGGTACAGACCAACGCCTTCACCGCCGTTACGCAGAATACCGTCACAGTCTTTTACTGTACCGATGTTGCCGCAAACTTCGACACGGTGACCGTCTAGCGTTTCAGCGTGTAAATCTTTTAGTTTTGCTAGCTCAGCCGCTTCTGCTTCGAAATCTGCTTTGATTTTCTTAGCTTCTGCTAATTCAGCATCAGAAGGGTTGATGATGATCTTGTTGTTCATCGCATCTAGCACAAGCATGTCGCCATTCTTAACTTGCTTAGTAATATCGTTAGTACCAACGATAGCTGGAAGCTCAAGAGAACGTGCCATGATTGAAGTGTGAGAGGTACGACCGCCGATGTCACAAGCGAAACCAAGAACGTAATCTAGGTTGATTTGTGCCGTTTCAGATGGCGTTAGATCGTAAGCAACTAGGATAACTTCTTCATCGATATCGGCTAGAGAGACAATGTTGATGCCTAGTGCATTTTTAACGAAGCGAGAACCGATATCACGGATATCCGTTGCGCGTTCTTTTAGGTACTCATCATCAAGAGACTCTAGTGCAACCGCTTGCTCTTCGATCACTGTGTGAATCGCGTTGTCTGCGGACATTTTGTCTTTCTTGATGAGTGCTAAAATCTCTTCTTCTAGCTCTTCATCTTCAAGCAGCATGATGTGGCCTTCAAAGATTGCTTCTTTTTCTTCGCCAAAAGTTTCAAGTGCTTTTTGCTTTACAACTTCAAGTTGTTGAGAAGATTTGTTACGAGCGTCAAAAAAACGCTGAACTTCTGATTCAACTTGATCGTCTGAGATAGATTGAGTGTTTAGGACTATTTCATCTTCTTGAAGTAGTAGTGCTTTACCGAAAGCAATACCAGGAGATGCTAGGATGCCTGAAATCATAGCCTTACCTTAGTTGTTCAACTGTAAACGGGAGAATGTGTGACTTTAAGTCGTCGACTAAATGTCGCGCTTATTACTATCTATTTCGAACAAAGCCACTTTGCTTAGCAAAATGGCTTTGATAGAAGGAGACCGTATTAGTGTAGTTGATCCATAAGAGCAACTAGGTGGTCTACCGCTTGCTGAGCTTGAGGGCCTTCAGCTGAAATAGTAACGTTAGTACCTTTTACAAGGCCTAAAGTTTGTAGTTTGAACAGGCTTTTTGCGCTTGCGCTTTTGCCGTTAGAAGTCACTGTAATGTCAGCGTCGAAAGATTTTGCTTCTTTAACGAACTGCGCAGCTGGACGAGTGTGAAGGCCGTTTTCTGCTGTGATTTCTACTTGCTTCTCGTACATTTTATATACCCCAATTAATTTGTTTTTGTAAGTTTGTAACCAGATTAGCTTAACTGCTTTAGCTCAATTGCGCTAGAGGCTAGTACACTACGTTCGTGTTAGAACTTAGACTGGTTATAAATTTTTATCCAGCCATGGTCATCTTTATGCTGAGTACTCATGACTTTCTGAATTTGTTTATTGCTTCTTTTATTTTGAAGCGAAAAATAAAGCAGCCCCGATATTACCAAAGGTGAGGCAGGGATCAACAAAAAAGCCCCTAAACGGGGCTTTTTTGGACGAAAAATTGATTTGACCACATATTACTGTTGGTTCTCTTTTTCCGTAAAGATGCCTGCAAATAGGGCGGTACTTAGGTAGCGCTCACCAGAACTTGGTAGTAAGGTTACGATGGTTTTTCCTTTGAATTCAGGGAGTTCTGCAATTCGATTGGCCGCGACGACCGCCGCTCCCGATGATATGCCGGCTAAGATACCTTCTTCTTTCATTAGGCGCTGTGCCATCTCAATCGCTTCCTCAGAAGTTACTGGCTCGACTCGGTCAATAATATTTAAATCTAAGTTTCCAGGGATAAAACCGGCACCAATACCTTGAATTTTGTGTGGGGCGGGTTTGATTTCTTCCCCAGCAAGCGCTTGTGCAATCACAGGAGACTCCGCCGGTTCAACGGCTACAGAAGTGATCGCCTTACCTTTTTCGCCTTTGATATAACGACTGGTACCTGTGATAGTACCACCGGTACCAACACCTGCAACGAATACATCGATTTCACCGTCTGTGGCTTCCCAAATCTCAGGGCCAGTTGTCTGCTCATGAATTTGTGGGTTGGCTGGGTTGTTAAACTGTTGTAGTAGTAGGTACTTGTCTGGGTCTGAAGCGACAATCTCTTCTGCTTTAGCAATCGCGCCGTTCATGCCTTTTGGTGCTTCAGTGAGCACTAGGTTTGCACCAAGGGCTTTAAGCAGTTTACGACGTTCTAGGCTCATTGATTCAGGCATCGTTAGTGTGAGTTTGTAACCGCGCGCGGCTGCTACGAATGCAAGAGCAACCCCAGTGTTACCACTGGTCGGTTCAACAAGCTCGATCCCTGGCTTAAGCGTACCTGCTTTTTCTGCTTCCCAGATCATGTTTGAACCGATACGACACTTAACGCTAAAGCTTGGGTTACGAGCTTCTATCTTAGCTAGGACGTTACCTTTACTTACTTTGTTAAGGCGGACTAGAGGTGTGTTGCCAATCGTTAGGGTGTTGTCTTCGTAGATCTTGCTCATGCGATGTTCCTTCATTTAATGACAGAACTAAACGTAATATATCAATCTCTTTACCGTCTAGTCTCTTGCGTTGTTTGTTTAGCTTGAATTTAGAGTAAACAAGTTGAAAAAAAGGTAAAAGGATTAAAAAGTTATATCATATAGATATGTAGCAGCATTCTCGCCTATCTTTATTGAAATCAGAACTTCAAAAAGATAGGCGAAGTTAGCAGGGGCGGAGTGGCAGTTATCGGCGGGAACGCAGAGCTTGGTCTTTAAACTCCGCAACCCACATTGCCGTTGCGCCGCAGACAGCAACCGGCATCACGATCAGGTTTAAAATTGGAATCGTGGTGAACACAGAAACAAGCGCACCAAAGCTGTAGCTCTTGCCTTGTTTTTGTTTCAAACTGTTTCTCATGTCATCAAATTTAATTTTATGGTTATCGAATGGGTAGTCGGCGTACTGAATCGCTAACATCCATGCGGTGAAAATGAACCACAAAAACGGTGCCACGGTTTGCCCTAGTGCTGGAATTAACAAAAGCAGAAATAAACCGATCGCTTTGGGGAGAACGTAGACAAGCTTGCGCCATTCTCTTGCTAATACACGTGGGGTATCTTTGAGAACATCGAGTAAACCATCGTCATTCACTTTTTTACCACTCAGCAACTCTTCGACTTTTTCTGCAAGTAAACCATTGAAAGGTGCTGCAATGAAGTTCGCGAGCGTACTAAAGAAATATGAGAAAGTGGCCAAGACGGTCAACACAAGTAGTGGCCATAAAATATATGACAACCACGACAAGAAGCTGGGCAATGCACCAATCCAACCTTCAATCCATGTGTTTAGGTTGGAGAAGATATAAAACAAGGCACCACCGACGAGTAACACGTTCGCGATAAGCGGCATGAGTACAAACTTACGAATGCTCGGTGACAAAGCGATTTTTATTCCGAAAATAAAATAGCCAAAGCCGGAGCGGGGAACAGATTCAATAGTCATATTTTAATTGGGTCACATGTGAATTTGGTTAAATAGCAAACATGTCTAGTGTACTCGACCGAAATTAAGAAAAAAAGCGTGGTGAAAATCACACCATGAAAGGAACTAATTGTATTAAGTTGTTCTAAAACAGGCGCTACTTTTGGTAGAGTAGTGGGATTGGTCAAATAAATTCAACTTAGCGACAGCGTATCTATAGCGCTAGTTAACTAAGAAAGCTGAGAGCGAAAAATGCAGGAATTGCGATTTGTACTCATTATTGTTGGCGCATTAGCTATCGCCGCATTATTGTTCCATGGTCTTTGGACGAGTAAAAAAGAAGGGAAAGCGAAGTTTGGAGATAAGCCGCTTGGCAAGCTCGACAACGACCGTTTAGACGAAGCTAAAACGGTTCCTAACCGTTCATTCGCGCCTGAAGATGATTTTGAGATAATCAAAAAAGAGCGTAAAGAGCCTGATTTTGCTTTTTCAACATCAGCAACCGACCCGCTGATAGACTCAGATCCGCTCACGGTATCACCAACGAAAGACATTCACGAAGAGGACGTCGTGTTGAATGATCTTCCTTCTTTTAGTGTTGAAGAGCCGATTCAGGCGAAAGAGCCAGAAGAGCCGACTGAGCCAGAAGTACCTAGCTTTGAGTTAACTGACGAACAAAAAGAAAATCACGCAGGTTTTCAAGAGCAATACGGTTCGTTTGATAACAACGTCGATGAAACGGTCGATGTGCAACCAGCGCCAAGCGAACGCTTAACTTCACAAGAGTCGTCGATTGCGAAGGGTACCGCTTCTCAGCAAAGCACGGTAACGACTGAAGAAATCAAGCAAGATGAGCAACTTGACCTAGAGGTGATTGTTCTTAATGTGCATTGTGCCGGCGAGATCCCATTTGTGGGGACTGAACTTTTTCAGAGTATGGAAAACAACGGTTTAACTTATGGTGAGATGTCTATCTATCACTGTTTTGTACAGTCTATTGACGAGCCGAAAGTTATTTTCAGTGTCGCAAACATGATGCAGCCAGGTACTTTAGAGCATACTGACCCTGCGGACTTTACAACGAAAGGTATTTCATTCTTTATGACGTTACCTTGTTATGGGCAAGCGGATCAAAATTTCAATATTATGCTGAGTGCCGCACAGAAAATTGCCGATGATATGGGGGGCAATGTTCTGGATGATGCTCGAAACTTAATGACCCCAAACCGTTTGGCTGACTACCGTAAGCAAATCAGAGACTTTATGGCGACGAATGCTTAGCCGTATTGTTTAGCCTGGTCAATAATCTATATTTATAGAAAAGGGCTCCTAAGGGAGCCCTTTTTGATATTTCAATCACCATAGAGACTGATATGAAAGAATCGATTCAAGTTACCTTAGAGCAGTTAAGAGAAACTCTGCATTATCATGCTGTTCGTTATTACGTAGAAGATAGCCCTGAGATCCCTGATGTCGAGTACGATCGATTAATGCAGCAATTGCTAAAGATTGAAGAAGAGAATCCAGAGTTAGTGACGGTAGATTCGCCGAGCCAGCGTGTTGGTGGTCAGCCTCTCGATGGCTTTACTCAAGTGACCCATGAGATCCCAATGCTGTCTCTGGACAATGCATTCTCTGATGAAGACTTGGATGCATTTAATAAGCGTATGTCTGACAGAGTGCCAACGGCCGATCTCCATACTTTCTGTTGTGAGCCTAAACTGGATGGTTTAGCCGTGAGCCTGCTTTATGTGAATGGTTCCTTAGTGCAGGCAGCAACGCGTGGTGATGGTGCAACTGGCGAAAATATCACAGAAAATGTGCGTACGATAAGCTCTATTCCGTTGAAGCTACAAGGTAAAGGGTGGCCAGAGCGTATTGAAGTACGTGGTGAAGTGTTTATGCCTAAAGCGGGCTTCGATAAACTGAATGAACGGGCGTTGAAGAAAGGCGAGAAGGTTTTCGTTAACCCACGCAATGCTGCAGCAGGAAGCCTGCGTCAGCTTGATTCGCGTATTACCGCTAAACGTCCGCTAGCTTTCTATGCATACAGTGTCGGTGTTGTACAAGGCGCTGAGCTGTCAAATAGTCACTACCACCGTTTCTTACAGCTAAAAGGGTGGGGGTTGCCTATGTGCCCTGAGACCAAACAACTCACTTCGCTTGATGATGTGAAAGCCTATTACCAAGACATTATGACTCGTCGTGATGCTTTGGCCTATGAGATAGATGGTGTGGTGATTAAAGTCGATGATATCACCGCACAAGAAGCCCTAGGTTTTGTTGCTAGAGCGCCGCGCTGGGCAATTGCTTATAAGTTTCCTGCTCAAGAAGAGATTACGTTACTTAATGACGTAGAGTTTCAGGTTGGCCGTACTGGTGCGATCACACCGGTTGCTAAACTGGAACCTATCTTCGTTGGCGGTGTGACAGTCAGTAATGCGACGCTACACAATGCCGATGAGATTGCTCGTTTAGGGGTAAAGGTTGGCGACAGTGTTATCATCCGCCGCGCTGGTGATGTTATTCCGCAAATTGTGGCTGTCGTACAAGATCGTCGTCCTGATACCGCGAAAGACATTGAATTTCCGAAGACATGTCCGGTATGTAGTTCAGCCGTTGAGCGTGTAGAAGGCGAAGCTGTAGCCCGTTGTACTGGTGGTTTAGTCTGTCAGGCACAGCGAAAAGAAGCACTGAAGCACTTTGTCTCTAGAAAGGCGCTTGATGTTGATGGTCTTGGCGTAAAGGTGATAGAGCAGCTTGTCGATCGTGAAATGGTAGAAACACCGGCTGACCTGTTCAAGCTCAGTGCGGGCGTGATTACGGTACTTGACCGCATGGGGCCTAAATCGGCACAGAATGTAGTCAGTGCGCTTAATAAAGCCAAAGACACAACATTGGCACGTTTCCTTTATTCGCTAGGTATTCGCGAAGTGGGTGAAGCGACTGCAATGAACTTAGCGCAACACTTCAAGACGCTCGAGTTGGTTCAAGCCGCGACACATGAACAATTGGTTGAAGTGTCCGATATTGGCGACATCGTTGCGAGCCATATCACCAGCTTTTTCTCACAAGAGAAAAACAGAGCCGTAGTGGCTCAACTTCTAGAGCTGGGTGTGAATTGGCCTGTCATCGAAGATGCTACCGATGATCAACATCGACCATTAGAAGGTAAGGTGGTTGTGTTAACGGGCTCTCTGTCTCAACTCGGTCGCAATGAAGCCAAAGCTGCATTGCAGGCATTAGGCGCAAAAGTGACGGGCAGCGTCTCTAAAAACACTGATATCTTATTCGCTGGCGAAGCTGCGGGTTCTAAATTAACGAAAGCACAAGATTTAGGTATTGAAATAAGAACAGAAGACGATCTTATTGCTCTTATTTCGTAATTGAATTTAGGTAAAAAAATATCAAAGGCACTTCTTTATAGAAGTGCCTTTTTTATATTATTTATAGATTTGCGATTTTTTACTTGTTGAGAATTACGTGTCTATACGAAGTGTCGAATAAGGACAGTGATGACGTTCAATATTAACGAATTGCCTTTACTAGCGTGATAAAATTGCGAGTGATATCTAATTAATGCCAATTGGTTGTGTTATAAGTTGTTGTTTTTATGCGGTTTATTCTTTTTGGTATAGGTGATTGTCAATTTATCGATCAGGTTCACTAAGTGGGCGGTAAATTTGCACCAACTCATATTTTTTTAGATAGAAATTAAGTTCTGATTGATCTTTCTGAGGGTAAAGTTAGTCTTATTGCCATGGATGCACGATGTGTATAACCAGAAACGAAATAGAGAAATCACGGTTATAAGTATTCTCTAACAAAAAAAGGTATTTCTCTCTACGGCGGCCAACTTTAGGCGGGAAATATTCAAACAGCTATATCCATTTTTAGGAGTTTTATTCCATGGACAAAATGTTTAAACGTACACTTTTAGGCGCAGCAGTTTCTTTTGCTGCTGTATCTGGTTCAGCTAACGCAGCGATTCAACTTGCGGGCGATGCCGTTCAGTTCTACGGCCAAGCAGCGGGTAACATCACTCTTATCGACGCAAACGACACTCAAAGTGTTGGCACTGAAATTGAATCACGTGTTGGTTTCCGTGGTGTCGTAGAGTTTGACGATATTTCTCCAAACTTCATCTGGCAGATCGAAGGTGGAAACGCGAACAATGGCGATAATACCGGTGGTTTAGGTGCGCGTGATACTTATCTTGGTCTTGATTTTGAAGGCGTAGGTCAATTCAAATATGGTCGTCAGCTAGTCGCTGCCTATAACTACGTTGACTGGCCACACTCAAACCCTGGTCTAGGTAACGTATTTGACTGGAACAATGACATCGATGGCGGTTACCAAGACCGTGCAGACAGTGTTCTACGTTTCGACTCTGCTAACTTCGGTGGTTTCAATGTTCAAGCGACATTGAGTGGCATGACGAAAGATACCGACCAAATGGTTTCAAGCATTGGTACCTCTTTCACTAAAGGTATGTTCAGCGTACACGCTGGTTACTATTATCAAGGTTCGTACACTCAAGGTGTAAATGAGCCGGAGAAGTATGAGATTGATAAAAACGGTAACGTTGTAATTAGTGACGCGTGGGTTAAATGGAATGCAGCAGGCTCAAATACGACAGAAACTGTTGAAAGCCGTAATTATGCAATCGTTGGTGGTTCGGTATTCCTTGGCGACCTAACTCTTACTGCAGCATACAAAGCAATGGAAGTGGGCAATGTTGGCCAAAACGCTTACTCTGCGACTGCTCAATACGTGATTGACAGTAAGTACGTTCTAAAAGCAGGTTACGCAGCGACTGATGATGCTGATGGTATCGCAGACAGTGGCGACCAAGCGATTACTGCTCGATTTGGTTACCTGTTACCAAGCTCTTACTGGTACATTGATTCTCGTAACTACAAGATCAATACTTCAGACAACAAGTATGATGGCGAATGGGGTCACCGTATCCTAGCTGGTATGGAATACTACTTCTAATTTAGTTGTCTGAACCATACTTAAACTCAAGAGCATTCTTTTTATAAGAATGCTCTTTTCACTCCAGGAGTTAAATAAATGAAAGTAATAAATAAAATGTTCGTTATTGGTACTATGCTTACTTCATTCGCTCCGATGGCGGCTGTCGATTTAACGTTAGATAGAAATATCGCAGCATTGGTAGTACATGGTGAAGAAGTTGGCTTTTCCATTTCAAAAGCTGATAAGTTTGATTTTGAAAATGGTCGAAATCAAATCGTTTTACGGGTTGAGCAACTGGTATCCAACCTAGGCGAGAAAGAGAAATTTAATTCCTACCCTATTGTTATTACATTTGATGCCGAAGACGTATCTTTAAATGTTGCGACGAAATCGCCAATTAGTCGTAAAGAGCATGCCAATGCATTCCAAAAGAATCCTCAATTTGTGATTACCGATGAAACGGGAAAAGAAGTTCAAGTGAAACAGGATGTATTGCCCGTATTGAGTGGTATTTCACGCGATTACGTAAAAGAACTCAATCGATATAATTCTATGAATTCGATTAATCTGGCTACGGTCACCACCGGTTCTGAAAAAACGAAAACTGAATCTAAGCGTTCAAGTGAAGCAAATCAGTCGCTGAAAATGGTTGAATACTGGTACAGTAAAGCATCGGCTAATGATAAGTCACAGTTCAGTGATTGGGCGTTTGATAATCGCAATGAGCAAGACTTAATATCAATAGAAGGCAGCAAACCGGTCGAAATGGCAAGCTATTGGTTTGCACAAGGATCCGTAGAGGAACGTAAAAAGATTTTGTCTTGGCTACTCGAACAATAATTAAACCACGGTAGGTTAAACGTGTTGCGTTGCTTGTCTGACTTTTAATGTTTTTTCATCATTGATTTCGGACATCATGTTTGTTGCTCTTTCTTCTTTACCTTCCATCTTATATTGGTTGGAGACTCGAGTGCGGTATCTATGGTATCGCTATGACATTAGGGGTGAAAACCGCCATCGAGGATTTTTATTTGAGCACAACTTGTTTTGATTTGAATTATCCATGATATTGCTCGAATGTGTGGTAATTGATCAAGTGTTTTCTAATGTTTATCTAATCAATCATTAAGCGGTAAACACTAAGGGTCGACCGCTTAAGATTCTTCATATTTTTTCCCCACCATTTAAGCGACATACCATGCTGGGTATATAGTCAGTCTCTCCTGATGGAAGTTTACAATCAACAAGGGGGCCTGACTCAGAACCACTTTTAGCTGTCGCGTAACTCGGCAAAGCGATAAAACAGCTTATAACAAAAACTAAAATAACTTTCATATTATCCTCACTAAATATTATTAAATTCAAATAAGGCGCATATTGATTATGGTTTACTTTTAACTATGGTCAATAAAATTTCAATAAATCCCCAGCAAATGAATTATTTCTACAAATAAAAAAGCACCTGTTATTTTTAAATAAAATGAGTGCAACTCACTGATCTTAGGTTTGATGTTCGAGTGAATATATAACTTACATGTGGCCTTATTTTTTTAACAAAAATATAAATATACACCGTAGCTCTTTGATTTGGAGGGTTATATATAAACTGTATCAGTGATATTTGTCCTAATTAACTATATTGGGGAGTGAATGTTGATTGGATACCATTAAAATCACCCTATATCGCCTAATTTATTTAAATTTAATTTTCATTGGATTCTATAGATTAAGGGAGAGATTCATTCGATCAATATGAAACCTAGTGATCTTAGGAGGTTGAGTTATGTTCGTTTGGGCTTCGTCTCGTGTTGGTACTTTTTGGAAGGGAATCTGCCCTAAAGAATGGTATATTGAGGGGATAATGGTCTTCGATGTTATAAATATATAATCATAAGAGTCTTCTCAACATGAAGTTATTCAGATACTGTCTCTGAGTGTTGACTATGACTCTTGAACCATCATTACTTTCTGCTAGCAGGGCAATATTATGAACATAAGTGAAGCGGCTAAACTTACTAACTTATCAACGAAATCTATTCGTCTTTACGAAGACAAAGGGGTTATCACTGCGCCGTTGCGCTCGGAAAATGGTTATAGAAGTTATGATAAGAAGCAGATTAAAGAGCTTGGGATCGTTGCGAAAGCAAGAAGTGCGGGTTTTTCGCTCGATGAGTGCCGTGCTCTTGTTGAATTAGCGGATAATCCGTGGCGTGAAAGTGCCGATGTTAAAGCAAAAGCACTGAGTAAATTGGAAGAAGTAAACAAAAAAATTGAAGATTTATTGGCAATTCAGAAGACATTGACAGAGTGGATTGAACAATGCCCGGGTGACTCAAATAGTCAATGTCCGATCATTGATTCACTTGTTGATAAAAAGCCATAAACGGAGGTTTATGGCTTGAATAAGAATTGGTTGAATTACTCTTTAGTTGGAGTAATCGTTAATACAATGCCATCGACAGCTGTGATGATAACTTCTGTTCCCGATGCTAAGTCGTGAGTACTGACAGCTGACCATGTTGTATCACCCAAGCGAATACGACATTTACCTTTTTGAATGTCGGTATCGATTCGAGTTGTTTTACCTATCAGTTGTTTTTCTCTTTGATTTAGATCTCTACCAGCGTCCGATTTTTTATCATTAGACAGTTGTCTTCTCCACCATAACCAGGTAGTGAGCAGCGAGAAGGCCGCGAAGGACAGCCATTGCATCTGCCAACCGATTGGTAGCGCGCTTAATAGAGCACCGACCAGCATGGCTGATATACCTATCCATAAAAAGTAACCAGCGGTACCGACTAGCTCAAGAGCTAACAACACCAGACCAAACGCTAACCAATGCCAATGATTGACTTGCTCTAGTAACTCGACCATAAGTTAGTCCTTACTACTCTTATCATTCTTATTTGCAAACATCTCTGCGATACCTGCCACAGAACCCATGAGACCAGTCGCTTCCAGTGGGAGCATAATGATCTTGCCGTTTTCTGCTTGACCAATTGATTTCAGTGCGTCGGTGTAACCTTGTGCAATAAAGTAATTGACTGCTTGCATATCACCTTGGGCAATGGCCGTTGATACCATCTCTGTCGCTTTAGCTTCAGCCTCCGCAGCTCTTTCTCGGGCTTCGGCTTGCAGTATTGCGGCTTGCTTTTGGCCTTCCGCTTTTAATATTTCAGACTGCTTATGACCTTCGGCTTTTAAGATCTCAGCTTGCCTAACGCCTTCTGCTTCCAAAATATCAGCACGCTTGTTACGTTCGGCTTTCATTTGAGCGTTCATCGCTGCGGTCAGGTCGGCAGGTGGCTGCACGTCTTTAATTTCGATACGTGTCACCTTTACACCCCAAGGGTTCGTTGCCTCATCCACGATATTCAGCAATTTGGTATTGATCATGTCACGCTGGCTGAGCATTTCATCGAGCTCCATCGAGCCAAGTACAGTACGGATATTGGTGAGGGTTAAGTTGCGAATGGCATGCTGAAGGTCATTGACTTCATAAGCTGCTTTAGGGGCATCGATAACTTGAACAAAACAGACCGCATCAATCACCACGTTTGCGTTGTCTTTGGAGATAACTTCTTGAGCTGGGATATCGAGTACGCGCTCCATCATGCTAATTCGTTGCCCGATTTTATCAATAAAGGGAATGATTAAGTTAAGACCCGGCTTAAGGGTTTGCGTGTACCGCCCAAAACGTTCAACGGTCCAATTATTCCCTTGAGGAACGGCTTTTATGCCAGCGAAAATAAATAATAGTACGACGATAGTGAAGACGCCGATGGTAATTAATGTATCAATAGCCATACAAAATCCTTTGTAAGTTTAAGTTTTTGAACCTTCATTACTCATACTGGCGCATATTTAAAATACGAGCAAATTTTTCATTAAGAAATGGGCCATAAAATATTGATTTTATGGCCCATTTAACTTGATGTTATACGACGTATGTTACCTGTTTGTCATCTATCGATATCTGGTAAATCATTCACCTTGCTGTTGCTGTTGCTGTTGCTGTTGCTGTTGACTAGTAGAGCAGCGAGTACAGATGGCGACGGTATCGACTTGCCACCGCATTTCCTTGTCCTAGTGCACTCAAGATGTCCATGAACTCTTTTTTCATATCACCGTCAAGCGTATTGAGATCTTTAGCCAGGAAGCTCCACAGTAACGCCATGGCTTCTTCGCTACGGTTCACTTGGTGGTATTGCAAGGCAAGTTCAGAAGCGGACTTCGCGTCGTTTGGATTTTGCTGTAAAGCGACTTCTAATGCTTGGATTTCTGGGCTGTCAGCGGCCTGTTGATGAAGCTCAAGCTTAGCGACTAACCCTTTGTAGTAATTGTCTTGGTACTCTAGAGGAATGGTTGCTAGCTGAGTTTCAGCAAGGTCAAATTGTTGTGTTTCTAACAGACACTCAGCGATCGCCAGTTTTACTTCGCCTTTGTTTGTTAGCTCGACCGGCAGTTGTTGCATTGCCGCGAGTGCTTGTGCGTGATCACCGGTTTGCATTTGTTCTAGTGCTTGGCGTAAAGCGAGTTCATCTTGATTCGGTAAGTGTTTACCGAGCATGTCTACGATCGCTGCCACGCTTTGAGGACCACCAAGTCCATCGACAGGTTGTCCGTTAACAAATAGAGCGATGGTTGGCAGTGCTTGAACACCAAACTGGCTAGCAATGGCTTGTTCTTGCTCGCAATTCAATAGGGCAAGAGTGAAAGCGCCGTTGTATTGCTGAGTTAATGTTTGCAGTTCAGGAATGATTTGGGCGCTCTCTTGGCTCATTGGTGCCCAAAAATGGATGAGTACAGGGGTCTGCATCGAACCTTCTAATACTTGACGAAAGTTCTGTTCATTAAGTTCAACCATATGCGGAGATTGCATTTACGTTCCTTGAGGTTTGTTTTGTGGATACGTAGCAAATATGGGGGGATAAGTCGCTAACTTCAAGATCTAACTCAGTTATCTAAGATAAAAAACGCCCAAAATAGAAAAACGCCACACTTCAATGTTGATAGCCATGTTAGCTCAACATAGAAGGTGTAGCGTTCTTATCGAGGTTGTCAGTGGGGCGTTGCGTGAGATATTCAAAATAGAATAAACAACGTAATAGCCAGACCCACACCGACCCAATTAAGGCGGTTTAACGTCATGAAATATCCAAGAGTCAATTCATCAATCGGGAATAACTGATGAGATAGGTCAAATCATGACACATTATTGTGACGAATAAATTACATCGTTACATTAAAATTTGCGACAAAGGATGCAAAGTTAAGGGCTTATGCCGATTTTCTTAGAATAGGGTCTAGCCAGCGACTCGGCAGAACCCTTTTCAATACCGCGAACACTTTAGTTGGGGTCGTAACTCGGTATCTTAGCTTGGGGTTGTCGGCGGTGAGAGCATGGAATACCGGCTCAATACAACTTTCTGGCGGTAGAACAAACGCGTTGTTCGATGACGCTTTTTCGAGCCGGTCTTTTTGTTGTTGATAAGCGTTTTGATGAGCACTGCCGGAAATTGAGATCCATTTATTGAAAGCTTTAAGAGCATTGGTTCTAAATTGGGTTTCAATTGGTCCGGGTTGCAATAACGAGATATGTATCCCACTGCCATACAGCTCTAAGCGCAATGTGTCTGTCCAGCCTTCAAGTGCAAACTTTGACGCATTATAAGCCCCGCGATATTTCATTGCAGCAAAGCCCAACACGGAACTGTTTTGTACAATGCGCCCCTCACCACGTTCGCGCATGTGGGGAAGAATTTGGCAAACGAGATGGTGCCAGCCAAAAAAGTTGGTTTCAAACTGTTCTCTGAGCCCGTCGGTTGGTAAATCTTCAAGTGCGCCAGCTTGGCCATAAGCCCCATTATTGAAAAGCCCATACAATCCGTTAGGGGAGAGCGTTATCGCGAGTTGAGCTCCCTGCTCGATACTTTCCTGATTGGAAAGATCCAACTGGATACAAGTGAGCCCTTCAGCTTGAAGGCGTTTCACATCTTGTGGGTTGCGACAAGATGCAATCACATCGAATCCCCGCTTTTGAAGTGCGTGCGCACACGTATAGCCAATACCGGATGAGCAACCGGTGATAAGAATCGACTTGTTCACGCTTAATCCTTTATTTGAGTCTCTATTGCTCTAGGGTAAAGAATTAGTCTTGATGTTGTAACAAGTTTTTTAGGGCGGGCTCGATTCTTGAGTAACTGAATATAAACCCCATTTCAGTCAATTTCTTTGGTTTGGAGCGAATGCTGTCGAACAATAGACAAGCTGACTCTCCCATGAGTATCGACATTGCCCATCGGGGAGTGAAAAGAACATGGGGGCGTCGCAACTGTTTGGCTAATGTGCGACTAAATTGTTTGTTGGTGACAGGATGTGGAGCACATAGATTGAACTCTCCTTGGGCGTGAGGGAACGACAATAAGTGGTTGATGGCTCTCACCATATCTAGCATGTGGATCCAAGGCATGTACTGCTCCCCTGAACCGAGTGGGCCACCGACTCCCAGTTTATAGGGCATCAACATTTTTTTTAATGCTCCGCCATTTTTACCAAGAACAATGCCTGTTCGGAGCAAAATCACACGAGTGTGGTCTGATTGAGCGTGTTTAGCAATGTCTTCCCAGTGAGCGCAGACTTTGTGAGGAAAACTGTCATCTTCTACTTTCAATGATTCGTCAAATGGACGTTGCTGTTGATCGCCATAGTATCCGATGGCTGAGCCGCTGATAAAGGTCTTTGGCGGGTTTGTACTTGCCTGGATTAACTTGACAAGTTTTTCTGTAATGTGCCAACGACTGTTGCAGATCCTCTCTTTTTGTTCAGTGCTCCAACGCTTGTCGGCAATCGGTTCACCCGCAAGGTTGATGACGGCATCGAAATCATTGAGATCAACTAACGTATCAAGAGACTGGATGTAGTGAAGATTATTCTGGTTGAGGTGATTAAGGCTTTGCTTTGCTTTTTCAGGGCTCCGTGTCAGTAATGTTACGTCGTCAGTGTTCCAACTCTTGATCAATTCTGAGCCAATAAATCCAGTCCCACCCGTTAATAATATCTTCATGCCAATCTCCCTATTCATATAATTATAGACATGGCTTGTTTTGAATAGCTAGCCAATACGAAAAAGTCACTATAACGATCAGTTGGTTTCAATCGTGTGATAGCGAAATGATGACCTCGATAAATAGCCATCTAACGATAAATCAGGATGATGAAATCGATATCTTTATCACATTTATGAATTTTAATTGCATGGGTTACCGACTGCGTAATATTTATCACATCGGCAAGGATAAGCATTTGCCATGATTATGATGAGTACATAACCAAACACACTCTTAACCATAAGGAGGTGCGATGACGGCCGTGTTTGCTTTGTTTCGAGCCATGTTAGGTAGCTTAAGGGATCTTTTACCGATTGTTGCGGTGATAGCTTTCTTCCAACTTGCCGTTTTGCAGGAGCCTCTTCCTCATCTTTTGTCGATTTTAACGGGGTTAGTGCTGGTGGTTTTTGGACTGACTTTCTTTATCTATGGTCTTGAAATGGGGTTGTTTCCTGTCGGTGAATCGATGGCTCAAGCTTTTGCTTGTAAGGGGAGTGTGTTCTGGTTATTGAGCTTCGCTTTTTGTTTGGGGTTTGGCACGACCATTGCCGAACCTGCGTTGACAGCGGTGGCCGCCGAGGCTGCTCAAGTGGCTGCAGAGGGGGGAGTGATCCCTCACTCTTTAGCTGAAATGGAGCAGTATGCCGATGGTCTGCGATTCACAGTGGCGTTATCGGTTGGTATTGCCATTCTGCTTGGTGTATTGCGAATCCTTAAAGGTTGGCCAATTCAGTACATGATTATTGGAGGCTATATCGGTGTCGTGGTGCTGACGGCTTTTGCACCTGAAAATATCATCGGCATTGCGTATGATTCTGGAGGTGTGACAACTTCAACCATCACCGTGCCACTTGTTACGGCTTTAGGGGTTGGTTTAGCCTCAGCAATAAAGGGGCGTAACCCTATGATTGACGGGTTTGGGTTGATCGCCTTTGCGTCATTGTTACCGATGATGTTTGTCATGGTGTACGGAATGGTGGTGACATGATCAGTGTCCAGCAGTTTATAGAGACTTTTCTTGGAACCGTTATGGACGTCATTCCGATTGGGGTCATTATTTTTGGTTTTCAGTTAGCGGTATTGCGTAAGCCTGTTAATAACCTAGCCAAGGTACTTGTCGGTTTCTTTTACGTCATTTTGGGTTTGTCGCTCTTTTTGATGGGATTGGAGCTCGCTTTGTTTCCTTTAGGGGAGACGATGGCAATGCAGCTCACTGAACCCAGTTTTTTAACCGAATTTAAGGTCAGCTCAGGTCTTGCATTGATTTGGGTTGATTATTATTGGGTCTATCTCTTTGCGTTTTGTATTGGTTTCAGTACCACGATAGCCGAGCCTTCTCTGATTGCGGTGGCGATGAAGGCGAATCAAGTGTCCGGTGGCAGTATCAGCGTTAACGGGCTGCGAATTGCCGTGGCGTTAGGTGTCGCTATCGGTATCTCACTGGGCAGTTATCGTATCGTTGCCGGAGATCCTATCCATTACTACATTATTGTTGGCTACATCATTGTTGTGATTCAAACCTTCTATGCACCCAAAATGATTATTCCATTAGCTTACGATTCTGGTGGCGTGACCACCTCAACGGTGACGGTTCCTTTAGTCACGGCACTTGGGCTGGGGTTAGCGTCAACGGTACCGGGAAGAAACCCAGTAATAGATGGCTTCGGGTTGATTGCTTTCGCAAGCTTGTTTCCCATTATATCCGTGATGGGTTATGCCCAAATAACACTCTGGCTAAACCGAACACAATCCTCAAAGGAGAGCAAAGATGCGCTTTAAACTTATCTTAGCGTTTGTAGAAGAGAGCAAGACAGACATCGTGCTTGATGCTGCGCGTGATGCGGGGGCTACCGGGGCGACGGTCATTAACAATGCCCGAGGGCAAGGTTTAAATCAGAAGCGGACTTTTTTTGGGTTGACGTTAGAGGTTCAAAAAGACGTATTGTTGTTTGTTGTCGAGGAGCACTTAGCGAGACATATCCTCGAAAGGATCAACGAGGTGGGGGAGTTTGACCAAGAATCGGGTCAAGGTATTGCTGTGCAAATCGACGTGGAAGATGCCGTCGGAGTAGCGCATCAAGTCGAGACATTAACTAAGGTTGTGGAGAATGAACTATGAGTGGCAGTGAAAAAATCCGAGTCAGTGATGTCATGGCCAATACATATGTGATCATCGATGGGCTAACCACAGTATTTGAAGCGATAGAGATGGCAAAGAAGCACAAAGTTAAGGCTATCATTGTCGACAAGCGGCATGAAGATGATGAATACGGTATTGTGTTGATGAATGATATCGCCAAGAAAGTGCTGGCTAAGAACCGTTCTCCAAAGCGCACCAATGTTTATGAAATCATGACAAAACCTGCTTTAAGCGTGTCGGCAGATATGAACGTGAAGTATTGTGCTCGCTTATTTGAGCGCTTTGGTATCAGCCGTGCTCCTGTGGTGAGTGATAATAAGATAGTCGGTATGGTGAGTTACAATAATATCGTGATCAACGGGATGGCGAGAGATGACGTATAGCCTTTCAATACGTACAATAGACATATAATTTTTATGGAGAAGTGCGTGTGAAATTATTTTTTGCTTCCGATCTACATGGATCGTTGCCAGCCACAGAAAAGATATTAGAGCTCTATCAGGCGTCTGGTGCGCAGTATTTGGTTCTATTGGGGGATATTTTGAACCACGGTCCAAGAAACCCAATTCCTGAAGGCTATAACCCACCAGCAGTTTCCGAGCGGTTAAATGCGTTTTCTCAAGAGATTATTGCGGTTCGTGGTAACTGTGACAGTGAAGTCGACCAAATGCTATTGTCTTTTCCGATGATGATGGATTATTCATGGGTTCTGTTAGAGTCAGGCGCACGTATCTTTTTAACACATGGCCACCTTTACAACACGACTAAGCGACCGGCATTAAAAGCAGGTGACGTTATTGCACATGGGCATACTCATGTCCCCGTTGCTGAATATCAAGATGATGTGTTTCTCTTTAATCCAAGCTCTGTGACATTTCCACGAGATGGCCATGCTGCTAGCTATGGCATTTATGAAAATAATACATTCAAAGTCATCAGCCTAGAAGGTGAGTTGCTTGTGAGTGGCGAGTTATAAACGGTTCTTTTAAAGTGGAACGTTGTTTGTGATGCTTTTAATAAGAGCATCACTACTTAGTGAGGTTGTGACTGATTGAGATTGAATAAGGTCAGTGTACGACGAAGGTTATTTGGCGTCGATATGGCCAAGATCTCTATCTGGAGCAATGATATTCCGCACTCTTTGTTTTAGAACTTTTGCGTCAGGAAAGCCGCCATCCACTTTTCTTTCCCAAACCTGAACGCCATTACAAAAGATTTCAAATCGCCCACCCGTATCAGGGTGCAAACTCACGCGCTCTATTTCTTCACTGAAAGTATGCAGTAATTCTTGGCACAACCAGCTAGAACGAAGCATCCAGTTGCACTGACGACAATAGTGTATGGAGATCGATGCTCGAGCGATAGAAGAGGCTATTTGATCGGATTCTGTCTTCATGGTAAATCCTTTATGTGCGAGTCGCTTAGTTATGTCAGTAAAAAAGGGGCCTCAGCCCCTTTTTACTGTACTCAGTCTTAGTTTGAAAATAACACCGTAGAACCGTGATTCAAGCTAGTCAGTAGCAGTGCTTTCGGGTTCACAATATCAATGCGTCGGCTCTGTTCAGCATCCATTTTGATCACCTGGGTAATAAGCTCTAATTGCTTCTCTGAGAAGTCTTGGCGCTGTGATGAAGTCACGTCTTTAAACTCAATTGGAGAGATGAGTAAGTAGTTATCGTTGATATCCCATTTGCCTGTCTCAGAAATGTTGATTACATTCGCAGGGGCCGTTTGAGTACCGTATAACCGAACGACTGACATTCTAAGATAAGTCCCGTTTGGTAGATATTTCGCATTCGATGACAGTTCAACTTTACGAAGCGGGCCGATAGAGTCCTCTTGTTTGTTATCGCTGATCAGAGTCACCATTTTCGATTGCCACTCATGCTGCGTGAGTAAGTGCTCTATTTTTTCGCTGTTACCCCAATATAACCAACCACTTAGAAATGCGGAAAGAATCAGTAAAATGATAGATACTTTTACTTTCATGTTACTGCTCTCCTTTACAAATGTCGTTCAAATCTGATTGATTGGCATAAATTCTTACCGTTATATTCTCGTTCGAGTAATCTTGAGGATGAATATAGTTAAGAGCAAGGTTACTGGTTTGTCCGCCTGTAGCGATCACTTTCGTTGGCTTCATCAAGCCGGTGTGATTGGTATTGTAACGTAATACGCATTTCTCAATAGCGGGTAACCACCTTGAAATATCGGGGTGATTGACTGGAGATTGAACTTTCACACCATCGACCTCAGTTAATGTACGAAACTCCGACTGTGTGGGGTGAGTCAATGTCAATGCGATAATTGGCATGCAGAAAGCGACAAACAATAACCCAAATGTTATCCATTTATTCTTGCTTTTAATCGATGTGACCGCTGACTCTGCTTCAATCTTAACTTCTTGAGTGTTTGTGATTGGTGTCGAGGTCGCTATGTCCTCAGTAATGGCTTCTTCTGAGGTTGGTGTATTCGTATTCTTTAATGTTGAACCTGCGTTATTTGCGACAATGTCCGATGCTATCGGTTGGCCATTGGAGGAAAACGGCGCGGATCGTTCAACGGTCGCAATAAATTGATAACCGCGTTTAGGCACGGTTTTCACAAATTCTGGAGATTTAGTCGAATCTTTCAGCATCTTTCTTAAGGTTGATACTGCTTGCGTCAAGCTGGAATCATCCACTTCAAAGCCTTGGTCTCGCCAAACATATTCGTGCAATTCATTACGCGTGATCACTTCATTCGGTCTTTCTGACATCATCAGGAGAATACGGCTTTCATTGCTGCCAAGGCGCACAACCTCACCGTCGCTCAACTGATCAATAAGTGAGTTGCTGTTTGGATCGAATACGAACCGCTGTGCGAGAATAAACTTTGTGCCAATATTGCTCATTGAACTCTTCTATTTTGAATGGTTTGGGGTAAATGGACAGATTTTAGGTGAAGTCCAGTTAATTCTTCACCAAATTATGGTTTTTTATGTTCTTTTATATTTATGAGGGTCAGGATAATAAAAATTGATAAAAAAAACAGTGTTTTTATGCTTTTTGACCTTGATTTTACATTTGTCATCCTCATGTTAATGAACATAAGAATGGTATCCAATATTACGGCCCTGTAATTATTTAACATAAAGTATAGATGTTTTGGAGTAAAAATGAGCGAAACAGCAACGCAAAATAAAGAGACTCGTGGCTTTCAATCTGAAGTGAAACAACTACTTCATTTAATGATTCACTCACTGTATTCAAATAAAGAAATCTTCCTACGTGAGCTGATTTCTAATGCATCTGACGCGGCTGATAAGCTTCGTTTTCAAGCGCTATCGAATGGTGATCTTTACCAAGGCGACGCTGATCTAGGTGTAAAATTGTCGTTTAACGCAGAGGCGAATACTTTAACGATTTCTGATAATGGTATCGGCATGAGCCGTGACAATGTTATTGAACATTTGGGTACCATTGCTAAATCAGGCACCGCTGACTTTTTCTCAAAGTTGTCGGATGAACAAAGCAAAGACTCTCAACTTATCGGCCAATTTGGTGTTGGTTTCTATTCGGCATTTATTGTTGCAGATGCCGTAACCGTTCGTACCCGAGCTGCAGGCTTAGCGAACAATCAAGCGGTTCAATGGCACTCTGCGGGTGAAGGGGATTATACCATTGAAGACATCATTAAAGAATCTCGTGGTACTGATATTATTCTTCATATGCGTGAAGACGGCAAAGAGTTCTTGAATGAATGGCGTTTGCGTGAAGTCATTAGTAAATATTCTGATCACATCGGCATCCCGGTTTCAATGTTAACTGCGGTTAAAGATGACGAAGGTAAAGACACTGAAGAGAAGCGTTGGGAACAGATTAACAAGGCTCAAGCACTTTGGACTCGTAACAAATCGGATATCGAGAAAGAAGAATACCAAGAGTTTTATAAGCACGTGTCACATGACTTTGCGGATCCACTGACCTGGAGCCACAACAAAGTCGAAGGTAAGAATGACTATACAAGCCTTCTGTATATCCCAGCTAAAGCGCCTTGGGACATGATGAACCGTGATCATAAGAGCGGCTTGAAATTATACGTACAGCGTGTGTTTATCATGGATGACGCTGAACAGTTCATGCCCTCTTACATGCGTTTCGTTCGTGGTTTAATTGACTCAAATGATCTGCCTCTTAATGTGTCACGTGAAATTCTGCAAGACAATAAAGTCACTCAGTCTCTTCGTGGGGCATGTACTAAGCGTGTGCTGACTATGCTTGAGCGTATGGCGAAGAGTGACAATGATAAGTACCTAGAGTTTTGGAAAGAGTTTGGCCTTGTTATGAAAGAAGGCCCAGCTGAAGACATCGCGAATAAAGAGAAGATCGCTAATTTACTGCGTTTCTCGTCAACGGAAGTTGACTCAGCTGACCAAACCATCAGCCTAGCGTCTTACATTGAGCGCATGAAAGAGGGTCAAGACAAGATTTATTACCTAACGGCCGATAGCTACACTGCCGCTAAGAACAGTCCTCATTTAGAGCAATTCAAAGCCAAAGGTATCGAAGTCATTCTTATGTACGATCGTATCGATGAGTATGTGATGAATTACCTGACTGACTTCGATGGTAAGTCGTTCCAGTCGATCACCAAAGCGGGCTTAGATCTGAGCCAGTTTGAAGGTGAAGAAGAGAAAGAGAAGCAAAAAGAGACCGAAGAAGAGTTTAAGTCTGTTGTTGAACGTGCTCAATCTTATCTAGGTGATCGTGTTAAAGAGGTTCGTACTACCTTCAAGCTAGCGACAACGCCTGCGGTGGTTGTTACGGACGATTTTGATATGGGGACACAAATGGCTAAGCTTCTAGAGGCTGCGGGTCAAGCGGCACCTGAAGTGAAATACATTTTTGAGATTAACCCTGAGCATACACTGGTTAAACAGATGGCCGATGAAGCTGACGAACAAGCGTTTGGTCGCTGGGTTGAATTGCTACTTGGTCAAGCGATGCTAGCGGAGAAGGGGTCAATGGAAGACCCGTCACAATTTCTGGGTGCAATCAACGAACTGCTAACAAAGCGATAGTTCTTCGACTTTAGGTTAAGATCATCATTGTAATAAAAAGCTCGCTAATGCGGGCTTTTTTTATGAACGTCGTTGAAAATTGACTCTACGTGGGTAACGTTGTCATTATCGTCATCACAAATGTTTCTGGTGTATTCTTTAGTCGTAAATTCAGCCTAATTGAATATTAATGTGATAGAATGCTCGACCTACATCGGCTGTGAGTCGGAACCAACACACTCCAGTTGTATGATTTCTAAACGTTATACCGAAACTTACCGTTTTGCTATTGTTTGCAGTCACTGTTACCTAACCTCTCTGTTTATCCTTAAATGAACAGGAGAACGGAATAGTGAGCTTCGGTATAAATCATAATTTTATAAGAGGATTAAACATGCGCATCATTCTTCTAGGTGCTCCTGGCGCGGGTAAAGGTACTCAAGCTAACTTCATCATGAATAAATTTGGTATCCCTCAGATTTCAACTGGTGACATGCTACGTGCTGCTATCAAGGCGGGTACTGAACTTGGCAAACAGGCTAAATCAGTAATCGACGCGGGTCAGCTAGTTTCTGATGAAATTATCCTTGGTCTTATCAAAGAGCGCATTGCTCAAGATGACTGTGAGAAAGGTTTCCTACTAGACGGTTTTCCACGCACAATCCCACAAGCCGATGGTCTAAAAGAGATGGGTATCGTTGTTGATTACGTTGTTGAATTCGACGTTGCTGATGATGTGATTGTTGAGCGCATGGCGGGTCGTCGTGCTCACCTTCCTTCTGGTCGTACATACCATAACGTGTACAACCCGCCGAAAGAAGAAGGTAAAGACGATATCACCGGTGAAGATCTGGTTGTGCGTGATGACGATAAAGAAGAAACGGTTCGTGCACGTTTAGGTGTATACCACGATCAAACAGCTCCGCTGATCTCTTACTACGGCAAAGAAGCTGAAGCTGGTAACACTCAGTACCTGAAATTCGACGGTACTAAGCAAGTTGCTGAAGTGAGCGCTGAACTTGAGAAAGCGCTAGCATAATTGGCTAACGGCCAGTTTTAGAATTTGATATATTGAAAGCGACCTTAAGGGTCGCTTTTTTTTGTTTCAATTATTAGTACGATACCAATCTAGATAACTTGATTGTACATGATTCAGAACGGTTAAGACCCGATGGCTGTGGCTAACAATCGAGAGTGGATGTTGTGATATCTCATAGGAAGAATGATTATTCAGACTTTTATCGGGGTGCAATGATCCTAAACTTATGCAGATTAGTATATTACTTTCCAGAAAATCACACATTGGTCTTAGGTATCTATGGTAAATAATAAAAAGCAGGGCGTTTTACTGGTGAACTTAGGAACACCAGATTCAGCGACCCCCGCTGGTGTTCGTCGATTTTTGAGTGAATTCTTACACGACAAACGTGTGGTGAACCTAACACGTTGGCTGTGGTGCCCTATTTTACATGGTGTCATTCTGCCGATTCGTGCGCCTAAAGTGGCTAAGTTGTATCAGTCTGTTTGGATGGATGAAGGCTCACCGCTGCTTGTGTACTCCCAAAGACAAGTGGAAAAGCTTCAGAAGAAACTTGAGATGCCTGTTGCGTTGGGTATGACCTATGGTAATCCAAGCTTAAAGACCGGGCTTGAGTTACTGATGGAGCAGGGCGTCGAAGACATCATCGTACTGCCTTTATATCCTCAGTATTCAGGGACAACCACGGCAGCGGTTTCTGATGGTTTAACCAAAGCGTTTAAACAGATGCCAGTTATCCCGAGCTATCGCTTTATTCGTGACTACTACGCGCACCCAAGCTATGCCAAAGCATTGGCTGAAAGCGTTCGCAGTCATTGGGAGCAAAATGGCAGGGCCGATCATTTAGTGTGTTCTTTCCACGGCATTCCGAAGCGGCTGGCTGATGAAGGCGATATCTACCCTCAGCATTGTAAAGCGACAACAAAGCTGCTTGCGGCAGAGTTAGGTTTATCAGCGGACGATATCACCATGACATACCAATCGCGATTTGGTCGAGAAGAGTGGTTGAAGCCATACACGGATGAGACACTTGAATCACTGCCGAGTAAAGGCATCAAGAAGATCGATATCATGGCGCCTGCATTCTCGGTTGACTGTTTGGAAACGCTGGAAGAGATTTCAGACCAGTGTAAAGAGACGTTTATTGACGCTGGTGGTTCGGACTTTAGCTACATTATGTGCCTTAACGATAGAGACTCGCACATTGATATGATGGCTGAGTTAGTCGCGTTGTATCGTTAACGGTGGCTTAGCTTTAACAGTAAGGTACATCGACCAATAACAAAAGGGCTGCTCATTGAGCAGCCCTTTTTAAATTAGATGATTTTTGTTAGAGATTAAGCAACAGAAGTTACTTTAGCTTGGTCCGCTTCAAGCATTGTGCTTGTCTCTACGCCATGCATCCATGACACGAGCTTACCTGCACAAAGCAAGAGTAATATACCACTGACTGTTGCCGTAATCGCAATGCCGCTAAAAATAGACATAGCACCCAGCTCACCGACGTGTGAACCCACAAGGCCTGCCACGTAGTTTGCAATGGCGTTGAAGCCAAACCATGCTCCCATCATTAATGAAGCTAAGCGAAGCGGAGCCAACTTAGTGACCAACGACAGGCCAATAGGAGACAGACAAAGCTCACCAAGAGTATGGAAGAAGAAAGCGCCCACCAACCATAGCATTGATGTTTTTGCTGTTAGGTCACCACCTTGCTCCATTACAGCACCCATCATGCACACAAAACCGATAGCTAGGAAAAACAAACCCACAGCAAACTTCACCGGTGAGTTTGGTTCACGTTTACCGAGCTTAACCCAAAAGGCTGCGATTAATGGTGCGAGTGTAATAATGAAAAATGGGTTTAGAGATTGGAACCAAGCCGCTGGTACTTCAAAACTACCAATCATGCGGTCGGTGTATTCTTGCGTATAGATGTTCATCAAACCACCGGCTTGTTCAAAACCAGCCCAGAAAACAATCACGAACAGACCCATAATCAGAATCACTTTTAATCTGTCGAATTCTTCCTTAGTTAACGGTGCTTTTTCTTTCGATTTGTTCAGTGCTTTTGCTCGTGCAGCCGCAGGTTCTGAACCAATATTACCTAACCATGATTGGGCCATTGTAATTTGCATAATTAAGCTAATAACCATACCAATACCAGCGGCTAGGAAACCGGCTTTCCAACCAAATGAGTCAACGGCCGCACCAGAAATTAGACCACCAAGTAGTGCGCCTAAGTTAATGCCCATATAGAAAATAGTGAAAGCACCATCACGTCGGTTATCGCCTTCTTGATAAAGATCACCCACCATTGTCGAGATGTTCGGCTTAAACATTCCGTTACCACTGATAAGCAGTGCTAAACCAAGGTAAAGAGCGTGCACTTGGTCTAAACCGATGAATCCGTTAGGTAGCGCGAGTGTAAATTGACCTAATGCCATTAATACACCGCCAATCAGGATCGATTTACGTTGCCCCAAATAGTTATCGGCAATCCAGCCACCGATTAATGGTGTGACGTAGACTAAACCGGTATAAATACCGTAGAGATCAAGTGCGTCTTTCGTTGACCAACCAAGTCCGCCGTTTATCGTCGTGTCAGTTAGGAATAAAACAAGGATTGCACGCATTGCATAGTAGGAGAAACGTTCCCATAGCTCTGTGCTGAATAGTAGAAATAGGCCTCTAGGGTGGCCAAAAATGTTGTGTTTGCTTGGCATAAGTTTTACTAATTTTAGGTATTAAAAGATTTTATAGTTGCGTATGTATACACAGCGAAATAACCATCTGCAATAGGTGTTTTTTATGGTCACGATAACTTTTAATTATAACTTTATGAAAATGCAGGGTTTTATTTTTAATGTTAAATTAGTTATGCGTACCGAAAACTAATTTTCCATTTTTTGATGGTTAAAATGTGAAAGGTTTTTTATTGTCTTCGTGAATGGTTGTCTGTTAAGTTTTAGGTTTTGTTTATGGTTTAATTGGTGCAACCAAAGGTTACCTGTTGTTCTATATGTACACTTTTCTATGCAATGAACATTGGTCCTTTTTATCTGTAAATGGTCGTTGTAAAATTCTCAGCTATTTTTTCTATCTATAAACTCTTGTTAATCAGTCGGTTTATTACGCATGGATCATGACTTGTTAAGGTGCGCCTTATTTTAGGCAATTAAACCGTTGGAGGTTTATGGTAAAATCTCCCCAAATCAGCAATGGCTAATCAAATGAAACGTTGGTATTTACTATATTGTAAGCGTGGAGAGCAAAAGCGCGCACAATTGCATCTAGAGAACCAAGGGGTGGAAT
The DNA here is from genome assembly GCF_024347295.1 of Vibrio artabrorum. NCBI lineage: Bacteria > Pseudomonadati > Pseudomonadota > Gammaproteobacteria > Vibrionales > Vibrionaceae > Vibrio > Vibrio artabrorum. Next base: position 2,177,353 of record NZ_AP025458.1, on the reverse strand, counting down.
GTTTTTACCCCAAAATAACAGTCGAAAAGACGGTTCGAGGCAAAAAAAAGCAGAGTGAAGAGGCGTTATTTCCGTCTTACCTCTTTGCTCGCTTTGATTATGAGCAGGGCCCTAGCTTTACTACCGTGCGTTCAACTCGTGGTGTGGCAGACTTTATTAAGTTTGGCGCCGGGCCGTATGAAGTCCAAGGTGATTTGGTATTTGAACTCAAAGAGTTTGAGAAGTGCTGTAGCAGCGAAGTAAAAAGTTGTTGTACTGAGTTTAAGTCAGGGCAAATGGTTCAGATTAAGGGAGGTCAGTTTACCGGGGTTGAGGCTATTTTCCATGAGAAAGATGGAGAAACTCGCTCCATCATGTTAGTTAAGATGATACGCCAATGGGTTCCAGTTAGTGTTGAGAACGAAGCGCTTCAAGATCATGAATAACTACGGCAGTACGAGTACCTAGTCACTAAAAAGGCGCACAGTGCGCCTTTTTAGTTTGTAGCCTTTATGACAGCGCTATATGAACGATATCTTTTTAGTAAGAGTCGTTATGAACGGCTTGTACAGCGCGACCTGATGGGTCGACACAGTTTTTAAATGACTCATCCCACTCAATAGCTTTTGCTGATGAACACGCAACCGACGGGCCACCTGGTACACATTCTGCCGCGGATTCAAGAGGGAATAGTTCCTCAAAGATTTCACGGTAAGCATAACCTTCTTTGGTTGTTGGCGTGTTGTAAGGAAAACGGAACTTAGCGGCTTCCATTTGTTGATCCGTTACTTTAGCTTCAGCCGTTGCTTTCAGTGTATCAATCCAATCGTAGCCAACACCATCAGAGAACTGCTCTTTTTGACGCCATGCGATTGAATCAGGTAGGTAGTCTTCAAAACACTCACGTAGGATGTGTTTCTCCATTTTACCGTTACCACACATTTTATCTTCAGGGTTCAGGCGCATTGCCACATCGATGAACTCTTTGTCTAAGAATGGTACTCGGCCTTCAACGCCCCATGCCGCCAGTGATTTGTTTGCACGAGCACAGTCGAACATACTTAGAGCAAGCAGTTTACGTACTGTCTCTTCGTGGAACTCTTTCGCGTTTGGCGCTTTATGGAAGTACAGGTAACCGCCAAAGATCTCATCAGCACCTTCGCCAGACAGTACCATTTTGATGCCCATTGCTTTGATCTTACGAGCAAGCAAGTACATTGGAGTTGATGCACGAATCGTTGTTACATCGTACGTCTCGATGTGGTAGATAACATCACGGATGGCATCTAAGCCTTCCTGAATGGTGTAAGTCATCTCGTGGTGCACAGTACCGATTTTGTCCGCAACTTCACGAGCGGCGATCAGATCTGGCGCGCCTTCAAGGCCCACAGCGAATGAGTGCAGTTGTGGCCACCAAGCTTCAGATTGCTCATCGTCTTCGATACGCATTGCCGCAAAACGTTTGGCGACGGCTGAAGTGATTGATGAATCAAGACCACCCGATAGAAGTACACCGTAAGGAACGTCAGTCATTAGCTGACGCTTAACCGCCGCTTCTAGCGCTTCAGTCAGTTCTTCTTTGCTTGTGCTGTTGCCTTGTACTGCAGCGTACTCGTTCCAATCGCGGATGTAGTAGCGTTGAGGCTCTGCATCTTTCGAAGAGTAGAAGCTACCTGGAGGGAACTCACTGATCGTCTTACATACTTCAACCAATGCTTTCATCTCTGAGGCTACGTAGTAGTTACCGTGCTCATCGTAACCTTGATAAAGCGGGATTATACCAATATGGTCGCGGCCCACGAGGTATTCGTCTTTCTCTTCGTCGTATAAAACGAATGCGAAAATACCGTTAAGCTCTTCTAGAAGGTCTGCCCCCATCTCTTGGTATAGTGCTAGGATAACTTCACAGTCAGAATCGGTCTGGAACTGGTACTTGTCTTCATAACGTGCACGAAGTTCTTTGTGGTTATAGATTTCCCCATTTACGGCAAGAATGTGCTTTTTATCTTGGCTGTACAATGGTTGCGCACCACTGTTGAGGCCAACAATCGCCAAACGCTCGTGAGCAAGGATTGCTTTTTCACCAGCATAAATACCAGACCAATCTGGACCTCGGTGACGAAGCTTCTTAGACATTTCTAAAGCCATTGGGCGAAGTGCTGCGGCATCACTTTTAATGTCGAGAATACCAAATACAGAACACATAGAACTTCCTTTTAAATAATTTCCAAATCAATTGCATTCAATTTGCCATTCTGGCTAAAAAAAGCAACCAGATGTAATCAAAAAAATAATATAAAGGGGGTTCTATTAGAAAGTATCTAATTTTATGGTTGTTCTGGTGTATGATTTTTAATTGTGGTTGGTTTTTTAAACAAAAACCTCTCAAAAGTGCAAAAAATAGCCAGTTTTGAGAGGTTGAGTTGAACGCCGTCTAATATTCGATTTTATTGATATTAGGGTTTAACTGTTCACAAACGTGACGAGCAAAACCACTACCCGCTTCACTGTAAATGTTAAATGCCGCATCGACACCGTTTTCTTTTAATGTCTCGAGTTGATCTGGATATTCAGCAATTGCGGCAATTTGGCCTTTAAAATGGCGTGACTTCAATTGCTCCAAAGCGGTTTGATTACCTTGGTGATGAGGCATTGCCAAAATCACCAGTTTTACGTTTGCTGTATCTAGAATTCGTTCCCAGAAATCAGGGTCAGTCGCGTCGCCGGAAATGACGTTTCTTCCTTGACTTCTATGGTTATGTGCGGCTTCTTCGCGAATTTCGACACCTAAGCTCACTTTTCCGTAACGTGAACGCAGCTCGTCATAGGCTCCAGTACCAATGCGTCCCATTCCAAGAATAAGGACCTGCGCATGGCCTGGGTCAATGCGTTTATCGCGCTGGTGAAGTTTTTCTGCAGCGTGCTCTTTTAACCATTTGCCAGATTGCTGATAAAGTTTATGGCCGGCTCGGTTTAGAGGAGCAGCGATCAAGAACGACAGTGAAACCGCAATGGCCACTGCGACCAAGATGTCACCGGACATCCACCCCATCTTAAAGGCGAGGCCACCTACGATGAGGCCAAATTCACTGTAGTTAAATAGTGACAGTGAAGTGAGTAGAGAGGTTCGTACACGGAACTTAAAGCGGTTAAGCACCAAGAAGTACAAAATGCCTTTCACTGGCAGTAATAATAAGAACAGGACAGCAAGCATAAAGCCTTGAATGGTTGGTTGCTCGGACAAGCCAATATTCAGGAAGAAGCAGACAAGGAAAAGTTCTTTGAGGTTAAACAGCGACTTCGATAGCTCTGAAGCTTTTGGATGACCGGCTAACAACATACCCAGGATAAGGGCACCCAAGTCTGGCTTTACACCTACCAATTGAAACAAGCCTGCACCAACAACTAACGCAAAGAAGATGCCGAACAGCACCAACATTTCACCATGTCCAACCCAATCGAGGATTTTGTAGAACAGCGGACGAAAGAGTGGTAAAGCGAAGAGTGCTATGGCGTACCACTCCGGAATCTTACCTGTCGACGCCGTTAAAAAGATCACAGCAAAGATATCCTGCATGACTAGAATACCAATCGCTAGAGTGCCATAGGTTGCATTCATTTCCCCTTTCTCTTGCAGAGACTTTACTGCAAATACGGTACTGGAGAATGAAAGGGCGAAACCGAGTAGAACGATTTGTTCCATCGACATGGCTGCCAGCGATGAAATACCTAGGAACTTAAAACCAAATAGGGCAACGGCAAAAAACAGAGTAGATAAAAGGTTATGGATTGTAGCGCCGGCCCAGATCTCCTTAGAGAGCAGAGTTTTGATGTCGAGCTTTAGGCCAATAGTAAATAGGAGCAGGGTGACACCAAGGTCTGCCAAGGTAACGATGGTATCATTAGTTTCAAAGCCTAGGGCGAAGAGCCCGAAACCGGCAACCAAAAAACCCACCAGTGGGGGAAGGTGGCACTTTAACGCAATAAATCCTGCGATGAATGCAGTGGATATTAATATAAGTTCCATAGCTTGTTGTTGTAGTTCCCTTGCTTAAAAAAAGGGCCGTGTTTTGTACAAACACGGCCCGCGAAAAATTAGAATAGTTTTTCTTTAGTCTTCGAGTAGCTTTTGTAGAAGCACACCATTGAGCATGGCGCGTTTAATCATTGCAAAAGCTCCCATCGTAGGGTGTCTATCGATTTGAGATGCTACAATAGGCAAGCCGCTATGGAAAGCCGTTAACGACTGATTTTCTACATTGCGCTTAATTGCAGGAAAAACAATTTCTTGTGCTTTAGTAATATCACCCGCAATGATGATCTTTTGAGGGTTGAACAAGTTGATCGTCATTGCTATCGCTTTACCCAACTGGTTCCCGACTCGAACCAAACTCTGTTTCGCCAGTTCGTCACCATTGATTGCATGATCACACACATCTTGAATGGTAATATGCTCGAGTTCTGTTAAAGAGGACTTATAGCCCTGCTTTATGAGCTTTCGCACGCGTTCAACAATGGCTGGATTCGCTGCGACGGTTTCAAGACAACCGAAATTACCACATTGACACTGCTCACCAAGCGGATCTATTTGGATATGGCCAATTTCACCCACGTTACGGTTATGACCAAGGAAAACCTGACCATTAACAATAATACCGGCACCAGTGCCACGGTGAACACTGACTAAAATAGAATCTTGGCTATCTTTACTTGCACCAAAGTAGTGTTCAGCAAGCGCCATTCCTCTGACGTCATTACCCACAAAACAAGCAACATGGAATGTGTTGCGAATAATATCACTCAAAGCGAGATTATCGATATCCGTGTTTGGCATGTATTCGACAACGCCGGTTGTTGGGTTGACTAACCCTGGTAGCGTGACACCAATCGCAATCAATTGATCAATCTTTGTCTGGTGCTCAGCAATGAAATCTTTTAACTTATTGACCAAGCCTTGGGTAAGGTTTAATTGGTCTGAGTAATGAAGATCTTGCTGTAGGGAAGCCAACTCACAACCACCTAGATCATAAAGGCTTATCTGAATGTAATCTCGGCCTAAGCGCACAGCAATAGAATGAAAAGGTTCTACTTCTGTGGTTAGGGATATAGCGCGTCTACCGCCAGTAGACGCTTGCTGCGCAACCTCTTTAATTAGGCCGCGTTCTAAAAGTTGGCGGGTAATTTTTGTAACACTTGCCGGTGCGAGTTGGCTTACATCTGCCACTTGTATACGACTAATGGGACCTTGTTGGTCTATCAGACGGTATACTGCCGCACTGTTCAGTTGTTTAACTAAGTCTACGTTACCTATTTGTCCGCCATTCATACTTAATTGTGCTCGTATTGTCCGTTAACAACAGTCGCTTTAACGTTAAAATCTCGGTCAAATATAGCAAGGTTTGCAACCATGCCTTTTTTGATTCGACCTAGCTTGCTTTCTACACCGATAGCCGTAGCTGGGTATAGTGTAGCCATGCGAAGAGCTTCGTCTAAAGCGATTCCGGCGTGCTCAACTGTATTCTGAACAGCTTCAATCATAGTCAGAGCTGAGCCGCCTAGTGTGCCATTCTCATCAACACACTTACCATCTCGGTAATATACTTTCTTACCGACAAAAATAAAGTATTCCATGTCAGCACCTGCAGGAGCTGTGGCATCCGTCACTAATACCAACTTTTCTCCCTTGATTTTGTGCGCAATTCGTATATTTGCGTAATCAACGTGAAAACCGTCGGCGATGATACCAGCGTAAACCTCTGGTGTGTCGTAAATCGCGCCTACAACGCCAGGCTCGCGACCGACCATTGGCGTCATAGCATTGAATAGGTGAGTGGCGAACGTGATACCTGATTCAAAACCTTGGCGCGCTTCTGCGTAAGTTGCGTTGGTGTGGCCGATAGAAACGACAACGCCAGCTTTTTGTAGGCGTTCGATGTGTTCTGGATCGTTAAGCTCTGGAGCCAATGTTACTTTTGCAACAAGGTCATTGTTGTCACAGATAAGGTCAATCATTTCATTGTCTGATTGACGAATGTGATCGACACTATGAATGCCTTTTTTTGCAACGTTTAGGTACGGACCTTCAAGGTGTAAGCCTAAAGATTGGTGTTGGTATTGATCATGGTATTCACGAGCAGCTGTAATAACTGCGCGCATATCTTCGTCTGAAGACGTAATGAGTGTTGGTAAGAAACTAGTACAGCCAGATTTAAGGTTTGCTTTGTGCATGATCTGCATGGTTTCGGCAGTGATCTCATCGTTCAGCATTACACCACCGCAACCATTCAATTGTAGGTCAATGAAGCCTGGGCTTAGGTTTGCTCCATTTAGGTCGCGAACCTCAATACCGTCTGGTAATTCAGAGGTATGACAGACTTTTTTGATCAGTTCATTTTCGATAACAACAGCATGATCGGTTAGAACATCACTACCAGTGTAAATTTTACAGTTACTTAGCGCGTACATAGTCAGCTAATCCTTATTTCGTGGGATCTTTTAAATTTGTTCGTTACCTAAATGTAGACTTAGTTTGCGAGCATCATTTACGTAACGATTTATCTTTTGTCGACAAACACTTAAAGCTGCAAGTGCCTGAAAAAATGCTAATTTATTGATTTTTAGCTAGATCTTCTTAGTTGTTTCTTTGTTTTTTTAATCTAAAGTCGTTCAGCATAAGACCAACAGTTAGTCTTAGATTTTATCGACAAAAGTTTATTTTTTTGAATGATAAAATAAGTTTTATGATCTCGCTAGCAAAAACCTTTGAATTTGATAAAAACTGGTGATTAGGATCACAAATAGTAAGGTTTTAATTTGCGGAGCAAAATTAATTGAATACACTGATTAGGACTAAATTGAGCGACTAAAATAAGTTTCTCAAACGAATTCTAAAAATCCTATAGGGGGACACAACAAGTGAATATTCTAGGATATGCACAGAAGCTAGGTAAAGCACTAATGCTACCTATCGCAACGCTTCCGATTGCGGCGCTTCTTTTACGTTTAGGTCAAGGCGATCTACTTGATATTCCATTCATGGCTCAAGCTGGTGGCGCTATCTTCGGTAACCTACCATTGCTGTTTGGTCTAGGTATCGCGATTGGTCTTTCTAAAGACGGTAACGGCGCAGCGGGTCTTGCTGGTGCAGTTGCTTACTTCGTATTAACGGCCACTGCAACGACCATCAATGCTGATGTTAACATGTCATTCTTCGGCGGTATCTTTGCAGGTATCATCGCAGGTCACTGTTACAACGCTTTCCACGCGACACGCCTTCCTGAATGGCTGGCTTTCTTCGCGGGTAAACGTTTAGTACCAATCATGGCCGGTCTATTTGCACTTGTTGCTGGTGCTGTGTCTGGTGTGGTTTGGCCTGGTGTTCAATCTGGTCTAGATACGCTGGCTCATGCAATATCAACTTCTGGCGCTATCGGTCAATTTGTTTACGGTACTCTTAACCGCGCACTAATCCCTGTAGGTCTGCACCACGTATTGAACTCATACTTCTGGTTCGGTATGGGTACATGTCAAGAAATCATCGTAGCTGGTCAAGGTGCATTTGCTAACATCACTCAATTGTGTGTTGATCCTGCCCTAGCTAAAACTCTAGTTGTTGGCCAAGAGCACACATTCACATTCGCTAACTCTGTAACTCCAGAAATCACAACTGTAGTGAAAGAAGTGACTGAAACAGTGAAATCTGGTGACCTAAACCGCTTCTTCGGTGGTGATAAAGGCGCTGGCGTATTCATGAACGGTTTCTACCCTATCATGATGTTCGGTCTACCAGGTGCTGCACTTGCAATGTACCTAGCTGCTCCTGCTGAAAAACGTAGCCAAGTGGGTGGCGCACTGTTCTCAGTTGCATTCTGTTCATTCTTAACGGGTATCACAGAGCCGCTAGAATTCATGTTCGTATTCTTAGCTCCTGCTCTTTACGCAATACACGCTGTATTCACAGGTCTGTCTCTAGTTGTTGCTAACATGTTTGGTACTCTGCACGGTTTCGGTTTCTCTGCCGGTCTAATTGACTTCGTATTGAACTGGGGTCTAGCAACTAAACCATTCACTCTACTATTGATTGGCTTAGCATTCGGTGCTCTATACTTCTTCACTTTCTCTTTCGCAATCCGCGCGTTCAACTTGAAATCGCCAGGTCGTGAAGATGATGATGAAGCAGTGGCTCCTGCTGGTGATTCACCTAAAGGTGATGTTGCACGTCAATACCTGAAAGCGCTAGGTGGTCACGAAAACCTGACTTCAATCGATGCTTGTATCACTCGTCTACGTCTAACTCTTAAAGACCGCTCTATCGCTGATGAGGCTGTTCTTAAGAAACTGGGCGCGAAAGGTGTGGTTAAACTAGGTGAGAATAACCTACAGGTTATCCTAGGCCCATTAGCTGAAATCGTCGCGGGCGAAATGAAAGCTATCGGTGCAGGTGAAGACCTATCTGATGTAAAACTTCCATAGTAAAGGAAGTACTTATTAAGACGTAACACGACTCTTAAGTAAGTTTGAAATTGAAAGCCTCCCACATGGGAGGCTTTTTTACACTTGTCATTTATAGCCAGTGAGCAAGGTTCGTTCTATTCTTCATCGAATAGCGGAAATAATCACAATTAACGGACGGTTCTTATTGTGCAAAGGCGAAGAATTGTGGATGATTAGCAACAATGATCTTTCTATCTTTGACCGCCATCAAAAGTGGCCTTTGTCTCGGATATGAAAGATAACTTTCTCTGACAATACTAAATACATAGAGGTGCTATAGATGAGTGAAGCTGAGGCTCGTCCATCGAATTTCATTCGCCAAATTATCGATAAAGATTTAGCGGATGGTACACACAGTAGCGTGCATACTCGTTTTCCGCCGGAGCCGAATGGCTACCTGCACATTGGTCACGCTAAATCTATTTGCTTGAACTTTGGTATTGCTCAGGACTACCAGGGACAGTGTAATCTTCGTTTCGATGATACAAACCCTGAAAAAGAAGACGTTGAATACGTTGAGTCAATTAAGAATGATGTAAGCTGGTTAGGCTTCGAATGGTCTGGTGATGTTTGTTATTCATCCAACTACTTCGATACGCTTTACGCTTATGCTGTGGAATTAATTAATAAAGGCTTAGCATACGTTGACGAGCTAAGTCCTGAGCAGATCCGTGAATACCGTGGCACCTTAAAAGAGCCAGGTAAAGCAAGCCCATATCGTGATCGCAGTCCTGAAGAGAACCTAGCGTTGTTTGAAAAAATGCGTGACGGTGGCTTTGAAGAAGGTAAAGCGTGTCTACGTGCTAAGATCGACATGAGCTCTTCGTTCATGGTGATGCGCGATCCTGTTATCTACCGTGTTCGTTTTGCTCACCATCATCAAACTGCTGACAAGTGGTGCATTTACCCAATGTACGACTTTACTCACTGTATCTCTGATGCGCTGGAAGGTATTACGCACTCTATCTGTACGCTTGAATTCCAAGATAACCGTCGTTTGTACGATTGGGTTCTAGATAACATCACGATTGATTGCCAACCTCGTCAGTACGAGTTTAGCCGTCTAAATCTTGAATACACAGTGATGTCTAAGCGTAAGCTGAACCAACTTGTGGTTGAAAATCTAGTGCAAGGTTGGGATGACCCACGTATGCCTACTATCTCTGGCCTACGTCGTCGTGGTTTTACTTCAAGTTCGATTCGTGAATTCTGTAAGCGTATTGGCGTGACTAAGCAAGAGAACATGATTGAGTTCGGTTCACTTGAATCTTGCATCCGTGATGATCTGAACGAAAATGCACCTCGTGCAATGGCTGTTCTGGATCCAGTTAAGATCGTTATCGAAAACTACGAAGCAGATACCGTAGAAACGCTAACGGTTGCAAACCACCCGAACAAGCCAGAAATGGGTACTCGTGAAGTTCCATTTACCCGTGAAGTTTGGATTGAGCGTGACGACTTCCGTGAAGAAGCAAACAAGAAATACAAGCGTTTGGTTCTTGGCAAAGAAGTTCGTCTACGTGGTGCTTACGTGATCAAAGCTGAACGTATCGAAAAAGATGCAGAAGGTAACATTACGACTATCTTCTGTTCTTACGATAACGAAACACTCGGTAAGAACCCAGCAGATGGCCGTAAAGTGAAAGGTGTTATCCACTGGGTATCAGCTGATAAAGCGCTACCTGCTGAGATTCGTTTGTACGATCGTCTATTCACAGTGGCCAACCCAGCCGCTGCTGATGATTTTGCAGCGACGCTTAACCCTGAATCACTGGTTACGCTAAACGGTTTTGTTGAACCTAGCCTAGCGGAAGGTGTGGCAGAGCAAGCGTACCAGTTTGAACGTACAGGCTACTTCTGTGTGGATTCCAAAGATTCTAAAGCAGACGCACTAGTCTTCAACCGCACGGTTGGTCTACGTGACACTTGGGGTAAAACTGAGGCTTAATAGCTAATAGATTAATAGCTTAATAGATCTGTTTTTCCAAGTTCTGTTTCTAAAAGCTTAGTTTCTTAAGATGGACTTAATAAAAAACCGGCTTAGAGCCGGTTTTTTTGTGTCTGAATAACTCGTTGAGCTAAATAACGATCGAGCAGATTTTTAGCCCGAATAGAAAACGTTTATTTTGCTTTGTGAGCATCTGGGTTGCCTTTGCAACCTCCGCTAATGCTCTTGCCATATAAGTACAAACTGTGGTTTGTCAGTTTCACGTTATAGCGTTCTGCGATTTGTTTCTGTCTTTCTTCGATAAGCTCATCAGAAAATTCAATAACTTCACCGCAGTCTAGACACACAAGGTGGTCATGATGGTACTGTGTTGAAAGTTCAAATACAGACTTACCGCCTTCAAAGTGGTGGCGCGTTACAATGCCAGCATCATCGAATTGGTTAAGTACACGATAAACGGTCGCAAGCCCAATCTCTTCTCCTAAGTCGATCAGCTTTTTATATAAATCTTCAGCACTAATATGTTGGCACTCTGGCTGTTGTAATACTTCTAAAATTTTGAGCCGTGGAAGGGTCACTTTAAGACCAGCATCTTTTAGCGCTTGATTATTGTCTGACATACACTTTCCTGTTGATGATCTGCAGCAATTAACAGAATTCAATATTAATGCCATTATAGTTTAGTCAGAGATAACAATAAACCACGAACTTCAAAGGGTTACTCACTGACATCACAATCTGTTTTGTAAAATGAAAGTATCTCCCTTATAGTAGAGGTACGACCAGTCAAGGTGGCGGTGTTTCTGATATGAACATGGAATGTGGTTATGAACAAGCAGCTCGCAAAAATTTACAAACCGAACATTGTAAAGTTCGCACTCAATATTTGGCCACCTTTTTGGGGGGCGGGTATTCGTATTGCCCATATAAGCCCTGACTTTAGAGTCGTTAAGACGATATTAAAGCTACGTTGGTGGAACAAGAACGCCAATCGCACTCAATATGGGGGTAGCATATTTTCTTTAACTGATCCTGTTTACTCCTTGATGTTAATGGGAATTTTAGGGGAGCGATATTACGTTTGGGATAAGGAGGCGAGCATTAACTTCATTAAGCCGGGCCAATCTGACCTGTACGCTGATTTTGAGATAAGCCAAGGACAACTTGACGAAATCTACCGTCAGACACAGCTTGGTGAAAAGTGTTTTCCTGAGTTCATTATCTACGTGAAAGATAAGAAGGGGAATGTGGTATCAGAAATTCAGCGCACTCTGTATGTCAGAAAAAAACCGCAGTTTAGAGAGGATGATGACGCATTAGAAGTTGAGTGCTAATTAATCAGTATAAATCGCAAAAAACCTCCAAGATGGAGGTTTTTTCATATCTACATAATGGTTATTAATTGTAACTATTAACAACCATCAGAGAATTAGTCTTCTAGCTCTGCTAGGCACATCTCTTCGTGGATTTGTTTAACCCAGTTCGAAACACGCTCCTCAGTTAGCTCAGGTTGACGGTCTTCATCGATACATAGGCCAACGAATTGGCTGTCATCGCCCTCAACTAACCCTTTCGATGCTTCGAATTCGTAGCCTTCAGTTGATGTGTGACCTAAGATAGTACCGCCTTTTGCTTCAACGATGTCACGGATAGTCCCCATAGCATCACAGAAGTATTCTGCGTAATCTTCTTGGTCGCCACAGCCAAAGATAGCAACAAGCTTCGTTGAAAAATCAATCGCTTCTAGCTCAGGGAAAAAGTCGTCCCAGTCACATTGTGCTTCGCCGTAGTACCACGTAGGGATACCAAGCAGCAGTAGATCGAAGTTATCGATATCTTCTTTGCTGCTTTTTGCAATGTCTTGAACGTGAACGAGCTGCTTGCCCAATTGCTTTTGAATCATCTTAGCAACAGCTTCAGTGTTACCTGTATCGCTACCAAAGAAGAGACCTACACTTGCCATAGAATCATTACCTTTCATTTTGTCTGTTGTCGGTGTAATAAAGTTCGAAAGAGAATCATTAGATCCCCGTTCCTTCCCAGCTTAGTTGGATTATCCCTTTGGCGATAAAACCCGCACAACCAAGGAAAAGTACTAACCATACGATGCGACGACCAAATGCTGGAACATTACCTTGCTTTAGAACGTCTTTAATTGCCATACCGATCAAAAAGAAAATCGCGGCAAACAGAAGATCCAAACCAACAGATTCAATGATGTTCATGTAATCGTAAAGCATGGGAACCTTATATACCAATTTTGCTTGGGCGCACTATATCACTGTTGTGAGATAAAGTTAATCTGCAGTGATTGTATCGCTCTCTTTATCGGTACGAAAAGAGTGTTTAAGCGATGAACTTTCTAATTGCTCTAAGTACTTCTGCCGGTTTTTCGGCATGCAGCCAGTGACCAGTATTCGCGATAACGTGTGCCTTTGCGTGAGAAAATTGCTGCTGAACGGCGGCTTGATGTTCGGTGGTGAGGTAATCAGAATCCCCACCTTTTATTAGCAAGGTTTTGACCGAGGTTTTCTCGATCGGCGCCCAACCCATAATACTTGGGTAGTTGCTCAATAACGAAGCAACATTGAAGCGCCATTCCATGATGCCGTGCTCTGCTTTGAACAAAGATTTGGTTAAGAACTGACGAACCCCATCTATTTCGATATGTTTCGAGAGGATCTTTAACGTCTCTGAGCGAGAGGTCGGTTGCTCTTCAATTACGGCTTGCAGGCCCGCGAATACGTTGTTGTGTCGATGTTCTTTGTACGCAATAGGTGCCATATCTAATACGATCAACTTACGCAGTGCAAAATGTTGCGTCAGCGCCATTGCGACTTTGCCCCCCATTGAATGACCGATCACTGTGACCTCTTTCAGTGCCAGATCATTCAACAGTTGAGCGACATCTTGTGCCATTGCTTGATAATCGTGAATGTCACTATGGAAAGATTGACCGTGGTTGCGTAGATCGAGGCTAAGCACCTGATGATCGGCTTTGAGATCCCTAGCCAGCAAGCCAAGGTTGTCTAAGTTACCGAATAATCCATGGATCAAAACGATGGTGTGACCCTCACCTTCAATTTTATAGTTGAGCTGTAGTGACATTTTTCTCTTATTCATGGTGGGTTTGACGTAGAGTATCCGCGCGGATCTCGCTATAATCATCCAGAGTTTAAACATTGAGATTGTGAAAAGCGAATGAAAACAATTGAGGTTGATGAAGACCTATACCGTTTTATTGCGGGTCAGACAGAACGTATTGGCGAAAGCGCTTCAGATATTCTGCGTCGCTTATTACAGGTTGATAGCCAAGGTAAGGTTCCGATTGAAGATATCGTTGAACCAAAAGGTATCGTTGTTAGTAAAGAGGTAGGTTTTACTCTAGAGAAGTTAGATGGCGTTAAAGAAATGCGTTCATTACTAATATCAGATGAGTTTGCATCACTAAAGAAAGCCATTGATCGTTTCATGCTTGTGTTATCTACACTGCATAAAATCGACCCTGAAAGCTTTTCAGAAGCAACTCAAGTTAAAGGCCGTAAGCGTGTTTATTTCGCAGATAACGAAGCAACGTTGTTAGCCAATGGTAACACCACCAAGCCTAAAGCGATTCCACAAAGTCCTTTTTGGGTGATTACTAATAATAATACTAGCCGTAAAAGACAAATGATTGAGCAGCTTATGAGCCGTATGAGTTTCCAAGCTGAATTGATAGAAAAAGTCACCGGTTCAATTTAGCGAAATCTGATTTAAACCTCATAATATCCATGGATAAGAAGATATTATGAGGTTTTTTTGTTTGTAAGTTTTATATAAGGATGTCGAAAAATGGCTATGCACCCTCGTGCTGGGCAGAAAGCTCAGCAGGAAGATCTTCATAATATCCCGGCTTTAGTTGCTAACTATTTCTTACAGCAACCGGATGCGAGTAACCCAGATCATAAAGTATTGTTCGGTACATCAGGTCACCGTGGTACTGCAGATAAATCAACATTTAACGAAAACCACATTCTAGCGATTGCACAAGCGGTTGCTGAAGTTCGTGCCGCTCAGGGCACAACGGGCCCACTTTTCTTAGGTAAAGATACTCACGCTCTATCTGAGCCTGCATTTTCTACGGTTATCGAAGTGCTTGTCGCGAATGGCGTTGAAGTGATTATTCAAGAAAACAATGGTTTTACGCCAACACCGGGTATTTCGCACGCGATTCTTACGCATAACCTCGTGAATGACAAAAAAGCTGATGGCATTGTTATCACGCCTTCACACAACCCACCACAAGACGGCGGTATCAAATACAACCCAACACACGGTGGCCCGGCAGAAGCTGAATTGACTCAAGCGATTGAAGACCGTGCAAACGCGATCATTGCTGAGCAAATGCAAGGTGTTAAGCGTACGCCTATCGCACAGGCGAAACAGTCTGAGTTAGTAAAAGAAGTTGACCTAGTGGCACCATACGTCGCTGATTTAGTGAACGTTGTGGATATGGAAGCGATCCAGAAAGCAAACATCAAGATTGGTGTCGATCCACTGGGTGGCAGTGGTATTGATTACTGGCGTCAAATTGGCAAAGCGTACAATCTCGATCTTACTCTGGTCAATGAAGCGATTGACCCTTCATTCCAATTCATGTCTCTCGATAAAGATGGCGTGGTTCGTATGGACTGTTCATCTCCTTACGCAATGGCAGGCTTACTGGCGCTAAAAGACGAGTACGCTCTCGCGTTTGGTAATGACCCAGATTACGATCGCCACGGTATCGTGACACCTAAAGGTTTGATGAATCCAAACCACTTCTTAGCGGTTTGTATTGATTACCTATACCGTAACCGTGAAGGTTGGGGTAAAGACGTGGCTGTGGGTAAGACACTGGTATCAAGCGCATTAATCGACCGCGTAGTGGCTGACTTAGGTCGTGAGCTTTGCGAAGTGCCTGTTGGATTTAAATGGTTTGTCGATGGTCTATACAACGGTCAGTTTGGTTTCGGCGGTGAAGAGAGTGCGGGTGCCTCTTTCCTACGTAAAGACGGCACGCCTTGGTCAACCGATAAAGACGGCCTGATTCTTTGCTTACTTGCGGCTGAGATCACAGCGGTGACAGGTAAGAACCCACAAGAATACTACGAAGAACTGGCCGCTAAACACGGTGAGTCTAAGTACAACCGTATTCAAGCGGTAGCCAATGGCGCACAAAAAGACGTGCTTAAAAAGCTATCTCCAGAGATGGTTTCTGCTGAGATGCTGGCTGGTGATCCAATTACAGCCCGCTTAACGCACGCTCCAGGTAACGGTGCGGCGATTGGTGGTCTTAAGGTGACGACTGAGAACGGTTGGTTTGCTGCTCGTCCATCCGGTACTGAAGACATCTACAAGATCTACTGTGAAAGCTTTAAAGGTGAAGAGCACCTGAAAGCCATCGAAGCAGAAGCTCAAGAGATTGTGAACCAAGTATTTGCAGCGGCTGGTCTGTAATCGAAATTTGATTACTGGATCTAAAAGCTAAATAGATAGAAGGGTTGATGTGAAAGCATCAGCCCTTTTTATTTATGCTGGTTGCGGGAAAGGTAAGTGAGATCACTCAGACGACTAACCGTGTGGCCAACTTTGTGGCATCACAAACCAGAATTGCCCAGACTTGGTTTGCCCATGGACGAAGCGATCACCAAACTCGGTGATAGGCTGACTGCTGAAATCATCCGTCCCTGCCGCCCATTGCTCTTTGGTGAGAGGGTAGAGCGCTTCAGTGATTAAATGCGCTTGGCTTTGATAACACCAAAAGCCGTTAACTTGGCTGGAGTTAATGTCGTAGCCTAAACATTCAGTCGGTACATTTTGCTCCAAGAAAGGGTTGGTGTATAAGCGCCCTTGCATAAGTAGGTGCTTTGAGTCGACATCGATCTCCGGATATTGCTCAATAAACGCTGCAGAAGAGGACATTTCGAGCTGGTGGCCGAGCATTCTAGCGAGCTTTTTGTCCAATTGATCGTGAGAGTTGGGTCCAAACCATGTTTGTTCATGGAGCAGATAAAACTTAATCGCCACTTCCCAATGTTCCAGCTTTTGGCTGCTCGAATCTTCAAGAATAAAGTCGATTGCGCCTAGTGTTCTGCCTGCGACATTGATCTGAATCTCTTCGTATTTTATTGAATAATTCGCTGAGGCTTCGACGACTTGTCTACACAGATGTTGGTAGAGGAAACCTAACCTAGGGTTACCATGGTATGTGTGCGCTGAGTCAATGACATAGTCGCTTAAAAAGACATTGAGATTCGATACAGGTGGCTTGATTTCCAGTAACGGCGGCGAGTCGATGACCCATTGGTAAAAGCGTTGCAGTGCTGTCATCGGTTCCTCGTAAATTTCGGTCATCGGTTCGTCATCAACATAGCTCTTGATAAACATTGCCCTTGATAAACATAGCCCTGGGGCTTTCGACATTCTACCTGTAAATTGATATAACGGCGTTAATATAAAGGTAAGCTGGAAATAAAAATGAATAACTTACAATTAGAAAAGCGACTTAACGAAAAACTGCAACCGCAGCAGATCAAAGATTACTGCCCCAATGGTTTGCAAGTTGAAGGGGTATCAGATGTGAAGCGCATCGTAACAGGTGTCACGGCCTCTCAGGCGCTCATTGATAAAGCGGTAGAGTTGAACGCAGACGCTCTATTGGTTCACCACGGCTTCTTTTGGAAAGGCGAGTCAGAAGCGATTCGTGGCATGAAAGGCAAGCGCATTCGTACCCTGATTAAAAATGACATCAACCTTTTAGGTTACCATCTCCCTCTTGATATTCACCCTGAACTTGGCAACAACGCAAAATTGGCAGAGTTACTTGAGATAGAAGTCGAAGGCGGTTTGGAAGGGCACCCCCAATCGGTAGCTATGTTTGGCAAATTAAAAACACCAATGACAGGTTCAGAGTTTGCCGAAAAAATTGACCGAGCTCTGAATCGCAAGCCTCTGCATATCGCTCCAGAAAACCAAGAAAAAATGATTACGACGGTCGGTTGGTGTACTGGTGGTGGTCAAGACTACATTGAGCTTGCAGCCTCTCAGGGGATTGATGCATTTATCTCTGGTGAAATTTCAGAGCGCACTACTTACTCAGCACGCGAGCAAGACATTCATTATTTTGCTGCTGGTCACCACGCCACTGAGCGATATGGCGTAAAAGCGTTAGGTGAATGGTTAGCGAAAGAGCATGGCTTGGATGTTGAGTTTATTGATATCGATAATCCGGTATAAGAGAAGTTGCGAGATGAGGGATACGAGTCGAGAGTATGCATCATTTTCTAGAATTGAGCAGGTAACCTGTAGAGTTTATCTGCTCGCTTAAGGAGATCCCCAACTCGCTCGTTCCTCGCTCTTGAGGATGACGACATTGTTTCGCTCTATAAGTACCGTCATTCCCTAGACTGACGAAGGAAGGAATAGGGAATCTCTTAAGTTTCTTTATAAACTAAATGAGATCCCCAACTCGCTCGTTCCTCGCTCTTGAGGATGACGACATTGTTTCGCTCTATAAGTACCGTCATTCCCTAGACTGACGTAGGAAGGAGTAGGGAATCTCTTAAGGTTCTCTATAAACTAAATGAGATCCCCAACTCGCTCGTTCCTCGCTCTTGAGGATGACGACATTGTTTCGCTCTATAAGTACCGTCATTCCCTAGACTGACGAAGGAAGGAATAGGGAATCTCTTAAGTTTCTTTATAAACTAAATGAGATCCCCAACTTGCTCGTTCCTCGCTCTTGAGGATGACGACATTGTTTCGCTCTATAAGTACCGTCATTCCCTAGACTGACGAAGGAAGGAGTAGGGAATCTCTTAAGGTTCTCTATAAACTAAATGAGATCCCCAACTCGCTCGTTCCCCGCTCTTGAGGATGACGACATTGTTTCGTTTTATAGGCTCCGTCATTCCCTAGACTGACGAAGGAAGGAGTAGGGAATCTCTTAAGGTTCTCTATAAATAAAATGAGATCCCCAACTCGCTCGTTCCTCGCTCTTGAGGATGACGACATTGTTTCGCTCTATAAGTACCGTCATTCCCTAGACTGACGAAGGAAGGAGTAGGGAATCTCTTAAGGTTCTCTATAAACTAAATGAGATCCCCAACTCGCTCGTTCCTCGCTCTTGAGGATGACGACATTGTTTCGTTTTATAGGCTCCGTCATTCCCTAGACTGACGGAGGAAGGAGTAGGGAATCTCTGAAGGTTCTCTATAAACTGATTGAGATCCCCAACTCACTCGTCCCTCGTTCTTGGGGATGACGATATTATTTTATTCGTTCACTTCGCACTCTTGAGGATGACGGAGTTGAGAGCGTACAAAAGAAAAGGGGTTGATGTTCGCGCATCAACCCCTTTAACCAATCATGCTTTATAAAGACTATTCACGTTCGTGAAGCGCTTTAAAGTCACGTTGTTCTTCACCAGTATACAGCTGACGAGGACGGCCGATACGATTCGTCGGATCGCTGTGCATTTCGTTCCAGTGCGCAATCCAACCTATGGTGCGAGACATTGCGAAGATCACAGTGAACATCGAGACAGGAATACCGATTGCTTTCAGAATGATACCTGAGTAGAAATCGACGTTCGGGTATAGCTTCTTAGAAACAAAGTACTCATCAGAAAGAGCGATACGCTCCAGTTCCATTGCTACATCTAATAGTGGATCTTGGATGTTGAGCTCTTTCAGTACTTCGTGACACGCTTCGCGCATAACGGTAGCTCGTGGGTCGTAGTTCTTGTAAACACGGTGACCGAAACCCATCAAACGGAATGGGTCATCTTTGTCTTTTGCTTTCGCCACGTATTCTTCAATGTTATCGACACTACCAATCTCTTCAAGCATGCGCAGACAAGCTTCGTTTGCACCGCCGTGAGCAGGGCCCCAAAGTGATGCGATACCTGCTGCGATACATGCAAACGGGTTGGCACCGGATGAGCCCGCAAGACGTACAGTAGACGTTGAAGCGTTTTGTTCGTGATCAGCATGTAGTGTAAAGATCTTATCCATTGCGCGCGCAACGATAGGGTTCACTTCATACTCTTCACATGGGTTGGCAAACATCATGTGTAAAAAGTTTTCTGCGTAACCTAGATCGTTACGTGGGTAAATAAACGGTTGACCGATTGAATATTTGTAACACATCGCGGCCAGTGTCGGCATTTTTGAAATTAAGCGGTAAGCCGCGATTTCACGGTGTGTGTCGTTGTTGATATCAAGTGAGTCGTGGTAGAACGCCGCTAGCGCGCCGACAACACCACACATTACTGCCATAGGGTGAGCGTCACGACGGAAGCCGTGGAAGAAACTCGCGATTTGCTCATGCACCATAGTGTGACGTGTCACGGTAGTCTTGAACTTTTCGTACTCAGCTCGAGATGGGGCTTCACCGTAAAGAAGTATGTAACATACTTCTAAGTAATCAGCGTTATTGGCAAGTTGGTCAATGGGATAACCACGGTGTAAAAGAATACCTTTTCCACCATCAATAAAAGTGATTTGAGACTCACAAGATGCAGTGGCAAGAAAACCCGGGTCAAAAGTGAAAAAACCATTCGAACCCAGTGTGCGAACATCGATCACGGGTGTACCAAGTGCACCTTCTGTAATCGGCAGTTCGATCGGAGCATGACCTTCAATGTGAAGGGTAGCTTTCTTATCCGCCATAACAATCTCCTTTGTTTATTATTTTATCCGTCCAGGATGTTTATGTGTCATTTTTTTACTGGTCTTAGGTCTGAAAGTCAATTCTTCTGCTGCTTTGTGTGCACTTGTTAGTGTTTTTTACATTAAATTCGTTAAAAATCTGGTCTGTGTAGCATTATTTGTTACATCAATTGTATTAGAATGTTGCCAGTCGTATAGTGACGCTGAAAAGTTTGGTTAACACCTTATAAATGCAAGGCTAAGAAGGTATGTGAGGCGTCTTTCTTAATCTGGCGATTAACAGTTATTTTACAATTATCTAAAGCTCAACTTCGGTTATTTGTTAAGTTGGTGTTAAATTTTAACGGTTAGCGATCAAATTTTGTCCATAACAATATCATAAGGTTATTTAATGACCATAATGCTCAATGGAGCTGAGTGAGCAAGCCCGTGAAAGAAAGAAAAACAAGACCTGTTAATTTAGATTTACAGACCATCCACTTTCCGATCACAGCAATAGCTTCCATCCTACACCGTGTGTCTGGGGTGATAACTTTTGTCGCGATTGGAATTCTGCTTTGGTTACTATCCATTTCCCTCTCATCCCCAGTAGGCTTTATGGAAGCGAGCGACATTGTCGACGGTTTCTTCGTGAAGTTTATTCTGTGGGGCATTTTAACTGCTCTAGCTTACCATATTGCGGGTGGTATTCGTCACCTTCTTATGGATCTTGGTCATTTTGAAGAGCTTGAGTCTGGCGCTAAGAGCGCTAAGGTTGCATTCGCAGCAACTGCGATATTGTCTCTACTTGCGGGGATCTTAGTATGGTAAACAACGTTTCTACTTTTGGTCGTAATGGTGTCCACGATTATCTACTGATTCGTGCGACGGCCATCATTATGACGCTTTACACTATCTACCTAGTCAGCTTCTGTGCTTTCTCTGGTGATATCTCTTATGCATCTTGGACGCAATTCTTTGGTGGGACCTTCACGAAAGTCTTCACTATGTTAGCGCTTACTTCTGTTTTGGTTCATGCGTGGATCGGCCTTTGGCAAGTTCTCACTGACTACATCAAATGCGCAAAATTGCGTGTTGGTCTTCAAGTTGGTGTTGTTGCCGTTCTTTTGGGATATTTCTTCTCTGGTCTGTTTATTTTGTGGGGTGCGTAAGTGACTATTCCTGTTCGTGAGTTTGATGCCGTAGTGATCGGCGCTGGTGGTGCAGGTATGCGTGCCGCACTGCAAATTTCTGAGCAAGGCCTATCTTGTGCATTGCTTTCTAAAGTTTTCCCTACTCGTTCTCATACGGTTTCAGCGCAAGGCGGCATCACGGTTGCTCTAGGTAACGCGCATGAAGACCATTGGGAACAACACATGTATGACACAGTAAAAGGTTCTGATTATATCGGTGACCAAGACGCTATCGAATACATGTGTAAAAACGGTCCTGAGTCGGTAATCGAACTTGAAAAAATGGGCCTACCTTTCTCTCGTTTTGAGAACGGGACGATTTACCAGCGTCCTTTCGGTGGTCAATCTAAAAACTTTGGTGGTGAGCAAGCGGCTCGTACCGCAGCGGCAGCCGACCGTACGGGTCACGCTCTGCTTCACACGCTTTACCAACAAAACATTAAACACAAAACGACCGTTTTCTCTGAGTGGTATGCACTGGATCTTGTTAAGAACGAAGAGGGTGCAATCTTAGGTACTACTGCGCTTTGTATGGAAACGGGTGAGGTTTGCTACTTCAAAGCGAAGGCAACAATCCTTGCGACTGGTGGTGCGGGTCGTATTTACGCATCAACAACCAATGCACATATTAATACTGGTGACGGTGTTGGTATGGCCATTCGTGCCGGCGTACCGATGCAAGACATCGAAATGTGGCAGTTCCACCCAACGGGTATTGCTGGTGCAGGTGTATTGGTAACCGAAGGTTGTCGTGGTGAAGGTGGTTACCTTCTTAACAAAGACGGCGAACGCTTCATGGAACGTTACGCACCAAACGCTAAAGACTTAGCGGGTCGTGATGTTGTTGCTCGTTCAATGATGGTTGAAATTCGTGAAGGTCGCGGTTGCGATGGCCCTTGGGGTCCACACATTAAGCTTAAGCTTGATCACCTAGGTAAAGAGACGCTTGAATCTCGTCTTCCTGGTGTCTGTGAGCTTTCTCGTACCTTTGCTCACGTAGATCCAGTGAAAGAGCCCATTCCTGTTATCCCAACATGTCACTACATGATGGGGGGCGTTCCAACTCAGGTGTCTGGTCAAGCAATTAAACAAGCTGAAGATGGTTCAGACGTTGAAATTCAAGGTCTATTCGCTTGTGGTGAAATCGCATCAGTATCAGTACATGGTGCTAACCGTTTAGGTGGTAACTCACTGCTTGATTTAGTGGTATTTGGTCGTGCGACAGGTCTACACCTAGGTGAGACTCTCAAGAAGCAAGACGAAGCGAAACCTGCAACTGAAGCCGACATTGAACGTTCACTAGAGCGTTATAACCGTTGGGAAAACAGCACAGACGGCGAAGATCCAGCGCAAATCCGTAAAGATCTTCAGCAATGTATGCAGAACAACTTCTCGGTATTCCGTGAAGGCAAAGCAATGGCTGAAGGCCTAGAAGAGCTAAAAGCAATTCGTGAGCGTCTGAAGAATGCACACCTATCTGATAAGTCTACAGAGTTCAACACGCAACGTATTGAGTGTCTAGAGCTTGAAAACTTGATGGAAACAGCGTTCGCAACCGCCGTTGCTGCTAACTTCCGTACTGAGAGTCGTGGTGCTCATGCTCGGTTTGACTTCCCTGACCGCGATGATGAGCAGTGGCTATGTCACTCACTGTACAACCCTGAATCAGAAAGTATGACTAAGCGTGGTGTAAACATGGAACCTATCCATCGTGAAGCGTTCCCACCAAAAGCACGTACGTACTAAGGAGATATGACCATGAAACTGAATTTCTCTTTATACCGTTACAATCCAGATGTCGACCAGAAGCCTTACATGAAGGAATACACTCTAGAAGTGGATGAAGGTTCAGACATGATGCTTTTGGACGCCCTTATCCTGTTGAAAGAGCAAGATCCATCGATCTCATTCCGCCGTTCGTGCCGCGAAGGTGTATGCGGTTCGGATGGTCTGAACATGAACGGTAAAAATGGCCTAGCGTGCATTACACCTTTATCTGCTTTGAAAGGCGATAAGATTGTAATTCGTCCATTGCCTGGTTTGCCCGTTGTTCGTGATCTGATTGTCGATATGACTCAATTCTACGATAACTACGAAAAAGTGAAGCCATTTCTCGTATCAGACGGCAATGTGCCACCGGCTCGTGAAAACTTACAAAGCCCTGATGAGCGTGCTCATTTGGACGGATTGTACGAATGCATCATGTGTGCATGTTGTACAACGTCATGCCCATCGTTCTGGTGGAACCCTGATAAATTCATCGGACCAGCTGGCCTACTTGCAGCATACCGTTGGCTAATTGATAGCCGAGATACAGCGACAGACGAACGTTTGTCCGATCTTGATGATGCATTTAGCGTTTTTCGTTGCCATGGCATCATGAATTGTGTAAGTGTTTGTCCTAAGGGATTAAATCCAACGAAAGCGATTGGTCACATTAAGACCATGCTGGTAAATCGTTCGGTTTAAGTGATAAAAATTGCCGCCCTAGAGACGTTTTGGGGCGGTCTTTTAATTGCTCGGCTTTGACCGCAGCAAATGTGAAAACTACTGGTTAAGGGAAAATATGCACAACGGCGTGATGAAGGCATGGCT
This sequence comes from Vibrio artabrorum, assembly GCF_024347295.1. NCBI lineage: Bacteria > Pseudomonadati > Pseudomonadota > Gammaproteobacteria > Vibrionales > Vibrionaceae > Vibrio > Vibrio artabrorum. The sequence continues at coordinate 2,153,474 of NZ_AP025458.1, read as the reverse complement.
CGAGTCTTCACACTTGGCTGGCGCCAATGCAACGTACGTAGAAGAACTCTATGAACAGTATCTAAGTGACCCCGATTCGGTAAGTGACGAATGGAGAGGTGTTTTCGAAGCATTGCCTGTGCAAGCTTCTGAGACAGTGGAACAACCACACTCTCGTGTTCGTGACTACTTCCGTCGTCTCGCTCAAGAAACAAAGCATTACAGTGTCCAAGTTAGTGATCCAGATGTCGATGCGAAACAAGTAAAGGTTCTGCAACTTATTAATGCCTATCGATTCCGAGGGCACCAAGCAGCAAACCTAGACCCTCTAGGTTTATGGAAAAGAGCGACAGTTGATGAACTGGACCCTTCTTTCCACACTCTTACCGAAGATGACCTCAATGAGACGTTTAACGTCGGCTCTTACGCCATTGGCCAAGAGACGATGGTGCTTAAAGATCTCTACAAATCTCTAAAACAAACATATTGTGGCTCTATTGGTGCTGAATACATGCACATGACAAATACAGAGCAAAAGCGTTGGATTCAACAACGTTTAGAGTCTGTATCTGGTCAACCCTCTTTCAATAAAGAAGAAAAGAAAGCTTTCCTAGAAGAGTTAACGGCAGCCGAAGGTCTTGAGCGCTATCTTGGCGCAAAATTCCCTGGCGCTAAACGTTTCTCCTTAGAAGGAGGGGATGCTCTTATCCCAATGACGAAAGAAATCATTCGTCATGCTGGTGGACAAGGCATGCGTGAAGTTGTTGTTGGTATGGCTCACCGTGGTCGTCTAAACATGTTGGTTAACGTGCTTGGTAAAAAACCACAAGACCTGTTTGACGAATTTGCGGGCAAGCATAACGATGATTCGTGGGGGACTGGTGATGTGAAATACCACCAAGGCTTTTCTGCGGACTTTGCAACACCTGGCGGCAACGTTCACTTAGCTCTCGCATTTAACCCATCTCACTTAGAAATCGTAAACCCGGTAGTTATCGGTTCCGTGCGTGCTCGTCAAGATCGTTTAGATGACAAAGACGGCAGCCGCGTACTTCCTATTACTATCCATGGTGACTCAGCTATCGCTGGTCAGGGCGTCGTACAAGAGACGTTTAACATGTCTCAAGCTCGTGGTTTCTGCGTGGGAGGCACGGTCCGTATTGTTGTAAACAACCAAGTTGGTTTTACAACGTCTAATCCTCGTGATACACGCTCTACGATGTACTGTACCGATATTGCGAAGATGGTTCAGGCTCCGATTTTCCACGTTAATGCTGATGACCCTGAAGCGGTGGCTTTCGTTGCGCGTCTTGCATTGGATTACCGTAATACGTTTAAGCGTGATGTTGTTATTGATTTGGTTTGTTACCGTCGCCACGGTCACAATGAAGCCGATGAGCCGAATGCAACACAGCCTTTGATGTACCAAAAAATCAAGAAGCACCCAACGCCACGTAAGCTTTACGCTGACGTGCTAATGGAGCGCGGTGAGTTTGGTATTGATACCGCAACTCAACTCGTTAACGAATATCGTGATGCACTTGATCATGGTGAAGTTGTGGTTAAAGAGTGGCGCCCAATGGCACTTCACTCAGTAGACTGGACGCCTTACCTTGGTCACGACTGGAATATCGAGTGGGATAACAAGATTGATATCGAGCGCCTGAAAGAGCTTGGCAGCAAACTTTGTCAATACCCAGATAGCCACAAGCTGCAAAGCCGAGTAAATAAACTGTACAACGATCGTACTGCCATGGTGAATGGTGAGAAACAAGTCGATTGGGGTATGGCTGAAACTCTGGCTTACGCAACACTGGTTGATGACGGTAAGCGTATTCGTATCTCAGGCCAAGATTCAGGTCGTGGTACCTTCTTCCACCGTCACTCAGTGCTGCACAATCAATCAGATGCTAGCACCTATGTTCCTCTTGCGAACATTCATGATAAACAAGGGCCATTCCAAGTGTTTGACTCTGTGTTATCTGAAGAAGCCGTTCTCGCATTTGAGTATGGTTATGCAACAGCAGAACCAAGCGGTCTAACCCTTTGGGAAGCACAATTTGGTGACTTCGCAAACGGTGCGCAAGTTGTTATCGACCAATTCATTTCATCAGGTGAGCAAAAGTGGGCACGTCTGTGTGGCCTAACTATGCTGCTTCCTCACGGTTATGAAGGCCAAGGTCCAGAGCACTCTTCTGCTCGTCTTGAGCGTTACCTTCAGTTATGTGCTGAACAAAACATGCAGGTTGTTGTTCCTTCAACACCCGCTCAGGTTTACCACATGATTCGCCGTCAGGTTGTTCGACCAATGCGTCGACCACTGATTGTAATGTCACCTAAGTCATTGCTTCGTCACCCTCTGTGTACTTCTTCTCTTGAAGATTTGGCAGAAGGCACGTTCCAACCAGCTATCGCAGAAATTGATGATCTGGCACCAGAGAACGTAAAACGCGTCGTGTTCTGTTCAGGTAAGGTTTACTTTGACCTGCTTGACCAAAGACGTAAGAACGAGCAAGACGATGTCGCTATTGTACGTATTGAACAACTTTACCCGTTCCCTTATGAGGACGTGAGAGCTGCCATCGCACAGTACACAAATGTTGTTGATTACGTTTGGTGTCAAGAAGAGCCACAAAACCAAGGTGCTTGGTACAGTAGCCAACATAATTTCCGAGCTGCTATCCCAGTAGGTGCTGATATTCAATACGCAGGTCGACCTGCATCAGCATCCCCAGCTGTTGGCTATATGTCAGTACACTTGAAACAACAAAAAGCGTTGGTAGACGACGCATTGACCCTACTTAAGAACTAGAAGTAAAAGGAAAATACGCACATGACAATTGAAATTCTGGTTCCAGATTTACCTGAATCTGTGGCGGATGCAACAGTGGCGACTTGGCATAAAAAACCGGGCGAAGCAGTTGCTCGTGATGAAGTCATTGTAGATATCGAAACAGATAAAGTCGTTCTAGAAGTGCCGGCTCCTGAAGCGGGTGTTCTGGAAGCTATCATCGAAGAAGAGGGTGCTACGGTACTTTCTAAGCAGCTTCTGGCTAAAATCAAACCGGGTGCTGTCGCGGGTGAACCGACGAAAGATACTACTGAAGATACCGAAGCCTCTCCTGATAAGCGCCATAAAGCTGCGCTTACCGAAGAGAGCAACGACGCACTAAGCCCAGCCGTTCGTCGCCTACTTGCAGAGCACAGTCTACAACCCGCAGACGTTAAAGGCACTGGTGTTGGCGGTCGTATTACTCGTGAAGATATCGACGCACATCTAGCAGCAGCGAAAGTGGCTCCGGCAGCTGTATCTGCACCAGCAGTTGAAGCGCCAGCAGCGGCTCGTAGCCAAAAACGTGTGCCGATGACTCGTCTACGTAAGACTGTGGCAAACCGTCTTCTTGAAGCGAAAAATAGCACAGCCATGCTGACTACTTTCAACGAAGTGAACATGAAACCAATCATGGACCTTCGTAAGCAGTACAAAGACCAATTCGAGAAGCGTCATGATACGCGTCTTGGTTTCATGTCTTTCTACGTGAAAGCAGTAACGGAAGCGCTGAAACGTTTCCCTGAAGTGAACGCTTCTATCGATGGTACAGATATTGTTTACCACAACTACTTTGACATCAGCATGGCGGTATCTACGCCACGTGGCCTTGTGACGCCTGTACTGAAAGACTGTGACACACTCGGTTTCGCTGACATCGAAAAAGGCATCAAAGAGCTCGCAATCAAAGGTCGTGACGGCAAGCTAACGGTGGATGAACTGATGGGCGGTAACTTCACTATCACAAACGGTGGTGTATTTGGATCTCTGATGTCTACGCCAATCATCAACCCGCCTCAAGCGGCAATTTTGGGTATGCACAAAATCCAAGATCGTCCAATGGCTGTTGATGGCAAGGTAGAGATACTGCCAATGATGTATTTAGCGCTTTCTTACGACCACCGTCTCATCGATGGCCGTGAATCAGTTGGATTCCTTGTGACTATTAAAGAGCTTCTAGAGGATCCAGCACGTCTGCTATTAGACGTTTAGTATCGCTAAAACGTCGAGTTAACCTCGTTAGCTAGACGTGAAAAGTTTCAAAGGCTAGGCTGCTCAACGTCTGGCCTTCACTTGAACTGTTAAGCCATTCGAAAATGGACAGCAGTTGATTTGAGAAGACCCTACAGACGAACCACAGGAAACTGTGTCGTTATGGAAATAATAATCCCTTAAGGGAAAATAAACGGAATATCAAAATGAATTTGCATGAATACCAAGCCAAACAGCTGTTTGCAGAATTCGGTTTGCCTGTACCAGAAGGTTTCGCATGTGATACAGCACAAGAAGCTTTTGAAGCTGCGGGTCGTATCAGTATAGCCAAGAAAGTTGTTAAGTGTCAGGTACACGCTGGTGGCCGCGGTAAAGCGGGCGGCGTAGAGCTACATGACACGAAAGAAGGCGTAAAAGAGTTTGCACAAAAGTGGCTAGGTAAAAATTTAGTGACTTTCCAAACCGACGCGAATGGTCAGCCTGTAACAAAGATCCTAGTTGAAGAAGCATCGAACATTGCTAATGAACTCTATCTAGGGGCTGTTGTTGACCGTACAACGCGTAAAATAGTATTCATGGCGTCAACCGAAGGCGGTGTTGATATTGAGAAAATCGCGGAAGAAACTCCAGAGTTAATTCACCAATCAGCGATCGATCCTCTTGTTGGCCCTCAAGCTTACCAAGGCCGTGAACTGGCGTTCAAACTTGGTTTGGTTGGCGATCAAATTAAACAGTTCGTTAAGATCTTTATGGGTCTTGGTGAAATGTTCTCTCAGTACGACCTCGCTCTACTAGAGATCAATCCACTTGTCATTACAAGTGAAGGTAATCTTCTCTGTCTTGACGGTAAAATCAACATTGACTCAAACGCAATGTACCGTCAGCCAAAACTTCGTGAAATGCACGATCCTTCACAAGAAGATGAACGCGAAGCGCATGCCGCTCAGTGGGAACTGAACTACGTAGCACTAGACGGCAACGTTGGCTGTATGGTTAACGGTGCAGGTCTTGCAATGGGTACGATGGATATCGTAAACCTACACGGTGGTAAGCCAGCAAACTTCCTTGATGTAGGCGGAGGCGCAACGAAAGAGCGTGTCGCTGAAGCATTCAAGATCATCCTTTCAGATGACAATGTTAAAGCCGTTCTCGTCAACATTTTCGGTGGTATCGTTCGTTGTGACATGATCGCTGAAGGTATTATCGGTGCGGTTAAAGAAGTCGGCGTAACTGTACCAGTGGTTGTTCGTCTAGAAGGTACAAACGCGGACCTAGGTCGCGAAGTCCTTGCTAATTCTGATGTTGATATCATTGCAGCTGAATCGCTAACAGATGCTGCTCAGAAAGTTGTTGCTGCTGCGGAGGCTAAATAATGTCGGTATTAATTAACAAAGACACGAAAGTAATCTGTCAGGGTTTCACTGGCGGTCAAGGTACATTCCATTCGGACCAAGCTATCGCCTACGGTACGCAAATGGTTGGTGGTGTTTCACCTGGTAAAGGTGGGCAAATTCATCTAGGCCTTCCCGTATTCAACACGGTACGTGAAGCCGTAGAAGTGACTGGCGCAACGGCAACGGTTATCTACGTTCCAGCCCCTTTTTGTAAAGATGCCATCTTAGAAGCGATTGATGCCGGTATCGAACTGATTGTAACGATCACGGAAGGTATCCCGACCATCGATATGATCGACGTGAAAGTGAAGCTAGAAGAAACTGGCGTTCGCATGATCGGTCCTAACTGTCCCGGCCTAATCACTCCAGACGAGTGTAAGATTGGCATCATGCCTGGCCACATCCACAAGAAGGGTAAAGTGGGTATCGTATCTCGTTCAGGAACTTTGACTTACGAAGCAGTTAAGCAAACAACCGATGAAGGTTTTGGTCAGTCTACATGTGTTGGCATCGGTGGTGACCCAATCCCAGGTTCAAACTTCATTGATATCCTAAAACTTTTTCAAGAAGACCCAGAAACTGAAGCTATCGTCATGATTGGTGAAATCGGTGGTACTGCGGAAGAAGAAGCCGCTGAGTTCATCAAAGCAAACGTAACTAAGCCCGTTGTCTCTTACATTGCTGGTGTTACTGCTCCTCCGGGCAAACGTATGGGCCACGCCGGCGCAATCATCTCTGGTGGTAAAGGTACTGCTGAAGATAAATTCGCCGCACTAGAAGCCGCAGGCGTTAAGACGGTTAACTCTCTTGCTGACATCGGTAAAGGCCTACGTGAAATCACAGGTTGGTAATCAGCTGACGTTTATCGGCTGAGATAGATACTAACTCAATGATATTAAAAAGGCTTGGTCACTACTGACCAAGCCTTTTGTTTTCAAATATATAAAATCGTACCACTACGCACGAGTCTTTATCATTTGCGAAAGCATAAACATTGCCGCAGCACTAATAACAACCGATGGGCCCGCAGGCGTGTCATAGAACCAAGATAAGCTTAACCCTCCGCATACCGCAATCGAACCAATTACCGAAGCTAGCAAGGCCATTTGTTCAGGTGTATGCGCGAACTTCCTTGCTGTAGCGGCTGGGATGATCAGCAATGATGTCATGATTAACGCACCAACAAACTTCATACCCACCGCAATCACAATACCGACAAGCAGCATCAAAATCAGGCGCATTAAATCAATGTTGATGCCGTCAACCGCCGCCAGATCTTCGTTAACCGTCGTGGACAATAGTGGTCGCCAAAATACAGTAAGTACTAAGCCAACCACAGCGGCACCTGCATAGATGAAGACCAAATCAGTGGGTGATACTGCAAGCAGATCTCCAAATAAGTAGCTCATAAGGTCGACTCGAATATTGTCTAAGAAACTGACCGCAACCAAACCTAAAGAGAGCGCACTGTGTGCCAATATTCCGAGTAAAGTGTCGGTCGCAACGAGTTTTTGTTTTTGTAAGGTCACTAGCAACACGGCCAGCATCAAACAACAAATCAACAGCGCGAAGTACAAATTAATATTGAATAGAAAACCAAGCGCTAAGCCCATCAAAGAGGCGTGAGCTAGGGTGTCTCCAAAGTAAGCCATCTTTCGCCAAACCACAAAAGAGCCTAGTGGTCCCGCGATTAGAGCAATGCCCAAACCAGCTAAAATAGAGGGAAGAAGAAACTCAAGCATTAATGGTGTCCGTGTTTATGGTTTGAACATTCATGTGCGCCGCCCTTTACGGGTTGGCCAGCGAGATCATGATGGTGATGTTCGTGTTGGTGGTGATAAAACGCCAGCGTCTCTTGGGTTGCGGTGCCAAAGAGTGCAATATACGAAGGGTGGTGTTTGATGTCTGCGGGCGCGCCTGAACAGCAGATATGGTGGTGCAAACAGATAACATCGTCTGTTTTTGCCATCACTAAATGCAGATCGTGTGAAACCATAAACACGGCACAACCAAAGCGGTGACGGATGGAATCAATCAAGTCATAAAGGTCGATTTGCCCCTGCACGTCAACCCCTTGAGCCGGCTCATCAAGGACCAGTAGGTCAGGCCTTCTTAGTAATGAACGAGCAATGAGCACGCGTTGGTTTTCGCCACCTGATAACTGGTGCATGTTGCTCTTTTGCAGATGTTCTGCTCCAACGAGTTTTAATGCTTCTAGGATCTCTTGCTGGCTGAACTTGCCAGTGAGCTTAAGAAAGCGTTCTACGTTGAGAGGCAGTGAATCATTGAGCTTTAATTTTTGTGGAACATAGCCAATTTTCAGTTTTTTGGTTTTTTTTATTGTGCCTGAAAATTTGGTTTGCAACCCCAGTACCACTTTGACCAGTGTGGACTTTCCAGCACCGTTTGGCCCAATCAGGGTGGTAATTCTGCCACGCTCTATATTGAGAGATATGTTGTCTAGAACTTTCCGACCATCAAATTCGACGCTCACAGAATCTAGTTGGATTAAGTTATCCATGAATAGAACTCATTTGCAATTCGCTAATGTTATAATGTAACATTTACCTCAAGCCTACGCTACTTTTCTATTATCGAGGGATTATGTCACGTTCATCTTTTATACTTGCTACTTTGCTTTTAGCGCCAAGTGTTGCAAGTGCCAATACTATTCTAACAAGCTTTAAACCTATTCAAATGATTGTCACGGAATTAACGCAGGGCGTCAGTGAGCCTGAGGTGTTAATGAACAGCAATGCTTCGCCGCATGATTATGCGCTTAAGCCATCGGATGTCAAAAAAGTTCACAGTGCCGATATGGTTATCTGGTTTGGCCCTGACCTAGAAGCGTTTTTGACGAAGGTGATTGGCTCGAAAGAAAATGTCATTCAGATAAGCTCAATCCCAGGAATTGCGCTAAGAGAATTTGGACATCAAGACCATGACGCTCATGAAGGGCATCATCATGGCAGTCATGACCCACATTTTTGGCTAGGGATCGATCAAGTTAAAGTTGCCGCAAAATTTATTTCAGCGAAATTGATGGAAACGGATCCAGATAATGCAATGGCGTATCAAGAGAACCTCGATTCATTTTTAATCGCGTTGAAAGAGAAAGAACACTCTATTCGTGCTCAACTGGCACCAGTCAAGGACAAAGGTTATTACGTTTTTCATGACGCATATGGTTACTTTGAACAAGAGTTTGAACTGAACAACTTAGGTCATTTTACCGTTAGCCCAGATCGCAAACCTGGAGCAAAGAGCTTGATTGCGATTAAGAAAACATTAGTGCGAGACAAGGTTCAATGTGTTTTCGCTGAACCTCAATTTACCCCGACAGTCATTGAGTCCGTCACTCGTGGAAGTAATACCAAACAAGGGAAGCTTGATCCTATGGGTTCAAATATTGAAGTGAAAAGTGGAAGTTATTTCGATTTTCTTCAACAAGTCACCGACAGCTACACAAGCTGTTTAAGCTCAAAATAATCAATAACGCGTATTCCTTACTCTATTTTACTCTCGATAATTTATGAATTATGCCGCTTTTTGCGGCATTTTCGTGACCGCTAAGATAAAACCTTCCAACAAACAAGAAACCTTCTTTCTCCTTTGATAATTTCCGCTAAAATAGAAAGATAATAATAATCACAAAAAAACTCTACTTTGCTTTAAACGATGTTTAGACATACTTGTTACCTAAATGTCATGTGTTGTTGCTGTTCAGGATTAAAAGTTGTATCAAATTATCTTCAGAATGTTCATGTTAATGAGCATTTCATTTAGCGTTCTTGCGGTAAATACATCACCCTCTGTTTTTTATCCTTTGCCCGTTCAAGCGCAAGGGAATTTCCTTGCGGCAAAAAATTTATACCTGGGTACCGGTGGTGGGCTTTGGATCCACGATGTGCATGGCAAAGTGCTATTTTACGATGGTCGTACCTTGTTGCCTCGTAAGGGCAGTCTTCTGCAGTTTCCTTCAGAAAAAGTGGCGTTTCTTAACGGTGAGTTTTGGAGTTATTTCGATAATGAGGTGTATAGACACAATCCGGGTATTGGTAATGAACTCGCGTTCAGTTTAAGCCCGGGTGCCGAGATCGCTAATATCGGTGTATCGGGTGATTATATATGGGTAACAGATGGCAGTAATTTTTATACTTATGATACCCAGTCCTTAGAGTTTTCCACCTACTCATTACTTAAATTATATCGATACAACAACAGCAGTGACATTGTGGTCAATGATGCGGAAAAGGTGTTGTCAAAATGGGTGTTAGCGACAAGCTCGGGAGTTTATATCTCTGAGAATCAAGAGTTTACTCATATCGCCGCCTCAAAGAAAAAACCGATTGAGACGGTCTACTTTTCAAAAACAAGACATGAACTTGTCATCGGCACGTTAAATGGTGCGGTTATTGTTGATCTTGAAAATCCAGATAAAGAGACTTATGTGCAAGGTTCGAATGTACTGTCTGTTGCTGAAACGGCCGAGCAATACTGGATTGGGACGGAGCATGGACTGATTAGTTACAATTTTATTACGGGGCAGGTTACACGGTTTGAACAAGTCGCGAATCAAAAATTCTCCTTGCCGGGTGAGAAAATATATTCGTTGGTCAATGATCACGCTGGTGGAATGTGGATCGCAACGAATAATGGTATCCGATATTTCTCTTTGTACAGCAATAGGTTCTCTAGAAAATCGATAATTGGAAAGGGAATGAATGCCAGCAATATATTGATAAATAAGATAAAGCCTATCAGCAGTAGTCGTTCTTGGGTCGCTTCCTCTACGGGCTTGTATTTAGTCGACGCTCAAAGCAGTGAAAACCCAGTTCGTGTTTATTCTAAGCCTGTGAAGGACTTTGAAGTGATAGGCTCTTCCATTTGGTTAGCAACCGAAAATGGTATTATTATATTTAATATCAAAACTTTAGCTATGGAATCAATCCGGTTACCCAGAGCCATTGAAGGTCTCCACATTGAGAACTTTGCGCTGCAAGCCGATAACGTACTTTGGTTTAGTTCTGGACAGAGTCTTTATTCATTGTCGCTCGATACCATGGCTTTGACCACTTTTGGAACCGATTGGTTAGTGGATAAATTTTTGCCAGCGAAAATTACGGGTATCAATATTGGTTTGCAAGGTCGTGTCTATATTGGTACTGATCACGGATTTTACGCTTTTGTTGATAAGAGAATTAGCTTTATCCGTTCGAGTGAGCGATTTGGTAAAGTTGTCGATATTGTAACAGCCAAAGATGGATCGCAATGGTTCGCGGGGAGTTATGGTGTTTATCGCATCCCTTATAATACTCATGCGATTGAAGAGATTGCTCTCATTGAGGCCAATATTAGTCCAAATTGCTTGATAAGTGATGATAACGGCGTTTGGTTAGGATCGTCAAAAGGTCTTAGTTACTACGGCTTAGATGGTCAACTGCAGAAACACATCGGTTCGCCATTTGGCCTGATCACTAATGAGTTGGTGTCGGGAGCATGCGCACGGTTTTACAGTGAGGAAAAGCAATCCTCAACGCTGGTTTTAGGCTCAAAATATGGAGTCGTTACGGCCTTATCGCATGAGTTATTAGAGTCCCAAATACCACATAGTCGAGCATTGCTTAGTCAGATAAGTGTTAATCAACAGACCGTGTCTCTTGGTGGGGCAACGGTTGATTTAGAAGCGATTCCTTACGGCTCATCCATTGGCTTTAAGCTCGGAACTCTGCCTGCCACATTTGCACCGGCGATGGAGTATAGGCTTAACCATGACGAGGCTTGGAGTGAGTTTGAGGGCGGGTTATTAACATTGGATCATTTACTGCCAGGTGACTATACACTCGAAGTAAAACCGATGAATGACGCCCAGTATCGATTTGCGGCGACCACTCAACAGTTTTCTATTGCTGAACCTTGGTATTTGACTCGCTGGGCGGTGGCTAGCTTGCTTATTATGTTGACCGGTTTAGTGATGGTTCTTGTTTTTTGGCGGTCGCGTTATGTCACTTTTGCTAACCGACACTTAAAAGCGCAAGTCGCATTAAAAACGGACCAATTGAGCCACCAAAGTCGTATCTTATTGACGACGAACCAACAACTTAAAAAGCAACTATCCGTTAAAAATGCGTTGGTCGCCCACACCGCTAAAGCACTTTCCGATGAGGTATCCCATATTGCCGCGATGATGCCCAGTTGGAATGATGACCCCAGTCGGTCACCAATCTTGACATTGAAAAGCGGGCTGGCTCAACTGAGTAATAGCCAAGAGGGATCAGGAACCGTGTGTTGTGATGTGATCTTAATTTTGGAATCTGTGCTCAAGGCTTGGAAAGGTGAATTGGTCAAAGCCGGGATTGAGCTTGATATTAAAGTTGAAACTAATCATAGGCATGTATCGTTGTTATATTTCAACTTGGATATTATTTTCAATAGCTTGGTTGCGAGTGTTATTAAGAGAAATTTTAAGTCACAGAGTATGGTGGTATTGGTTGAAGAGGTGAAAGAACATTTAGTCGTTACCCTTCTTGATCATGGAATGCCTTTCCCTAAACTGGCTTCATCAATAAATGAGGGGAATGGAAAGTCGACGGATCTCAATATCGAAAAATTACCTTTATTGATGAATCAAAGTGGCGGTGAACTTAACGCATTTGTTTCTGATTCACAGAACAAGGTTCAGCTTTCTTGGCCGATTAAGTATCAGGCATTGGATAACATCGAATCGAGTACGATAGAACAGATTAAAACTATTCACATAGCAGCATCAACGCCAGAACAACAAAAGCTCAGTGCGGAGCAAGAATGGAAGAATAAAGTGTCGCAGCTTGTCAGTGAGCATTATGCTGATGCTGAGTTTGGTACCGCTATCGCGGCAAAGTATTTGTTTATGTCTGAGAGAAGCTTACAACGGCGTTTCAAATCTGCTTACGATAAGACATTTAAAGAGCACCTTAGCGAAGTTCGTCTGGAGCATGCTTGTGAAAGATTGTTGGCTGGAGAAAAAGTGTCAGACGTCGCATTTGATTCAGGCTTTAATGACCCCTCCTATTTTAGCCAACGATTTAAGCATCATTTTGGAATGCCTCCTTCTAAGTTTGCGGAAAACAACGAAGACTAATTAAGACGGGGTTCATTCCTGTATAAGCCTAAAATAAAACTATTGGCCTCGACATTCGTGTTGGGGCTTTTTTATGATTCTACGAGATACGAGATACGAGATACGAGATACGAGATACGAGAGGGTAAGCTGAGAGTTTAAAGATTGTTTGGATGGTGAAGTCGGGAATAAAAGAAAAAAAATGTCGTGGTATAGCCGGGGGGACTATACCACGGGTGCCAAGGACACCTTCGCTTGCTGCCGGAGTGATATGGCAAGCCACATCACCTCTGGAATAAAATTAAAGAGAAGGGATTTCTCTTCGATGAGATAACTATACGGCCAGCTACTTATTTTACTTATAAAATTAACGCCAGATGCCTGTAATAAAAGCGACAACTTTATAAGTTGCTGATATTTATTGTTTATTTTTAGTTTTGGATGGTTGCCATGATCGAACTAAACGAGGCGATTGTTAAAAGTAACGTTTTTGACGTAAATGTTTTTAACGAAACTTACGAGTGTATATTTTCGAAAAAATTGATTTCACACAATGGAATTGTGAGTATATCTGTGTATTATGCGTGCTAATAACAATCTTTCTCATTATCAATCACGAATTGGGTATTTATGAAACTCTCACAACTAGAGCAAGGCAAAGCGGCTTCTATTGTTGCACTTACAGGCCTAACACCAGAGGTTAGAAAAAAACTAATGGTCATGGGTCTGTTGCCAAAAACCGAGGTGACACTTATCCGTCGCGCACCTATGGGTGACCCGCTGCAAGTTGAGGTGAGAGGCGTTTCTATCGCCATTCGTGAAAGTATCGCAGAACAAATCGAGGTTATCTAAAATGGATTATCAAGTTTTAACCGTTGGTAACCCGAATAGTGGTAAAACAACATTATTTAATGCACTGACTGGCGCTAAACAGCACGTGGGTAACTGGGTTGGTGTCACCGTAGAAAAGAAGACCGGTGTTTACTCACATGCGGGAGATCAATTTCAGCTAACGGATTTACCGGGCATCTACGCACTAGACAGTGGCAATGATGCAAACAGCATTGATGAATCTATAGCCTCGCGTGCGGTTCTGACTCATCCTGCCGACGTTATCATCAATGTGGTTGATGCGAGTTGTTTGGAACGTAGCTTATACATGACATTGCAATTGCGAGAGTTGGGGCGTCCAATGATCGTAGTATTGAATAAAATGGATGTATTAAAGCGTGAACGTCAGGTGATTAATCTTAAAGCGCTAGAGAAAGAGTTAGGTTGTCCTGTTCTAAGTTTGTCTGCAAACGACAAAGGTCAAGTCGTTCGCTTTAAAGAACGCTTACATAAGCTGTTAGTTCAAGGTGTGAGCCTTGCTCCTATTTCTATTGATTATGATCCCGCGTTAGAAGCACTGATTCCTTCTGTTGAAGTACAGTTTGAGGAAGCGGATGTTTCTCCTCGAGCGCTCGCGATTCGTGCTTTAGAAAATGATTACTTGGTATTGAACGGGCTGGCTCCGCAAACTCGTACTCAAATTGATGGCGTGCGTCTTGGGGCTGAATTTGATATCGACCTTGCTGTTGCTGATGCGAAATACACTTTCTTGCATGATCTTTGTAAACGTGTTCGTCGCAGTGAAGGAAAGCTCAGCCGGAACTTTACTGAAAAGGCAGACCAATTCATTCTTAATAAATGGGTGGGGATTCCTTTCTTCTTCGTCATTATGTATCTGATGTTTATGTTCTCCATTAACATTGGTAGCGCGTTCATCGATTTCTTTGATATTGGTGTCGGTGCGCTATTGGTTGACGGTGGTCATCACTTACTAGACGGTCACTTACCAGTTTGGTTCGTAACGATACTGGCTGACGGTATTGGTGGTGGTATCCAAACGGTCGCGACCTTTATTCCTGTTATCTCAGCGCTTTACTTGTTCTTAGCGGTTTTAGAAAGCTCGGGTTACATGGCTCGCGCTGCCTTTGTACTTGATAAAGTGATGCAAAAGATTGGCTTACCAGGCAAAGCGTTTGTACCTTTGGTACTTGGTTTTGGCTGTAATGTACCTTCCATCATGGCAACGCGTACTCTTGATCAAGAACGTGAGCGCAAACTGGCAGCATCGATGGCACCGTTTATGTCATGTGGTGCTCGTTTACCGGTATACGCACTGTTCGCAGCCGCGTTTTTCCCTGGTACTGGACAAAACGTGGTGTTTGCTCTTTACATCATGGGTATCGTTGCTTCTGTGTTCACGGGTCTGTTCCTTAAAAACACCATCTATCCTGGTAGCAGTGATAGCTTGGTCATGGAAATGCCGGATTACGAATTGCCAACCGTGCAAAACGTGATGCTAAAAACATGGCAGAAGCTGAAGCGTTTCGTACTTGGCGCAGGTAAAACCATCGTGATGGTTGTGGCTATTCTTAGCTTCCTAAACTCTCTCGGTATGGACGGTAGCTTTGGTAATGAAGACAGTGAAAACTCTGTGCTATCTAAGGCAGCTCAAATAGTGACACCTGTCTTTCAACCGATTGGTATTACTGAAGAGAACTGGCCTGCCACGGTTGGTATCATTACGGGGATCTTCGCCAAAGAAGCCGTTGTTGGTACGCTTAACAGCTTATACACAACGCCTTCTGACGAAGAGGCGGCTGAGTTTGACTTAGCAGCAAGCCTACACGAAGCCGTCATGACGATCCCTGAAAACCTAGCTGGTTTGAGCTACTCAGATCCATTAGGTATTGAAGTTGGCGACTTGTCTGACTCTAGCTCTGTGGCAGCTGACCAAGAAGTGGATACCTCTATCTTTGGCAACTTGAAAGACAAGTTTGTATCTGGTCATGCGGCATTCGCTTACTTGATTCTTATCTTGCTTTACACGCCTTGTGTGGCAGCGATGGGGGCTTATGTTCGTGAATTTGGTCAGACTTTTGCACGTTTCATCGCGGTTTGGACGATGGCGCTTGGCTATTTCGGTGCGACCTTCTATTACCAAGCGGCAAATTTCGCAGTTCACCCTATCAGCAGCGCGGTATGGATGGTAGCGATTGCCGGAGGTTTTGTACTGACTTATCGAGTCTTTAAGAAAGTCGGCCGTAAGCAACAAGTATTAGAGGTGCAAGTGGTATGATCTTAACTGAACTTCATCAATACATTGATAACCAAGGCGTCGCAGCGCGTAAAGAACTCGCTGCAAAATTTGGTCTGAGTGAAGACGGCGTCGATGCAATGCTGAATGTGTGGGTCAAGAAAGGCAAAATCTCGCGTTTGGTTGATACTAACAAACATGGGCATACCACCCGTATACGTTACACCATCAGCAAACAAGAGGGTCTGTCTCTTAACGTGATGATGTAGTTCAGAGTTTTGTATACTCGTTGAAAATAGCGAGAGTAGAACATTAAAAGCCGCTCAACGATTGTAGAGCGGCTTTTTGTTATGTGCTTTTTCTCAACGATCTTGTTTTAAAGCGTAATGTGATGAGTTCGAATTACGCTTTTTTGAAGATAGAACTCAGTGACAGAACATTTTGTATACGAGTTAGGATAGTGGTTTGCTCTTCTTCACTGCGCTGCTCGCTTTTGGTATTACCCCATACTGGACCTGGCCATGCGATATCGTCTTTGAAGCGTGCTATATGGTGGATGTGCAGTTGTGGCACCATATTACCCAGCGCACCAAGGTTCAATTTGTCTGGTTGGAACGTGGCTTCAAGTGCTTGGCTTACCGCCTGAGATTCATGTAGGAACTGTTGTTGCTCTTTCATGGGTAAGTGGTGCAACTCTTTGAGGTCGGCACGTTTTGGTACCAAGATAACCCAAGGCACAGCGTTATCTTTGTGTAGCAGAGCCAAGCTCAGTGGAAATTCGCCGATAAGTGTGGTGTCTTTCGCAAGTTGTGGGTGAAGTTCGAAGCTCATGATCTTTCCAATTAATTGTTTTACATGAGTATAAGGTTGGAGGTGGAATGTGGCTAGGGCTTACGTTCTTAATCAGCAGATTCCGACCACGTTAGTGCCTCACTGTAGGGTATGATGGTCGGGTAGAAATATGTTTCGTCATCTCTTAGAGCGACGAAGGAATATAGTCGCAGATCGCTTATTGAGTCGGACGGTGAGTTGCATAGATAATCGAACCTCCAGAGACAATAAAAGGTTGGCGCTTTCACACCAACCTTTCTAATTTTCTCGAACTTCGAATCGCTTACATGCGTTCTAGCGTGTCGATACCTAGAAGCGATAGACCTTGCTTGATAGTCTTAGCTGTCAGTGCTGCGAGTTTCAGACGGCTTTGTTTCACCGTTTCATCTTCAGCAACTAGGATAGGGCACGCTTCGTAGAAGCTAGAGAACTGGCCAGCAAGTTCGAACAGGTAGCTACACATGATGTGTGGTTGACCTTCGCGAGCAACAGACTGTACGGCTTCTTCAAATTGCAGAAGCTTAGCAATAAGTGCTTTCTCTTTCTCTTCAGTGATTTTTATTTCACCTTCAAGAGAGTCCATCGAAATGCCCGCTTTAGCAAAGATTGAAGCAACACGAGTGTATGCGTATTGCATGTAGGGTGCAGTGTTACCTTCGAACGCAAGCATATTGTCCCAATCGAACACGTAGTCCGTTGTACGGTGCTTTGAAAGGTCTGCGTACTTAACTGATGCCATCGCTACGGTGTTAGCGATCGCTTTCTTTTCGTCTTCTGCGAGTTCTGGGTTCTTCGATTCGATCAGCTGCGCAGCACGAACTTCGGCTTCATCAAGAAGATCAGCAAGACGAACAGTACCGCCAGCACGAGTCTTGAAGGGTTTACCATCTTTCCCTAGCATCATGCCGAACGCGTGATGTTCTAGAGAAACAGATTCTGGGACATAACCCGCTTTACGAACGATAGACCAAGCTTGCATTAGGTGTTGGTGTTGACGTGAGTCGATAAAGTACAGTACGCGGTCTGCGCCCAGTTCTTCAAAACGGTATTTTGCACAAGCAATATCCGTTGTTGTGTAAAGGAAGCCGCCGTCACGCTTCTGGATGATAACACCCATTGGGTCGCCATCTTTGTTTTTGTATTCATCGAGGAACACAACTTGTGCGCCATCATCTTCTTCGGCAATACCTTGCGCTTTCAGATCGGCAATAATGGCAGGTAGCATGTTGTTGTACATACTTTCACCCATTACATCATCACGAGTAAGAGACACGTTTAGACGGTCGTAATTACGTTGGTTTTGAATCATCGTAACGTCAACCAGCTTCTTCCACATCTCTGCGCAGAACTCGTCGCCGCTTTGCAGTTTAACAACGTAGCCACGTGCTTTAACGGCGAATTCTTCGTCTTCATCGTACAGCTTTTTAGATTCACGGTAGAAGCCTTCAAGGTCAGCAAGCTCCATTGAAACTTCGCCAGACTCAGCTTGAACGCGCTCAAGGTTTGCGATAAGCATACCAAATTGAGTACCCCAGTCACCGATGTGGTTAGCACGGATAACGTTGTGGCCTAGGAACTCAAGAGTACGAACTACCGCATCACCGATGATGGTTGAACGTAGGTGACCAACGTGCATCTCTTTGGCAACGTTTGGCGCAGAATAATCCGCAACAATCGTTTGTGTTTCAGCAAGAGTGACACCAAGGCGAGAGTCAGAAAGTGCTGTGTCTGCTTGCTGTGCTAAAAAAGCTTCATCAAGGAAAATGTTTAGGAAACCTGGACCTGCGATTTCAACTTTAGAAGCGATACCGTCTAGGTTTAGAACGTCCAATACTTTTTGAGCAAATTCTCGAGGGTTAGTGCCCAGTCGTTTAGCAACACCCATAACGCCGTTTGCTTGGTAGTCACCAAATTGTGGTTTTGCAGATTGGCGAACAGCAGCAGGAGAGCCTGCAGGTGCGCCAGCGGCTTCTAGAGCCTGAGATACTTTGTCATTAATAAGTGCTTGGATATTCACGCGCGTTTCCTTCAATTCAAGGATGATAAGAGTGGGGCGTTATTTCGTGGCGACTAAATTGGTTAATTATGCTTCTAGCTAACGATTTAATGCCGAAATGAGCAACAGACTCTGTTTAAGTTCACAAAAATGGAGTTAATCATACCAATTTTGTGAGGCTTCTTATAGGTCGAATTGATAGAAAATTGACATTTCCTGAGAGGTTTTTGCTCGACGACTTTTACCTAGCTAACTTTACCTATTTAAGAGACTAAGACTGCGTATCTATTCAGTAACTTTTTGCTAAAGCAACGCTTGTTGCTAAGGACAAAACTGATAACATGCAGCCATTATTTAGAGAACACAGACAATGATGATGAGCCTGAAGCAAGCTGAACTAGAACCACAACAAATGATCGCCCGCCTTGATATCTTTATGGCAAAGATTGAGAACCTAGGAAATAGATTAGGTTTGGATTTAAGCTTTGCTCAAGCGGATCATATTGCGCTAAGAATCAATGACACTGAGCTCGCGAAATCTGCGCATCAAGCATGGTCTGATTATGGCTCTACGATTTCAGAGGCGATGATCAATGGTCGTCCAATTGTGGTGTTGGCTTTCGATGAACCGTTGCAAAGCCTTGGCTGGAAAATTGAATGCTTAGAGTTGCCATACCCTGCAGAAGGTAAAATTTACCCAAGCCAAGATTGGGAACACATTGAGTTTGTGATTCCGTCTCACGCTCAAACGGCTGATGAGTACCTAGCGGATCTTAAAGAAACTTACCCGCAGTTCGCTGCTAACTTTGAAACACTGGCTGAGCAAGGCGTTAAGATCAAACTCTCTAGCCCAAAAGGCGAGGGTGAACGTTTGAATAACCCAACTGTGGCTTTTAAACATCAAGGGATTTGCATCAAGTTGCACCCACACTCTTTGAAGAAGATTGTGGAATCAGAACAGGCTTAATTTGAGTAGATAGTTGCTGACAATAGATTCCTGATCTCGCCTAGGTTCGTCGGAATGACGGGGTGTTCGAGAGTGTTTGCCAGAGTTTCTCTTTGGAGACTGAGTATTCGAGGACGTATGTTAGAGCCTATAGCTGGAAGATTCATCACCGAGTTCGTCATTCCCGATAGCGACGAAGGAGCGTAGTCGGGCATCTCATAAAGCGAGTCTGATCATCCGCTACAAAAAACGCGCAATGGGTTAATCCTATTGCGCGTTTTAGTTGGTCCCATATTTGGTTTACAGGATCACTGTCTTGTTGCCATAAACAAACACGTGATCGTTGATTACCTTATTTAACGCCTTACTTAATACATTCTTCTCTACGTCACGACCGGCTTGTGCCATGTCTTTCGCGCTGAAGTTGTGATCCACAGGGATAACATCTTGCTTAATGATTGGGCCTTCATCCAAATCGTTGGTCACGAAGTGCGCCGTTGCACCAATGATTTTTACGCCACGCTCATACGCTTGTTGGTATGGCTTCGCACCAATAAACGCAGGTAAAAAACTGTGGTGAATGTTAATGATCTTATGATTGAATTTCTCAACAAACCCCGGAGTTAGCACGCGCATGTACTTCGCAAGTACGAGGTAGTCAGCCTCATATTGCTCAATCACTTCAAGCATCTTCTGCTCATGTTCTTCTCGGTTTAATCCTTCGTGAGAAATATGGTGGTAAGGGACATCGAAACGTTCGGTTAAACTTTGTAGAGCGTCGTAGTTACCGACAACGGCGGCGATTTCAACATCTAAGCTACCATCGAAGTTCTTCATCAGAATATCACCAAGACAGTGTGCTTCTTTGGTCACTAAGATAACAACACGCTTACGAGAGGAATCAACAAGTTTCCGCATTGCATGTTCTGGTAGGGCTTGATCTAAATCGGCAAGCAAGGTTTCATTATTGAAATACCCTTCTAACTCGGTACGCATGAAAAAGTGGCCACAGGTGTTATCTACGAACTCATTATTGTGAATAATATTGAGTTGGTGCTTGTAACAAATGTTGGTGATTTTTGAGATGAGCCCTGGGGCGTCAGTACAATGTGTTAATAACGTTTTTCTTTCCATTTGCATCTTACTTCCATGAAATATTTTTGTTCTTCAAATTAAATGCAGGCCGTCGAAGGGTGAGCTGAACCGCAATATCTTCATTATAAGTAATCTATTATCAGATTGGTTTCAACCTATTCTGCAGTCCATCCGTGACTTCGATAGATGGCTTAATGTAGAAATATCCGTTTTGAGAGACCCTGAGCAGAGGCTTTATTTTCAAAGCTTTGCCCTGAAACAAGCAGTGGAAGTTCAGCCTTGGCAGTTCAGTCTTGGCTTAAAATAGAGGTAGTACTTATGGATAAAGAGTTATTAGCAAAAAAACTGTACTGCAAGCGTGTCAATTCATTAGTGGGAGGCCCTGATCTCGATGGTCAGCTTTTAAATGAGTTGTGGGAAAGTAAAACCTCTCCAATCGATGCAGCAAAAGCGATACAGCCTTGTGATGACCAATTTGAAGGAGCCCCTTGGTTATCGCGTTATCTCAACAGAAAATAAAAATCAGGCTTTAATCTTTCCTCAACTTTGCCTTTTTCAGGCAGATTAGCATAACCTTTATAGCGTCGGTGCAAAGTCATTCTTGATTCGCGCCGACTGACTAAACCTGCCATAATTCATGTCCTATTTTTCTCAATCTCGTACTCTATGATATCTAAAACGTTTTCTGCTGACGGTGCTCTGGGTAAAGCTATCCCTGGATTTCAACCACGACAGGCCCAATTGGACATGGCTGAAGCCGTCTCTCAAGCTATCCAACAACAGAGTCAATTGGTTGTTGAGGCTGGGACGGGAACGGGTAAGACGTTTGCTTATCTCGTGCCGGCACTGCTCAGTGGCAAGAAAATCATTATCAGTACGGGATCTAAAAATCTTCAAGAGCAGTTGTTCCATCGTGATTTACCATTAATGGTTGATGCGCTTGGCTTTTATGGTCAGGTTGCTCTGCTGAAAGGTCGTTCAAACTATTTGTGCTTAGACCGGTTGAGTCGGCAAATGATCGAAAGTCATGGTACTCACACCGATCCAACGCTTTTAGCTCAGTTGGTGAAGGTGCGCAGCTGGTCGTCGTCAACACAAACGGGCGATTTAGGTGACTGTGATGATATTGCTGAAGATAGCCCTATCATTCCTACTATTACTTCAACCAATGACAATTGCTTGGGTAAAGAATGCCCGAGTTATACCGATTGCTTTGTGCTTAAAGCGCGTAAAAAAGCGATGGATTCCGATGTGGTGGTTGTGAATCACCACCTGTTCTTAGCGGATTTAGCGATTAAAGAGACCGGATTTGGTGAGCTGATCCCTGAAGCCGATGTGTTTATTTTTGATGAGGCGCATCAACTTCCTGATATTGCCAGCCACTATTTTGGTCAATCTGTGTCGAGTCGACAGATCCAAGAATTAGCCAAAGACATTGAGATTGCCTACCGCACTGAAGCCAAAGACATGCGTCAATTGCAAAAAGTCGGAGATAAACTCATTCAGTCAGCTGCCGATTTACGCATTGTTCTTGGCGATACTGGCTTCCGTGGTAACTGGCGTGAGGCTTTAAAATCCCAATCGATAGCGAGAGAGTTGGTGCGTTTACAAGATGCTCTACAACTCGCAGTG
Organism: Vibrio artabrorum; assembly: GCF_024347295.1. Lineage (NCBI taxonomy): Bacteria > Pseudomonadati > Pseudomonadota > Gammaproteobacteria > Vibrionales > Vibrionaceae > Vibrio > Vibrio artabrorum. Next base: position 2,131,375 of record NZ_AP025458.1, on the reverse strand, counting down.
GATGTATTGAAGTTAGCACTTGGGCGGAGTCAACTGTTAGATACGGCTTTCGAACGCGCCACCATGATTAAGTCGCGTATCGAACGTGTGTGTGATGTGTCGATTTCCGGCTACTCGTATTGGTATGACACCACGCCACGCCACTTTGCTTTGCACATCACGCCGCTTTCCGTGGCGGATAAATTTTACGAACAAATTGAGCTTAAACCGGGGGCTTGGGTGTTTACCTCTGCGACCTTGGCGGTGTCGGATGATTTCGATCATTTCACATCGCGACTTGGCTTAACGCCTTCAGCACAGTTCTCGTTGCCAAGCCCGTTTGACTATCCGAATCAGGCGCGCTTGTGTGTGCCTCGTTATCTTCCTGAACCGAATAGCCCCGGTCTCGCGGATAAACTAGTAAGAATGTTGACCCCGGTGATTGAGCAAAATCAAGGTCGCTGTTTCTTTTTGTGTACTTCACACAGCATGATGAAAGAGTTGGGCGAGCGATTTCGTGAAACACTCACTGTACCTGTTCTATTGCAAGGTGAGACCAGTAAACAAAAAACGTTGGCCGAATTCATGGAATTGGGTAACGCATTGTTGGTGGCGACGGGGGCCTTCTGGGAGGGGATCGATGTTAGGGGCGACGCATTAAGCTGTGTTATTATCGATAAATTGCCTTTTACGGCTCCTGATGATCCTTTGCTTAAGGCTCGAATTGAGGACTGTAAGTTAAAAGGGGGGGATCCTTTTGCACAAGTACAGTTGCCAGACGCTGTGATAACCTTGAAACAAGGTGTTGGCCGATTGATACGTGACAAATGCGATAGTGGCGCTCTGATTATTTGCGATAACCGATTGGTGACACGCGATTACGGTGGCATATTTTTGGCGAGTTTACCGCCGATCCCTCGCACACGTGACTTAGGGGTCATTAAAGAATTCTTAGCTAAAGATCATTCAACCGCTGCTGATTAATTGGCATGGGTGAGTTTAGCCATTATTTTTAGATTAGATAACAGATATTTGAGACACAAATGAGCGTAAAAATTCTTGCAGTAGATACCGCAACTGAAAACTGTTCAGTTGCATTAGTAATGGGTGACCAGGTGTTCGCACGTAGCGAAGAGGCTCCTCGAGACCATACGAAAAAAATTCTACCTATGGTTGATGAAGTACTGAAAGAAGCGAATGTCGCTTTAACCGATATCGATGCTATTGCGTTTGGCCAAGGTCCTGGTAGCTTCACGGGCGTGCGTATTGGCATTGGGATTGCTCAAGGCTTGGCTTTTGGTGCTGATTTACCGATGATCGGTGTCTCTACATTGGCTGCGATGGCGCAGGGTAGCTACCGTAAATTTGGTGAAACTCACGTTGCAGCTGCGATTGATGCGCGCATGAGTGAAGTGTACTGGGCTCGATACCGTCGAGAGCAAGATGGTCGTTGGACGGCGGTTGATGCTGAATGTGTGACACCGCCAAGCGAATTAGCCGCGCAGGTTGACGTTGACTCTGAGACATGGGCAAAAGTCGGCACCGGTTGGGAAGCGTATGCAGAGCACATGGACACACTTGCAATCCACACTAAAGCGTGTGAGGTGCTGTTTCCAGAAGCTCAAGATATGGCCTTCCTTGCTCAATTTGCTTATGCAGAAGGTAAAGCGGTCGCAGCCGAAGAGTCTGAGCCTGTTTATCTTCGTGATAAAGTGACGTGGAAAAAGCTACCAGGCCGCGAATAAACGACGGCGAGTACGTGTAAATATCTATGACTTTGGCTCTATAATTCATTGTGTAGAGCCGCTATTAAAGTTAATCAACAAATCATTTAAATCAGGTCTACGAATCTCCAAGCATGGTTTCAATAAACGGCTTACCTCCTTCTTCGATAGGGCACACTTCCAAACCCAATCGAACCAACAAAAAGAATGGGGTAAAAAAAGGCAATGCAAAAACCTCAGTTGGTCAGCCAACTAAGGTCGCGAATGCTGTCTCGCATTCTATCCGCCAAGTCAAAGAATCTGAGATCCATAAAGCTCAGGTGCAATATGACCTTCCAGAAGGGCGTGGACGACGTGCAATGGAAGAGTATATGGACGTGATGAACCAGGCAAAAAAAGAGGAACTTGCGAAGCTTATTGGGGTTGATATTTATATCTAGCTTTGCTCAAGCCTGTGTCGCCATCTTAGTGGTTCTCCCTAATCGCATCATGGGTGATGATCTTTATTTTTCTTTTGTGTGACTGGTTATAACCAACGCTTGTAACCAAACACAGCAACCGTGATTGGTTATAATTTTATATCTATCTATTGTTCCTTTATTCATTTCTCTATTTGTGGTTGCAGGCAAGAGTTAAGCTTAAACGTGTCATTCAAAACGTGGAATAGGTGAGCACCATGCCTTCGTTCAAGAACATAAAGTGGGGAGAAACATTCTCAATGATTGAAAAGTCATACTCTTTGGCCAATGGAACGCTTGCAACACAACAGATTGGCAATCCACACCCCACAGCCACGACGGTCGTTTTTATTCATGGTTGGCTAGATAACGCCGCCAGTTTTAATCAGATCATGAAGCAAGTGGCTCAATCTTCTCCTAATGCTCACCTCGTCGCTATCGATCTTTTTGGACATGGTTTCTCATCGCACAAATTGGGCAGTTATTACCCATTTCATGACTATATTGATGACCTGTATCAGTTGGTGGTTAAATTATCACCAAACAGACTGGTTCTAGTAGGACATTCTCTTGGTGCATTGATCGCAAGTTGCTATAGTGCCGCCTTTCCTGAAAAAGTGTCAGGATTAATTCAAATTGAAGGTCACGGACCTCTTTCAGAAGCTCCCCAAGAAACGGTCTCTCGCTTGAGGGATGGGGTACTCAGTCGTCTTCGACAGCGCAGAAAACCTTCACGTCCTTTAGCTAGCCTTGAGGATGCAATTAAGTTGAGAGCTCACGCCAACCAAATTGATGCTGAACTCATAGCACCTATTGTTGAACGAGGAATCGTTGAGCGAGGTACTGTTGATCAAGGTATTGTCGAATGCGAGAACTCTTGGCAATGGCGATGCGACCCAAACCTAAAGTGTGATTCGCTCTATCGAATGTCGCAAGCGCATGCTGAAGCGATAATGGCGGCGATAGAATGTCCCCAATTAGTCATATTAGGGAGTCATGGATTTCGATATTTGCAGCATAACCGCTACAAATCAGAGCATAGTCCTCCGCAGATAGAGATGGTTCCTGGCGGACATCATTGCCATTTAGAGAGCCCAGAGTTAGTTTCAGAACTAATTCTTGGTGTAGTTAACAAAATTTAAACAAGTGTTTGAGCCTTTTAGTGCTCATGCACTAAAGCTGTGCTGTAATACCGCAATGACAAATAGCGGCGAGCAGTCGTAAGCTGATAAACGAGGAGTAACATAGTGGATAAACCTTGGCTTTCACGTTATCCAAGTGACGTACCAGAGACGATCAATCCAGATCAGTACCCATCTCTTATTGAAATGTTTGAACAGTCGGTACAGAAGTACGCCGACCAACCAGCATTCGAGAACATGGGATCTATTATGACATTCCGTAAGCTTGAAGAGCGCAGTCGTGCTTTTGCGGCTTATTTACAGAATGATCTAAAACTGAAGAAGGGCGATCGTGTTGCACTGATGATGCCAAACTTGCTGCAATACCCAATTGCACTTTTTGGTGTATTACGTGCCGGTATGATTGCTGTGAACGTCAACCCACTGTATACGCCTCGTGAACTTGAACATCAGCTGAATGATTCTGGTGCCAAGACGATTGTGATCGTTTCTAACTTTGCGAGTACGCTAGAGAAGGTCGTTGACAAAACACCGGTTAAACACGTTGTTTTAACCAGCCTTGGGCAAATGCTACCACGAGCGAAAGGGACGATTGTCGACTTCGTCGTGAAATACGTAAAAGGTATGGTACCTAAGTACGATCTACCGGGTGCTATCTCATTTAGAAAAGCATTGCATAAGGGCCGTCGTCTACAGTACGTGAAGCCATTTATGGCGGGCGATGACATCGCATTCTTACAGTACACCGGGGGGACAACAGGGGTAGCGAAGGGGGCAATCTTAACGCACCGCAATATGATTGCGAACGTCCTTCAAGCGAAAGGGGCATACAGCCCTGTGCTGCAAGAAGGCCGTGAATTGGTCGTAACGGCATTGCCGCTTTACCACGTGTTCGCACTAACGGTGAACTGTTTACTGTTTATTGAGATGGGGGGGCGCAACCTTCTGATTACGAACCCGCGTGACATTCCCGGCTTTATTAAAGAGCTGCAAAAGGTTCCGTTTACTGCGATTACCGGCGTAAACACTTTGTTCAACGCGCTCGTGAATAACGAAGATTTCCACGAATTGGATTTCAGTAATATGCGTTTATCTGTTGGCGGTGGTATGGCGGTTCAACGCGCTGTTGCTGAGCAATGGAAGAAAGCAACAGGCGTTCACCTTTTAGAAGGTTATGGTTTAACCGAATGTGCTCCTTTGGTCACAGGTAACCCATACGATCTACAAGACTACACGGGGGCAATCGGTCTACCGGTACCATCGACAGAAGTTCGTATTGTGGATGATGAAGGTAAAGTGGTTGGTAATGACCAAGTGGGTGAATTGCAGGTTCGTGGTCCACAAGTGATGCAAGGCTACTGGCAGCGTCCTGAAGCGACCAAAGAAGTGATCGACCAAGAGGGTTGGTTATCGACTGGTGATATCGTCAAGTTTGATGACGAAGGCTTGTTGTACATCGTTGACCGTAAGAAAGACATGATTCTTGTGTCAGGCTTCAATGTTTACCCGAACGAAATTGAAGACGTAGTGGCTCTTCATGGCAAAGTGTTAGAAGTGGCCGCTATTGGTCAACCTCATGAAGTGTCTGGTGAGTTGGTTAAGATCTATGTTGTGAAGCGTGATCCTAGCCTAACCAAAGAAGACATTATCGCACACTGTCGTGAACACCTAACGGGTTACAAGATCCCTAAATTGATTGAGTTCCGTGAAGAACTACCAAAAACCAATGTAGGCAAAATCTTGCGCCGAGTGCTTCGTGAAGAAAACGACGCAGAGCTTGCCAAACGCGCAAGTGAGTAATGCTTGGGGTGCACCTGAAATCGTTCAGGCGCTTAATCTAAGCGAGCGCTGAAAAATGGTGTTAGAATGCCGACAGTTAATGTCGGCATTTTTGTATCCGACAATCAAAGTAAATCAGTGAGAGTTTTTGTGGATTATCAAATCATTACCCAAGTGAAAGACCTTGAGCGAGTTTGCCAACAAGCACGTGAAGCCGATGTTGTTATGCTTGATACAGAGTTCGTTCGTACAAGAACCTATTACCCTCAATTAGGCTTAATTCAGTTATTTGATGGTGAAACGCTGTCACTGATTGATCCTATTGCTCTTGATGAAATGACTCCCTTTGTTGGGCTGTTGAAAGACGCTTCAGTATTGAAAGTGCTGCACGCGTGTGGCGAAGATTTAGAAGTCTTCCAAAACGCATTTGGTTGCACACCAACGCCAATGGTTGATACGCAGATCATGGCGGCATTCTTAGGTTATGGCTTATCAACGGGCTTTGCGGCTCTGGTTTCAGAGTTTGTTGGTGTTGACCTAGATAAGAGTGAATCTCGTACTGACTGGCTAGCTCGTCCACTTTCTCAAAAGCAACTCGACTATGCTGCCGCAGATGTTCACTACTTGATGCCAATGTACAACAAGCTTCTCGAAAAAGTGATGGAAGCGGGCTGGTGGGAAGCGGCGCAACAAGAGTCTGATTTACAAGTGGCTAAGCGCATCCGTAAAGCAAACCCAGACAACGCTTACCTTGATATTAAAGGCGCGTGGCAGCTAAAACCTCAACAGTTAGCAATTTTGAGACCTTTAGCAACTTGGCGTCTAAAAGAAGCGATTAAGCGTGATTTGGCATTGAACTTTGTCTTTAAAGAACAAGACTTATGGGCAGTGGCTCGATTCGCGATCAAAGATCCTAAGCATATGGAGCAAGAAGGTTTTGATTACCGCTCTGTGCGTCGCCATGGCGCCAAGATCAGCTCCATCGTGAAATTGGCTGAGCATACGCCAGAAGAAGAGTACCCAGCGCCAGTAGAACGTCTGATGGACCACCCAGGTTACAAACAGCTGTTCAAAGTGTTGAAAGATGAAGTGAAAGTCGCATCGCAACACAGTGGCTTAGCAACTGAGTTTTTGGCGTCGAAGAAGCAACTTAACCAAGTGTTAAGTTGGGTGTGGAAGCACAATCGTAACCCAGAGAAGTTACCTGATGTGATGCAAGGCTGGCGTTTAGATGTGGTTGGTGAGAAGCTGAGTAAAGCGATCAAATAACCGCTTGTTGTTATACACTCGAATTGAGTGACAGTGATTCAATGACCGATACAAAAAAGAGAGCCTAGGCTCTCTTTTTTATTCCGTCGACATAAGCCACAGACGGCTGGTCGATTTCGAACAGAAAGGCTATCGCTCTTCTTCTGGAAGTTTAACGTTCAGCTCGAGTACTGAGATGTCGTCATCTTTGTGTTCGAACGTCAGATCAACCATCGACGGGTCGACATCAACGTACTTCGCAATGCACTTCAAGATGTCTTCTTTCAGTTGCGGTAAGTACGATGGAGCGGGGTCGTCATGACTACGGCGCTCGGCAACAATGATCTGCAAACGCTCTTTAGCTAGATTTGCGGTCGTCTTTTTCTGTGGTCTAAAAAACTCTAATAATGACATTGCGTATTAGCCCCCGAACAGTCTTTTGAAGATGCCTTTCTTTTGCTCCGTTAAGAAACGGAAGTCCACTTGGCTACCCAGTAGTCGTTCTACTGTATCATTGTAAGCCATACCGGCGTCGGTTGCTTCGTCAAAAATGACAGGCACACCCTTGTTTGACGCGTTCAGTACTGCTTGACTCTCTGGAATCACACCCAGTAGAGAAATGTGCAAAATCTCTTCAACGTCTTCAACACTGAGCATTTCGCCTTGGTTGACACGTGCAGGGTTGTAGCGTGTCAGTAGAAGGTGTGTTTTCACTGGCTCTAATCCGTCTTCAGAGCGTCGAGACTTCGAGTCAAGGATGCCTAAAATACGGTCTGAATCGCGAACTGAAGAAACTTCAGGGTTGGTGGTTACAATGGCTTCATCCGCAAAATACAGCGCCATCAGAGCTCCTTGCTCGATGCCAGCAGGAGAGTCACAAATGATAAAATCAAAGCCCATTTCATCCAGTTCATCAAACACACGACGAACCCCATCTTTCGTCAGGGCATCTTTATCGCGAGTTTGAGATGCAGGAAGAATGAACAGGTTCTCTGTACGCTTATCTTTGATCATCGCTTGGTTTAGCGTTGCTTCACCATTGATAACGTTCACAAAATCGTACACAACGCGGCGCTCACAACCCATGATTAAATCTAGGTTACGCAGACCGATGTCAAAGTCGATAACTGCGGTTTTTTTCCCTTTTAAAGCCAGTCCTGAGGCAATAGCTGCACTGGAGGTCGTTTTGCCTACCCCGCCTTTGCCTGACGTTACAACGATAATGCGTGCCATTCTTGTTTTCCTTTTATTTCTCTTATATTGCGATGACATCAACGTGTAATACACCGTTTGCCATACTGAACATGGTTTTTTTCTGCCAGTATTCGCTATCAATTTGGTCGCTGAGCCAGTAATTACCAGCAATCGAAACCAACTCAGCTTGTAAATCATTACAAATTATTTTCGCGTCAGATTGGCCACTTGCTCCTGCAATCGCACGGCCACGTAGCGTGCCATGAATATGGATGCTGCCATCAGCAATCACTTCCGCGCCTGCACTCACATGACTAAGAATCAGCAAATCACCATCTTTGGCATACACTTGCTGACCAGAACGAATCGGGGTTCTGACGACTTTAATCGGTGCCATTTGGGCAGGAGCTTGAGATGGCGACTTGCTTGCCGTCATCACGGCGAATCCTGCTTCTTTAGCTAGGTTTTGCATGCGTTTATCTGAGCAACCCGTTACGCCAACGGGAATCATTCCCGCTTGAGATATGCCATTTTTTAGTTGCACGAAATCAATATCGCCAACCACTTTGCTGATATTTATAACAACAGGGGCTGCGGCGAAAAACGTCGGTGCTTGGTCGACTTTCTCTTGAAGAAAAGAGACTGCATTTTCGACTTGATCATCGGATAAGTGCAAAACAGATAGCGTAAAACTACTACCTTTTAGATCTGGGTTACTAGGCATCGAAAAACTACAGGACCTCAATAGCGAATGGGTAACAATTCTTTATTAATAAAAAATAAAGGGCATTGCCTGAAACGAGACTTATCATGTTATATTCCCAAACCAAGCACAGCAAGTAATCTTGTTGTCAAATGAACGTTTTGTTCCCAAAATTTCCCTAACATAAACTATAGCTCTCGCAAGTGAGAGTTTTGTAGTCATAAACATTTAAAAAGGTTTGTCATGCTGTGTTCTATATATAAGAGTTCAAAGAAAGAAGGAACATATCTTTATATCCCCAAAAAGGATGATTTTTCACAAGTTCCTGACGCATTGATGCAAATGTTTGGTAAACCTAGTTTTGTCATGGTAATTAAAATGGACGGCCGAAAGTTAGCGCAAGTGAACATCGACAAAGTGAGAGAGTCACTCAATACCGATGGTTTCTTTTTGCAAGTTCCGCCTCCGCCTGTCAACGAACTTGAACGACACAAAGAGCGTAAAGCTCAACATAATGCTCAAGATGATGAGTGATAGTCACCCTATTCAAGGAGGAATGGTCATTGTATAAATTTTCAAAAACGATATTGGCACTATCGGCGTTACTTTTGGGTAATAGCCTAACCATTGCTTCAGTTCAAGCTGAAGGTGTCAGCTTTGAACAGTATGTGGAAACATTAAAGCAACAAGGCCGAGAGCAAGGTATTTCTGAAGCGATCATTGATGAAGCTTTCGATGGCGTGACGTTTAAGCCCAGAGCGGTGAAAGCGGACAAAAATCAACCCGAAAAGAAACTGACGTTGGATGAGTATATTCCACGAGCTGTCCCTGGTTGGAAAGTGAAACAAGCGAAATCGTTGTATAAACAACACTATCAAGCGCTAAAGCGCATTGGCGATGAATACGGTGTGCAGCCGAGATTCATTGTCGCTCTATGGGGCGTAGAGAGTAATTTTGGTCAGTTCACGGGCCATTACAGTGTTATCGATGCTTTGACGACGATGGCTTATGAGGGGCGTAGAGAAGCATTTTTCCGTAAAGAAGCGATGGCGGCATTGACGATTCTCGAACAAGGTCATATTGCCCCTAAAGATATGAAAGGATCGTGGGCAGGCGCGATGGGACAACCTCAGTTTATGCCAAGCTCATTTCTTGCTTATGCCGCTGATGGTAATGGTGACGGAAAGAAAGATATTTGGGGAACCGAAGAAGATGTCTTTGCTTCGGCGGCCAAGTATCTCAGCAAATCGGGTTGGGATGACAAATATACTTGGGGTCGTCAGGTTCATGTGCCATCAACGGTGTCTCTTGACCTACAAGGACGAGGTGAAGGGAAAGCGAAATACCTAAAAGAGTGGTCTGAACTTGGTATCAAGCGTTACGACGATCGCCCACTTCCAATGTTAGATGAAGACATCAAAGCTTGGTTGATTATGCCGGATGACGAAGCGGGTCGCGCATACCTCGTTTACAACAACTACAATGTGTTAATGAAGTGGAATCGCTCTTATTACTTTGCTTTAGCCGTTAGCCATTTAGCTGACAGAATTAAGTTTGATTAAGAGACTAACTCTGTTTTGAATAGCATTTAGCCTATCATAGGCCAAATGATATAAAGGACTCCTCGGAGTCCTTTTTCTCTGCATTTATTTTAGATTTTTGCCATTGGCAGTCCCCATATTTAGGAGGCAAAATGGATTTGTCGATCACTTCTTCCTTAGCGCTAATAGGGCTTTTGTCCTTAGCGTGCCAGTTATTAGGCTGGCGTTTACGAGTGCCTGCCATTCTTCCACTCTTGATCGTTGGTTTGCTACTCGGTCCGGGGTTAAATATCCTCAATCCTGATGTCATCTTTGGCGATGTGTTGTTCCCATTGATTTCATTAGGTGTCGCCATCATTCTATTTGAAGGCGCGTTGACCTTGAATTTCAAAGAAATCAGAGGGCATGGTCGGATGGTGACTCACTTGGTGAGTTTCGGCATGTTGATTACATGGGTGTGCATTGTTATTGGAGCTCACTACTTTGTGGATTTCAGTTGGCCATTAGCGGCTTTATTTGGTGCATTAGTTGTGGTGACAGGCCCGACGGTTATTGTTCCGATGTTGCGAAGCATTCAGCCTAAATCTTCGTTAGGCAGTATCTTGCGATGGGAAGGGATAGTGATAGATCCGATTGGCGCACTGTTTGCCGTTCTCGTTTACGAATACATTGTCTCTTCAGCCGATCCGACGAGCCATGTACTGTCCGCATTAGGGCTGACTCTGTCCATAGGTTTAAGCTTAGGGATCATCGGTGGCTATGTGATAGCCAAAATGCTGCAAGGGCATTGGGTGCCGCATTATTTGCGTAACGTAGCCGTCCTGACGTTAATGTTGGGCGCATTTTCCTTTTCAAACGACCTGAGTGAAGAGTCTGGTTTACTAACTGTGACGATCATGGGGATTTGGCTAGCCAATGTGAAAAGTTTGGATCTTGAAGATATTATCGAGTTTAAAGAAACTCTGACGGTGTTACTGATCTCAGCCCTGTTTATTCTGTTAGCGAGTCGATTGGATTCGGGGCATTTTCTCTCGATAGGTTGGGGCGGTGTGGGCTTATTAGCGGTTGTTATGCTTGTCGCTCGTCCTTTGAGTGTTTGGCTCAGCGGGATCGGCACCGATCTTACTTCAGCCGAGAAATGGTTCCTAAGTTGGATGGCACCTCGCGGGATCGTCGCCGCTGCCGTTTCTTCATTGTTTGCTATTAAGCTCCAAGAAAAGCAATTAATTGAAGGGGCGGATTTGCTGGTCCCTATGGTGTTTTTGGTCATCATTGGTACGGTTGTGATTCAGAGCCTGACTGCAAGTTGGTGGGCAAGAAGATTAGGAGTGACACAAGAGAAAGCACAAGGTGTGGTTTTCTTTGGTGCGACTCTTTTTGCTAGACAGTTAGCTAAAATCTTGGCCACACACAACATTAACAGTGTGCTTACCGATACCAACTGGGAAAGCATTCGCTTGGCTCGGATGGAAAACCTGAATGTCTATTTCGGTAATCCAGCCTCAAGCCACGCAGAAATTAATCTCGAGTTGGATGGGATAGGGCGTGCCATGATTGTTTCGCCTTATCGTCAAACGAACCCATTAGTCAGTATGCACTATCAGGGTGAATTTGGTGACAACAAAGTGTTTGAACTTGAGTCATCAGAGACTAAGCACGAAAGGCATCATGTGAGTCGCAGTAAAAACCGGCGTTTGTTTGCGGAAGGGATGACGTATTCGAAACTGAATTCGCTGATGGCTCAAGGCAGTCAAATTAAGAGTACAGGTTTAACAGAAGCGTTTGACCTTAATGAATTTAATACTCTTTACCCTAAAGCCATTCCACTTGGTGTGATTACTAACGGTGAGTTCCGCTTAGTTACACAAGGTTCTGATTTGGATAAGTTGATATCGACAGAATGCGAAATCATTAGTTTATTACCCGCTCCACAGCAGCTTGAACAAAATAAAGTGTAATAATACCAATCGTAGTCAATAACGGGTCATCCTAGCTTGTTAAAACACTCGATAACGTCGTTAGAAATTTTGATTGTAGAATAACGACTTATCGACACTTCTTATCAAAAAAGCCGCAATGAGCATGACATTGCGGCTTTTTTAGTCTGTTGACGTCACGGTAGGTGTCGCGATCTATGTTGCCGTTTGTGCGTTATTTCGAGTGAAATTGCTCACAAGCAATCATGGTGTTCTCGATTAGGCTTGCAACGGTCATTGGACCAACACCACCGGGTACCGGAGTGATGAAGCTTGCGTTTTCTTTCGCGACATCGTATTCAACGTCGCCAACCAGCTTACCTGAATCTAAACGGTTAATGCCTACATCGACCACGACAGCGCCTTTCTTAATCCAAGCTCCGGGAATGAAATTTGGTTTCCCTACGGCAACCACAACCACATCCGCTTGACGAACATGACCTTCAAGATCTTTGGTGAAGCGGTGACATGTGGTTGTGGTGCAGCCAGCAAGAAGTAGTTCTAATGTCATTGGGCGACCAACGATGTTTGAGGCACCAACGACAACCGCATGTTTACCACGTAGATCGATGTTGTAACGACCAAGCAGCGTGATAATGCCTTTTGGTGTACAAGAACGTAACTTAGGCATCCGCTGAGCCAAGCGACCGACATTGTATGGGTGGAAACCATCAACGTCTTTTTCTGGCGTGATACGTTCGAGCACGTGGGTTGTATCGATACCAGCAGGCAAAGGCAATTGAACGAGAATACCGTCAATCTCTGGATCTTGGTTTAGCTGATCGACCAGGGCTAATAATTCTGTTTCTGTTGCAGTGGCTGGTAAATCGTAAGATTTAGAAACGAAGCCAACCTCTTCACACGCTTTTCGCTTACTTCCAACGTAAACTTGAGAAGCCGGGTCTTCACCCACTAAAACAACCGCTAGACCCGGAGCACGTAATCCAGCTTCATTACGTGCTTTTACACGTGCTGCTACTTCAGAACGAACCGTTTGAGAGATTAGCTTTCCATCAATATTTTGAGCAGTCATGAATTTCCTTATTATTGATATTCAAGTTAGTGGCTGATGTTTTTGGCGCATTATTCCAGAAAATCTTTTTAATTACCATTAGGCAAACGTTTGCCTTGGCTTAATTTTCAACACCTATAGGCTTATTGCCCTTTTTTTACTCACTTAGATCATAATGTTACATAAAGCCGTTGCTTTACTGATTCTAATTCGTATAATTCGTCCCTGTAGCGCGCCCTTAGCTCAGCTGGATAGAGCACCTCCCTTCTAAGGAGGTGGTCGAAGGTTCGAATCCTTCAGGGCGTGCCATTATTTAAAGAAACCCGATAACTTTCCGAGTTGTCGGGTTTTTTGCATTTTACCTACCATAAAAACCGGTCTTTTGACGCGCGAGTCATTTTCCTTTGTTGTTTTGTTTATTTCGTTGGGTTCATCGAACAGAAAATTAAAATTGTTCGTTTTTTGGGGTTTACATCATTTAGTAATAAAGCGACTATGAATTTACGAAGAATAGACAAGTAAAGTTATTAGCCAGTCGGTTTATAGCTGATTTAGAGGAAGTAATGGCAGGAAACAGTATCGGACAACATTTCCGCGTGACCACGTTCGGAGAAAGTCACGGTATCGCACTAGGATGTATCGTAGACGGGTGCCCACCAGGATTAGACATTACCGAAGCAGACCTTCAGAGAGATTTGGATCGTCGTCGCCCAGGTACCTCACGTTATACAACGGCTCGCCGTGAAGCGGATGAAGTGAAAATCTTATCAGGTGTATTTGAAGGCCAAACTACGGGCACTTCTATTGGTCTATTGATTGAAAATACAGACCAACGCTCTAAAGACTATTCCGAAATAAAAGACAAGTTCCGCCCTGGACACGCTGACTATACCTACCATCAAAAGTACGGTGTGCGTGATTACCGTGGTGGTGGTCGTTCTTCTGCTCGTGAAACTGCAATGCGTGTAGCGGCAGGGGCAATTGCGAAGAAATACCTAAAACAAGAATTTGGTGTTGAAATCCAAGCTTACCTTTCTCAAATGGGTGATATCTCCATTGATAAAGTGGATTGGAACGAGATTGAAAACAACGCTTTCTTCTGCCCAGATGCCGACAAAGTACCAGAATTTGACCAACTGATTCGCGACTTGCTAAAAGAAGGCAACTCGATCGGTGCGAAGATTCAAGTGGTGGCGACTAAAGTGCCTGTAGGCCTTGGTGAGCCAATCTTTGATCGTCTAGATGCAGATATCGCGCACGCTCTAATGAGCATCAATGCGGTAAAAGGTGTTGAGATTGGTGATGGCTTTGATGTCGTTAATCAACGCGGTAGTGAACACCGTGACCCATTAACTCCAGAAGGTTTCAGCAGCAACCACGCTGGCGGTATCTTAGGTGGTATTTCTACTGGCCAAGATATTGTGGCAAGCATTGCGCTTAAACCCACATCAAGCATTACCGTTCCTGGTGACACGATCACTAAAGACGGTGAAGCAACGCAGTTAATCACGAAAGGTCGTCATGACCCATGTGTGGGTATCCGTGCGGTACCGATCGCAGAAGCGATGTTAGCGATTGTATTGCTTGATCACTTGCTACGTCATCGTGGTCAAAACCATGGCGTAACGACCAATACACCTCAAATTTAGCGATTGAGTAAATGAAAAAGGGTTGCTTCCTGTTGGAGCAACCCTTTTTGTTTTCTAGTGAACGCTTTATCTAATTAATGCACAGAGCTTTCAGGATCAAGCTGGAATGAAGGTAAGCGCCACTTGAACCGTACGGCCGCCATGCGTAGCAAGTAACCCACCACGAGTGTAACAGTCGTCGCGGTTACGTCGTTAATGCCCAGTTCAAGTAAACCTAGGTATAAACCTGAAGCGACAAGTGCGACAGAGGCATACAGCTCTTCGTGCAACACTAATGGTGTTTGACGACAGATAAGGTCGCGCAACAAACCACCAAAGACACCCGTGACTAGCGCAGACACCATGCAGATCATTGGGTGCAGACCCATGGTCATCGCCACTTTAGTACCAATGATGCTGAACACGATAAGCCCCAACGCATCCAAACGAATGAATAAGCCTTTTAGCTTGAGTACCCATTTGGCGAGCCCGGTTGTGATAACGCCAGCGATACAGGTGATCGCCAGATACTGTGGGTTTTCAACCCAACCTAAAGGGTAATGGCCGAGTAAGATATCTCGCACTGTACCACCGCCGATTGCTGTTGCACTGGCAACCAGCATTACACCAAACCAATCCATTTTTTGTTTGCCGGCACTGAGAGCACCGGTCATGGCTTCTGCCGTGATGCCAATGATATACAAAACACTTAGTAGCATTGCTGTAGCTCTATAATTTAGGTCTATACATTGCAGTGTTATAGGCCTTAGGGATATAAAAATGAAGCGCGAGTGTAGTAGTAAAAATGCTTGTTGACGAATGAATATTTGTACCCTGAATCAAGGTTTCAGATTAGTTGAAGTAATCCATTTGAGTAACTTGAGATTGCCTATCGCAGAGAGGGACTGCGGTGCAATAGTAGATAATGCTTGTGTTGACAGCATTACGCTTGATAGGGGCTTTACCAAGTTGAGAAAACAACGCAAAATACACCTGTTTATTTCATTTCAAGCACGTTTTATGACTCACCAATATTCAGACATTATCGATATTTTTAATCAAACTTTTTATGACAGCTTTAATACTAAATTGGAGCTAGGCGCAGATGAGCCAATTTATTTGCCTGCCAATGATGAGATTCCACATCACAGAATTATTTTTGCGCGTGGGTTCTACGCCTCTGCGTTGCATGAAATAGCACACTGGTGTGTTGCTGGTCCTGAACGTCGTTTATTAGAAGATTTCGGTTATTGGTATGAACCTGATGGTCGCACTGAGACGGTTCAAGCTGAGTTTGAAAAAGTGGAAATTCGCCCACAAGCGTATGAATGGATCATTGCGATGAGCGCAGGCTTTCCTTTTAATGTTAGCTGTGACAATCTACACGGCGATTTTGAGCCAGACCGTTTGGCTTTTATGAATAAAGTGCATAGTGAAGTCATGAGTATATTGGAAGTTGGGCTTCCACCTCGTGTCAAAATGCTCTCTGAAGCATTACGTCGCTTCTACAATGTCGAACCTTTATGTGCTAGCCAATTTATAGTGAAGTAAGAGAAGATTATGATTATCGAATTTGAAGAAAAACTCCTCGAAGTAATTGATGCTCGCATCGAAAACGCATCCGATGACGAGCTGTTTGCTGGTGGTTACTTGCGTGGTCATATTTCTCTTTCTGTGGCTTCATGTGAAGAAGAAGGCATTGAGGATGTGGCAGAAGTAAAAGCTCGCATTGAAAAAAGCCTAGATGATGCTCGCACGGAATTAACGCCAGCAGACCGCACGATCGTTAATGACCTTTGGGTTGAGCTACAAAACCAAGCTTAATCTTGATGTATTGAGACTCGTTCGAAATTTTTGAATGAGTCCGTTCATTAATTGTGATGGTGCTATTTTCTGACGACGTTATTCTAATTCTACTTAACGGAATTACTGAAAAGGTTACATCATGAAAGTTATCGCATTTGGCGCAAGCACAAGTTCTACCTCAATCAACAAAACACTCGCAACTTACGCAGCAAACTTGATTGAAGGTGCTGACGTTAAAGTTCTAGACATCAACGATTATAATGTCCCGATGTTCAGTGAAGATATTGAAAAAGAGATTGGTCAAGCGGAAGGTGCTCAAGCATTCTTGAGTGACTTAGCCGAAGCTGACGCGTTTGTTATCTCGTTCGCTGAACACAATGGTCACTACCCAGCAGCGTACAAAAACTTATTTGATTGGGCGACACGCATTGAGCGTTCAGTGTTTGGCGAAAAGCCTGCGGTTTATCTCGCGACTTCACCCGGCCCGGGCGGCGCACAAACGGTACTGGGTACAGCAACCGGTTCTGCCCCTTATTTTGGTGGCAATGTGCAAGCGTCAGTTTCCGTGCCAAGCTTCTACGATAACTTTGATTTTACGTCTGGTTCTATCAGTAACGAAGCGATCGCTCGACAAATTAAAGATGCGGTTGCTAAGCTTTAAGCATTGCTTCTTTTAGCGCATCCGTTTAGAACAATACGAACAACAAAAAGCCCGAGGGACATAACGTCGCTCGGGCTTTTTAGCTTTTAGTTTCAGAGGCCAGAATCGCTGAACTAGAAACTACGGGTTGGATTTAGAGTGCTTGTCAGCAACCCATCCAGCCGTTAATGCTTTTCCTTTTCGCAGTCTGCGTACCCACATACGACTTGGGTGAATCGCCTCAAGCACATCAACAGGTAAAGGAAGCGGATCGCCACAGATTTGTGATGCTAATACTTCTGCCAATAATGGCGTAGAGCTTAAGCCACGTGAGCCTAGCCCGATAAAGCAATAAAGGTTAGGGAAGCTAGTGACCGTTTCAACATCCTCAACCGAGTCACGCTGCGGGTTGAAGTTGTGGAGATCTTGGTACTGCTCCTTAATGGCTTCAAAGTCACCGACGTTTCCGACAAACGGAAGGTGGTCACGGCTTACACTTCGGATACCTTGGCGCGATAAGTTGCCACTGGTATCGACATCTTGTGTCCATGCTTGGTCCGGCAATGAGGTTTGAAGGCGCTCACCATTGTGCTGTTGAACATCAATATCAAATTCTTGGTCGATATTGGTTTTGTCGTAGTTCGCACCAATGCAGTGGTGGCCGTTATTTGGATTCTGCGGCGTTAAATAACCATCAAAACACAACACAGTTTTTAGTTTACTGAGATTTTCCGTGGTTGGGATATGGCTCACTTGCCCTTTAACGGGCGTCAAAGGAACGGCGCGAGTTTGTTCAAATTGGGTGAACTTGTGCCCATTCGCAACCACGACTTGGTCGTGCTGAGTTTGAATTTCACCTTGTGGCGTATCAATGGTTAGTTGCCATTGCTGTTCAGTTTCGAGCCACTTTAACTCTGTGACTTGGTGCTGATAGTGTGTGCTTACTTTATTGGTCTGTTCTAACTTGCCAATAAGACCTTGAGTCAGTTGAAGCGGGCTTAACCACCCACCCAGCGGAAAGTAAACACTCTCTTTGTCGACCGGTAAGCCAACCTTTTCGTTGGCTTGCTCTGGTGATAAACGCTGAATCAAGTCGGTGTGGAAATTGCCTTCCAACATACGATTGAGCTTCTTAGTCGAACCCTCATCCCACATCAAAATGTTCACACCACACCAGTTATGATCGAATTCAATAGCTTGCGCAGCTTGATTGATGAACTGACGAGCAAACAGCAGCCCTGGGCCAAATATGCGAGAGACGTTCGATGTTGCTTCGCTCAATAGCGGATAAATCGCGCCTTGGTTATTACCAGAGGCATTACCTGCAGCTTGTGGGTGTTCACAGTAAAGGGTGATGTTCTTACCTCGGTGGCTTAAGGCTTTTGCAAGCGCAGCACTGGCGATACCACCACCGATAATGGCGATGTCTTGCGAGTCACAGTGCTCTGATAAGCCATACCAAGGTTTGATGTTGGTGTGCGGGTGCTTCTCGCCAAGTCGGCCGGCAATCATCTCTCGCTTAGTGCCAAAGCCCTTGACCTTTTTCATGGCAAAGCCAGCTTCGATTAAACCGCGGCGAACAAAGCCAGCTGCGGTGAAGGTGGCGCAACTGCAATCTTGTTTCGCGAGCTTGGCCATGCCGTTGAATAGGTTTTGGTTCCACATCTCAGGGTTTTTACTTGGTGCAAAACCGTCTAAGAACCAAGCATCAACCAAACCTTTACGTGGGGTTGGTACGTTAGGCATGCAATCTTTAATATCACCAAACCATAAATCAAGCGTGATAGCCCCGTCACCCAGTACAATGCGGTGACACTCAGGCAGAGCAATAGGGTAGTGTTGTTGCAGTTGTTCTGCGTATTGCGCTAATTCTGGCCATGATTGGTGGGCTTTGATGAGATCTTCTTTATTTAAAGGATATTTTTCAAAACTGATGAAATGTAACTCTTTGGTCATCGCTTGAGGGTTATCCTTGAGGAAAGTATCGAACCACTGCCAGACTGCAAGAAAGTTAAGACCAGTGCCAAAGCCGGTCTCCGCTATCACAAAACGACGGTGGTTGTGCTCAAGCCAACGCTCTGGAAGGTGGTTTTGCTTTAAAAAGACGTAGCGAGTTTCTTCTAAACCATTAACATTGGAGAAGTAAACATCGTCAAATTGGTCTGAGACTGGCGTGCCAGACTCATTCCATTCCAGTTCTGCATTCGTAATTGAGGTCATAAAATCTATCATTTTGTGATTTGAAGCGATATGTTGATAGAGATTGTACGAATTTCTGGGAAAGCTGACCACTTTTGTTAAGCTTCTTAGTTATTATCTAGCTGAATTTAGAATTATAGGAATGTCACATGAAACGAGTCGTAATCACCGGTATGGGTATTGTTTCAAGTATCGGTAACAACGTCGAAGAAGTTTTAGCATCACTGAAAGAGGGTAAATCTGGTATTACCGCTTCAGAGCAGTTCAAGGAACAAGGCTTGCGCTCTCAAGTTTGGGGTAACCTAAAAATGAACCCTGCTGACCATATTGATCGCAAAAAAATGCGTTTTATGGGTGATGCAGCGGCATTCGCATACCTTTCGATGGAACAAGCTATTGCTGATTCAGGTTTAACGGAAGATCAAGTCTCTAATGACCGTACGGGTATCGTTGCGGGTTCAGGTGGTGCTTCATCTCTAAACCAAGTTAACGCGGTAGACATTATTCGTGAGAAAGGCGTGAAGCGCGTTGGCCCATACATGGTGCCACGTACAATGGCTTCTACGGTTTCGGCTTGTCTAGCAACGCCTTTCAAAATCCGTGGTGTGAACTACTCAATGAGCTCTGCCTGTGCGACATCTGCACACTGTATTGGTCACGCAATGGAGCTTATCCAATTAGGTAAGCAAGACGTTGTATTCGCTGGTGGCGGTGAAGAACTGGATTGGTCTCTGACGATGATGTTCGACGCAATGGGCGCACTTTCTACTAAGTACAACGACACACCAGAACAGGCTTCTCGTACTTACGATGCCGATCGTGACGGTTTCGTTATCTCTGGTGGCGGCGGCATGCTCGTTATCGAAGAACTTGAACACGCTGTTGCTCGTGGTGCAAAAATCTACGGCGAAATCGTAGGCTACGGTGCAACTTCAGATGGCTACGACATGGTTGCTCCTTCTGGTGAAGGCGCGGTTCGTTGTATGAAGATGGCAATGCAGAACGTTGACAGCGTTGACTACGTGAATACTCACGGCACTTCAACACCAGTGGGCGACGTGAAAGAACTTGGCGCAATCCAAGAAGTCTTTGGTGGCAACAGCCCTGCTATTTCTGCAACTAAAGCGATGACCGGTCACGCTCTAGGTGCCGCTGGCGTACACGAAGCAATTTACTCAACGCTAATGCTCGATAACGGCTTCATCGCTCCAAGCATTAACGTTGCAAACCTAGACGAAGCAGGCGCAGGCCTAGACATCGTAACGGAAACTCGTGAGCAAGAGTTAACGACTGTGATGTCTAACAGCTTTGGTTTCGGTGGCACGAACGCAACACTGGTTATCAAAAAATACCAAGGCTAATCGAAGCTTAGGTATAGAAATTGAAAGGTTTCCAGAGCTTGACCCGGACTGACTTTGGTTAGTACGGGTTGAACAGACGCAAGACTCTGTCTCCTGGAGAGCGAGATAGGATCCTTTTGTTCTGGATATTTGCCCGGTTGTTTATTCAATCGGGCATTTTTCATTTCTGAGCTGTACGATCTTCAGTGCTGACTCCATTTGGCATTATGGTGTCATAACTGCCAATATCGCCCTTATTTATCATGTATTCCAATTGCGACTCGACACCGTGTGTGGAATTTTGCACAATCGTTTCAATTCACATTTAGGTCGACAGACCCCAACAAAAGTACTCGCCAAATGAAAATCTTAATCGACGAAAATATGCCTTACGCTGAAGCGCTTTTTAGCCAGCTAGGGGAAGTGACAATGAAGCCTGGTCGCACATTAACGGCTGACGACCTCGTTGACGTAGACGCTTTGATGATTCGCTCTGTTACTAAAGTAAACGAGTCATTGATCAGCAAAGCCAATAAATTGAAGTTTGTCGGTACTGCGACGGCTGGTATGGATCACGTTGACCAAGAATTGATGAAAGAGCGTGGCATTTTCTTTACCGCAGCACCGGGCTGTAACAAGGTAGGGGTCGCGGAGTATGTGTTCAGTGCGATGATGGTGCTGGCTCAACAACAAGGCTTCTCTGTTTTCGACAAAACGATCGGTATTATCGGCTGTGGTCAAGTCGGCAGTTACTTAGCGAAATGCTTGGCAGGCATTGGTATTAAAGTACTGTTGAACGATCCTCTAAAACAGCAAGAGGGTGATACTCGCGAGTTTACTGAGCTAGAGACTCTGCTTGAGCAATCAGACGTTATTACATTGCATACACCCATCACGAAAACGGGTGAGTTCCCAACGCATCACTTAATCAATGAGCAAGTGCTGAACAACTTACGTGCTGACCAAATCCTGATCAATGCCGCTCGCGGTCCTGTGGTCGATAACCAAGCGCTAAAAACTCGCTTGCAAAAAGCCGACGGTTTTACTGCGGTTCTTGATGTGTTTGAATTTGAACCGGAAGTCGACATGGAACTGCTTCCACTGCTTGCTTTTGCAACCCCTCACGTAGCGGGCTACGGTTTGGAGGGTAAAGCGCGCGGTACCACGATGATCTTCAACAGTTATTGTGAGTTTTTAGGTACTGAACAGCGTGCTTATGCAAGTGACTTATTGCCGACAGCCCCGATACCTCAGATGAAATTAGATAGAGCTTGGGATGAAGCAACACTGCACAATTTGACTCAGTTGATCTATGATGTGCGCAAAGACGACGCGGTATTCCGTCGCAATATTGCTACGCCAGGGTCTTTTGACAAGATGCGTAAAGAATATTGGGACCGAAGAGAGTACAGTGCAGTCGAGTTAACGGGCGATGAATCTTGTCATTTAACGCCGTTATCTAAACTCGGTTTTATGGTAAAGCCAACTTTATAAAAGAGAGAAACAATGAGCCAAGAATTTAATATTGCTATTTTAGGTGCGACTGGTGCGGTTGGTGAGACCATTCTTGAAGTACTTAAAGAGCGTAAATTCCCTGTCGGTGAAATGCACTTACTAGCAAGTGAACGTAGTGAAGGCAAAACTTCCCGTTTTAACGGCAAAACAATACAAGTACAAAACGTAGAAGACTTCGACTGGTCTCAAGTACATATTGCATTTTTCTCTGCAGGTAGCGAACTTTCAGAGCGTTGGGCGCCAATCGCTGCGGATGAAGGTGTGGTTGTTATCGATAACACATCATGTTTCCGTTATGAGTACGATGTTCCTCTGGTGGTGCCAGAAGTGAACCCTGAAGCGATAGCTGAATTCCGTAACCGTAACATCATCGCAAACCCTAATTGTTCTACGATTCAGATGGTCGTCGCACTGAAACCTATCCACGATGAAGTGGGTCTTGAGCGTATTAACGTTTCAACTTACCAATCGGTGTCTGGTGCAGGTAAGCCCGGTATCGATGAGCTAGCGGGTCAAACGGCTAAGCTTCTTAACGGTATGCCAGCTGACAAGTCAGCATTTTCACAGCAGATCGCGTTCAACTGTATTCCTCAAATCGATGAATTTACAGAGAACGGCTACACACGTGAAGAGATGAAGATGGTTTGGGAAACTCAAAAAATCTTTGCTGATTCGTCAATTACAGTGAACCCGACTTGTGTTCGTGTTCCAGTGTTTTACGGTCACGCTGAATCTCTACACATTGAAACTCGCGCGCCAATTGCTGCAGAGCAAGTGATTCAGCTTTTAGAGAACACGGAAGGTGTTGAAGTTTTCCAAGCTTTAGACTTCCCCACTCAAGTTCGTGATGCAGGTGGTAAAGACCACGTGATGGTGGGTCGTATTCGTAACGACATCAGCCATCACAGCGGGGTAAATATGTGGGTGGTTGCTGATAACGTTCGTAAAGGCGCAGCGACAAACGCAGTTCAAATCGCTGAAGTTTTGATTCGCGATTACTTCTAAGCTTCGCTGAATAGAGAAATAAGCCTCACTCATTAGTGAGGCTTTTTTAATCGATTAAAAATATCATTCATTAAATTATGTGAAATTGCTGCGAATATTGTCTCTGCAACACATTTTTTGTTTTCATCTCTATAGTTTTACGTCATTTATCCGATATATTTAATAGTTCATCACTTTATCCGAATTTAAGCACCTAGCTGAGCCTTTTATGTTTCAAATTTTTAAGCCATGGTTAATGCCTTTTGCCGTTATCATTGCGACTCAGATTTCCGTTGTTCGTGCAGATTCCATTCGAGTTGTAGGGCCTAATGGCCAGATACAATCAGCGCCTACATTTTCAGAACCTGTTCAAAGAGCATCGCAGTTTAGTGCCTTGAATCGCGTGAGTGAACCTTCTCGTTTCTATGGCCCTACTCGTGGGTCTGAAACTCTATGGTCTATTGCCTCAAAATTACGCCCAGATAACTCTGTTTCGGTTCAACAAACCCTGTTGGCGATTTATCGATTGAACCCTCAAGCGTTTGAAGATCAGAATATTCATAGTTTGCTGCCAGCCAGTCATTTACGAGTGCCTTCTATAGAGCAAATACGTGCGAGCTCTACACAGCAAGCTATCAATATTATGAATTTGCATCTTGCTAAGCTCGATGCATCTACGACTAAAGCTGCCGTCTCAAAACCTAAATTGACTCAAGTGCCAAGCCAACAAGAGACAAAAGCTCAATTATCAACATTAACTGAATCCACTCCGGATAAAAAAATAAGCACACCTGAAATCGCTAAAAAAACCTTGTCCCCAACTAAAGATATGGACAAGTTAGAGACGCAGTTAGAGCCTTCGAAAGCAGAATTGTTGTCATTGGAAGCGAAAAACCACCAACTCCGTTTAATGTTATCTAACGTTCAGTCTGAGGTTGATGTACTTAAAACCGAGTTGAGTGATGAAGATCGTATTCGTAGCGAAGTTGAAAAGTTACTCGCTGAGGAGCGTAGAAAGAGCGCTGAAATTGAAAAAATGACACCAACAGCGATGGACCAACTGCTATCGAATGGTTGGTTAGTCGCCGCTCTTGCCATTATTCCAGGTCTTTTACTTGGCTTAATCATAGTGATGCTATTGGGTCGCCGTTCTAAACAGGATGATCAACAGCAAACAACGCAAGACCAGCCAATTCAATCGGAGCCCAATCTTGTTGCGCCAATTATTTCAGACGATGAAATAGGCGATTTTGATAACGAGCTGTCTCTAGACGAAGAATTGTTCGGTACAGAAGATGAGGCTAACAAGCTATTTGACGATCAAGCGTTAGTTGAAGAAGACGATGTATTTTCTGGTTTGGATGAGTCGGATCTCAACTTCAATCTTGACGGTGAAGATGATGATCCGTTTGCGAGTATTGGTGAAAATGGTGATTTAGATACTACCTTCGATGAGCTGGAGTTAGACAGCAGTAATGGAATCAGTGTCAATGGTGGAGAGAAGGCGCTTGGTCTTGAAGAGATGGAACGTGCACTCGACGAAACCGTTGAAAGTGCACTCGATTCTGATGACGTAGATTTTGACCTTTCTGATGATAAACCGATGTCTGCCGAAGATATCGAATATCTGTTAGCTCAAGAGTCAGCAACGGAGGATTTAGGTTCGAATGAATTAGATCAGTCGTTATTGGATGATTTGTTCGCGCTTGATGACGAAGATGACGACAGCTTTGATATTGATGCGTTGATCTCTGAGGAGCAAAACGATTCTAATCTACCATCGGGCACGCCAGCGACGGATGATTTCGATATTGATGCTCTGATTTCAGAGCAACAGGATAGCTCGGCTTCAAGCGATTTAAACACCGATGATTTTGATATTGATGCCTTAATCTCTGAACAGCAAGGCTCAGGGCCTGCGGCTCCGACTGCGAATGATGATATTGACGATATATTTGCTCAAGTTGCAGCACAGCCTGAACAACCGACCGAAAGCGAGCAAGCTCAAGACAGCATTGAGCTGCTTGATGAGCAATTGGCAGCAAGTGACGTTGACCTAAGTAACTCAACCGTTCTCCTTGACGAAATACTGGAAGACGAACCTGATGAGGATTCTGACGACGAACCTTTAGGCTTTGATGAGCTGTCTGAACTCGAAGAACTGTCAGGTTTATCAACCGATGGTGAACTAAACATCGCTGAAGACAGCACGGAAACGTTGGATGAATTGATCAGTGATTCTGATGATGACTTCGAAATCGCTGCAGAGAGTACCGATTTACTTGATGATTTCCTTGATAATGAATGGTCAGGTGATGAGCTTTCATCGGATGGTGACGACGATCAACAATTGGAGCCTCTCGACCCGTTTGATGACTTATTGACCCGTGGCATTGAGGACGAACTCGAATCAGAGGAACAGACCTTTGATAAAGTGCTAGACGCTGCTTTTGATTTTGACAAAGCCAATGATGATCTTATTAAGGATTCAGGTGTTGAACCCAAACCGGTAAGCACTCAGGCGGCTGACCTTGCTCCCTCAGAAGCCGAGTCAGTACAAGCTAACGAGCGAAGTGAAACATTACAGCCAGAACAACATTCAGCCAGTGATGAACCGTTCGATTCGGAATTTGCGGAAAACAATGTTGCGGTTAAGTCTGAAAATGACGAAATGTTCAATAGTGATGATTTTATTGATGATTTGTTTGGAGTAGCACCTGCAACCGATGCTCTGCTTGATGACTCATTAGAAACCACCGACGAAGCATTGATTGATGAGTTGATGACGTCTGATGACAGCGATTCGATAGACGCTGTTGAAGAGCCAGTTGAAGCAACAATCGACAATGCTTCTGAGCCAGAAATGCCTTCTTTGGATGTTACGGAGGCATTGCCTGAAGAGAGCCTCGCACCTGTTACAGACGATGAATTCGGAATCGATTCACTGCGTTCTGACAATGCTGACTTTGAAGCCCCTGATTTTGACGAGCAGGCTCAGGAAGAAGCCGAGCCGCAAGAGCTTAAGCAGGAACAGCCTGTCGCACAAGGCCGTGATGAAGACTCTTTATCTAGTTTTGGAACCGCAGCCTCACCATCGTCTTTAAATGATCTTTCTGAAGTGGATGAAGAGACGGTTGAAGATTGGCTAGCAGAAGCGATCGACGATGTAGAATCGCCAACGAACATTGATTCTGATTTTGACTTTGAACCGAAAATTCAAGGTAGCGATCAGTTTGAGGATGTTGTTGAATCCATGCCAGAGCCAGAGCCAGAGCCAGAGCCAGAGCCAGAGCCAGAGCCAGAGCCAGAGCCAGAGCCAGAGCCAGTTCGTGCTGTAAATATGCCAGAGATCATTCCCAACGAGTTCGGCGTTCCTGAAGACGATGATTGGTTGGTGGAAGAAGATACCATTAAAGGCGACGTGTTAGAGAAAGCGGATACTGACGTTGCTCCAGAACCTGTCGTCGCCGCAGTTGACTCTCAAGCAGACACTGCATCACCACGTAACGCCGAGCCCCAAGCGGAAACACAGTCTGAAGTGACGTCACAAGTCAGTGAAGACGAATTCTCTTTTGAAGACTTCGAATTGCCTGAGTTTGATGAAGAAGATGCGTTAGCGGAAGTGCTTAGCGAACCGGATGAAGTACAGTTAGAACAAGACTTAACTGATAGTGCAGAGACCTTTGAGTTTGATGATCTTGAGCTACCTGAATACGACGAAGAGAGTGCAAAAGCGGATTCAGTACTCGACGACATCGAACAAAGCCGTACTGAGCCTGTAGCGGAAGAAGAAGGTGTAGAGTTAGATGAATTTGATTTACCAGAATATGGTGAAGACGAAGCTCTCTCTGACGCGTTTGCCGAGAAGCTGACACCATTAACATCTTTCAGTCCGCAAGGCGAAGAGCAAGATGCGCTGCATGACTTATTTTCAAACCCAAATCGATTCAGTCATATCGATGAGTTTCCGGACTCAGAAGGCTCCGAATTAGCGAGCTCTGTACATTCAGACGAATTACTGAATTCACGTTCAGAACCAAAATCTGAACCAACAAGGGTTCAAGATAATCCGTTAGAAGGTTTGGATGATTTTGATGAGACAGCTCTGGCTGAGTTGCTTGCTGAGGATGTGCAAAGCTCTGTCGACAACATGTTCAATAAACCATTGGATGAGACATCGATCGCTAGTGCGGGGCTCGATATTGATGCGATGCTTGAAGCGGGTGGCGAAGATTGGAAAGGTTTTAATTTAGCGCCAGAACAACAATCAAGCATGCATGTTGATGTCCCTGAGGATCAACAAGATATTTGGGCATCGGTAGAGCAACAAGTTGAGCCTAAAATCAAAGAAGAAAATTGGGCACAGCAAGATAACTTAGCAGAGCCCGGTCACCGTCATGATAAGCAGTACATGACGATTGATGAGCTGATGGCTCAAGTCGAGCAAGAAGGCGAAGGCAGCAATAATCCAGATGACGAAGAGTTAAAGTTGGACGTTGGCCTTAATGAGTTCCCTGATGTTATCGGCGATATTGGTAATTTTGATGTGGATAGCAATGCAGAAGCGGCGGGTAAGCTTGATTTGGCTAAAATCTACATTGAGATGAGTGATTCTCAAGGGGCGATTAAGCTCTTAGAAGAGGCGATAGTAGACGGCAGTGATGATATTCGCCGAGAAGCGAAGAATCTTATTGATGCGTTAAACGGTCGATAAACTCAACGATCCATAAAGGTAATACGGGTTCTCCTTTATTTTAGACTGGTACAAAGAGCTTTTGTTTTATTGGGTTTCTCAAAGGTGTTGTCGAGGGTAGCGGGGATTGTTTGTTGAAGTTTTAGCCCATCCTATTTGGGCTAAAACCTATTTCCGTATATACTTCTCGCCCATTTTCAAAGAGAACAAGAACATGAAAATTGCTTTAGGTATTGAATATAATGGTACCCACTACTTTGGTTGGCAGCGCCAACGAGACGTAAAAAGTGTCCAAGAAGAATTGGAAAAGGCTCTTTCAGTGGTTGCGAATCACCCGGTAGAAGTTATGTGCGCAGGTCGAACCGATGCTGGGGTTCATGGTACAGGGCAAGTCGTTCACTTTGAAACGAATGTGGATCGTAAGATGGTCGCATGGACAATGGGGGCGAATGCCAATATGCCTAAGGATATCGCTGTTCGCTGGGCGACAGAAGTGAATGAAGATTTTCATGCCCGCTTTTCTGCAACGGCTCGTCGCTATCGCTACATTATCTTTAACCACGCTCTGCGTCCTGGTATTTTGAATTCAGGGGTGAGCCATTATCATGGACACCTTGACGAAAAAAAGATGCACGAAGCGGGTCAGCACCTATTAGGTGAGAATGACTTTACATCGTTCAGAGCAACACACTGTCAATCTCGTAGTCCTTGGCGAAACATGATTCATTTAAACGTGACTCGTCATGGGCATTACATTGTTATCGACATTAAAGCGAATGCGTTTGTTCACCACATGGTGAGGAACATTACGGGCAGCTTAATTGCGGTGGGTAAGGGTGAACAGAAACCAGAATGGATTAAATGGCTTTTAGAAGCCAAAGATCGAAAAGTGGCAGGCGCGACGGCAAAGGCGGAAGGCTTGTATTTGGTTGATGTTGATTACCCTGAACATTTTAAGCTACCAAGAGAGCCTATTGGCCCTCTGTTTTTATCGGATAATTTGAACTAAATGTGATAGTTAGGTTCAAAAAGCATAGCGGTTTCGTTAGTAAAGAAGTGATAAAAAATAGGTACAACCAGTTTTTTATCTACAGTTGCCGTTTTATGTGCTTTAATTCGCACGCATAATTCCCAAATTTATTTCTTTCGCAATCAAGCGGAAGAATCGAAACAAAAAGGTCTTCCATGAGTTGGCTTGAAAAGATTTTAGAAAAAAGCAACATCGTAACTTCTCGTAAAGCGTCTATCCCTGAAGGGGTTTGGACTAAATGTACATCTTGTGAGCAGGTGCTTTACCATGCTGAACTAGAGCGTAACCTAGAAGTGTGTCCGAAATGTGACCATCACATGCGCATGAAGGCACGTCGTCGTTTGGATACATTCCTAGACAAAGGCGAGCGTGTTGAACTGGGTGCTGATCTTGAACCAAAAGACAAACTTAAGTTTAAAGACTCAAAGCGCTATAAAGAACGCATTTCAGCTGCGCAGAAAAACAGCGGAGAGACCGATGCACTTGTGGCGATGAAGGGCGAACTGCTTGGTTTGCCAATCGTAGCGTGTGCGTTTGAATTCTCGTTTATGGGCGGTTCAATGGGTTCTGTTGTTGGTGCTCGTTTCGTGAGAGCGGTTGATGCGGCTATCGAAAACAACTGTGGCTTGGTTTGTTTCTCTGCAAGTGGCGGTGCACGTATGCAAGAGGCACTTATGTCTCTGATGCAAATGGCAAAAACCAGTGCGGCGCTAGAGCGTTTATCATCTAAAGGCTTACCTTTTATCTCAGTCATGACCGACCCAACAATGGGTGGTGTTTCTGCGAGTTTGGCAATGCTTGGTGATATCAATATCGGTGAACCTAAAGCGCTTATCGGCTTTGCTGGACGTCGCGTTATCGAGCAAACTGTGCGTGAAGACCTTCCTGAAGGTTTCCAACGTAGTGAGTTCTTATTAGATCACGGGGCTATCGATATGATTGTTGATCGTCGTGAGATGCGTCAGCGTGTTGCTAGTCTTGTTGCTAAAATGACCAATCAGCCTTCACCGCTAGTCGTTTCTGTGAACGATTCACCGAATGAAGCGACTTATGAAGTACCAGAAGCGCCAGAAAAAGGGTAAAGTACCTTCTAACAAACCTACTTAATCATGGTTATGAGTTAGATGAGTCAACAACCTACTCCTCAAGCCACATCCTCTTTGGAGATGTGGCTTGATTATTTATCAAAGATCCACACAAGCGCGATTGACCTTGGTTTAGACCGAGTTCAGGCTGTCGCCTCTAAGGCCAACCTTACCAAACCAGCTCAACATGTTATTACCGTTGCTGGAACCAATGGCAAAGGCTCCACATGTGCTCTGATGGAAGCCATTCTATTGGACGCGGGTTATTCGGTTGGTGTTTATAGTTCTCCTCACTTAATTCGCTATAACGAACGTGTTCGTATTAACGGGCGAGATCTGTCTGATGAAAAGATGGTTCGATCTTTTGATTTCATTGAAAAAGAGCGGGGTGAAATCAGCCTTAGTTTCTTCGAATACGGAACGTTAGCAGCGCTGCGCGCTTTTCAGACTGAAGCTGTCGATATCGTATTATTAGAAGTGGGCCTCGGAGGGCGCTTAGACGCGACCAATATCGTTGAGCATGACGTGTCCGTGATTACTAGCTTAGCAGTCGACCACGTTGATTGGCTGGGTGACGACATTAATGTGATTGGTTTTGAAAAAGCGGGCATTTATCGTAGTGGTAAGCCAGCGATCTGTGGACAGCCTAAACCGCCAGCAACGGTCGCTGCACATGCTGATGATATCAAAGCTGAGTTTTATCAAGTGGGTATTCAATACAGCTATGCTGTTGACGGTGACACTTGGCAATGGCGCAGTGGTGCATTTCAATTAGAATCGTTGCCCATTCCAAGCTTACCATTACCGAATGCAGCAACCGCTTTAATGGCATTAGGTGTTTCAGATCTCAATATTAGTGACGAAAATATCGTTAATGGTATGAAGAACGCACAGTTGCCTGGACGCATGCAGCAAATCTGCGAACAGCCAGTGATTGTACTTGATGTGGCACATAACCCGCATTCCGCTGAATATTTTGCACAGCAAGTAGCGAAAAAGTATGCAGGCAAAAATTTACACGTTGTAGTCGCCATGCTTCACGACAAAGATATCCCAGCGACATTGGAAGTATTAGCGCCAATCGCAACCCATTGGTATCCAGCTTCATTGCAAGGGCCACGCGCAGCGACAGCCGCTGAATTGTGTCAAAGCCTACCAGCAGGCGTAGAGCAGCATTCAAACCCTGTCACAGCGTTTGAAGCGGCTTTAGCTTCTGTTAAAGGTGACGATGTTGTGTTGGTTGTCGGTTCTTTCCATACCGTGGGTGAAGTGTTGGAGCATTGGCAGAGAAAAGGAAACTAAATGGCAAGTAAATTCCAAAGCCGATTAGTCGGCACCATCATTTTAGTCGCCATTGGCGTGATTGTATTGCCTGATGTGCTCGATGGTAAGAAGCTCCACTATAAAGAAGAGTTTGCAAGCATTCCGATTAAGCCTGAGCTTGAGAGTAATGTTGAAGTGTTTGAAGTCCTCGATCCCGTTGAAGATCAGATTGCGTTACCCGATGCCCCGGTTGAGCAAGTGATTGACGGTGGCGGCGCTGATCATTCAAATACGCAAAGCATGTCAGCTTCAAGTAAGAAAGAGGCAGACAGAGTCGCTGTTGTGGTTAAGCCGGTGCCTGAAAAAAACGAATACCAAGACAGCGCTTGGATTATTCAATTGATGGCTTTGAAGAATGCTGATAACGCAAAAAACGTTGTTAAGGATCTACAAAAGCGCGGTTACCAAGCTCACACCAAACAAGAAAAAACTTTTACGCGGGTAATTATTGGGCCTGATGTCTCTAAATCCAAACTTGAGCGACAAGTTAAGGAATTAGAAAAAATCACGGGCTCAAAAGGCCAATTGCTCAAATTTAAACCGTTAAACCCATAAGAAAACGTTTGCGTCAGCATTTTTTCTGTTAAAATGCGCGCCAACTTAAGATGAAGAATTCATGAATTGGTTAGATTTTATCATTTTAGGCGTGATCGGCTTCTCTGCCGTGATCAGTTTAGTTCGTGGTTTCGCTAAAGAAGCGTTGTCACTCGTTATTTGGTTTGGAGCATTTTTTATTGCTAGCCAGTACTACGCGAAATTAGCCATGTACTTTACCAATATCGATGACGAGATGTTTCGAAACGGAACTGCGATAGCAGCATTGTTTGTTGCAACATTAGTTGTTGGTGCCTTAATTAATTATGTCATCGGTCAGCTAGTTCAGAAAACAGGCTTGTCGGGTACAGACAGAATATTGGGGGTCGTCTTTGGCGGCTTACGTGGTGTTTTGATTGTGTCCGCAGTGTTGTTTTTCATGGATGCGTTTACTGCATTCCCAAGTTCTGAATGGTGGAAGAATTCGCAATTGGTGCCGGAATTTAGCCGAATCATTGCGCCGTTCTTCGAGCATTTACAAGCAACATCTAGTTTCTTATCTGGCGTGATTTAGCGCCAGTTAATGTCGAAAATCGAGGATTAGGACATGTGTGGTATTGTTGGAATCGTGGGTTCAACACCTGTAAACCAGTCTATTTATGACGCTTTGACGGTATTGCAGCATCGTGGCCAAGATGCCGCGGGTATTTGTACCATAGAAAGCAATCGTTTCCGTCTGCGCAAGGCGAACGGTTTAGTAAAAGATGTTTTTGAAGCAAAACACATGCAGCGCCTACAAGGTGAAGTGGGGATTGGCCATGTTCGTTACCCTACCGCGGGTAGTTCAAGTGCTTCTGAAGCTCAGCCTTTCTATGTAAACTCTCCTTTTGGCATTACGTTGGCACACAACGGTAACCTGACGAACGCAAACGAAGTTCGTGAGAAGTTGTTCGAAAAAGACCGTCGTCATGTAAACACCACCTCTGATTCTGAAGTTCTGCTGAACGTATTAGCTCACGAGATCGATACCGTTAAAGGTAATGTGACTTCAGAAGACGTTTTTCGTGCAGTTGCTAACGTGCACCGCACTATTCGCGGTGCTTACGCCGTAACGGCAATGATCATCGGCCACGGTATGATTGCATTCCGTGACCCGCATGGTATCCGTCCATTGTGTCTTGGTAAGCGCGAAGTTAACGGTAAAATAGAGTATATGGTTGCGTCTGAATCGGTAGCACTCGATGCTGTTGGTTTCGACTTCATGCGTGACGTAGCACCCGGTGAAGCTATCTATGCAACGTTCGACGGTGAGCTTTTCACTAAGCAATGCGCAGATAACCCACAACTTAACCCGTGCATCTTTGAGTTTGTTTATTTTGCTCGTCCGGACTCGTTCATCGACAAAATCTCAGTTTACAGTGCTCGCGTAGAGATGGGTGAAATGCTTGGTAAGCGTATTAAAGAAGAATACGCAGACTTAGATATTGATGTGGTTATTCCGATTCCTGAGACGTCGAACGATATTGCATTGCGTATTGCTCAAGCGATCAATAAGCCATACCGTCAAGGTTTTGTGAAAAACCGCTATGTAGGTCGCACGTTCATCATGCCAGGTCAACAACAGCGTAAGAAGTCGGTTCGCCGTAAACTTAATGCGATCCGTTCTGAGTTTAAAGGCAAGAACGTACTGTTAGTGGATGACTCGATTGTTCGTGGCACCACATCTGAGCAGATCATTGAAATGGCTCGTGACTCTGGCGCAAACAAAGTTTTCATGGTTTCAGCCGCACCAGAGGTTCGTTTCCCGAATGTTTACGGTATCGATATGCCGAGCGCGACAGAGCTGATTGCTCATGGCCGTGACAATGAAACGATTTGTAAACAGATTGGCGCCGATGCTTTGATCTTCCAAACGCTGCCAGATTTAATCTCTGCGGTCGGTATGGGTAATCAAGATATTTCTCGATTTGATACATCGGTATTTAATGGTGAGTATGTAACGGGTGATATCGATCAGGCATACTTAGATTTTCTTGATTCTTTACGCAATGACGATTCAAAGGTTCTGCGTGAGATCCAACAAGACTTAGCGAACCTAGAGTTACATAACGAAGGTGCTTAGCGAGCAATAAATCATTCTCGTCAACAATAAAGCATCATTGTTAGCGTACTCATAAAAATGAGTAATAAAAAACCAGAGCATTGGCTCTGGTTTTTTGTTGGCAGAAAAAAGAGCCGACGTTAATGAATGTGGTATGCGATCACAAAATCAATGAACAGTCTCACTTTTTCTGGCAGGTGGTCTTTGTGGTTATAGAGCATGTAAATATCGCGAGGGTTAGCGCTCCAGTCTTCTAAGACTTGCACTAAACTGCCATCTTCAATGTATTCACGGATCATCACATCAGGCATTAGGGTGATACCTAGGCCTTCAGTACACGCTTGCCTCACAACATTAAGTGCATTGGCGTTGAAACGACCTTTTTCGCTATTAATCACTGTCTCTTCATTCGAGTTACTCAACTGCCACTTAATCAGTGGATAGCCTTTAAGTAGAGAATGGTTAGCCAACTCTTCTGCATGATTTGGCGCAGGGTTCTTAGCTAAGTAGTCAGGACTGGCGATAAGAATATCTTTTACCTCACTGATCTTTCTTGCAATGAGGCTTGAGTCACGTTGTGGGCCGACTCTGAAGATAACGTCCCACTCAGTTGGATCAAGCTGATCGGCTTGGTTGTTCATCATTAACTCGATATTAATGTCAGGGTATTGAGTCATGAATTCACTGAACATCGGCATCATCATGCGTTTGGTCAGGTTAGAAGGGGCCGTAATACGAATCTTACCGGATGCTCCTTTGCACATATCAGTAAGTTCTTCTGCAGTAGAAGACAAACGTTGCAATAGCGGAGAGCATTCATTAAAAAAACGTTCGCCAGCCTCCGTTAAAGAGAGTTTGCGCGCGTGTCTATTGAGAAGCCTCAGGTTTAGAGAGTCTTCTAAGGCTTGTATGCGTCGTGTAATGGTCGCAACCGGAATCATAGTTTTGCGCGATGTTGCGGTATAGCTTCCATTCTCAACGACGAGTCTAAAGAGGTTTAAATCATCTAATTTCATAAATCCAGACACATTTGTTTACAATCTCACCTAATTTATACGCAACATTGAAATCAATGTTTGCGTCACGTCAACTTGTTGCACTATATACAAGTATTCCAACGCTTGTCACGAATTTCCAGTAAACAGAGCAAATTTGTGTATTTAGTATTTTGTTACTACGTTTTATATTAATGCTTAAAACAGATAACAATAATAATTCGACTTAGTTTTGTGAGGTTCGAGATTATGTACAAAACTTACAGTCAGCCTGTCATGACCTCGGCTCAAGAGATAACCGACCAAAAATGTGTGATGTTGGTTGATGATGACCCTATTTTTCGTCGTATAACGAGCGCGTATTTAGATGCGACGGGGTACAAAGTGGTTGAGGCTGAGAATGGGCTGGACGCTTTACAGAAGCTTAGGGGGTCAGCACCTGATTTGATTGTGTGTGACTTATCAATGCCAATTTTAGATGGTATTGAACTCGTCGAGGAGCTTAGCTTAGAGTATCCATCATTACCTATGATTGTGGTGTCAGCAACCGATGATATGTCGTCTGTTGCTAAAGCATTGCGATTTGGTATTAAAGATTTTCTAGCTAAACCGTTGGAGGATCATGCACATCTAGGGAGTGCGATAGCGAATACATTAGCAGACTCGTTTGATAATATTTCAGACCAGCGAGATTTTTCAAGCCAATGGTTTTGTGTTGATGGCGGTGGAGAGATTCCAGAAGACCAAGAATTGCATTGGCATCTGAATTACTTGCAAGATAACCCGAGTGCAGCAAAAGACTTGCTCCATGCTCTGCTTCCGGAAAAAGACACACGACAAGGAGCATGGCGCTGTAGCTATCGATTGCTGCAATCAACAGAGATGATGCCACTTGTGTTTGATTACGCATGGATGATGAACGGGCAGTTTGCTTTTTACCTCGTCGATTCGTCGTCGTCTGATCATGGCGGCTCGGCGACAACACTGTTGGTGAGAGCGCTGTTCCACGATTACATCAGAAACAGGAAAGATTTTAATATTGATCTCAAAGATATTGCTGAGATCTTAGAAAAGGGCATTCGTTGCTCTAAATGTTCCACCCCAGTAAATGCTTTGTTTGGTGTTGCGGACCTTGCCGAGGGAACCATTTCCATTTTACCTGCGGGTTTAGACGGGCAATGGTCGAATGGTGAATTGAATCAACATATTGCAGCAGGTGAGCGCTTGGGCGAGAACTGCAAAAAGAACTTTATTACCCGCGACCTTCCGATTGAACAGGGCTGCCAACTTTCATTGAGCCTACTCGGCGCGGCAAGTTTTAGTTTAGACATTCACCAAGGGTCTATTGATTAACTCTATATGTCCTCTGTTTGGGTGAATAATCGATTAAGGTATGGCTGTGCAGTGGGTGCAGCCATACCTTTTTTGTGGCATATCGAGACAAGCTTTGTTTGTTAGTCGCTTACTTTTCCTAACAAAAACAAGAAGTCATCATGAGAGATAATCAAGATTTTCACGGCCTGTTTCATGTATTCTATTTCCAAGGCTTATTAGCCGTGTTTTGGTACCAGTAACACTCACGTTGATTCAGGTATTCAAAGATGACGCCACATTCTAGTCAGCTATTTTTGACAGACTATTATTAACTCAAGGAGACCACAATTAGCATTCGAGTTTTAAGTCTGAATATTGTTGGTGGTCTTTGCGTACTCCTCGCCGTTCTGGGGATGGTATTACCTGTTCTGCCTACGACGCCTTTTCTCCTTCTTGCCAGTGCATGCTTTATGCGAAGCAATCCGAAAGTGCACAAGTGGATGCATGAGCACAAAACGCTGGGACCTTTGCTGAATAATTGGTATCAATATGGTGCCGTCACCAAACAGGTTAAAATACGTGGCGTACTCTTTATCTTGTTGAGTTTTGCGTTATCTATCTACTTTACCCCTATCATTTGGGTGAAAGCTTTCCTAATTTGCGTACTTGTTATTCTTCTCACATGGTTTATGCGACTTCCAACCCATGAGTTGGTTGCTGACAGCAAAGAAAATCACTACCATTAAGCCAGTGTGCCTGCTTGTATAGCGGGCGTTTATTATTTCAGCAGTCAGAGTTATGACTCTCATTGCAATGAATACCAATCGTACCTTTCCTTAATTCCGAACGTTGATGTTTAATTCGTTAACGAGAGTTGGGAAAGCAGCCTAATGAAGTGCATAAGATTATGAACACAGAAAAAATCTCTCTGATCAAAGCAAGCATCAAAAGCATTCCTGATTACCCTAAAGCGGGTATTTTGTTCCGTGACGTAACAAGCTTGATGGAAGACCCAGCAGCTTATAAGGCGACTATCGACCTGCTAGCGGAAACATACAAGGACATGGGCTTTACTAAGATCGTGGGTACTGAAGCTCGTGGTTTCCTATTTGGTGCGCCTCTTGCACTTGAGCTAGGTGTTGGCTTCATCCCTGTTCGTAAGCCGGGCAAACTGCCTCGTCAAACGGTGGCACAATCTTATGAGCTTGAGTACGGCACTGATACACTAGAAATCCATACCGATGCTATCGTTGAAGGCGATAAAGTGCTTATGGTTGATGATTTGCTAGCAACGGGCGGTACGATTGAAGCAACAACAAAGTTGATTCGTCAGCTTGGTGGTGTGGTAGAACACGCTGCATTTGTTATTAACCTTCCAGAAATCGGTGGTGACAAGCGCTTACAAGGCTTAGGTCTAGAAGTGTTTAGCATCTGCGAATTCGACGGTCATTAATCCTTTTCGGAATTATTCATGAGCTATCTTGCGTTAGCGCGAAAATGGCGACCAACCAAATTCAAAGAAGTGGTTGGTCAAGCCCATGTTTTAACAGCATTAGAAAATGCCCTTAGCCAGAACAGGTTGCACCACGCATACCTGTTCAGCGGTACACGAGGTGTTGGTAAAACAACCATCGGTCGTTTGTTTGCTAAGGGACTCAACTGTGAAACAGGCATTACTTCAACCCCTTGTGGTGAATGTGCAACCTGTAAAGAAATCGATGAAGGTCGCTTTGTTGACCTGCTCGAGATCGATGCGGCATCACGTACAAAGGTAGAAGATACCCGCGAGCTTCTGGACAATGTTCAGTACAAGCCTGCACGTGGTCGCTTCAAGGTTTACCTAATCGATGAAGTCCACATGCTTTCCAGGCACAGCTTTAACGCGCTTCTAAAGACCTTAGAAGAGCCGCCTGAGTATGTGAAATTCTTGCTCGCAACAACGGATCCACAGAAGCTTCCAGTAACGATCTTGTCGCGTTGTTTGCAGTTCCATCTCAAGCCGATCAGCGTTGATAATATTCACGAGCAGCTCGATCATATTCTTGAACAAGAAGATGTGACGTCTGAATCTCGTGCGCTTGGAATGATTGCTCATGCTGCTGATGGCAGTATGCGTGATGCGCTAAGCCTTACAGACCAAGCTATCGCATTGGGTAATGGCAATGTCGTAACAGATACTGTTGCTCACATGCTCGGAACACTGGATACCGACCAAGCTATCCACTTGCTTGAAGCGATTAGCAGTAAGCAGCCACAGCAAGCGATGGCGTGTATCCAAAGCCTTGCTGAGAACGGTGTTGAGTGGGATGGTTTGCTGAATCAGCTTGCGGCCCAACTGCATCGTCTTGCGATGTTCCAAGCTTTGCCATCTACATTAGATAAGGCACAGCCTGACGCAGAGAAGCTTGAACTACTGAGCAAAGCGCTTAGCCCACAAGACATTCAACTCTACTACCAGATCGTGTTGAAAGGTCGTGAAGACTTACCATTGTCGCCAACCGCTCGCGTTGGTATTGAGATGGTGGTTTTACGCATGTTGGCATTTAGACCAGCTGAACAAGCGGTTGCTACTGCAATCTCGACTCAGTCGGCAAGCCCAGCGCCAGTTCCAGCAGCTCAAGCTCAGAACGTTGCTCAACCTGTGAGCCAATCTGCGCCAATGGTAGCTCCGAGACAGCCTCAGATGCAACAACAGGCGCCTCAACAGCAGCCTATGCAGCAGCAACCGGTGCAACAGGCTCCGCAGCAGAATCAGAGTCAATATTCAGATTCGCAAGGTTACGCTGATCACGTAGGCAATCAAGGTTATCCAGATCAGGATTACCCGCATAGCCAGTATGACGCACCACCGGCTTATGATGAGTGTCCAAGCTACGGTGCAGAACAGCCTCAGCCGCAACAAACGAATTATCAGAACCAGGGGCCGGTTCAACAGCCAAGCGCTGCACCTTCTGCTCCGCAAGAGCAACCAGCGCGTGCCACTTCGCCGGTGAGTGGTTTACGCCACCAATTGCGCTCTCAACGTAGAGGCAGTTCGGCAACAGAAAACAAAGGCTCGGCGCCAAAAAAGGCTAAAGCGACACCTGCTAAAACTTCAGTTCTTGATCGAGTTGCTCAGCAACACGGTGGTTCTGAGCGGGTGTCGCCAGCTTCTTTATCAGCCTCTTCGACAGAAAATGTGACCAACGATAATGAACCTTATCGCTGGAAACCGTCTAAACCTGTAGTGAAAGAGGTGAGCAAAGAGCTGACACCTACTCAGATCAAGCGTGCGTTAGAGCATATTAAGACACCAGAAATGGTCGACAAATTGCTTCAAGAGTCGATTGCTCAAGATGAATGGTCCGCCACGATTCAAAAGCTAGAGACAGCCAAGCTTGTTGAACAGTTAGCTTTGAACTCAGTGTTTGCTAAAAACGACACATCAATCACTTTAACGTTAAGAGCGAGCCAAGCTCACTTGAATACGGATCGTGCACAGAGTGAGCTATTGCAGTCTCTCAATACTGTGCTTGGAGAAGAGTGTCATTTGAGTGTTGAAATCGGTGATGGTGGAGAAACGCCGCTAGAATTACGAGAACGATTGTATCAAGGTAAGTTGAAAGATGCGTTTACCGCTTTAGAAAACGATGCCAATGTACAGTTCATTGAAAGACGTTTTGCCGCTGAACTCGACAGAGACAGTGTTCGTCCTATCTAGAACGTTTTCTCGTTTCGTGACCGACGTATCATCCCAGATAAGCAAATCTGAGAACTGAACATCGAGGGGTTGAATCACACGGTTTTAACCCCCATTTAAGCTCGTATAGCTTAATTAATTTTAATAAACCAATTAGACCAGAGAGTATTAACATGTTTGGTAAAGGCGGTATGGGCAACATGATGAAGCAAGCCCAGCAAATGCAAGAGCGCATGCAAAAGCTTCAAGAAGAAATCGCGAATATGGAAGTTACAGGTGAGTCAGGTGCTGGCCTTGTAAAAGTAACGATCACTGGTAGCCACAGCGTTCGCCGTGTTGATATCGATGAAAGCCTAATGGAAGACGATAAAGAGATGCTTGAAGATCTTATCGCTGCTGCTTTCAACGATGCGGCTCGTCGCATTGAAGAGACTCAAAAAGAGAAAATGGCTAGCGTAACTGGCGGAATGCAACTTCCACCAGGTATGAAGATGCCTTTCTAAGTAACTTATTTTTAAAGGTTAATTCAGGTAGTGGTTTGTGTTGAACAAGCTATTACTTGAACATTAGAACGGTTAACTATGCGTACCAGTCATATGCTGGAGCATTTGATGGAGGCCTTACGTTGTCTACCTGGGGTTGGCCCCAAGTCGGCGCAGCGTATGGCCTTTCATTTGTTACAGCGCGATAGAAAAGGCGGCCTGCAGTTGGCTGAAGCTCTTAGCCAAGCAATGACCGAAATTGGTCACTGTAATGAGTGCCGTACTTTTACTGAAGAAGATACTTGCCACATTTGTACTAATCCTAAACGTCAGGAAAATGGTCAAATCTGTGTCGTAGAGAGTCCCGCCGACATTGCAGCAATTGAAGCAACTGGCCAGTATTCGGGTCGTTACTTTGTGTTGATGGGACACCTTTCTCCACTTGATGGAATCGGTCCAAGTGATATCGGTCTCGATGTTTTGGATTACCGTTTACGTCGTGGTGATATCACAGAGGTTATTTTAGCGACCAACCCAACGGTTGAAGGTGAAGCAACAGCGCACTACATTGCTGAGCTATGTAATGCCCATGAAGTGAACGCTAGCCGTATCGCTCATGGCGTTCCTGTTGGTGGTGAGCTAGAGCTGGTGGATGGCACCACGCTTTCGCACTCCTTACTCGGTCGCCATAAGATCTAAAAAAGCCGCTTGGTGAGTCATCACTAAGCGGCTTTTTCTTTTATTGCTTTAGACTTTTTTCAGCGCTTAA
Organism: Vibrio artabrorum; assembly: GCF_024347295.1. Taxonomy (NCBI): domain Bacteria; kingdom Pseudomonadati; phylum Pseudomonadota; class Gammaproteobacteria; order Vibrionales; family Vibrionaceae; genus Vibrio; species Vibrio artabrorum. The sequence goes on along the minus strand of NZ_AP025458.1, from coordinate 2,090,502 downwards.
TCTGAACCTCTCACTGCTTTGTATATCATCGCGCCAATTACGGCACCAATAATCGGTGCAACCCAGAATAGCCACAATTGCGAAACGGCCCAATCACCGACAAACACAGCCACGCCAGTACTTCGAGCAGGATTCACAGAGGTATTAGTGACGGGGATACTGATAAGGTGGATCAAGGTTAAACAAAGGCCTATTGCGATAGGTGCAAACCCAGCGGGTGCTTTTGAATCGGTAGCACCCATAATAACAAACAGGAACACCATGGTCATCACCACTTCACTGACGAGCGCCGCTGTTAGTGAATAACCACCCGGTGAATGTTCACCATAACCATTCGAAGCAAAGCCAGATGCCGCAGCGTCAAAGCCTGCTTGGCCTGAAGCAATCACGAATAACACACCACCTGCGATAATACCGCCAATGACCTGAGCAATAATGTAAGGTGCGACGTCTTTGGTATCAAAGCGACCACCGCTCCAAAGACCGATCGTAACAGCAGGGTTGAGATGACAGCCGGATATATGGCCAATAGCAAAAGCCATGGTGAGTACAGTTAAACCAAAGGCGAGAGAAACCCCGAGTAAGCCAATACCCACATCGGGGAAAGCAGCGGCTAAGACGGCACTACCACAACCACCTAACACCAACCAAAATGTACCGAACATTTCTGCGAAATACTTATTCATAACTATCCTTATTAATCTTTACCAGTATCAATAAGATAGTTTAGATTCTGTGAAGTTGTGAAATCTTAGGTGTATAGAGGGTGATAAAGGGCAAATTCGTTCAGGTAATAGCTTCTAACTCGATCAGGTTATCAAGGGCTTCTTGGTCAGTTTTGCCACAAATGATAGGGCAAGCTTTGAATTGGTGACACACCTTCGGGCGTGAAGGTTGACCAAATAGCTTACAGAGGTTTTGTTCATTTAATTGGATGCAACGTACGCCAGCAGGCTTGCCGCTTGACAATCTATTGTGTGTTGTTTAGTTGTATTTATTGTTATGGAAGTTCTAATTATCACAGGGAAGGAGAGAGGTGTGACAAGGTTACAGGACTATTTATTTTTATTTTTTCCTAAAAATCCGAGGTCTCGGTATTAAGGTGCCCCAAAGAATGAATTGGTTTTTTTGTCAGGATTTCCTACCCTGAAGAAGAGGAACAAAGTCATAGGTGCACAACACAATCAGCAGTCGAAGATAATCCTTGACTTTGTTGGCGTTCTGGTATTGACTTTTATTGAAAAGTATGCTATTCTAATTACTTGTTAAATTTACTGTTTAACAGTCCCTACTAATCACTTCTATCTTCTCCTTTATCTTGTCTTTGTTGTTTTCATTTCTATAAATACTCATAGCGTTATTTAGTAATACCTTTTAGTGAACATGACAAAAAGCAATACCAATAACAACACGTTAAAGTTATTAATAGTGAACTCTATGTTACTTCTGTCTTTTTGGGGTTCTTAATAGTTTGTATTCATTGGGTTATAGGCTATTGACTACACTTCATGTTCTGAATAAAGAAATAGAATTGTGTTCAATAGGTGTTGATTTGTGATTGTGAATACGATTATTATGAACGCGTAAGCTAATGAATACAGTTTGGGTGTTATGAAGATTGCGTATGTTCGAGTAAGTACAGTTGACCAGAGCTTGGAGTCTCAAGTGAAAGCCATTCACAATAAGTTTGGTACTGATGTGAAAATTGTTGAGGAGTATGGTGTCAGTGGCACTATAAATGGTTCTGAGCGTCCTGAGTTGAGTAAGTTGCTTGGTGATGTCACTGGTCTACGCAAGGGTGATGAGCTCATTATGTGGTGGTTTGACCGTCTTGGTCGTAACTATCACGATGCTAGGGAAATGTCTCAGATGCTTCTTAAGCGTGGTGTTGTATTGAAGACGGTAAACCAAGAGCTGGTACTTCAATACACAGGCAAGGCTACTGAAGACATGCTCGTTGATGTGCAGTTGACGTTACTTGCTGGTATTGCGGAGAATGAACGTCAGGCTCGCCTTGCCAGTGCTCAAGCTGGTCGAGATAAGTTATCTGATGATGAGTGGAAGGAAAAGTTTCAAGGTCGAAAGAAGAATGTTCAGCTCCACCAGCAGGTTATTGATGAACTGTGTGCTGATAACCCTCTAAGTCTTCGTAAGATTGCTAAAAAATTGGGTTGCGGAGTTAGTTCAGTGCAACGCATTAAAAAAGCAATGCAAGGGAGCTAGTCGTCTAACTCCAGAGTTAATCAGTAGTAAATGTGGGCATCAATTTCGACTGAGACCTGACTACCGTTATCATTGAAGCGAAACTCAAATGCATTATTAATGTGTTCAACTATAGGTATTGCATCTGCTTCATGATTTGGAGCAAAAAGAGTTATCATTGGCGATACATTTTCTGAATCATAAAGGTAATAACTATTTAATGGTGCTGTAGAGCGAACCAAGTAACGATTTATACTATTCAACTTTTCTCTATCTTTTGACTCTGTCCATTTTTGCCAATCTTTATTAGTCATAATTACAGTGTGATTATCCTCTAAGTCACTGATTTCTAAGTTTATGAGCTGTAGACCACTATCCTCAATCTTTTTGAATGCAAGGTTGCTGTGAATGTGCTCAATTATCTTTTTACTGCTAAATGATGTGGTTACATCCGTGTTATCTAGGAACGTTTCCCTACTGTAGGTCATCGCTGGGTAAGTTCGCGGTTCTTGTCTCTCTCTTGTAAAAGATGCAGAGCTAAGTAGTGGTAATCTAGACTGTAAGTCTTTGCTTCTCAATCGAATGCTATCTATGTATCTTTGTTTGATTGTTTCGCTTAATGGCTGTGTTCGTTTCATCTCTTGTAGTTGATTGTTGAGATGCTTTTTTATCGCCCTAATAATTAAAAGGGTGGCATTGTGGAACTCAGCTTCTTCATGTTTGATGTCAAAGTGATAGCAAAGTGATTCTGCATAGCTTCTAGATTTAGCGTAATACATTGAACGTGTGAGTTCACTCAGTATCTTTTTTGCATTTTTAATTGTTTTTTCACCGATGTTGAATGTTCCTGAAATGCTGGTAACTCCATGCCTTAAGTTTTTCTCCAGATTATTAATTCTCCAGTTGTAAAGGGCGTACATGACTAAGAGTGGGAACGCTCTATTGTAGGCAGAACCCAGTTCTTCAGAGTGCAATGAACTGTAGCCATGAGATTTTCCTAGTTGTTGTATTATGCAACTTGTGGATGATGGTAATAGGCTTACACCCAATCGAATGACTTTAGAACTGGCTGGGCTGAACCTTTCATGGCAGTCTAAGATACAACCCCATTGACTCTTTTGTGCTAGAGCTCTAATCGCGTGTTGAGCCGTATTTTTAGCTGCTATTGTTGCAAGCTCTCTGATTATCTCAGTAATCATTTCTTGTTCGTATTCACTTGCGATTTGCTTGATTTCTTCGCGACGATTGGGCAATACCGATGGTAATAAGGAGTCTTGTGTGTATTTGTCCAATAGAAGGATAAAGTTATCGATGTACTCTTGAGGTTTTGTTTTTAGCAGTTCTTCGTTGTTGGCTGTGAAGCTGCTCATTTCTTCAAAATAATTGTTATTATAATCACCAAATAAATCTGAGAGTCTGTAAAGGTCATCATTAAAATGACTTTCATAAGCAATGAAACTACGATAATTCTCTATTAACTCTGGTAGTAGCTCAGGCTTTTTGTCGACTAGGAAATCAATGAGGTTTCGGATGTGTCTATCAATAAAGGTGATTGTGTTGGGGCTTTGGATGTCCCATGCGTTTACGCTAATCAAGAAATCTGCCTTTAAAAGCCAGTATTGACCAGAGTTGATTTCCTTGATGCTCTCTTCATAGAACTCCTGACTAAACCGTTCGAATACATCGTAGTTCAGCATTTTTTTATCAAAGAATAAGATTAGAAGCCTTCCATAATCTCTTTGGAGCGATACGTATTTATCCCGACTGTTAGTGTTTCTTGCTGACGTTAATGTGGCAGCTAAGCCGTCGACTAGTTTCTTGAGTGTACTAGTGTCAATACTGCTTTCGTTGTTTATGCATGAGCTCTCTATTAAATCAAATAGTTGCTTTTCTGTAGATTTTTCGGAGGTGATTGCAGTGTTTTCAATGTTAAAGCACGCTATTTGTATTAGCAGTTCTACTTCTCTTGAATGGTTTGTGTTATTGCTACTAGTTGTTGATAGCTTAGAAATTAGGTGCTCTGTTACCAAGTCATCTGAGCGTGTAGCAAGGAAAACGGTTTTTATAAACAGAAACTCTTTGATTAGTAAAGCGGACGTAATCAGAGCAAATGCAAGTTCTGACAACAGGACGTAGCGGTCTGAAAAGGTCTTATCGTCAACAGTGCTAACAAATAAAGTGAACGCTATGAGAGCGACTAAAGTAACGATTAATTCACGAAAGAGTAATTGAATCTTGAAGCCCATTATTTGCTCTATAGAGTCCATGTAATGGGCGGAGCCGTAGCGGCTTTTTACACGGTTAAGAACCTCAAGGGCTATAGGCATGGTGAATGCGGAGAAAGCAGTGAGGACTGCAATGAGGTGTGTGGTTATGCTTAATCTATCCATTTATCTTCACTGACAATTGTTTGGTAGGAGTCTGCGAGTTATGAATAACTCATTTTAATCAGTATTTTATTGGTAAGAGAATACCACAGACTAACCTAGAAAGCCGAAGTGCGATTAACAGTATTCTGTAAATAGAGACTTTCATTATCATCGAGAGAGGTGGTCTTGCTTGAAGCAAAAATTGAGGGTAGGTGAGAGGGCTGTTCAGTTTTTCTGGATAGCCCTTTTTAGTGTCTTTACTAAAACTCTAAAACAATGGGTTGTTCATTTGTATCAGTATGAATCAATTCCCACCTTGTGAAATCACTACTAATCTCAAACTTATCGTCAAATGTAAACCACTGGTTGTTTTCAGTTGGGTATTTGACTGTAATTGATTTGAAAGCATGTAGGAGCTGCGTGTTGAACTCTTCACGTTCTAGGTCTGTAGAGGGTTGTTCAAGCTGAATGTCAGTGTAGCCTTGGACTTCTGATTCAAGCGTCTCTTTGGTTGCTTCTAGTTCATTCAGTTGTGTCTCAAGCTGGTCTATTTTGGCTTTACCGCGCTTGGTTGGAGTTTCACTTAGAATGTCGTAGAGATTATCCACTTTCTTTTCTAGTTGCTCGTACTGCATCACAAGAGCTTCAAGCTGACTCTTTTTTGCTTCAACCTCTGCAAGGTTAGACCTAAATAGCTCACTACTAACAGACTCAAGAAAGTCTAAGAAGATAGGTTCAAACTTGTTGTAATTGATGTTCTTAGAGTTTGGACATGCAGCCCTTCCTTTGGATTGGCGGTTCTTACACATCAAATGCCCTGACCATGTTGGTCGAGACGGTCTAGGCGCAACATAAACAAGATTAGAGCCACATGCACCACATTCAAATAACGAACGGAACAAGTTCTTTGAGTTCTTAGCCCCTGATTTACTTGTAGTCTTTAGTGTGCTTTGAACTTTCCAGAAGTCGGTATTACTTATGATGCCATGCTCTACGATGCGTTCATCTTTACGTAGGCGAGCGATTGAGCTGGGAGACCATGAAGGGAATGATTGGTGGGCTTTCTTGATACCTTGACCTGCTTTTAGGAGTTTGTAGATACCTCTAATTTCATCAGCAATGTCGCCTTTTACTGTGTAACCTTTTTTATCTGCATTGAGCTTGAGGTATTTAGGGCAAACAGAGTTTTGAGCTATTCCATTCTCTTTACAGGTCGCCCAGTATTCTTTTGCTCGTTTACTTTTCTTGTCTGATTCTTCACGGCTCGTGGCTGATTTCACCAATTGAATTAATGAGGTTTCCAGTGAATCGTCAGAGTGCGTGTAAACTTTACCGTCAGATACAGTTACAAGGTCAGCGTGTTCGGTGATGTTGTTTATGATTGTTTGACTATCACGAATGGAGGCTCTGCTGATGCGGTCAATAGCTTCGCATAGGATTGTTATGGGCTTTTGGTACACGTTGTTTTCAAGGTCATGTTGTAGTTGACCTAATTCACCTTCCAGTTGTTTGGAATGGTAAGCAGATGTACCTTTGTCGGTGTAGGTGTGGTTGGGTGATGGTAGGTTGTGGGTCAGCCTGTATGTGTCACAGAGCTTCAATTGACGTTCTATTGATGAACCATCACGTTGTTTAGATGAGCTGAATCTGGTGTAGTAGAGGACTGTTGTCATGTCACTTTCTCAAGATAAATAAGATTAGCCATCGCCTCCTCATTTGTCTTTCCACAGAAGTCGAACTCTGCCTTGAAATCACTACATACTTGAGGGCGTTCAGGCTTGCCAAAAATGGTACACAAGTTACCGTCGTCAAGGTACTTACAACGTATGTTAGCAGGTTTACCTAAAGAACTAATAGTAGGTGCAATACAGCAAGCACCACAACCAAGTCTACATTCCATAAGTTATTGTTTACCTTTGTTCAATAGATTACCAGCAGGCTTGCCATTAGGCATTCCCGGGATAGCAGACGTAATACTTGGAGCGATACAACAGGCTCCACAACCTAGGCGACATTCCATCAAATTAAACTCACTAAATAACAGGGGCGCGATAGTAGCAAAAAATGATGAGAGTGACAGCTGTTGATTGAATCAAAGAATGAACAATTATTATCCTTGAACTTTTTATGGGCTAGCGGTATAACACGCACCCCAGTAAAAGAGTAAGAAGTAATCCTATGACGAATCCATTTTGGCAAGAAAAAACACTAGAACAGATGACCGAGAATGAGTGGGAATCACTGTGTGACGGTTGTGGTAAGTGCTGCCTACATAAACTAATGGATGAAGATAGCGATGAAGTTTACTACACCAATGTGGCGTGTAGCTGGTTAAACGACAAAACATGTTCGTGTAAAGATTACCTAAATCGCTTCACTTCAGGTGAAGAGTGTTTGAAGCTGACTCGTGACAAGATCGATGAGTTTCACTGGCTGCCAGACACTTGTGCGTACCGTCTTCTATCAGAATCGAAGCCGATCCCTGAGTGGCACCCATTGATTACGGGTTCTAAATCAGAGATGCACGCTGCTGGTGAAAGTGTTCGCAATAAAGTGGTGTATGAGATTGATGTGGTGGATTGGGAAGACCACATCCAAAACTTACCTGATAGACTATAACCTCATAATTAACTTTCAAAGTTGAGAATGCTGTATATGCTGATTATATGTACAGCATGAGGTTTAGTATGTTAGATAACGATATAAATCAGAAAAAGGTCATACGAAAAGAGATAGAAATTTCGACTATCCCTAACTTCGTTTACAAGAAACCATTGGTTTCCATTGATGAGAATGGTGAACCTCAGGTTACATACCGTGCCAATGGCAATAAGATCTCCATCAAGAAACTCCCCTTACTCAATATTGTTGGGTATGACGACAAAAACAACCTAATCAGCTACCAACCATTAGATATGGTCAATGAGTTCTTATTGTCGAAAGCAATCGATAATGGTGTGCTTGAGCTTGGCACCGATGTGCAGGGGCTTGCTCATTACTTCAGTTTTGTATTGGATAAGCAGGCAGAGTGGGATGCTAAATATGATGAAGAGGACTTTGACCCTCTCTATGATGACCCTCGACCAGAATGGAGTAGCTTTCCTCGCAACAAGCAAGAACGGTTAACTTACCAGTATCGGGATGGCATAAAGCAGCTCGCTATTCATGGTGTATTAGCTAAAACTACGGCTAGGCAATACATGAGCAGTGTCGTTGGTTTCTATAAGCACTGCCTTCGCCAAGGTATCCGCTTCAATAACCCTCCCTTCCAATTTGAGACAGTTAACATTCATTTCGAGGCGTCTGCATCCAGTATGAAGGCTTATCAACGTAAGCAGGTTCACACGACAGATATGCGGATTAAGTTTTCTAAACCAGCTTGCAGTGGCGGCACAAACCTCAGTAATCTACGCCGTGACTTAAAACCGTTTACCAATAATGAATGGAACATCCTACAAAACATATTAATGAAGTCTCGCAGGGTGGTTCGTCATGGTGACAATAATAAACTGCACTCTCTGCCGATTGAGTTTTGTCTACACCCATTGATTTGTCGTAATACTGGATTGCGTAGAGAAGAAGCTGCAAGTCTTCACTTGGGACAGATTGTTAACCCCGAAACCATGATTCAGGACGGCAAAGAGGTATTTAAAAAGCCTGTGATGGACTTGGGTGTCGGTGATAAATACCAATCACTCACAAAGACTGCTGAGGGCTTTGCTGAGAAGAATAAAAGCCGTGAAACCATTATCCCCGCCCCATTGATGAAGATGCTTTATGATTACTCGCAGTCCGACAGGTATCAAAAGCGCCTTGATAAATTCAAAGCATGGTGTAGGGAGCAGGCTGAAGCTGGTAACACGCACCTTTTTGAGGGAGACGATGCGATTAACCCAGAGCTTGAGTACCTATTTATTACCCAGTCTGGAAAACCCATGTTTACACGACTACAGGACTTTACAGGTCGCTGGATTGAAATACGTAATACTGCAAATCTAACTCAAGATCTTGACCACCCTATTGTCGGTTCCATACATAATTTACGCTCAACGTTTGCCGTGAATATCTTTCGCCATCTTTTAAATAAAAAGGATGAATATGGTAACCCCTCAATTACACCCGATGATGCATTGGATAGGGTGTCAGCGCTGCTAGGCCATGAAGATAAAGCGACGACGCTAGAGTACCTGAAAATTGCACAGGATATGCCTTCTGCCGATGAAATTTACGAAGACGTACTGGACTATATTGGCGCGTTTGATGATTTAGAGGGGGCATTATGAATCAAGGGCGAAAGCGCACCAGAATTACGATAGAGAAGACCATCGCACCGATCATTCCATTACGCTTTGAGGATATGGTTTTACTCAGCGGCAACGGATATAAAGATTACACTCATCGCTTACGCTATCTTAATGTCCCAACAGTGGAACAAATAAAGTTAGGGAATGTGGAGTTAGCAAATCGGGATGATATCGTCAGAGACATTCACCAAAGGCTCAAATCCTTACCTGAAAACAGATCAAAGAAAACATATTTTAGTGGGCTTGTTAGCTACTTTCGATACCTTGACGGTGTTGGTTATCGCGGTGATCTTTTTAGTATTACAGCCATGATTGACTGTATTAAGCACTTCAATAAATTACGCGAAAAAGGTGAACGGGTAACGGTAGGAGAGCAGATTCAAAAGTCCTTATCAGTGTTATTAAGGCTGTGGAATCGGGAGTCTGACCTTAAGACGCTGCCAGAAGTTGCAGCGAAACCTATTGCAGCGTCCAAAGCGTTCAATATTGAAACAGAGCTGAAACCATTGTCAAAGGTGTTAGTTAGAGGCGCACTGGCCTTTCAGAAAGCGATTGAGAAAAGTGAGTTGCTAGATATTCACCCGTTCTATGACGATGAGCTGTTTTCTGAACGAGCAAAGCTTCAAGGCTGGACACCAAGCGTAAGTGCAGGCAAGAAACGAGGCTTTAAGTTGTGTATGCAACCTGTCCCTGGAACAATAAAGGATAGCTTGCTTCCACTTGAGAGACTGTATCGGCAGGTTTTTTATAATCAAGCATCACGCAATTGGTTTTTTTTGTTCTCAATGCTGACAGGTATGAATACATCAGTGCTCGCTAATGTGCGACGTAAGGATATCGCATTTAAGGGTATTGGAAGCGGAAGGTTTGTTTTTGACGGTGAAAAGTGTAGGGCAGGTTATAGGTCCTTGGATAATAGCTGTGGTTTTAGTCAGCGAACCAAAGAGCTGATTACCAGATGGATTAAAACATCTCAATTGATGTACCAATCACTAAATATACCGCTTTCAAATGAGCTTCCTCTTTGCCCTTTCTTTAACGCCAACGGTGAGGTATGGACTTTCAATGATAAGGGTACAAATATTGGCTATCTCAATACACAGCTTGAGAAGATTACTGGGATAAAGGTTACTACAAGTCGATTCAGGGCAACAAAATCTGATGTACTGATGCGAGTCACAGAAGATATCTTCCTTGTGTCACAGGGGCTGAACAATACCATAAATGTTGTCGCCAAGCGTTACTCTAGTGGCGTTCAGGCTAATCATGATAGTAACCTAAATGCCACGTTTGGCGCGTTAAGCGCTGTTGCCAAGGGCGTGGAAATTGGTGAAGCAATCAAGGGTGCAAAGGTGCTCCATAGCGATATTTTATCAGATTATGACTATAAGAAATTGCGTAACCGTGAAAGTAAAGAACAGCCATTTATGACAACGCCCAGTGGTGTCAAATGCGCAGGGGCAACACCAGAAAAGCTTGTTGCTGAGGCGAGGCGCATGAAGCAGTTAGGCATTGATTTCTCTAAAGATACAGGGCGTTGTACGGATTTTCTGGCTTGTTTTGATTGTAACAGTCATAAGTTAGTTGCCTCAGAAAATGATATCTGGTTAATGCTGTCATTTTTAGGTCAAATTGAAGACCTAAAAAATATGGTGGCTAGTAATTCCACACCTAAGGAAGAGTATTTCGTGGTTGAAGGCATGTTGAAAAAAGTTCTTCTCAGACTGAAGCAGAAAGCACCTAAAAACTACGCTGAAGCAAAACAAAAAGTGGATGATGGAGAGTATCACCCTCTTTACCAAGACAGAGCCAGTGCGAACCAATTTTTTAAAGGATAACCTATGTCTGAAGCACTTATACAACTTCGCCAAGAACTTGCTGAAAATCCGTATGTGACGTTTGACTCTGAAGGGAAAGGCAAGTCACGTGTCTTTGATGTAGAGTGGGATTTTCGCGCCCTAAAGCAGAACACAAAAATACTTTGTTTTGGGCATATTGATGTGAAATATCGCCACGATATTCAGTCTTACCTTTATGCGCTGATGCAATGGCAAAAGAAGAATTCGAGCTCTAATTCACATGTGGCTGTTGGTTCGTTGAAAAGTAGTAGGAATCATTTTACAAAACTCGCAAAACTCTGGGGAAAGAGTGAATTCAGCTTGCTTTCGAGTGAACGTGAATGGAAAAAATGCACCAAAAAATTGGAATGGGTTGGCAGTAAGGTTTCGTGTCGTAAACTTGCAAGTGTCATTAATTCGTTGAATAAAGCGGGTCTTGTAACGCGATATGTCCATAGGCGAGAGTATACTAAGTGGGTTAACCCTAACGCTGGTAATGGGCAAGCAATCGCATTTCCTGAAGCTATCCACATCAGCATTTTAAAGGTAGTTATTGAATTTGTGGAAACTTATCATCCATATCGCCACCAAATTTCAAAGGCTATGGAAAAACTTTATAGTTATCAGGATGAAATGTTTAACGCTGAGCTTAAAGCTCTAGGTGTGAGTGCTCTAAGCGACAGTGAAATGAAGACATTTACAGGAAATATGTCTCGTATAACAAGCAAGTGGCCTGAACGAAAAGCTATTCCCAATTTCTCATTTCATAGGAGAGGAAATTGGTTGGGCAAATTGCTCAGGATGTGTTTTTTGTGTGTGGGGTTATTCTCTGCTGCACGAAAGAAAGAATTGCTTTCCATGAGCAAAGAGAGCTATGACGACACACTTGCTGCTGTGCCTAAGATCTCAGGATTTTCTACTAAAGGAAATAAGGGTGAAAGAGTGTATACAACGTGGAATACAGCTCCTATCGCAAAACAGGCACTGGAGTTAGCTTTTGACGCCACGCAAGCCGCTAGAAAATATTCGTTAAAGATACTAGATGATGGTTATCAAAATAGTTTGTTAACCGAAGACCAATATAATGCAATGCTACAAGATCTTCAGAGTGCCTTTATTTCTTCTGATATCCCTTATGACAGTGAAGCACTGATAAATAAAATGTCGCTACAATACAAGGTTGATGGTGCTGATAATTCATTGAATATGAAAGATTTAAATATCACAGCGACCGAAGAAGATGTTGAGGAATTCGACCTTTTAAATCCAGAACGAGCTGGTAGTTTGAAGGTCGGATGTGGTCTACCAAAGCTTAGTCCCCACGATTTACGGCGAAGTTTTGTAGTCTTTATGGTAAAGAACCGTCTGGGTAATGCTCTTACAGTCAAATATCAGCTTAAACACCGCAATATCAATATGTCGAACTGGTATGCAAACTATTCCGAACTGGCGCGTACCAATCAGCTGTTGATGGATACTGAATTAATGAATGAATTTGAGAAAGCCGTTGAAAGTTCAGCGGTCGATGCATGGGATGAGATTTACAACGTATCGGAAACCTTAAGCGGTGAAGAAGGCGAGCGCATAGCCAAAAATAAAGCAGAGCGGTTAGCACAGGGTGAACAAATCGTTATGTCACGAAGTGAATTGTTAGCTTTGGTAAGGTCTGGTGACAAATCCATTGTATTACTGCCTACGGGGGGGTACTGCACCAACCGCAATTGTGAGCGCCTCTGCTCACTGATGGATATCGTTGAAGCTCCTTGTACGCATAAGATTATCACTGATAAAGCGGCCAAAAGGCTTTCAAGGGAGCGGGACAACCTCATCGCTTCATTCAGGGTAATCAATGACATGGGTGATTATGCCAATGAGTTGATTCTGGATGCCAGGAAAAAGAAGATTCAGTCTATTGAACCAACTCTAGTCAAACACAGCATCCCTTTTGATAACTTCAATGATGATATTAAGGCGGTGTGGTCATGAAAGTAGAGTATAAGGCAACCTGCAAGGCAGAAGGGTTATTGGTCAATGCATTTCAGCGACTACTAGATGGTAAGCCGCTCCATGTTAAGGCAACCGGAAAACTCACGTTAAACCGAATCAATAATGAAGCCCAGCTTGGCAATAGCTATGTCCATAAGTTCAAGGATTTCGTGACTTACGCCAAACCTGTTATTGATGAATACAACCTCAACCGCGATAAGGCGATGACAACAGGTTTAGATATTGAGCTATGCGTTCCTTTGTCTGAGCTTGATGGGCTAAAACATCAGCTAAAGAAAGCCAATGAGCTTAAAAGTAAATACAGGGTGCAACGAAATAATGCCATTGAGGCCCGAAAGCAGTTAGAGGCTGAGAACACCAGGCTCCGATTTAGGGTGTTTGAGCTCCAACAAGAGTTGTTGGATGAACATTCGGTTGTGACGCCAATAAAGTAATACGCAAGTGTAATGGGGCAAGGGAACGTAACTCGTTTCTGCCCCGAAGTTGCTTAGACCTTTTACTCATTCGCATCCTGTTAATAAGCTTTTGCCATACTAAAAGTTATCCATTCTTATCATGCGGTTAATCCCCGTGATGTATCACGGGGGTAAATTCCACCTTTCCTTCAGTGTTAACTAGTCTTAAGTTCTTTTTCGATCTGTTTGTAGATGTTTGAGGTAATCTTTAATTTCATCAAAATCGGCTACTACTTCATCGATCGTTGGACAAGGACGTATACCTGCGGCTGTGTCGTGACCAACAAAGTCGATACAGCATTTATCATACGCAAGGTGAATACGCTCTAAATCAACATTAGTAATATCGTCTACTCGATTTAATCTTTGCAGATGCACACCTCTTTCGAACCTATTAACGACTTTATTTAATAGTTTCTCTTCAACCAATCGCTCCCATGCTTCACGCAGAAAACTATAGAAAACCGCAGCAGCTTCTCTAAATTCAGTCTCTGTTCCTGTCTCATCAATCTTTCGAAGTTTTTGGAGCTTAGTAGTTAAAACTCCAATTCGCTTCGATGTAGGAAGCGCATCCCACGGAGGATTGGTTCTTACAAGGCCGGAGTTACTTCTAGATCTTTCTAGGCTGATGCAATTGACCTTATCTTGCTTTAGGCTATCTGAAGCTTCTAGTAGTAGCTTGTAGAATACTATGTCGTGAGTAAACACAATGACTTGGCGTTCTAGTGATTCCTCTACTAATCTTTTTGCGACTTTTGCACTCCATTGATGGCTAAGCGAGTTCACTGGATCATCAAATAGAACAGCAGATCTTCTAGAGTCAGCTTTCATTTCTGATAAAAAGCTCGCAATTGCAATACACCTTTGTTCACCTTCACTAGCAACTTTACCAACAACAGATTCGTTTGAGTTGGCTAGCTCTAATTTAAATTGCTGTTGTCCGGCTTTATTTCTAGTTTTAACTTTGATGTCAAATCTATTAAAACCAAAGGATTTAAGCTCTTTCACAAAAGACTCTTTTAGTGGCTCTATAACACTTTGTGAATAAATCCTAGCTGACAACGTTGATATACTTCTCGTAGCGCACTGACTTGAGATCTCATTTAACTTAGCTACTCTTTTTGACCGTCTTACGTTAGTTATGATGTTTGCTTTGTGTTTGGCAATGTAGGCTCGATCTGTTAATTCGGTCAGTCTTGCTTGTTTCTTAGCCACAAATTCGTTGTTACTGCTTTGCTGTTCAAGTTCTCCGATTTGCGTGAACAGATCTTTATCTATTTCCCGCAATGCTTGGAAATGAGACAAGCTAACTCCGTCTAACGACTCGGGTAGCACGGAACCTGATAAAACAGTCTGCCTGTTTACTAAATTCTGGTTTAATTCCTCAAGCCCAACTTTTAACCCAGGTTTTATTATGTCAAGGTCGTTCAATACACCTTCAAATTGGGCAATATTCAAACTCAAAGACTTAACGGCAACCTTAGCCAGAGTTAGTGCTTTCAGTGCTTCAGCTGTATTTCTTGCAGCCTTATCATTAAGAAAAGCTTCGAGTTCTTGTAATTTGTCGGCCGATGTCTCTTGGATGTCTTGTAAGCAAAACGGACAGGAATCACCTTTTGTTGGAGGGAATTGTTGGCCTTTATTTTCTTTTACCAAGAAGTCTTTTGCTGCTCTCCAAAGGACAGTCCATTGTGTATCACCAATATTATCAAACGGTAGATCACTTAGTGTCTTTTGTCTCAACGCGTCAGATACTCGTTTCTTTTCTTGATAGTCGAGTTCTAAACCTTTTAATACATCGAAATTACTAGAACCGAGTACTTCGATAGGTCTTTTGTAGGACTCAAGTAAAGGGGCAATATAACTACGCTGCTTAATTAAACTCTTTCTGATTTGTTCTGGCGATTTGGCCATGTCACTAACCAGCTCGTCCTGCAATGGTTTTATAGATTCAATTTCTTCCTTAGTTGCGCAGTGCAATTCAATATCAGCTTCATTTGTTAACTCTGAAATTTGATTAAGAAACAATGCAGCTTTACTTTGTGAATTTAACGATGGAATAGCAACAAAACCGTTACCACCCATGACATCTTCACTTATTCTATTTTTTATGCTTTCCACAACCTTTGTAAGCTCTGTGATTAAGTTCAAACCTACTGGTTTATAACCTAAAGCATCTTCATTAGATAAATAGTGGTGTGCTGAAGATGAATCGAATACACGAATAGACTTGGCAGCATTATTGTTTGATGCCCCATTACTCCATGTTAATTCTGTCGGTGTGTCATCAATCTCGAGTGTGAGTAAAGCTTGAGGAGGTTTAGGTGCAGAAGTGAAAACATTACCCGCAATAGGTTTCAATGCTCCCCGAGTCAAACACGCATGTTTTAAAATTGACGTATAGCTCGACTTACCGGCCCCGTTGTCTCCATATACGATAGTTAATCCATCTTTTCTAAAATCTAATTTTTGATCTTCCGCTAACGCAGCAACACCTTCAACTTGAGACAAGCTAATCAGTCGAACCGAATTTTCTTCGGCCATGTAGCCCGATATATCAATCGGTGATAACAACTGCTCATGGTTTGGGTGTTTCGGTTCCAAGCCCTCAACACTCTTCGCAAAATTGAAAATAAAATCGATATGGTTTTGGTTTAGCTCTCCTTCTTCAAGAGCAACCTTTAGTGCTAGATTCCACCATACGGGCTTATCCTTGGACCACTCTACTATTGATTCTACCGCATTCATCATCATTAACCTTAACACGCCAAATAAGAGTCTAGTGTAATAGAGTTCAGTTGCATTCAGGTGTAAAAAATTGGTTTATCGTCTAACAACGTGCGTAAAATCAACAAGTAATAGAATTATTCATAATATTTATTATCTTCTCGAATCATTTCTTTGATAACTCATAGAGCCCAGATGTTAAAAAAGCCGAACTCATGAGTCCGGCTTCTTTTTGATTGATATGATCCAAAAGGAGGACTGGCTAATCCAACAAACAAGGTTTCTCCCTAATCCCAATTGTAGTTGATGAGTAAATTTAGCCACTTGACTAGAGGTTTTGTAATACCCAAGATAATCCGTTAAATGCTAATTTAGTAAAACTACTAACAAGCTTATGTCCAAAAGTGGTTTATAAATTGCTAATGCTCGCTTGCTAATGCTCGCTTCTGCATTAGCCACTAAAGAAGCTCACTCATTTCTGGGACACTATCGGCTTGCGCTAGCAAGTATTCGCACTCTGTTTGGATGAGTGAGACACATAGCTCTATGTGTTCACGTTCCCCATCATCGATTCCTTGAGCTTTGGTAAGGTCAATCGCTTCCTTCAGGGCATTTTTTATAGCACCAACGGTTTCTACCATTATGGAAGCCATTTTGGTGCCAGAATAACCGAGTAGAGCGCCGAATTCAGCTAAATCATAGCTGGTGATAGGGCGTTTGAAGTTACCTTTCGGCGGATTTTGAAAGTCCTCACTTTCCCAATCTCCAATCGACATTGCAAAATATTGAGGGATACTGGCGGCACGCCCCTCATCAGCAGACAATTTACCGCTTCGTGAGTTACGTTTTGTTCCCTCTTGAGCGATGGCTTCTATGTTTACTAAATCATAAAAAGGGGTTAGTTCCAGCCCTTTAGGGGTGACGAAGAAGCTAATATTTTTACCATGAGCATCGTAGTTTAGCGTTACTAGATTAAAGAGCATCCATTGGGTGAGCTTTAGGTTAGTGATGACCGTGTCTATGGTTTTGACACACAGTATGCGTGGGAAAGAAACGCCATCACGCATATATACGCCATCGCCTTCATCCCCATTCTGACGCTCGTATTTGTAACCTGGAGGTAAGTCAGTTGCCTGACAGCCATCAATCACATGTCTTCGTTGAACGATATCACGAGTAGCGATATAGGCACGATCGAACCGCTCTATGATCAGCGTCCTAGTATTCCCAATGCGAGTTAACTCAACATGAGCGACGTCCAAACCTGCTAGCTTGGCTAATGTCATGCAAAAGAACTCATTAACAGCAATACACGGTGCTCTACCGCTTTCAAATTTCAGAATGTAGTTCGAACTTAATTTTCCTTCGCCAAACCCCCATTCATCACCGCGCTTAAGTAAGTTTAATTTGTTTTGCACACCAGCAACCGAAAGGCGAACCTTACCGTCCCAATAAACTAATGGTGCTAGATTTCGCTCTAGTCGTTCTATTAGTTCATCATCAGGTACAGATCTAAAACTAGTTTCTTGAGGTTCTGATTCTGGAGCTCGAAAAGATAATGCGCCAGATGTTTCCGCACCAAGCTTACGAATCAGCCCGAAAGTGTTGCTTTTGGAGATAGTGGTGTTTTGTATCATCTCCTCAAAGGCTTCTCCTTCAGGAAGGAGGTTTCTGAGGTAGTTCTCAATACTACGTGGCGAAGCCCGATCATCGAAAGGGATGTGGGGCGAAATCGGGAAACCAGTGTGTTTCCATTCATCTTCATAGATGAATGAGAACTCTGTTTCTGTTCCGACAGGAAGAATCAAACGACCAATTTTGGTATTCGTACCGATAAACACGTCTAACTGTTGTAACTTACTCATACCAACCGTCCTCATTGCCTCTCACGCTGTTTTCAGCTTGGGAGGGTATTTGGCTATGTGGACGAACAAATAGGTTTAAATCGATAAGGCGTAACGATAGCCCTAAGATGTCCATGAGGACGAGCACATTGGCAAAGGTGACACTGGTCTCGCCTTTTTCTACTTTCATGACTGTTCTACGAGATAAGTTGGCTTTTGAAGCGAGATCATCAATACGCCAGCCTCTATCGGTGCGCTTTGAGCGAATGGCGGCTCCCAGCGTTTCCATACTGAACTCGGTATTCAAATCAGGCATAGGTTGTGCCTTTACCATCTTACCTTTTTTCATAAGTGCCTTTTAATGTACTTTTGTTACTATTGGGGTCGCCTCAAAATATAGGTTCACTATAACTCACTTTTGAAGTGTCTGTATAAGAAATTATTTAAAAGTGTAATTTAAGTAACTTATGTTTAGTTTGCTAGTTGTATGTTCGTTCCAATAAGTGGCAATCTGTTTTTGCTAAACTAGAGTAAGCGTGTCATAAAATCACCATGTGAATAGAATAAGGTTCTAAGCAGCAATGAAAGTTAAAATTGAGAAGACCTGTGATGGTGAAGCTTTCTTCAACATTCCAGAAATACTGCAAGAAGAATTGCAATGGGAAGAAGGAGATCAAATCGAATGGCTCGACAATAACGATGGCTCATGGACTTTACGCAAAGTTGAACTTGAGGATGATACCCAGTCGAAGTCTATAGAGTACATTCTTTCACAACACCCTACTTTAAAAGAGCAAATGGAGGATGTGTTTGAGGACTCTGGTTTGAGAGCAGAATGGTTAACTTCCGCAATTCCAGCGCTATCTGGTCTAACTCCGCTAGAAGTTGTGCTTAAAGGCGATTTAAAACGCGTTTTAGATGCATTAAATCGTATCAAGTATGGTGATTTTTCTTGAGATGTTTTTATCTCAAAAGATCAGGTTGATATGTTGATCCATTGGCCATCTCTTTCCGGATGAAGCCTACTTTGTAAGGCAGAGATACGCTATATGGGCTGGAACTAACACGCTTGTACCCAATCATAGTGTGTCTAAGAGCCTATATCGCAGAACCAAACAGACCAACTTTCCCTGCTATGTCAGAAAAGTGGCTTTGTGACAAGATCATTGGTAGGTTTCCAGTTAAGCCGTATATCCGTACTTCAACTTATTGATCTCTTCTGTTACCAGAATGATACCGGTTATTGTGTCACAGAATGAAAGTGGTGTTTCGTTTTCAAACACCAAACTGGGTTTATTTAACCAGCGTAATGTCGCATCACGATCACCAAAATACTCATCTGCTTCTTTGACCATATCTGCAAGCATAAGAGCATGTTCACTGGCCGTTGGGCTTAGCGTTGCGTTCGGCTCTTTAATTTTTCGCTGGAGAGTACGCAGATTAACGCCAATAATTTTCGCGTAATCTGTCTTAGTCAAACCAAGAGTTAACATTCCTCTATCCAGCGTTTCAACAGGAAGCCCTTGACGAATAATTTTTAGACTATCAATTACGCTCTGAGCTTTACGCTTCTCACCTCCGAGCATTTCATAAGCTGCACTGAACATTAAAGTACCTCCGAATCTAACTACATTTACACAATAGGTGACATATGACGTAGCCTGATAACTTTAACACGGAAATGTTTCGACGTTTGCTAGTTGCATAATCTTTTCAATTAATAGCAAGCTGGCTTTGCTTCACTAAAACTAGTCCAAGCATCGTATTTTTGTAAATGCTATAAACGAGCAGTGGTTCATGGAAGACAGCTAAAATAGATGTACTGATAGGATTGTTTGCTAGTAATAATTAGCGCTATGTAAACCATGGGAGGACTAGGATGTTGTTTTTAAGTGTTGTATTCGCATTGAGTTTAGCCATTGGTGTTTTTGCTCTCTATGCGCAAAAAGTTCACATTTGGCTCTCGAAACATATGGATGAATATGAGAAAGAGCTAGAGAAAAACAATCCAGAAGAGCTAAAAAAGCTGAAGAAAAAATACCAGCGTTAACAACCAATCACCTAATTCAACCGTAAATTTTATTAAATTTTCGGTTAATCTTACCGCAATTCATGCCAGTTTTCTGGGAAATTCAGATTCAACCGTAAATGAGGTTAAATTTACGGTTATTACGCCTACCTACTAATTCAAGCTTTTGGGAAACACAAAGACAGGCAATACTAGTGGTTGGATGTCATTTTTTTACCATGTGTGGATGCCCTGTTTGTTTCGATTGCAGATAGTGTCCAGAGGTTTCCAAAAAAGTTCACAGCAAACTCACCTTCGCCCCTAAACGTTTTTAGAGCATAAGAAACTATCAATAGATTAATTTGTGTGTAAGCCTGTTGAACCAGTTTTTTAGTTCCAGATACGACAAAGCCACAGGCAATGCCTATGGCTTTGTAAACAGCTACAGAAGGTTTGTCATTCAATACATTCTGTGTGCAGCGTCGGGTGTTTAATCACCAATGCATATGGGAGGGAAAGCACCTAGACTTATCGTATGTCCTCGGTGGTCTGCTTTGCAATTAAGCCAAGTTCAATTCGATACAATTACTTCTGGCCAGACAGTAAATCGTAACTCCAAGAAAAAGCAGGGATACCCGAGGATCTCAAAGTTAGTTTAAAGCTAAGAACCGTATGTGGCAAGCTTGCTTCTACCCCAAAATCGTTTAGAGCCAATCCTCTGTACTACAGAGGCTAGTAATTCCTTTATACCCCATAAATCCTAAAAATATGCCATCTGTTTGACATGAGCATCAGTTGCGCATATTCGATTGTGTTAGCATCCAAAAAATTCAGCATTAGACCACTTTAAAGGAGAAACCATTGGCTAGACGAGGTAGTGGTTTACGAACGGCTATAAAGGTTGTTAAAGCAATAGATAGAGCTAACAAACAAGCTGCTCGTGAATCCCAGCGTAGGCAAAAAGCTCGTGAGCGAGCGCATGCTCAGGCAATAAGAGAGCATGAAAGAGAAGTGCGAGAAGCTCAGCGCGAATTACAGAGACAATCGAGACTAAATAAGTCAGCAGCAAAACAAGCTTTTAAAGATGCTGTAGCTAACGCCGCAGAAGAATATCAGGAGCGATGTGAAGAGCGAGCTGCTCTTAGGAAGCAATTCATACAAGAGGTTCTAAAGTAATCAATGGACAATAATTTACTGATGTTGGCAGGCTTATCATTAGTAGCTGTCGTATTAACTTATATTCTAACAAAACGCTCAGCAGATAAGAAAGTCGAGCAATATAAGTCGCTAGATGAAGCGCTAGCAAAAACAAAGGAGGAATATGATTCAGCATGTATAAGCAGAGAAACAATAATTGCTGCCAATAAAGCCGCAAAGCGAGAGCTAGATAAACTCAATGAGGAAACTGCGGAACTTCAAGCTTTGAAAGGACAAGATGATGCGCTAAAACAGAGCATTCAAGAACAGCAAGTGATCTTAGAATCGAATAAATCAAAATTAGACGAACTCAACTCAAGTATTGAAAAAGGTGAGCTTGATCTAGAAGAGTTAATGGGTGATCTCGACTTATATTCAAGGCTTGATGAATACACTGCTCATGGTCATTTTGAAATTCCGCAGTACCTTTACGAAACATCAACTCGATTCGCGGAAGAGATTAAGTACGTTAGGCAACAGCAAAAAGAAATGATCAAAGATAAAACCGCTGTCAATTTCCCAGAGTCAACAGTTATATCAAACGACAAGTCATTCAATAATAAAATTCTAAATGGTCAAGTTAAGCTCATGCTTACTGCTTTTAATATTGAATGTGATCTTCTTATCGGCAAGGTGTCGCCGAGTTCGTTTGGGCGTACTCTGGAACGTATAGAAAAACTTGCTAATACACTAGAGAAGTCAGCAGCGACCTTAGAGTGCGGATTTGATATAGATTATATCGAACTTAAGTTCGAGGAGTGCAAGCTACAATACCAATACACACTTAAGAAGCAAGAAGAGGTCGTTGAGCAGAAGCTTATCAAAGAACAGATCCGTGAAGAACAGCGAGCTATTAAAGAGTTTGAAAAAGCGATTGCCGATGCCGAAAAAGAAGAAAAAATGTACCGCAATCTTCTTGATAAAGCACAACGAGAACTTGCTAAGGCTACTGAGCAGGATCGCTCTGAAATGGAGCAACGCATAGCAATCCTTGAGCAGCAACTTGCCGAAGCAGAAGCCAAAGAAGAACGAGCTAAGAGCATGGCGGAACAAACCCGTAAGGGGCATGTTTACGTCATCAGTAACATTGGTTCGTTTGGAGAGGATGTTTATAAGATCGGTCTTACTCGCCGTCTAGAGCCAATGGACAGAGTTAAAGAACTAGGCGATGCAAGTGTACCATTCCCATTTGACGTACACGCCATGATTTACACCGATGATGCCCCAGCTCTTGAAACAGCACTACACCGCGAATTCAATTCTAAACGTGTAAACGCTGTAAATCTTCGCAAAGAGTTCTTTAACGTCGACCTAGCATCTATCCAAGAAGCCGTAGAAAAGATAGCTGGAATAGAAGTCGAATTCAAAACGACTGCTTTGGCTGAGGATTACTATGAAAGCTTGAGATTAAGTGAAGCTGCATAATGTAAAAATGTACTGAGCTAGCTGCTGTAGCTAGCTCAATTCTGCCCCAAAATTACTCAGGACGAAAAGTCTACACCATAACAATATTTCTAGCTTGACCTACTTTTCTTAATGAAGGATTATGTGCTTTGTTTGATATAGCATGTTGATTGATACTGGCCTCTGAGCTAAACAGATGTATCTAGGTAGAAGGTCTGTATTAACGAGTCTTCTAAAGCCAACACGCGGTTGCAAATGCGGATTCCGGTAATGCCCAAATCACAATTTGGTCTAAAAACAAGAAAAATTTAGGGCTTATCGGTAAGGTAAGATCAAATTAATCAAAAGTATAGAGAATTGAGCATGGCAAATAGAACTGGTAATTACTCAGCCTTTTATGTGAAGGAACCATTCAGTGAGACTAACTTGGGGGCTCACTCCACAAAGGACTTTGTCTCATACAACTTGCTTAGAGCCTGGAAAGGTAAAGATGCTTCTTTCCCTTTTGTGGACTCACACAATAAAAACTATAACGTACGAGATGGTAGCGATTGGGAGCAAACATTAAAACCTAGATTACGGGATAGATTGAATAAATCTAAGAACATTGTTCTTTTTCTGAGTTCACATACTTGTAATTCAAGGGCATTACGCGAAGAGGTTGACTTCGGTATAAATACAAATGGTTTGCCAGTCATTGTGGTATACCCTGAATATTCGGAAAAGAGTGATATCATAAACTGTTCGAGCAATACCATAAAACAACAAATTAAAAACTTATGGGACAATCTTCCTAAGTTCAGAGATTCTATGTCGTCAGTTCCAACAATACATATTCCAAACAAAAAGAGCCTTATTGAAAAGGCTTTAAATGATCCAGACTTTAGAGTCGCAACCAAATGCGATGCTGGAACATATTTCTACCCATGCTAGGAAAAAGCACCCTCTTCCTGATCGATAGGCAATAGAATTATTTGGGCTGCCTAAGCAGCCTATTATTATCCGAACAGTAAAGTGAAGAGTTTTTCCATGTCACTTCTATACGGGGTTTTGTGCCCATTTCAGCAGAAAGTCCAGACTTAGCTCTGAGGCAATGCCCTATAAGGTCTAGCGAAATTATGATTCCTAATATCAACGATGCTTAGAGTGATTTTTACACAAAAACCGTTATGACTTTGGAGTACACTTCTAGATCACAGCAGTTATTGAGTCTAAAAACATCATATGTCATTACTTATTTGTCATACTTGGCACTGTCATAACTTAAATGGCAGTAGCGATGTCTGCTTTGATTCGAAAATCTATCGGCATTAACTGATTATTCTGTGGAAGCTGATTTGCTGTAACGCCTTTACGGATGAGGGGTAAAGCCGTCACATTGGACTTATCGTTGAAATGGGCGCAAAACCCCAATTAGATCATATTTTTTCTTTAATTGGTAACATGCTTCAAAGCGTGCTAGAACGTGTAATTTTTACTATAAAACTGGCTAATAGATTCTATCGGCTAACTAGCTTTAAACAAACTTGTTACGAGGGCAGAGTGAGAGCATACTAACCAAATCGCTCAAGACGGAGGCAGTTTGATTGGTATTTGCACTTCTGTGTTTGCTTGTTTTGGGATTTTGAAACAAAAATGAGTCAGATTTAAGCTAACTAACATGCTGCTCAATTAACAATCAAAGCATGCTCCCGCCCTGATTACGAGAGTGGTAACTAACTAGTTCATTAATTGGTTATCGCATCTTTTACGGCGTTGTAATCCCAGTATCGTTTAGAGTTTTCTATATATTGCATCGCCTTGTGAGTTCCTGAATACCTAATGACCTCTGGACACTTATTTTTGTCAATTGATGCAGCATTATATAAAACGACAATCTTTAAATTGTCACGAACAGCTTTAGCGCACTCATGCTCTATGTAGCTGCTATAACTAACGGTTTTCCCCCGGACACATCGACTTTGATAGGCGTTGTAGCTACCACAGTACTGACAACTGCCATTTCTAGCTGTTTTTGTATTTGAGCCAACAATGAGAACGAATGTTTTCGAAGCATCTATCCTGGTATTAAGGGAAGTCTTTATACTGCAATTTAAACTACCATCTCGAGCCTGCGTTATGTCATGGGCGTCAGTGAAAGATAGAGACCAAAAGTTACTGTCATTCCATTTGTGAAGTTGCTCGATGGCATTTCTGTCACCGTCCCATTCGGCGGCTAGATATGTTTTTGTTCGTCTAGTCAAGGTTAATCTCCTTGTAATGCGTAGAAATTAATTTTGTCAGCTTTGGATTCGTGGATCAAAATGGTTACTGTGGAAGGGTAAGTGAACTTCATTCGACTAACTTTGAATGACCATATCAGCAACTCAAGTAACTCTTGTTCTGAGATGGTATCGTAGCCTTTAAATCTGGTAATGCCTGAGCCCAGAAGAGGGATAACAACTGAACGGCCGGAATAGATAATGTCAACTTCATTCCAAAAATTGAGCAAAAAATCAATGTAGTCATCGATGTTCAAATAGGCTCTATTGTCAACGTCAAACTTTGAAAATGCAGTTAAGAGAAAATCATCTTTTTCGTAGATTGTGCCAAGTTTATATTTTTTATTTTTACCTTTTTCACGGTCATTATTTGTATCAATAACTTTTTTGTTAAGGGCGCTGTTGTTATCGAGTGTATTGTCGAATTCGGCTAAGTCATCGACCTGAGTATTAATGTAAATGCCATTAAGCGAGCCTTCACTAATAATATCATTATCAACGATAGAGTCGAAGTATTCATTAAAAGCAATTACCTTCAACCCCTCAGTACTGAAGATATCACCAACTTTTATATCGATCTTAGAGTTGTTGATTGTCAGTGATGCGCATTTTCGTGAATTTGCGCTGAACCACATATAAACATATACAGCGGACAGGAACAGAGCGAGACATACCCCGATAGCAAATCTGGTGCTGTTATCATCAGGAACCTTAATCACAATTAAGCAGAAAGAGGTTACAAGTCCTATCAGGGACAGAACAGCAAAGTAGTTCTGCCTTAATTGAGCATCGCAAAAATTAACTTTTTTCATGGAACCCTTATTCGTCACCGTGGTAACTTTTGTGCATGAAAAGAAATCATAGATCACAAGTCAATGAAAAAAGCAGATTCAGATCAAACTGTTACAACATTCTAAATATTGAGGTTATCGGATCGTGCTGTTCGTAGAGGGAGAAAATCTTCTACCTTATCGTTGTTAAAACGGCATTCGCTCCTTGTACTTACCGACTACTTAAACGACAGAGATTTCCTCCATTTGGTGCTCACATCTAATGTGCATTTCAAACGCAGCAAGCATCTCGACAAAAGCCTTTCCCGATGCCGAATCTGTCTACTCGATTGCCTGATAGTGCAATTTCTATTGCCTTTAAGTCACTGACAAGTTGCTGTAGCTCCAATATCGACCTAGCAACTCTGTCAATACGTGGGAAGTCCTTAGTTTACTAGGTGATCGATTGCTATATACGTGTGGACTGTAGATACTAATATTAACAGGTTTTGCCATATCAAAAATAATCCGTTTTTTGCTAATTTAAATAAATACTCTAAGAAGGTTCTGTCCAAAAGTTTTTTAAGCGGAGTTCTGCCTGTGTGTGAGTTCTGCCTGTGTGATGCACAGGAGGAATGCTCGCTTGCATCGCAGAGCGCTGACTAGCAACAAAATGTCGAGTATTGCTTTGATCGACTTGATGGGAAAGTTGAGAATTTCGGGGTGATTTTCTCAGGTTTTGGTTAGAGAAAGGGCTTTTTGTTGAGAAAACCATGAACCCATTGGTATTGCAGGTCTCTCTCATGATTCATAAAAACAAAAATTAATTCTTGCACATTATCAATCACCCGAATCGCTAGTTAACGATTACGAGTTAATCATCCGAATAAAAAAAGGCTCACATTATTGTGAGCCTTTGGCTTATTTAGGAGGGTCCAAATAAATGGACTGTGTCATGGCTATTGTCAAACAAGTGGTAGTTCTGCAACCACTTGGTTGAACGCGACTCGAGCTTTTTGGGCTTGTTCTGATAACTCTACTTTTTTCGCTTGCGCTGTGCTTAGGTTATTTTCAGCCTGTTCAAGCGCGAGTTGTAAGTTTTCAGGAAGCTCATGTGTTTCCATTTGTGCACCTTGTTCAAGAACATAAGCGCGGATTTTTTTCTTCACATCGGCAAGATCTTTATAAGCTTCACGTTCGAGTTCTGCTGCTTCTTGTGCTGCGTCTTTCTCTTTCTCGAACTGTGCTAGCGCCATACCTTCTGCCGACCATGGATCCATGTCGGGCAGCTCTTCGATGTTAATCGTTGGCTCGATGTAACTCTCCTGGTGACGTAAATCGAGGTTGGTCGCACGAACGGCTGAGATCATCAGCATCACCGAGATGGCCAGTAGTGGCAGACCGCCGACAATTGCAGCTGTTTGAAGCGTACTTAAACCACCCAGGAACATTAAAACTGTCGGTAGGAATGAGAGGGTAAATGCCCAGAACATTCGGTTCCAACGCATTGGTTCTTCCGTTACGTTATTTTGTACAACTGACGCTAGAATATAAGAAATTGAGTCAAATGTTGTCGCAGTAAAAATAATACACAACAAGGTAAACACAGCAATCACTAACGTGCTCATTGGTAGCTGTGCCAGCATCGAGAAGATTGCTTTGGTTGCACCTTCATCATTTAGGATTGCGACGACATCGAGTTCACCAGATAACTGTAGGGATAAACCGTAGTTGCCTAGGATCATAAAAAACAAGAAGCAGCCTAATGAACCAAAGAAGATCGAGCCTGACACCATTTGTTTAATGGTTCGGCCGCGAGAGATGCGCGCTACAAACAGGCCCATACTTGGTGCGAAAACGAGCCACCATGCCCAGTAGAAAATGGTCCAGTCTTGTGGGAAGTGGGTATTTTCAAACGTACCGTAACCGCCGAATGGTTCAGCCCACGTCGCCATCACAAAGAAGTTAGACAATAAGCGACCAATCGAGTCTAAGCCAGTTTCAAGCATGAAAATTGTTGGGCCAGCGATTAGAACGAATGCCAATAGCCCCATCGCGCCCCAGAAGTTGATGTTACTGAGGAATTTAATGCCTTTTTCTAAGCCCGCATAGGATGAGTACGCGAATATCGCAGTACAAACCAGCAGCACCATTGCTTGAGTTAGGTTGTTTTTTGGTAGGCCGAACAAGTGGTTAAGGCCTTCTGTAATAAGAGGAGCGGCTAAACCTAACGTTGTCGCTGCACCACCTAATAGACCGAATATGAATAGGATATCAACCACTTTACCTGCAACACCGCGGCTGTGGTGTTCGCCCAGAACAGGCATCAATGCGCTAGAAATTTTTAATACAGGTTGTTTCCGTACATAGAAAAAGTAGGCAATAGGAATCGCAGGAATTAGGTAGATAGACCAAGCGATCGGACCCCAGTGGAATAAACCATAGGTTGCAGCCCAGCGAACGGCTTCTTCACTGCCAGGCTCTAGTTGGAAAGGTGGTGATTGATAGTAGTAAGCCCATTCAATACAACCCCAGTACAAGATACTTGCTCCGATACCGCCACAGAAAAGCATGGCTGCCCATGAGGCGGTTTTAAACTCTGGTTCTTCATCGGCTTCGCCCAGTTTGATTTGTCCCATATCACTGAACACAACATAAACCATGAAGGCACAAGCTGCGAGTCCAAGCGCTAGATACAAGAAACCAAGTTGATCTGTCATAAAGGTTTTGGCTACCGCAATCCAGTCTGCCCCTTGGGTTGGGAACATAATCAGCGGCAAGACTATCATGAGGAGAAGTGCTATCGCACCAAAAAAGGTGGGCTTATCAATAAGCGAAAACGAGTTTTTCACACGAATTATTCCATTAAAAATGAGAGCGGAATTATGGAGTACATTCGTTTTTTTGAACAAGTCAGGTCTGTTGTCGTAACGATAAATCGCTTTGATACAGTAAGGGGAATATTACACGAGAGCGAGAATAATTCCTCCAACCGTTATCGCTGCGGAAAAATATTGCCCTGCGGAATAAGAAGGATCTTCTTCTTCAATCTTATCAGGGTGATCCATACCCAATGCGCCGTGAGCAAATGACTCAACTTTATCGGTAACCGTTGCGTTTTCCGCTTCCACTTTCTTCGCTTCTCTATCGATTTCCTTAAGAGCAGATAATAGGGCTTTGCCTTCATCAGAAAGCTTAACCGTATTTTGCTCAACCTTAAGAGGGGCGGGCTTTTCCGCTTCCACGCTCTTAGTTTGTGTGTTTATTTGTAAAGGTGAATACCGCTGATGGTGATTCGTTTCTATTGACGTCATATCACTCTCCTTACCTAACCTTAAAAAGAGTATCGGCAGAGGTGAGATAAACTTGTGCACTTAATCATCATAATGATGTTTTTTTATTCGCGTGTCACGTTTTCATCGGCTTTATAAAAGTTAATCAGGCTCTTCCAATGGCTGAGGTCATATCAATTTTTGGGGGCGTGATTGAACAAGCGTTTAGCGTGCCAGACTTGGACTTCTCTCCTTTAAGTCTGGACAGTGAATTTAGTCGCACTTTAAGTTAGACCCACGTTTGGCGAGGTGCTTGTATGCTTTCATCCGGTTCTTTGGTTGAACAAAGCGAATGGGTGGGGAGAGCACTTTTAGCTGGTAGTCACTCGTATCCGATGAGATCGCTTCAACCGGACTGATGATGGCGATTTTTAAATCAGGGTTACGACGTAGAATCGATGCTGCTGTCCCTAAACCACCTTCGGTGTGGAACTTGCCAGCCACATGAATCACTTGTTTATTCGGATTCGACGCTAGGTAATCCACAATCGACTCAGCCATGGTTTCGTCCCAAGTAACCTGAGCAGCAAACTGTTTTTCTGTTTGTTCTGGCGTGCCGTGATGCATAGAAGCCATGAACTTTTCTTTGTAAGGGCTATCACCCGTATTCACTTCGGCGGCAATCCATTGGCGTTGCTCGGTCGATAATTGGTCTAGGTAAGGTAATCCTTTACGGCCAATACACTGAACAAATGGTTTTGGTGCGTTTGCTGCAATAACATCGACGTCGTTGGTTTTTGCGAACTCAACTAATGCGCGGTAATCACTTTCATAGTTCGGCCAAGCTGCCGCTTGAGACATGAGAATTTGTTCGCCGATTTCGCCGTTTAAGTATTGGTCAAGTGTGGCTTGGTGCTCTCGAGTGAACTGTTCCATTGAAAGCGCGATGTTCGATGTTGCGTTGCGGCGCGCTTTTAAGAAGTCGGTTTGGAAGCGGTGAATAGCAGAATGCGTGTGCCATTCGCCAATAAGAACCACATCAGCGTCAATCAGCTGCTCGGGTAGTGCATCGAGAGAAAGTGTTTCGCCTTGTGGAGAAGCGAACTGGTAGTCATAGAATGTGGAAACGGATTCCGTTTGAGCCACTTTTTGAGAAATGTCTTTTGCAGGTTGATTAGCACAAGCCGTGAGAAGAGTAGCTAATCCGATAAGAATAATACGTTGCATGAAATGCCTCCTTGAAGAACACGCATACTAAAGGAGGCAAGATAAGATTTCAGCGCAAACGATAATCAATATCAATTAAATTTATTTGCGGTACACTCGCAGCATAAAGTCAGCTTCACAGTTGAATTGCTCTGCCTCGGTGAGTTGTTGTTTAAACTCTTCACTCGCCTTCCAAGCAAACGGCGTCATCTGTAGCAGGTCGAATGCATCTGACCCCGATAGTTCCATCATATAGTTTAGTTGCTCTTGATGCTCAAGCGTAAAACCTTCGATCACTTCTGGATCTTCATCGTGCAAGCGAACGCCATCATAAATTGCATCACGCAGTTGATACAGGTGTCGGCTAGCTGGTGTCACGGTGATCACCACACCACGGTCTTTGATGGTGCGTTGCAGCTCTTCAGCCTTGCAAGGCGCGTAAATGCGTAGAATGCCGTCTAAGCTGTTTTCAGCAAAGGGTAGGCGGTGGCTTGATGCAACAGAGAAATCGACAGCAGGGTAGCGTTTAGCGGCGTATTTGATAGCAATCTTAGAAATGTCTAGGCCAAAAGTCGCCCCATTCTTTTCTTGAAGATTCACTGCAATTTCATGGGTGTAATAACCTTCGCCACAACCAATATCCAATAGGCTAGGCGCCTCTTTTGGTAAAAAGCGAGAACACAATGTCACCATCGCTTGGCGCATTGGGTCATAATGGTTACCTTCAAGGAAGCGACGACGTGCCTGCATCATCTCTTTGTTGTCACCTGGATCTTTTGAGCGTTTGTGGTGCGCTGGCATCAAATTGACATAGCCTTCTTTCGCTAGGTCGAACTGATGGTTCTTTTCACACTTAAACGTACGATCGTTTTGAGATAAAGGTTGGTGACACAAAGGGCATTGGTAAGTCATGACGAACTCAAGGTAGAAATTTCAAGTCCAAAATTTTAACAGGAAGCATAGTGGGGCGCTAGAATAAACGCAGCTGTGTTGGCTAACGGCAATCCGAGAGTAGATAGAACCAGTCAATGAAGAGATAGAGCCAACGCATGGTTGGCTCTATTGGTTATGAGCGAGTCGCTGATAAAACAGAGAACTCAGCTTCTAGCTAAAGAAGTTAACTTGATTCTTCAACGATTCCGCTTGTTTCTGAAGTTCATCAGCACTGTGAGAGGTCTTAGCGCTGGTTTCACGGCTTTGTTGGTTCAAGTCGCTGATCGCATGCGCGTTCGCTGCTATCTCTTGAGAAACCTGAGCTTGCTCTTCTGATGTCGCAGCAATGGTTTCAGCTTGAGAAGCAATCGATTCAACTTGAGAAGCAATCGACTCTAGTGCGGTGCCTGCTTCTTGCGCTTTATCGAGTACTTGGTTGGCATTCGATTGGCTTTGTGTCATCAGGTTTACGGCATTGTGGGTCGAAGACTTTAGCTTCTCGATGATGCTCACTACATCTTGTACTGATGTTTGTGTTCTATGAGCGAGCGTTCTTACTTCATCAGCAACAACGGCAAAACCACGACCTTGTTCACCCGCTCGTGCTGCTTCAATCGCAGCGTTCAATGCAAGTAAGTTGGTTTGTTCTGCAATGTCGTCAATCATTTTGGTGACGGTTTGAATGCTTTCGCTATCAGCGCTTACTTGCTCGATGGCCGATGCTGATTTGTCTAATTGATCATTCAGCTGGGCTACATCAATACACACACCTTCAACGACTTCTAAACCTTTCTGGCTGTCTTCATTGGCAAGGCGAACATTTTCGGCAATGCTGTTCACTTGCTGTGCCACTGATTCAGCAGAGGTGGCCATCTCTTCTATTGCAGTAACGACTTGCTCTACCTGTGCTTGCTGGCGATCAGATTGGCTCAAGTTGTGGCTTGCATCTTGTGACACACTGCTCGAGCTGTTCTGTACTTGATCACTAGTTGCACGAATCTCGCCCACGAGTGTGTTCAGCTGGGCTGCCATGTTCGCAACACCGGTATTTAGGTTGCTGATCTCGTTCTTTGTCTGCTTACCATTGTTTGGAATATGTAAGCTCACTTCGCCTTTTCCTAAACGCAGCATGTACTCGTTTAACGTCGTTAGTGGCGTCAGTGTACGGTTTAACACGAAGGTTAACGCGACGATGGTAGCAGCAGCAATCAAGGTCGCAATAATGGCGATGAGCTTGAGCAATTCGTCGCTACCTTTAGTCACTTCCTTGATAAAAGTACCGCCAAGCAGTTTCCAATCCCACCCAGGAACTTCAGTGTATACCAGGTACTTCTCACCAACGGTTTCTTTAGCCTTGTATGGATATAGGATTAGACCTGATGGCTGTTCAAAGATCTGGTAGAAAGGTTTGTTGCCGTCGTAGTCAGAAACATCAACAATCGATTTACCACCGCCAACGTTAGTCGGGTGCAGTAAGTACTGGCCTTGATGCTCTTTCTCGTTATCAACAATGATGGTGTATCCGGTATCCCCCCAAGAAACAGAGCGTAGAGATTCAAACAGGCTTTGAGTCGCCTCTTCTACTGGCAGACCAATGAAAGAGACACCGTTTACTTTACCTTGAGCATTGGTCAAAGGCGCATAGTAAGTGATGTAACGTTGGCCGAAGAGCTTAACTTGAGAGTAATAAGGTTGGCCATTTTTGAGCTTGCTATAGCCTGGATGATTTTTCCCTAGCGTGGTCGCAACGACTCGTTCGCCTGAAGGTTTTTTAAGAGAAGTCGACACACGAATAAAGTCGTCACCAAATGGGGCAAATAGGGTCGCTATGGCACCGGTGTCACGGGTGAAGCTATCAACTAGTTTGGTGTCGTTTATTAGGCTCTCACCGTATTGAGTTATGTTAGGAATGGAATGACCGTTGAACTCAACGTCATAACTTTCAACATAAACACCTGCTAGGTAACCGTTACGAAAAGTGGACTCTAAAACTTTGGCGGTATGCAGGTAGGCATCGAACTGACCAGATATGGTTTTGGCCATCGCTTCTACTTTGGATTGGTGTTCTTTTAACGTGTTGTCTAATAACACCTGAGAGGCATTTCTATACACGAGTGTCGCAATGGAGCCAAAGGCGATAAGCAAGCACAGCAAAATGACCAACTTAAGTTGGAAGTCAACACTTTGATTTTTGTATTTCTCGAACATGAATTCACTATCCTGTCTTCATTGAGGTGTTGTTAGTGGTTTTAAGGAAGTTTGTTATTGAGCTTTCTATCATAGTTACTTATTTATCGGCAGTAATTGATAATAATTAATGAATTGATAGTTATATTTATAAACTAGAGTGATGAGAGCTAAATGGTGCGGGGTTGAACAAAGAGGTGATGGACTAATAGGCTTGTGTTAAAGCATTGATTACTAGGCGATGCGTGTGAGGTTAGGGCAATAAAAAATGCAGCTTAATGAGCTGCATTTTTGTTATTAATTAAACTCGCTAGAGGTCTAGTTTGAGGAAATGACCGTCATCAGCTGGTGGCTTTCACCCGGCTGTAACGTTTTGCCCGCTTCTAGACTTGGTGCGTGCAGTGTGGATTCTACGCATATCATGGTTAGGTAACCATCGTCTTGCATGTCACCCATAGCTGTTGCGCCTTCCGCCCACGGGTTCCACAGTACTGCGGAGTTGTGGCCGTGATTTTCAACCGTGAGTGTGCGATCCAGCTTCTTGTCAGCAACCAAGATCTGCGCTTCTGGTTGTGTGTAAACACGGTCGATAGTGTCGGTTAGCACAAGCTCAGTGCCGCCTTGGCAAATCTTGCCACCTTGTAGACTGTCGATGTACTCAGTACCCATGCCCATTGTGGTTGTGTTACGAATATCACCAACATTAAGGTAAGTGTGCAGCGCGCCAGAGAACGTCCATGGTTTAGCGTCTGTGTTCTTCACGTCCAAGGTCACTTTCAGCTCATCGCCTATTTCAACATTTAAGCGTGCATCGAACTGATGAGGCCATACTGCGAGTGTCTCTTCACTCGGTTTTAAACCCAAGCTAACAATCACGCCAGCTTCGCTTTCACGATGCTCAACCAATTGCCACTCACTTGAACGAGCGAAACCATGCGCCGGTGCTGCAATGCGCCCAAACCAAGGCCAACAAATAGGGATACCACCACGTAGGGCTGTTTTGCCATCGAATTTAGCTTGTTGACTCATCCAAATCAGGTCTTCTTGACCGCGTGGTTGGAATGACACCACATGGCCGCCAAACAGTGAAATGGCTGCGTTTGCTTTATCGTGGATGATGCGAACCAGCTTTACACCTTGGTGTTCAACGACAGTGACGTTGTCAGAGAGTACAGCGAGTGCAGGTAGAGTAGATAAATCCATTACATGATCCTTCTAAGGAAATTGAATTCAAATGCTGACTAGAGTGAGGCTTGTGATATGACGAGTTAACAAGCTCAGACAGTATTGGAATTGAATTTTGCGTTTGGGCTATCTTGAGGTAGACGTGATTTAAAAGATAGCAGGTATTAAAAAGGCGACACCAGGTCGCCTTTTTCAAAGTCTGCTCAAAACAGTCTTCACTAATGCTTATCTAAAGCGATTTCTAAAAAGAAATTACTTAGAGATGTGAGCGATTAGGTCTAGAACTTTGTTTGAGTAACCGATTTCGTTGTCGTACCAAGATACAACTTTAACGAATTTGTCGTTAAGTGCGATACCAGCTTTAGCATCGAATACAGAAGTGCAAACTTCGCCGATGAAGTCTTGAGATACAACTGCGTCTTCAGTGTAACCAAGAACGCCAGCCATTTCGCCTTCAGAAGCTTCTTTCATTGCTGCACAGATAGCTTCGTAAGATGCGCCTTCTTTAAGGTTAACTGTTAGGTCAACTACAGAAACGTTAGCAGTTGGTACGCGGAAAGCCATACCAGTTAGTTTGCCGTTTACTTCTGGAAGAACAACGCCTACCGCTTTAGCAGCACCAGTTGAAGATGGGATGATGTTTTGAGAAGCACCACGGCCACCGCGCCAGTCTTTAGCAGAAGGGCCATCTACAGTTTTTTGAGTTGCTGTAGTCGCGTGAACTGTAGTCATAAGACCAGATTCGATACCGAACTTGTCGTTAAGTACTTTAGCGATAGGTGCAAGACAGTTAGTAGTACAAGAAGCGTTAGAAACGATGTCTTGACCAGCGTAAGTGTCGAAGTTTACGCCGCTAACGAACATTGGAGTTGCATCTTTTGAAGGACCAGTAAGAACAACTTTCTTCGCGCCAGCAGTAATGTGTTTACGAGCAGTTTCGTCAGTTAGGAAAAGACCAGTTGCTTCAGCAACAACGTCTACTGAGATAGCATCCCACTTAAGGTCTTCTGGGTTACGCTCAGCTGTAACACGTACAGTTTTACCGTTAACGATTAGGTTACCGCCTTCAACTTCAACAGTACCGTTGAAACGGCCGTGAGTTGAGTCGTACTTAAGCATGTATGCCATGTACTCTACGTCGATTAGATCGTTAATACCTACTACTTCGATGTCTGCACGCTCTTGAGCTGCGCGGAATACGAAACGACCGATACGGCCAAAACCGTTAATACCTACTTTGATAGTCATTGTAGTTGCTCCACAACTTAATTTTTGATTAAAGATAACTGGTAGTAAAATTACAGAATCCAGTATGCATCTGCAATAGATAATCCGACTTAACTTGTTCAATGTCAAAAAAAAGAGACGCTTTTCTTAACAATTAGGTGTAAGTGATTGAAAATTGACCGTTGCGAGTGGCTCTGTACCCTTCCAGTTGGGTAAAATACCCCTAAATGATGATTCACTTATGAGTATATATGTACAATGTTTTCTGGTGAGAAAGTATGTGCTACAAAACGACTCATATGCAAGCCTTTATAGAAAAAAGTAAATATAATAACTGAGAATGTGGAGAGATATTAACGTGATTCAAAAGGGAGACGATATGATAAAGCCTGATGAATACTGGCGTGAACGCCTGACAGACGACGAGTTTGAAGTCTGTCGTCTAGGGGGGACAGAAGCCCCTTACAGCGGTAAGTTATTGCATAACCAAAAGACGGGGGTCTACAGCTGCACATGCTGTCAAAGCCCTTTGTTTCTGTCGGATAACAAATATGACTCTGGGTGCGGCTGGCCAAGCTTTGATGCCCCAGTGAGTACTCAAGCCGTGCAATATATAGAAGATCTAAGTCACGGAATGAAGCGTGTAGAGATCCGTTGTACCGCATGCAATAGCCATTTAGGTCATGTTTTCCCTGATGGACCGAAGACAACCGGTGAGCGGTATTGTGTTAACTCAGTGTCGTTAATTTTCAACAAAAATGACAAAACAACGAAATAACTTGTCACTGTTGTTTAATCCTTACAAGTTGTTTTGGGAGCGAATAAGCGGTGGGGACATCGCCAAATTCGTCGTGATGACTTTAGTGAAAATAAAAACGGCGACCATCAAAGCCGCCGCTGCTTTTTATGTATTAATAAATTAAATGCTAATAGTCCGATATCAGTGAAGCCTGGTAAGCCCCATCTTTAATGGCGTCGACAATTTTGTCGGCGTCTTCATTTAATCGGCTGTATTTTTTTTCTTCAAAGTTATAAAGAACGGAAAGTTCAGCTTCAGAAACGATGGGGACATTAAACTCTTTGGCTACCATCGCCCATACGTAGGCTTTTTCTTTATGCCCAAGTTTGTGATTGATACTGGCCATGGATTTAAATATCTCAGTATTAACCGGTTGGTCATGCGTTAAGGTCAGGGCATTATTGAGTAGCTTTAATGTCTTGGCATAATCTCTTGTCGTGTAAAATGTGGCTAATGCGTATTGCATCTCAGCGGTATTTAATGCCTCGGTTCCTTCTAACTGTAGAAAGTGGCGTCTCGCATTGATGTCGCCGATTTGTGACCACAAGAAGTAGAGTGTTTCTGGTGACTTCGATTGAGACAACTCAGTGACAATTCGTTCAGACTCTTCACTACTGTGCATTAATGCGGTGAACCGACGTTCTTGAAGTTTGGATTGGTCAAGGGCTTCGATCTGTGCTGCAAGCTCTAGGCATTTGTTATAAGCAGTCACTAACTTGAACTCTTGGATTTTGTTGGCTTCGGTTGGGTGTTTTTGGACCTCAAACCGATGCCATATGAGGTCAGTACGTGCAATACGACATTGCCCGTCGTCCATGTTTAATTGCTCACATTGTAGTCCAGGGTTGTTTTGGCATAACTGGTCAGTACTTTTTTTGTTTTTAAAACAACCCACTAACGTTAAGGATAATAGACTAACCAGTAACCATTTCATGATTTTCATATTTCTTCACTTGTGATCAAATACACTTATTTTAGGTCAGGTTCTTGACTCAATTCTGTCACGGGTTATTTTCTGGTGAAAATCGCTAATACTAAGGCTTTTCCCATGGATGCAGAACAACTTCTTAGCGCAATGACACCTGAGGTCTACGAACGTTTAACTTACGCTGTTGAAACCGGTAAATGGCCAGAAGGTACAGCACTCTCTAAAGAGCAGCGTGACTCGTGTATGCAGGCCGTTATGTTATACCAATCTAAACATAATTCTGAAGCTCAACATATGACAATCGCCGCTGGCGGTGACATTAGCTTCAAATCTAAGTCTGAACTCAAAAAACAGTTTCAGTCAGACCAAGACGATATTGTTAGGGTTAACCCGAATCGTTAAGTTTAAATTACAACAAAGGGGTGGCACAGTGCCACCCCTTTGACTTTTCTGCCGCTTATTTTTAAGCCCCAAAAGACGATTTATTGGACGTTAAAAATTTTTGATTCAGGTGACGGTTCACACAACCGGTTATGGCATAACAAATAGCAGAACAGAGTTATAGACTCATTTCGCCACGTAATACTTGTAACATCTGAGCTTTTACTTCTTCGTAAGCTAGATTCTGGCTTAATAGATAGTGCAGCTTGGCTAATGCGGCTTCTGGTGTCATATCAAAGCCACTGACTACCCCTGCTTCTGCTAGTGCACATCCTGTTGCGTACCCCCCCATATTGACTTTACCAGCCAGACATTGAGTTAGGTTAACTACAATAACCCCTCGCTCTGAGGCTTCTTTCAGATGTTGGAGAAGTTCTGGATTTTGCGGGGCATTGCCGACCCCAAAGGTAAGCAGAATCATCGCATTAACTGGTTGCAAGAGCGTGTTACGAATCACTTCATGTGAGATGCCTGGGTACATAGTGATGACGCCGATGGGTTGCGGAGTAATATTATGAACCTTGAACGCACCTTCTGGCTGCTTGTTGACCACAACGTTATTGCTGAGTTGGATATTAATACCCGCTTCCAGCAATGGGGTTAAGTTTGGTGAGGTGAACGCATTGAAGCCATCAGCGTGTGATTTTGTGCTGCGGTTACCACGCATCAATTTGTTGTTGAAGAATAAGGTTACTTCATTGATAGGGTAGTTAGCCGCAAGGTGCAGCGCATTCAGCAGATTTGCTTGTCCATCTGAACGTAGTTCTGCCAGTGGGATCTGAGAGCCCGTTACAATCACAGGTTTGCCTAGATTTTCGAGCATGAAAGATAGCGCTGAGGCGGTGTAAGCCATGGTGTCTGTTCCATGCAAGATAACGAAACCATCGTACTTGTCGTAGTTCGCGCGAATATCATCAGCGATCGTCTGCCAATCCAGTGGCGTCATATCTGAAGAGTCCATTAATGGAGAGTATTCATGAATGGTGTATTCAGGCATTTCTGGGCGATGGAATTCAGGCATACCCGCTAGTTGCTTATCCATAAACCCTGCGATTGGGACATAGCCGTGATCCAAAGACTTTTGCATGCCAATTGTGCCGCCGGTGTACGCGATATAGATGTGTTTTCTTTCCATGGCGATTAATACTTAGTGTGATATAGGGAACAGGGGGGCGATTATAGCGAATTATCATGCAATAAAAAGAGGCGTCTCACACAGAGGCGCCTCTTATTAATACCGCGTTGAGCTTATCTTATTGAACTTGGCAGTTTAAACAAAAGGCATATCGGCCTTGTGGATCGTTAAAGTTGCTCAATAGCTGACTATCTTGAGTTAACTGCTGCGTAACGGGTAGTAAACTGCTTGGTATCATTGAGTGTATATCAAGACCAATCGACATCTGAACTTGGTTCATAAACTCTTGAATAAATTGTTCAGTGGTTGACAGTGGTTCCTCTACCCAGTAGATGTTGTAGGTTTCCAGTTTTGCAAGTGAAGCCGCAACGGCAATGGCATCATCAAAATCACCCATTTCATCGACAAGACCTTTTTGCATGGCATCTTGACCTGTCCATACTCGACCCTGAGCGACCTTATCGACAGCATCTGCTTCCATACCGCGATTCTGGCCGACGAGACTGATAAAGCGGTGGTAACCATGCTCAATGCCCATTTGGAATGCGTCTTTGGCACCGTCGCTTAATCCGGTTGTGATACCGAGGCCAGAGAAAGGTGACGTTCCCACACCATCAGTGTACACACCAATATCGTTCAGCCCTTTTTCGAAGGTGGTGATAACACTAAAGATACCAATCGAACCAGTTAATGTGGTTGGTTGAGCAATAATTTTGTCTGCCCCCATCGAGATCCAGTAACCACCGGACGCCGCAAGGCTCGACATCGACACAATAACGGGCTTACCCGCTTGCTTGACCGCCTCTATCTCGTTACGAATCACTTCTGAAGCAAAAGCACTGCCACCAGGACTATCGACACGAAGCACCACGGCTTTCACTTGGTCATCATTGCGAGCTTGGCGAAGCAAGGCTGCGGTAGTATCGCCACCGACTGTGCCACGTGGTTGTTCACCGTCCATAATGGCGCCACTGGCAACAATCACCGCGATATCGTGCGATTCAGTGGTGTCGTCTGGACGTATCATTGCTTGGTATTCGTAGTAACCAAACGCGTTATAGCTGTCTTGACCATCACTGCCGAAAACATCTGCGAGCTCTAGTCGAACCTGTTGACGTGTTGCTAATTCGTCGACTAAGCCAAGTTTCTCCGCGAGTTTGGCAATGTCACCGTCCACAGACTCAAGCTCTTTCAAGAACGTGTCCATGCTTGGGTTGAGCGTTTTAGCATCAATTTGGCGGTTGTT
Organism: Vibrio artabrorum; assembly: GCF_024347295.1. Classification (NCBI taxonomy): domain Bacteria; kingdom Pseudomonadati; phylum Pseudomonadota; class Gammaproteobacteria; order Vibrionales; family Vibrionaceae; genus Vibrio; species Vibrio artabrorum. The sequence continues at coordinate 2,050,557 of NZ_AP025458.1, read as the reverse complement.
GCTCACGTCATCCACGTACGCCCCCCACAGTTGGCTTAACCAACGAGAAGCTGACTCTTTCGCTGCATCCGACATGTCGTCGCGAATGAAAGGTTCGATTGCAGACTTGTAGGTGCCAACCCGAAACACATGGGTGTTCACGTCTAACTTTTCTAACAAGGTTTTGTAGTAAAGTGAGTAAGCACTGTAGCCTTTTAGAAGGACTCCACCATCTGGAGATAAGAATATTTTATTGGCGTAGCTGGCTAGGTAATATTGACTTTGGTTGTAAAAGTCACCGACAGCATAAATAGGCTTGCCTGTTGCTTTAAATTCGTTGAGTGCTTTCGCGATGTAACGAAGTTTGGTTAGGTTGGTTTCGGGTAACTCTTTGAGCGTCAGAACGAGACCTGTAACGTTTTCATCATCTTTGGCGTGACGAATCGTTTTCACAATATCAAACAAGACGTTCTCTTTTGGAAAGTCTTTTCCCAACAAGGAACCGGTGACAGAGTCCATTGGGTTGATATAGCGACTTTGTTCAACAATGGGGCCTGACAGGTTGAGCACTAACGCTGATGGTTTTGGTGCAACCGGTTGTGTCGTGCCCGAATGGAAGTACAAAAAGTAAATGATGGCAATACTGAGTAAAAAGACTACGTTGACCAGTGCAAGACGCACAAAAGTGATCAGCTTCCAAATCCCTTTAAATATCATGCCTATAAATTTGAATATTTTTTTCATTCTGTCTCCGCAGTGAGATTTTGCCGCTTCAATAAGCGCTAGAACCACTAGTCTCAATATTATGAACTGCTTAGTATCCTACGATAATTTCCATGCTCAAACTATCACAACAAGTATTAATCGCCTTAATTCTCTTGAATTGTAGCCAGTTCCATCGCTTTTGAGGCATTAAAATTCAAAGCATTATGATCGGTGTTACAAAAATGTAAACGGTTGTTTGAACTTTTGAAGATTGAACGATATCGTGGTCAGACCACAAGGATAAAATAATAGAAGTGATGTCTGCCATGTACCCACATTTACTTGAACCTCTTGATCTTGGATTTACTCATTTACGTAACCGTGTATTGATGGGATCAATGCACACAGGTTTAGAAGAAAATAAAGAAGGCCTACATAAGCTTGCCGCGTTTTATGAAGAGCGAGCGAAAGGAGGCGTTGGTCTTATTGTTACTGGTGGTTTCTCCCCTAATTTACGGGGTAGATTGACCCCATTTAGTGCTGAATTCAGTAAAGTTAAGCACGCAAAAGCGCATCAAGTTGTGACTGAAGCCGTGCATAAGCATGGTGGTAAAATTGCGCTTCAATTATTGCATGCTGGTCGTTATGCTATGCATCCATTTGCGCAAAGTGCTTCAGGGATTAAAGCGCCGATCGCCAAATTCGCACCAAGTGAAATGAGCCCTCGTCAGATAAAGAAAACCATTGATGCCTTTGCAAACAGTGCAGAGCTTGCTCAAGTCGCTGGTTATGATGGCATCGAGATCATGGGTTCTGAGGGGTACCTTATTAACCAATTCATCTGTAAACGTACCAATATGCGTTATGACGAATGGGGGGGATCTTATGAAAAGCGCATGCGTTTTCCGATAGAGATTGTTAAATCGATTCGCGAAGTGGTGGGTAAAGAATTCATTATTATTTTCCGTCTGTCGATGCTTGATTTAGTTGAACAAGGCAGTACGTTTGAAGATGTTGTCCTTTTGGCTCAAAAGCTAGAAGAGGCCGGCGTGAGTATCATCAATACGGGGATTGGATGGCATGAAGCTCGTATCCCGACAATTGCGACACAAGTACCCAGAGGTGCATTTTCTTGGGTAACTGAAAAAGTGAAACCTCACGTGACAATTCCTGTGATCACCTGTAACCGGATTAATACCCCAGAAGAAGCTGAGCGTATTCTCAGTTCAGGACAGGCCGATATGGTGTCGATGGCTCGCCCTTTCTTGGCGGATCCCGATTTCGTTAATAAAGCAGCGCAAGACCAAGCTCAATTCATCAATACCTGTATCGGCTGTAACCAAGCCTGTTTGGATAACGTGTTTAAAGGTAAACGCGCGAGTTGTTTGGTTAACCCTCGCGCGTGTTACGAAACAGAAATTATTATCCAACCAGCCACAGCCACGAAGACTATTGCCGTTGTCGGTGCAGGCCCAGCAGGTTTAGCTTGTGCGACGACGTTAGCTCAGCGTGGACACAAGGTGGATTTGATAGAGAAAAACGACCGCATCGGTGGTCAATTTAGACTGGCCATGCAGATACCCGGGAAAGAAGAGTTCAGAGAAACGATTCGTTACTTTGCTAACCAGATTGATGCGACAGGCGTCAACTTAAAACTGGATACTGAAGCGACGTTTGAGATGTTGCTGAAGTACGATGAAGTCGTGATGGCGGCGGGTGTTGAACCCAGAAAGCTTGATATTGAAGGCATTGACCAAGAAAATGTAGTCGATTATCAAACCTTGATTCGCGAAAAGACACCGGTAGGCGAAAAAGTCGCGATTGTGGGGGCGGGTGGTATTGGCATCGATGTGGCGACTATGTTGACAGAACCGACGTCACACAGTTTAGAGGACTGGCTTCACGAATGGGGCATTGATAAAAATATGGAACATCCTGGTGGGCTTTATCCTTATCCAGATTCATTCAGCGACAAAACGGTTTGGGTGATGCAACGTAAAGTGGGCCGAGTGGGTAAAGGGCCGGGTAAAACCACAGGTTGGATCCATAAGCGTACACTCGAGAAACGTGGCGTTAATCTATTGGGGGGAGTGATCTACAACAAGATTGATGACCAAGGTTTACATATTACCATTGATAAGAAAGACCGAGTGTTGGATGCCGACTCCGTTATCGTGTGTGCGGGTCAAGTGTCTGTTCGTCCATTTGAAGATATGTGGCAAGAGTTTGGTGGCAAACTGCATGTGATAGGCGGTGCCGATTACGCCGGCGAACTGGATGCAGTACGCGCAATTCGTCAAGGTGTTGAGTTAGCTATTAAGCTTTAGAAACCGTTGAATAATGGTGTTTAACTTAGCGATTGAACGATAGATAAGGCTCCTAAGTCAACGATTTAGGGGCCTTAATTGTTTTTCGTCGCGGCTCAAATATTATTTAAAATGGATAGGTATTGAGATTTATTATCGTTTGTATTCTGTGCTAAAGTTCAAGTATACAAATAATAAAGAAATAGTAAGGACTTCAAATGGATGCTTTGGATCTATTGCTCAACAGACGCTCAATCGCAAAACTCTCTGATCCGGCACCTGAAGGTGTGGCGTTAGAAAATATCATCAAAGCAGGTTTACGTGCACCGGACCACGGCGCGTTAACACCGTGGCGTTTTGTTATCGCACAAGGTTCAGGGCTTCAAAAGCTTGCTGATATTTTGGTTCGTGCGGCACAAGCGGATCAAAGTGAAGAAGCGGTGATTGAGAAAGTAAAGAAATCGCCGTTTCGAGCGCCAATGGTCATCACTATCATCGCAAAAGTCACTGAGCACGAAAAAGTGCCCGCATTTGAACAGCACCTATCTGCGGGGTGTGCTGCACAGGCGATGCAAATGGCGGCCGTCGCACAAGGTTTCCAAGGTTTTTGGCGCTCCGGGCATTGGATGTTTCACCCAGAGGTGCGTCAGGCATTTGGCTTAGAAGGTGACGACCAAATCGTTGGTTTCTTATACCTAGGTACTCCGGGTTGTACACCAATGAAGGTGCCAGAGCGTGATTTCTCGAAGTTCGTCGAATTCTTATAAAGAAAGCTGAAACTTGAATAGTGGAATGATAACTGTATAAACAACCAGTTTTTCTTGATTTATTAGGGTCACATTAGATAATGTGGCCCTCATTGTTTGTAGCATCTGGAAAAACATGTCTCGCCTTATTATTGCTGAAAAACCAAGCCTCGGCCGCGCGATTGCCGCTGCACTACCGAATCCACAGAAGAAAGACCAAGGGTTTATCAAATGTGGTAATGGGGATGTGGTGACTTGGTGTGTTGGACACTTATTGGAACAGGTTGAACCGGATGCTTATGATAACCGTTATAAAAAGTGGAACTTAGCCGATCTTCCTATTGTGCCAGAGCAATGGCAGCTGAGACCGCGTAAAGCTTCAAGCAAACAGCTCACGGTGATCCGAAAGCTATTGAAGGACGCGACCCAAATTGTCCATGCAGGCGACCCAGACAGAGAAGGGCAGTTACTGGTTGATGAAGTCATTGATTATTGCAAGGTCTCTAAGGCCAAAAAAGAGTCGATGGACAGGCTATTGATCAGCGACCTGAACTTACCTGCCGTAAAACGTGCGCTCTCTCAAATGCGCAGTAACCGCGACTTTATTCCACTCTCTATTTCTGCATTAGCACGCTCTAGAGCCGATTGGCTGTACGGCATGAACATGACTCGTGCTTATACTTTGCTTGGTCAAAAAGCCGGTTACCAAGGCGTATTGTCGGTTGGTCGAGTGCAAACGCCGGTGCTTGGTTTGGTTGTAAGACGTGATGAAGAAATTGAGAATTTCATTCCCAAAGATTACTTCACGCTGCATGCGCTGATCCCTTACCAAAATAACGGCCAGAGCTTTGATATTCGTGCGCGTTGGAAACCAAGCGAAGCATGTAAACCGTGGCAAGATGAAGAAGGGCGCGTGCTCAATCGCAAGCTGGTTGAGAATGTGGCTAACCGAATTGCGAATCAACCCGCGACGGTGACGGAATCAGAGCAGAAGCAAAGCAAACAAGCAGCGCCACTGCCTTACTCGTTGTCTGCTTTGCAGATTGATGCGTCTAAGCGTTTTGGTATGAGTGCTCAGCAGGTGTTAGATACGTGTCAGTCGTTGTACGAGAAGCACAAACTCATCACTTACCCACGTTCTGACAGCCGCTATCTACCTAAAGAGCACTACTCGCAGCGGGAATCGATAGTAGGCGCTATCGCCAACAATGCGAAAGAGCTACAAAGTGGTGCTCAAGGTGCGGATCTTTCTCTGAAATCAAAAGCATGGAACGACAGCAAGGTCGATGCTCACCACGCAATCATCCCAACATCGAAGAAGTCATCAGTGAATGGCCTGTCTGCCAATGAGATGAAAATCTATCAGCAAATTGCTCGCCAGTATCTGATGCAGTTCTACCCACCTGCGGTTTTTGCGGATGCTAAGCTGGTTTTTGATATCGCTGGTGGCGTGTTCATTGCAAAAGGGCGTCAGCTTATCAACCCCGGTTGGAAGGTGTTGATGGGCAAAACAGACACCGAAGAAAAAGGTGATGGCACGGACACGGTTCCCCCATTGGATAAAGGTACGGTGCTGACCTGTCGTGAAGGCGTGATTGGTGATAAGAAAACAGAGCCACCAAAACATTTCACGGAAGCGACATTGCTTCAAGCGATGACAGGTATCGCACGTTTTGTCGCGAACAAAGACCTTAAAGCGATTTTGAAAGAGACCGACGGCCTTGGCACAGAAGCAACCCGTGCAGGCATTCTCGATACCCTTTTCAAAAGACAACTGCTAACGCGCCAAGGTAAGAGCATTCACAGTAGCCCTGCGGGCAGAGGCTTGATTCATGCCTTACCTGAGGATTCGACCTTCCCAGACATGACGGCACATTGGGAGCACCAGCTGCAAGGCATGGCAGAACGAAATCAAGCGTATCAGCCTTTCATGCAAGCGTTAGAAAGCAAGATTGATGGTTTGATGGGCAAGGTCAAAACAGGCGAAGTTCCTGAGTCTCTGCGCCATCTTCCTAAAGTCGAAAGACCGGCTTTTAAACGTCGTAAAGGTGGTGGTACGAAGAAGTCTTATGCTAAAGGGACTTACGCTAAGAAGGGCACCAAGAGCTAAAACTGTGAGCAAACCGCTGTTTACTAGCGATATTGGGAATCGATATTAACGTCCGACTTTACGACCACAACGTTTAAACAGCTGCTGCCAATAATCCACATGGCGACGAGTTGATGATCGAAAGGCTTGGTGTGCATCTTGAATGGGAAAGTAATAACTGTGCAGATCAGGTTGCGCGTCAAACATTCCGAGTTGCGGGGCTAACTGCTGATAGTAGCCATCCAGTTGCGCCATGTAAGGCTGAACCTTACCTATGTATTGTTGCTCGAACACATTGTTGAGATAACGAAACTTAGTGGTGTCCCGTTGCTTGCCACAAATGATATTGTCATCAAAAGTTGTCAGCTGTTTGGTGATGGTATCAAGTTCCGCCGAAGCTCGTGTGAGCGAGTAGTACAAATCCCCGAGAGTCGAACTCCTCTCTAATATTTCTTGAACTTTAGTGGTCTCACCGGACACGAGCGGTGCGTTTAATGCTTGATTAATATGCTCTAAGGCCCCACGGGTTTGTTGTACCTGATTACCGAGATCAGCGTGTAACCACTGACTCCCCCGCATTTGTGACTGCATCGCATCACTGGCATAGATGAGATTCCATTGATGCAGTGGAAACTGTGCGAGCTTCTGCTGCTCGATCTCTTTCAGAAGCTCTAAGATCTCTCGGTCTAATTCATGATCAGATAAACACTGACCAACACCTTTGAGCAGGGCAACTTGATAATCGTAATTACGAAACTCGTCCGCGACCTTTCCAAGAATAGAATTTCTTTCAGCAATCAGGTTGAACAATCCACACTGACGAAGTTGGTAGCTGTCGATGAGCCCAATAGACAGCGAGGGCACGTCCAGCAACAGTTCTCGTTTTCTCGGTAGGCTTTCAAACGCCCTGTCTTCCTGTATCTCGTCAGCATCTTGCACGTTGGCTATCTTAGTATGATAGTCATCGAATAACTCTTTGGGTCCTTCACCAAAACAGCCGACGAGCCCCAAGATGATTAAAACCAGAGGTGAGCGCAGCAATAAGTTTGGCAGAAGGTGAGGGTTCATATGTCGCTTACTCGTGTATCTTGTCAGTTATCTCTAATTGAATGCCGCGGTTCGCTTCAGGCATAGACATTTCGATCATGGTGATTCCTTCTCTGTTCAATCAGTTCACTTTGCTGGCTTGACTCGTTAAAACCAACACACCATCGATGGTCGTTAAATATTCTTATAAAAATCATTACTGTTGGCATAGAGTCACAGATCACTCAGAGGAGCTACGTTCGTTGTTCGCTTTCGCTCCTGATAATCCCTGATACCAATGATAATAGTCATTGTTAATTAAGGTTGTCGCCAAGTCTGAGACTGTTATGATTTTGAGAAAGATGCGCAATTAACCTGATTATGATCCCTTTAATTTACCACTCAATCTATTCACAGTTGTCTTTACCAGAAGGCCACCGCTACCCAATCAACAAATATCAGTTGTTACATCGTGCAGTAGAGGCATTAATGGATAGTGAGCCTCAATGGAAGAGCAAGTTTGAAGTTTTCGAACCAACGCCAGTTTCGGTTGAACAAGTCAAACAGGTTCACGATAGTGAATATGTCGATTTACTTGTGTCTGGGCATTTACCTGCGGCAAAGATGAGACGTATCGGGTTCCCGTGGAGCGAGCAACTTATCGAAAGAACACTCTACTCCAGTGGTGGAACCTGCTTGGCCGCTGAAATGGCAATAGAGCGTGGGTTAGCAATTCATTTGAGTGGTGGTTATCATCACGCGCATCATGATTTTGGCAGTGGCTTTTGTTTGTTGAACGATCTGGTTTTAGCGGCAAAACACGCGCTGACCTTTGAACATATCGATAGAGTGTTGATCGTCGATAGCGACGTTCATCATGGTGATGGCACAGCAACTCTTTGCCAAGAGATCGACGACATCATTACTCTGTCGTTTCACTGCGACAAAAACTTCCCAGCACGCAAACCACTCTCTGATTTCGATGTGCCATTAAGTCGTGAAACAGAAGATGAAGAGTTCTTACGTTGTTTTGAGCAAGTCATTAAGTTAGCGATTGCTCACCAGCAACCTGATCTGATTATTTATGATGCGGGGGTCGATATCCATCAAGACGATGAACTGGGCTATTTGAATGTCTCGACACAAGGGATATTTGAACGTGACTGTTTGATGATTGAATTAGCGAAATCAGAGTCTATTCCGATGGCATGCGTAGTCGGTGGCGGGTATCGAACTCAACATCAAGATTTGGTGCCGATTCATATGCAGCTGTTGAAAGCGGCATTTGCTGTCAGCCGTTGAACGATGAGCTTGTGTGATCACCAGATGCAAAAAAGCCGCTGATTTCTGAAGTGACTCCGTAAAGTTGGACATTTCTGTCAAGCGGCTTTCAAGGCCTGAGTTCGATATTCTATCGGAGTCAGGCCTTTTAGTTTCACTTTTATACGTTTGGTATTGTAGTACTCTATGTATTCTTTAATTTGCTCTATCAGAGCATCTGCGTCTTCAAAGTTTTGGTTGTGATACATCTCGGTTTTGAGTAAAGCAAAAAAGTTTTCAGCAACAGCATTATCCAAGCAGTTCCCTTTTCTCGACATGCTTTGCGTTAACCCACTCTCCGCTACCTTTTTCTGATACTGTCGATGGCGATATTGCCAACCTTGATCGCTGTGTATAATTGGCTTTGAGTTGGGTTTAAGCTTTGATATGGCTTCCGTCAGCATATCCGTGACAAGCGGCAAGCAGGTATTTTTGGCCACTCTATAAGCAACCACTTCCTGAGTAAACAAGTCGACAACGGGAGACAAGTATACTTTCTGCTCTTTGACTTTGAACTCCGTGACATCAGTTACCCACTTTTCGTCGGGTTGAGTCGCACTAAAATCTCTTTCAAGCACGTTGGGATCAGCTGTTCCAGACTCTCCTCGGTATGAACGGTACTTTTGAATCCTGACCGTCGACTTAAGGTTGAGCTGAGCCATAAGCCTTTGAACCGTTTTGTGATTAAGCACGAACCCCTGATTTTTTAGTTCCAAGTGAATACGGCGGTAGCCGTATCGTCCCTTATGTTCATGATAAATTGACTTTATCAACCGCAGCTCACGTTCGTAGCTATTTGGGCGCTTGCTCGTTTGAGCCTGATAATAAAAGACACTTTTTGCCAGCTGTAGAGTGTGTAGTAAGTACTTTAACGGGTACTTGCCTTTAAGAGTTAGAGCTATGACCGCTTTTTCTTTGTTCGACGGTTTTTTTCCTGCTCCAACTCTTCCAACTTTTTTAGAACGGCATTCTCGGTTCGTAAGTAGACCAACTCCTCTTTTAGCTCCTCAAGCGTCATTTCATTATCAGGCTTAGTGGTACGTTGAGGTTGCTGTTTCATTGAGGGTCTTCCTTTCCGGCGCATTTTGAGCCCTTTGATACCGAGCTCATTAAATCTTTTGAGCCAGACAGAGAGTATCCCAGGGGATGAGAGGTTTAATACAGCGCTAGTGTGCGTGAGAGACCATTCATTCGTCCACATTAAATTCAATGCTTTTCGTTTTGTTTGAACAGTCGCGGCATGCTTAGTTGGTAAAATGAATCAGTACCATGGGTAGCAAAGACTTGAGCCCAATACCGTATCTGCCTTGAAGAAATTGAATATTGTTTTGCTAAGTAGAGAGATGACGTGCCATCTAAGTATTGCTTAGCAATGATACATTTTAGCTCACGGCTATATTTGGACATAAAAAGACCCCCAATAATTGGTGTCCAACTATTGGGGGGTCAGTTCAAAATACCCGGCTTTCTTTAATGTGGTGGAGGGATTTGAACCCAAACACAAAAAAATTAAATGCTTACTTTATAATAGCTTTTCGTTATGTTATAAAATCAATTTAATCGTTTGTATTGTACAGATTAAATCTTGGTTCACCATTTGACGTCAAGATATATACGATTGTTAAGTTACTAACTTTGTCCCTAAAACTGAGTGCTGACACACTTTTGGACAGAAGCTTCTTTGGATTAGTGGTTTACTTTATTGGCTTTAGATAAGTTGTCCTCATCCTAATCTAACCCAACAGCGGGCGATTTTCATTTAGGATTACGCAGGCAATTCCCAAACTTCCTTCATGTTCACTTCTTGATAACTCATCCCACTCCTTATCTACTTAATTCTTTTAGCAGCAATTTAGTTCATCACAAACGTACTCCTCGAGAACAAAGACTCTTAATTCATACATCAACAAGCGTTCTCTGATACCTCTTGAGAAAAATCGGACACATTCCTGTCCGTTATCGTGACTATAATTTGACCTAGGCTTTGTTGCTTAAATCAATGGAATTAAATCTAGAAGCTACGATCTGATCGGCTACACCTATCAATCGTCGTAGCCTCATGTCTAAACCTCGTTACAAAACAACTAACTGGAAGCAGTACAATAAAGCCTTAATCAACCGTGGTTCTCTGACTTTTTGGATTGATGAGGAAGCGATAGCCAAGTGGAAGCAAAACAAACAAGGCAAGCGCGGTAGATCTAGCCGATTCAGCGACTTAGCCATTACTACCGCACTGATGATGAAACGCGTTTTTTCTATGCCATTGAGATCGCTGCAAGGTTTTCTAGACCCAGTATTTAAGCTGGCTAACATCCCACTTGTTTGCCCGCACTACACCTGTTATAAGCTGCCGAGCTAAAGAAGTTGAAGTTTCATTTAAAACCAAAACCAGAGGAGCAATAAAACATCTGGCCATTGATGCCACTGGCCTCAAGGTTTATGGTGAAGGTGAACGGAAAGTCAAGAAGCATGATAGTGATGGGAAGCGCAGAGTCTAGCGTAAGCTGCATATCGCAGTAGATACAAGCACCCACGAAATAGTCGCAGCAGAGCTGAGCTTATCTAACGTAACCGATGCCGAAGTGCTCCCCAACTTACTCAAGCAGACATGTCGTAAAATCATTGAGATATCAGGTGATGGCGTTTATGACACAAGGAATTGCCATGATGCCATACGGATCAAGCGAGCGGTTCCGCTTATCCCGCTATGAGACTGGGAGCAAGGACACCCTCGTAATTTAGCAGTAGGTTGTCAGAAGCTCTACGGCTCTAACAAGAAGTGGAAAAAGCGGTATGGTTATCACAAGCGTTCGCTCTCTGAAACAGCCATGTATCGCGTGAAGCAGTTGCTAGGTGGGAGGTTAAGCCTGAGAAACTACAACGCTCAAGTTGGCGAGACTTACGCTATGATCAAAGCGCCGAATAAGCTTACAGGGCTAGGTATGCTTGAAACTCAGTATATCGTTTAAGAATTAAGCACGATGGGACAGGCATGTCTTCTCTCTGAATTAAGCAACAAAGCCCTTCAAACACTAATAATATCGCCCCGTGGGATCATGGGGCGGATACAGAGCAACAAAAACAAGAGCGTACAGTTGCAGTGGGAGGATTACTGACCAAGTCTCCTCCCTTAGAAAAATACCATTAATAATTATTAGTTAGAACTAATAATTATCGGCTTCTCTTTAAAATAAATGCATTGTCAGCTTTCGATAAACCGATATGTGGATAATAGTTTATAGCTCCGGCAGCTGAAAGTAATATTAAAGACACTTCTTCGCCAATAGCTTCTTGAACCATGCTAATAAGATGCTTACCAATACCTTTTCCCTGGTACTTTGCGTCTACGGCAAGATCTGATAAATAACAACAGTAGCTAAAGTCTGTTAGTGCACGACAGACACCAATTAGTGTATCTTCATCCCAAGCCGAAAATGTTAAATTGGCCCCATCTAACATCCGTTTTATACGAGGAATATTATTGCTAGGTCGTATAATACCAGATGAATCGAAGACTCTAGCAACATCTTGTGGATCTAGAGGGTAGTTATGACGATAATTAATCATGAGGAACTAACTCCTGAAATTATGTGATCTTGTTTACTTTGTATTTTCCTTAAGAGATATATGCCAAGTACAGGAAGAGCTATATAGCTGACACCTAGTATTTCAACAGCATTATCTGATAACAACGATACTATCGAGTTCACCGCAAATGCTAACGCCATTTGTGAGCATGAATATACCGCACCAGCTGAGCCACGTTTGTCTGTGAATGGGGTCATAGATATTGCGGAAGCGCAAAGAACAATGAATGTGTAACTGAAGAATATTCCTGCTACGCTTAAAAGAAAGGAAGCAATAGTTAAATACCCAAGTTTCGAAAAAATAAGCAAAGATGAACCGCAGATTATCAGGATGAACAACCCTGTGAGGATCATTTGGTTCATACCATAGCGCTTTATAAACTTTGGCAGCAGAAAGCGACTAATCAGCAACCCTGAACCAACGAAAGCAGACATCCAGCCATAGACTGTCGGAGATAACCCAAACTGCTCCTGTAATACAAAAGAACTAGAACTGGTATACATCACAAAGCAGGTCATGCCAATGCCCGCTAATAACGTAGCCGAAAAAAATATTTTATTCTGTAAAACTAACCTGTAATTTGCAAATACATTAACTAATTGTATGGATTGATTCTTATATTTGTTCGTTTCTGGGCAAAGCCAAGTATACATTATTAGCATAAAAAAAATCATTAGTGCCATAGCAATGAAGTTGGCCTTCCATCCATACCAGCTTTGGATGAAACTCCCTAAAACTGGACCAAGTACTATGGAAAGACCTGTAAACAAAGTAATGTAAGAGCTGGTGATAGCATAACGTTCACCTTGTACTATATCTGATAGTACGATTCTTGGTAGCGCAATGCAAACACCGCAACCAACTCCTTGAACAAAGCGAGCAATCAGAAATGGCTCTATAGTAGAAAGTGTAACAGCCCATAAGTTGCCAAAAATTGCAATGAAAAGACCTACTATAATAACTGGTTTTCTACCATATTTGTCACTTAACGGACCATAAATGAGAGAACTTACTCCTACCCCTAATAGGAAAATTGAAATTGAAGATTGCATCAGTTGCTGATTGGTATTCATGAAGTCCATCATCTCCGGTAACGCAGAAAGATGAATATCTGTACCCAACAATCCAATAAAAAGTAGAAAAGTTAGGATTATTACCACAATCAAATTTTCACTGGAAAGTGGAACATATTTAGTTGAAGTCATACATTTCCTTTTACTTATGATTTCAAGGTGTCATCAATAAAGGTGTTCCTTGATTCTTTTACTAATTCAAGGTGATAATTAATTCATCTCTGAAGAGATTGATAATTGAAATATACATATTATGTATTCTAGACATTAGCGTATCTATTGTAGTTTGTTTACGAAAACCTGACTACGCAGTTTAGGTGTTTATTAAATGACTCAAGTAAATCACAAGTCTTATCGCCTTTTATATATTCGTGACTTAACATTAATCCAGGTTCGCAAACATCTGTTTGATGTGAAACTAACCATGCAGTCCATGTAGCCATGAAGCTTGTCATCTGTGCCATTCCTGTCAGATTAATTTTTTCATCAAACGAAGATATAACACTAATTATTGAATGTTCTCCCGAGGTCACTTGGCAAGAAACTTCTACAAAACTAATATCAGGTTTATTATACTTGAGATTGCCACTACGCTTGAGGATAGAATGTGTTAAGTCACTAGGTGTGGCTTCACAAGCTAGTGTTTTATTTTCATCAAGCAAACCTAAATTAATTAAGACTTGCATGCAGTTGAAAAATCCAGGCCACCTACCAGTTTGTTGCTTTATATTTGGGATCTTTTGAATATAAGGCGAAGAAAGGAGGTACGGTGATAGCCCATCGTGATATACTTCAAGCATGCCAACACCCTCAACAAATCTTTTTTCGCTTATGTCAAAGCGATTACAATGACTTAACTCACTATTTAGCTTGAATAAAGCCCTACGATTTAATGCTGGCAATCGATCACCGAAAAGTAAATCGTAATTTAATGGATTAGTCGGATGCTTCGGAACACCACCACAAACAGCGTATATGCTCTCTAATTCGTCTTCTCGATGCTTCCATCCCAAATAATTCATTAGTATCTCAACGAGACCGGGTTCTAATCCAAAACCAAATAATAAAGTAATACCATTTTCAACGAGATAGCTGTTAAGTTTTCTGTGTCTTGCCTCATCATCATAGTTCGGCCTGCCTAAACTTACGAAGACTTTATTCCCATTAAAGAATGAGTGGTTTTTGGGGTTAGTGACAAAGTCGATAGTTGCTGGGCCACTGAGTGATAGAATTACCACATCCAACTTTTCACTGTTAATACCTTCTTCAACATGCATTAGCGGGAAAATTTCTGATATTTGCTTTTTAAGCTTTAAAGCTTTTTCCTTTCCAAGGTCGTGTACATATAATTCGTCAAATCCAAGCTTTCCAATGTAATATGCAATAGAGTAACCTAGATTACCACAGCCAATTAATCCTATACGTTTTTTCATTTTACAGGACATCCTCTTTTATTTTACTTAATTCCTCTATAAGTTTAGAAAAATCCAAACCTTCTATAACCGGAATCTCGTTTTTCTGTGATTGATAATTGGCGATATCTGTATTTAAACAATCTAAGATGCAAGTAGATATTATAGGTGTCAAAGGATATAAGCAAAATGCCAGACACTGATATGCATAGGAAATAAGTGCAAGCCTTGTTCTGAGATAATTTTGATTATATCGGTAGCTGTCACTTTCAAAAATATAATCTTTAATTGACTTTAATAAGTATATCACACGATTTACGGTGGCTTTTGAAGCGTAACTTAATAGATTGTCGATGCAGAAGGACATTGAACTATTGAGCTCTTTATAAAATATAATATCTTGTTTCAGCCAAGGTCCGGCTTCAACGATGCCGGTGTAATACGTATTTAATCTATTCCACTCTTCAAAAATAGTAATGAGCAATGTAACGAATTGGTTTGATAAGTTATATAATTCTTTAAGGCAGAAGTTACTATTTATTGTAGGTGATTGAATATAAGAAAGATAAAGTCGGACTAAGTCTGAAGGGTGCGAACTTAGGAACTCATTCGCCCAGATGGCATGATTTTCTCCGGTAGAGAATTTTTTATTTTCGAGTAAGCAGAAGTTATTGATAACTCCTACAGGTAATTGAGAATTAGGTATACCTAAAATTTTTAAGATATATGGAAGTAGCATCCCACTACCACACATATTGTCATATCCACAGAAAAATAAGTGTCGATTTGCTCGTGGATATTGAGATATACCATGATAAGAACGTAAAGCGCGTTCCATTACTACAGAAAGAACCTGTTCACCATATACAGGTACACCTTTTTTTCGTAGAGAGGAAACAGGAATATACTTTAAGTTTCCTTTATCTAAGTATTTATTATAATTATCATAGCAAACACGACTCATTGCATTGTTGTTACAATACATTTGTATTAAGAGTTTATCTGATATTTCTTTTTCTAGCTTAATATAAAGTCGATTTACTGGCTTAAGGACAAGGTTTTCTTTTGTTACAGAGTGGAAAGGCGCAATCAAATTACATTCATCCTGATATAAACCACAATTTTCGCACTCAATGCCAATAGTTATTTCTCCGCACTGAGGGCATCCGCCAGCCACATAACTCTCACAGACGTATTCCTTGGACGCTTCACTATACGGATGATCTACCTCACGTTCAATAAGAAATGGAGATGCGTTCAATAGGTTGAGAAACATATTTTTAGAGTACTGAAACTCTTCAGAAGAAGGAAAGTGAGGTAAGAAGGAATTGTAGTTTACTTGGAACCGTTCTAAAGCAGTAAAAATAGCTTCTTCACTTCTTGATACAAGGTTATCATAAGAGACTTTTTGACAAATAGCCGTTTTGTCTATG
Source organism: Vibrio artabrorum (assembly GCF_024347295.1). NCBI lineage: Bacteria > Pseudomonadati > Pseudomonadota > Gammaproteobacteria > Vibrionales > Vibrionaceae > Vibrio > Vibrio artabrorum. Next base: position 2,034,880 of record NZ_AP025458.1, on the reverse strand, counting down.
TGGTTAGTATGACCATAGGTTCCACAATATGAGAAGTATTCAATACCTATTAGTTCGCAGCATCGCTTTTGGATGTCCGATATCAAGTAAGCTCCAGAAAGATGCCCTAAATGAAGAGGTCCATTCGGTGTTGGGAACGCCGTTTCAATCATCAACTTTGAGTCAAATTGTTGTTCTTGATCGAACACTGCTAAAAGAGACTCCCAGTCAACATACCAGTAGGATGTGAAACAAAAATCTTCGTTACCTAGATTTTCAACCGTATGGGCTTCAAAAGGTGAAAATTCAATGTAATCACCTGAAGTTAGCTTTACTTTTTTATTATTAGAGTATAGCACTCCCTCACCGCTTTTTACGGACCAATATTCTCGGTCATGATGGTTATGAATATTTGTTTTTTCTGAAGGCGGGATAACTAAATCTCGAGTATTAATCTTATTTGTTTTGGTTTTAAATGAATCTGGTATTTTTTTTGTAATTTTCATAATTAACTTATTAGTCTCTAATCAGAATGAAAACAAAAAAGTCTTATCAAAAATGAAAGAATAATTTGGGGGCTCAACATTTTAGTATGCGCCACACCATGCACTAAGAGGTCTATTCCTGTGCTATTTCTGATAGTCGGAGCATCATTTTGTACAGTATTACTTCGTTGTTTCGCACTAAATCATAATCACACTTGATTTTTTCTTGGGAGCTAGCAACCATGTACAGATATCCCGGCCTACCTTTGCCTTGAGATCGGTCAGTTTTATATAAATAATCACTATTGCCAATTCTAAAACTGACACTCCTTACGCTATCGATATCTAGAAATAGTTCCAAATTCGGATCATTCCACACATGACCTTCAACCGAAGATGAAAGGTAGACCTTTCTCGCGAATTTTTCACTCGAATTCGCACAGTTAATACGCTTTATAAATGATTCCGTGTCCAAAAGTGCATCAGGTAGAAGAGACAATTGTGTCAAGCTGTTTACGTCGTAAAGCACTGAAAAATCAACATTTCCAGACATTCTTGCAGCCACTTCAACTAGACATGGTCCTTCGTCAGTCATTCGAAGTTCTAGGTGTGCAGCTCCATATCGAATACCCAGTGCATTTAGCACTTTTTCCGTGTAATCAGCTAGTTCATGATAAATATCCGAATTTACGGTGACAAAATCGGCATGACTATCGTTTGAAGGAGCTTCGTCGTTGTATCGAGTTTCGACCCAGGCATCACAAACATAGTGGTAACCATTAGAAGATACTGTATTTACTAGATACTGTTTCCCTAATAAATATTCCTGAACCAACACCTTTGAGTTAACAATACCTAAATAGTTTTTTACACCTAATATTTTGTCTACAGTTTCGGGGATCTGTTGTACTGAATTGCAATAAAATACACCATCAGTATTGGAGCTCGCTTCAGGTTTCAGAACAATCTGACCTCCTATCATTTTATAGAAGTTAGTAATTTCGTCGATATCTGATGTCAGAATTTGCCTGGCAGACTTTAAACCATTCTTATGCAAGGTCTCATGCATACGGAATTTACTTCTCCGAGCTTGACTTAGTGAAAAATCATTACGGGGTGTATCAAACTTTTCGCTCAGCTTATCTGCGAATTCGACGCATGGTTCACAACCGGCAATTACAGCCCTAACACGATGCTGGGACATTTTCCTTACAAAGTCATCTGCTTCAGCTTCAGAGGTAAGCACGTAATTTTCTGAATAATTGCTAGGATTAAAAGTTGGCTTTAGAAGTGGATGTTCTTTATTTTCCTCAGTGCAAACGTGAACACAGTTGAAACCTAATCCACTGAAAAGGGGAGCTATATGGTTCCCACTGGAAAAACCACCAACAACAACTATAGTATCTTTTTGAAATAAATTAATCACATCCTACTCCTTGATAGCATAAATTTTAATTCGTATCTGCTTAATATGCATTGTCACTGATGGCAGTTATAGAAGAAGGTGCTGCCCATTTTACAAATGCATCATCAATAGGCACACTGCTAGCCTGGCGGCCAAGTATTTTATTTACTACGATTTGACTTCTCCACGCAGTAAGACTCAAATTAGGCTCAGCGAGTCCACGTTGAGAGCGTGCGGAATTTAGAAAAAATATTTTCCTGTCCCTTGGCCCATCCCATATCGCTGAATAATCTTTATCGATTAGTACTTCATTTCCTGTTCGTTCTATTCGATTATCCAACGGACTCAGGAATGGCATTGGAGCTGACTGGAATCCCGTAGCCCAGATGATCACATCGCTAGATAAGAATTCAGAATGATTGCTATATAAGTGTTTAACTTTAAGCTTCCATTCACTCCCTTTACGATTAATCATATTTACGTCTTGGCTTGGCATAAGATTTATACACACAGGAGAACGCTCAATATATCGCATGAAGTAAATACGTTGGTAAATATCTCGTAATGTATGCTCTGAGATACCGTCACTAGCAAGTACATTGCGTTCAAGAAAACTATTACGGAAATCTGGATCTTGTTCAAAGAAATGGTTCGAATGAGAGGGGGTAAAAAAATCGTTAGTAAATGGGGAATCATCTATAGGGAAGAAGTTTTCTCGACGCGATAACCATATAATTTCGCGCGGGGCATTATTTCCAGTTCGATTTAGTAGTTCAAGTACAGCCTCTGCACCAGATTGCCCTCCGCCAACAACTACTACTTTCTTTCCGTCGAAATTTCGTTGCCGTTTAGCAAACTCGTGAATATGGAAATTTGTGTCACAATCTAATTGATCGCTTACAAATTGGGGAACGTAAGGGGTAATACCCGCGCCAATAACAACATGTTTTCCAAGAACTCGCCTACGTGACGTATTGATGATGAAATGCTCTCCATTAAAATCGATGCTATTTACGCTCTCATTGAAGCAAACGTTGCTGTTATTTTCTGCAGCCCACTTAAGATAATCTGCAAACTCAAGTCGGGATATTTGGTCGAATTTTGAGTTTAAAAATTGAAGCAATCGACCATGATGATGCAAATATGACACAAACGAAAATTTGTTTGTGGGGTCAGCTAAGGTAACCAGATCTTTAAACATTGAGACTTGAAGACTCGTATTCTTCAGCATCATCCCATCGTGCCATGCAAAGCTAGGTTTCTGATCAAAAAAGATATTAGTTATCTCAGGTTTGTTGTGCAGCAGTGAAGCTACACTCAAATTCGATGGTCCACAGCCTATTCCGACGAGTTCAAATTCTTTAGTTTCATTCGTAAACAATATCATTCTCCTTGCATCCAATCTCTCTGCTAAAGAAATAGTAAAATGAAAATGAAACAAAATGATACACTTTATTAACGTGCTCTTCACAATGTGTGCAATATGTCACATTCTTTGTAAGCGTTCATCGAGGTGACTTGATTTACTATTAATGGAGGCCGAGAGCAGCCAATGGACTGGATATTATCATCAATATGCTTAAATCAATGGAACTAAATCAAGAAGCTACGATCTGATCGGCTACACCCATCAATCGTCGTAGCCTCATGCCTAAACCTCGTTACAAAACAACTAACTGGAAGCAGTACATAAAGCCTCAATCAACCGTGGTTCTCTGACCTTTTGGATTGATGGTGAAACGCGTTTTCTCTATGCCATTGAGAGCGCTGCAAGGTTTTCTAGACTCAGTATTTAAGCTGGCTAACATCCCACTTGTTTGCCGCACTACACTTGTATAAGCCGCCGAGCTAAAGAAGTTGAAGTTTCATTTAAAACCAAAACCAGAGGAGCAATACAACATCTGGCCATTGATGCCACTGGCCTCAAGGTTTATGGTGAAGGTGAACGGAAAGTCAAGAAGCATGGTAGTGATGGGAAGCGCAGAGTCTGGCGTAAGCTGCATATCGCAGTAGATACAAGCACCCACGAAATAGTCGCAGCAGAGCTGAGCTTATCTAACGTAACCGATGCCGAAGTGCTCCCCAACTTACTCAAGCAGACACGTCGTAAAATCATTGAGATATCAGGTGATGGCGCTTATGACACAAGGAATTGCCATGATGTCATACGGATCAAGCGAGCGGTTCCGCTTATCCCGCCACGAGAAGGTGCAGCCTTCTGGGAGCAAGGACACCCTCGTAATTTAGCAGTAGGTTGTCAGAAGCTCTACGGCTCCAACAATAAGTGGAAAAAGCGGTATGGTTATCACAAGCGTTCGCTCTCTGAAACAGCCATGTATCGCGTGAAGCAGTTGCTAGGTGGGAGGTTAAGCCTGAGAAACTACAACGCTCAAGTTGGCGAGACTTACGCTATGATCAAAGCGCTGAATAAGCTTACAGGGCTAGGTATGCCTGAAATTCAGTATATCGTTTAAGAATTAAGCACGATGGGACAGGCATGTCTTCTCTCTGAATTAAGCAACAAAGCCCCGCTGCTACGCAGTGAAAGTGGGATGGCGATGCGTGTGTGGTATACGCTATTTGGAAGTCTCAATAAGTACATCTGTGCTACCTTTCTGTGCAAGATGATTTTCGAGGCTTTAGATACAAAAAAGCCGCTGATTTCTCAGCGGCTTTCTTTAATGTGGTGGAGGGATAGGGATTTGAACCCTAGAACCGCTATTAACGGTTGCCGGTTTTCAAGACCGGTGCTTTCGACCACTCAGCCATCCCTCCAGTGGCGTGAATAATATAAGGGAGAGAGTGCCTTGTAAACCCTTAATTATAATAATATTGTTTACTTGCTTGTTTTCTAACCGATTACGAGAATAAAAAAGGGAAGCCACTCGCTTCCCTTTTTTATTTGATGATTATTTAATCATTCTTTGTGTAGAAACGTTGTAGTTCTGTTAGGCCTTGCATCAATACCGGTAAACGAGGGCTAACGTCTTTTAGTCGCTTATAGTGTTCATCATACAGCTTATAGTTACCAAACTTATCGAGCACCGTGGTTTGCTTGTCGGTAACAAGTGCGAGTTCACGTGAATTGCCTGCAAGTATCCATTTCCGCGTACGTTCATCAAATAGGCTGCGACCGCTACTGAAATCTGTAGGATTTGAAGATACCCCAAGCAGTTCTTGCATCAGTGTGACTGACACATCTAAGTGACTCGAACGGTGCGTGTATTTGGAAGCCGGCTTGCCAGGCCAATGGATAAACAAAGGAACTTGTAACTGGTAGCGACTGTAGTTAGAGTTTGCGCCCCAACTGTTGGTCTTCGTTTCGTTAAATTCAGTACCGTGATTAGACGTAATGATGACGACGGTATTCTCGTTAAGTTCTAGACGTTTTAGTTCAGCGTAGAGAGTTGCCAATTGGTTGTCTGCTGCCTGCGCTGACTTTTGATAATCAGCCGCTAAACGCTGATCAGTGCTCAACGCCGAATCAGAAACAGAATCGTAATTTGAGAAGTTATCGAGTGTTGTAAGCTCAATAAAGTTGAACCAAGGGCCTTTTTTCCCTGACGACTGCACCCAATCTGACCATGCTTGAATCGCGCTTTGATCATCGTAGGTTGCTTTCTTTGACATCACATCACGGCCGCGGAAAATAATTTCCGAGTAAAGAGGATCGTCGAAGTTATCACCACTAAAAGCAGCAAACTTATAATTGTGATTATCTAAAACATCGAATAACACTGAGCTAGATCCCTGTGCTTCAATGCTGCTTGCGTAGCTGCTTGGAAGACCATAGAACAAGCCGAAAACACCAAACATATCGTTACTGGAACTGTAGTGATTGGTGAAGTTGATCGACTGTTGTGCATAGGCATAGCTATTTGGCATCGCTGTGGCATTGAGCGCATCAGAACGAAGGTTGTTTACACTTACCATCAGGATGTTGAGATCATCGCTGCGGCGGTTGTATTGGATCTTTTCTAGTGGGTAGCTGATTAAGTTTACGGACTCTTTATTTTCCTCTAAACGCTGTAGATATTCTTCTCGATCTAAAAGGCCGTGTTTTTCCATAAAGCTTTTTGCTGTCATAGGGTAAGACAGTGGGAAATTGGTCTTTTGATTGGTAACTGGATTATAGAAATAAGCATCAGCCCACATGTAGGTCAAATGGCTGCTGATAAAACATAAGAAGAAGACGGCAGCGATCGGTCGGCCAATGCGTTTGTGAGACAGTTTACGTTGTTTACGCCAAACCCATTCAGAGAGACCTAGCTGTAATAAGAATATGAGCGGCATCATAATGAAGAGGTGCTGCAAATCTGAGGTAAATGCAGACTCCTCTCCACTGAATAAAACCTCCCACACGACAGGTGTCAGGTGGAGGTTTATATTTTGATACGTTTGGGTATCAATCAGTAGGACAGTTAAACCTATGGTTGCAAAGATAACGGCAACCAAACGTAATAACTTCCTCGACGGAAGAATGAACGTAAGTGGGAACAGCACTAACAGGTAGAGAGCAAAGACTAAAAAGCCAAAATGACCAACCCAAGATACGGCCAAATAGAATTGACCTAATAGGGTTTCTGGCCAAGCAGATTGAGTGATATAACGAGTACCGATCAACATCGCCGCAATGATGTTGAAAAATGCAAACCAATGACCCCAACCAACCAGTCGAGATACACGATCGCTATATGAGTTTGCGCTGTCTACCATGTATAGTTCTTTTATCCGTCAATCAAATTTAGTGAGACTTTTTGTCTTCAAGAGAAGAAATTAAAGCCTCGGCAAATTTTTCAGCAATTCCTTTGCGTTGTGAAGCTGCAACATTCTGATTTAAGACATTGGTTGCGATATTTCCAGCGATCATCAGTGAAAGCTCAGGTGAAGCTTTGTGCTTAGTGAGCACAGCGCCTACTTCAGCCAGGATGTTTTCAACTTGATCATCTGTGTATTTCGATATAATCGGCATAAGGACTCTAATAATGATAGTAAAAGCGGCTTATGATAACCTACTATTCACGACAACTGAAACCTGAACGGTAATATTTTCATTATGAGCCTTCACCTTTCCAACGTAATTTTACATCAATTAAGCAAGAACGATCAGGAAGAGCTGATTGTTAACTATCGTGCTGAGTCTCTCGAAAACGATGCGTCATCTGAAAGCCTAGTGGCTGAGCTTCACCGAGTGTTCAACTCAAAAGCAGGCAAAGGGTTTGGTTCGTTTAAATCCGACAGTGAATTTCAACAGTCTTTGCATGAATTTCGTACCGGAGAACAAAGCTTCTATGATTTCTCTCAAAAAAGTGCATTACGTCTAAAAGATGAGCTTTCAAAGTATCCTTTTGCTGATGAGGGGACTTTGGTGTTAGCGGAATATCAATCACTGGCGACAGACTATCTGTTCATTGGCTTACTGCCTTCAAACCAAAGCTTGAAAGTGACAGAAGGGCTTGATATCAGTGCAACGGATTATCTTGATATCTCGAAGATGGACATTGTCGCGCGCCTTGATCTCTCAACATACGATACAGACAAAGAGTCAAACCGTTACCTGACTTATATTAAGGGGCGTGTTGGTCGTAAAGTCGCCGATTTCTTTTTAGATTTCTTGCAGGCAGAAGTTGGTTTAGATGCAAAGCAGCAAAACCAAGTATTGATGCAAGCGGTAGAAGATTTTGTTTCGGATTCTAAGTTAGAAAAAGAAGAAGCGATCAGCTATAAAAAGCAGGTTGCAGACTACTGTAATGAGCAGCTAAAAGCGGGCGATGAAGTTCAAGTGCGTGAACTTTCTGGTGAGTTGCCAACAAGTACCGATGGTACAAGCTTCTTTGACTATACTAGTGAGCAAGGCTATGAGTTAGAAGAAAGCTTTCCTGCCGATCGCGCAACTATGCGTAAACTAACAAAATTTGTTGGTGCTGGTGGTGGTTTAAATGTTAGTTTTGATAGTCTACTTCTAGGCGAGCGTATCTTTTACGATCCGGAGACCGACACGCTAACGATTAAAGGCACACCACCGAACTTACGAGACCAACTGACTCGCAATAAGTCATAGTCCTAGGTTAACGGATAAAAGCGGCAGCAGGGTGTTGTCGCTTGTTTTGTGCTCAATCTTATAGCTAATGTCATGGCTTCAAGTTAACATGCACAAGGAATATAGATGGAACAATCAGTAGTAAAGCCGAAACGCTTTAAAAAACCAGCCACCTTCTTGGTCGTGCTCTTGGCTCTGTGGTTAGTTCCTTCATTGGCTCTTCTTAATCTAAGTCGCTCCTACACCAATTCTCTTGCTCAAATCAATGAGCTTGGTATCCGCGTTAACGAATTGAGACAATCTCTTTATTTCTCGGAACCGCTTCGAGTCTCTCGTATCAATGATCTAGCACTCAATGCTCAGTTGGTTTATTCAATTCGACTTCAGATTGAATCAGATTTCCAACATGCCTTGTTTCGCCCTGATGTCAACCAACTGCTTTACGTAGCCGATCAGTTTCTAGAAAACTTTGATGAGTTCATCCCGATAGAAAGTCAGGTTCAAGACCTCGTTTATAACATCAAGGTATTACGTGCTGACTCCAATCTTTCTCCCAGCCTAAAACCGCTGTTAAATGAATTCGGCGTGGTGGTTTTTGAAGCTATGTATTCTGATAATCAAAGATCGTCAGCCACCTATCGAGCCTTTGATATGATTTTAGAAAAATCTTATTCATTGGGAATCGAAGAGCAAGATGCGATGCAACAACTACTTGCTGAGGCATCAACCTTATTAGGGGATTACGCGAAGCTCAATTATTTAGTGGATAAAATCAAGATAAATTCAGTGACAGAACAGATCATTAAACTCGAAGCTGAATTTCATAACCGTCAATTTAAGCTATTAGTCATGATGTTAGGTTTAAGTTTAGTGGCGGTGTTCGTGTTAGCTGTATGGGGGGCTCGCTCAAAAACGAGAAGAGAAGAAGAGAGTAAACCCTCTTTTGATTCTGATATTAATTTAAGCAAACAAGATGCGTTCACGATGGCTAACCAGGAAGAGCGGGTATTCAGTGCCTCTCGTGGTGGTGATGTTTTCTCAGCGAAAACGGACAGAGACGCTTACGTAGGGGAGGACGGACACCTTAATGAATCTTGCGAAGTGTCATTACCAGAGAAGAACAGTATTACCAATCAACAAACTATCGAGCAAAGTAATCAAGACGTGCCGGAGGCAGAGCGTTCTGTCGCCAGTGTGATCAATTCAAAGCCTGCAATTGATATTGAAGATATGCTCGAAACGCTCGATGGTGATGTTGAGTCAGTTGAACTGTTGCTTGGCGTCTTTGTTCAAGATCACGCAGAGGACTTTACAAAGTTTAAATCTCTACTAGCCGACGATCAAACCTCAGCGGTTCGTGTTGTGCATAGCCTAAAAGGCGTGGCAGGCACGATTAAAGCATCTCGATTAGCGATCATTGCCACGAGTATTGAATTGACAATGAAGCAGTCGAGTCCGATTGAGGAACACGATTTAATGGAACTCGAGTTGGCAATAAAAGCATCTGTGGATTTTGCTCAAGCGTATTTAGATCGTCAGCGTTAATGCCTGTCGAGATGATTTATATGACTTTGGTTAAGCACTCCATCGTGAGGGGAGTGTTGGTCAAAGTAGAAAAAGAGCGCTCTAGGGCGCTCTTTTTGCATCGATACCATTAATGCTTTTTGGGTACGGATCTTCCAAAAGATCGAGGGTGATAAAGCCGCTAACACATCAGGATGTTAAGCTTGTTGCTTAGTGAGTTCTATCACTTCTTCGGTGTCAAGTGCTGGCGCTGTTGGTTCACACTTGTCAACGAACCAACCCATATAAGACGTTACGATAGTCACGATGATACAGATGAAGCTTAACCACATGAATGGCGCGTAAGAGAGTGTAGCAACGCCAAGAATACTCGCCATGTAAATACCGTTATCACTCCAAGGAACCATACCCGACGTTAACGTACCGCCAAATTCAGCGTTACGAGAGAGATTCTTACGTTTGTAGCCTAAGCGGTCATAGTTTTTCGCACAGATTTTTGGCGTCAGGATGAGAGATACATACATTGCAGAACCAAAAACGTTACCCATGAAAGCTGTACCAATGGTGCTGGTTGCCAGTGAGCCTGCGCTCTTAACCCGGCGTTCGAACACCTTAGCAATCGTCTCTAGCACACCGACTTTATCCAGTAGACCACCGAAGCCTAAACCAAACACGATAACCGCAACTGAACCTAACATTGAAGACATGCCACCACGGTTAAGAATCGAGTCGATGAACTCCACGCCAGATGAAATAGAGAACGGTGCCCATGCTGTATTAAAAGCAGTAAGGAAGTCGATTTCTTGGATCATCACGGCCCAGATTATACCGAGCAGAGAACCAAAACTGATCACAGGGAATGACGGCATGCGGAAAGCCAACAGGCCAAGTACAATCAATACGGGTACGAATGAGTATGGCGTGATGTAGAACTGGACTTCCATTGCTTTAATTACTGAGTCGACTTGGCTCATGTCAACGTTGCCCGCGTAGTGGAAACCAAATGCAGTAAACATTATCCCCGTAATTACGTAGCTGATTAGTGCGACGGGTAACATGCCTTTAATATGTTCAACAACTTCGACACCAGACATCGATGAAGCAAGGATCACTGAATCAGAAAGCGGAGACATCTTGTCGCCAAAGTAACAACCCGAAAGTACGGCACCCGCGGTGATTGGTGCTGGAACCCCCAGACCTTGGCCAATCCCCATCATTGCAATCCCCGCGGTACCAGCAGCTCCCCAAGAGGTGCCAGTTGCTAAAGCCGTGAGGGAACAGATGATCATAGTCGCTAAAAGGAAGATAGAAGGATGAATAGCTTTAAGACCATAGTAAATGATGGTTGGCACAATCCCGCCAGAGATCCAGGTACCAACAAGAGCGCCAACGGCTAAAAGTATTAAAACCGCGCCTAAGCCATTCGATATTCCCTTGAGTGCCGCTTTTTCTAGGTCTTTGTATTGGTGTCCAAGACGAAGACCAAGAACAATGATAATGAACCAGCCAATGTACAAGGCGAGTTGGATTGGGAGGTCGAACTTTGCCGTAAAGGAAAAAGCAAGGGATAGAAATAGTCCTAACGCAATGAATACCTGCAACAGGTTCGGCAGTCGAGTTTTACTCTGCTTCATAAAAGCCTCTTATTATTTCGAGCATTTATAGTACTTGGTTATCGGTTTGGGGTGCGAAGTAGACATTACATCAATTAGAGTATTATATCGAACAAATGCGTATTAGTTGTGATATTTGACTGTTAAATTATTTATTTGTGGTTGTATTGTCTGATTTTTTGTTAAAATGATGAATGCCATGTGTTGTTTTTTGTTGTGTATTGTTTGTGCTTTGTGAAATGCTACTCGGGTTAAGTGCTATCAAATAGTGACAATCACTATTGACGTTGATTTTTATCGGAATGGCAATTGGCTCTTTTGGGCGGCAACATCTTGGGTGATCCACGTAATGCGTGATGTATTAAAGACAAGGACACCTCATACGATTTAGAGATAACTGCACTATTTATCGCGTTCACTTAAAATAAACGAAAAAGTTACACTTTTTGCTAAAAAGCACTTGAGTTCTGTTTCTGAAAAACTTATAGATGGGGGAGAGTAATTTTTTAATTTATACATGGAGAGTGAGCGATGAGAGTAGGTCTAGTTGGTTGGCGTGGTATGGTTGGTTCGGTACTGATGCAACGTATGGTTGAAGAAAAAGATTTCGACCTGATTGAGCCTGTTTATTACAGCACATCTCAGATTGGTATTCCTGCCCCTGTTCTAGGTGGTAAAGATGCAGGCCTCCTTCAAGACGCTTTTGATATTGATAGCCTAAAACAGCTTGATGCTGTGATTACCTGTCAAGGTGGCGATTACACATCAAAAGTATACCCAGCACTGCGTCAAGCCGGTTGGAAAGGTTACTGGATTGATGCAGCTTCTACTCTGCGTATGGACGCGGATTCAATCATCACTCTTGATCCTGTTAACTTGGCTCAAATCCAGCAAGGCATTCACAGTGGCACCAACACTTTCGTTGGCGGTAACTGTACTGTGAGCTTAATGCTGATGGCTCTGGGCGGCCTATACGAGAAAGGCATGGTTGAATGGATGAGTGCCATGACTTACCAGGCGGCTTCAGGTGCGGGCGCTAAGAACATGCGTGAGTTGATTTCACAAATGGGTGTGATCAATGGCAGCGTAAGTTCTGAATTAGCGAACCCTGCAAGTTCGATTCTTGACATCGATAAGAAAGTCGCAGATACGATTCGTTCATCGTCATTCCCAACTGAACAATTTGGAGCTCCGCTTGCGGGCTCACTGATTCCTTGGATTGATGTAAAGCGTGAAAACGGTCAGAGCAAAGAAGAGTGGAAAGCCGGTGTTGAAGCGAACAAGATTCTTGGTCTAGATGGTCAGCCAATCCCAATTGATGGTACTTGTGTACGAATCGGTGCAATGCGTTGTCACGCTCAAGCACTCACGATCAAGCTTAAGCAAGACGTGCCAATGGACGAGATCGAAGAGATCATCGCAACGCACAATGATTGGGTTAAAGTGATTCCTAACGACCGTGACATCACGGCACAGGAGCTAACACCAGCGAAAGTAACAGGCACAATGTCTGTACCAGTCGGTCGTCTGCGTAAGATGTCGATGGGTAACGATTTCCTAAACGCCTTCACTGTTGGTGACCAACTGCTTTGGGGGGCGGCAGAACCACTACGTCGTACTCTGCGCATTATCCTTGCTGAGAAAGCGTAACTGCCTCATTTTTTAGAAGAATTAACGAAGAAGCGCCTTAGGGCGCTTTTTTGTGCTTCACGCTAGACGATTTACGTTTTATGGCATTAGTGACATTCGTCTTTTTAAACTTGTTAACAACGAGTATACAAGCTTCACAATCACGAGGCGAGTGAAAGCCAATGTGCTCTACTCGGCTCGTGTGTGAACGATACGATATGCCAATAAAAGGCGTTTGGGGTGCTGTTGAACGTTATGCTAAGCCAGGTAATAAATTACGTAATCCATTCGTAATAAACTCGATACCGAGTGCGCCAAGAATTAACCCCATGATACGTGTGATGACGTTGATCCCTGTTTGTCCCAAGAAACGAACGATGACAGGCGCAGAGCGGAACAGTAGCCAAGAACAGGTCGCAAATACAATAATGCTAATGCCTATACCGAGTGTATCAATCGCAGCAGGGTAACGAGAGCTGTACACTATCGTCGAGCTGATTGCACCCGGACCAGCCATGAGCGGCATCGCTAAAGGTACGACACCGATTTGCTCTTTACTGATGTACTCAGATTTCTCTTGCTTGTTCTGTTTATCTTCACCGAGCTTACCGCTCATCATCGAAAAGGCGATGCTCAATAAGAGTAAGCCGCCGGCAACTCGGAACGAATCCAATGAGATGCTGAACATGTCTAATAGTAATTGCCCAGCAACAAGCGACACAATTAAGATAACGGCAACGGCGACGTTGGCTTGCAAGGCGGTCCTATTTCTCTCTTCAGGGGGCATATGAGCTGTAAGAGAAACAAAAATAGGCATGATGCCGATGGGGTTTACGGCAGCAACAAGCCCAAGGAAGAATTGCAGAAAAATTGCCAGTTCTAAACCTTGCATGAGAGCGGTCTCCAGTTAGCGTATTTGATATGAAGGTGTGTTCTGTGAATCGTCAGAATGCGTAATGTAAGTGACATTTACGAATTTCACGAATGAAAAAAACTAACGTGAAGCAGGGGCTATTTTTTAGAAAAACTAATTGAACTTCACTTTTGTATTAAACCTGTTTCAATTTGGTTGTAATTGTTTCATTTTGTAACTTCTCTCTTGTAAATGTTAACTGTCGCACGAAATTAATAAAAATTATGACAGAATCTAGCCCCCGAAACACTATGGATATACTCTCAGTAGCACGAATATCGCTGTATACATGTAATAAAACTGACTAAAAATGAAACTTTTTTACAGGTTATGACGCGATGTAGAAAAAAAATGTCTGTTTGCTTGTTTTTTGCTCGAGTGAAAAGTGTGATTTTAATCTAACTAAATCATGAGCTTAACTTTAATTCTGTGATTTCATTACTACTTTATGGTTAATTATTTTTTGGGAACTGATCTGGGTCAATTTTTTTTACACTGTGAAATAATATACTCAGTCCTGAAAGCAATTTACTAAGAACGCTAGTGTTTAAGGTTAAAGGCAAACAGCGATTTTAATAAAAAGTTTTTAATATTTATTATTTTAGGAGATCCACCATGCCTGTAACTAACTTAGCGGAACTTGATGCTCTAGTAGCACGCGTTAAAGCAGCTCAAGAAGAGTTTGCAACATTTTCTCAAGAGAAAGTAGACGCAATCTTCCGTGCTGCTTCTCTTGCCGCTAACCATGCTCGTATTCCACTAGCACAACAAGCTGTTGCTGAATCTGGAATGGGTATTGTTGAAGATAAAGTTATCAAAAACCACTTCGCTTCAGAATTTATCTACAACAAATACAAAGACGAAAAAACATGTGGTATTTTAGAAGAAGATGACAACCTAGGCACGATGACTATCGCTGAGCCTGTAGGTATCATTTGTGGTATCGTTCCAACAACGAACCCAACTTCTACAGCAATCTTCAAATCTCTAATTTCTCTTAAAACACGTAACGGCATCATCTTCTCGCCACACCCACGTGCAAAGAACTCTACTAACGACGCTGCGAAACTTGTTTTAGAAGCGGCTGTTAAAGCGGGTGCTCCAAAAGACATCATCGGTTGGATCGACCAACCATCTGTAGAGCTTTCTAACGCGCTTATGAAGCACGACGGTATCGCACTTATCCTTGCAACTGGTGGTCCGGGCATGGTTAAAGCAGCATACTCTTCTGGTAAGCCTGCAATCGGTGTTGGTGCTGGTAACGTACCTGTTGTTATCGACGAAACGGCAGACATCAAACGTGCTGTAGCTTCTATCCTTATGTCTAAAACATTCGATAACGGCGTTGTATGTGCTTCAGAGCAAGCGGCAATCGTAGTTAGCGAAGTTTATGACGAAGTGAAAGAGCGTTTCGCTTCTCACAAAGCTCACGTACTATCTAAAGCAGACGCTGATAAAGTACGTAAAGTACTGCTTATCGACGGCGCGCTAAACGCGAAAATCGTAGGTCAACCTGCTCCAGCAATCGCTGAAATGGCGGGTGTTAAAGTTCCTGCGGATACAAAAGTTCTTGTAGGTGAAGGCCTTGGTAAGGTTTCTTACGATGACGAATTCGCTCACGAGAAACTGTCTCCAACTCTAGGTCTATTCCGCGCAGACAACTTCGAAGATGCTGTTGCTCAAGCGGTGACTATGGTTGAAATCGGTGGTATCGGTCACACATCTGGTCTTTACACTAACCAAGATGTAAACGCAGACCGCATCCGTTACTTCGGTGACAAGATGAAGACCGCTCGTATCCTAATCAACATCCCGACTACTCACGGTGGTATCGGTGACCTGTACAACTTCAACGTTGCACCTTCACTAACTCTAGGTTGTGGTTCATGGGGTGGTAACTCTATCTCTGAGAACGTAGGTCCTAAGCACCTTATCAACAAGAAAACTGTAGCGAAGCGAGCTGAAAACATGTTGTGGCACAAACTACCTAAGTCAATCTACTTCCGCCGTGGTAGCCTTCCGATCGCAATGAGCGACCTAGAAGGTAAAAAACGCGCATTCCTAGTAACAGACCGTTTCCTATTCAACAACGGTTACGCTGATGACGTAGTTAGACTGCTGAAAGCACAAGGTATCGAAGTTCAAACTTTCTTCGACGTAGAAGCGGATCCAACGCTATCTGTTGTTGAGAAAGGCGCTGCAGCAATGAAGAGCTTCCAACCTGACGTAATCCTTGCTCTAGGTGGCGGTTCTCCAATGGACGCGGCTAAGATCATGTGGGTTATGTACGAGCACCCAGAAACTCACTTCGAAGAACTAGCAATGCGCTTTATGGATATCCGTAAACGTATCTACAAGTTCCCTAAAATGGGTCAAAAAGCTGAGCTTGTATGTATCACTACAACTTCAGGTACGGGTTCAGAGGTTACTCCATTCGCTGTTGTTACCGACGACAAGACTGGTGCTAAGTACCCACTAGCTGATTACGAAATCACACCAAACATGGCTATCGTTGATGCGAACTTAGTAATGAACATGCCTAAGTCTCTAACAGCGTTCGGTGGTTACGATGCAGTAACTCACGCTCTTGAAGCTTACGTTTCTGTTCTAGCGAACGAGTACTCAGACGGTCAAGCTCTTCAAGCACTTAAGATGCTTAAAGAATACCTACCATCAAGCTACAAAAATGGTGCGGCTGACCCAATCGCTCGTGAGAAAGTACACAACGCAGCAACTATCGCTGGTGTAGCATTTGCGAACGCATTCCTAGGTGTGTGTCACTCAATGGCTCACAAAATTGGTGCTGAGTTCCACCTACCACACGGTCTTGCTAACGCACTACTTATCTCAAACGTTGTACGTTACAACGCGAACGATAACCCAACTAAGCAGACTGCATTCTCTCAGTACGACCGTCCACAAGCACGTCGTCGTTACGCTGAAGTTGCTGACCACCTAGGCCTAAGCCAAGCTGGTGACCGTACTGCTCAGAAGATTGAACGTCTACTGACTTGGTTAGAAGAGCTAAAAGTTGAACTAGACATCCCACTATCTATTCAAGCTGCGGGTGTTAACGAGTCTGACTTCGTTGCGAAACTAGATGAGCTAGCGGTTGAAGCGTTTGATGACCAGTGTACAGGTGCGAACCCACGTTACCCTCTAATCACTGAGCTTAAAGAAGTTCTAACAACGTCGTACTTCGGTACTCCTTACGTTGAAGGCGAAACTTTCGAAGGTACTACGGTAATCCTTAAGAAAGAAGACCAAAAGCCAGCTGACAAGAAAGCAGCAAAAAATAAAAAATAAGAACTGAAGAATAAGTAACATTCAGTTTTGAGATAAGTTTTCGCTAGCACGAACCTTATCTTATCGGGAAAAGATGAAAGCCCCAGTCGAGAGACTGGGGCTTTTTTTATGTTTGGTTCGTTTGTAAAACGGATTGAAAGGCTACTTAAT
This sequence comes from Vibrio artabrorum, assembly GCF_024347295.1. NCBI lineage: Bacteria > Pseudomonadati > Pseudomonadota > Gammaproteobacteria > Vibrionales > Vibrionaceae > Vibrio > Vibrio artabrorum. Next base: position 2,017,836 of record NZ_AP025458.1, on the reverse strand, counting down.
ATGAGCGGAGTTAGTCATGTTCATTTGGAATTAAACCTCTGCCGCTACAACTCGCCCACTGAAGTAGTCATTCGAGACAATGTACTCAGTGGTTCTGGTTAATTCGTCTTGCAGCTGCGCCCAATGACATCGGTTGAGCTTGCCATCGGAGTTATGAACGGCGGGGACCACCCCTCCAACTCGAATACCAAATGGATTCAGTTCTTTAGCCCAACTGTGGGTAAAGCCGGTGATCATTGAGTTTGCACTCTCTAAGCCAGACACATCATGAAAATCATCGTGAGATATGACATTCACAATCACGCCTTCCTTATTTTCTTCTCGTAATCTTTCCGCACAGATTTGACCAAATGAGAAGAGGGTCGACGCCATAGAAGATAGGTCAGTAATAAATCGGCTTACGGGCTGGTCACCAATCAGGCTTGGCATTGGTGAGCTAATCCAGTTATTGACTAATACATCCGGCGTGGTGTTGAAGGTGGTTTGAATGAAATCAAATACGCGGCTAATCGCTTGGTTGTCATTACTATCGAGTGTGTAGTAATAAACCGAATCAGAAAACCGGGTGCATTGTGAATAGGTCGTCTGAAGTGCTTGCGTGTCACTATCGCAGAGAATGACGGTGGCTCCAAGGTTAACAAAGTGGTTGGCTATCGTCCCTCCGAGTCGTGAACCAGCAGATGTTACCAATATGATTGAGCTTTTTATTTCCATCCCAGCACCTAAACAAATCGTTCATGTTAGACAAGGATGGGTTAAATTTTGTACAGTTGGTGTGAATTGGCTCAAAGTAAGGCGTGCCAATTAATAAGTTTTTATGAACTTAGTGGCAAGTCACATTTTGTAGTAACTTCAAGCAGTAACCGACGAGTCGAGTTTTTAGTTCATCCAAGGCTAATGGTTCATATTATTTACGTGAATGCTTTAAAATATGACGAACTAATTAAGAATGGCAGTAAAGTCCACGTGAAAAAGGCAGGTGACCGTTATGCTTGAGCTTGAATTTGATACTGACGGTGGGCCGTTGATAGTTCATTGTAGAGCGTAGCAAGTGGTAGATCAGGTAATTGCTTGTTGGCTAATTTACGTCGGTCATGACCTGAAAGGTTTTGGTAAACCTCTTCGGGTAAGTCGGCTGTATCTTCAGGCATGAAGGCAAGCGCTTCAGGTTTTAAGTAATGGCTGAGCTTAGCGCTGGCAAGGCTAGCTTGATGAAAATGATTAGATTGCTGAGCTGAAATCTCATACGACGACTGGTTTGAACGCAGTTGTTGAGGTTCTGCTACGCCAAATTGTTTACGCAGGCGATCTTCATTTGTTTCTGTGACTTCGATGGTGTCGATGGGGGTGCAATCACGAACATCATTAGAAAACAGAGATAGCAACAACGCGAAATCTGCACGGCGACCTTGTTCAACCGCTTGGCTGATCCCGATGCCGAACTTGAGTTCGTTGATGATTCCTGCTTTGTCTAAAGTATGTATTTGCATGTTACCTCTCATTGGATACACCTTTAACGGCATGGCAGTGGCAAACTTTAGTCTTTAATTACAGGCAAATAGAGAATTTATGCACAACAGATGAGAACGGGAATAATCGCTTAAAAAGTCGGCTATATTGATGGATTTATTTAGAATTGTCTGGATTGTGTGAAATGTGATAGGAACAAAAAAGCTCACGCCGGGGCATGAGCTTTCAATAGATAACTCGCTATAAATAGCGGAGCGTAAGCAATAATTACTTAGCTAGGTTCTCTTCTACGAAAGACCAGTTTACTAGGTTCCAGAATGCAGCCATGTAGTCAGGGCGAACATTGCGGAAATCGATGTAGTAAGCGTGTTCCCATAGGTCAACCGTGAGAAGTGGCGTAACACCTTCTTCTGTTAGAGGAGTAGCAGCGTTAGAAGTGTTAACGATGTCTAGAGAACCGTCAGCTTTCTTAACTAACCAAGTCCAAGAAGAACCGAAGTTGTTGATGGCTGAATCAGTGAATTTCGCTTTGAATTCTTCGAAAGAACCGAATGCAGCGTTGATAGCTTCTGCAACAGCGCCAGTTGGTTCGCCGCCTGCTTTAGGAGCAAGACAGTGCCAGTAGAACGTGTGGTTCCAGATTTGAGCAGCGTTATTGAAAACACCACCAGTAGAAGTCTTAACGATCTCTTCTAGTGTTTTTCCTTCAAACTCAGTACCTGGGATAAGGCCGTTTAGCTTAACAACGTAAGTGTTGTGGTGCTTACCGTGGTGGAAATCTAGCGTTTCAGCTGAGATGTGTGGTTCTAGCGCGTCTTTCGCGTAAGGAAGAGCCGGTAGTTCAAATGCCATTGCTCAATTCTCCATTGATATGAAAGAGTTAACTCTTTCGATTGCTTCCAGTGATATTATTATTCATAGTTCGCTGTACGGCCAACCATGGTCAATTTGCTGACTTGCGATATAGTTTAGCAAGTTTTTACTTTATTAAAAGCTTAATTGATCACTTTTGTGTGAATTGTTAGTTCAGTGTGTTAACCGCTTTTTTTATATGGTTTTTATTCTGTTGGTTTGGGGTAGAATAAAGGCAATACAAGCCGTCATCCATTAACGAGGAAGCAATGGAAACTATCGATAAAATCAAACAGCAAATTGAAGAAAACACCATTCTACTTTACATGAAAGGGTCTCCTAAGCTGCCAAGCTGTGGTTTTTCTTCTCAAGCATCTCAAGCTCTAATGGCGTGTGGCGAAAAATTTGCTTATGTGGATATCCTACAAAACCCTGACATCCGTGCAGAGCTTCCTGCTTACGCACAATGGCCAACTTTCCCACAACTTTGGGTTGAAGGTGAGCTAATCGGTGGTTGTGACATCATTCTTGAAATGTTCCAGAAAGGTGAGCTTCAGCCAATCATCAAAGAAGCGGCTGCGAAAGTTGCTGGCGATGATGCTGAGTAAGTTCTAGTTTATACGCTGAACAGTAAAAAATGAGGGGCCTTAATCGGGCTCCTTTTTTGTCGGAATTGGTCGAAGAGTCGACTCGATAAGGAACGAACAATGGACGTAAAACTTCATTATGTACATGATCCAATGTGCAGCTGGTGTTGGGGATATAAGCCAACACTTGAGTTATTGAAACAGCAATTGCCCGCAAGCATTGGGTTTAACTACGTAGTAGGCGGTTTGGCACCGGATTCTGATGAGCCCATGTCAGAACAGATGAAAGGCAAGCTGCAAGCGATTTGGAAGCAGATCGAAACTAAATTGGGTACTGAGTTTAACCATGAGTTTTGGACTGAGTGCCAACCAGTTCGCAGTACTTACCCTGCGTGCCGTGCTGTGATTGCCGCCGGTTTTCAAGATCACTACGAAGCGATGCTTGAAGCGATTCAACACGCTTACTATTTGCGTGCGATGTTGCCACACAGCCAAGAGACGCATTTGCAGTTAGCTGCAGAGTTAGGTATGAATGTGCAACAGTTTGAAAATGACCTTTCTAGCAAATTGTTGGAAAGTGAGTTAGATGACCAGTTAGGCTTTAAAGAAGCGATCGGTGTGCACTCTTACCCGACTTTAATGCTTGAAGTTAATGGTATCTTCACTGAAGTTGAATTGAATTACCACTCAACGGAAGCAACGCTCAAGTCTATTCGCCAAATTCTTGTGAATACTCCCCCCGCGGCATAATTCGGCGAACTCTGTTTCTTTTCGCTTAAACAAAGGCTTACTTATAAGAGTAAGCCTTTTTTTATCCGATGTAACAGGTTTATTGAGGCTGAGAATGATGGGATAGGGCAACGAATCCAGAAACAAAAAAGACCGCGCGAGGCGGCCTTTAAAATAGGTTACTTATTGTGTCTCGGTGCTACAGAACCATCGCTGCAATCCAACCGAATACAACCAGCGGTATGTTGTAGTGCAAGAATGTCGGTACCACCGTGTCCCATACGTGTTCGTGTTGACCATCCATATTCAGCCCTGATGTTGGGCCTAATGTTGAGTCAGAAGCGGGAGAACCTGCATCGCCTAGCGCGGCTGCGGTGCCCACTAGCGCGATAGTTGCCATTGGCGAGAAACCAAATGCTGCCGCAAGCGGAACGTAGATTGTTGCGATGATTGGAATAGTTGAGAATGAAGATCCAATGCCCATGGTTACGAGTAGACCAACAACCAGCATAAGCAGGGCTGCGAGAGGTTTGTTGTCGCCAATGCTGGTTGACAGTGCTGAAACCAGAGACTCAACACCACCAGTTTGCTTCATAACCGCTGCGAAACCTGCCGCTGCAATCATGATAAAGCCGATCATTGCCATCATGTGAACGCCTTTGGTGAAGACATCTTGCGTCTCTTTCCACGCAATTACGCCACCAAATGTAAATACCATGAAGCCAGCTAGAGCACCGATGATCATAGAACCTGTAGACAACTGAACGGTCAAGGCTGCAACAATGCCAACGCCTGCAACAAGAACGTGCTTCTTATTGATCTTTTTGACTTCTGTTGAAACAACAGTATGAGACGTTTCTTTGTATTGACGTGGTTTACGATAAGTAAAAAATACTGCTGTTAGTAGGCCAAAGAGCATACCGGCTGCAGGTAATAACATGGCCATTGGTACTTGGCTTGCTACCACGCTTTCAAGCCCGTTTTCGTGAAGGTTCTTAAGCAGGATGTTGTTTAGGAAAATGCCACCAAAACCTATCGGCAGTACCATGTAGGGAGTAATCAAACCAAAAGTCAGCACACACGCAACGAGACGACGATCTAGGTTCATTTTTGCGAATACACCTAACAGAGGTGGGATTAAGATTGGGATGAAGGCGATATGTACTGGGATTACGTTTTGTGAAGACATCGTCACTAGGACTAAAGAGACAAGCATGCCATATTTTAGACCATTTGATGCGGCACTATTTTCTTGGCCGTGGATGCGTTTTATGACGCTTTGAGCAAGTAAGTCTGTAATACCAGATCGAGAGATTGCCACCGCGAAAGTGCCAAGCATTGCATAGCTAAGCGCGATTTCCGCACCACCACCTAATCCGCTTTCGAAAGCCGCGACAGTATCGTTGACACTCATACCAGAGGATACGCCACCGATAATTGCGCTCAACGTGAGAGCAACGACGACGTTTACGCGCATCAAAGCTAAAACAAGCATGATGCAAACTGAAATTACAACAGGGTTCATATAATTCTCGAGATGTTGTGTTTTTATGAAGGCAATACCAACGAGTATTTACCTAGTCTATTTATGTTATTCGTCAACAAGAGGCCAACCACCAAGGGCTTTCCATTTGTTTACAATGCCACAAAATAACTCTGTGGTTTTTTGTGTGTCATACAAAGCAGAGTGTGCTTCTTTGTTGTCAAATTCCATCCCAGCAGTGCGGCAAGCTTTAGCCAAAACGGTTTGACCGTAGGCAAGACCACTAAGAGCTGCCGTATCAAAAGTGGCAAATGGGTGGAAAGGGACGCGTTTAAGCTTACAACGCTCACTTGCTGCATTGACGAAGTTTAAATCGAATGTAGCATTATGAGCGACCATAATTGCACGGCTGCAATCTGAAGCTTTTTGTTCTTTTCTCACTAGCTTATAGATTTCTTTAAGGGCTTCTTGCTCCGATACAGCACCACGTAATGGGCTAAATGGATCTTTAATACCGTTAAAGTCTAATGCTGCTTGCTCTATATTGGCGCCTTCAAAAGGTTCAATATGAAAATGAAGCGTTGACGCCGGGTGCAGATCACCGTTTTCATCCATTCTTAATGTAATGGCACAGATCTCTAATAATGCATCGGTTTTTGCGTTAAAACCGGCGGTCTCCACGTCGATGACTACTGGAAAATAGCCGCGAAAGCGATTTTTTAGAGTCAGAGCTTCGTTTTCTACAGTCATGTTAGCCCAATAAGTGTGATTGAGGCTGCATTATTGCAGAAAATAGAAATGATAAAAACCAGCGAGTGGCAATAATAGATAAATTAGCCAATCAATTTCGGCTTGATATTTGCATATTCAAATGGGACAGAAAGGTGCGGCAATTGTTCGCATTGTTAAACGAATTGCTTAAGAGATACTCCACTCTATGAAGAAACGACTCCTAACAGGCTCATTGCTGTTCTCGCTACTGATATCCTCAACGGTTTTAGCGCAAGAAAAGCACTACGGAGCATCGCCTCAACAATCGAAATGGGAGATGGTCACTAACACGCCACTTGAATGTCGCTTGGTTCATCCAATCCCTAACTTTGGTGAAGCAGAGTTTTCATCTCATGCGAGTAAAAAAATCCTGTTGGACTTTGAACTTAAAATGCGCCGTCCAATGGGGGCCACGCGTAATGTAAGTTTGGTTTCTATGCCACCGCCTTGGCGTCCTGGAGAGAGAGCCGATCGCATAACAACCATTAAGTTCTTCCAACAATTTGATGGGTATGTTGGTGGCCAAACGGCTTGGGGCATTTTGAGTGAGTTGGAGAAAGGGCGCTACCCGACATTCAGTTACCAAGAATGGCAAAGCCGAGATCAACGTATTGAGGTGTCGTTGTCTTCTGTATTATTCCAAGAAAAATATAATGTATTCAGTGATTGTATAGCCAACTTATTACCATACAGCTTTGAAGATATCTCTTTTACTATCTTGCACTATGAGCGTAATAGTGACCAACTGAACAAGTTGTCTCGAAAAAGGTTAAGTCAGATTGCTGAGTATATTCGCTACAATAAAGATATCGACCTTGTGTTAGTGGCAACGTATACCGACTCTACAGATAGCAAAGATATTAGCCAAAATCTTTCGGAGCGAAGAGCGGAATCGTTGCGAGAGTACTTTAAATCACTGGGCTTACATGAAGACCGTATTCAAGTTCAAGGTTATGGGAAGCGTCGTCCTGTTGCCGACAATAACTCGCCAATGGGTAAAGACATGAACCGACGTGTTGTCATTTCTTTAGGCCGTACACAGGTTTAAGCTATTATTTGAGTAGACTCTGAAGCGGATGTGAGTAACCCTCTTTCGATTGTTCACGGTCCCCATCATTAGTGCACACATTAAAAAAGAAGCGAGCATAGTGCTCGCTTCTTATGTTTTTAACATCCGGATTTAGAGGGTTGTGGAAGGATTAACCTTCTAGACCTGCGCTTGCTTGCTTGTTCTGAATCAATTCGATCATGTAGCCGTCAGGGTCTTTAACGAATGCGATGTGTGTCGAACCACCTTTAACTGGACCCGCTTCACGAGTTACGTTACCGCCTGCTGCTTTGATCGCATCGCATGTTGTGTAGATGTCATCAACACCGATCGCAATGTGTCCAAAAGCAGAGCCTAGGTCATACTCAGTCGTGCCCCAGTTGTAAGTCAGCTCAATGACAGCACCTTGAGACTCGTCACCAAAGCCAACGAAAGCCAGTGTGTATTCGTACTCTTTATTTTCGTTCTTACGTAATAGCTGCATGCCCATTACTTCTGTGTAGAACGCGATAGACTTATCTAGATCACCAACGCGTAGCATGGTGTGTAAAATACGGCCGTTTGACATGATTTGCTCCTAGCTTTAACTGTGTATAGGTTTTTGTCATTCTTGCATAATGCCGCTAGAAAAGTGCGACATTGTTTAGCTTCTTAGCTTCTTAGCTTCTTAGCTTCTTAGCTTCTTAGCTTCTTAGCTTCTTTCGCTTAGAGTTAGCCTAGACGTCAGTTTTTTCCTTGAACTCACACAGGTCTTCAATGATACAGCTGCCACAGCGGGGTTTGCGCGCAACGCAGGTGTAGCGTCCATGAAGAATGAGCCAATGGTGGACATCCAGTTTGAATTCTTTTGGGATAACTTTAAGCAGCTTTGCTTCGACATCGTCGACGGTTTTACCCATCGCCAGCTTAGTGCGATTTGATACTCGATAGATATGAGTATCAACGGCGATGGTTGGCCAACCGAAAGCGGTATTCAATACGACGTTGGCTGTCTTGCGGCCTACACCGGGAAGGGCTTCTAATGCAGCGCGATCTTCCGGCACTTCACCATTATGTAGGTCAAGTAGCATGCGGCAGGTCTTAATGGTGTTTTCTGCTTTCGAGTTAAACAGACCAATGGTCTTGATGTACGCTTTTAAGCCATCAACACCTAGGTCGAAAATCGCTTGCGGCGTATTAGCAACTGGGTAAAGCTTATCAGTGGCTTTATTGACGCTGACATCGGTTGCTTGCGCAGATAAGAGCACGGCGATCAGCAACTCGAAAGGGCTGTTCCAGTTAAGCTCAGTTTCAGGCTTCGGGTTGTTTTCTCTTAAACGCTTAAGTATTTCTACTCGTTTTACATTGTTCATAGCGACATTACTTTCAAATAGTTAGGGCATGAAGTTTGGATTGCTTCTGTTTTAATATCGTTTACGCGCTCTGATGAGCGTCATTATTATAGGTACTATTTAGATCAAATTTTCCCGTTGAGTGGTTGAGCTAACTCTGCGGGGTTTAAGCAAATTTCACTTATCAGGCATTGGTCACGCGAGCGCGTTCAATGACAGGTTTCTCTTGTTTTGGTAGTCGAGATTTTGTTCGGTCATCTATGATGTTTTTCAAGGCAATCAAAAAGCCGACACCGATGAAGGCACCCGGTGGAAGCAGGGCTAACAAGAAGCTGTTATCAAATTGGAATATCTGGATTCGTAATACCGAAGCCCAGTCACCAAGGAGCAGGTCTGCGCCATCAAATAGGGTTCCGTTACCAATAATCTCACGCATCGCACCTAGTACAACCAGCACCGAGGTCATGCCAAGGCCCATCCAGAATCCATCTTGAGCCGCAGGCAGCACTTCGTTTTTAGAAGCAAAGGCTTCCGCACGACCAATGATGATACAGTTGGTAACGATAAGCGGGATAAAGATACCTAAAGAGAGGTAAAGCCCATACGCGTAAGCGTTCATCAGAAGTTGAACACACGTGACTAGCGATGCAATGATCATGACGAAAACTGGGATTCGCACTTCTTTTGGCACGTGGTTACGAACCAAAGAGACAGATACGTTCGAACCGACTAAGACCATTAATGTCGCAATCCCGAGCCCAAGTGCGTTCGTTACCGTTGATGATACGGCCAGCAGCGGACATAACCCAAGAAGTTGTACCAGGGCAGGGTTATTCGCCCACATGCCATTTTTAATTAGTGTTTTATGGTCATTCATTATTCACCACCGCAATTGAGAGGTTGAGCAAGCAATGCTTGGTTGTTTTGGTTGACGTATTGAACCGCTTGTTTCACTGATTTTACGACAGCCCTTGGTGTAATAGTTGCGCCAGTAAACTGGTCAAAGTCACCCCCATCTTTACGAACCTTCCAATGGTCGAGGTTCGATTCCGTCACTTGTTTACCCGTGAATGAGAGAATCCAATCACTCACTCTTAGATCAATCTTATCCCCTAAGCCCGGAGTCTCTTGATGGGAAAGAACACGAGTTCCTAAAATTGTGCCATCAATTTTCATCCCAACAATCACTTTAATCGCGCCGTTGTAGCCATCTGGTGCAATTGCTTCGATCGCAATCGCGGTTGGTTCACCATTAAGTCGAGCAATGTAAGCGGGCATTGCTTGGTCTGTGCCGAGCTCTTCTGCTTGAACCAGAGTACAGGCTGAAAACAGTTGATTGTCGTGCAGATCAAGCGGGATCACTTGGTTAAGTATAGAGAGTAATTGAGCTTGCTCTTGTTGCTTGATTTTGTCTTTAGTCAGGTAGTCAGTCACTGCAACTAACCCCGTTGAAGCACATGCAAAAATCGCAAGAACAAGGCCGTTTTTCTTAATTGTCTTTAGCATGGTATCCGCTCCTTAATGGCCGTATGTACGAGGTTTGGTGTAGTAGTCAATCAGTGGAACACACATGTTGGCTAACAATACAGCAAACGCGACGCCATCAGGGAAGCCACCCCAACTGCGGATGATAAATACAAGCCCACCGATCAGAGCACCAAATACTAAACGACCTTTGACTGTGGTTGAGGCGGAAACTGGGTCGGTCGCAATAAAAAATGCGCCGAGCATAGTCGCACCAGACAAGAGATGAATGGTTGGCGACGCGGTTTCACCGGGAGTGAGCATCAAGAATACTAGGCTAAATAGGGTCAAGCTGCTCAGAAACGCCACCGGGATATGCCATTGAATCACACGCTGTTTGATCAGTACTAGGCCACCAACAAGGTAAGCAAGGTTTACCCATTCCCAACCCACGCCAGCTAACCAGCTAAATTGAGGTTGGGATAGAGCTTCTGACGTTGTATTGCCTGCCGTTAATGCAGTTTTAAATGCATCGAGTGGTGTTGCCATTGTGGTGCCATCAATACCTAAACGGACTTGTTGTAGAGACAGCCCTTCATTATTGAAGCCAGTAAAGATCATCAAGAATGAGTCAACAAAGCTCGTTGCGTTAGCCGCTAAGCTGGTCGGTGGATTCCAACTGGTCATTTGAACTGGGAATGAGATCAGCAAAACAACGTAAGCCACCATCGCTGGGTTAAATGGGTTTTGCCCCAGCCCGCCGTATAGATGTTTGGCGATAATAATTGCGAAGAACATACCTATCACTAATATCCACCACGGAGAGTGTGGAGGAATTGCGACACTCAGCAGCCATGCAGTCACAACAGCACTGTAATCACGCAGCGCCATCATGGGTGGGCGTTTTCTGAGCAGCATGACAGCGGCTTCAAAGGCAATAGCAAGTACAATAGCAAAGACTAATTGAATGAGTGTACCCCATCCAAAGAAGTAGGTTTGAGCTAACAGACCTGGCAAGGCACAAATAGCGACCCACTTCATTATATCTGGGGTGCTTCTACGACTGTGCGCGTGCGGTGAGCTGGCGATAAAGAAGGCCACTACTCTTTCTCCTCATTATTCTTTTTGTCTTGCTCTTGCTGCGCTTTCTTCGCTTTAGCGCGAGCAATAGCGGCAGCAACGGCTGCTTTTTTAGGATCGACGGGCTCTTGTTGAGCCTCAGCCTTGATTTTGTCTACAGGCGCGACATCAGATGCTTCGGTCGACTTTGCTTGCTGCGCTTTCTTGGCTTTCGCGCGAGCAATAGCCGCGGCAACGGCGTCTTTCTTAGCATCACCACTACTTTCAGCTGGAGCCTCAGAAGCTGACTCTGCTTGCTGCGCTTTCTTGGCTTTCGCACGAGCAATAGCCGCGGCAACGGCGTCTTTCTTAGCATCACCACTACTTTCAGCTGGAGCCTCAGAAGCTGACTCTGCTTGCTGCGCTTTCTTGGCTTTCGCACGAGCAATAGCCGCGGCAACGGCATCTTTCTTAGCATCACCACGACTTTCAGATGGAGCCTCAGAAGCGGATTCTGCTTGCTGCGCTTTCTTGGCTTTCGCGCGAGCAATAGCCGCGGCAACAGCGTCTTTCTTAGCATCACCACGACTTTCAGCTGGAGCTTCAGAAGCGGGTTCAGCTTGCTGCGCTTTCTTGGCTTTCGCGCGAGCAATAGCCGCGGCAACAGCGTCTTTCTTAGCATCGCCGGAACTTTCAACCGGAGCCTCAGAAGCGGGTTCTGCTTGCTGGGCCTTACGCTCTCGAGCTAGCTTCTTACGCTCTTCACGCAGTTTAGACATTTCAGAGTTGTCTGGCTCTGCGTCATTTGCTTTCAGAGCCGCAGCTTGTTTGGCTTTCGCTCGAGCAATGGCAGCGGCGACTGCGGGTTTTACGTTGGGTTCTGCTGACGTATCTTGGTCAGCCGCGGCTTTTTGCGCTTTAACGCGAGCAATCGCAGCGGCTATCGCATCATCACCGTTCGCTGACTTCATGTCCTTACGACGGTTATCAGCAGCTTTTTTGAAACGATTTTCACGTTCAGCTTTATCACGCTCCATACGAGCGTTCTTCTCTTCAAAACGAATCTTGGCGCGCTCAGCCGCCATTGCTTCGTCTTTTCTTGTTTTGATTTCGGCTTTCGCTTGGCGATAGTACTGAACAAGCGGGATTTCGCTTGGGCAGACAAATGCACATGCACCACATTCAATACAGTCTTTGATATTGAGCTCTTCACACTTGTCTAGCTCATTGGCTTTTGCATGCCATTGCAATTGTTGAGGTAACAGTGACGCTGGACAAGCTTCGGCACATGCACTGCATCGAATGCACTCCATTTCGTAAGTGCTTGGTGCAATTTCACGACGTGTTGGCGCTAAAATACAGTTCGACGTTTTGGTAATGGGCACATTGGTATGTGGCAAGGTGAAGCCCATCATTGGGCCGCCCATAATCAAACGCGGCAGTTTTTTATCGGCTTTGTAATCAAACTCTTCAAGTAACTCATGTACTGGTGTGCCAAGTAGCGCCCACACGTTACGAGGTTGCTTGAAAGTGTTGCCAGTTAATGTCACAACGCGGTTAATCACAGGTTCGCCGTCGATTATCGCTCGCTTAATCGAGTAGAGAGAGCCGACGTTCTGAACCAACACGCCAATATCCGCAGGAATGCCGCCAGCAGGCACCTCTTTATTGGTGAGGATCTTGATCAGTTGTTTTTCACCACCAGAAGGGTATTTGGTAGGGATAACACGAATGACGATATCTTTGTCTTTTGCTGCTATCTCAAGTGCTTTAATGGCCGTTGGTTTGTTGTCTTCAATGCCGATAACCGTCAACTTAGGTTGAAGGATGTGTTCAACCACTTCGATGCCTTTTAATATTTCGTCGGCATGTTCTTGAAGTAACTTGTCATCAGAGGTGATGTAAGGTTCACATTCCGCTGCATTGACGATCAAAATGTCAGTACGACCTAAGCCGGATTGAAGCTTCTTAGCCGTAGGGAAGCCTGCGCCGCCCATGCCTGAAATACCAGCTTGGCGAATCACATCAAGCAATTCGTCAGAAGTCTTTGTCGAAAAATCGTCAACTGGTTTTTTTTCAATCCAAGTGTCAAAGCCATCTGGTTTAATCACGACACTCAATTCACTCAAGCCTGAAGGGTGAGCGGTGGTTCGCGGTTCGATCGCGGTAATCACACCCGATGTTGGTGCGTGTACTGGTAAAGTAAAACCCGTGTCTAAGGCGGTCAGTTGTTGGCCTTTTAGTACAGTATCGCCCACAGTAACCAACAGGTTACCCGATTTACCGATGTGCTGTTTCACCGGAAGAATGATTTGTTGTGGGAGCCTTGCATGAATGATATCAGTCGTGTTGGACTGTGTTTTGTTTTCAGCTGGGTGCACACCGCCTGGAAAGTTCCAAATAGAGCCCGTGCGAATTTGTTCAATTAAAGAGATCATACTAACCCTATGCTTTAGGCTCTGACGCGGTCGCATCAGTTGCTTGGTTAGTGATATCAGTAACAGGGATGATGTTCATTTGCCATTTCCAATTGTCCGTTGTTGTTGCCACTGGAATCATTTCGATGCAGTCGGTTGGGCATGGTGCAACACAGAGGTCACAACCTGTACATTCATCTTTAATGACGGTGTGCAGTGCCTTGGTACCACCAACAATGGCGTCAACAGGGCAGGCTTGAATACACTTGGTACAGCCGATACACATATCTTCATGAATGAAGGCAACGGTTTTTACTTTGTTATCTAAGTCATGGGCGGAGTCTTCAACTTCTACACCCATTAAGTCGGCAAGCTTCTCAATGGTTGCTTGGCCGCCGGGCGGACATTTGTTGATTTTGTCTCCGTTAGCGATCGCTTCTGCGTATGGGCGACAACCAGGGTAACCACACTGACCACATTGAGTTTGCGGCAATATGCTGTCGATTTGATCGACGATCGGATCGGCTTCTACTTTAAAGCGGATGGATGCAAAGCCCAAAATGGCACCAAAAACGGCGGCTAATACGGCGAGTGCCATGATTGCAATTAAGATGGTACTCATGCTTACTTCACCAATCCGGTAAAGCCCATAAATGCCAGAGACATTAGGCCTGCTGTAATCATCGCAATCGATGCGCCTTTGAATGGCATTGGAACATCGGCTACCGCAATACGTTCACGCATCGCTGCAAATAGGATCAAAACGAGCGAGAATCCAACCGCAGCGCCGAAACCATAGATGATCGATTGAATGAAGTTGTGATTTTCATTGATGTTCAAAAGTGCCACACCTAACACTGCGCAATTGGTGGTGATAAGGGGTAAGAAGATGCCCAATAGGCGATATAGGGTTGGACTGGTTTTGTGTACGACCATTTCGGTAAATTGAACCACCACCGCGATAACCAAGATGAAGCTCATGGTGCGCAGGTATTCAATACCCAGAGGGGTAAGGACGTAGGTTTCCACTAGGTATGCAGAGACCGACGCTAACGTCAGAACGAAAGTCGTCGCGAGTCCCATGCCAATCGCAGTCTCCAGTTTCTTGGAGACTCCCATAAATGGACATAGTCCTAAAAATTTCACTAGCACAAAGTTATTGACCAGTACTGTGCCAACCAACAACAAAAGGTATTCGGTCATAATGGATTAATTCTTGAGATTCCGATCCCGATATTATCCTGCTTTGCTCACCTAATAACAACCAAGGATCACTAGGGATTTAGACGCTTGGTGAAAAAATCAACGAGTAACCGTTTGATTAAGATGCCTCCGATTAAGTATAGGTGGGTATTTGATGGGAATGAAAAATAAGATTAACCGAATGACAACACATCAAATCAATCCTATTTCCTTTTCTGTAAAAAGTATCGAGGAACGAAATTACTCAGCCTTTATGAACCAGAACGTTGCTAATTAATATTTCGAACAGAGGCTCTGCGCACCAAAATAGGCATAAATAGCTTATGTTCCGCGTGCTCTTTTGGTTCGTCACTTGCAAGTTGCAGAGAGAGTTTCACCGCTTGGTTTGCCATGACTTGGATCGGGTAACGAATGGTGGTTAACCTTGGGTAAATGAAGCGAGCAATGTGGCCGTCATCAAAACCAATAACGGATATATCTTCTGGAATACGAACGCCATTTTCTTGTAATAACGCCAAACAGCCTGCTGCCATGTAGTCGTTATACGTTGCAATGGCCGTGATATCTGTGTTTTTTGCCATTAAGTTAACCATGGCTTGTTCACCGCCTAACTCGTCAGGTTCACCATATTCGATGTACTCATCGTTCGATTCAATACCATTATCTTTTAATGCATCCAAATAGCCGGCTAAGCGGTCGTGAGCATCTTCAATATCGTGACTTGAACAGATGTAGCCAATGTGTTGGTGACCATTTTTAATTAAGTACTCGGTGGCAATGTAAGAGCCGCGGCGGTTGTCGAGAGCAATACAGCGGTTTTCGATATCGGGAACAATACGATTGATCAGTACCATTCCGGGCACTTCATTGGCCAGTTTGACTAACTCTTCATCGCTAATGCCTTTGCTATGAACGACGAGTGATTCGCAGCGGCTGTTGATCAGTAGATTAATGGCATTGCGCTCTTTGGTGGCGTCATGGTAACCGCTGCCAATCAGTAACTGCTTTTCTTGCTCACTTGCAACGGTATCGATGGCTTTAATCATCGAGCCAAAGAACGGGGCGGAGACATCATTAACCAGTACTCCAATCGCGTTTGAAGACTTGCTGACCAATGCTCGTGCGTTGGCATTTGGGCGATAGCCGAGTTTTTCCATGGCGGATTTTACCGCCGCAATTGCGGTTTCACTGGTGTGAGGTGCGTTGTTGATGACTCGAGATGTGGTTGCGATTGATACGCCAGCTTCCTTCGCAACATCTTTAATGGTAGCCATTTCATTCTCTTATACTGAATATACGCTGTGTGTTGATTTAACAACGGATAGTTAGGCAATTCAAATACTAAACTTCAAATATGATGAGTTTTGATGGTTTATTTTTTGATTGGGTTATTGTTTGAAAATAAAAAGCCAAGCTCTAGGTTGAGCTTGGCTTTTGAGTCACATTGGCGTGTGCGCTGTTGTCGTGTGAAGTCAGGTCATCACAGGTAACCCAAAGTAATAGAGGAACCAAGTGGCTTCAAAATAAGCGGCTTGGCCCGAACTGACTTACGCTGCGCTTGTTAGCGTAACCTGATAACGATATTGATGGTCGGTGAGTTGAAACTCTTGGTGAACACTTGGGCTCCAAGAATCATCACCACCAACGCCCATATGTTGGTGATCAATGCGCACATAGATTTTCTCTTCATGAGTCAGGTCATTAGTATGTTTCGCCTCCGTTAATTGTTGTTGGCTGTACTGACTCACACTGAATGAAAAATCGCCTTCGATCCCGATATTTCCCACATTTAAGTTTTTGGTTCCGCAACGTAACCCGCTATCGGTTGGGAATATATACGGCGTGTGCATCTGATCCAGTGTTTGTTTGTGTAAACCGAATCGAGCCGCGGCCAAACGGTCTGGATAGTTTTCGAATGGCCCTAATCCCTGCCACGAAATCGGAGTTTCATTGGCTGTTTCGAGTGGTAAAGGCAGCTCCATTTCAAGGCCAATGCGCGGCATCGGTGGTAAGTGATTGGCTAAGGTGACATCAACCGCGATCTTCATTTCACCTAGGTTATTTAAGGTGTATTGCCATTTTGTAATCGCTTGGATTTGGCCATTAAATTGGTAGGCGAATACTGACGTCACTTGTACTGAGTCTGCGAGTGCTTGCACGACACAGCTTGTACACTGACGTTCCCATTGACCAATGCCTGCAAGTTCCCAGCGACAAGCCCATGCATTTGGGTCGATGTTGTCTATCTCACTGATACCAATATCGTTATCAAGTGGTGCGCGATAGAAATTATCGATGGGTGCTTTAATGACTTGTGGTTGCCGATCCACGGTCCAGTGGGTCAACAGGCCGCTCTGTGTATCCCATTGCCATTGATGAGTTTCATCTAGGCTAGACACGACGACTTTATTGTCTTGCTGATTTAACTGAGGAGCCAAAGCATGTGCAATGCTAGGGAGTTGCAAGCCTGCATGGTTACGTAAAGCAAACTGCTCCGTTGCACAAACATGGCCTTCTTTCGCCCACTTGGTTGAATGAGTCAGAGTAATATCGGTGTTGAGGTGATATTCGGCTTGTGCTTTTGGTGTGAAAGCGAGGTCAATGACCAGCTCTTGTTTACTCTCTTCAGCAACGGATAACACTTGTTGCCCCGATTGAATCACGATGCCGTTTTCCAGCAATTGCCAATTCAGTGTTTCATTGTCAGTTGCGCGGAATAGGTTTTCATTGGTGACAGTCAGGCGACATTGATTTTCAGTTTGCTCTGCTAACGTAACACTGATCATTCTTTGGCAGTATTTCGCCTCTTCTAAGGTCGGATGTATGCTGCGATCTGGGAAGATCAAACCGTTGATACAGAACTGACGGTCGTTGATTGTGTCGCCAAAGTCACCACCGTAGGCCCAGAAGTGTTCACCGTTTTCATCCCACTGGCTTATTCCTTGGTCAACCCAATCCCAGATGAAACCGCCTTGTAGGCGAGGGTATTCTCGGAATGCATCCCAGTAATCATTAAAGCTACCTAAACTGTTACCCATTGCGTGTGCGTATTCGCAAAGAATCAGCGGGCGTTGCTCGTTAGGCAGAGAAACCCATTTCTTGATAGACCATTTTGGAACAGCATCGTCTTCGATTGTACTGTTAACGCGTGCGTACATTGGCGCAATGATATCGGTAGCTGTGGTATTTGAACCTCCACCTTCATATTGTACCGGGCGAGAAGGGTCGTACTGTTTCGACCAAGCATACATCGCATTGTGGCTGCTGCCGTGTCCCGACTCGTTACCCAAAGACCAGATGATGATAGAAGGGTGGTTCTTATCACGCATGACCATTTGCGTGTAACGACTCATGTAAGCGTGTGCCCATTGTGGGTCGGCAGACAAGCGATTCATCGGCTGCATGCCATGGGTCTCGATGTTCGCTTCATCACACACGTATAAACCGTATTCGTCACACAGCTCGTACCATCGTGGATGGTTAGGGTAGTGAGCGGTGCGCACAGCATTGAAGTTGTACTGCTTCATTAGACAGATATCGCCGATCATGTCTTCTTCTGTCATCACATGCCCCAACTCTGGGTGATGCTCATGACGGTTGACGCCGCGAATCAATAGCGGTTTGCCGTTTAGCTTTAGCTGACCGTCTGTCATTTCGACTTTACGGAACCCAACTTGATAAGCTTCACTTTCTATGTGGTGACCTTGCTCATCAAGCAATGACACGACAATTCGGTAAAGGTTAGGAACTTCTGCGCTCCATTTCTTTGGCTCTCGAACATGAAGAGTTTGGAATACCACATCATCGTAGGTGCCACGCTCGTCAATGCGGCGATTATGAGGGCGATCGATAAGCGGTTCAGTCACCGCGTTTTCACCGTCAAACAGTTGAACCTGAACTTGGTAAGTGTCTGGTGCCGTAATTTTGGTGACAATAGACAGTGAACCATCGCGATAGCATGCGTCTAAATCAGGCGTAACGAACACATCTTCAATACACTGCTTTGGTTTGGCTAGTAAGGTCACATCACGGAAAATACCGCTTAGCCACCACATATCTTGGTCTTCTAAATAGCTACCATCACACCAACGTATCACCATAACAGACAGCGTATTATCGCCAACAGTTAGATACTGAGTTAAGTCGAACTCGGCAGGTAAGCGGCTATCTTGGCTGTATCCAACCCAATTGCCATTACACCAAAGATGAAAAGCGGAATTGACGCCATCAAAGATAATACGCTGGGTGTTCTTTAGGTCATTTTTAGTCAACGTAATTTGAGTGCGGTAACAACCGGTTGGGTTTTCTGCCGGTACAAACGGAGGGTTCACTTCAAATGGGTATTTTACGTTGGCGTAGATAGGTTTATCGTAGCCTTGCATTTGCCAGTTCGATGGTACGGTAATCTCGTCCCATTGTGAGTCATTGAAACTTGTTTCGATAAATTCACCGTCAACTTGTTCAGGTGCATCAAAGTATTTGAACTTCCATTGTCCATTAAGAGATTTACGTTGTGATTCACTGCCGTCGCGAGCGTGCTTGAGGTTGCGGTAGCTTGATAATGGGCTGTGCGCATTAAGGCAGTGGATATTCACAGACTGTGGGTTTTCCCAATCGCGTCTTTGGATGATGTTTGAAAATGCCTTCATGGTATTCCTACTCTTAAAGTGTTCAATATTGGTCATAATTCTAGTAAGTCATCGGTTTTTTAAGCTGTGACAGCGAATCTTGTTACTCGTGTCTTGCTTTATGAAGTGCCTCTATTTTTTACCGATGAGTTATTTCTATGCTTGAGTCCTAACTCGATCGAGAGTGTAAATAAATCATGGAAACGTTTCCATGATGGAGTTGGCATTTTTGTGTTTCTGGTGAGTGTACGGTTGTTTTGTGTGATTTTGATCTGATTATTGAAGGCGTTGTCGTGGTTTTAGGTGGGTTTTGAATGGAATCGTTTTCTATTTTGGGGATGTTGAAGAGGATGACTCGTTATTTACTATTGTTGGTATTATGTTAGCTTTTGGTGTTAGTGGTTGAATAGAGTTAATGGTGGCGCGAGGCTATGCCCTGACGGGATTTGAGGTGATTTCTGCAGGTAAAAATAGCCCAGTTAAAAGGATAACTGGGCATGTGAGACAAGGAAGTAAGTATTAACGTCAATGCGAAGCTAGGCTAAAAGCATTGCGTTCTATACCGTCAAGCTGGAGTGTAAAAGTTAGGACCCAGGAGACACTTCATAATTGTACTCTAAAGGCTAAGAATACGAGTGTGGTGTGGTGAGTTCAAGGGGAAATATGCTTGAACGCATTTCTAAAGTGCAGATTTTATGTAATTTATTGAATTTTATATTTTTATTATCTTTTTGTCTTCTGTTTTTATCACGTTATGGCGCTTCATTTTATGTACGATAGTTCGATTTTTTCGTTGTTGGATTCTATGGCTGTAGGTGTAAATCTTGGATTAGGGAGTCATCGTTGAATCTAAAAACATTTATTGGAAACGTTTTCATGGTTTGGGTTTGATCACAGAAACTCTCAGCTCAATAATTATGATAAGGGGTAATTAAAAGCGTTAAGGTTAAATAAAATGACGAATAAATCCCTAGTAGAAATTACGGGTACCGACTCGCAACTGATCGTTGAACTTGGTGATTTCGCCGAAATTTTGCATTGGGGAGTGCCCGTTCGTGGCGAACTAGCCAACTTTCGTGTATCTCTTCAAAGACCCGTTCCTTACGGGCGTCTTGATAATGATGTTGCTCTGTCGCTGAGCCCTGAACTCGGGCGGGGGCTTTTCAGCAGCCCAGCATTGGAAGGGCACCGAAATGGATTGGGCTGGGCGCCTGTTTTTTCGATAACGGATGTGCAACAAACCCCATCGAGTTTACTCATTGAGAGTGAAGATGTACGTGCAGGCTTACGTTTAACCACCGAGTTGTGCCTTGATAAACATGATGTTGTGAAATCTCGTCACACCTTAACCAATATTAAATCTGGTCTTTATCAGGTGAATCGTTTGGCGAATACCTTACCGTTACCCGCAAGAGCCAATGAGTTGATGACGTACTACGGTCGTTGGGTGCATGAGTTCCAAACCGTACGTCAATCTTTACTGCAAGGAGGCTATCAACAAGAAAACCGTCGTGGACGAACGTCTCATGAACACTATCCTGCGATGGTTGTCGGTACGGCTAACTTTAATGAAATGTCAGGTGATGTATGGGGTATTCACTTCGCTTGGAGTGGTAACCACAGACTGCGCGCGGATGTAAAAGCAGACGGTCGTCGCTACGTGCAAGCGGAAGTGATTTATCTACCGGGTGAGGTTGCGTTGGATGAAGGTGAAAGCATAACGACACCTTGGTTATATGCAAGCTTCAGTTCGCAAGGTCTAAATGGGATGAGTCACCAATTCCACTCTCATGTGCGCCATTGCATCTTGCCAGAGTCTTTCGTACAAAAGCCTCGACCTATTCATCTTAATACTTGGGAAGGCATCTATTTTGACCATGATCCTGATTATATTATATCGATGGCCAGTCAAGCCGCTGGCATGGGTGTAGAGCGCTTTATCATTGATGATGGTTGGTTTAAAGGACGTGGCGGAGATAAGGCGGCATTAGGCGATTGGTTCTTGGATGAAGAAAAATATCCCAATGGTTTAGAACCTATTGTTGAACACGTCAATCAGTTGGGCATGGAATTTGGGTTGTGGTTTGAGCCAGAGATGATCAATAAGGATTCCGACTTGTACCGAGCTCATCCTGACTGGTTGCTCGCGGTGGACGGTTATGACCAACCTACTGGCCGCAACCAATATGTTATCGATCTTCAGAATCAACAGGCATTCGATTTCTTATTTGAGCGTCTCGATCACTTTTTGACCCAATATAATATCGCGTACATCAAGTGGGACATGAACCGAGAAGTTGTACAACCCGCGCATTTAGGCAGGGCAGCGGCTTATCAACAAACTGTTCGCTATTATGAGTTAGTTGATAAAGTACGCGAGAAGCATCCAACCGTGGATATTGAATCTTGTGCGGCGGGTGGTGGACGTATTGACTTTGAAGTACTTAAGCGAACGCAGCGTTTTTGGGCTTCTGATAACAATGATGCTCTGGAAAGGCAAACTATCCAGCGTGGGATGAGTTACTTCTTCCCTCCTGAGGTCATGGGAAGCCATATTGGTGCGAGTCACTGCCACAGTACTCGTCGCCGTCATAGTATTGAGTTTCGAGGTTTAACCGCATTGTTTGGCCATATGGGGATTGAATTAGACCCAGTGAAAGAAGTTCAAGAAGAGAAACTGGGCTTTGAACGCTATATACGTCTGCATAAGACGTTACGTCCATTGTTGCACTCAGGACGAACATGGCGAATTCCGACAGAGGACAACGCTCATCAAATACATGCAGTGGTGTCAGAAGATAAATCCGAGGCTGTTGTTATCGTGGCACAACTGAAGATGCCAACAAATTCGTTGAGTGGTCATTTACGTATACCTGGACTCGATCCACAAAGCCTATACAAGGTCTCTGTGATCGATAAGCCGGCCAATTACGATGATATTGTGAACTATCAACCACCTTGGACGGAATCGGGTTGCGATCTTTCGGGTTCTTGGTGCGCGGAGGTGGGTTTAACAATGCCGATACTCGATGCTGAAACTGCGATGTTGATTAAGTTTGAGCGCCTTGGTTAAGCTTTTGTATTGATATTGGAATTGAGTGAACCGCGTAAGGAGACTGACGCGGTTTTTTTTATGGTCTTTAGCCCGGTCATTGTGTTTATAAACGGCAATACGTTTTTTGGATTGATGACGAACGCTAATAATGGTGTTGAATACGGAGTCTCTGTAATCGTTACCAACTAAATAGTGATGGGGCATAGGCTTTTAATCCGTTAAATCGAGGTTTTCCCCCGAATGTAGCTGATTTTTATTGTTCAAGTTCTCACTTTTAAAGTTGAAGTGAAAACGTTTCCATAAAGTGATCGGTGATCACAGCATCCGTTAACATGAATGGTTACATTAGCGTCGGACTTGATACTTGAGCGTTTTAAGAAATGACCACAGAGTCACTCCCAAATAGAGCTTAAGTGGATGAATTATTATAAATAAAAGGTGAGCGTTTCAACGTCTGTTAGGAGATGAAGTTATGCGCCTTAAGGAAATATTATGTCTGATAAAATTACGCTACAAACCAAATTATCCTATGGGCTCGGCGCTCTTGGAAAAGATTTTGCCTGTGCTCCAATCTACATCTTCTTGATGTTTTACTTTACTGATGTCGCTGGGCTTTCTGCCGCGTTCGTGGGGACTATTTTTTTAGCTGCGCGTATTATCGATGCGGTTACCGATCCAATGATGGGGGTCATCGTAGATAACACCCGCTCTAAGTTTGGTAAGTTCCGACCTTGGATTGTGATTGGTACCCTGTTAAATGCGGTGGTGTTAGTTGGTCTTTTCAGTACACACATGTTTGAAGGCACGACGTTATACATTTATGCCGCAGCAGCTTATATTTTATGGGGCCTTACTTACACCATTATGGATATTCCATACTGGTCTATGATTCCTGCGCTATCTAGTTCTCGTCAAGAACGTGAAAAGCTGGTTGTTTGGCCTCGATTGTTTGCTAGTTTAGCTTGGTTTGTTACTGGTACTTATGGCTTACACATTGTGGGTAAATTGGGTGACGGTGACCAAGGACAAGGCTTCTTCAACGTCGCTATGTTGATTGCAGTACTGTTCGTGATGAGCGCGTTTTTGATTGCTCGTAATGTAAAAGAAAAAGCTGCACCCGCGAATGCTAAACCAGCGGAACGTTTCAGCTTTAAAGATGTGTTGGTTATCATTGGTAAAAATGACCAACTAAAAGCATTGATTGGTACGGTATTGTCGTTCCAAATTGCTAACTTGCTGGTGGGTGGTTTTGCGATTTACTACTTCTCTTACGCATTAGGCAATGCTGACTTGTTCCCAGTATATATGATGGTGGCAGGTGTTGCTGAAGTTGCTGGTGTATTCTTATTCCCTCGTATCGCTTCAGCGTTGCCACGTAAGCATCTATGGGTTATCGCTTGTGGTTTCCCTGTGCTGTCTTGTATCACGCTACTTATCATGGGCTTTATCGCCCCAGGTGACGCGATTCTAATCGGTATCGCAGGTGCAGCAATCAAGTTTGGTGTCGGTATCGCAAACGCACTACAAACCGTTATGTTGGCTGATGTCGTGGATTACGGTGAGCATAAAACAGGTCGTCGCAGTGAGAGTGTGATCTTCTCTGTTCAGACTATGCTTGTTAAGTTTGCAGGTGCGGCAGGTGGTTTCATTGTCGGTATTGGCTTAACGGTTGTGGGCTACGTGCCAAACGTGGCACAGTCTGACAGCACTATCATGGGACTGCAGTTTATGATGGTTGGAGTTCCCGCAATTTTAATGACGGTAAGTGCTCTTGTTTATAAGCGTTACTACCACTTGCATGAAGGGTTTGATAAAGATCAAGCGGGTAAAGGGACTCAAACAAATGTCGTTACAGCAGAAGCATAACCGCTAAAGCGACGTTTAACCTAGAGTAAAGCTCAGTTTAGTCACTCAGCCTAAACGCCTCCTTGTGAGGCGTTTTTTATGGGTCTTGGTCGATGAACAACGAGCTTATTGATTTCTGTTGTAGCCAAAACGCAAAAAGCCGCATCGAGTGATGCGGCTTTTTTAAATTTGGCTCCCCTTGCAAGACTTGAACTTGCGACATACGGATTAACAGTCCGCCGTTCTACCAACTGAACTAAAGGGGAATTGCTTGTTAGCGACGCAGATTTTAATAATAGTCCGATTTTCTGTCAATAAAAAATAGTAGAAAAAAGTAAGATAAAAAACTTTACTTTCTCGAACACCTTATCCGATTTGCTTTTGCTTTAGTTATCCACCAAATTTGTGGATAAGTTTGTGTTCGAAACTTTAACAACAAGAGTTGAGGTGAATTTCAAAATGCTTTATTTATATCTAAAACGATGTATTCAAAGGAAAAGTGCTGATATTTTACGATGATGTGATTTTTTGTGGTTATACTGAAAATAGTAGAAAAAGTGCTATTTTTAGACTTTTTGGGGAAAAGTCGTGGATTAAAGTTCGAGTCATATCACAGGGGGAATATTACACGGGCACGAATAATATCAAGTTCTAACCATAAAAGCTATCACAGCTCTTCAATATTAAGGCGTGTTTCTCCCGATAGTAGTTGCAACGAGATGGCACCTAGAGTGACAATGACCTGATTAAAAACACAGTATGGAAATGGCGACCTATGAGTAAACTTTTTGACTTGGTATCGGACTACAGCCCGTCCGGTGATCAGCCGACGGCGATCACCAAATTATTAGATGGACTTGATTCTGGTTTGGCGCATCAAACTTTACTCGGGGTAACGGGGTCGGGTAAAACTTTTACTCTTGCCAATGTCATTTCTCAATCACAAAGGCCGACTATTCTGTTGGCGCCGAACAAGACATTAGCAGCTCAACTTTATGGTGAGATGAAATCTTTCTTTCCGAATAATGCTGTTGAGTATTTTGTGTCTTACTACGATTACTACCAACCTGAAGCCTACGTGCCAACCACGGATACGTTCATCGAGAAAGACGCATCTGTGAATGCCCATATTGAACAGATGAGACTTTCGGCAACCAAAGCCTTACTCGAACGAAAAGACGCCATCATTGTCGCTTCGGTATCGGCTATCTACGGTCTTGGTGATCCTAAATCATATTTGAAAATGATGCTTCACTTGAGTCGCGGTGAGGTGATGGATCAGCGCGACATCTTACGCCGCTTGGCTGAGCTGCAATATTCGAGAAACGACGTCGCCTTTGAACGAGGTCAGTTTCGGGTTCGTGGTGAAGTGATTGACATTTTCCCTGCTGAATCTGACCAAGATGCGGTGCGACTTGAGATGTTCGATGATGAGGTGGACTGCATCAGTATCTTCGACCCGTTGACTGGAGCCATTAAACAAAGGGATTTGCCACGTTTTACGGTTTATCCCAAAACTCACTATGTCACGCCAAGAGAAAAAATCCTTGAGGCCATTGAAAAAATTAAGGTTGAGCTACGAGAACGTGCGCAATACCTGCAAGACCACAATAAGTTGTTGGAAGAGCAACGTATTTCTCAGAGAACGCAATTTGATATCGAGATGATGACTGAGCTTGGCTTCTGTTCGGGTATCGAAAACTATTCACGGTACTTGAGTGGCCGTGCGGAAGGGGAAGCGCCGCCAACCTTGTTTGACTATCTTCCGGATGACGGCTTGCTGATTATCGATGAGTCGCACGTGACGGTTCCTCAGATAGGGGCGATGTATAAAGGTGACCGTTCTCGAAAAGAGACCTTGGTTGAGTTTGGTTTTAGATTACCTTCTGCGTTGGATAACCGACCAATGAAGTTTGAAGAGTTTGAATCGATCGCTCCGCAAACGATTTTTGTATCAGCAACCCCGGGGAATTACGAGATTGAAAAATCAGACGGTGAAATAGCGGATCAAGTGGTTCGTCCAACGGGTTTGCTTGATCCTATTATTGAAGTTAGGCCTGTCGCAACTCAGGTTGATGATTTACTGTCTGAAATCAGAATCCGTTCAGTCAAAGAAGAGCGCGTGTTGGTCACTACATTAACGAAGAGAATGGCGGAAGACTTAACCGAATACCTAAGTGAGCACGGCGTTAAAGTGCGTTACTTGCATTCGGATATTGATACCGTTGAGCGTGTAGAGATCATCCGAGACCTACGTTTGGGCGAGTTTGATGTGTTAGTGGGCATTAACTTACTTCGTGAAGGTTTGGATATGCCTGAAGTGTCGCTGGTGGCGATTCTTGATGCAGATAAAGAGGGCTTCTTGCGTTCTGAGCGTTCTCTGATCCAAACCATTGGTCGTGCTGCGCGTAACTTGGAAGGTCGAGCGATCCTTTATGGTGATTCGATTACTAAGTCGATGAGAAAAGCGATTGATGAAACCGATCGTCGTCGCGAGAAACAGCAAGCCTACAACGAAGAGCAAGGTATCACGCCGCAAGCGTTGAAACGCAATATCAAAGACATTATGGAACTGGGTGATCTAACCAAGTCGAAGCAGCAGCGCCAATCGAAACAAGTTCCACTGTCTAAGGTGGCTGAGCCTTCTGAAAGTTATGTAGTACTTACGCCGCAACAGCTTGATAAAGAGATCAGCAAGCTAGAAGCTGCGATGTATCAACATGCTCAAAATCTTGAGTTTGAATTAGCGGCGCAAAAGCGGGATGAGATAGAGCAATTGAGAAAGCAGTTTATTACCAACAGCTAATCTCACTTTGCACTCAAAAAATTGTTCCCTTCAATACAAGAATTGGGAGTGTTTAAGACAAAAAAACAGCCAGTAGTAAACGTTCTACTGGCCTACGTTTGTGAACACCAAGTCCACTAACAACGTCAGTTGGCTAGGTGACCCGAAGGTCAAACATAATATTGCATCGTTCGTGCCATATCGTTAATGCATTGATTCTTTGCAACAGATACGGAGGGGTGATGTAAATAGTGGGGTTAATTTGCATAATGCAAGGCGGAATGCAACTATAATGAGATATGCAAATTGTAAATGGTTAGAATATGCAATCAAAAACACTAGATAACAAATCAAAGTATTTGTTAATGGTGGAGGATACGGCTTCGGTAGCGGCTTTATATCGCTCGTATCTTACACCGCTTGAAATTGATATTAATATTGTCGGCACAGGTCGTGATGCCATTGAGAGTTTGAATCATCGAATTCCCGATCTTATTTTATTGGATCTGCGTTTACCCGATATGACGGGCATGGACGTTCTGTTTGCTGTAAAACAAAAATACCCTGAAGTTCCCGTTATTTTCATGACGGCTCACGGCTCTATCGATACGGCCGTAGAAGCAATGCGTCATGGTTCTCAAGATTTCCTTATCAAACCGTGTGAAGCCGATCGACTCCGTATTACGGTGAATAATGCGATACGTAAAGCGACTAAATTAAAGAACAGCGCAGAACATCCGGGAAATCAAAACTACCAAGGATTCATTGGTAGTAGCCAAACCATGCAGCAGGTTTATCGAATTATCGATTCTGCGGCATCGAGTAAAGCGAGTATCTTCATCACAGGTGAAAGCGGCACAGGTAAAGAGGTGTGCGCAGAAGCTATTCATGCCGCGAGTAAACGTGGTGACAAGCCATTCATTGCGATTAACTGTGCAGCCATTCCGAAAGATCTCATCGAAAGCGAACTGTTTGGTCACGTAAAAGGGGCTTTCACCGGTGCTGCAACCGATCGTCAAGGTGCGGCGGAACTTGCTGATGGTGGCACACTGTTCCTCGATGAGTTGTGTGAGATGGATTTGGAGTTGCAAACCAAGCTTTTGCGCTTTATCCAAACCGGTACTTTTCAAAAAGTGGGTTCTTCGAAGATGAAGAGTGTGGATGTTCGCTTCGTATGTGCGACTAACCGTGATCCATGGAAAGAGGTACAAGAAGGCCGTTTTAGAGAAGATTTATACTACCGTTTATATGTGATTCCTTTGCACTTGCCGCCACTGCGTGAGCGTGGTGAAGATGTTATTGAAATCGCATATTCGCTACTGGGTTACATGTCTGTTGAAGAAGGCAAAGCGTTTGTTCATTTTGCTCAAGAAGTGCTTGACCGATTCAATCAATACGAGTGGCCAGGTAACGTGCGTCAACTACAAAACGTATTACGCAATGTAGTGGTGTTAAATAATGGTAAAGAAATTACGCTGAACATGCTTCCACCGCCATTGAATCAGCCGATTGAAAGCCGCTTACGAACGGCAGAAAAACGGGATGAAGAGATTACAGTAAAAGATATTTTTCCATTATGGATCACGGAGAAAACAGCTATCGAACAGGCCATAAAAGCATGTGATGGTAACATTCCTCGCGCAGCGGGGTTTTTGGATGTCAGCCCATCAACAATATACCGCAAGTTGCAAGTGTGGAATGCAAAGCCGTAACGACTTAACAATAAGAAAAGCGCCATGATGAAAGTACTCAATCAACAAAAAGTGGATCAACTTGCCTGTGAAATAGGGCAAGAGAATGTCCCTGTATTACTGGAGATTTTTTTAGGTGAATTGAAAGGATATTACGAGCACCTAGAACAAAACAAAGATACCGATACCTCTCAGTATTTGGCTTATATCAGTCATGCCCTTAAGAGCAGTGCCGCCAGCTTTGGAGCCGATTCTTTGTGTTGTTTTGCCATTAGCTTGGACGCTAAAGTGAAACAACCGTTACCGGTGACAGAGCTTGATTTTCAAAGCATGCAGGAGCTTCTGCTATCAACTTACCAAGAATATCAGCGGTTGTTGACACAGCTCTAAAACAGCAGGTGTCGAGCGATAGCAAAAAAGGAGTATGGTACTCCTTTTTTACTCAATTCAGAGAGTTTGCTAGTTAGGCCAGTTGCGCTTCAATCGCTTGCTGAAGCTTCACGCGGTCGTGACGCCAATCACGGTTTGGCGAGGCAAGATCCCTGGTTACACAGTTCCATTTTCCCTCAAGTTCGGGGTGTGGTGCGTTGCCTAACACAATGTCGATCTTTCTTGCTTTACAGGTTCGTTCACACCATTCCAATTGTTCTTGAAGCGTCATTTTGCCTGCCGGGCCATGCTCGGGTGAAAGATTTTCGACAAAGATGACCTTGGCCTTAGTGTTCTCAGCGATGGCTTTGCCAATTTCAGGAAGTAGCAACGGAGGCATAACGCTGGTCAAAAAGCTTCCTGGACCAAGGATGATACAGTCGGCTTGCTCAACGGCCGCAACGGCTTCTTTGGTGGCCGGTACTTCCGGTGACAAGTCCATCATACGTAGCTTTTCTGTCATATCATCAACGTTGGTTTCACCGGTTACCCAGCACCCATCCATCGATAGTGCAGTGAGGTCTGAAGGATGCTCTGTCATCGGGACGATATTCACATCAACTTTCAGCATGTTTCGAATCAGATTAATTGCTTCCAATGGGCGAACGGAGAGGTTATCTAGCGCCGTGAGCATTAGATTACCTAAGTTATGTCCATCGAGTTCACCTTGCCCGCGAAAGCGATATTCAAACATCATAGAACTGATCGAAGGCTCGGTAATCAACTGGTTGATACAGTTGCGAGTATCGCCCCAAGCAATACCGCCTTGGCAATCACGAATTCGACCCGTTGAACCACCGTTATCTGTAGTCGCAACGATGCCTGTGGCGTTGCTGCCAAAGTCTTTTAGTGCTGCTAGCATACGACCTAAACCATGACCACCACCGACTGCTACGACTTTCTTTGAAGAGTAAATATTCATCTTTATTTTCTTGTTAGGTTATTGCCGACTATAATCTAGGTCAAATGCTTCTCATCAGATACTCAATAAGCGTTAATTTGAGGCGTTGATGCGTTTTTTTTGCCTATGTGACCTGTTTTTGGTCATCCATGCTAGATTCACGTACGAATATTAAGTATTTTATTACTCAGCTACTGCGCGTGTAAATATAACGTGCAGTTGCCATAACTCCGAGCTCTCGCATGCTAAGTCGCACAGTGGAATTTGCTGTACCGATACGCATCAAGAGCCAGTGACATGTTGTCACAAGGGCTTAATTGGAAATGATTATGCCTCCCGTGTTTGGAAAGGTGTTCCGTGGCGCAACAATTCGAAGATAGATTCAATCGCAAATTTTATTATTTGCGATTGTCGGTTACAGACGTCTGTAACTTTAAATGTACTTACTGCTTGCCAGATGGCTATAGACCGTCTGGCCAAAAAAACTCGTCTTTTTTAAGTGTTCCCGAGATCAAACGTATTGTTAAAGCGTTTGCCGATTGTGGTACCTCTAAGATCCGTATTACTGGCGGAGAGCCGAGCCTACGTAAAGACTTTCCTGAAATCATCCATACTGTTGCTTCTACTCCAGGCATCAAAAAAGTAGCCACGACAACGAATGGCTATCGCATGGAGAAACAAGTAGGGCAATGGCGTGATGCTGGTTTAACCCACATAAACGTTAGCGTAGATAGTTTAGACTCACGTATGTTTCATCAGATCACTGGTGAGAACAAGTTTACTGAGGTTATGCGAGGTATTGATAAAGCGTTTGAGGTTGGCTTTGAACAAGTCAAAGTTAATGTCGTATTGATGAAAGACCTCAACAGTCAGGAATTACCAGCCTTCCTTAATTGGATTCAAGACAAGCCCATTCAATTGCGTTTTATCGAGCTGATGAAAACCGGCGAGATGGACGAGTTGTTCGATAAACATCACGTATCGGGTGTTGCGATTCGCAACCAGCTGATTGCTAATGGTTGGCTGTTAAAAGTCAAAGCCATTAATGATGGTCCTGCGCAAGTGTTTGTCCACCCAAACTACAAGGGTGAAATTGGTTTGATCATGCCTTACGAGAAAGACTTTTGTGAGAGTTGCAACCGACTGCGTGTTTCTGCAACCGGAAAACTTCATCTATGTCTGTTTGGCGACCGTGGTGTCGAACTGAGAGATCTGATTCAAGAAGATCACCAAGAGCAAGAGCTCATTGATCGAATTCAGGCTCAGCTTCAAACCAAGTCCGTTAGTCACTTCTTACATGATGGCAACAGCGGCATGACTCCAAACTTGGCGTCAATCGGCGGTTAACCCGCTACACACTCTAAAGCATTTTATCGCTCAGCCTATTTAGGTTGGGCGAATCAGTCTAATGAAACATTTATATAGGTGAACAAATGGGTCACGCAGAAAGCAAATTTCAAGCAGCAAACATCGCAGTTCTAACCGTTTCAGATACTCGTACAGAAGAAAACGATACGTCAGGCGGTTACCTCGCAGAGCATGCTAAAGAAGCGGGTCACAACGTGGTTGATAAACAAATTGTTATCGATGACATGTACAAGATCCGTGCGATCGTCTCTAAATGGATCGCTGATGAGGGCGTACAAGCTATCATGATCACTGGTGGTACGGGTTTCACTTCTCGTGACAGCACGCCAGAAGCGCTTAAGCCACTGTTCGACAAAGAAGTTGAAGGCTTTGGTGAGCTATTCCGCCAAGTGTCTTACGAAGAGATTGGTACTTCGACGATTCAATCGCGTGCGATTGCGGGTTTTGCTAACCATACCGTTATCTTTGCGATGCCAGGCTCGACAGGCGCTTGCCGTACCGGTTGGACTAAGATCATCAAGCAACAGATGGATGCGAGCCACCGTCCTTGTAACTTCATGCCACATCTTTCGGTATAAGGTGGTTTGAGTATGAGCCAATTTACACACATTAACGCGTCGGGCGAAGCGAACATGGTCGATGTATCGGCTAAAGCGGAAACGGTACGCGAAGCGAGAGCGGAAGCATTCATTCAAATGTCGGCAGAAACACTTGAGCTAATTGTTTCTGGTAGTCACCATAAAGGCGACGTTTTCGCAACGGCACGTATTGCGGGTATCCAAGCGGCTAAGAAGACTTGGGATCTGATTCCACTGTGTCATCCTCTACTACTGACGAAAGTAGAAGTGCAGCTTGAAGCGATCGAGTCTGAAAACAAGGTACGTATCGAGTCGGTATGTAAGCTTGCTGGTAAGACAGGCGTAGAGATGGAAGCGCTCACGGCGGCTTCTGTTGCTGCACTGACGATTTACGATATGTGTAAAGCTGTTCAGAAAGATATTGTTATCGAGAACGTACGCCTGTTAGAGAAGACGGGTGGTAAATCAGGACACTTTAAGGTGGAATCATGATTACGGTACTTTTCTTTGCTCAAACTCGCGAACTTGTCGGTGTTGACAGCCTAGAAGTCGACGCGCACTTCAGTACCATCGAAGCGATTCGCAGCCACCTTGTAACACAAGAAGGCAAATGGGATATTGCATTGGAAGAGGGGAAGCTTCTGGCAGCACTTAACCAATCAATCGTACCTTTGACGACTGAAGTGAAAGACGGCGACGAAGTGGCTTTCTTCCCACCCGTTACTGGAGGCTAGCAATGAGTGACTCTCGAGCTATTGATTCAAGAGTATTCGTTACTGCTGAAGATTTTTCTGTGGCTGACGAATACGATTATTTAGCCCAAGGTACCGCGGCGGGAGCGGTTGTAACGTTTGTTGGTAAAGTTCGCGACATGAACCTTGGTGACAACGTGATTGGTTTGTCTTTAGAGCATTACCCGGGTATGACAGAGAAGTCTCTGAGCGAGATCTGTGATCAAGCAGAGGCGCGTTGGCCAATCCAGAAGATGCGAGTGATCCACCGCGTTGGTGATCTCGATACTGGTGACCAGATTGTCTACGTTGGTGTATCCAGTGCACACCGAGGCGCTGCTTTTGAGGCCTGCGAGTTTGTTATGGATTTTTTGAAAACCAAAGCACCGTTTTGGAAAAAGGAAAGGACAACTAAGGAAACTCGGTGGGTAGATTCTCGAGATTCAGATAATAAGGCAGCGGAGCGTTGGGGAGAATAATCTATCCAATATTTCACTTCGCTGTAAAGTCGTGACCCTATATCAAACATAAAAAGCTGACTTTTAAAGTCGGCTTTTTTATGTCTGCGATAAAAAGGTATTGAGGAAAAAGGATTTTTAACGGACCGTTAATCACTGTGGTGAATGTTCATTTCAGCCGCTGTCGAGCGTGTATTAATGTTATGAATTGTCCACTTTACTGCAGAGTATTATGCTGCTCTATATAAGGTGATAGTGATCACGAATAGAGCGGTCTATTTAGACGATATGTGACGTGTAATTAGATTTGATGTGTCGGTAATGTTAACTTGGTCGCCGTATTTTAGCATAAGATGCTAAAAAAAAGTTTCAGTAAAGACGTGTCAACACTAAAGGCTGCATTTGTGTGACTCCTTATGTGTAACCCACTGCTTATTGGTTTTTTAATAGAGTATTACACTGATACCTTGATTGTTTCGAAGAATTATTCGATTTTTTGTGACTTGTTTATGGAAAATTACTTCAATGGTTGATAGTGTGTGCCTCAATCTTTGTAAGGTTTTAGGTTTTTATGCTTAACTTCCTAGCTAAATAAATCTAAATCACTGCCGTTCAGTGAACTTAACAAAGAAGTCATGGATGCAACAAAAAAACTTGGAGTTTATTGAATGTATAAGAATAAAATCACTCAGGCCCTTCTTCTAGGTGCTGGTTTGGCATTGGCTGCCACTTCTACTCTTTCTATCGCTGCTCAAGTTCCTGCTGGTACGGAACTAGCCAAAGTTCAGGAACTTGTTCGTGGTAACGGTACTGAAGTAGCAACGCTTGACCCTCACAAATCTCAAGGCGTTCCCGAGTCAAATGTAATTCGTGATCTGCTAGAAGGCTTAGTAAACCAAGATGCTGACGGTAACACTGTCCCTGGTGTTGCGAAAAGCTGGGAAACGACAGACAACCAAACATACACTTTCCACCTACGTGAAGACGCAAAATGGTCTAACGGCGATCCTGTCACTGCTGAGGATTTCGTTTACAGCTGGCAACGTGCCGTCGATCCTGCGACAGGTTCTCCATATTCTTGGTACGTAGAATACACCAAGATGGCGAACGCGAAAGACATCGTCGAGGGTAAGAAAGATAAGAGTGAACTAGGCGTTAAAGCCGTAGATGCACATACTCTTGTTGTTACATTGGATGCACCTGTACCTTATTTCGTCATGATGATGGGTCACACAACTATGATGCCTGTGCACAAGGCAACGGTTGAGAAGTACGGTGAACAATGGACGAAGCCAGAGCACTTTGTCGGTAACGGTGCGTTTGTTCCAAATAAATGGGTAGTTAACGAGCGTCTTGAGCTTGTACGTAATAAAAACTACTGGGATAACGACCATACCGTTCTTAATAAAGTCACGTTCTTACCTATCGAGAACCAAGTGGCTGAAATGAACCGCTTCCTATCTGGTGAGCTAGACTTCACGTATGAAGTATCAAATGAGCACTTCCGTCGTCTACAAAAAGAGTACCCGCAAGATGTTGCCGTTAAGGGTAACTTGTGTACTTATTACTATCAGTTTAACGCACAGAAAGCGCCTTTTAACGACGTACGACTACGTAAAGCGATGTCTTACGCGGTAGACCGTGATGTCTTGACTAAAGCCATTCTTGGGCAAGGTCAAAAACCGGCTTACTTCTTGACTCCTGAAATTACAGCGGGCTTCAATCCAGAGGTTCCAGCGTACGGTAAACTATCCCAAAAAGAGCGAGTTGCTGAAGCGAAGCGCCTTCTTAAAGAAGCAGGTTACACTAAGGAACATCCTCTAGAGTTCAGTCTACTTTACAACACCTCTGAAAATCACAAGAAGCTTGCGGTAGCAATCGCATCTATGTGGAAAAAAGAGCTTGGTGTGAACGTGAAACTTGAAAACCAAGAGTGGAAATCATACCTAGACAGTAAAGATGCTGGCGACTTCGATGTTGCTCGTGCTGGTTGGTGTGGTGACTACAATGAAGCGTCTTCATTCCTAACGTTGATGGTCAGCAAAAATACAACGGGTGGTCAACACTATAAGAGTGCAGAGTACGACCAAATCATTGATAAAGCGCTACACTCGACTTCAGAAAAAGAGCGTACTCAGCTCTATACTGATGCCGAGAAGTTGTTGGCGAAAGATATGCCGATAGCACCACTTTATCAGTACGTTACAGCTCGTCTAGTATCACCTCAACTCGGTGGTTACCCATCTGGTAATGCAGAAGATAAGATCTATTCAAAAGATCTTTATATCAAAGCAAAATAACCACCTATAAAAAAAATAACCACCTCAGGCCTGCGTGCGCGGTATAGCGCGCGCAGTGTCTATTTTTATTCTTAATTGTCACAGACTGAAAGAGTGAGTTTATGCTTAAATTCATAATGAAAAGGGTATTTGAAGCAATTCCAACCATGTTGGTATTGATTACAATATCTTTCTTTCTTATGCGTTTCGCTCCGGGTAACCCGTTTTCAAGCGAGCGTCCGCTACCGCCAGAAGTTATGGCTAACATCGAAGCTAAATACGGCTTAGATAAACCTGTATTTGAACAGTACACCACGTATCTAACAAACATACTTCAGGGTGACTTTGGCCCATCATTCAAGTATCAAGATTATACGGTGAATGAGTTGATCGCAGTTGCGCTTCCAGTTTCTGCTAAGGTAGGGGTTATTGCCTTTATCTTTACTTTGATTATGGGGGTATCGGTCGGAACCATTGCCGCCTTGAAGCACAACACATGGGTCGACTACACCATAATGTCGACCGCCATGATCGGGGTAGTCATGCCCTCCTTCGTATTGGCCCCAGCACTCATTTATCTCTTCTCGTTGCATTGGCATATATTCCCAGCGGGCGGTTGGCACGGAGGAACGTACATATACGTTGTCCTCCCCGTTATTGCGATGTCTTTATTATATGTAGCAACGTTTGCTCGTATCACTCGCGGTAGCATGATCGAAACTCTCAATAGTAACTTTATTCGTACGGCTCGCGCAAAAGGCTTAAGTTATCGTTACATTGTGCTTAAACATGCTCTTAAACCAGCAATGCTACCTGTTGTTTCTTATATGGGGCCTGCGTTTGTCGGTATCATTACAGGCTCTGTTGTTGTTGAAACCATCTTCGGCCTGCCTGGTATCGGTAAGTTGTTTGTGAACGCCGCGTTTAACCGTGATTACTCGTTAGTTATGGGTGTGACCATTTTGATTGGTTTCCTATTTATCTTGTTCAACGCGATCGTTGATATTTTGCTAGCGCTGATTGACCCGAAAATTCGCTACTAACAGGGACGCATGGTTATGTTGAAGAAAAAAGAAAACTTAGAAGCGATCGAAAAATTCTCAGAGAATCTGGAAATTGAAGGTCGCAGTTTGTGGCAGGATGCACGAATTCGTTTCATGCGAAACAGAGCAGCAATGGTCAGCTTGTGTATTCTGACGGTTATGGTACTGGCGGTGATTTTCTTGCCGATGATAGCGCAGTACACATACGATGATACGGATTGGTATGCAATGCACGCTGCACCCAATGCGGATCACTGGTTTGGCACTGATAGTTTAGGTCGTGACCTTTACGTACGTACGATGATTGGCGGCCGTATCTCTCTCATGGTCGGTGTGATGGGTGCATTCGTAGCCGTGCTAATTGGTACGCTTTACGGTGCAGCTTCTGGCTTTATTGGCGGACGCACTGACCGAGTGATGATGCGCATTCTCGAGATTTTGTACGCGGTTCCTTTTATGTTCCTCGTTATCGTATTAGTGACATTCTTTGGTCGAAATATCATACTCATCTTTGTCGCTATCGGTGCGATTGCTTGGTTAGATATGGCGCGGATTGTACGTGGTCAAACATTGAGTTTACGTAGTAAAGAATTCATTGAGGCGGCACATGTTTGTGGCGTAAGCAAATGGAAAATTATCACTCGTCACATCGTACCGAACGTATTGGGTATTGTTGCAGTTTACTCAACGTTACTTATTCCAAGCATGATCCTGACTGAATCATTCTTATCTTTCCTTGG
Organism: Vibrio artabrorum; assembly: GCF_024347295.1. NCBI lineage: Bacteria > Pseudomonadati > Pseudomonadota > Gammaproteobacteria > Vibrionales > Vibrionaceae > Vibrio > Vibrio artabrorum. The sequence continues at coordinate 1,980,891 of NZ_AP025458.1, read as the reverse complement.
TCTTGGTGTTCAAGAGCCTATGACGAGCTGGGGCGCATTGCTTCAAGAAGGTTCGCAAACAATGGAAGTTGCAATCTGGCAACTGGCATTCCCTGCGGCATTCATGGTTGTTACGCTGTTCTGCTTTAACTATGTAGGTGATGGTCTGCGCGACGCGCTTGATCCAAAAGACAGATAACGAAATAGCAATAAAAGCTATAAAAGATTAAGGAAGTAATAATGAGCTTATTAGATGTCAAAGATCTGCGTGTCGAATTCACCACACAAGATGGTATTGTTACCGCAGTTAATGACCTGAACTTCTCACTTAGCCAAGGCGAAACGCTTGGTATTGTTGGTGAGTCAGGTTCAGGTAAATCTCAAACGGTATTCGCGCTGATGGGGCTGTTGGCTAAGAATGGCATTATTTCGGGCAGTGCAAAATTTGAAGGCAATGAGATCCTCAATCTGCCTGAAAAAGCGCTGAACAAGGTGCGAGCTGAACAGATCGCAATGATCTTCCAAGACCCAATGACCTCACTGAACCCTTACATGAAAGTTAGTGATCAGTTGATGGAAGTACTTATGCTGCATAAAGGCATGGGTAAAGCTGAAGCGTTTGAAGAATCAGTACGCATGCTTGAAGCAGTTAAAATCCCTGAGGCCCGTAAGCGTATTACCATGTATCCACACGAATTCTCTGGCGGTATGCGTCAGCGTGTAATGATTGCAATGGCTCTGCTATGTCGTCCTAAATTGCTGATTGCTGATGAACCAACCACGGCACTGGATGTAACCATTCAAGCGCAAATCATGGATCTGCTCAACGAGTTGAAAGATGAGTTCAACACAGCGATCATTATGATCACTCACGATTTGGGTGTGGTTGCTGGTTCATGTGACAAAGTACTCGTGATGTACGCGGGTCGTACCATGGAGTATGGCTCCGTTAATGAAATCTTCTACGAGCCAAGCCACCCTTATGCGGAAGGCTTGCTTAAAGCGATCCCTCGTTTGGATACTGAAGGTGAAATTCTACCGACGATTCCAGGTAACCCACCTAACTTACTTCGCCTACCGCCGGGTTGTCCTTACCAAGACCGTTGTCACCGTGTAATGGACCGTTGTAAGCAAGAAGCACCGATTTTGCAGCCATTTGGTCAAGATCGTCAGCGTGCTTGTTTTTCAGATTGGGAGACTTGGACAAAATGAGCAAAGAATTACTATTAGATATTAAAAACTTAAAAGTTCACTTTAGCATCGCGGCTAAGTCTGCTTGGCCTTGGGCGAAGCCATCAAACCTCAAAGCGGTTGATGGTGTTGATGTACGCCTTTATGAAGGCGAAACGCTAGGTGTTGTTGGTGAGTCTGGTTGTGGCAAATCGACGTTCGCACGCGCGATTATCGGTTTGGTTGAAGCGACTGAAGGGGAAGTGATGTGGTTAGGTCAAGACCTGACTAAAATGTCGGAAGTTAAACGTCGTGAGACTCGTAAAGAGATCCAGATGATCTTCCAAGACCCATTGGCATCGCTCAACCCGCGTATGTCCGTCGGTGACATCATTGCTGAACCTTTGCAAACTTTTTATCCAGAGCTTTCTAAACAGGAAGTGAAAGACCGAGTCAAAGAGATGATGGCGAAGGTAGGTCTACTACCAAACGTAATTAACCGTTATCCACATGAATTCTCGGGTGGGCAGTGTCAACGTATTGGTATCGCACGTGCGCTTATCTTGAAACCTAAGATGATCATTTGTGATGAACCCGTATCGGCGCTGGATGTGTCTATCCAAGCTCAAGTCGTTAACCTTCTTAAGGAACTACAAAAAGAATTAGGTTTGTCTTTGGTCTTCATTGCCCACGATTTGTCGGTTGTGAAACACATTTCTGATCGAGTCTTGGTCATGTACTTAGGTAACGCAGTTGAGCTTGGGGAGTCTGATGCCTTGTTCTCAGAGCCTAAGCATCCATACACCAAAGCGTTGATGTCGGCTGTACCAATTCCAGATCCTCGTTTAGAGCGTAGTAAAACCATACAAATGCTGGAAGGTGATCTACCATCACCAATTAATCCACCATCAGGTTGTGTATTCCGTACTCGTTGCCCTCAAGCGACAGAGGCATGCGCGCAAACTAGACCAACGATTCAAGGTAATGAGGTACACGCCGTATCTTGCTTGCACGTGCAAGCCTAGGCCTGATTTACACCAGTTCGGCCTGTGACAGGCTTAAGCGCAACTTGTTATGAGTTGCGCTTTTTTTCTATTCAAAGGTCCAGCTAAAATAACATTCTTCAAATAATTCGAATAACTAAGCCAACTTCTTCTAGTTTTGAAAAAGTTGGCTTTTTTTATACTAGAGAAAAGTATAGATGACAGAGGTTTGGATATGGGTAAGTTAGTTGAAGGTATTTGGCACGATGTGTGGTACGACACCAAAGTAAACGGAGGTAAGTTCATTCGCGAAGATGCTGGCTTTCGTCACTGGGTAGAGAACAAACCGAGCGCGAAGTTTGAGCCAGAAAGTGGCCGTTACCACTTATACGTATCGTTAGCTTGCCCTTGGGCGCACCGAACCCTTATCTTCCGTGAGCTGAAAGACTTAACCGATCACATTGATGTGACCATTGTTTGCCCAGATATGATGAGTGAAGGTTGGCAAATGGGGTTACCTGAACCCCTATTCGGTCATACGCGAATGCATCAACTCTACACCCAAGCCAAGCCTGATTACTCGGGCCGAGTAACGGTGCCTGTATTGTGGGATAAGAAAACCAACACCATCGTGAGTAACGAGTCGTCTGAGATTATCCGTATGTTTAATTCAGAATTTAATGAGTTAACAGGCAACACCGATGATTACTATCCGTGGGAATTAGCGAACAAAATTGATGAGTGGAATGATTATATTTACCCGAACATCAACAACGGCGTTTATCGAACTGGCTTTGCGACAACACAAGAAGCGTACGAAGAAGCGTATGACGCGTTGTTTGAGGCGTTAGACAAAGTCGATGCTCACCTTAGCGAACATCGCTATTTAGCGGGTAACGAGATTACAGAAGCGGATTGGCGTTTGTTTACCACTCTGGTTCGATTTGATGCGGTTTATGTTGGGCACTTTAAGTGTAATAAGCAGCGAATTGCTGACTACCCACACATTCAAGGTTACTTAAAAGAGTTGTATCAAATAGAGGGTATTAAAGAGACGACCGATTTCTATCATATCAAGCGTCACTACTACTACAGCCACACCGGTATCAATCCGACTCAAGTGGTACCCAAAGGGCCTGAGTTAGATCTCGAATCAGCACACGGTCGAGAAAACTTGGGTTAATTTTACGATGACCAAACCTGCGTAAATCAAAACAAAGATATCGGTCAGATATAAAAAAACCCTAGATAAAAATCTAGGGTTTTTGCTTTCTACAAAAGAAAAATTAGTTAATTACTTTTTCTTCCGCTTGAGCCGCTTGGTCTGCTTGGATAGCCGTTAGAGCGACTGTGTAAACGATGTCGTCTACTAGAGCGCCACGAGACAAGTCATTTACTGGCTTGCGCATACCTTGAAGCATTGGACCGATAGAGACTAGATCTGCTGAACGCTGTACCGCTTTGTAAGTCGTGTTACCCGTGTTTAAGTCTGGGAATACGAATACTGTCGCTTTACCTGCAACTGGAGAGTTAGGCGCTTTAGAAGCGGCTACGTTTTCCATGATTGCAGCATCGTACTGTAGAGGACCGTCGATCACGAGATCAGGACGTTTCTCTTGAGCAAGTTTCGTTGCTTCACGTACTTTATCTACGTCTGCACCTTTACCAGATTCACCCGTAGAGTAAGAGATCATAGCAACGCGTGGGTCGATACCGAATGCCGCAGCAGAATCTGCAGATTGGATAGCGATTTCAGCAAGCTGTTCTGCTGTTGGATCTGGGTTGATCGCACAGTCACCGTATACAAGAACTTGATCAGGCAGAAGCATGAAGAAGATTGAAGATACGATAGAAGCATCAGGTGCAGTCTTGATGATCTGGAACGGAGGAACGATTGTGTTCGCCGTTGTGTGAACAGCACCAGAAACTAGGCCGTCAACTTCGCCAGCTTCAAGCATCATAGTGCCTAGGAATACGGAATCTTCTAGCTTCTCACGAGCAACAACTTCAGTCATACCTTTCGCGCCACGAAGTTCGACTAGACGAGCGACGTAGTTTTCGCGAACGGATGCAGAATCGATGATCTCAACGCCAGCGCCAAGCTCAACACCTTGCTGTGCAGCAACGCGACGGATTTCTTCAGGGTTACCTAGAAGTACACACGTTGCGATACCGCGCTCAGCACAGATAGCCGCAGCTTTCACTGTACGTGGCTCATCACCTTCAGGAAGAACGATGCGCTTAGCCGCTTTACGAGCAAATTCAGTTAGCTGGTAACGGAATGCTGGTGGGCTTAGACGACGGATGCCTTGAGTACCTTCAGATAGAGAATCAATCCAAGGGCCATCAATGTGGCTTGCAACGTGATCGTTAACGAACTCGATACGCTCTTTATCGTCTGCAGGTACTTCTAGGTTGAAGCTCTGTAGATTTAGAGACGTCTGCCAAGTGTTACCTTGAGCCTTGAAGATCGGTAGACCTGAAGCGAATGCTGGTGCACAAAGGTTAGCAATGCTTTCTGGAATGTCGTAACCGCCAGTCAGTAGGATTGCGCCAATCTCAACACCGTTTTTCGCCGCAAGAGCCGCAGCAACGATAACGTCAGGACGGTCTGCAGAAGTTACTAGCAGTGAACCTGGTTTGAAGTGCTCAATCATGTGCGGTAGAGAACGTGCACAGAAAGTGATGCTCTTAATACGACGCGTTGAGATTTCACCTTCGTTAACGATTTCAGCGTTAAGGTGCTTAGCCATATCAACCGCACGCGTTGAGATTAGGTCGATGCTCCATGGCACACAGCCAAGGACACGGATAGGGCTAGAGTTGAAGATTTGCATCACTTCAAGGTTCGCTTGCTGAGCGCTGTCTGCATCATCAAAGATTTCAGATAGGTCAGGGCGAGTACGGCCAGCTTCATCAACAGGAGCGTTAAGCTTGTTGATGATTACGCCTTTGATGTTCTTGTTTTTAGTTCCGCCGAAGTTAGAACATGCTACTTCGATACGTTCTTTAAGTTGCGTAGGGTTGTCAGTACCAGGAGTCGCAACGAATACGATCTCTGCGCCGAGTGTTTTCGCGATTTCCGCGTTTACTTGGTTCGCAAATGGGTGCTTACGAGTAGGGACTAGGCCTTCGATTAGCGTGACTTCAGCGTCTTTGTTGATTTTGTTGTATTGCTCAACAACAGACTCAAGAAGCTCGTCCATTTTCTCGCTACCAATCAAAGCTTCAGCTTTAGTCATTGCGATTGGCTCGCCAATCATAATATCGCTGTTTGCGCTGATAATAGTAGACGTTAGATCGGGTTGATCACCACCGCTACGAGGTTGAGCGATCGGCTTATAGAAAGAAACACTTACGCCCTTGCGCTCCATCGCGCGAAGAACACCCATGCTAACACTAGTAAGACCAACACCAGCGCTTGTAGGGATAAGCATAATAGTACGTGACATTGATGAACACCTTTAACTATTGGATATAAAAAAGCTCAACCGCTATTCCTACCGATATCTAAATTGGGGTAGGAATAGAAGTTGAGCCCCATTTTCTTGATATGACAAACTGACTGGCTTCGAGTGAAGCCAGTCAGGAAAATCAATTAAAGACCTGCTAGACGTGCAGTGTCTTCAGCGATAACTAGCTCTTCGTTAGTAGAGATAACCATTGCTGGGATACGGCTGTTTGCAGTCGTGATAGTGCCTTCGCCGCCGAAACGTGCTTTAAGGTTCGCTTCACCGTCAACTTCGATGCCGAAGATACCTAGGCGGTTTAGAACCATTTCACGGATAGGACCAGAGTTTTCGCCGATACCGCCAGTGAAAGTGATTGCGTCTAGACGACCTTCTAGAGTTGCAGTGTAACCAGCAACGTACTTAGCTAGACGGTGACAGAATACGTCCATTGCACGAGTTGCTTCTTCTTTCTCACCGTAGTTGTCTTCAACGAAACGACAGTCAGAAGTCACTTCAGTCAGACCAGCAAGACCTGATTCTTTAGTTAGCATGTTGTTGATTTCTTCAACAGAGTAACCAAGAGCGTCATGCAGGTGGAAGATGATTGCAGGATCTAGGTCACCACAACGAGTACCCATTACAAGACCTTCAAGAGGAGTAAGACCCATAGAAGTATCTACAGATTGACCGTTCTTGATTGCACATACAGAAGCGCCGTTACCTAGGTGACAGTTGATGATGTTAACTTCTTCAACTGGCTTGTTTAGTAGGCCTGCCACTTCACGAGTGATGAATAGGTGAGAAGTACCATGCATGCCGTAACGACGGATACCGTGCTCTTTGTACAGGTTGTACGGTAGAGCATATAGGTAAGACTCAGAAGGCATTGTTTGGTGGAACGCCGTGTCAAATACAGCAACGTTTTGTAGACCAGGGAAGTTTACTTTAGCCGCTTCGATACCGATTAGGTGAGCTGGGTTGTGAAGAGGTGCGAAAGTCGCAGCGTCTTGAATGCCCTTAAGTACTTCATCCGTGATCAGTGCAGATTGAGTGAACTGCTCGCCGCCGTGTACGATACGGTGACCGATAGCGCCAAGGTTAGCTTTAAGCTCAGGCTTAGATGCAAGAATAGTTTCTACCATGAAAGATAGTGCTTCAACGTGAGCTGCGCCTGCGCCTAGTTGTGCTTCGTGCTTGCCGTCAAGTTTCCACTTAATACGAGCTTCTGGAAGACTTAGACACTCAGCAAGACCAGTTAGGTGCTCTGCACCTGTTTCTGCATCAACAACAGCAAATTTAAGAGAAGAACTACCACAGTTTAAAACTAAAACTAGCTTAGACATTAATGACTACCTGTTTATTTTTCTGATCGAAATCAGTTTAGAATGAAAATTAATCTCAAGAATAGACGAAGCATCGCGGCTTACGCACTAACCTTGGTCAAAAAAACGTTAATTTCCGTATTTAAAGTGAAAGCGCACTTTTTTAAGAAAGAGGCCTATGCATTCCCTGCAGAAGTCGTCACAAAGTTGCTTAAATTGTAAATAAGGGCAACAATGAGATTGAGGTCTGCAAATAATAGCGATATTGTACAAATATAACAAAAAAATTTGAAAGAATATTATTTTTCGTCAATTTTTTGTGTTTTTAGTTGATGGTTTCAACTTTTTTTTAATGGGAGGCTCATATGAGTAATAGAGTTGGTTTAGCGAGCAGTTTAAAAGATGGTCAAAAGTACATGGATCTCTGGCCTGTTCGAAAAGAGTTAAACGCTATTTTCCCTGAGCAGCGCATTATTAAAGCGACCCGTTTTGGTGTGAAAGTGATGCCAGCGATAGCTGCGATTAGTGTCTTGACACAAATGGTCTTTAATAATTATCAAGCGATACCGCAAGCCGTAGTTATGGCTTTGTTCGCTTTAAGTTTGCCGCTTCAAGGCATGTGGTGGTTGGGTAACCGCTCAAAGACTCAACTTCCACCCGCGTTGGTTTCGTGGTACCGCGAACTGCATGAAAAGATCACTGAAACGGGTTTTGCGTTAGAGCCTATGAAGTCGCGCCCCCGCTATAAAGAATTAGCGATAATCTTAAATCGCGCATTTCGCCAGCTCGACAAGTCTTCCATGGAACGTTGGTTTTAACGAAAGAAGCACAATTTCGAGATCATCCCTTGTTTTTCCCCTATAACCTGAGAGCTGCCATACACTATTCGCTTGCTCTCAGATTCATTGATATCACTTATTCATTCAGTTTCTTACTTTCTCCCGACACACAAATTTGCCTTTCCTCGCACAATTAGAGAGATGTTGTTTTTTTGTTATATATTACTTCAACTTCTGAACCGTTACTGGTATTAATGTCAACAGTATTTTGATGTTGTTCTCTTTGATCGAGCAATAACGATGGGAGCTTGATTAAGGGATTATTGATGGGTTCTATAATAAAACGATACACAGCTATTTTGAGTGTTTTTCTATTGCTATGGACTGGCAATGCCATGGCCAATATGGCCAAGGTGTCAGTTTCACAAGTTGTCGACCATCCAGATTTAAACGCGACACGTGCTGGGCTTATAGACGGATTACGCGCGAAAGGTTTTGAAATCGGTAAAAACCTAGAGTTTTCTTACGCGATGGCGGATGGAAGTCCAGCCAAAGCAGCAAGAATCGCCAGAAAGTTGGTTAGCGAAAATCCTCATGTATTGGTCGGCATTGCTACACCAACTTCGCAAGCTTTGGTCTCAGCGACTCGCTCAATACCTATTGTTTTTACCGCGGTTACTGACCCTATCGGTGCCAGACTGGTTAAACACCTGGATAAACCTGAGAGAAATGTTACGGGCCTTTCTGATTTATCCCCGATATCCCAACATGTGAAGTTAATTAAAGAGCTTCTTCCTCAGGCAACGTCTATCGGTGTGGTTTACAACCCAGCAGAGGCAAACTCGGTTGCTTTAGTTAGGTTGTTGAAGAAGGCTACACAAGAACTTGGGCTCAGTCTGTATACTGAAAAAGCGCTCACTATCGATGATATTGAGTCGAAAGCAGAGTCTGTGGCTAAAAAATCTGATGTTATCTATGCGTTGACTGACAACACAGTTGCAAGCGGTATTGAAGGACTTATAGAAGCGGCTAACCAAGCGGGCATACCTGTGGTTGCTGGTACAACATCTTATATTGGGAAAGGCGCTATCGCAGGCATTGGTCTAGATTATTATGATGTTGGATTGCAAACAGCTGATTATGTCGTAGCCATTCTTAATGGACAAAAACCGGGAGAGTTGAGCGTAAAAACAGCGAAGAGTTCTCACCTTGTGGTCAATTTGGTTGCGGCTCGTAAGCTAGGAGTTACATTGCCTCAGTCGGTGGTTGACCGTGCGATAATCATTCATTGATCGAAAAACTTCACGCTCAATGGTTTTTATTATCGTGTTGGCGCCCTTTCTTTTTATCTCTCATCCTGAATGACTTCTACGAAACATAGGGTGTTTATCTGTTGCAGTAATGGCTGAAACGAGGTTATTTACGGCCCCCATTTTTTGGGGGTATGGGTTTGCAATGAATGATTATGCGGTTAAACAACCATATGAACTTTATGCCGACTTACAGTATTTTATGTCGAAAAATAATGCAAATGATGTCATAATATGAACAGTGTATGTAAGAAATTGCTAAGATCAGACAAATATGAAAGTAAACAGGCATTTTAGTCTCACCTTTGTTTTTGGCTTTCCTGCTGTGATTGGTGTGATACTGATTGGCCTAATTGCAAAGAACCATTTGGATGCAGTAAAGAAAGACATCGAAACCGAATTTCATCGTGTTGAAGAGGCATTTAACCGAACCACTAAAGTTGTCACTGCCTTGGATTATAGTTTTACTAATTACTATCGATCAGGTAGCACGCTGACTCTTGACCATAATAAGCAGGTTATTAACGGCTTATGTCGAATTTGGCCTATCGAGGCCAAGCTTCTTGCGGATAGCAAAATAGCGGATATTCCATCTGTGGATATTGATTATATGTTGGTCGGTGAAGAGTCGCTTTGTTCTGAAACCAGCGATGAATACAAAGGTGCATCAGAGAAGATATCTTTAGCACCGATCCTTTCATTCTTATCGCAACTGGATGAATTTCACAACGGTGTACACTTTATAGACCGACATGGTTATGTTATTTCATCACCAGAAAGTTTTGCTAAAGGCTTAAGTAAAGAACAGCTTTCGACTATCAAGAGTCGCCCTTATTGGCAAGCAACGGCGAATAGCCCAGAACAACTGACATTAAATGGGCCCATGCACCGATTTGATTCACTAGATCGTATTATTAGCATGACAAGCCCTGTGTTTCACCAAGGGGTATACCAAGGCATACTCTCGGTCGACATTAACGTGGACAAATTGCTTGAGGTTTCCAATCCCCTTTTAGCCGGAAAAGTGGACATCATTGATACAACATTAGTGACTCCAAGTGATACCAGTATTTTTTACGAGGAAATTCATCTAGAGGGTGTCACATCACATCATGCTATTTACTATGAGTTGGATCTGACGAAGGAAATCGAGAATTTCTTTATTTATGAAAAAGACGGTTTAATTGTCGCCATTATTGTCTATTTGTTCTCTGTAACTATCTTCTTTTACGTCAATTCAAATATTGAACGTGGTTATTTTAAAGATCTTGCAGCCAAGGACCCAATGACAAACCTATTGAATCGACGTGGTTTAGAAGCTTTTTGGCGCCGAGTAGAACACGACAAATTGTTTGCTTTGACGATATTTGATATCGACAATTTCAAGTTGATTAATGATACCTATGGTCATGATATTGGTGATGATGTTATTCGTTATATGGCGCAACAACTCAATAGTAGTATTCGAAGCAGTGACGTCGTTGCAAGGTTTGGCGGTGAAGAGTTTGTTGTTTATATAAAAGGCGATGATCGTACATCTTTGGTTGAGACCCTACACCGCGTCAAAGAGACCATTTGCACAAGATCAGTCGATATTATCCCGACTGGCTTTACCGTCTCTGGCGGTGTGTGTATTGTTGAAGCGGGCGGGCGGAAGCTTAGTTTTACAGAGATATTTAAGTACGCCGATGAGAAACTGTACGTGGCTAAGAGCATGGGTAAAGACCGAATCGAGTTTTAACCACGTTTTGAGATCTCTTAGATCTCATGATGCAATGGAGAGAGGGGGGACTCTACAGGGGTAAGGATAGTTAAGCTCAACGGAAATGCTCCTGTTGATAACGTTGTAGGCGTTCTACGATAGGCGGCGCTTTCTTGAAAGTTCGAATTTCTTTAAATAGTTCGTTCGCTTCAGGGTAGCCTTTACTTAAATAGACAAACCACTGCTTTACTCTATTGGGGTAGTACATGCCTTTATCCCCTTTAATTTGAAATTCGGAGTAGCGTAGCAAAAGTGCGATTACTTTCTCCCACGGCATTTTCGGGTGGTTGTGCTTAACGACATTGCCTAGGTTTGGAATGTTAAAAGCACCGCGGCAGACCATCAATGAATCGACGCCAGTTGCTTCTATGCAATCTTGACCATCTTGATAGTTCCAGATCTCCCCATTAGCAATCAACGGCAGAGAGGTTTTTTCTCTTATTTGATTGATGTAATCCCATTTTATTTCGCTGGCTTTATAGCCGCCCACTTTGGTTCTTGCATGCACGGTGAGTTCGTCAGCTTTGGCTTGCTCGATGGCATCGACGATTTCAAAGCACTCTTCCGGATGCTCCCAACCTAATCGAATCTTTGCGGACACAGGAATGTGCGCAGGTACCGCTTCTCGACAAGACTTCACCACTTGATAGATCAGCTCGGGCTCTTTGAGTAGTGAAGCTCCACCATTACTTTTATTGACCGCTTTCGCAGGACACCCAAAGTTTAGATCAATGCCTTTCGCGCCTAGGTCGGCGGCTTGGAAGGCATTTTCTGCCATCCAATTTGGGTGCTGTCCGAGTAGTTGGAGATGGATCGGCACACCCGCAAGGGTTTGAGACCCTTGATGTAGCTCTGGGCAAATACGGTGGAACACATGCGGAGGAAGACGTTGGTCCACGACGCGCACAAACTCTGTCACACAGAGATCGTAATCATTAATCTCTGTGAGAATTTCACGCATTAGGTGGTCTAGAACGCCCTCCATAGGGCCAAGTATTACGCGCATGTTTTTTCCAAAGTTGTCACCCTAAAATTAGGAGGCGTGATTGTACGGTTTGAACACTGGATTGTCACTATGAGTATGGTGTTCTTGTTATCCGCTTGCTTGAGCGGTTAATGGCGACGGTTGGGCTTGATAACGCTATAATGAGCAAAATGATTTAAACACTCGAGTTTTCATGAAATATCAATTATTGGATCAAACAGTATTAACTGAAGAGAGCACGCCTCAATTTATTGAAGGTGCTATTTTGGCGTCGAACTTAGCAACTAAACCATTAGATCCTCAAGCTTGGCTTGCTGTTATTGTTCCTGATGCGCCACCCGAATTGGTGTCAGCTGTAACTGAGCAAATCAATCGTCAGCATAACTTGATTCAGCGGAGTGAATTTTTACTGACAGAGGTATTTGCTGACGGTGACTTCAATGAGCAATTCGCCGATTTCGCAGAAGGCTTTATGATGGTTTGGCCGACAGTAGAAGAACAGTGGCAAACCGTGACGATGGCAGATGGTACGCTGCGTATGTTGCAAGCGCTTCTGACAACACTCATGTTAGGGATTGATGAAGAGTTGACTCAGCAGCAGATGATTGCCGCTGGGTTTGAAAATCCCCCGGGACTTGAAGACCTAGTGGGTCAGGTCGATCTGATGATTGCTGAAGTGGCGTTGGCGGCAGACGAAGTCATGCTTGGTAATAAGTCACAAAGCGTTAACCCATTCAAAGGCATCGGCCGTAATGACAGTTGCCCATGTGAAAGTGGTAAAAAGTTTAAGCAATGCTGTGGAAAAAGCGCCTAATGTCGGCTTGTGAGATACTTATACCAATCGTAGTAAATAACTGGTCACCCTAGCTTGTTAAAAAGCTCGATAACTTCGTTAGAATTTTTGATGTAGAATAACTACTTATCGAAACTTCTTATCGAAAAGAGCGGCCTTGTTCTTAATCTTTCTCTCTACGCTATTTCTGATCACTTACTTACTTACTGTGATTGGTATTAGCTAGAGTGAGCCTTAGAGTTTAAGCAATAAAAAAGTCGATCTCATGATCGACTTTTTTATTGTTCAAATTTTAATGGTGTATCGTTAGTCTTTTTTTGATTTAACAAATTGAGCAATAACAATCAATCCAAAAGCAATTAGATTTCCGGCAAAGATAATCACTAACCATTGCGGCATGGATAGGTTCAAGAACTGCCACACGATCTTACTGCAGTCTCCGTAAGCCTCAAACATCCATGGAGCCCATTGATTTAGAGGCGCCCAGCTAGGGAAAGTGACAAATAAATCACAAGTTGCGAAGGGGGAAGGATTGAACTGGTAGTCGACATGCTGCAACGCTAACGTTAAACCTTTGTAAGCACCAAATCCCCAACCCACAAGGCCAAGCCAACGTGATATTGGATTGTTAGGGGCAATTGCACCAACGATTGCTGCGCCGCCGATAGTCAGCATCGCGACGCGTTCATAGATACACATCACACAAGGCGCAAGCATCACCACATGCTGAAAGAAGAGTGCACACGCCTCAAAAAACAGAATAAAAGCCAGTAGCAAAAGCCAAGAGAGACGTCGCTTAGAGAAGTCTTTAAGAATGACAAAAAAATTCACGAATTTAATCCTGTTTATAAAATAAAAAGCCCTGTTTACTCAGAGCTTTTTATCTTGGATAAGTTTCCGGATCAACTAATATTTTTGATTAGTTAGAGTGTTCGTCGTAAAAGTACATATAAAGTTATATCAATGTTCTCCTGACAAGATAGGAGCAACCACTTCACCAGTGCGTTGAACGATCCAACCTAAGTCATAAAACCATGCTGTCATCGGCTCTACGAAGAACACGATGCCAACAAGGCCGACAAGCGCTAATACCACGGTATATGGCAGTGCCATGAACACCATACGGCCGTAAGATAGTCGAATTAATGGAGCGAGTGCCGATGTTAATAAGAATAGAAATGCAGCTTGCCCGTTGGGTGTTGCTACAGAAGGAAGGTTCGTTCCTGTGTTTATTGCAACAGCAAGAAGATCGAATTGGTCACGATTGATGATGCCCTCAACCAGTGCCGTTTTCACTTCGTTAATGTACACCGTGCCGACGAACACGTTATCTGACACCATCGATAAGATTCCATTGGCGACATAAAACAGTGCAAGCTGAACGCCCTTATCTTCAACGTGAAGTACAGCATCGATAACGGGCTTGAATAATGACTGGTCGATTATGACAGCAACAATACAGAAGAAAACCGCGAGCAGAGCGGTGAATGGTAGCGCCTCTTCAAAGGCTTTACCCATAGAGTGCTCTTCGATTACGCCGGTAAAAGCCGTTGCTAAGATGATAACGGATAGACCGATCAAGCCGACTTCAGCCACGTGAAGCGCAAGACCCACGATGAGCCAAACGGCGATTGCGCCTTGAATCCAAAGTCTTGCTATATCTTGCTTAGTGCGGCTTGCGCGTTCTTTGTTATCGAATTCGACTAAGATTTGACGAACATTATTTGGCAGCTCTGCGCCGTAACCAAACACTTTAAGTTTTTCAACGAGAGCACACGTTAGAATACCGCAAAAGAAGACCGGCAGGGTTACTGGAAGCATACGAATAATGAACTCACCGAATTCCCAGCCTGCTTGTTTCGCAATCACTAAGTTCTGTGGCTCACCGACCATGGTCATCACACCACCAAGTGCCGTCCCTACACCAGCATGCATAAGTAGTGAGCGTAGGAAAGCGCGGTAATTTTCCAAATCGTCACGTGTTAGTTCAGAAATCTCTTCATCGTGAGTATGATCATGTGCGGACGTAGTGCCTTTCCCCGATGCTACTTTATGGTAGATCGAGTAGAAGCCAACCGCGACGCTAATAACAACAGCAATGACCGTTAGTGCGTCGAGGAATGCTGATAAGAAAGCGGCTGCGACACAAAAAGCGACAGAGAGTAAAATTTTAGATTGGATACCGAGCAAGATCTTCGTGAATATGAACAGAAGGAGTTCTTTCATGAAGTAGATGCCAGCAACCATAAATATCAGTAAGAGTAATACTGGGAGGTTTGCTTGCAGCTCGTGATACACCATTTCTGGTTTGGTCATGCCAATCGCGACAGCTTGGATTGCCAATAAGCCCCCCGGTTGAAGAGGGTAACATTTTAGCGCCATAGCGAGAGTGAAAATAAATTCTACCACCAATAGCCAGCCCGCAACAAATGGGTCAACGAGGAAGAAAATAAATGGATTGATGATTAAAAAGGAAATGATGGCAAGTTTGTACCAATCAGGAGCTTTTCCAAGGAAGTTCTTGATAAAAGCATTTCCGAGAGACATCGGCATGTTAATACTCTTTTATGTTGATGATAAACAGGCAAGCAATACAACATTTGAGAATCGAGCTATAAATATTTTAAAAAAAGCTATAACTAACAGTGAGTTAGAAAAACTACATTCCATGTAATGTTCTGTGGTCTTGCCAAGTCACTCCCTTAGAAACTCAAGCAGTGCTTATTTTTGAGCGAAACTTTACTATTAGATAACATTTAGTCAACAAGAAAAGCCTTGTCGTACTAAAAACACCTGCTTTTTGTTGAGAAACGCGATCAAAGTAGCGCAAGCATACCACTTAAAATGTGATAAAAACCGACTAGAATCAATATTTCAGCGAAATGATTAAAAGTCGCAGGGATAACTAGGCTTTATAGGTGTTTATTGCAATGTTATTTTGCAATTTATTTACTCCGTTATTGTGATTTATGTTATTGACTTTCAATGTAATTTTATATCGGGCGATTATTAGGGATGGTTGTTTATAGTCGCTTGCTTTCTCAGCTCGAGATGTAAACTTTTGATTAACTTTAGAGTTTTAACTCTAACTTATTCGAGGTGAGTAAAGTTTTTGAGGGTGTTTCCGCTCGGTTCGACTAGTGGTATGATGAGTAATTAGAATAGAATAATTGGATTGAAGTGTAGATGGTCATTAAGGCGAAGAGCCCGGCAGGATTTGCAGAAAAGTATATCATTGAAAGTATTTGGAATGGCCGTTTCCCTCCAGGTTCTATCTTGCCCGCAGAGCGTGAGCTTTCTGAGCTGATTGGTGTTACACGTACGACGCTTCGAGAAGTACTCCAGCGTCTCGCTCGTGACGGTTGGTTGACAATACAACACGGCAAACCAACCAAAGTGAACCAATTTATGGAGACTTCAGGTCTTCATATTCTCGATACACTAATGACGTTGGATGTTGATAATGCCAGTAAAATGGTAGAAGACTTACTGGCCGCTCGGACGAATATCAGCCCGATCTTTATGCGTTATGCTTTCAAAGCAAATAAAGAAGCCTCTGAGCGTACGATAACTAACGTGATTGAATCTTGTGAAGCTTTACTTGCGGCACCAACATGGGATGACTTTCTAGCCTCATCGCCTTATGCAGATAAGATTAAGCAAGCCGTTAAAGAAAACGTAGAAAAAGACGAAGAGAAACGTCAAACAATCCTAATTGCGAAGACATTTAACTTTTATGATTATATGCTATTTCAACGTTTGGCGTTCCATTCAGGCAACCAAATTTACGGCCTGATTTTTAACGGTGTACGTAAACTGTATGACCGTGTTGGTAGCTATTACTTCTCTAATCCAGAAGCCCGCCGTTTAGCGATGGAGTTTTATAAAGAGTTGTTTGTTATTTGTGAGAGCGGCCAACGTGAAAATTTGCCATTAGTGATCCGTAATTACGGCATTGCAAGTGCTCAAATCTGGAATGAAATGAAAACGACATTACCAACGAATTTCACTGAAGACGACAGCTAGTCCATAGGCTTACTATTGTTGTTCTTATTGAGCCCGTGACGTAAAGAAAATGAAAAAGCGGCGCGATAATTGAATTATCGCGCCGCTTTTTATTTATCTGTCGTTACTAGAAAATTATCGGTGGGTCAGTTACTTACCTATGACGAGTAATTTATCTATGTGTAGTAACTTAACATTTATCGAGGAGTAGCGACTTAACCCGCAAACTCTTCTGAGTCTGGACGGTTGGTAAATTGCACGCCGTTTAGAAAATCGCAAAGTAGTTGGTCTTCACACACTTTGTAGTTTTTGTTTTCTGGCTTGCGGAAGTAAGCGCCGATTTCGTACTTGCTCAAGCTAATGCCAACCACTTCTAGTACGTCCAAAACATCTTCTGCTTTCATGTTTAATGCGATACGCAGCTTCATGAAGATCATGTTGTTCGTCAGTGCGACTTCAGGTTTAGGTTGCTCACCTTCTTTTTTGCCACGCTTAAGGTTGATGAAACCATTTAGGAATACCGCTAACTCTTTATCTTTCATCTTAGAGCATGACTTGTCGTTGTCGTCTTTTAGCCAGTCAATCACTTGATCATGAGCAACGGTCACATCAGCTTGTTCGATAGCTTTGATGATTTGTGCATTTTTAAGGTTTAGTGCGTGTTGAATACGACGCAAGATTTCGTTGTTAGTCACAGGAGATTCCTAAAAAAGGTTTTAGAGTAAAGAGGTGTTGGTTAGCCCATCAGCGTCGACGAACTCATTTCTACTCTACATAGCATAGTTGACGGCGACTCTAACAGAGAACGTTAATTTTCGGTAGATATAAAAAATCCCCAATGCTGATTAACTCTTTCAAGTCAAAAATGCATTAGGGATTTCGTGATGGGTGCTTGTTATCTGACTGGAGTCAGAATTACATTACACGCATACCAGGTTGAGCACCTTCGTGTGGCTCAAGGATCCATAGGTCGCTGCCGCCAGGGCCCGCTGCTAGGATCATGCCTTCAGACATACCAAACTTCATCTTACGAGGTTTTAGGTTGGCTACCATTACCGTTAGCTTGCCTTCTAGCTCTTCAGGTTTGTATGCTGATTTGATACCAGAGAATACTTGGCGAGTCTCACCACCGATGTCCAGTTGGAACTTCAGTAGTTTGTTCGCTTTTGGTACTTCTTCACAAGAGATGATACGAGCAATACGC
Source organism: Vibrio artabrorum (assembly GCF_024347295.1). Classification (NCBI taxonomy): domain Bacteria; kingdom Pseudomonadati; phylum Pseudomonadota; class Gammaproteobacteria; order Vibrionales; family Vibrionaceae; genus Vibrio; species Vibrio artabrorum. The sequence continues at coordinate 1,963,147 of NZ_AP025458.1, read as the reverse complement.
ATGTCTACTGCTGCAAAGGCATCGAACTCAATCTCGTCTGCGATTGGCTCTTTGTCTAGCTCAGTTTGGCTTGCTTGCTCTTTTTCAGCTTCTGCTTTTTCTTTCGCTGCTGCTTCAGCGGCTGCATCTTCTTTAGAAGACTCAACCATTGCTTCCACTTTCTTAGGATCAATACGGTTGAATAGCGCTTTGAACTGAGTGATCTCGTGATCAGTTAGCGGAGTCGCAATCGCTTCCCACGTTAGCTCTTCGTTTAGGAAAGCTTCAGTGCGAGCTGCAAGCTCTGGCATCACTGGTTTCAGGTAAGCCATCAGTACGCGGAATAGGTTAATACCGACAGAAGAAACTTCTTGAAGCTCAGCTTCTTTGCCTTCTTCTTTTGCAAGAACCCAAGGTGCTTTTTCGTCGATGTACTGGTTCGCTTTGTCTGCTAGTGCCGTGATTTCACGGATAGCGCGGCTGAACTCTCGAGTTTCGTATAGCTCACCGATACGCTCAGCAGCAGCAACGAATTCGTTATATAGCTCAGGCTCTGCAAATTCAGCCGCTAGCTTGCCTTCAAAACGTTTTGTGATGAAGCCAGCGTTACGAGAAGCTAGGTTAACAATCTTGTTTACTACGTCAGCGTTTACACGTTGAGTGAAGTCTTCGAGGTTAAGATCTAAGTCATCGATGCGGCTGTTTAGTTTCGCAGCGTAGTAGTAACGTAGACACTCAGGGTCTAGGTGGTTTAGGTACGTGCTTGCTTTGATGAATGTGCCTTTCGACTTAGACATCTTCGCACCGTTCACGGTTACGTAGCCGTGTACGAATACGTTGTTTGGCTTACGGAAACCTGCGCCGTCTAGCATTGCTGGCCAGAATAGGCTGTGGAAGTAAACGATGTCTTTACCGATGAAGTGGTAAAGTTCCGTTGTGCTGTCTTTCTTCCAGTATTCATCGAAGTTTAGATCGTCACGCTTGTCACATAGGTTCTTGAAAGAAGCCATGTAGCCAACCGGTGCGTCTAGCCATACGTAGAAGAACTTGTCTTTTTCGCCTGGGATTTCAAAGCCAAAGTAAGGGGCATCACGTGAGATATCCCACTGTTGCAGACCAGACTCAAACCATTCCTGCATTTTGTTTGCAGTTTCATTCTGTAGAGAGCCAGAACGAGTCCACTCTTTAAGCATGCTTTCGAACTGAGGTAGGTCGAAGAAGAAGTGCTCAGAGTCTTTCATTACTGGAGTTGCACCAGAAACCGCTGATTTAGGGTTAATCAGTTCAGTTGGGCTGTATGTCTCACCACAGTTGTCACAGTTATCACCATACTGGTCTTCTGACTTACACTTAGGGCAAGTACCTTTTACAAAGCGGTCTGGTAGAAACATCTCTTTCTCAGGGTCGAAAAGCTGAGAAATAGTACGGCTAGAAATGAAGCCGTTCTTTTTAAGTTCTAGGTAGATGTGAGAAGCCAGTTCACGGTTCTCTTCGCTATGTGTGCTGTGGTAGTTATCAAAGCTGATATCAAAGCCAGCGAAGTCTTTTTGGTGCTCTTCACTAACAGCCGCGATCATCTCTTCTGGCGTGATACCCATCTGTTGAGCTTTAAGCATAATTGGCGTGCCGTGAGCATCGTCAGCACAGATGAAGTTTACAGTGTTGCCACGTAGACGCTGGTATCGAACCCAGATATCCGCTTGGATATGCTCAAGCATATGGCCAAGGTGAATAGAGCCGTTAGCGTACGGAAGCGCACAAGTTACCAGTAATTTCCTTGAGGAAACGTTTCTTGGGTCAGTCGCCATACTTAATAATTCGCTTTTTGTTGATAGGTATAAATTTGAGAGGTAATACTACTTTATAACGTGTGATACGCCAAGGTATCAGACAAAGGATTCCCTTAGTTTTTTAGGGGTTCTGTCTTCCTCTCGTGGGTGATAGCATAAATAAAAAAGGAGCTTCAATGCGTAACTTTACTTCTAAGCAAGACTTCTGTTCATGGTTGAATGAGTTCGAGTCACCAATCCTCATCCCCGAGTGGGCGTTACACCAAAATATTGTATCGGTTGATCCGCGTGGATCATTTGTTATTACTTTACCTTTTGCGGCTAATCAGCTCGCGGTTGAGTTGGAACAGTGGATCCACTCTCAGATTAAACAACAGCGGGTTAGCGCTTTTCAGTTTGAAGTAAAAGTGAAGCCGTCTGCGCTGGAAACTGCCGTCGCGACACCATTGAAGGGTGTTAAGAATATTATCGCCGTGACGTCGGCAAAGGGTGGGGTGGGTAAATCGACGACTTCAGTTAACCTTGCGCTTGCGCTATCTCAGTCAGGTTCAAAAGTGGGTTTGTTGGATGCGGATATCTACGGCCCATCAGTGCCTATGATGCTCGGTCAACTAGATGCAAAACCAGAAGTACAGAACAATAAGTGGATGATGCCCATCGAGGCACATGGCATTTTCACTCACTCTATTGGCTATCTTGTGTCGAAAGACGATGCAGCAATCTGGCGCGGCCCTATGGCAGCGAAGGCTTTAGGGCAGCTAGTTAATGAAACGGTATGGCCTGAGTTGGATTATCTTGTTATCGATATGCCGCCGGGCACCGGGGACATTCAACTGACGTTGTCGCAACAGATTCCAGTGACCGGGGCGATTGTGGTGACCACGCCTCAAGATTTAGCGTTAGCCGATGCACGTAAAGGTGTGGCGATGTTCGATAAAGTAAACGTGCCAGTGGCAGGTTTAGTTGAAAACATGAGCTACCATATTTGCAGTCACTGTGGCGAGAAAGAGCATATCTTTGGTGCTGGTGGTGCAGAAGCCATGTCAGAAGAGTTTTATCTCGATATCTTGGCACAGATCCCTCTGCATATTGATGTGCGAGAAGACATCGATGTGGGGTGCCCAACCGTGATACGCAGACCTGAAAGCGAACACACGCGGCACTATCTAGAGCTTGCAGAGAATGTGGCGGCGAAAATGTTTTGGACGGGAAAAGCAAGACCGGAAGCGATCCGTTTTTCTATGGTGGAATAGAGTAAGTAAGCCTTCAAATCTCGTCAACAGTGTTTGGTTTAGAATACATAGCCTGATATTGGGAAAAATTGCCATTTAGGACCAAAGCGCTATTGCGTTGAGCACATGGTTGTAGCGTCGTCATTCGAAAGCAAACGTTTGTCTTCATTAAAAATAGAGAGAACACCAATTTGACTGCAATTAGCAGGAATGGCGACTAGAATCTATGTTGTTTAGCCCCTATAATCAGGCGGTTTATCTCTTCCCACCACTAAACCATATCGGGTGCAAAATTAATGTCTGATAATAATCAATGTGTCATCGTAGGTATCGCTGGCGCTTCAGCATCAGGAAAAAGTCTGATTGCGAGTACAATCTATAATGAACTGCGCGAGAAAGTGGGCGACCATCAAATTGGTGTTATCACGGAAGATTGCTACTACAGCGACCAAAGCCACTTGAGTATGGAAGAGCGTGTTAAAACTAACTACGATCACCCAAATGCACTAGATCACGATCTATTATGTGAACATCTACAGCAATTGATGAGTGGTAAAGCGGTAGAAGTTCCTGAATACAGCTATACCGAGCATACACGCACTTCTGAAACGACTACACTTACCCCTAAGAAAGTGATTATTTTAGAAGGTATTCTGCTACTAACAGACCCACGTCTACGTAATCTTATGCATGCAAGCGTGTTTATGGATACACCACTAGATATCTGTTTACTACGTCGTGTTAAGCGTGATGTAGAAGAACGAGGTCGTACAATGGACAGCGTACTCAAGCAATATCAACAGACAGTACGTCCAATGTTTATGCAGTTTATTGAGCCTTCAAAACAACATGCAGATATCATCGTACCTCGTGGTGGTAAAAACCGTATTGCAATTGATGTTCTCAAAGCACACATTGCTAAGTTGTTGAAGTCTTAATCGAATAGAATTTTGCCTAAGTGATTCACTTAGCTTTATTTTTTACCGAATTAGTGGCACTTTTATAGTGCCACTTTCTTTTGGAATCTAAGCAAGGAATATGCGAATGAAGAAACTACTCATTTTCATAGCTGTACCAGTGTTTGTTGTTATTGCAGCCATTCTGGCACTGGTGCTGTTAGTTAATCCTAACCAATTTAAGCCATTAATTGTCGAACAAGCCCAAAAACAGACCGGCCTAGACCTGGTGATTGAGGGTGATATCAATTGGCAATTTTTCCCATCTATTGGTTTCGAGCTTGGTCAAACTGAACTGCGCAACCCCGAAGGTTTTACTCAGCCGAACCTATTCAAGGTTGAGACGGTTGGCGTTGATGTTTCGGTTGTTCCACTATTTAGCAACCAACTAGAGATCGGCAACATCACTCTAGACGGTGCGGAATTTTATGTAGAAACGCTTAAAAATGGTCGTAAGAACATTGATGCACTCACGCAATCGTCTGCGCCTCAAGAACCTGCTGAAGATGCAAGTTCTGAATCTGCTCCTGCGCCTCAAGAGCCAGCGACTAAAGACGCATCTGGCTGGACGATCAACCTGGCAGGTGTCACTGTCTCGAATGCACGGTTTGAAATGGATGACAAACAAACGGGTTCATTCACTAAGCTATACGATGTGTCTTTGAATCTTTCTGAGTTTGCCGTTGATACATGGACAACGGCAACGTTTGCCGCTTCTGGTGAAAACAATCAACAAAAATTCTCGGCTACCGGTAGTGCTGAATTCAAATTAACGGAAGGCTTCGCAAGTTACGCACTTCGTAATATCGACTTAAACGCTAAGTTCAATGATCCAGCGACGTCGATTGAGTCAGCAAAAATTGGCTTGAATACGTTTGAGTTTGATAAGGTAAATTCACTGACTTATGCTGTGATTGGTAAAGCATCGGGGCTTGATGTTGATCTTAAAGGTGGCGGTGAACTTACGGTTGATAGCGCGATTTCAAAAGTAACGCTGAACAAATTAACGTTAGACTCAACATTCAAAGGCGACACGCTTCCTCAGTCGCCAATGAAAGTCGACATGCTGTCTGACTTAAGCTTCGATCTTAACAAGAGCCACCTGAGCTTTGTGTTAGAGAAGTTGCAAGCTAACGCTATTGCATTAGACGGTAAAGCAGACGTAACCCTATCTGAAATACCCAAGGTTCGTTTCTCTCTTCATAGCCCGAATATTGATTTGGATGAATTCTTAGGTTTGGGCTTAGGCAATACAACAGAAACGGTGAGCGCAGCGCCTTCAGTGGAGGGGAGTGGCTCAACACCCAATTCGGGCAGTTCAGCTCCTGCTAAAGAAGTGGAACCTGATCTGTCGGCTCTGAAAACGTTAGATGTAAAAGGTGACATTACGATTGATAAGTTCAAGGCGAACAACGCGAAGATGCAGAACGTGAAAACAGCATTCTCTGTTAATCGTGGCATCGCAGAGCTAACTTCATTCACATCAAATCTTTATAGTGGTTCTATTTCAGCGACTGCACGATTAGATGCGCGAAAAACACCTGCGACTTACACAGCTAAGAAGAAAATTAAAGGCGTGAAAGTACAACCACTATTGGTTGATGTTGCGGGTAACGATATGCTGGAAGGGACCGGTAATATTGACGTTAATGTGAAAGGTAAGAGCTTAACTCCAACCGGAATTAAGAAGAACTTGGTCGGTACTATCGCGATAAATTTTGAAGATGGTGCGGTGAATGGTATCAACGTCGCTCAATTGATTCGAGAAAACTACGCTAAGATCAAAGGCGAGAAAGTCGAGAGTAAAGATGAGGCCCAAAAGACGGACTTCAGTGCAATGAAAGCGACACTGAAAGTGAATAAGGGTTGGGTTTCGACCAACGACTTATCAGCACAGTCGCCACTGCTGCGCGTGACAGGCCAAGGCAAAGCAAACTTCATCAATGAAACGGTCGATTTCCTTGTACGCACATCAATTGTGGGTTCGCTTGAAGGTCAGGGTGGTAAGAGTATCGATGAACTGAAAGATGTGACGATCCCAATTAAAGTAACCGGTCAGTGGGCGGATCCAAAATTTGGGCTTGTTTTTGATGATGTGTTGAAACAAAAAGCGCAGAAAGAGATCGATCGTGGTGTGAATAAGCTAACGGATAAGATTAAAGACGAGAAAACCAAAGAAGCGGTGGATAGTTTGTTGAAAGGTTTCTTTAACTAAACGTTTTTAACTCGTATATAAAAGAAGCGCCATTCCTACTCTAGGAATGGCGCTTTTGTTTGGGTGCTGATTATTATCCGGGCATAGTAAGCAAAGAGATTCCCTATGAGACTTGTTCCTCGTTCTAGGGAATGACGCTCGGTGCTCGTCCTTTATTTAAGGGAGTAACACTGAAGAGTCGTTATCCTCGAGAGGGAAGAATGACCGAGTCGGGGATCTCTGATTGAAGGGTACTACCAATCCACGCCTTGCAGAGCCTTTACACCAGATTCGAAAGCGTGTTTTACGTTACGAACTTCAGACACGGTATCGGCCATGTCCGTTAAAGTGCGGTGTGCACCCCGACCCGTAATGATCACGGATTGCATTTTCGGACGATTATTTAGAGCCTCTACCACTTCATCCAGTTCAATGTAGCCGTAACTCACCATGTAAGTCAGTTCATCAAACAGAACCACATCAATCGACTCATCGGCTAGCATGCGCTGACACTCTTTCCAAACGCGCTGTGCAGCTTCGATATCCTGAGCCTTGTTTTGAGTTTCCCAAGTAAAGCCTGTCCCCATCACTTGAAACTCGACATTGAGCTTTTGAAGAACGTTCTTTTCGCCGTTATCCCAAGTCCCCTTTACAAACTGAGCAACGGCACACTTCTTACCATGACCGACTGCACGTGTAATCGTACCAAAACCTGATGTTGATTTACCTTTACCGTTACCAGTGATGACCAGCAATAGGCCTTTTACTTCCTGTGCCGCAGCAACGCGAGCATCGACTTGCTCTTTTACTTTCTGTTGTCTGGCTTTGTGGCGTTGTTCTTTGTTGTCTTCAGTCGACATAACAAATCCTTTTAAGTGGTGATCGCACCTATCATAGCCTAACTTTACGATAGCAAAAACCATCGGAAGAACAGGTGATTAGGGATGAAGTCGATACTCGTCGTTTGTATGGGGAATCTTTGCCGCTTATCTACAGGTATAAAAAAGGCCGACATCGAATGTCGGCCTTTCTCAATTTAACTTAAAGTTACCGCTAAGATTACTTAGACATCACTTTGTAAATCGGGTCTTCTGCAACGTTCGCTTCCACTAAGCTACCCGCTTTGTGCAGCATCGCAACACAGTCTTGGCTTAGGTGGCGAAGGTGCAGTGTTTTTCCGAGTGCAGCATAACGGTCAGCAATGGTGTCGATCGCTTCAATAGCAGAGTGATCGGTAACGCGTGAGTTTACAAAATCAATGATTACATCTTGTGGATCATTGTATGCGTCAAACAACTCAAGGAAGTTAGCGGTTGAACCAAAGAAGATTGGACCGTTAACTTTGTACTCTTTAGAGCCTTCAGCGTTTACAGACGTGTCGGCGTAGATGTGTTTAGCATGTTGCCAAGCAAACATCAGCGCAGAAGCTACAACACCAACGCCCACTGCTACAGCAAGGTCAGTCAGTACTGTTACCACGGTAACAAGAACGATAACGAAGAAATCTTGCTTAGGAACACGACGAGCAAGTTTGAAGGTTGCCCATTCAAACGTACCGATAACAACCATGAACATGACGCCCACAAGTGCCGCAAGAGGAATCATTTCGATCAGCGAAGAACCAAACAGGATGAACATAAGTAGCGCCACTGCCGCAGCGATACCTGAAAGACGACCACGACCGCCTGAGTTTACGTTGATCATAGATTGACCGATCATCGCACAACCACCCATCGCACCGAATACCGAGCACGTTATATTAGCCATACCTTGACCAACACATTCACGATTAGATTGACCACGAGTATTCGTCATTTCATCAAGTACAGTTAGTGTCAGTAGAGACTCAATCAAACCGATAGCCGCAAGTATAATCGCGTATGGCAGGACGATTTGAAGTGTCTCGAAAGAAAACGGAACAGCAGGAATAGAGAAGGTTGGTAGAGAGCCAGCCAGAGTTGCGGCTTCGTCACCAGACATAGTACGTAGGAAGTCGACAACAGTACGAGTTTCGAGATCAAGGCCTACAACCAAAGCCGTTACCGTTACAATAGCAACCAATGAAGAAGGTACTGCTGTAGTAAGTTTAGGTAGGAAGTGGATGATTGCCATTGTAAGGGCGACGAGGCCTAACATCAGTGTCACTTGGTCGCTTGGTAACCAAGTTAATGCACCTGTTACGTCTGGTGCTTTAAATTGACCAAGCTGAGCCAGGAAGATAACAATGGCCAGACCGTTCACAAAACCAATCATTACTGGGTGTGGAACGATACGGATAAATTTACCTAACTTGAATACACCCGCTGCAATTTGCAGAAGGCCGGCCAGCATAACGGCTGCAAATAGGTATTGAACGCCATGGGTTGCGACTAGGCTCACCATTACAACGGCCATTGCGCCAGTTGCACCAGATATCATGCCTGGACGACCACCGAATACAGAAGTGATTAAACCTACGATGAATGCTGCGTAAAGACCAACCATTGGGTCAACGCCAGCAACAAAGGCGAATGCTACGGCTTCAGGTACTAATGCTAGGGCTACTGTAAGACCTGAAAGCACCTCATTCTTTACAGAGTGCTTTGAAAATTGTGGGAATTCGAACATATTTGCTCAGCTATGCTAAAAGTGGATTTACCGACACGGGGGTATTGCGTAGCCAAACAGTGATGGAAAAGAGCGGCAATAGCGAAGTGTCGAAAAGATAAGTGCGCGAATGCTACCCAAAAATGTGACGAAGTTCAAGGTTGAACATAACTTTGAGTAATATATCCGTTCATTTTTATTCGATTAGTAGGCATGAAAAAGGCTGCTTTAATAAGCAGCCTTTGATTCTATTTACGCGTGATTATCTGTTAGCAATCACGAGAAGTTTGGCTTAGTCATTCCTGCACCAGCTTTGTTCGACGCTGCCTGACTGCCTGCACCTTTCGAGACAAAACGCTCAGTGCGGAACGGAGCTGCAACAACTTGAATCTCTTTGATCTCTTGAGGACCAGGAGCTTTCGTCATTGGTGAGCCGGCTTGCTTTTTGGCAACGGCTGCCTTTGGTGCCGCTTTAGGAGCTTCTTCTGCTTTTACAACAGGCGCTTCTTCAACTTTTGCACTTTCAGCTTTAGGTACTTCAGCTTCAACAACAGGTGTTGCTTCTACTTGCACAGCTTCCGCTACAACAGGCGCTTCAACTTTCGTCGCTTCAACTTTCGTCGCTTCAACTTTCGTCGCTTCAACAATTGCTGAAGCTTCAGCTTTCGCAGTTTCAACGACCACTGGTGCTTCTTCTAAGACTGTAGGAGCTTCAGTTACTGGAGCTTCAACCTTAGGTTCCGTCGCCACGTCTTCAGCAATAACCACGTCTTCACGACGGATGATAACTTTACCCATCGCAAGCTCTGGACAAGCAAAGCCGCCAGCCATCGCTGTGTTGTTTTGTTGAGTCGTCTCTAGAGTGACATTCTGCTCTTGAACAGATGTTTCAGCTGCTACTTGAACTTCAGCCACTTCAGGTTTTGCCTGCTTATGGTGAGGTTTTGGAATGAAGCGAGGCATCACTTTACCCATAGCCATCTCAGGAGAGGCTACACCACCTTTACGTAAGCGGAATGGGTTAGGACGACGATCACGACCGCGACGACGACGTTGACCACTTGCACGTAAGTGACGTGGTGAACGACGGTTACGACGTTGCTTCGGCTCTTCCTGTTCTGTTTGCTCAGCATTTACTTGAGTTGCTTCTACTTGTTCTGCAACTTTTTGCGCTTGAGCTACTGATTGTTCTTTCGAAACAGAGAGTTCTTTTGAAGCGTTATCGGCATTGTTTTCTGCTTCTGCTTGAGCTTGCTGGTCTTTAACTCGAACTCGTTTGTTCAGCTTACGACGTTGACGACGCTCTTTAATTTTCACAGCTTTTGCTTCAGGCTTCGCCTTTGGCGCTTCTGGTTTATCAGCTTGAGCTTCTGCCGCTAGCTGTAGACCTTCTTCTGCTAATTTAGATGGTACTTGCTCTTCTTGTTGCTTCTGCTCATCACGTGGCTTATTGCGACGATCTTGCTTAGGCTTACGAGGCTGACGAGTTTGCTGTGGAGCTGCTTCTTTTTGCTCTTCAGGCTTCTCATCACGCACAGGTTTACGACGGCGTTTGTTGTCACGGTTTTCGTTACGATTGTCGCCACGTTCGTTACGTTGTTCGCCACGCTCGCCACGTTGGTTACGACGGCGGTTGTCATTGCGGTCACGGCGTTGGCGGTTGCCGTGGTTGCGATTGTTTTTAGGTGTCTCTTCTTCTTTCTTCTCTTCTTCTTTTTTCTCTTCTTGAGTTGAAGAGCCAAATAAGAAGCTACCGATAGCTTTGAAGAAACGACCCATAACGCCTGGTTCTTGAGTTGCTGCTGGTGCAGCGTTCTTCTCTTCTACAGCTTTAGGTGCTGGAGCCGGAGTCGGTGCTGATTGAGCAGGAGCAGCGAAGCCTTTAAGAGCAGGTTCTTCGATCTTCTTAGGACGAATAGTCTGTTCAGCGGGCTCTTTGCTTTCTGCTTCTTTTAGCGCTTCTAGCTTGCTAGGCAGTAAGTAAGAGAGTAGATCGAATTCTTCACCTTCACGAACTCGGATAACCTCAAAATGGGGCGTTTCCATGTCTGAGTTTGGAACAACCGTGATCTTAACTTCTTGGTTCTTCTCGATGTGGTTTACTGAGCGACGTTTTTCGTTCAGAAGGTAAGAAGCGATAGGAACAGGCACAACAGCAAGTACTTGCGCTGTGTTGTCTTTCAGAGCTTCTTCTTCAATCAAACGTAGCACAGACAGTGCTAGCGATTCATTATCACGAACAACACCAGTACCTGTACAACGAGGACAAATGTGGTGGCTAGCTTCTGCGAGTGATGGGCTCAAACGTTGACGAGACATCTCTAGAAGACCAAAGCGAGAAATACGGCCAATTTGTACACGAGCACGGTCTAGACGAACGGCATCACGTAGACGGCTTTCAACTTCGCGTTGGTGACGAACCGGAGTCATATCGATGAAGTCGATAACAACAAGACCACCCAGGTCACGCAGACGTAATTGACGTGCAATTTCATCGGCAGCTTCTAGGTTAGTATTCAGTGCTGTTTCTTCAATATCACCGCCCTTTGTTGCACGAGCAGAGTTGATATCGATAGAAGTCAGCGCTTCTGTTGGGTCGATTACGATAGAACCACCAGATGGAAGACGAACTTCACGTTGGAAAGCAGATTCGATCTGGCTTTCAATCTGGTAATGACTGAATAGTGGTACTTCACCGTCATATTTCTTAACGCGATTCATGAAATCTGGGCGTATTAATTGAATGTGCGCTTGTGCACGTTCAAAAATAGTATTGCTGTCAATTAGAATCTCGCCAATGTCACGACGTAGGTAGTCACGAATCGCACGAACGATAACGTTACTTTCTTGGTGAATTAGGAAAGGTGCTGCATTTGAATCAGAAGCTTGCTTGATAGCACTCCAGTGATTCAATAGAACGTTCAAGTCCCACTCTAGCTCTTCTGCACTTTTGCCAACACCTGCTGTACGCACGATTAAACCCATACCTTGAGGAAGCTCAAGAGTGCTTAATGCGGCTTTCAGTTGTGTGCGTTCATCACCTTCGATACGACGAGAAATACCGCCAGCACGAGGGTTATTAGGCATAAGAACTAAGTAACTACCAGCCAAAGAGATGAAAGTGGTCAGGGCAGCGCCTTTGCTGCCTCGCTCTTCTTTCTCAACTTGTACGATGACTTCTTGGCCTTCTTTTAGCACTTCTTTAATGCTAGGGCGGCCTTGGTAAGTATAACCTTGAGGGAAGTATTCGCGGGCAATTTCTTTAAGAGGGAGGAAACCGTGACGTTCTGCGCCGTAATCGACAAATGCCGCTTCTAGGCTTGGTTCAATACGGGTAATACGTCCTTTGTAGATATTCGCTTTTTTTGACTCGTGACCTGGACTTTCGATATCGAGATCGAACAGTCGCTGGCCATCAACCAAAGCGACACGCAGCTCTTCTTTTTGAGTTGCGTTGATTAGCATTCTTTTCATTTAGAAATTCTCATTGTCTTTTCTTATTTTCATCATTTCTTATCGCTTTATTTCGTTTCTCATGGTGCCAGATCCCATGGCTTTATCGGTGCAGCCTCCCGGCTGGAGAGGGATGCTCTGGGGCACGTCAGTCATCATAGGGAGTTGACCTATGATCCGCGATGTGGCGGTTAATACTCAACATGAGTGTACGTGAGTAGGGCGATAAGGGGCTCAGTTGACTATGTCTTACGCCGATTGCAGCACGGTCGAATCTGAGTTATCTACTCATTTGCTTGCTGGTAAATGGTTAGCTGTTTAAATAATAATCAAACCACTTATAGCAGCTGTGAACTATAGCAGTGGTCGTGAAACTCGGCAATCTGCTTTGTTGTAATGCGATAAAAAAAACAGTTTTTGTTTGTGTTTTGATAGCTCTAACTCACTGTCTATAAATAATTTATCAATTGATAGTCTAATTTTCAGGAATCTAGATGCTTTTTTGTTCGAAGAATTAAGGAAGTATAGGACAAAAACGTCTGTTTTATGATGGGCGCACCAGCCTTTAGCGAAAATTACTGCGGAATAGTGCTAAGAAAATCTCAATTATCAAAAGTGACAGTGATACAATAACGGTATGAGTGAAATTAGAACCCAAGTCCAATTCGTCGACATTGACGAAGATATGGCTGGTCAGCGTATTGATAACTTCTTACGCAACCAATTAAAAAACATCCCGAAAAGCATGATTTACCGAATCGTGCGTAAAGGCGAAGTCCGCGTAAATAAAAAACGCATCAAGGCTGAATACAAACTAAAAGCTGGCGATTTAGTTCGTATTCCTCCCGTAACCATTGAAGAGAAAACGGAAGAGAACGTGCCAAGCACGAAACTCAACAAGGTTTCAGAATTAGAACAGTGCATTATCTATGAGGATGATCACATGCTAATTCTCAACAAACCATCGGGAACGGCTGTCCATGGTGGTAGTGGATTAAAGTTTGGTGCGATTGAAGCATTGCGCGCCCTGCGCCCTGATGCTCGTTTTCTTGAATTAGTGCACCGTATTGACAGAGATACGTCTGGCATTTTGCTTGTGGCTAAGAAGCGCTCAGCGCTAAGACATCTTCAAGCACAGTTCCGTGAAAAAACGGTTCAAAAATACTACTTTGCATTAGTTATGGGCGAATGGAAAAACAGCTGCAAAGTTGTGAATGCGCCTTTGTTGAAAAACGAAGTGAATAGCATTGTTCGCGTGAACCCAAATGGTAAAGCCTCTGAAACTCGTTTTAAAGTTCTAGAGAAATTCCGAGAGGCGACGTTGATTCAAGCTAGCCCAATTACAGGCCGTACACATCAAATTCGTGTGCATGCTCAGTATACAGGACACCCAATTGCTTGGGATGATCGCTATGGAGATCGTCGTTTTGATGCTTACACCGGCAAGGTTGGGCTTGATCGTCTGTTCCTACATGCCGCCAACATTAAGTTTACGCACCCGGGCAGTGAAGAAAAGATGGACATTTCTGCGCCAATGGAAAGAAGACTCGAGAAAGCCCTCATGGGTTTACGTAAGCTTTAAGAAGATACGAGATACGAGATACGAGATACGAGATACGAGATACGAGATTTTTCGTGCATTGAGTAGCAGACGCATCACATGGAAAAGGTTGACGAATATCGTCAACCTTTTTTGTTTTATCGGTTGTAGAAGATCCCCAACTCGCTCGTTCCTCGCTCTTGAGGATGACGACTTTTTAAAATCACGTTCTATATCATTAGCTGGTTAGATAAAATTGCGTGTTCCGTCATTCCCTAGACTGACGAAGGAAGGGGTAGGGAATCTCTAACAAAGAGATCGTATCTGTTACAGCACTCTCATTCCTTGCGCTTCTAACATATCGACGAGATCGATCAGCGGTAAGCCGATCAAAGTATTCGGGTCTTTGCCTTCCATCTGTTTAAACAACGCGATGCCTAACCCTTCACACATAAAGCTACCCGCGCAGTAATAAGGTTGTTCTTTCTCAACATAACTCATGATCTGTTGCTTGGTTAAATCGCGAAAATGCACGACAAAGGTGTCGAGACGCGTGTCAGCTTCATTGGTTTCGTTGTTCCAAACCGAAAGCCCAGTATAAAAAGTAATGCTCTTACCGCTTTGACGAGATAACTGTTCGATTGCGTTTTCTTGAGTATGAGGCTTACCTATGATCTCTCCGTCAACCACGCAAACCTGATCTGAACCAATGACTAAGCTAGGGTGCTCTAGAGCACAAGACTTGGCTTTGGTTTCGGCAAGGCGCATCACTAACTGTTGAGGAGTCTCTTCTGGAAGTGGCGTTTCATCGCAGTCTGGCTTGGCTGTAATGAAGCTTAACTGTAGTTTTTTGAGGATCTCTTGCCTAAATGGTGATGTTGAGGCTAAAACTAGTTGGTAATTTCTCATTTTAATTTACAATTCAAGGAAGCATTGATCTCAGGATAACGTAACTTGTCCTGCTATTCATAATGCTCTGAATAGGAAAGGCAAGAAAGTCTATTTTTTTTGCCTTTTCCTTTGACTAAATATGATTTGGAAGATAAGATTCGCGCCCTATGCAAAAGGAAAAAATACCGCGTACAGTTGATCCGGCAAGAACCGCTCAAAAACGACTTGATATGGATGGTATCATTCAGGTCAGTCTTTTAAAGCGTTTAAACGAAGCAACTGAAGGCGTAAAACGTGATGCGCAAGTTTCAATGTCATTTGGGCTTGATGAACAACGATTAGTCGTTATCTCTGGTAAAGCTAACGTCGAAGTCGATTTAGAGTGTCAACGTTGTAATGAGGTTTTCGCACATGAGTGCGATGTCCAATTTACTTATACTCCTGTTTACAGCGAGAAAAGTGAAGAAGAAGCACCGGAAGAGTACGATTTGGTAGATCTTAACGAGTACGGTGAGTTAGACCTAATTCAACTAGTTGAAGACGAGTTCATCCTTGGATTGCCACAAATAGCAATGCACGACGATGCGACATGTAGCGTTAACTCAAATAACTTGGTGTTTGGTGAACTTCCTGAAGAAATTGAGGAAGACAAAAAGCCGAATCCATTTGATGTTTTAAAAAGCTTAAAGAAGTAATTGCTTCTTTAAGAATTTACATAGGAGTAGGGTCAATGGCCGTACAAAAGAGCAAGAAATCACGTTCAATGCGTGGCATGCGTCGTTCACACGATGCGCTAACTACAGCTGCACTTTCTGTAGACGCAACTTCAGGTGAAACTCACCTACGTCACAACGTGACTGCCGAAGGTTTCTACCGCGGCAAAAAGGTTATCAACAAGTAAGGTTGACCTTTGCAAAATATAACCGTTGCGCTTGATGCAATGGGCGGGGACTTCGGTCCTCGTGTAACAGTGCCTGCCGCCGTGCAGGCACTGTCGTATTTCCCAGAGCTAAAAGTCATTCTCATAGGTGATCGAAATGCGATCACATCTCAATTATCTTCATTAGGCCGAATGCCTGATTCTCGTTTGAGTATCCAGCATTGTGACCGAATTATTGCCAATTCTGAAAAACCATCATTAGCACTACGTAATAGTCAAGGAAGCTCTATGCGTGTCGCGATCGATCTGGTTGCCGAGTCACAGGCTGATGCTTGCGTGAGTGGTGGTAATACCGGTGCACTGATGGCTTTATCTCGCTTCCGACTTAAACTCCTTCCCGGTATTGATAGGCCAGCATTGGTTTCTGCGCTACCGACGGCCTCCGGTAATCGGACTTGGATGCTTGACTTAGGAGCGAACGTTTCTAGTGATGCGGATTCATTGTTTCAGTTTGCTGTGATGGGTAGTGCATTGGCAGAGCAGCATTTAAGCCGCGTACCACGCGTTGCTATTTTGAACATTGGTGCGGAAGAAATTAAAGGCAATGACCTTGTAAAACGCTGTGCTGAAATGTTGTCTAATACTCAATCCGTAAACTTCATCGGCTATATTGAAGGTAATCAATTACTTCAAGATGCTGCTGATGTGGTTGTATGTGATGGTTTTGTGGGCAATATCTGCTTAAAAACGTGCGAAGGTACGGCTCAGCTCTTTATTGATAAGTTAAAAACGCGCATGATGGCTTCAACAATAAAGGGTTGGATTGCCAGAAAGTTGTTTTCTGAGCTATTTATTGAATTAAAAACCTTGAACCCCGACCAGTATAACGGCGCAAGTTTGTTAGGATTGCGCGGCATTGTCATTAAAAGTCATGGAAGTGCTGATGTGTCTGCAGTTGTCAACGCGATTGGTGAAGCAGTACACGAGGTCAAACGACAAGTCCCTATCCGCATTAGCGATCGTTTGGAAGCGGTTTTACTCGAGAGGCATTATTAGTCTTCATGTATAGCAAAATTTTAGGTACTGGCAGCTACTTGCCATCTCAGGTGCGTACTAACGCAGACTTAGAGAAAATGGTAGAGACTAGCGATGAGTGGATCGTTGCTAGAACGGGTATTAAAGAACGTCGTATTTCAGCAGAAAATGAAACGGTTGCTGATATGGCGTTTTACGCGGCTGAAAATGCCATTGAAATGGCCGGTATCGACAAAGAAGATATTGATCTGATCATTGTTGCAACAACCAGCAGTAGCCATACATTCCCGTCTTCAGCCTGTCAGGTGCAAGGTAAACTCGGTATAAAAGGTTGCCCTGCGTTTGATCTGGCGGCAGCTTGCTCAGGCTTTGTCTATGCATTGTCTGTTGCTGATCAACACATTAAGACTGGCATGTGTAAGAACGTTTTGGTAATTGGTGCTGATGCACTGTCAAAAACCTGTGATCCGACTGACCGCTCTACTATCATCCTATTTGGTGATGCAGCAGGCGCGGTGGTTGTAGGCGCAAGCGAAGAGCCAGGTATTTTGTCTACTCATATATACTCTGACGGTAAATACGGTGAGCTTCTAAGCTTAGAAGTTCCAGAGCGTGGCGGAGATGCAGATAAATGGTTGCACATGGCGGGCAACGAAGTATTTAAAGTGGCGGTGACTCAGCTTTCTAAACTCGTTAAAGACACATTGGCAGCGAATAATATGGATAAGTCTGAGCTTGATTGGTTAGTGCCACACCAAGCGAACTACCGTATTATCTCTGCAACGGCTAAAAAGCTGGCAATGTCGCTTGATCAAGTGGTCATTACCCTGGATAAACACGGTAATACATCGGCAGCTACCGTACCTACTGCACTTGATGAGGCAGTCCGCGATGGGCGAATTCAACGTGGTCAAACGCTTCTACTGGAAGCCTTTGGCGGCGGCTTCACTTGGGGTTCTGCGTTAGTTAAATTCTAACCCCGAGCGATAATCAACAAACAAGGCACATAAGTTATGTGCCTTATTCAATTTTTTGCTTTGCTTAAAGGAAAATTACAATGAGCAAATTTGCTATCGTATTCCCAGGCCAAGGCTCTCAAGCTATTGGTATGCTTGCTGACCTAGGCGAACAGTATGATGTTGTGAAACAGACATTTGCTGAAGCTTCAGAAGCTCTAGGTTACGATCTATGGGCATTGGTTCAAGATGGTCCAGTAGAAAATCTAAATGAAACTTTCCGTACACAACCGGCTCTATTAACAGCGTCTGTCGCAATCTGGCGAGTATGGCAAGAGCTTGGTCTAGAGCAACCGGCAAACCTAGCTGGCCACAGCCTAGGCGAATATTCTGCCCTCGTGTGTGCGGGTGTTATCGACTTTAAAGAAGCGATCAAGCTGGTTGAGCTACGTGGTCAATTGATGCAAGAAGCCGTTCCGGCTGGCGTTGGTGCCATGTACGCAATCATCGGTCTCGATGATGAAGCGATCGCTAAAGCGTGTGAAGAAGCAGCGCAAGACGAAGTGGTGTCTCCCGTGAACTTTAACTCTCCTGGCCAAGTTGTTATCGCCGGTAACAAAGCGGCAGTAGAGCGTGCTGGTGCACTATGTAAAGAAGCGGGGGCTAAGCGTGCGCTTCCTTTACCTGTATCTGTGCCATCTCACTGTGCCTTGATGAAGCCTGCAGCAGACAAGCTAGCGGTTGCTCTAGAAGCGCTAGAGTTCAACACGCCAGCACTGCCTGTTATTAATAACGTTGATGTTATTGCTGAAACAGACCCTGCAAAAATCAAAGATGCTCTGGTTCGTCAGCTGTACAGCCCGGTTCGTTGGACTGAAGGTGTCCTCGCAATGAATGAGCAAGGCGTTGAGAAGTTACTAGAATTAGGTCCAGGTAAAGTGCTTACTGGTCTAACAAAACGAATTGTAAAAACGATGACAGCTGCTGCAGTTAATGATACTGCATCACTAGACGCTGCTAAGTAAATAACCACTTACATAGAGAAGTTATGATGAATTTAGAAGGTAAAGTTGCACTAGTTACAGGCGCAAGCCGTGGTATCGGTCGTGCAATCGCTGAACTTTTAGTTGAGCGTGGTGCTAAAGTTATCGGTACGGCTACTTCTGAAGGCGGCGCTGCTGCAATCAGCGAGTATCTTGGCGAGAATGGTAAAGGTCTTGCTCTAAATGTCACTGATGTTGACTCGATTGCTGCTACACTGAAAACCATCAACGATGAATTTGGTGCGATTGACATTCTAGTTAACAATGCAGGCATCACTCGTGATAACCTACTTATGCGTATGAAAGACGACGAGTGGAATGACATCATCGATACTAACCTAACGCCTATTTACCGCATGTCTAAAGCGGTATTGCGTGGCATGATGAAGAAACGTCAAGGTCGTATCGTCAACGTTGGTTCTGTTGTTGGTACCATGGGTAATGCGGGTCAAGCTAACTATGCAGCGGCAAAAGCTGGTGTAATTGGCTTTACGAAATCGATGGCTCGTGAAGTTGCTTCTCGTGGCATTACAGTTAATACTGTGGCACCTGGTTTCATTGAAACAGACATGACGAAAGCGTTAAATGATGAGCAACGTGCAGCAACTTTGGCGAATGTACCAGCAGGTCGACTAGGTGACCCTCGCGAAATCGCTGAAGCTGTGGTATTTTTGGCGTCACCTGCGGCAGCTTATATCACAGGTGAAACACTTCACGTCAATGGCGGTATGTACATGGTGTAAATTATGTGCAATATTTGTGCATGATTTAAGTTAAGATCATACGTAATTTCGGTTAAAATCGTGAAAATTGTGGTTTGACCAGAAAAGTTGACCTTGCAACTTTCAATAGATTGAATAAACTACGGAAAACATCGCATAAAGCGAACTCTGTAAAGGAAAATAAAAAATGAGCAACCTCGAAGAACGCGTAAAGAAAATCATTGTTGAACAGCTAGGTGTAGATGAAGCTGAAGTTAAAAACGAAGCTTCTTTCGTTGATGACCTAGGTGCAGATTCTCTAGACACTGTTGAGCTAGTAATGGCTCTGGAAGAAGAATTCGACACTGAAATCCCAGACGACGAAGCTGAGAAAATTACTACTGTTCAAGCAGCTATCGATTACGTAACTAGCGCTCAGTAATAATCTCTCCCAGGCGGTCACCTCGACCGCCTGTGTTTTATCTAACTCATCTTCCTCATCTTAAATCACCTCAATTCCCGGAGTGTAAAATCGTGTCCAAGCGTCGTGTAGTTGTCACTGGCATGGGTTTGTTGTCACCGGTAGGCAACACTGTAGAATCTTCTTGGAAAGCCCTGCTAGCTGGTCAAAGTGGTATCGTGAATATCGACCATTTTGATACAACCAATTTCTCAACTCGTTTTGCAGGTTTAGTTAAAAACTTTAACTGCGAAGAGTATATGACTAAAAAAGATGCTCGTAAGATGGATTTATTCATCCAGTACGGCGTCGCAGCAGGTATTCAAGCTTTAGATGATTCATCCCTAACTATTACTGAAGAAAACGCTCCACGTGTGGGTGTTGCTATCGGTTCTGGTATCGGTGGTCTTGGTTTGATCGAAGCCGGTCACCAAGCTCTAACTGAAAAAGGTCCTCGTAAGATCAGCCCGTTCTTTGTACCGTCAACGATCGTGAATATGATTGCGGGTCACATGTCGATTATGCGTGGTCTGCGCGGTCCAAACATCGCTATTTCTACGGCATGTACGACTGGCCTGCATAACATTGGTCACGCGGCTCGTATGATTGCGTATGGCGATGCTGACGCAATGCTAGCAGGTGGTGCTGAAAAAGCCTCCACACCACTAGGTATGGGCGGTTTTGGTGCAGCTAAAGCTCTGTCTACTCGTAACGATGAGCCTCAAAAAGCTTCTCGTCCATGGGACAAAGGTCGTGATGGCTTTGTTCTTGGTGATGGCGCTGGCATGATGGTTCTTGAAGAGTATGAACATGCGAAAGCTCGTGGCGCTAAGATTTACTGTGAGCTTGTTGGCTTCGGTATGTCGGGTGACGCTTACCACATGACTTCTCCAAGTGAAGATGGTTCTGGTGGTGCGCTAGCCATGGAAGCGGCGATGCGTGATGCAGGCATTACTGGTGAACAAATCGGTTATGTAAATGCACACGGTACTTCGACTCCTGCGGGTGATGTCGCGGAAATTAAGGGCATTAAGCGTGCTCTTGGCGAAGCCGGCAGCAAGCAAGTATTGGTTTCTTCTACGAAATCTATGACTGGTCACCTTCTAGGTGCTGCAGGTTCTGCTGAAGCTATCATTACGGCAATGTCTCTGGTTGACCAAATTGTTCCACCAACAATCAACCTCGATGACCCAGAAGAAGGCTTAGATATTGACTTAGTACCTCACACTGCGCGTGAAGTGAGCAACATGGAATATGCTGCATGTAACTCATTCGGTTTCGGTGGTACAAACGGCTGTTTGATCTTCAAAAAGATTTAATTATCTTATTAAAGACGTAAACACTCGTAGATAGTCACAATTAGACTTGTTTTTAAACGGCTTGATGCTTTAGCATTGAGCCGTTTCTTTTTATGGGGCAAAACATGTTTTGGGTTAATGGTGAAAGCCAGCAAACAGTCGACATATTGGATCGTTCGTTTCAGTACGGAGACGGCTGTTTTACGACAATGCTTGTTCGAGGTGGTCAAATTCAGTATTTTCGCGATCATCAGCATCGCGTCGATGAAGCTCTAATAGCATTGCGTATTTCTGGTCTTGATTGGGATACGATTAATGTCTGGCTCGATAGTGCACTTCAATATATCCAACACAATCATTCCCATCATCCAAACACGACTCAAAATGAAAAAGCAGGGATAAAGCTTCACGTTAGCCGAGGTGCTGGTGGTCGGGGTTATAGTACGAAGAATATCGCTAAGCCTACGATAACCATTAGCACGTTTGAATTCCCTAACCATTATTCAGAGTGGCATGACTCTGGTATCGAACTCGGCATCTGCCAACAAGCGCTGGGCTTGAGTCCGTTGCTTGCTGGCCATAAGCATAATAATCGCCTTGAGCAGATCTTGATGAAAGATGAAATGGACCAAGCTGGTGAAACGGATGGTGTTGTGCTTGATATTTCAGGTAACGTGATTGAAACCACTATGGCTAATTTGTTTTGGCGAAAGGGGCAGACTATTCACACCCCACAACTGACACAAAGTGGCGTTGCTGGGGTGATGCGTAAGCAAGTGTTAACCGCACTGAATCAAGCTGAACTTTCCGTTACTATTGGTGATTACAGCTTATCTCAACTCATGCAAGCTGATGAAGTTTTCATTACCAACTCGATTTTAGGGGTTGCCCCAGTTACCCGTATTAGTAACACCCAATTTACCATTGGATCCGTTACTCGAAGCCTTCAAGGACAATTAAACTCGTGATCAAAAAGTTATTCATTTTCATTTTCTTGTGCCTAATCGCAGCCGGTGCTGCTGGTTATTATGTTTACAATCAAGCACAAGATAATCTGAAACAAATTATTCAATTAGAAGAGCCACAAGTCGTGACGGTTGCTTCCGGTAGTAGCTTTAATCGTGTTCTCGCGCAGTTAATTCATGAGGGCCTGTTTGAGGCTTCTCCTTACGAGAAACTTATTCGCAAATTGCACCCAGAGCTTGTAGACGTAAAAGCGGGTACATTTCTGCTTGAACCGGGTATAACCTTAGAACAAGCATTACGTGTGCTCGTGAAAGGAAAAGAACATCAATTTACTATTACGTTTGTTGAAGGCAGTCGATTCAAAGAGTGGCTCGCGCAGATGAAAGATAACGAATTCATCAAACAAACGCTAAACGGTGTCTCGGAAAAAGAGATTGCTCAAAAACTTGGTATTGAAAATGAAAAGCTAGAAGGTCTTTTCTTAGCTGAAACGTATCACTATACCTACGGCACAACGGATTTAGATTTACTGAAACGCGCACATCGAGACCTCATGAATGTGGTCAATAAAACGTGGGAAAATAGAGCGGATAAGCACACACTTAAAACACCTTATGAAGCTCTTATTCTTGCGTCTATCATCGAAAAAGAAACGGCAGTGGCTTCAGAGCGTGAGCGGGTTTCATCAGTCTTCGTTAATCGTTTGAATAAGCGGATGCGTCTGCAAACTGACCCGACGGTTATTTATGGTATGGGCGACAGTTACAAAGGCAATATTCGAAAGCAAGATCTACGCACACCAACGCCTTATAACACATACACGATACGTGGTTTACCACCCACGCCTATTGCTATGGCTGGTAGAGCCTCTATTCATGCGGCGTTGAATCCGGAAAAGAGTAACTACTTGTATTTCGTTGCGAGTGGGACCGGTGGTCACGTATTTTCAAAGAGTTTGGCAGAGCACAATCGTGCAGTACGGGCTTATTTAAAACAATTAAGAAAAAACAAATAAAGAACACATTATGAATCAGTCGAAATTTATCGTTGTTGAAGGCCTTGAAGGTGCAGGGAAAAGCACAGCAATCAATGCCATTGTTGAGACATTAAAAGCAGCGGGTGTTGAAGATATCGTTAATACTCGTGAGCCCGGTGGTACTGTCTTGGCGGAAAAAATGCGTTCATTGGTCAAAGAAGAGCACGAAGGCGAAAAGCTTCAAGACATGACTGAGCTACTGCTGATGTATGCAGCACGAGTTCAATTGGTAGAGAATGTCATTAAGCCGGCTTTAGAGAGTGGTCAGTGGGTCTTAGGTGACCGCCACGATATGTCTTCTCAGGCGTATCAAGGCGGCGGCCGTCAGATCGATCGCTCTACAATGGAATCTCTTAAAGCGACGACACTAGGCGATTTTAAGCCCGATCTCACTCTATACTTGGACTTAGACCCTAGAGTTGGATTAGAGCGTGCTCGAGGTCGTGGTGAGCTCGATAGAATAGAAAGGATGGATATCTCATTCTTCGATCGTACACGTGAGCGTTATCTTGAAATTGCAGGACAAGATTCAACGGTTCTTGTGATTAACGCACAACAAGAGATAGAGCAAGTGGCTGCTGATATTAAACAAGCGCTGACGACTTGGCTCAACAAACAGTAGGTAGTATGGCTGAAGTGTATTCTTGGCTCACGCCGATATGGAGTGAGTGGAAAAAAAGTCTTGATGCTGGGCGTTTTCCTAATTCTGTGATTGTTAATGCGCCGGAAGGGCTTGGTGTTGATGCACTGATTAGTCAACTTACCGCTGCATTAATGTGCACGAACTATGAAAGTGAATCATGTGGATTTTGTCACAGTTGCGAATTGATGAAATCAGGCAGTCATCCTGATTTTCATGTACTTTCACCCGAGAAAGAAGGTAAGTCGATTACGGTCGATCAAGTGCGTGCTAGCAACCGCTGGGCTCAACAGTCGTCTCAGTTAGGTGGCTTACGTGTTATTTTGCTTGATCCTGCTGAAGCGATGAATGAATCGGCATCGAATGCGCTTTTGAAAACACTGGAAGAGCCGGCGAGTCACTGTATCTTTATTCTTTCGACGCGTAATAGCCATCGCTTAATGCCCACGATCCTTAGCCGCTGTCAGCAATTTAAAGTGGTCAGTCCGCAGTTAGATTTGGGTTCTGCATGGTTAGATAAAGAAGTGGGTAAAGCGATTCCGCCGTTTATTTTAGCTCTCAATGACAACGCGCCTTTGAAAGCCAAAGTTATGTTTGAACAAGGCGGTGTTGATGGCTCAACTAAAGTGCTCGATGGCTTTTTGAATGTTATCAAAGGCACTCAACTGGATATGATGCAATTCTCTACTGAGCTGAGTAAAGACCCTTTGACTCAACTTGGTTGGTTGTGGCATTTGCTCTCTGATGTGCAGAAGTTGCATTTTGGTTTGGTTAATCGTGCTATCACACCAAGTGCGGAAGCGCTCTCTGAAGTAATGTCTTATCAAAGTGCTTATGTAGCCTCGAAAAAATTGCTGATATTGATTGAGCAGTTAAAACAACACCCAGGGCTCAATACGGAGCTACTCATAATAAATTGGCTGATTGCTGCTTGCGAGGAAACATGTTCGTAGATTCCCACTGTCATTTAGACAAACTGGATTATCAAGGTTTACACACCAACGTAGAAGACGTGGTTAATAAGGCCAAGGCAGCCAACGTAGACCAATTGCTGTCTGTTGGTGTGACACTCGATTCATTCGAAAATATGCTTGAGATGATCTCGCCGTTCGATAACGTTAACGCTTCTTGTGGTGTTCACCCTCTCGACGTAGAAAGTGATTTCTGTTTAGACAGAATGCGTGAATACGCGAGCCACCCTAAAGTAGTGGCGATTGGTGAAACAGGTTTAGATTATCACTACCAACCGGAGACGGCTGAGTTGCAGCAACTGCGATTTACGCAGCATGTCGCATTAGCTGTCGATCTTAATAAGCCTTTGATCATCCATACTCGTAACGCGCGTGAAGACACATTAGCGATTTTACGTGATGGCGGAGCAGAGAAGTGTGGTGGTGTGATTCACTGCTTTACCGAAGATCAAGCATTCGCTGAAGCTGCAATGGAATTAGGTTTTTATATCTCAATATCGGGGATTGTAACCTTCAAACAAGCCATAGAGCTTAAAGAGGTTGTTAAGACTTTACCGTTAGAACGGTTATTGATCGAGACGGATTCTCCATACTTAGCTCCCATTCCATATCGCGGAAAACAGAATCAACCTGCATATGTCGTAGAAGTGGCGGCCTACATTGCGCAATTGAAAGGTCTGTCGATGAAAGAGGTTGCTGAACAAACGACCAAAAACTATCAAAAACTTTTTTTGCGATAAAAAACTAATGAAACAGTTAAAAGGGGGCTTGCGCTCCCTTTTTGTGTTTTTGATCATCAAAATCGCATTTTTTTTTGATGTTTACCAAATATGTTGAACTTGAGAGCACTAATTGCAACATTTGTAATTTTGTTACTAAAAATAACATTGGTGCCTATTTTATTTACTCAGTAAAATAATATGAATTCATTAAATTATACTTATATATCAATGGCTTAAAATAGTGTAAACCATTGCATTTCTATATTTGACATGTGATCCAAGACGTGTTTTGAAACAAAATTTCGTAAGTGACTAGAAAGTTAGTTCCTCATCAATATATATTTAGCGGCAGAAAATATAATGCAACACATGGTTACATTTTCACAGGGTGCTAACATATAGGCTACGGGGGTGTGCCGTTAGAACCCATATAATTATTTTTCTTTATCAGGAGCATAAACATGTTTAAGAACCTTTTTGCTAACCTGCAAAAAGTTGGTAAATCACTGATGCTACCAGTATCAGTTTTACCAGTTGCGGGTATTTTGCTAGGTGTTGGTGCTGCCCACCTAAGTTTCATTCCAGAGATTGTTTCGAACCTAATGGAACAAGCGGGTGGTTCAGTATTCAGCCAAATGGCACTACTGTTTGCAGTAGGTGTAGCGCTTGGCTTTACTAACAACGACGGTGTAGCGGGTCTAGCTGCTATCGTTGGTTACGGCATCATGACTGCGACACTTGGCGTAATGGCAGGTATCATGGGCGTTGATAAAATCGATACTGGTGTACTAGGTGGTATCCTAGTCGGTGGTGTTGCTGCTTGGGCATTCAACCGTTTCTTCCGTATTCAACTACCAGAATACCTTGGCTTCTTCGCTGGTAAGCGTGCTGTGCCAATCATCACAGGTTTTGCTGCGATTGGTTTAGCTATCTTACTTTCTGTTGTATGGCCACCTATTGGCGGCGCTATTTCTGCGTTCTCTGATTGGGCTGCTCACCAAAACCCACAAGTGGCATTTGGTATCTACGGTGTCGTTGAACGTTCACTGATTCCATTTGGTCTTCATCACGTTTGGAACGTACCTTTCTTCTTCGAAGCTGGTACTTGTGTTAACGCTGCTGGTGAAACTCAACACGGTGTTTTGACTTGTTACCTTGTTGCTGATGACGCATCTCGTGCTGCGGGTAATGGCTTCGGTCAGCTAGCGGGCGGTTACATGTTCAAGATGTTCGGTCTACCTGCTGCTGCAATCGCAATTGCACATTCAGCTAAGCCTGAAAACCGCGTTAAAGTAATGGGCATCATGGCTTCTGCTGCGTTGACTTCATTCCTAACGGGTATTACTGAACCAATCGAGTTCTCATTCCTATTCGTTGCTCCAGTACTGTACGCAATCCACGCTCTATTAGCGGGTTCAGCATACGTTCTTGCGAACACTTTAGGTTTTGTTCACGGTACTTCGTTCTCACACGGTCTTATCGACTTCCTAGTTCTTTCTGGCAACGCTCAGAAAATGGGTCTGATGATTGTATGTGGTATTGGTTACGCTGCTATTTACTACATTGTATTCCGCACTGTGATCAAAGCGATGGACCTTAAAACTCCTGGTCGCGAAGATGAGTCTGAAGATGACATGGTTGCAACGGGTACAGAACTGGCTGGTGAGCTAGTGGCTGCATTCGGTGGCAAAGCGAACATTACAGGCCTTGACGCTTGTATCACTCGTCTACGTGTCGCCGTTGCTGACACCGCGATTGTTGACCAAGATAAGCTGAAGAAACTCGGTGCTGCTGGTGTCGTAACAGTAGCTGGTGGTGTGCAAGCTATCTTCGGTACTAAGTCTGACAACCTTAAGACAGACATGGATGAGTGGATCCGTAATAACGGTTAATTCACTGATTCAATGAATACCAAGGAGGCCGAAAGGCCTCCTTTTTTGTTTTTGTACGATGAAAGTTTTTTAAGTTTGTTCCCTTCTAACCTAATCTGTTATCGTTCGCTCAAATATTGATGGTTGTTCAATGAAATTCTGATGCCGATTATCTTTAACTTTGTGATGACAAATAGTGTTGGTTTTTAATTAACCTAGCGCTTTTTGAAACTGTTTGAGAATACTATGAAACATCGTTACATGATTGGCCTTATGTGCTGCGGCCTTACCTCGTTCGCTCATGCTTCTGAAGCTCCAGCGTTAGAAGTTGGTCTCGCCGTTGATCAAGACCTGAGTGTCGTTGTTGAGTTGGATCAACAATACCGTGTCACCGTTGGTAATGACGGTGCTGCGTTTGATTACATCTGGAAGCGTGGCCAGTTTGAGACAGAAGCGCCTTTGAGCTGGTATGTTGGCGCAGGTGCATGGGCAGAGTGGAATGATGATTTTGGTCTAAGAGTTCCGTTAGGTGTGAAAGTGAATTTCTATGAAGGGTGGAATGCTTACGCACAGTTCCACCCTGAACTCGACATGTACAGAGGTGTTGAGCTACAGCTAGGTGGTGCTCTAGGCGTGACCTATAAGTTCTAAGGTTGAACTGAAAAACAGGGCATAGAGAAAAGCCAGCAATTGGGGGTCAGTTCAAATCCGTTGGCTTTTTTATGTTTTCAGCGCGTATCTTTATTTAGAAAGTAAAACTTAATCCGATATTCGCCTGGAATTGGTTCATCCAGTCGGTATCAAAACGAATAATACAGTCTTGACCATTACTGGGGAGGTTACACACCCCCGTTGTATCGTTATCCACCACCGTGCCTAACCAACGCACTTGGGTATTGATCGCTAAGCGGTCGCTAAACTTATATTCTAACCCTCCAAAGATCGACGTTGAAAAGCCATATTTATCTTTTGCCCAATCCACATCGACGTAAGACGCTCCAATACCTAATCCAAAATAACCAGACAATGCGGACGAAGCGGGGTAGGCGATGCTGCTTTGAAAGTGCAGGTATTGGATTGAAGAGCTAAGATTCAACGTTTTTAACTCTGAGCTTTGATTGGAATAGAAAAGACCAACTCGTCCTTTTTGTAGTGGTGTTTCAATCGAGAAGGTGAAGTTTTCCGACGCTTTCATGTGATAGGTTTTACCATCCTGGTCTTCAACACTGCCACCGCCAGTGTAACCCACCATAGGGGTTATGATGATTTCCGGTGCCGCATCTGCGCTTGAAACAGAGAAAAGTGTCATTAGCGCCATCATATTTACTTTGTTATTCATGAGTATATCCTTATCCATACACTTATTAAGTGTGATGGTTACATCAATATTGTGCGACTAATTTCGACGAATCTTGAAGATACTTCACACACCTGATAGTACTTAAATAGAGACTTGATGAATTAATAATAAGCCAGAGGTGTCTATGGAACATAATCTGAAAAATGCCCTACTAATAACCGCGTTTATCTACGTAATTATTCTTTCATTTGGCTTTATGGCGATTGGTAGTTAACAATCATCTATTGCGAGGCTGGGTTTTATACTCAGGGAATCATGAATAGTGGGACTATAACCAATATTGATACAGCAATAGACTTGGATTATTACGCTAAGTTTATTGCTGGAAAAACAGCGCTGGTCGCTCAAGGTGGCGGACAGAGAAGTATTTTTACTTCTGGAGTGCTCGATGCCTTTCTTCTTTCTAATTTTGATCCCTTCGACGAATTTTTTGGTACTTCCGCAGGCGCGTTGAATTTGTGCGCTTATCTGTGTCGTGATAAAGGCTTAGGTCGTTCTTTTGTGCTTGACCTCACCACAGCCCCAGAATTCTTTAACTTGTTCTCTTACATACGACACCGTAAGAACTTAGGGTTAGAATGGGCGTTGGAACAGATCATGGCGTATCCATACAAACTTGATCTTGACCTAGGTAGGCAAACGCTGGGGGATCGCCAACTTTTTGCGGCGGTAACAGACTCGAAAGATCTTCAAGATCATTATTTTCCTTTGCTCGGTGACGATTGGTATAAGGTGATGATTGCAACGTGCGCCATACCTCGTCTATATAACGACGAAATCTTGATTGGTAATGGTGCTTATGTAGACGGCGGTGTTTCGGCTGCTATTCCAGTGCAAGAAGCGTGGCGCCGTCAAGCTCGTTCTATTGTGGTGATTCGCACTGAGCCTGTGGTTGAGGAAGGCAATGGTCATTTGGTTGAAGCACCAACCAAGGGATCTACAGTCAAAGCGCTTAAACCGATATCTGCCGAAGAACTGCAATGGTTCCGCGAATCTTTCGACAGTGTTCAAGGTCATTGGCAACAAAAAATGGAACAGTGGAAAACCGACTGGACCTCTTTCTTTCAACAACAAATTATGCGCTCAAAAGAGCAGAAGTGTGACCGTGGGCATTTGGATCTGTTAAACGGTGGACGATGGTTATTTGGTGCCGATGATATTTACCGCTTAAGTCATTTGATTGGTGATAAATTTGACTCAGGTTTGGCTGATATATTGATGGTCCATTATCAAACTTACTCACTCACTCAGAATTTCCTGAACTCTCCTCCCGATGATGCGTTTGTGGTTCAGATTGCGCCTAGCCAACCGCTTAAATCGAGTTCATTAATGAGTGACAAAGAAGATTTGCTGCATGATTACCAATTAGGGTTAGAGGCGGGTTACCGCTTTGTTGAAACCTACACTTCAACAGAGAACGCTCGCAGTTCATATATGTCGCAGTTGATGGCTAATGCAGCGGATAAATAACACTCGTTGTTGATTGTTGATTGTTGATTGTTGATTGTTGATAACGCGAACAATATTCTGAAATTAAAAAAGAGTATGGAACTGGGTTCGATACTCCTTTGTTGTTTTCTCTATGCCATCTCTGAATTTAGTCGCGAGAGTCTAAAGGTAAAAATTAGGTGACAGGTAAGATTCTCATGCAGTTGGTTGAACCGGCAACATCCATAATATCACCTTGAGTGATGATCACGAGGTCACCAAATTTAAGGTGCCCTTGTTCTTTTAGACAAGCGAGCGTCGATAGTGCTATATCAAAACTATCTTTGGCCTCTGTCTCAAAATAGATAGGTGTTACGCCTCGGTACAGAGTACAACGGTTAAGAGTCCCTTCGTTACGAGACAAGGCGTAGATAGGCATATCAGCGCTTAGGCGGGACATCATTAGTGCCGTTCGCCCTGACTCGGTGAGGGCGACAATACCTTTGATGCCTTCCATATGGTTCGCAGAGTATACCGTCGCCATCGAGACCGTTTCTTCTGCGGTAATAAACGTTCGGTCAATACGGTAATTGGATTGATGGTTAATACCGGCCATTTTCTCTGCGCCAATACACACTTCAGCCATTGATTTTACGGTTTCAACTGGGTAGTCACCTGCTGCAGTTTCCCCTGACAGCATCACAGCATCGGTGCCATCTAATACAGCGTTGGCCACATCCATGACTTCGGCACGAGTTGGCATGGGTGCTGAAATCATCGATTCCATCATTTGAGTCGCGGTGATCACCGTTCGGTTATGTGCTCTAGCACGGCGTATAAGCTGTTTTTGTACACCGACTAGCTCTGGGTCGCCAATTTCCACGCCGAGGTCTCCACGGGCCACCATGACCACATCTGAGGCCATTATGATGTCATCCATGTTCTCAACAGTCGCGACTGTCTCTGCTCGCTCTACTTTGGCCACGAGATGTGCTTCTAAACCTGCATCTCGTGCGAGCTGACGAGCGTAGTGCATGTCTTCACTATTTCGTGGGAACGATACAGCTAGATAGTCGACTTGAATTTGCGCGGCTGTGATGATGTCTTGCTTGTCTTTGTCTGTGAGCGCCTCAGCAGACAGTCCACCGCCTTTCTTGTTAATCCCTTTGTTATTCGACAGCGGGCCTCCAATGATGACTTCGGTATGAACGCGACAGCCTTCCACTTTGGTTACTTTCAGTTGAACACGACCATCATCCAGCAACAGGATATCGCCGGCGGATACGTCGTTAGGCAGTTCTTTATAATCAAGGCCGACGGCTTGTTGGTTGCCTTCGCCCAAACCTAGGCTACTGTCGAGAGTAAACCGATCACCGACGGCAAGTTGGATTTTGCCATCTTTGAATGTCGACACACGAATCTTAGGGCCTTGTAAGTCGCCAAGTATTGCGATTTGAATAGCGAATTTTTTTGCGATTGCCCGAACTTTTTTAGCGCGTTGAATATGGTCGTCGCTGGTGCCATGAGAGAAGTTCATGCGGACAATATTAACCCCGGCTTTGATGATCTCTTCAAGCACGTTTCCTTTATCGGTTGAGGGTCCTAAAGTGGCGACGATTTTTGTTTTTCTTAACTCTTTTGTCATGAATGCTCCGAAGTTGAGACGTAGAAAATCTTGTTTAGACAGAATTAAGTATATGCATTAATGAATCATTTATTGGGCGCTAGGAAGATATTCCTACATTTATTCCGTAAATATAGAAATAAATGGGGTGACTCGTGGATGAATATTAGCGTCAAATTTATAATGGAAATGGTTTGTCATTTTGCTCAAGCTCTCGTGCCGTTACAGCACCTCCATGAGGATTATTTTTGGGAGAATCTTCGGCCATTATTTATTAAATGTGATCTTTTTTTATAAAAATTAAGTCTCAAATTATCGATATGGTTATTAATTTTCCTTTAACTATTTGACTAGATACGCAAAGATTCATGTATATACGTGATACTGGTCACGGCGATATGCCAAGTGACTTCACAATTACTTCGCAAAGTAAAAAAATTACCCTGTTGATGATTTCTGGAGCATAAAATGTACATGGCTCAACCAGGCCATATTGATCATATCAAACAGGTCAATGCTGGTCGTGTATATAAACTAATTGACCTTAAAGGTCCTATTTCTCGTATTGATTTGTCCAAGCAAAGTGAGTTGGCTCCTGCGAGTATTACTAAAATTACCCGTGAACTCATTGAAGCTCACCTCATTCACGAAACGACAGTCCAAGAAGTGACGACGCGTGGGCGTCCTGCTGTCGGCTTACAAACTAACAATGAAGGTTGGCAGTTTCTTTCTATGCGTCTTGGTCGTGGATATTTGACTATCGCACTCCATGAATTGGGGGGCGATGTGCTTATCGATACCAAAATCGACATTCACGAACGTGACCAAGATGATGTGCTTGCGCGTCTTCTTCATGAGATTGATGAGTTTTTCCAAACGTATTCTGAGCAGCTTGACCGGGTGACGAGCATCGCTATCACACTGCCTGGCCTTGTCAATTCAGAGCAAGGGATTGTGTTGCAGATGCCGCATTACAACGTGGAGAATTTAGCGTTGGGTCCGGAGATCTACAAAGAAACGGGTTTGCCAGTCTTTATTGCTAATGATACCCGAGCTTGGGCCTTGGCAGAAAAGCTGTTTGGTAACTCACAAGACAACGACAACTCTGTTCTTATCTCGATTCACCATGGTTTAGGTGCCGGGATCATTCTTGATGGTCGTGTTCTACAAGGGCGTCACGGCAACATCGGTGAATTGGGTCATATTCAGATCGATAGGCAGGGCAAACTTTGTCACTGTGGTAACCGAGGCTGTTTAGAAACGGTCGCGAGTTCTCAGGCAATCCGTGAGCAAGTCAAAGAGCGACTGGACAATGGTGAAGAATCAACACTAGCGGTCTTTGAAGATGTCACTATTGAACAGATCTGCGCTGCCGCTGCTGATGGAGATCCGCTGGCTGTCGAAGTGATTGAACAACTAGGCCGTTACCTAGGCTCTGCGATTGCGATTGTGATTAACCTTTTCAACCCAGAGAAAATCTTAGTTGGCGGCGTAATCAATCAAGCAAAGAGTGTGTTATACCCAGCGATTCAACAGTGTATCGAAGAGCAGAGTTTGTCGGTTTACCATCAAGATTTAGAGCTGGTGGAATCTCGCTTTTATAAGCAGGCAACCATGCCAGGAGCTGCTCTTATCAAGCAGGCCTTGTTTGATGGTCAACTATTGATGAAGGTGATTGAAGGTTAATATTTTTTACTTGTACTTGAGTTTTATCGTACATTTCCCATGTATTTAGACTGTTTATAGCATTGTTCTCGATACTGAGCTTACGTATTCTGTACATTGGTACTTTGCTTTAACCTATTGAAGTGGGGTATTGTAGCAGCAGTTATTATTTGTCACTAAGGTGTTGTATGTCTGGGGTTTTAAATTCGGTTGATCAGAGAACCAAACTGGTAGGTGAAAACCGCCTAGAACTCTTGTTATTCAGCTTAAATAGTCGTCAACTATTTGCGATTAACGTATTCAAAGTCAAAGAAGTTCTAAAAGTACCAGTACTCACTCGCTTACCGGGCTCTCACCATCATATTACCGGAGTGGCTTCTTTACGCGGTGAATCTGTTCCTGTTATTGATTTGCGTAGTGCGATTGGTTTTCCGCCATCTCGAATGGATTCTCAAGAGAGCAATTTGATCATTACAGAATACAATCGAAGCGTACAAGGCTTTTTGGTTGGACAAGTTCGCAATATCGTTAATACCACTTGGACTGAAATTCAGCCGCCACCTAAAACGACTGGGCGTGCGAATTACCTAACCGCTATTACACACATTCAAGAAGAAGAACAGCACAAAATTGTTGAAATTATCGACGTTGAAAAAGTGCTGGCTGAGATTATTGATTACGATGTTTCTATTTCAGAAGGTGTTTTAGACGAACAGTTAGCCCACCAAATGGTTGGACGTAACGTTCTGATTGTTGATGATTCCTCAACAGCGCGCAACCAGATTAAGGGCACCTTGTCACAACTCGGTTTGAACATTATTGAATGTTACGACGGTTTAGAAGCTCTGAACTTGCTTAAAGGCTGGTGTGATGAAGGCAAAGATATCAATCAAGAAATACTGCTGATGATCACGGATGCTGAAATGCCTGAAATGGATGGTTATAAATTGACCCATGAAGTGCGTTCTGACCCAAGAATGCACGATCTATTCATCACGCTCAATACTTCATTGAGCGGCAGTTTTAATGAAGCTATGGTTGAGAAAGTTGGCTGTAACCGCTTTATTTCTAAATTCCAACCCGATCTCTTGGTTGAAGTGACTCAAGAGCGAATGCGTCAGCTTCTATAGTTCATGTTTCTATACGGAAACTGACGCTGATTTCCAGTTTAACCATTCCATAAATAGGAGGCTTAGGTCTCCTTTTTTATATCTTGTATTTTTGTTCAGACGTTCATGCCATCGGTTATTCAAATAGCTAGTGAAACTCTCGTGATTGGGTGTGTAAGCCAACAATTTTATCGGTAATGTCGATGAGTTTCCCTGCAATAACATGCACGACTTCGCCTTGTTTTTCTAATATCCCTTGTACTTTTAATGCCTTGGCGGTGAGATAAGCTTGCTGCTGTGCGCGTGCGGTGGATCCCCATACCACAACGTTAATATTGCCCGTGTTATCCTCTAGTGTGACAAAGGTGACACCTGCCGCTGTGCCGGGTGATTGTTTACCGGTGACTAATCCCACGACGGTGACCATAGATTGATGCCTTTGTTGTTTTAAATCTTGCATATGGGTGAATCGACCAAGTTGGTTCGCTTCTTCTAGCAAAGTGATTGGATGCTTGTTCAATGACAGGCCGATACTGGTGAAGTCTTCGAGTAAATCTTGCATCTCATTGGGCTTGTTCAGCACCTGTTTATCATCCTCAACATCCTCATAGGCTTGGCTAAACAGCGGTAAATCAGACACTGAGTCCATGATCGCCCAGCGAGTCTGGAAGCGGTCTCCCGAGACGTTATGCAGTGCATTGGCCGATGCCAGTAGCTCGATATCTTTCTTATTCATCGATAACTGTTTTATTTGGTTCGGGTGGCGATAACCGAATGGTGGGCGATTGGCGAGCACACATTGGATACCATGCTCGCTGAATCCTTTGATTTGTCGCAGCCCTAAGCGAATCGCTAATCCCTTCTGATGTTTAACGACGACGTGGTTATCTTGTGAAGCGTTCACACATACCGGAAGAACCACCACATTGTGCCGTTGTGCGTCTTGTACCAACTGTGAGGGGCTATAAAAGCCCATAGGTTGGCTATTTAACAGAGAAGCGTAGAAACATTCTGGGTAGTAACATTTCAACCAAGCAGAACAATACGCTAACACCGCAAACGAAGCCGAGTGGCTTTCAGGAAAACCGTACTCGCCAAAGCCACATATCTGTTTAAAGATCTGTTCGGCAAACTCAGTCTCATAGCCGCGCTTTTGCATTCCCTCGATGAGTTTGTTTTTAAACTTAAAGACGTTGCCATTTTTTTTCCAAGCGGCCATTGCGCGTCTGAGCTGATCCGCTTCTCCACCTGTGAACCCTGCGGCTACCATCGCGAGTTTAATCACTTGCTCTTGGAAGATAGGAACCCCCAAGGTGCGCGACAGTACCGATTCCACATCTTTAGATGGATAACTGATTGGCTCAATGCCATCTCGACGCTTGAGAAATGGATGCACCATATCACCCTGAATAGGACCTGGGCGGACGATAGCGATTTGAATCACCAAGTCGTAATAAGTCTTCGGCTTAAGCCTTGGCAGCATGCTCATTTGCGCGCGTGACTCAATTTGGAAGACTCCGACTGTGTCCGCTTGTTGAATCATGCCGTAAACCTGAGGATCGTCCTTAAGGCGAGTGATCTCCGCGATGGTGAGTGAACGCCCATGAATGCGTTTAATCAGAGCGAAACATTTACGAATCGCAGAGAGCATGCCCAATGCGAGTACATCGACTTTCAGTAAGCCTAAGGTTTCTAGATCATCCTTATCCCACTGAATAATGGTTCGGTCGTGCATCGCGGCATTCTCGACGGGAACCAGTTCATATAAAGGCCCTGAAGATATGACAAAGCCGCCGATATGTTGAGATAGGTGACGTGGGAAGCCGATGATTTCATTAACCAAGTGGATAAATTGTTGTCCCTTCAACGAATCAGGCTGTAGCCCCAATTGAGTTAATTGAGTTAATTGAGCTTGCCAACCTAAGCTTTTGTCCCGGCGGTTGGTGTTCTTGATGAAGTAATCGAGCTGGGTTTCTTGTAGCCCCAACGCTTTACCGACATCTCTAACCGCACTTTTAAAGCGATAAGAGATGACCGTTGCAGCAAGCGCAGCCCGCTCTCTACCGTATTTTTGGTAGATGTATTGAATAACTTCTTCACGGCGTTCGTGTTCAAAATCGACATCAATATCAGGCGGCTCATCACGCTCTTTACTGATGAAGCGCTCAAACAGCACTGAGATCTGTCTTGGGTCGACAGAGGTGATCTCTAGGCAGTAACAGACCACAGAATTAGCCGCGGAACCTCGTCCTTGGTAAAGAATGCCTTGGCTTTTGGCAAACATGACGATGTCGTGAATGGTGAGAAAAAAGAAAGGGTAGTCAAGCTCGCCAATTAGCCTCAATTCTTTATTTATGATTTGTTGGATGTCGCCAGGCACACCTTGTGGAAAGCGAGCCCGTTTTCCTTTTTCGACTAACCTGCGCAGATAACTCATGGGTGTCTCACCTTGAGGAATCAGTTCGCTTGGGTATTCGTAGCGCAAACTATCCAAATAAAATTCACACAGCTCAGCGATGTGATTGCTCTCTTCTAGCCACTCCGCTTTGAAGATATGAGAGAGCTTATTGATATTTCGTAAACAGCGTTCTGCATTAGCGAGTAAGTGACAGCCTACTTCGGTGATGGGTTTTTGGTATTTAATTGCGGTGAGTGAGTGCTGCAAGGGTAAGCGATTCGCGTTGTGCATCAATACACCGCCGCAAGCCGTTATCGGCAGGTGATGATGTTGTGACAGCTTAACGCAGTAATCTGTGTACTGCTGGTCGGTTTGTTTTAGGTGTCGTTGTAAGCCGATCCACAGTCGACCAGAGTGATGCTGGGATAGCCATTGCCCCCAATGCGCGTCTTCATTTTTCTGTTGAGGAAGCCAAAGAATAAAGCAGTGCTTAGCCGACATGATATCCCACTCAGAGAGCTGATAATGCCCTTTGCTGCTACGACGCCTCGCGTTGGTAATAATACGGCACAGCTCGGCATAGGCCGTTCTATTCGGACATAACAACACTACTTGGCACTCTTCATTGAGCCAAAACATGCTTCCAACAATTTGCTTGAGCGACAGTTTATGTTGCTTGATTGCCGAATGAACCTTAACGATGCCCGCCACCGAACACTCATCAGTCACCGCGAGTGCTTTGTAACGTAAGAAGTCGGCCTGTAAAACAAGCTCCTCTGCGTGTGAGGCTCCCTCAAGAAAGGAGTAATTACTTTGGCAGAAGAGTTCTGAATATTGCTGAGACATAACATAATCTCACTTAACCATGACGAGTCAAGATGATTGAACATGGGTGTTGAGTTTGACTCTATGAAGCGGATGCTTTCACGAAGTCCCGGTATTGCTTAGCTAAATAAACCGTGTAAAAACCACTGCTTATCTGGCGTTCTAAAGATCCATAGCCAGCGACCATTTTCACTGTGAGCAATAAAGTAGTCACGAATGATCTTCTCTCCATCCCACCAGCCAGACACAATGCGCTCAGGGCCTTGAGATAAAGTGACGTTTTCGGCTAAGGCTTCGGGCTCTGGCAGTAAAATACTGGGCCTGAGTCGTTGTTGATGGACGCTGAGAGCTATGGTTTGTTGGGGCGCTTGCTTTTTTGCCACAGATTTACTCAGTGTTGGGAGCGAGTACTGATTGGCCTTTTCTGGCCTTGGGTCGTGCTGTATTTTCGGTGTTTGAATACAGGCTTGGCCAAGCTTTGCTTGCAACAGTGAAAGCAAATCTAATGCGGCAAGTGTTCCGGTATGACCATCAAAAAGATCATGGTAGGCCATTTGTGGTTCTCCATGACGAATCAAGCTGAGGGTTAGGCCCTGAACCGGTGCTGTGAGCTTGAGTGACTCTAAGGTGAGATGGGTCAGGTTCGCCCATTTTCCAGCAAGGTAATCCCCTTGTGCCGAATAAAAAGAGATAGGGTGATCGTCTTTATCTCTTAGGTGTAAAGTCAACGTTAACTCGAAAGCCACTCGGTCGCGTAGCTTCAAAAAACACTCGAGTTGATTCAGTAATTTCAGTAACGGCTTTTCGATGAACAGGATGTTTTCAATATCAAACAACAGCTCCAAATATTGCTGGAAATTCTCTGGTGGGTGATAGAAATCAATCGGGTGCTTAAACTGACCGTTAAGGCGACCGACATAATTCACCAAGTCGATATCAAAGCGGCGTGCGACCTCTTGCAAAGGCAGTTTCAATAAGTCTTCGACGGTATTGATACCGACACGATTCAGGCGTTCAACTTGTTTGCTCGGTAGCTCACTGGAGCTCAATGCTTGCTGATTGACCCAAGCTTTCATCTGCTCAACATTGTTTGTGACTTGATTGATCGCTTGCCTACCTAACAAGATCGCAGCAAGCGGCGAATAACCCGTAGCGAAGCTGAACTGGATATTGAGCGTTTCTAAGTGACTTTTGAGTGCATGCCAGTAGTTATCTAGCCCATCGTAAAGTGACAGCATGTTAGAGGCTTTAATCAACAAACCATTCGGTGGCACTAACGCCATATCAGAAGTGACGAGATACACCCATTGAGCGATCTCTTTGAGCTTACTTTTCTCCAGCTTAATACTGTAAGGGTGAACGTGTAAGTTGTGGCACAGCGCCGCTGCAGACCCTAAGCCCATACCAAGCGAAATCCCCGATTGCAGCGCGGCTGGGTTAGCTTGCAGTACACGATGATCTTTTTCATCCACGATGATAATAGATTGCTCGCGTGAGTCTTCGTTCGAACCCAACTCATTAGAGTTAAACAAGGTATCCAACTGCAAAGATGGAAAGTGCAGATAAAGCCATAACATACGCTAGCCTTGCTTCGCAATAGGAAAAGCCAGCACAGTGTTACCAGGCAAAGTGCGGTTTGAATTGTCTTCATAAACGACTTTCTCTGTGAGTAACGGCCAGTTGTGTGTCATGTCTAGAATAAAACTGCCATATGACCAACTGCCTTTTCTTTTTGTTATCTCTACCTTCAATCCTTGGGCGTGAGAAGACAGTTTCATGCTTAAAGATACGGGTAGGGATAACTGATTATGGCTGGTGGCTTTAAAGTGAAACTGCAGGCATTTACCAGTGTCACTTGCTGCTTGTAGGCGCTTGGTTTGGTGTATTTCTAGATCGGCTCCCCATAGCAATACAGAGTGGCAAGCGCCGCTTTTAAGGCATTGCTCTGCTGCCCACAACGCATCGAGATCGCGTTGAGGATGGATAACGAGGATGTTTTCTAACTTAACCCCCTGGCTGCTAAAAAACTCGGCACAGATTTTCCCTGGTGGGTTAATGAATATGGCCAATTTTTGTGGGTTTTGTTGCGCTAAATAGGGCGTAAGTAGGCGAAGTTCACCGATCCCTTGTTGTGATTCAACCTCAATAACGCCGTGCGTCGGGAAGCCACCATCAAGCTGTTTATCCAGTTGCGGATAGCCTGTCGGAGTGGTATTTCCTTGAGTTGTCGATTGTAACCCTTTCCAGATTAGCTGGCGGTCTTGTAAGTTTTTTATGAGTTCATGCATAATTAAATACCTGTTTATTTATACAGTATATTTAACAATAAAAAAGATGCAAAGCAAAATGATGAAAATCAGAGGAAGTAAGTGTTAGTTGATTGATTTAGATACAAAAAAAGCCGCTATGGCAGCGACTTTTTACTGTTATTTAATGATATCAGTTACTTAGGTTGAGCATCGATACATTGGCCATGAATGTCAGTCACACTTGGGTTCATTAAGTGTAGGTACAGCGGGATGATGTCGAGTGGCGTTTTTAGCTTATTCGCATCTTCCCCTGGGTACGCTTTTGCACGCATGCGTGTTTGAGTGCCGCCCGGATTGATTGCGTTAACACGGATGTTGGTGTCTTCAAGCTCGTCCGCTAGGATTTGCATCATACCTTCGGTAGCAAACTTAGAAATTGCGTAAGTGCCCCAGAATGCACGGCCAGAGTGACCAACCGTTGAAGAGGTAAATACGATGCGACCTGCTTCTGCTTTCTTAAGTGCAGGTAGCAGAGCTTGAGTCATCAAGAACTCAGACTTCACATTGATCTGCATAACATCATCAAAGGTTTCTTCATCGATCTGCTCAAACGGACTCAGAGTACCGAGAACGCCGGCGTTATGCAGTAGACCGTCTAAACGGCCGAACTGTGATTCAATGGTTTCTGCCATATCAACGTAGTTCTGCTTTGTCGCACCTTTTAAATCCAATGGGATAATCGCAGGTTGTGGGTAACCCGCGCTTTCGATTTCATCGTAAATGAATTCAAGGTTTTTAACATTGCGGCCTAACAGAATGACAGTTGCACCATGTTGAGCGAAGCTGAGTGCTGCTTGGCGACCAATGCCAGCACCGGCACCTGTAACCAAAATTACTTTATCTTTGAGGGCATCTGTAGAGATTGGGTAATCCACTGTGCTTATCCTTCTTTCTTTTATTATGTTCGTCATTCCATTGATGTTTAATCACACAGATAACCGCAGGAATGATGAGAAATTCTTGGTAATCGTGACAAGATGGTTACAATACACTAATTCATACAATAGGGGATATGACATTGGAATTTTTGTTGGACTACGGCTTGTTTTTAGCCAAGATTGCGACCGTTGTAATCGCCATCATCGCAATTTTAGTGATTGCTAAATCTGTGGGTGGGAAATCAAGCGCGATTAAAGGTGAGCTAGAAATCACGAACCTATCTGAACATCATAAACAGACGATTGAACAACTAGAGCACCATCTACATGATGATGCTTTCATCAAAGCCCGTGATAAAGCAGAAAAGAAAGCGGAAAAAGAGAAAGTAAAATCACGCGGTAAAGCAGTGAAGAAAGCCGTGAAAGAGGGGGAACTTGATAGCAAGCGTGAACCACACTTATTCGTTCTCGACTTTAATGGCAGTATTGATGCGAAAGAAGTGGCCTCTCTACGTGAAGAGGTAACGGCGGTTCTGGCTGTGGCTCGTGAAGGCGATGAAGTCTTGCTTAAGCTGGAGTCTGGCGGTGGCATGGTTCACGGCTATGGTTTAGCGTCTTCTCAACTTGATCGCATCAAAGCGGCAGGTTTGCCTCTGACTATCTCGGTAGACAAAGTAGCCGCGAGTGGTGGTTACATGATGGCATGTATCGCAGACAAAATTGTCTCTGCCCCTTTTGCTATTGTTGGCTCTATTGGTGTTATCGCTCAACTGCCAAACTTCAATAAATTGCTTAAAAAGCATGATATTGAGTTCGAACAGTTAACGGCGGGTGAGTATAAGCGCACACTGACTATGTTTGGTGAGAACAGCGATAAAGCACGTGAGAAGTTTAAAGAAGAGCTAGAAGAGACGCATGGTCTATTCAAAGATTTTATTCGTGACCATCGTCCAGCACTCGATCTTGAAAAAGTAGCAACGGGTGAGCATTGGTTTGGTACGCAAGCACTGGAACTTGGGCTGGTGGATGAGATCAGCACTTCGGATGATTTAGTCGTAGCGGCATGTCAGGACAAAACGGTTCTTGCGATTCACTATGTACAGAAGAAAAAATTGTCAGACAAACTCGCGGGCGTGGCAGGTAAATCGGCAGACAGCGTACTGATGAAGCTGATTGAACGTGGCCAAAAGCCGATTGTTTAAGCTTATTGAATTTTAGCTCTAGTATCTAGTTCTAGGTTGAGTGCCTCACGTTCATTTAAAGACGTTGGATCCTTAAAAAGAAAGCGCATAAGTCATCAGACTTATGCGCTTTTTTATTGCTCCACTTCCGAGCGGGTTGACCACTATGTTGTAGGGGGAGCGGAGTCTTTTGCCAATCACTTATGGTGATTGATATTACTGAAATTAGTCTTAAATTTGAGAGCCATAGTCATTACGTTTTGGGCAAGTGGTTAGAATTTCTCGATGTCCCGTATCTTTGAGCTCTTCTAAAATGACATCAAAGCCCCATAAGCGATAGAGATGTTTCATTACTTCATCGTAGCCTTTATCTAGCGGGATACGGTCATGAGGCACAAATTGCAGCGTCATTGAACGATCACCACGAATATCGACATTCAGCACCTGAATATTCGGTTCCAGATTACTGAGATTGTATTGTGCGGCAAGCTTCTCACGAATCAGGCGATAGCCCGGGTCATCATGAATAGCACTTACCTCTATGGTGTTTTTGCGATCGTCGTCGAGCACAGCG
Source organism: Vibrio artabrorum (assembly GCF_024347295.1). Lineage (NCBI taxonomy): Bacteria > Pseudomonadati > Pseudomonadota > Gammaproteobacteria > Vibrionales > Vibrionaceae > Vibrio > Vibrio artabrorum. The sequence continues at coordinate 1,920,596 of NZ_AP025458.1, read as the reverse complement.
AACAGTTTAAAATCTCGAATGATCTTTGGAGAAAGGTATTGGCTGATAAAGCTTTCATCTTTGAAGTTGTGCATCGCAAAGTGCACCGCTTCTAACCAATCACTTCCCGCCAGATCTGGGAACCACTCACGGTCTTCATCGGTGGGTTCTTCACAGATACGTCGAATGTCCTTAAACATCGCAAAGCCAAGCGCATAAGGGTTTATGCCACTGAAATAAGGGCTGTTGTAGGCGGGTTGTGCGACGACGCTAGTATGGCTGTGTAGGAATTCTAAGATGAACTTATCACTCACTAAGCCTTCGTCGTAAAGGTGGTTCAGAATAGTGTAATGCCAGAAGGTTGCCCAGCCTTCGTTCATGACTTGAGTTTGTTTCTGAGGGTAGAAGTATTGGCTTACCTTGCGAACAATGCGAACACACTCACGTTGCCAAGGTTCAAGCAGTGGCGCGTTCTTCTCGATAAAATAGAGAATGTTCTCTTGAGGTTCGCTTGGAAAACGAACTTTCGTTGCTTCTTCCTTACTTTTGTTTTGAGGAACGGTTCGCCAAAGCTCATTCACTTGCGATTGCAGATAAGCTTCACGTTCTTCTTGTCTTGCTGTTTCTTCTGCAATGGAAATCTTTTCTGGGCGTTTGTATCGGTCTACGCCGTAATTCATTAATGCATGGCAAGAATCAAGCAGTTGCTCGACCTCAGCGACGCCATATTTCTCTTCACAACCACTGATATACTTTTTCGCGAACAACAGGTAATCGATGATGGAACTGGCGTCAGTCCAAGTTTGGAACAGGTAATTGCCTTTAAAGAAAGAGTTATGGCCGTAACAAGCGTGAGCCATGACCAGCGCCTGCATGGTGACCGTATTTTCTTCCATTAAGTAAGCGATACAAGGATTGGAATTGATCACGATTTCGTACGCCAAGCCCATTTGACCATGTTTGTAGTTTTGCTCTGTCTGGATGAATTTTTTACCGAAAGACCAGTGGTTGTAATTGATCGGCATACCAATACTTGAGTAAGCATCCATCATTTGCTCGGAGGTAATCACTTCAATCTGGTTCGGGTACGTATCTAAACGATAATGTTGCGCCACACGTTTAATTTCTACGTGATATCGCTCTAAGAGATTGAATGTCCAATCTGGACCATCAGGCAGCATCTTGTCGTTTTTCTTCAGTGCTGCTTTGTTTTTCTTTGCAACGTTCGATTTTGTTGTCATAGCAAGCCCCCTTACGCTGTCTCTTTCTGGAACAGTTCTCTAAACACAGGAAAAATATCATCCACGGTTTTAATGTTCTTCATAGCGAAGTTGTCGAAGCTCGCTTCTAACTTCTCGTATTCATGCCAAAGTGTTTGGTGTGAACGGCGCGTGATCTCGATGTAAGAGTAGTATTGGCAAGTCGGCAGAAGCGTATTCACCAGTAGCTCTTTACAACGAGGAGAGTCATCAGCCCAATTATCACCATCAGAGGCTTGAGCTGCGTAGATGTTCCACTCATTAGCAGGATAGCGGTCTGCGACAATTTCTTTCATCAGTTTCAGTGCACTCGAAACAATGGTGCCACCCGTTTCTTGTGAGTAGAAAAACTCATGTTCATCGACTTCTTTAGCCTGAGTATGGTGACGAATAAACACCACATCGACGTTTTCGTAGGTGCGGTTTAAGAACAGATATAGAAGGACATAAAAGCGCTTCGCAATATCTTTTGTGGCCTGATCCATTGAGCCCGACACATCCATTAAACAGAACATCACGGCTTGGCTAGATGGAATAGGGCGCTTTTCGTAGTTTTTAAAACGTAAGTCGAAGGTGTCAATAAACGGCACGCTTTCAATCTTTTTACGTAACTCGGCAATCTCTTCTTTGAGGCGACCTTCTTCAAAGGGTTGTGCCGGCTCCGTCATTTTAACTTGGTCAAGCTGCTCCATCAGTCGGTTAAGTTCGCGCTTTTTACCTGCTGTCATTGCCGTTCTACGAGCCAAAGATTGCTGGAGTGAACGAACAATCGCAATGTTGGATGGAATCCCTGCACTTTGGTAACCAGAGCGGTGTGTTTTCCATTCGGTGATCTTGTTGACCTGATTTTTCTCCAGATTCGGTAGCGCTAAATCTTCAAAGAGAATATCAAGATACTCATCTTTTGAAATTTGGAAGGTAAACTCGTCTTGGCCTTCGCCATCAGGACTTGCGTCGCCTTGGCCTGCTCCACCACCTTGACCGCCACCTTTAGGGCGTTCAATTTTATCGCCCGTGATGAACTGGTCATTACCTGGGTGAACGCGTTCTCTTACGCCGCCTTGACCTTGGTGAAAGCTTGGCTCTTTGATGTCTTTATGGGGAATCGTAACGTCTTCACCCGTTTCAGTATTGGTGATTGAGCGTCGGTTAACTGCATCGGCCACAGATTCTTTGATTTGCTCTTTATGGCGTCGTAAGAAACGCTGTCTATTCACAGCACTCTTATTTTTGCCATTGAGCCTCCGATCGATAAATTGTGCCATAAGAACTCCCTCTCAGCTGATGTCGCGATGCTACTTTTTGTTAGGGTATAAGAGTATTCGGTTTATTAGAGCTATTCGTTCGTTAGGGTATAAAGTTATTGGTTGGTACGAGCTGCCCAATTGAGCAGCTCAATACCGTTTAGTTATGAAGATTTACGAACTCTTAGGTACCACTCGGATAGAAGTCTCACTTGTTTCTCGGTGTAGCCTTTTTCCATCATACGAGCAACGAAGTCGTCATGTTTTTTCTGATCATCCGTTGAGGTCTTAGCATTGAACGAAATAACAGGAAGTAGCTCTTCTGTGTTAGAGAACATTTTCTTCTCAATCACAGTGCGCAGTTTCTCGTAGCTCGTCCAAACTGGATTTTGACCGTTATTGTTGGCTTTGGCACGAAGCACAAAGTTCACAATCTCATTTCGGAAGTCTTTAGGGTTACTGATCCCGGCCGTTTTCTCGATTTTCTCTAGTTCACCGTTCAGAGAAGCACGGTCAAATAGCTGGCCTGTTTCTGGATCGCGGTACTCTTGGTCTTGAATCCAGAAATCGGCATAGGTGACATAGCGGTCGAAGATATTCTGACCGTACTCAGAGTAAGACTCTAGGTAAGCGGTTTGAATCTCTTTACCGATGAACTCGACGTAACGTGGCACTAGGTATCCTTTCAAGAACTCTAGATACTTTTCGGCGGTCTCTTGAGGGAACTGCTCACGTTCGATTTGTTGTTCAATCACGTAGAACAGGTGTACTGGGTTCGCGGCCACTTCGGCTTGGTCGAAGTTAAACACACGAGATAGGATCTTAAAGGCGAAACGCGTTGATAGCCCAGACATGCCTTCGTCAACGCCAGCATAATCTCGGTACTCTTGGTAGCTCTTCGCTTTTGGATCGGTGTCTTTTAGTGTCTCACCATCGTAAACGCGCATTTTTGAGAACAGAGAAGAGTTTTCAGGCTCTTTCAGTCTCGATAGGATGCTGAATTGCGATAGCAGATCGAGTGTGCTTGGTGAACAAGGGGCTTTGGACAGCTCACTGTGTTCAAGCAGTTTCTTGTAGATCTTAACTTCTTCAGAGACGCGCAGACAGTAAGGGACTTTTACAATGTACACACGGTCGAGGAAGGCTTCGTTGTTTTTGTTGTTACGGAAGGTCTGCCACTCGGATTCGTTCGAGTGAGCGAGAATCATACCGTCAAATGGCAGTGCTGAAAGTCCTTCGGTACCGTTGAAGTTACCTTCTTGCGTTGCCGTTAGTAGAGGGTGTAATACTTTGATTGGAGCCTTGAACATCTCCACGAATTCCATCACACCTTGGTTGGCTTTACATAGCGCACCAGAGTAGCTGTAGGCATCAGGATCATCTTGAGAGAAGTGTTCAAGTTTACGAATATCAACTTTACCAACCAGAGACGAGATATCTTGGTTGTTTTCATCACCGGGCTCTGTTTTCGCGATCGCAACTTGATCGAGAATAGAAGGGCGCAGTTTGATGACTTTAAATTTGGAAATATCACCGCCAAAATCGTGCAGACGTTTCGCGGCCCACGGAGACATAATTGAGCGAAGATAGCGTTTTTCAATGCCATATTCGTTCTTCAATAAGTCGCCGTCTTCGTTAACATCGAATAGACAGAATGGGTGATCGTTTACTGGGCTTCGTTCACCGTCAGCAGACAATACATAGATGGGTAGTTTCTGCATCAGGGCTTTGAGCTTTTCAGCGAGAGAAGATTTACCACCGCCCACAGGGCCAAGTAGGTAAAGGATTTGTTTACGTTCTTCTAAACCTTGCGCAGCATGTTTTAAGTAAGAAACAATCTGTTCAATCGCATCTTCCATGCCGTAGAAATCTTTAAATTCGCTATAGCGTGAGATGACACGGTTCGAGAAAATACGACTCAGTTGAGGGTCTTGAGCGGTGTCAATGACCTCCGGTTCGCCAATGGCAAGTAATAAGCGCTCGGCAGCATTCGCGTAAGCACTTTTATCGTCTTTACACAGCCCTAAGAACTCTTGCAATGTTAGCTCTTCTTCCTTGGCTGCTTCATAACGTGATTGATAGTGGTCAAAAATACTCATAGTCACATTCCCCTTGTTAACCAGTCAAAACTGACGAGCGATTGAAAATAGGCTCTCCCTACCTTTTAAGATTAGACCCGCTTCCACAATTTTGCTTAACAATTATGTATTTATTTACAATTTTGCGTGTGAATAAGCTTATGAAAGCAATAGGCAACTTGAGGTGAGTAGGAGGAAATTATTTTGTATTCGAGGTGAACAGCTGTTTGTTTTGTGATTTTTAGAAGCTTTCTCATTCCCGTGCTGGATTTATACGTATTGAATGAAGATTGCGTTTGTTGGGGGAGGCCATGAAAGCGCCTATTATGCGCTTCACCATAAAAAAGCGATGTATATATAGGTAGACATTCAGGGGGAATTCGTAGGTTAAAGCGGCCGTTTTTGACGTTGATATTGAAATCGTGATCATGACAAAGGTACGCTCAGAATATGAACGTCGTCCCTTAGGGAGATTGACGACTTTTAGTTGTGAAAAAGCAAATAAAAAAAGGGCGATTCTTCATGAATAGCCCTTGTATAAACGGAATTAAATTTGCTCTACTAGAGCATTAAGCATTAAGCATTAAGCATTAAGCATTAAGCATTAAGCATTAAGCATTAAGCATTAAGCATTAAAGATTTGAGATAGCTCGGTCGCACATAGGTGATACTGACGAGGGCAGTTGCGCCATGTTGTGAGCATGCGACGGTACTTTTCTAGCATTGGCATTTGGCTATTGAAGTGGTGATCCGCTTTATCGAATTGAGGGTACAGACCTTCAGAATCAACAAGGAAGCGCACGTAATGTACGATTTGAGCTTCAGAAGCGATATCAAAACCTAAGAACTGCAGGCGGCGTTGATCTACTTCCGCTTGTTCTTGCTCTGCGAGCATTTTGTTCGACTCTTGCATGGCATGGTACATCTCCATGATGTCGATAATTTCGCGACATTCTACTTCAGTCAAACAACCAAATTCTTTATTAAGTTCGCGCATTTGGAGTTCATAACCACGTTCTACAATCGTTTGTAGACGTTGATATTTTGTTGCATTCTCAGGATCCATTTGAGACATAAGGTAGTATTGATTTGATAGAATCAGACGCTGAGCATTGGTCATTTCCATGGGAGGAGCCTCACTAAAAACGAAATATTATATTTTTTTGTTGCAGTAAGAGTAACAGCATTCCTACGCGTAGAAACATGATCTCAACACGGATTTAATATAAATTTTGCTGTTGATAAATAAAAGTTGTAAAGAGAAGTGAAAGGATAAAACTCGGGCAAGAAAAAACGCCTCAATCGAAATTGAAGCGTTTGAAGTTTAGGTTGAAGGTAAAGTCAGTTTTAGTACTTTACGTTTGAATGATACTGGCTTAGTACAGCAACAATCTCGTCCATTTTCTCTTTGCTTGGTGGGTTTGTACCTTCAAGAGGGTAGTCAAAACCAAGTGCTTCCCACTTATGAGCACCAAGCTTATGGTATGGAAGCAGTTCTACTTTCTCGATGTTATCCATATCTTTGATGAATTCACCGAGAAGATGAGCATCTTCAGGTGTATCGGTGTAGCCAGGGACAATCACATAACGAATCCACGTCGTCTTACCGATTTTGTGCAGGTAGCGTGCAAAATCCAGAGTACGTCGGTTTGATACACCAATGAAATCGTGGTGAATCTCATCTCGCATGTGCTTAAGATCGAGCATCACTAGATCAGAGACTTCGAGAACTTCATCGACTACTTCGGTGTGCTTACGAATGTAGCCATTCGTATCTAGACACGTATGAATGCCTTCAGCTTGAGCGGCGCGGAAAAAGTCACGAACAAACTCAGGTTGTAGCATCGCTTCACCACCAGAGCAGGTGATTCCACCGCCTGATGCTTTCATGAAATGACGGTATGATTTTGCTTCGTTGATGATCTCTTCGACCGTTACTTCCTTTCCGTCATGAAGATCCCATGTATCACGGTTATGACAGTACATACAACGCATTAAGCAGCCTTGAAGAAACACAATAAAGCGGATACCAGGGCCATCGACAGTACCACAAGATTCGAAGGAATGAATACGACCAGTTGTAGACATGAGCTATTCTCGTAGAGGGATTTATGCCGCTTATTTTATTACAAAAACGGTACATAAAATAGGGTCAAATGTTAATGAAGCCTTTTAATATTAGGCAATCGTCTATGAGTGTCGCGCCTTTAATCAATTTAAGAATAAAGGCGCGTTTTTGCTCGGAACTAGAAGAAAGCGAACAGGGTAATACCACCAGTGGTGTAGGCCGACTTTTGCGCTTCTTCGTAATCAGGCGTTTTAGCGGTCAGTGCGAAAGAGGCACCAACGTATTGGTTATACCAAGCGACACCGAGCACAGCTGTTGCTTGAAGGTTCTCTAAGGTGACATCGTAGGATGCAGGATCATCACCGACTTTATTCGCGTATTCATCAATACCAGAACGATCACCTTCGACAGTTAAGTCATTAAATCGGTAACGACCTTCAAGGCCGGCATAGGTAAACCATCCCGTGTTTGACGCGCCAATCATACCTGGTCTAAAAGGGTTTTCTGTGGTGATATTGGCCGCGCCAAAGTTACCACCTAAGTCTGTGCCCCAACGGAACATGAAGCCTGTTGAAATATCGCTTCTAAAGTTACCAATATTGACTTCAGATACGTTAGAGATCTCGACATGAGTATTCGCTAAAGCTTGGTTACGCATTAGGTTGAAATGACTTAAGTAACCAATGCTACCCGCGTACTCATCATCTATCTGATATTCCCAACCCATAGGCTCACCCGATTTAGTGATTGAGTGAACCAATTTTTGAGCGTCTTCAGAAAGTGCACGTTCACCTGTTGTGCCCAAGGTGATATTGAAACGTTGCACTAGCTGTGGGTGCAGGCTGATGTAGTTGAATTCAGTATGCAGATAACCGGCATATGGACGATCATTGGCTGAAGGCGTTTCCAGTTTTATATCTGAAGGGGTATACATTTTGTGGCCGATGGTGACTTCCCATTTATCTAAAGAGCTTGCGCCCCAATAGGAAAGACTTAATGGTTTGACCCAATTATAGGGTGTGATGCTTGATGATGTGTAGCTTAGAAATATGCCGTTGGTATAGTCTTGATCGACACCAAAGATGCCATCGTTGTCTAGTGCAAAAGTAAACGTAGACCGCTCAGACGCCATTGATGCAAAAGAGAGAAGAATGAGGGGTAAACAACGAAGGTATTTCATGGTTCAATTACTCTAAAAATGTGAACGTAGATAGTACCGTAGTTTGCTCGAATATGTGAAAAAAAGTCAATAGAAGACGTGTTTACTTAGTTGACCCTTTGAAAGAGAAGTCAAATCAACGTTATTTGTTTTAAATATAAAAAAAGCCTCGCACATTGGCGAGGCTCATTATTACTGAATGGTCAGTTTAAGCGTCTAGGCTTATAGAGATTCAGTAAATGTACGTGCGATTACGTCAGCTTGTTGCTCTGCTGTTAGAGAGTTAAAGCGTACAGCGTAACCCGATACACGGATTGTTAGCTGAGGGTATTTCTCAGGGTGCTTAACTGCGTCTTCAAGAGTTTCACGGTTAAGAACGTTAACGTTAAGGTGTTGACCACCTTCAATGCCAGCTTCGTGGTGGAAGTAACCATCCATTAGGCCTGCAAGGTTCGCTTTCTGACCTTCAACATCTTTACCAAGAGCGTTAGGTACGATAGAGAACGTGTAAGAGATACCATCTTGTGCGTCAGCAAACGGTAGTTTACCTACAGACGTTAGTGAAGCTACAGCGCCTTTCTCATCACGACCGTGCATTGGGTTAGCACCAGGAGCGAAAGGAGCACCAGCACGACGACCGTCTGGAGTGTTACCTGTTTTCTTACCGTATACCACGTTAGACGTGATAGTAAGAACTGACTGTGTAGGGATAGAGTCGCGGTAAGTCTTAAGCTTACGGATCTTGTTCATGAACGTAGAAACTAGTTCACAAGCAATGTCATCTACACGAGGGTCGTTGTTACCGTATTTAGGGTAATCGCCTTCGATTTCGAAGTCAGTTGCGATGCCATCTTCGTCGCGGATTGGTTTAACAGTCGCGAACTTAATTGCAGACAGTGAGTCAGCAGCAACAGATAGACCAGCAATACCACAAGCCATTGTACGACGAACGTCACGGTCATGAAGAGCCATTAGAGACGCTTCGTAGCTGTACTTGTCGTGCATGTAGTGAATGCTGTTTAGAGCTGTCACGTATTGTTTCGCTAACCAGTCCATGAATGAGTCTAGGCGAGCCATTACGTCGTCGTAGTTAAGAACTTCGTCAGTGATCTTGTCGCCAACAGGGCCAACTTGCAACTTAAGTTTTTCGTCTACACCGCCGTTGATTGCGTAAAGCATTGTTTTCGCAAGGTTAGCACGAGCACCGAAGAACTGCATTTGCTTACCAACAACCATTGGAGATACACAACAAGCGATAGCGTAATCATCTGAATTAAGATCAGGACGCATTAGGTCATCATTTTCGTACTGGATAGAAGAAGTATCGATAGATACCTTCGCACAGAAACGTTTGAAGCCGTCAGGCAGTTGCTCAGACCAAAGAACAGTAATGTTTGGCTCTGGAGAAGGCCCCATTGTGTATAGAGAGTTTAGGAAACGGAAGTTCGAACGCGTTACTAGTGTACGACCGTCAACACCCATACCACCCATAGACTCTGTTGCCCAGATTGGGTCGCCAGAGAACAGCTCATCGTACTCAGGAGTACGTAGGAAACGAACCATACGCAGCTTCATTACGAAGTGGTCGATCATTTCTTGCGCTTCAACTTCAGTGATCTTGCCAGCAGCGATATCACGTTCGATGTAGATGTCTAGGAAAGTCGAAGTACGACCTAGAGACATTGCAGCACCGTTTTGAGATTTAACAGCAGCTAGGTAGCCGAAGTAAGTCCACTGGATAGCTTCTTGAGCTGTTTGAGCAGGCTCAGAGATATCGAAACCGTATGTCGCAGCCATTTGCTTGATTTGACCTAGAGCACGATGTTGCTCAGAGATCTCTTCACGCAATTGCATTGTAGCTGTAAGATCTTCGCCGTTTTCGAATTTTTCTTGAAGAGAAGTAAACTGAGCGTACTTGTCTTTCATTAGGAAGTCGATACCGTAAAGTGCAACACGACGGTAGTCACCGATGATACGACCACGGCCGTAAGCATCAGGAAGACCCGTTAGAACACCAGACTTACGACATTTTAGGATATCAGGAGTGTAGATATCGAAAACACCAGCATTGTGTGTTTTGCGGTACTCAGAGTAAATTTTAGAAACGGTTGGATCAAGAGTTTCACCGTATGCTTTACAAGAACCCTCAACCATACGAATACCACCGTTAGGGATGATCGCACGTTTAAGTGGTTTCTCTGTTTGAAGACCAACGATAGTCTCAAGATCTTTTTCGATGTAACCCGCATCATGAGAAGTGATGGTAGAGATAACAGAAGTATCGAAATCTACAGGTGCTTTAGTTGCGTTTTCCTGTTTGATACCTTCCATTACCGAAGCCCAAAGCTTATTAGTAGCCTCAGTACCTTCAGAAACTAGGAAAGACTCGTCGCCTTCATACGGCGTGTAGTTCTTTTGAATGAAATCACGAACGTTTACTTCGTTTTGCCACTCACCTGCAGCAAAATCTTCCCAAGCTTTAGCAAATTGCTCTGCCATGACATACCTACCTTTTTAGTAGAAAAAACACGTACATTAACACTGTTGTACCAGCGCCCCTCGTAAGGGTAGTACACTCTTATTAATAACAATATATATGAGCATAATCGCATCATATGGTTATATATATTGTCACTACTTTTTATATGTGGTCTTTACTCTATGAATTCAAGACTACGCTAAAAAATTTCTGCAAACCTTAAACTAAATCAATAAATACAAAAAAAGTTGAATAAAATTGAAAAAATTTGAGTGACAAAGGTTGCCACCCAAACTTTTTTTTAGTTTCAACACTACTTTTGTATAGTGAGGACACTTATAGCCAAGCTTTCAGACCATATTGGCTTTCTAACATACCAACAGCAAGCATTGCGACTAGACAGATAATTAAAACACCCACTGGGATAACAATCTTGTCTACAAATGATAGACGCTTAGCACGCTCTTTATCACCAATCAGACCATTGTTGTCAAGTAGCATAGTTATCGCCCATGCGAGTACAGGGTTAACAACCGCTGAACCGAAGATACAGATACCAGCCGCTTGAGAATCTTTCGAATCTTTAACCATCTGCATACCCGCTTCAAGTAGAGGTAGAGATACACCAACAAGAAGAGCAACACGCATTACTGGTGGCCATACCGCGATGTCCATTGGGAAACCAAGGATTGCGATGATCATCACTAGAAGGCCTAGAAGGATAGCACCGCCAGGGATAGGGCGTTTTGCGATCGCTGCTGGAATCATGTAAGTACCCCAAGATGAAGTGATGTTACCACCACCCACGGCTGTACCTACCATCTGACGGATAGAACACATCGTCATTGTGTCATCTACATCCATCAGTACTTTTTCAGTCTTTTTAGGATAGTTCAATTCTTGGAAGATACGGTGACCTAGGAAGTCAGGAGACCACATTGCTACTGCAAGGATTGCAAATGGTAGAGATGCGATGAAGTGTTCCATGTTAGGAAGACCTAGCATCCAACCTTCAGAAGTCGAACCCCACCAGTAAACTGGGTTTAGGTTAGGAAGACCGGGTTCAGTGACGAATTTAATATCGAAACCGGCACCTAGTACTAATGCGATGACAAGACCTGTGAATGCACATACTGGAATAGCAAGCCAACGCTTGTTCACTTTTGCAAGGAATGCATATAGTGCGATAGTGACTGCCAGTACGATCAGACCAACATAACCCATGCTGCCCGCTTCAACCGAAGAAGATTGCAGACCCACTGCCCATTCTTGAATAGAAGTAATCTGACTCATGGTACCAGTCAAACCCAAGAAGATAAGCAAGCCCCCGGCTGTACCTTCCGAGGTGAGGTTCACCAATTTGGAACCACCTTTTAGGAAACTCAGCAGAAGACCGAATACACCGATTAGAATGGCCAACGCAAGAGGGTGAGCACCAGCAAGAGCGATGGTACCAATAAGAGGGATCATTGGACCGTGGTTACCGGCCAGGTTGGCTTTAGGGTTAATAAAACCAGAAGCAAGTACACAGAAAAGCAGTGCAGGGATAAGCATTTCTACACGCGCAACTTCGATAGCAAAATCTTTGCCCAAGTGCACGTGGTCCCATGCCGCAGTCAGACCTTCAGCCCAAGACATCATTACCGCAGAGTACATCGCGATAATACCAATGGTACCAGCAAGAGCAGGAACGAGATCTTCAAGTTCGAATCGGAAATCTCGACCTGGAAGATTTAGGCCAAACCGGCGTGGCTTCATAATTTGAAGCTCATGATCTAGATAATCTGAGCGGCTCTCAAATTCGGAAGCAGGGCGGTGTAGCTCTTTATAGCTTTTCTCTTCTACTTCAGAGTTCGCATTATTGACAACGTCTGACATAGATTCCTCATATTTTTATGTTAGTAATTCTAAAATTGAATTCTATAAGTTCGCGTAATTGCGTTATTTCTTCGTTATAACTTACCCACATTATGTTACACGTATTTGGCGTGCTTTATGCGAGAAAGCTACAAGAAATATTTGGCATTTTTATGCCTTATTTTGTGTTCAGGAGTGTAACAAGCTTACCCTTTAGGGTGATTGATCTTGATCATTTTATGAGTTTATGTGAAAGAAAGCTACAAAACGCAGCGATTCATTAACGTATTATTGATGAAAGGTGTAATTTGTTTTCACAAATTGACGTTATTTAAGTTTTGACCGTCCATTTATGCGTGAATTTCTCAATCTTAGTGAGCGATTTGATGATTGCTCGCTTGCGTCCTTAATTTAGACAACACTTACATGATAAAAACGGAAAATAATTGCGTGTATGGGTGGTTTTTTGAACGCCATATTCTTTGATCGTGTCCTTTATTTGTTCAGCAAATTTGTGTTGTTAATCAGGTGTCAAGTGACCAATATTTCATTTTAATTAACTTTATTTAAACAATGTAATGGTCAAAATTATGACCTGAGAATGAAAATTATGCACGAAGTTGAGGTTTAAATACTATATTTCGCATAATAAACCGAAGATAAGTGTTACTTATTCCTGTTTGGGTAGGTTAATAATTTGTTGCATGTTGGTTGGTGTGGTGCTAGTTTGTATTGCATGAAAAAGGTCGGAGTACCTTGCATTTTCACAGACTTGGGAGAGAAAGCGCATGACAGATGTACCGGCGCTGGACATAAAGGACTTACACAAAACGTTTGGTCAAAATGAAGTTTTAAAGGGAATTTCACTTTCTGCGCATAAAGGCGATGTAGTATCGATTATCGGATCCTCGGGGTCAGGTAAAAGCACTTTCCTTAGATGTATCAACCTTTTAGAGACTCCTACTGCTGGCGAAATTTGGGTGAATGGCGAATTGATTCAAATGAAAAATAACCGCCAAGGTGTTTCTGTTCCTGCCAATGAAAAACAAGTACAGCGTATCCGTTCTCGTCTAGCGATGGTTTTTCAGGGTTTCAATCTATGGTCTCACCTCACCGTTCTCGAAAATGTTATTGAAGCACCTGTTCATGTTTTGGGTGTACCTAAAGCACAGGCGATTGAAAATGCAGAATTACTCCTGAAGAAAGTCGGCCTGTATGAGCGTAAAGATTACTACCCAGGACATCTGTCTGGTGGGCAACAACAACGTGCTGCTATCGCTCGTGCTTTAGCTGTCGACCCGGAAGTGATGTTGTTTGATGAACCCACATCGGCACTCGATCCAGAGTTAGTCGGGGAAGTACTTGGCGTTATGCGTGACTTAGCGGAAGAAGGAAGAACCATGCTGGTGGTCACGCATGAAATGGCATTCGCTCGTGATGTATCAAATCATGTGATGTTTTTACATCAAGGTCTAGTCGAAGAGCAGGGCGATCCAGCAAAACTGTTTACACAACCTGAATCTGAACGATTACAACAATTTATCTCATCGATCTATTAATCGCACTCTTTAAGGACACCTTTTTAAGGCGAAACAGAATTGAAATACTGCTGCTAGGGTAAATGGCGCCAGTGAACAATGAAAAACAACCAATATGTAATTAGTCACAACAAACACAATAGCAAAATATAAAAATCTAAATCACAGGAGTAGGGATATGAAAAAGTGGTTATTAGTCGCGGCACTTGCTGCAACTGCAGCAATGGGCGTAGCTCAAGCAAAGGAATGGAAAACAGTGCGTTTCGGTATTGAAGGTGCTTATCCTCCATTTAGCTGGACAGAAGCCGACGGTTCACTGAAAGGTTTCGATGTTGATATGGCTAACGCACTTTGTACTGAAATGCAGGTCAAGTGTAAGATCGTTGCGCAAGATTGGGATGGTATCATTCCTTCTCTACTTGCTCGTAAATATGATGCGATCATCGCGGCAATGTCTATCACGGAAGAACGTAAGAAAAAAATCGACTTTACGGGGAAATACGCACTTATCCCAAACAAGTTCATCGCAAAAAAAGGCGCTGGTCTTAATTTTGATGATCTAAGTGGTCAAAAAATTGCCGTTCAACGTGCTACAACTCACGATAAGTACCTAACAGACAACTACGGTGATACCGTAGAGATCGTTCGTTACGGCTCTTTCGACGAAGCTTATCTGGATCTCGCTAACGGTCGTGTTGCTGCTGTACTCGGCGATGCATCTGCTCTAGAAGAAGGCGTACTAAACAAAGCCGGCGGTGAAGACTACGAGTTTGTTGGTCCATCACTCACTGATCCTAAGTGGTTCGGTGACGGTTTTGGTATTGCTCTACGTAAGCAAGACAAAGATCTGACCAAGCAATTAGACGCTGCAATTCTTTCACTACGTGAAAAAGGCATCTACCAAGATATCGCGGCTAAGTACTTCAACTACGATGTATACGGTGAGTAATCTCTAGTGCGACTCGTTAAGGGAGGGGCTCTCCTCTCCCTGTCTTACCAACTTTTTCGCAGTTCTGTTGGAATTCATTATGTTTGATTTACTAGGATATGAAGCGTCGATCCTGAAAGGGGCGGCACTTACAATCGAAGTTGCCTTGCTGTCGCTCATTTTAGCAATGGTTCTAGGTATGCTAGGTGCCTTAGCAAAACTCGCGCCTTATCGCTGGGCTCGTGCTATTGCAACTCTCTACACAACCGTCATTCGAGGTATCCCAGATCTCGTCTTGATGATGTTAATTTTCTTTGGTGGACAAATCCTTTTAAACAACAGTTTGTATTCCATCAATGAGTGGCTCAATGAGTGGTTCACTTCAAGTGATCCTAACCATGAATGGACCGCTTACTTACCTGATTATATTGATGTCAGCCCATTTATTGCAGGTGTGTTAACCATCGGCTTCATCTTTGGTGCTTATATGGCTGAAACTTTCCGTGGTGCGATCATGGCGGTTGATAGCGGTGAAATGGAAGCGGCAAAGGCCTATGGTATGGGGCCTGTTTTAGCATTTCGTCGTATTTTATTACCGCAAATGATCCGTCACGCCTTACCTGGTTTTGGTAACAACTGGTTAGTTTTACTGAAAACCACGGCGTTGGTTTCTATTATCGGCTTAGAAGACATGGTGCGTGTCAGTACATTGGCGGCGGGTTCGACTAAAATGCCGTTCACATTTTATATGACAGTGGCACTTATCTTCCTATTCTTTACCAGTGTTTCGACAGGCTTGCTTAAGTTGGTTGAACGTAAATTCAGTATCCACACGAGGTAGTTATGGACTTTTCATTGATTATTGAAAGCCTGCCGATTTACCTTAGTGGTCTATGGACAACGGCGTGGATGGTTTGCGTCGCTTTGATCATTGGCTTATGTGTTGCGATACCACTCGCGATTGCTCGCAACAGTCCTAATATCTTGATTCACGTCCCGGCTTGGTCGTTCATCTACTTCTTCCGTGGTACACCCTTGTTGGTACAGTTGTACTTGATTTACTACGGCATGGACCAGTTTTTCCCAGTAAAAGACACACTATGGGAAAACGCATGGTTCTGTGCTCTGGTGGCATTCATTCTTAACACATCAGCATATACAGC
Source organism: Vibrio artabrorum (assembly GCF_024347295.1). Classification (NCBI taxonomy): domain Bacteria; kingdom Pseudomonadati; phylum Pseudomonadota; class Gammaproteobacteria; order Vibrionales; family Vibrionaceae; genus Vibrio; species Vibrio artabrorum. The sequence goes on along the minus strand of NZ_AP025458.1, from coordinate 1,904,844 downwards.
AGAGATCATTCGCGGTGCCATTAACGGCTTACCTAAAGGTGAAGTTGAAGCCGCAAAAGCGTACGGTATGAGCACACCAAAGACTTACCGCCGCATCATTCTGCCAAGTGCTCTACGTCGCGCATTACCGGCTTACAGTAACGAAGTTATCTTCATGCTTCACGGCTCTGCGGTAGCAGGTATCGTAACCATTATGGATCTAACCGGAGCTGCTCGTTTGGTGAACTCACGTTACTATGCCCCATTCGAGTCTTTCCTGACGGCGGGTCTGTTCTACATGGCGTTGACGTTTATCATCATCGCGATTTTCAAATTCGCAGAGAAGCGTTTCCTTGCTTACCTAAGACCCCTTAGCTAATCGCAATCTGGACAAATCTTCGTTAATAAAAACGGCGCTCATTGAGCGCCGTTTTTATTAAAAGAAGCCGTTTAACTCGTTACTTAAACGTCGACCAGATCGGAGCGTGATCTGACGGTTTTTCAATGCCGCGTAGCTCGTAATCGATGCCCGCTTCAGTACACTTATCAGCAAGTTTCTGAGTTGCTAGGACAACATCAATACGCAGGCCCCGGTTGTCCACGAAACCTTTTGATCGGTAATCAAACCACGAGTATTGATCGTTCACTTCAGGGTGCAGCAAACGGAAGCTGTCTACGAAGCCCCAATCCATCAATGTTTTTAGCCACTCACGCTCTTCGGGTTGGAATGAACACTTACCCGTTTTCAACCAGCGCTTTGCGTTAGGTTCACCGATACCGATATCTGCGTCGATAGGGCTGATATTAATGTCGCCCATCACAATCACTTGCTCATCTTTGTTGTGATAGTCGTTTAGGTAAGTCATTAAGTCTTTGTAGAACTGGCGTTTGTACGGGTACTTTGTTTCATGCTTGATGTTATCCCCTTGAGGGAAGTAGCCATTGAGCACGGTAACCTTTTCACCATTTTCATCTTCAAACGTCGCTATGATCATGCGCTTTTGATGGTCTTCATTATCTGTTGGGAAACCCTTCTGCACAGAGATCGGCGCTTGCTTACACAACATTGCCACACCGTAGTGAGCTTTTTGGCCGTGGAAGTAAACCTTGTAGCCCATTGCTTCAACATCAGCAATGGGGAAGGCTTCATCGTGCACTTTTATCTCTTGCAGACCAATTACGTCGGGTTGGTGTTTGTCGATAACCGCTTGCAGCTGATGAAGGCGAGCTCTAAGGCCGTTGATGTTGAAGCTAATTACTTTCATTTGTTTTTATACCTCTCGTAAACCTTTGTCACTGCTTGTCTTTAAAGGTTTTTGATTGGGTGGATTTCATGGTTCATCGTATTTAACCATGCTTAATAATATCTGTCGCCACTTTGTCGAGACAAAATGGCGGCATTAAATGTTACAGTTACGCAGAATCTATTGAGTCTTTAGTAAATCTAAAAAGAACGCGTATTCAAGTGCATCTTCTTTCAATCGCTTGAATCGGCCAGAAGCGCCACCGTGACCGGCTTCCATATCGGTTTTGAACAGCAACACGTTGTTGTCTGTTTTCATCTCACGCAACTTCGCCACCCATTTCATTGGCTCAAAGTATTGTACTTGTGAGTCATGGAGACCTGTTGTTACCAACATGTTCGGGTAGTTTTGTAACTTAATGTTGTCGTATGGTGAGTAGCCCAGCATGTAATCGTAGTAGGCTTTATCGTTTGGGTTGCCCCATTCGTCATACTCGTTGGTAGTGAGAGGAATCGATTCATCAAGCATGGTGGTTACCACGTCGACAAACGGAACATGTGCACCAATACCACGGTACTGTTCTGGTGCTTGGTTGATGATTGCACCCATCAATAGACCGCCAGCAGAGCCACCCACGGCGAACACTTTATCTTTTGCGCCGTAACCTTCTTCAACCAGACCTTTAGTGACGTCGACAAAGTCATTAAATGTGTTTTGTTTAGTCAGTTTCTTACCATCCTCATACCAAGGGCGACCAAGCATTTCTGAACCGCGGATATGTGCGATTGCATAAACGAAACCTCTATCCAGTAGGCTAAGGCGAGTTGAGCTAAACGTCGGTTCAATGGTGGAACCGTAAGAGCCGTAGCCGTATTGGTAGATTGGGTTAGTGCCGTCTTTCTTGAATAAACTTTTGCGATAAACTAAAGACACAGGAACTTGCTGACCATCGCGAGCCGTAACCATGATTCGCTCTGATTGGTAGTTATCCGCTTTGAAATCACCTAATACGGGTGTTTGCTTCATGAGTTCAGATTTACCGGTACTTAGGTCAAAATCATAGTAAGTACCTGGCGTGGTTAAGCTGCTGTAATAGATACGAACTTTTGAGTTATCTAATTCATAGTTACCCGTTAGGTAAGCGGCAAAAGCGCTGTCGTTAAATTCAAGTGGGAACTCGTGGCCTGTTGAGAGTTGGCGAACTTTCACTGTAGACAAACCATCCGCGCGTTGCTCGTAAACAAGGTGATCAGCAAACAATTCGAAATCAACAAGCTGAGTATTATCGTCCGCAGGGATGACATCGACCCATTTTGAGCGATCGTGCATCTCTTCGGTGGTGACTTTCATTAAACGGAAGTTGACCGCTTGGTAGTTGGTGTAGATGTAATACCAATCACCTAGCTTAGCGATGCCGTACTCTATGCCAGTCTCTTTTGGGTAGAAAGCCTCAGCAGTCGCCTTTGGGTTATTGGCGTCGATGATTGAAACACCGCTGGTTTCTGTGCTCGAGTGCCAAATGTAGACCAGCTCACCATCTTTGCTCTTACTCAAAGAGGTGTAGTAAGCGCTGTCGGTTTCTTCGTAAATTAATTCATCGCTTGCCTGATCTGTGCCTAAAATGTGGCGGTAAACTTGATAACCCAGTAATGTTTGTCGATCTTTTTTGATGTAGTAGAAGGCTTGATTGTCGTTTTGCCACGCGATGGCACTCGAAGCGCCTTCAATTTCATCTTTTAGGTATTCCCCCGTCGTGAGGTCTTTGATCTTGATGGTGTATACACGGCGGCTCAGCGTATCTTCGCCATAAGCCAACAAGTTTTCGTTTGGACTGATCGCTAAGCCACTAATACTGAAAAATTCATGTTCTTTTGCTAGCGCGTTAACATCCAAGATGATCTGCTTGTCTGTGCCTGTAAAGTCTTTTGCACGTAAGTGAATGGGATATTCGTTGTCACCTGTGACGTTATTCGAATGGTAGTAGTTACCTTTACGAACGGGTACTGAATTGTCATCTTTCGCGATTCGCCCTTTGATCTCTTCGAATAACTGTTCTTGCAACGCTTCTGTGTGCTTTAGCACGGTTTCTGCGTACTGATTTTCTTGTTCAAGGTGTTGTAAGATCGCTGGATCTTGGCGTTGGTCATCGCGCATCCAGTAGTAATCATCGATTCGGGTGTCACCATGAATCGTCATTGCGTGAGGGACTTTCTTAGCAACGGGAGCTTGGGTTTGCTGAGCGACGCGTTGCGATTGAGCGTAGTGGTTCATGGTTGGTATTCCTTGATTACAGTATCTTTTTTTATTAGAGCCTAGATACGCTGGAGTTGTTCCAATGACAGTATTGATAGTTAGATGTCGGACATGCACTTTTAGCATAAGTGTCTGTTATTGTTTTCAAAAAATCAAAGTAATGTTTAATGAAATTGATGTGAGACGTCAGTCTAGAGAAAACGTACAATAAAAGAGGGACACACTTTTCAGCATGTCCCTCTTTTTGTTTAGGCAGGATTTGAGTTTTACTTTAGATAGCCAATGGCATTTCGTTTGAGTGGTCATGTTTACGATTGACCCAACGCAAACCAAGCAGAACGATAAAAGACATCACAATCATCAAACAACCCAGTGGCAGTTGGTCTTGAACGGGGAAGAACGAGGCCAATAGCGTTGCGATACCTGCCCCTAGGTTCTGCATACCCCCTAAGATTGCGCCCCCCGTACCGGCATGGTATGGGAACGGTGAGAGTGCTCCTGTTGTTGCCGCAGGGAATAAGATGCCAGCGCCCAAGAAGTAAATGGTGGCACCGCCAATCAAAGTGAATGCTGTTGTTTGACCAAATAGACCCGGTATCAACACCACTGTTGAGCCTACTAGGATCGCCACTAGACCAACATTCAGTACACGGCGCTCAGAGCCACGTTGTGCGATGTAACTCGATAAGCCTGCGCCGACCAAATAACCCGGTATCGGCAAGACAAACAACAAGCTTACTGTGGTCGCCGGTAAGCCAAGTACACCACCCAGTAACACGCCTGCCGCAGCTTCAAAGACGGCCACACCAGCGAATGTGGCGACTAATACCAGTAAGAAACCTTGGAAACGTTTGTCAGACAGAACGAATTTGTAGCTGTTAGCGACCGATTCATGCTTACGTCGTTCTTTCGGCAGTGTTTCCATCATGCTTGTCATCATGGTGATCACAACCGCGATACCAAAGAGCGCAAGGAATAAGTAGCTAGATCGCCAACCAAAAGCTTCGGTTAAGTATCCCCCCAGAACCGGAGCCATCAACGGCGAGAAAATCACACACATACTGATTAAGCTGTTGGCACGGTGCAATTCTACGCCTTCAAAACAGTCACGAGTCAGCGTACGAGACATTGCACCGCCACAACCGATGCCCAAACCTTGGATAAAGCTACCCATTAAGAACCATTCATAATCATTAGCGAACAATGCGACCAAAGTACCGATGATATAGATGATCAAACCAGCAATGATGATAGGTTTACGGCCTAGGCGATCAGAAAGCGGTCCATAGACAAATTGCGACAGACCATAAGGGATTAAGTAGCATGCCATCACAGCTTGAAGTGAAGACGCCGAAACGAAGAACTCACCCGCCATGTGACCGATAGAAGGCACATACATTGTTTGAGTCATTTGACCTACGGCTGTCAGAATAGCGATTAAAAAGGTCAGTTTCGCTAATGGAAACGAGGCGGACATTTGCGTATCTCTCCAAAAATAGGACGTAAAAAGCCTTAGCACTCCATTAGGGAGAGCTAAATAAATAAAGTGTTCAGGGAATCTAGGCGCGAGATATTAGAGCTTGATTGCGAGCTTAGCAATCAAAAAGTGTGAAGTTGAGCAAGATAAAAATCTATAACTTGGATTATAAAAACTAATCTGAAAATGGTGGCTAGTTCAAGGTTTGGGTATTTAAGGTTGAGTCACCTCTGAACAGAAAAAGGGACAAACGAAGATCTTCATTTATCCCTTTTTATCGTGTTAACGTTCTAGGCTCTAAGGCTTGTCGCAACCAGTCAACACAGTTAGTCTTCGATAAACCAGTAACCTTTGTTGACCAAATCCGTCACTATTGTTACGCCGGAAGACGTCAGGAGCGTTGCTGAATTCAGGACAGTATCATCGCAAAGTACGTTGAGTAGCGATGCGTCCGCTTTTTCAACGTTCACGACTTCACCATTGATGAAAGCCGTGTTGCTGTCGCCTTCATGGTAGAGTGCTTTTAAACCTGATACTCGGTGAATTTCACCTTCTGACTCCAAGTGCTGGATGATTTCTTCTTCAGTCCATAATGGCTCAGGCGCAACAATATCAAGCTGGTGGCGGGATTGGCTCAGCAAACACCCCATGAATTCACGGATGGTTTCTGGTTGTTCTAATGCCGATTTCAACATGCCTGTTAGGTTGCTTAAATCCGATGAACGAATTTTTCCGTAGCCTTCTTGCATTTTGAATTCTGGATCGTGCAGGTGTACGTCACCCATATCATGAGCAAGCACAAAATCGGCAAAGTTGCTGATCAGCTCTTGTTCTTTAGGAGAACGGTAGCCAATTGAGTAGCTCATTGACGGCTCTAGCGTGTTACCTTCATGCGGGAAGCCTGGTGGGATATAAAGGATATCGCCCGGCTCTAAAGTTTCATCAATGATCGGCTCAAAACCTTCTATTTGACGAAGTGCAGACGCTTGTATTGTCTCTTTATATTGACCGACATCTTTCGCCCCCACTTTCCACTGACGCTTACCTTGGCCTTGGATGATGAATACATCATATTGATCAATGTGCGGACCCACACCGCCCTCTGGTGCCGAATAGCAAATCATGAGATCGTCGAATAACCAGTTTGGTAACACTTGAAACGCTTCTGTTAACTGATTTGCACCTTGGTGCCAGTGGTTCGCCGCTTGAACGATCAATTGCCAATGAGTTTCAGTGAGATTGGCAAATTTCTCTTCGGAAAATGGACCATGTTCTGCCGTCCATTGGTTGTTGAGGTTAGAGACAAAGCGAGAATCCACTTCTTCTTCCATCGATAAACCTGCCAGTTCTTCTGGCGACATTGGGTCGACGAAGTTTTGGAAGCCACCTTTTAAGATGGTGGGTTTTTTATGCCAGTAGTTGTCAAGAAACTCGGGCATAGAAAAGCTAAGTTGGTACATGTGAATCCTGTATATTTTTATGCTAGATGCTAGATGCTAGATGCTAGATGCTAGATGCTAGTTTGGATTGTAAATCTTGTTGGACGATCTTAATGGCCGCCAACGCGACCTTTGGGTCAATGTCGTTGCTTTCGAGCAGATAGATCAGGTCGACCGCTAATTTCACCTCTTCTGGTGCATTATTCAGTGGTGATGGAGTGTGATCAGTGTTCATTTCGCTTAGGGTTCTCTAAGTTAATCAGTCTCTCAATATTTTTCATTGAGTCTTCACAGCGTTCTAGTCGTTCTTTGGCTAACTGCCAAGCCTCTTCCGCTTTTTTCTTACTGTGACGAGGCGCAGAATCAAACGCTAACTTTCGTATTCGTACCAAATCGACCAACCGCTTTTGCCAATCTTGGTGCTGTGCGAGTTCATTATATAAGTCATTTAGGTTTTTCCCGGACTTACTTTTTCGATCTAGACGTAAATCATGATTGGCAAGCTCTCTTTGAATGGCACCTATCTGATTGGTTAACTTTTCCGTCAGATAGTTTGCTCTTGATGCGGTGAGCTGATTGGTGGTTTGTTCACGCAATATGGTGTGATAAGTCGCTTGCGCTTCGAGTGCATAGGGCAGCAAAGTAAACGCTCTCGACTTAAATAAAGTGCGGTCGAACAAGGCTTGGTGATATGCTCCTCGCCCTATGTCGACTTGAGAACAATGGCCAACCAAGGTATCAATGACGCTTTTTAATTTTGAAAAATGATTCATCTCTTCGCCCAAATGTTGGTGGCTATAAGTTCACAAACCACGCTTCGTATGCCAGCTTGAGCGCGAGAATACTCACAACGGTGACAAATACCGGCCTTATAAAAGTGGCACCAAAACGAATAGCAGAGTGTGCCCCTACGAATGCGCCTGCCATTAAGCATACACCCATGGTTAAACCAAGTACCCAATCGATATGTCCGAGGATCGCGAAAGTGATTAAAGAGGTGAGGTTACTGGTAAAGTTCATCGCTTTTGATAGGCCAGAAGCCAGTAAGATATTTAGGCGATACAGAGCCATCGAACTTACCGTCCAAAAAGCCCCGGTTCCAGGGCCTGCAACACCATCATAAAACCCCAATATCAACCCTTGAAACTTTTGCTTTCTCTTAAGTATCGGACACGGTTTCGGTGACGCATTGTTGTTTGCATCTGGCGTCTTGTGAAAAATGGTGTAGACGGCAGCCGCTAAAATTACGAGTGGTAGTGCTTTCTCTAGCCATTCGGTGCTGATGGCGTCGACGGTTAATGTACCAATGGTTGCACCGATGAGTGTGGCGATGAACGCGTTGATCCAGCATTGAGGCTTAAATAGCTTTTTACGGTAATAGGTCAAGGCTGCCGTTGATGAAGCAAACGTTGCTGCGAGCTTATTGGTCCCCAGTGCAATATGCGGCGGTAGGCCAAGTGATAGTAAAGCAGGGACGGTTAGCATTCCGCCTCCACCAGCCACGGCATCAATAAAGCCGGCTGCAAAAGCAACCAAAGCAAGTACAACCAACATGGTTGGTTCAATCATGTCCATAAATAGCTATTGTTCTCATTATGTGCTGATAGGGCAGCGGCATGAGTAACCTTTGGGTTAGTCATGCACAGTTGTGAATGCAAGGGTCAAGCGATGTGAGACCCAAAGCCACCGATACGATGGCTAAATTAGTATTTTATCGTTCTTTTAAACGGCGGTAACGAGTCGAGTAAAGATTTACCGTATCGCTTCGTGACGATGCGCCGATCAAGGATGGTGACTTTACCAGAATCTCGTTCTTTACGCAGTAATCGTCCGACAGATTGAATAAGCTTTTTACTCGCTTCTGGTACCGTAATCTGCATGAATGGATTGCCTCCTCGTGATTCGATATATTCAGAATGGGCTTGCTCTACCGGTGATGTAGGTACACCAAATGGAATCTTGGTGATGATCAAGTTTTCAAGCAACTCTCCTGGTAAATCAAGACCTTCAGAAAAGCTACCGGTTCCAAAAAGAACACTGGTTTTCCCCAATTTGATCAGCTTTTTATGTTTTTTTAGGATTTCTGTGCGTGAAGTGTCACCTTGGACCTGTAACGCCCAAGACTTTTTCACGAAATCGGCTTCCAAAGCTTCGGCAACTTTGTTCATTTGCCAATACGATGAGAATAGAACCAGATTGGCTTTGTTGTCCTCAATCACCTCGGGCAATATTTCAATAAGATATTCGGTAAACTGCGGTGCTTGAGGCTCGTATTTCATTGCTGGAACGACCAGCTCCGCTTGATTTTGGTAATCAAACGGGGATGCTAAAGCCAGAAATTGCACGCCATCTTCTGTTTTTTGGCTGATACCGGCTTGATGACAGAAAAAATGAAAGGAGTTAAGGGCTCTCATTGTTGCTGAAACTAATACCGCGCCCACACAGCGACTCCAAATCTGTTGGTCTAGCTGCCAACCAACCTCTAACGGAGAGACATTGACAACAAAGTCGCCCTCGTTTTCTTTACTCAATTCCAACCAGCGCGCCAAAGGAGCGCCTTTTTCACGTTTAGGTTCAGCCATTAAACGCCAAACTTGAGCCAGATTTTCGGTTCTTTGTATGTAGAAGCCGATTTCAGCCAGAGCTGGCTCGGCCAGCTTGGCTGACAGTTCGCCGTCTTTGACTCGTTCAGCGATAAGATCAGCGATTTTCGCGACGGCTTGGCTCGCCTTTTGAGTGAGCTGTTTAAGGTCTTTCGATTCGTTTTCAAGCCACTCTGGCAGATCACCATGTTCGAAGCGGTAAAGTCCTTCTTCAAAATGGGTCGCGTCAAACTGTTTACTTAGCTGGTTTAGGGTAGGGATCAATTGCTGCACAGAATCCTGCAACTCATTTCTAAATCGATGGACGCGTTTTTCGTCCGCTAAACCCGAAAGCTTAGTGATCGATTGATTCAAGCGCTCTAACCAAGAAGCCGCGCCTTTCAAGCTCGCTGCTGCGGACGAGTGATCTCGCGCGACATGAGGTAAATGATGCGCCTCATCGAATATATAGATGCTATTTTCTGGTTCTGGAAGAATAACGCCGCCACCTAAGTCAGCGTCGGCCATCACCAAACTGTGATTAGCAATAATGACGTCTGCTTTATCTAGCTCTGAACGGGCTTTTTGGAAAGGGCAATCTCTATGTGTTGGCATACTATTGTTGCAGCTGTGCTTATCACTTACGATCATTTGCCAAATCATGTTGTCGATGGGTTTCGGCCATGAGTCGCGGTCGCCATCCCATTTTCCTTGAGCCAAACTACGGTACATGGTTTGCAGTTGTTCGATATCCTTTTTCTTTGGTTTGGATTCGAACATCGCCATTTGCCCGCCATCAACACCACACGCAGCGGCCAGTTTCTCTGAGCAACAGTAACGTTGTCTGCCTTTCGCGAGTATAAATGAGAACTCTCTGTCAGTGAGCCTTCTATATAGAGGGAGATCTTTATTGACGAGTTGTTCTTGTAGAGCAACCGTCGCTGTCGAAATGATGATTTTTCGATTATTGATCACCGCGACAGGAATTGTGGCCATTAAATACGCCAGTGATTTCCCAATCCCTGTTCCTGCTTCAGCAACAATCATGCGATGACTTTTGTGGTATTGACCACAAAGTGTCTTGGCAATTTCTGCAACAAGATAATTTTGAGCACGTCGCGGGACGAAGTTGTCCAACTGATCTTGGAGGTTTTGATAACTGGTGCGAATAGAGTTTTGAATTTTAGTAGTTAGCATACTGTGACCTACGTAACGGAGCGAAGATAGTAGCACATATCACTAGTCGGTACATTTAAGACAAAATAGCTTGCTTTTGAATCAAAGGTAGATCTTCTTCACAAAAAAAAACTGAACCATCAAGAACTTAACGAATACACCTCTCTTGTGAAATATAAATATCAAAAATAATCATATTGCAGGTTTTAAATTTCATTTAAATGGTTTTTTTAGGTATTTATTGGTGTTTTATTCTAATTTATTGTTTTATACGGTTGTGAAATTTCTTGATAAAAGAAAGGTTACATTACTCGTAAAATGGTGAAATTTTATGTAAATCATTGATTTTGTTGGTTTTTATATTTTTTTGGGTGTGTTTTTAGTTTATTTGACACGCAGGATAATATTTTGCAATCTAGGCTTCGAAATTTAGTGGCGCTGATTAGCCAACATAGAGTGGTAATCAGCAGTCATAAAAAATAAAAGGGAACCGGGCAAGGATCTCCCATTCTTAGAAAAGGCAGTGGACTTATTATGAAAAAGACTATTCTAGCGCTAGCAATCGCAGCAGTATCTACATCTGCATTTGCAGTACAAACTAACTCTGAAAACTCTAAACCAATGTTTGAGTTTGACAGCATGCAGAAAGATCAGTTCTCAGTATCTGGTTCATGGGGTCTTGGTGGTTACTACGATACAGATACAAAAGCGATTTACGACGACTGGGCAACGGGTCTTACTGTTGCAGTAAACTACAAAAACAACCGTTGGATTGGTTACTTTGAAACTGACCTAATGATGAACTACAACTCTGATGAGCAAGCAAAAAAAGACATCCAATCAGGCCCTGCTACAGACGTAGATAAAGCTTGGTTAGGTTTTGACACGGGTGTTGGTGTCGCATCTTTCGGTTGGGAAAACGATACAGCTTTAGATAAAGTTGACGGTGCTGGCGACATGACTTACGAGTTTGGCGCTTCTGCTGGTGATGCATCTGATGCTTTCAACGTTGTTAAATTCGAAGGCGCGACTTCTGGTATCGCTTACGGCATCTCTGCTTTTGATACTGATGATAACCGTGAAAAAGGCGAAATGGGTTACAACGGTTATGTTGGTGTAGAGCAAGACATGTTCAACATCTATGCTGGTTACGAAGCTCGCCAAGATTCTGAGTTCACGACTACATCGCTTTCTGGTAACGTAACGCTAGATAAAGTGAAACTGGGTGCTAACGCTTGGATTGATGACGGCGATGCGAAGGATCTAACAGGTGTTAATGCTGATGAGCTGAAAAATACTGGTTACTACCTATCTGGTTCATACGCTGCGACTGAGCAACTGACTGTTGCTGCTGGTTACGGTGCAAACACTACTGAGAAGAAGAATGAAGCTGACGCTGATAACAGCTACATGAACGTTGCAGTAATGTACACTTACAGCGAAAAAGTTGATATGGGTATCGATGTTAAACAAGAACTTGACGTACCTAAAGGTGACAAAGATACTTACGTATTCGCAGCGGCTTACTACTACTTCTAATCGTTTGATTTTTAGTTAAGTAACGTTGTAAAAGCCAGTCATATGACTGGCTTTTTTGCTTTTGCGCGCAGTAATAAATAAAAATGGCCACAATGTTTGTGGCCATTTTTTAGAATTGAATTCGTTTAAATCTCTTTCCACTCACCGGGCTGAAGCTGACCCACGTTCATGTTGCCGATTGAATAGCGGATAAGACGCAGGGTAGGGAAACCGATATTGGCTGTCATTCGTCTCACCTGACGGTTACGTCCTTCGATAATAGTAATCGATAGCCATGTTGTCGGGATCGCGGCTCTGAAGCGCACTGGAGGCGTTCTATCCCACACCTCGGGTTGGGGCATGACTTCGACTTTAGCTGGCCGTGTCATGCCATCTTTTAGTTCGACACCTTTTCTCAATTTATCTAAATCTTCTTCAGAAGGCGCACCTTCAACTTGCGCCCAGTAAGTCTTGGGTGATTTAGAGTCGGGTTGAGTCAGTTTCGCTTGAAAGATGCCATCATTGGTCAAGACCATTAATCCTTCACTATCGCGGTCGAGTCGACCCGCGGCATAAACCTCTTTTACTGGAATAAAATCCGCTAGTGTTTTTCTACCATCACCATCCGTGAACTGGCTGAGAGTATCGAAAGGTTTGTTGAAGAGAATAACTTTGCGCTCTTCAGGTGTCACTTTAGGCTTGGTATTCGCCGGTTTGTTTTTGTAACGGTGTTTACTTGAGTGAGGTTTTTTATGCGAAGTCGCGCTGTTATTTTTATCACTATTTCGGCCCTGTTTATGACGGCTTTGTTTTAATTTGACCCCAGAACGAGCCGGTTTGTCTGAGTGAGATGCGCTGTGTGAGCGAGTCGACATGTTAACTACCTTGCAAAAATGTAAACGAAGTGTGGTGGAAAGTTTTCACTGAAACGGAATTGAGCTATCATTTGCGCGCCTAAATGACACAAAATAGAACAAGTTGATGGACTCTTAAGCCTGATTTGTTTAATTATACCTTCGTGTTTTATTATAACAACGCACTCACGGATTTGGTTCATGCCGTCATTAAGATGGCGTGAAAAATAAGATAGAGTACGACTATCGAGTAAGCTGTTTCACTCTCAGAGTCGCTTACTGGTCAATTTATAACATCTCACTATTTTTGGTGAGTTTGTAAAAAACTATAGGGAAATTTCATGCCTACTGAAAAACCAACCATCATCTACACCATTACAGACGAAGCTCCGGCGCTAGCAACTTACTCTCTATTGCCTATTATTCAATCTTTTACTGCTTCTTCTGGTATTGACGTTGATACTCGCGATATTTCACTTGCAGGGCGCATTATTGCCAACTTCCCTGAGTATTTAAATGAAGAGCAACGTATTGGTGATGCACTCGCAGAACTCGGTGAATTGGCTAAGACACCTGAAGCAAACATTATTAAGCTTCCCAACGTATCAGCATCTGTACCTCAGCTTCAAGCGACAATTAAAGAACTTCAGTCGAAAGGTTACGCACTTCCTAAATACCCAGAAGAAGCAAAGAGCGATGAAGAGAAAGCCATCAAAGCGACCTACGACAAGATAAAAGGTAGCGCAGTAAACCCAGTTCTACGTGAAGGTAACTCTGATCGTCGCGCGCCACTTTCAGTGAAAAATTACGCGAAGAAAAACCCACATTCAATGGGGGCTTGGTCGGCCGATTCTAAGTCGCACGTTTCAAGTATGGACGACAAAGACTTCTTCGGTACCGAAAAGTCGGTAACGATGGAAGGCGCGACGCAAGTCAGCATTGACTTTGTCGGCAAAGATGGTGCGAGAAAAACGTTGAAGCCTTCTTTTGCACTGCAAGATAAAGAGATCATTGATGCCTCAGTGATGAACAAGGCCGCTTTGGTTGCATTCTTCGAAAAAGAGATCGCATCAGCCAAAGAGCAAGGTGTTTTGCTTTCTCTTCACATGAAAGCGACGATGATGAAAGTGTCTGACCCAGTGATTTTTGGTCACGCGGTTAAGGTTTACTACAAAGACGTATTCGCTAAACACGGTCAGCTGTTTGAAGAGCTAGGTGTTGATGTAAATAACGGCATCGGTGATGTCTACGCGAAGATTGCTGCGCTTCCTCAAGATCAAAAAGAAGCAATCGAAGCTGACCTGCAAGCGGTATACGAGACGCAGCCACCACTAGCGATGGTTGATTCGGACCGTGGTATTACTAACCTACACGTACCAAGCGATATCATTGTGGATGCCTCTATGCCGGCAATGTTGCGTTCTTCTGGCCAAATGTGGGATCCAGAAGGTAAGCAAAAAGATACGAAAGCCATGATCCCAGATCGTAGCTACGCGAGCATCTACCAAGCAGTCATTGATTTCTGTAAAGAGAACGGCGCTTTTGACCCAACAACGATGGGTAGCGTACCAAACGTAGGTCTAATGGCTCAAAAAGCAGAAGAGTACGGTTCTCACGATAAGACGTTCATTCTCGAAGCTGCTGGTCAGGTTCAAGTTGTTGATGCTTCAGGTTCTGTGCTTTTAGAGCAAGACGTAGAAGAAGGCGATATCTTCCGTATGTGTCAGGTGAAAGATGCACCCATTCAAGATTGGGTTAAGCTCGCCGTGACTCGTGCACGTGCTTCAGGTGTCCCTGCGGTATTCTGGTTAGATGCATCACGTGCTCATGATGCACAGTTGATTAAGAAAGTAGAAGCTTACCTTCCTGAATACGATACAGACGGTTTAGACATTAAGATTCTGGCACCACTTGAAGCGACTCAGTATTCATTGGTTCGACTCAAAGAAGGCTTAGATACGATTTCGGTTACAGGTAACGTATTACGTGATTACCTAACCGATTTGTTCCCGATTCTAGAGCTGGGTACATCCGCTAAAATGCTATCGATTGTTCCACTGATGAACGGTGGTGGCCTGTTTGAAACTGGGGCTGGCGGCTCTGCACCTAAGCACGTGCAACAAGTAGAGAAAGAGAACCACTTACGTTGGGACTCTCTTGGTGAGTTCTTGGCATTAGCGGCTTCGCTAGAGCACCTAAGTGTAGTCACGGGTAATGCGAAAGCTCAAGTACTGGCTGATGCGCTTGATAAAGCGACAGGTGAATTCCTAGATAACAACAAGTCTCCTTCGCGTAAAGTGGGTGAGCTTGATAACCGTGGTAGCCACTACTACCTCGCCACGTATTGGGCCAAAGCACTGGCTGAGCAAACGGTTGATGCCGATTTAGCGGCGGAGTTTGCTTCTGTTGCAAGCCAATTGGCTGAAAGCGAGGAAGCCATCGTTGCTGAACTGAATAACGCGCAAGGCGTCGCTGGTGATTTAGGCGGTTATTACCTGCTTGATGATACGCTTGTATCAAATCTCATGCGTCCAAGTGCGACATTCAATGCACTTATTGATGCGTAGCTTTGAGGGGGCGAGCAGTCAAGGATGGGCTGCTCGTGACTTGTAACCAAGCGATACTGTTCTTGGTTGGTTAAAGCAAAATGTGAGGCACTTTGACGATAACGTTAAAGTGCCTTTTTTATGAGTGGCTATCAGCCAGTGAGATGAAACCTCTATTTTCTATTTCTTTGGCCTAATACCCGTAAAATTATTTTTTGGGGAAGGGCGCTGGAACCAATGAATAAAAATAGAAAAAACCGTTCATTTAAGCCTATTGTTACAGCAATTAAATGAGCGGCTTTAATGTTTTGCTTACCTGTGAGCCTTTAAAGTGAACTCATGTAGGTCAACATGGTTTGACCGTCGCCTATTTAGCGGCGCTACCTTCTACAGGAACAATAGAGCTCGCATGCGAGCCTTTGGGGCCACTTTCTACTTCATAGTCGACCTGCTGGCCAGCCTTTAAGGTTCGATAACCTTCCATTTGTATTGTGGAGTAGTGGGCGAAAATATCACCTTCTTCACCTTCTGGACAAATAAAGCCAAACCCTTTGGCGTTGTTAAACCATTTTACTGTACCTGTAGCCATGCTATACATCCCTCATGCATTTTGTTACTAACGTTGTTATATCAATTGTTGTAAGTCCGATTGATATCATTCCTACCAACTAAAGAATTTCAGCTGATAGCTTGAATTACATACATTGCTTACGGAATTTAACGCGACCCTGCGTGATGATTCCTTGTTGTGATATTTGATATCGTGTTAATCAGTTGTATTAAAAATAGCCGTTTAGCTCCAATGTAGCTAATGATTGAGCACAGTCAATAGTAAATTGCTATAAAAGTGATCAGCTTTAATAACAAATCACATTCGAGGTTTGCTGTAAGCTATTAACAGACTTGTAACTTACTGGAGGGTTTATTGGGCGGGTGAATGGTTGTGGTGTCTTTTTTAATCAATCACCTATGTTAATCTTGTTAATCGAGAACTTTTATTTGCAGCGATGGAAATGGTGGATTAGGCTCAGTATAGAGGAATATTTTTTGGTACTGTTTCTTGGTGCAGTTTCTTAGTACACCGTCATGTGTGAATGTGGTAAATTTGAGTTAACTGAACGTTCATCAATTCCGAAAAGTAACCCCTAGCAAAGCCAATATGAGCAGAAACTTTGAATGGGCATCTCCAGGCTCAGATTTACTGGAGAAAGAGACAACAAAAGTAAAGCCACCGGCAATGTATCACGTTGTGTTGAATAACGATGACTACACGCCTATGGACTTTGTAATCGAGATCCTAGAGCGATTCTTCTCACTAGATATCGAAAAAGCAACGGAAGTGATGCTCAAGGTTCATTATGAAGGTAAAGCTATATGCGGCACATACAGTGCTGAAATAGCAGAAACAAAGGTAGCGCAGGTAACGATGTACTCAAAGGAAAATGAGCATCCGCTACTATGTACAATGGAGCAAGTATAAATTGCTCGAACAACACTGTTGTTCCCTTAGGAGGTACTTATGCTAAATAAAGAATTAGAGACGAGTTTAAATGGCGCATTTGCTCGTGCGCGAGACAAGCGACATGAATTCATGACTGTCGAACACCTCCTACTAGCATTATTAGAAAATGATGCGGCCAAGGAAGCGCTCCAAGCTTGTCAGGCTGATCTTGATGCTCTTCGCAATGAGCTCGATATTTTTATCGACCAAACGACCCCACTTATCCCAGAAAGCGACGAGACTCGCGAAACTCAGCCTACGTTGAGCTTCCAACGAGTGCTTCAGCGTGCTGTTTTCCATGTTCAATCGTCAGGTCGCAGTGAAGTGACAGGTGCAAATGTACTTGTGGCTATTTTCAGTGAGCAAGAATCTCATGCGGCGTATTTACTCAAAAAGAACGACATTAGCCGCTTAGATATTGTTAACTTTATTTCTCATGGCATTACCAAAGCCAGTAATGAAAGTGATGGTTCATCACCGTCTGATTCATTTGGTGGTGCAGAGAGTGCTGAAGAGGCGAGTTCAGAAGATCGCCTCGAAAATTTCGCAATCAACCTCAACGAAGTGGCGAAGCAAGGTAATATCGACCCACTGATCGGGCGTGATAAAGAGCTTGAGCGTACCGTTCAAGTTTTATGTCGTCGACGCAAGAATAACCCTCTGTTGGTTGGTGAAGCCGGTGTAGGTAAAACGGCTATCGCGGAAGGTCTTGCATGGCGCATTGTTGAAGGGCAAGTGCCTGACATCATTCAAAGCAGTGTGATCTATTCTTTAGATATAGGTTCACTGCTTGCTGGAACGAAATATCGCGGTGATTTTGAGAAACGTTTTAAAGCGATTCTCAAGCAACTGGAAAAAGAAGAAGACGCAATTCTGTTCATCGACGAGATTCACACCATTATTGGTGCGGGTGCAGCGTCAGGTGGGCAGGTGGATGCCGCCAACCTCATTAAACCGCTTTTAAGCAGTGGGAAATTACGTTGTATCGGCTCAACGACATATCAAGAATACAACAGTATTTTTGAGAAGGAGCGTGCGCTATCTCGCCGTTTCCAGAAAATCGATATTGTTGAACCATCTCTCGATGACACAACCAAGATCCTGATTGGCTTGAAGTCAAAATACGAAGCTCACCACGAAGTGCGTTACACCAATAAAGCATTGCGTGCGGCTGTGGAGCTTTCAGCTAAATACATTAATGAACGCCACCTTCCTGATAAGGCGATTGATGTTATTGACGAAGCGGGTGCTCGTAGTCGCTTGACCCCAGCAAGCCGTCGTAAGAAAACGGTCAGTGTTGCTGATATCGAGTCAATGGTCGCGAAAATGGCTCGTATTCCAGAAAAATCAGTCTCTTCTTCAGACAAAGATACACTGCAGAAACTGGATGACCGCATGAAAATGTTGGTATTCGGACAAGATCAAGCTATCGACGTATTGAGTGAAGCGATTAAGCTGACTCGTGCTGGGTTAGGGGCGGACAATAAACCGGTTGGTTCCTTCCTGTTTGCTGGCCCTACCGGTGTGGGGAAAACTGAAGTGACCGTTCAACTCTCGAAATTGATGGGTATTGAGCTTCTGCGCTTTGATATGTCGGAGTATGGTGAACGTCACTCGGTAAGCCGTTTGATTGGTGCTCCTCCTGGATATGTAGGTTACGATCAAGGCGGTTTATTAACGGATGCTGTGATCAAAAACCCACATTCAGTGGTACTACTTGATGAGATTGAGAAGGCTCACCCAGATATCTTTAACCTGTTATTACAAGTGATGGATAACGGCACACTAACGGACAACAATGGACGTAAAGCCGATTTCCGTAATGTAATTCTTGTGATGACGACCAACGCAGGTGTAGCTGAAACTGAGAAGAAATCGATCGGTTTAATCCAACAAGATCATGCGCCAGATGCGATGGGTGAAATTAAGAAAGTATTTACACCTGAGTTCCGCAATCGCCTTGATAATATCATCTGGTTTAACAGTCTAGATCCAAGTGTGATTAGCCAAGTGGTCGATAAGTTTATCGTTGAACTTCAGGTTCAACTGGACGCCCGAGGGGTTTCTTTAGAGGTTTCTGAGGAGGCTCGTCATTGGCTGGCTGACAAAGGCTACGACAAGACCATGGGCGCTCGTCCAATGGGACGCGTGATTCAAGACAAGCTTAAGAAACCACTTGCTAATGAGTTACTGTTCGGTAGCTTGGTGGATGGTGGTACGGTGAAAGTATCCCTGAAAAAAGACGCATTGGATTTCGTCTATGTTGGTGCTAAAGAAGAGGTTATGCACTAATGAAGTGATAAGGGTGCAAATATAAAACGCATGACTCAGGTTGTGCGTTTTTTTATGCTTGCGAGATTGATGTTACTTGAGCAGTAGAAAAGTTTAGGCGATAAAAAACGGAGCATTGAGCTCCGTTTTTTATCGTATTCGATAATTAAAAATTAACGAGCACGGAAGACGATGCGGCCTTTAGAAAGGTCGTATGGAGTCATCTCAACAGTGACTTTATCACCAGTAAGAATACGGATGTAGTTCTTACGCATTTTACCAGAGATGTGTGCTGTCACTACGTGACCATTTTCAAGCTCAACACGGAACATTGTGTTTGGTAGAGTATCAAGGACTGTGCCTTGCATCTCGATTACGTCTTCTTTAGCCATCTAATCCTCTTTCGAAATTTGGCGGTTTTCAACGGCTTGATTGTGCCGTTAAAATCAAAATATGTAAAGTTGTCGCGTATTCTACCCTTGCCACCGTTGATTTACTAGCCTTTGATGACGTTGAAATCGTACTTTATAGCTCATCGCCGGGCATTCATCGATTTGATAACCCAAATATAACCACTGTTTTTGTTCTTTCTGGGCATGTTTGATCTGAAATAGAACGCCAAGTGTTCCCATAGAAATGTCTATATCAGGATCGAAGAAGGTATAAAACGCGCTTGTACAGTGAGACATGATGTCGGTAACGGCGATGCCAACCAACTTGTTCTCATCATAGATGTGCATGAACTTTGTGGTAAGCCAATCATTTGTAGAGAATTGTAGAAACTCTTCTTTCTTGGGTGGGAACATGGTTCCGGAACGGTGACGAGCGGTGATATAGCGACTGTATAAGTCAAACCAATTGTCATCCATCATGTCTTTCAGTTCCCAATGAAATGTTTTGGCTTTGTTCAAAACTCGTCGTTGACTTTTTGAATATTTAAATTCGGGAATCGAAAGCCGAATCGCTTGGCAAGCCGAGCAATGATCGCAGTGAGGTTTATAGATCGTCGTTCCACTGCGTCGAAACCCGTTTGCAAGCAGCAGTTCATAGTTATCTGAGGTGTGCATATCTTCATCAAGCGTGACGGCTACTCTTTCTTCGAGGTGGGGCAAATAGCTACAAGGGTGATTGTCTGTCAATCCAATTCTGATTTGTTGTAAATTTGGATTCATTACGGCATTTCCTCTAGCCATTGTTTTTCAAAGCATGCATCGTCAATAGGGGTTTCTTTGAGTAATTGCAGAGAGCTTAGAAATTCATCTCTCTCGATCTCTACAGCCCCCAATGATTCCAAATGAGGGTTCATTACTTGGCAATCAATGAGCTTGCCACCGAACTTCGTAAAGTGGTCGCAAAAGTACCACAGCGCGATTTTAGAGGCATTGCTCTTCAGGCTAAACATCGATTCACCACAAAAGACTAGGCCTCTTTGTAAGCCGTAAAGCCCGCCGATCAGCTCATCATCTTGCCAAACCTCCACCGAGTGACAGAATCCTAATGAAGCGAGTTTGCGGTAGGCTGACTGCATATCGCTGTTTAGCCAGGTTTCTTGCTCGGGTCTGAGTGAAGAACAATAACCAATGACTCTGTCCGTTGCTTGGTTGATGCTGACACGGTAACGATGCTTTTTTTGACATTTTTTAAGACTTTTTGATGGCACGAATGTCTTAGGATTAAATACCGCTCGTGGCGCAGGGCTCCACCAAAGTATAGGCTCTCCTGGGCCATACCATGGAAATATCCCTTGGCTATAAGCGTTTAAAATTCGCGAGGGTGACAAATCCCCCCCGAAGGCGAGCAGACCGTTGGGTTCATCCAGCGCATCAAAGGGCGACGGAAACTCTATACTAGTCATATCAAGTTCGGTTAAATATATCGTCATAAGTACCGGTTTACAGGTTCATCACTGACCAAAAGGTCTCTAGGAATTTTACTATGAAGAAGTTACTTTGGATTTTACTTGTTTTGCCAATGTTGGCAAATGCCGCTTATAACCGCAACCAAGCTCGCCCAGTGAATGATGTTGTTTACGGCGAGGTTGACACGGTTAGATACATTACTCAACAAGAGATCGTAGAGTCGAAAGCGAATGGTTGGGAAACCTTATTAGGTGCGGCTATTGGTGGCTTGATAGGTAATCAATTTGGCGGCGGTACTGGCAAAGAAGTCGCAACGGCTGTCGGTGCTGTGGCGGGGGCCGGGATTGCTCATCATCGAGGTAACACACAATACAAAGTGGAATATAAATTGGTTGAGCTATTGATTAAAACTAAAGATGATAAATTAGTTAATATTATTCAAGACGTCGATAATTCAATGCTTTTTAATCGGGGGGATGATGTGAGAATTCTCTACTTTTCTGATGGTGTTCGAGTTGACCTTGTGTACTAGTGGGTAAATCCGCTTGGTTGGCTAATTAATCGTCTTTTGTCGGGGGATTAGCTCTGGAGTTCATTGAAAAATTTCGTTAGTCTGCAAGTACGAAGAATTATTCATCACCCGAAAATGAATACGCACCAGTGGCTTCGGGTGGTACAAGGACAATAAGAATTAATGGAAAGCCTTACGTTACAACCAATTCAAAAAGTGAGCGGGGAAATTAACTTACCTGGCTCAAAAAGCGTGTCTAACCGTGCCCTTCTTTTGGCGGCACTTTCAACGGGAACAACGCGTTTAACAAACTTACTCGACAGTGATGACATTCGCCATATGTTGAATGCTCTAACTCAGCTAGGTGTTCATTATCAACTCTCTGAAGACAGAACCGTTTGTGAAGTGACGGGAGTAGGGGGAGTGTTTTCAAGTGACAAAGCGCTCGATCTTTTCTTAGGTAACGCCGGTACAGCGATGCGCCCGCTTGCTGCTGCACTCTGTTTAGGTCGTGGCGAATACGTTCTTACTGGTGAGCCGCGCATGAAAGAGCGTCCAATCGGTCACTTAGTCACAGCATTGCGAGAAGCCGGTGCCGACGTTGAATACTTAGAAAACGAAAACTATCCGCCGTTGAAGATCACTGGTACAGGTCTTAAAAGTGGTACGGTTTCTATCGACGGTTCAATTTCGAGTCAATTCCTCACGGCCTTTTTGATGGCAGCGCCTTTGGCTGAAGGTGAAATCACGATTAAAATTAATGGTGATTTGGTTTCTAAACCTTATATCGATATCACGCTACATATTATGAAACAATTTGGTGTGGATGTGATCAATCATAACTACCAAGAGTTTGTGATTCCTACGGGGCAATTTTACTCGGCGCCGGGCGATTTACTGGTTGAAGGTGACGCATCATCGGCGTCATATTTCCTTGCTGCTGCAGCCATCAAAGGTGGTGAGATAAAAGTCACCGGGATTGGTAAAAATAGCATTCAAGGTGATATTCAATTCGCTGACGCGCTCGAAAAAATGGGAGCAGAAATCGAATGGGGCGACGATTACGTTATCTGTCGCAGAGGTGATCTAAAAGGCATCGATATGGACTATAACCATATCCCTGATGCGGCGATGACTATTGCGACAACGGCACTGTTTGCTACAGGTCAAACGGTCATCCGTAACGTCTATAATTGGCGTGTTAAAGAAACAGATCGCTTAACGGCGATGGCAACAGAATTACGTAAAGTTGGCGCTGAAGTGGAAGAGGGTGAAGACTACATCATTGTTAACCCGGTTGCTGAACTCAAACACGCGGCGATTGATACCTATGACGACCATCGTATGGCGATGTGTTTCTCTTTGGTTGCCATGAGTGATACTCCGGTTACTATCAATGATCCGGGTTGCACGTCAAAGACATTCCCTGATTACTTTGACAAGCTGAAAATGTTGAGTCAATAAAAGTGGATAAAGTGAAAAAGCTTGCCTAAATGGCAAGCTTTTTCATTATTATTGAAGCGTAAACTCTTTCGAAAGATGGTGCGCTAAGTATTTAAACATGTTAAATACCGCGGTTGTATTTTCAGTTGGCAGTCCATTGTTGTCTAAAAAATATTCGCCTTTGAATACGAGTACATCATCTTTTTCTACGACGCTGTTTGCGCGCATGCCTTCAATGTAGTCATCATGTGACTGGATAATTTGGTTTGCGATAAGTAGTAAATCAAATTCTGCTATTACTTTCTTTGTCATGAGTTTATCTCTGATAACTGAACATAATGTTGAGTTTATGGTGTCCCAGTAGAAATTCAATGGTTTTACAATCGATTAAGAGCGTCTTTTGGGATTTACACAATTTATTTTGTGATTCACGGCAAAAATAATGGAATGAGGCTCGCGTTAGATTCGTGGACAAGATTAGTATGACCACGTTTCTACGTAATGCCTGATGAATAGGCTCTTGCAAGTATTTTGAATAGATACTTTCGCGCTTCTTTATATTGTGGCCCTTTTATCTTCGGAGTCGTCGAATTGTCGAGCAATCAGATCTAATTTTGAAAAAAGCGGTTGATCTTCTAGTAATCTCGCACAATAGTAAAAAAAGAAGCAATGAATTTAGAATATCATGCGTAAAAGCCCACAAGTTGAATTGTTGGTGTTAAAGCATCGTGATTAAGGACGTTAGAGTCAATATGGGTAAATCGCTCGTTATAGTGGAGTCGCCAGCCAAGGCTAAAACTATCAATAAATATCTTGGCAAAGACTTTGTCGTTAAGTCCAGTGTAGGTCACGTACGTGATTTACCAACGGCGGGTCAAAGTACTGGTAAAAAGGCTGCAGCAGTTTCAACAAAGGGTATGAGCCCAGAAGATAAAGCTCGTATCAAGAAAGAAAAAGATCGCAAAGCTCTGATTAAAAAAATGGGTATTAACCCATACAATGAGTGGGAAGCGAACTACCAAATTCTACCGGGTAAAGAGAAAGTCGTTGCTGAATTGCAAAAACTGGCTGAGAACGCAGATCATGTTTATCTCGCAACCGATTTGGACCGCGAAGGAGAAGCTATCGCATGGCACCTTCGTGAGATCATCGGTGGCGATGAAACGCGATACAAACGAGTGGTTTTTAACGAAATTACCAAGAATGCTATTCAGCAAGCTTTCGAAACCCCAGGTGAGCTAAACATCGATGGCGTAAACGCACAACAAGCACGACGTTTTATGGACCGTGTTGTTGGCTTTATGGTGTCACCGCTGCTTTGGAAAAAAGTAGCTCGAGGTTTATCTGCTGGTCGCGTTCAATCGGTAGCCGTAAAGTTACTGGTTGAACGTGAGCGCGAAATTAACGCCTTTATCCCCGAAGAGTTCTGGGATGTGCATGCCGACACTAAAACAAGCGACAAAACGGCTTTCAGACTGCAAGTTGCTCAGAAAAACGGTGTTGCGTTTAAACCTGACAACGAAGCGCAAACTCAAGCGGCTGTTAGTGTTTTAGAAAAAGCGCAATATGAAGTGTGTAAACGCGAAGACCGCCCAACCAAGAGTAAGCCGTCTGCCCCTTACATCACATCGACGCTGCAACAAGCGGCGAGTACACGTCTGGGCTACGGCGTAAAGAAAACCATGATGCTGGCTCAACGCTTGTATGAAGCGGGTTACATCACTTATATGCGTACTGACTCAACCAATTTGAGTTCAGAAGCTGTTGAAGCCGCTCGTGAATACATTGGTTCTGAGTACGGCGCGCAATATCTTCCACCTAAAGCACTTGTATACGGCAGCAAAGAGGGCGCTCAAGAGGCCCACGAAGCGATTCGTCCTTCAAGTGTAGATGTTAAGTCGGAAGACTTAAACGGCGTAGACGCAGACGCACACAAGCTTTACTCGCTAATTTGGAATCAATTCGTAGCGTGTCAAATGACGCCAGCTCAATACGATTCAACGACAGTAAGCGTTAAAGCTGATGAGTACACGTTGAAAGCGAAAGGTCGTATTCTTAAATTTGATGGTTGGACTCGTGTTCAGCGTCCAATGGGCAAGAACGAAGATACGATCCTTCCTGCCGTTCAGATCGGCGATAAGTTGGATCTGATCGCGCTAGACCCGAAACAGCACTTCACTAAGCCACCGGCTCGTTTCACTGAAGCGGCGCTAGTTAAAGAGCTTGAGAAGCGTGGTATTGGTCGTCCTTCAACATACGCATCAATCATCTCGACGATTCAAGATCGTGGTTATGTAAAAGTTGAACAGCGTCGTTTCTATGCTGAGAAGATGGGTGAAATTGTTACTGACCGTCTAGACGGCAGCTTCAATGACTTAATGAACTACGACTTCACTGCTCGTATGGAGCAGAAGTTGGACCAAATCGCAGAAGGTGAAGCAAGCTGGAAAGGCGTGCTCGATAACTTCTTCGAAGACTTTACAGGCGATTTGGAAAAAGCAGACTTAGACGAAGATGCGGGTGGCATGAAGCCAAATCATATCGTGGAAACCGATATTGAGTGTCCGACTTGTAGCCGTAAGATGGGTATTCGCACGGCTTCGACAGGCGTATTCCTTGGCTGTTCTGGCTATGCACTGCCACCAAAAGAGCGTTGTAAGACAACCATTAACCTTGGTGATGAAGAAGGCATTATCAATGTGCTTGAAGAAGACGTTGAAACCGCTGCACTTCGAGCTAAAAAGCGTTGTCCTATTTGTGAAACGGCAATGGACGCTTATCTGATTGATGATAAGCGTAAGATGCACGTATGTGGCAACAACCCGAACTGTGAAGGTTATGTGGTTGAGCACGGCGAATTCAAAGTGAAAGGCTACGATGGTCCACTTGTTGAGTGTGATAAATGTGGTTCTGACATGGTTCTGAAGAACGGTCGTTTTGGTAAATACATGGATTGTACGAGTGACGATTGTAAGAACACGCGTAAGATTCTGAAAAATGGCGAAGTCGCACCACCGAAAGAAGATCCAGTGCATTTCCCTGAACTGCCTTGTGAAAACTCAGATGCGTACTTTGTGCTTCGTGACGGTGCGTCTGGTCTATTTATGGCCGCGAGCAACTTCCCTAAATCACGAGAAACACGTGCCCCATTAGTGGAAGAACTAGTTCGTTTTAAAGACCGTATCTCACCTAAATTCCAGTACCTAACATCAGCGCCAGTTGCTGATCCTGATGGTAAGCCGACAGTGGTACGTTTTAGTCGTAAGACGAAAGAAAACTACGTTCGTACTGAAGTCGATGGAAAACCTTCGGGTTGGACAGCGTTGTATATCGACGGTAAGTGGGAAGTTACAGATAAACGTAAAAAGCCGAAAGAGAAATAACGGACACATTGATTGAAAAAAACAGCCACTAGGCTGTTTTTTTTTGAACAGAATATGACTAAATATGCAACAGCTTGGTTGGTCCCGTTGCCGGCGAGAGCTTATTAAATTCACACAGTGAAATAAATGACAAAAATTAATCATCTCTTCTTATGTAACTTTAACGGGAATGTAACCTAAGGAAAATAATGTAGTGGTTGGTTGTGTGTTTAGTTGTATACCTAATGTGCGGTCGGTGTTAATGTTATGTTTCATTTGGGCGGTGTAATGTGACCTGCCCTAAGCCTTGGGAAGGCCATCGGTTTACGAAGCGCAGAATAGCGTATTAAAAATTGAAATCGGCAAAAAAGTCGATAACGTATATAAAACTAAGTGCAACTAATAATGCATGTATTACAACGTTTGGCTTAGGGTAATTTTCACGAAATATGAATGGATATTCTCTAAGTACCGAAATAAGTGTTAGTGCTCATCCTCTCAGAGGAAGATACCTCTATGAGCTCTGGCATCGACTATAAATTATATGGAGAATAAAATGGCTCGTGTATTGGGTATGATTCTTGCCGGTGGCGAAGGCTCGCGCTTAAGACCTTTAACGGAATCTCGCAGCAAACCCGCGGTACCTTTCGGCGGTAGCTACCGCTTGATTGATTTCGCTTTGAACAACTTCGTTAATGCTGATTTAATGAAGATCTATGTTCTAACACAATTCAAATCACAATCTTTGTTCCACCATATGAAAAAAGGCTGGAATATCAGTGGTATAACAGATCGCTTTATTGACCCAATTCCGGCGCAAATGCGTAAAGGAAAGCGTTGGTATGAAGGCACCGCAGATGCTATTTACCAAAATATGAGCTTTATGGAGTTAGAAGAACCTGATCACGTTTGTATTTTCGGTTCTGACCATATCTATAAAATGGATATCAAACAGATGCTTGATTTTCATAAAGAAAAGCAAGCCGCGTTGACGGTTTCAGCATTGCGTATGCCACTTTCAGAAGCTTCTGAGTTTGGTGTTATTGAAGTTGATGCTGAAGGCCGTATGATTGGCTTTGAAGAGAAGCCTGCAAATCCAAAGTCGATCCCAGGGGATCCTGAATCAGCGCTTGTTTCAATGGGTAATTACGTATTCGAAGCGAAAGAACTGTTTGCTGAACTAACGGAAGATGCAGATAAACCTGATTCTTCTCATGATTTCGGAAAAGACATTATCCCAAACATGTTTCCACGTGGTGATGTGTTTGTTTACGATTTCAGTACTAACCGCATTACCGGTGAAAAAGAAGAGGTTTACTGGCGTGATGTCGGTACGATTGATGCTTACTGGCAAGCGCATATGGATCTTCTGGAGAAAGATGCGCCATTCTCGCTCTATAACCGCAAGTGGCCACTGCACACTTATTACCCGCCGCTACCACCTGCGACGTTCACTGATTCCGCAAATGGTCGAGTTCAAATCATCGACAGTCTCGTATGTAATGGTAGCTACGTGCGTGGCTCTCGTATTGAGAAGTGCGTACTCGGTTTTCGCAGTAATATTGCATCAGCGTGTGATATTAGCGAGAGTATCTTATTGGGTGATGTTAAAGTGGGTGAGGGTTGTGTGCTTCGTCGTGTCATCGTTGATAAACATGCTGATATTGCCCCAGGCACACAGATTGGCGTCAATTTGAGAGAAGACAAAAAGCATTACCACGTTTCCGAGGACGGTGTGGTCGTTATTGAGAAAGGAGCTCGAATTGGTTACTAAGACTTTATCGGTACTTTTTGTAGCATCTGAAGTTGAAGGATTGATTAAAAGTGGTGGCTTGGCTGATGTAGCCAAGGCACTGCCTAAAGCGTTACAAACACTCGAACAGGACGTACGAGTGACGATTCCTGCTTATCGAAATATTCCCAATATTGATTCGGCAGAAGTCATTTTATCAACTGAGCTCGCTCATTGGCCGTATACGGCTTATCAGGTGAAGACGTTGAGTGTTGAAGGCGTTCAAGTTTTTGGCATTGAGTGTGCTCAATATTTCGATCGCCCTGAAATGTATGCCGAGAACAATCAAGCTTATATCGACAATGGAGAGCGTTTCTCGTTTTTTAGCGCAGCTTGTCTGGATATGTTGCCGAAGCTAGGGTTTCAGCCTGATATCGTTCATGCGAATGACTGGCATACTGGCTTTGTCCCTTTCTTACTTAAGTCTCGTTACCAAGAGAACGATTTCTTTAAAAATACACGCAGTGTAATCTCAATTCATAATGCGGTTTTCAAGGGGGTATTCTCCTATGACGAATTGCAGTGCTTGCCTGAAATGCACAGTTACAACGTCCCTGAAGCTGCGGTGAGTGATACGCATGTCACTATGCTAAAAGCCGGTGTGTTGTGCGCTGATAAAATTAATGCTGTCAGCCCTACCTATGCAGAAGAGTTGAAAACGGAATTAGGTAGCCACGGTATGGCTGCAGAATTCCAACATAGATCAGCTGATCTGTTCGGCATTTTGAATGGGTGTGATTACGGGGCATGGAATCCGGAAACTGATGCATTCCTTCCTCGCAAATACAAAGCGACCAAACACAGCATGGTTCGCGGAAAATCAGCTTGTAAACAAAAATTACAACAGAGTGTTGGTCTTCCGGTCCTGAATTGTGCGGTGTACGGTATGGTTTGTCGTTTGACCCATCAAAAAGGCGTGCATTACTTATTGCCCATTATTGAGCAGTTCTTGAAAAACGATCTTCAGATAGTGATTGTCGGTACTGGTGATCCGGTTTTGGCTAGTCAGTTGAAAGAGATCTCAGCACTTCATTCAGAAAAGTTCTCATTTGTTGAAGCGTACAATAACGAATTAGCACATTTGGTTGAAGCTGGCTCTGATTTCTTCTTGATGCCTTCTGAATTCGAACCTTGTGGTTTAAATCAAATTTACAGCATGGCTTATGGGACTTTACCTATTGTGCGGTCTGTTGGTGGTTTAAAAGACAGTGTGAATGATTATGATCAGGATCCTAGCCTCGCGACGGGCTTTGCTTTTGAAGAGCCGACACCGCAAGCGTTGCTCGCGGTATTGCATCGTTCATTACTACTTTACGCACAAAACCCCTCTGAAATTAAGCGAGTTCAGCTTTATGCGATGCAGCAAGATTTTTGTTGGGAATGCGCGGCAAAAGAGTATCTGTCGATGTATCATTCTGCTCTTTAAGGCATTGACTTAGTCTATTAATTTAGCCAATGAACGGCAATGATTTGTGATAATGAAAGGCGCTCTAGCAGTAGAGGGCCTTTTTGTTTTTTCGTCCGTTCAATCAGGGGGGGGACAAAGACAAAGTTTGCACACTCATATCACTCCGGAAGGAAAGGTGGCGCAACGATTTATCTGACGGACATGAACTTTAACACTATTATCATTTAAAGTTCAGGATTGCGTGATATCCTTAAGTATAGCCTTGTGATGAGGCTGAGCTCCATTTTATTAATTAAAGTGATAGGTATGTCTGAGAGTTTATTATTTCATAAAACATTTACTCACCCTACGAGCGATGAATGGGTGGTATTTGTGCATGGTGCAGGCGGCAGTTCCTCGATCTGGTTTAAGCAAATTAAAGCTTATAAACAGCATTTTAACTTGCTTCTTATCGATCTGAGAGGGCACGGCAAGTCAGACAATATACTCAAAGAGCTGATAGCGAATCGCTATACGTTTAAAGCGGTCACACTCGATATCCTTAAAGTCCTTGATCATCTAAAAATCCGTTCAGCGCATTTCGTGGGCATGTCGTTGGGGACCATTATTGTTCGTAATGTTGCAGAGTTAGCCGCAGGGCGGGTGCGTTCTATGGTGCTCGGTGGGGCGGTGACAAAGCTCAATACTCGCTCTCAAGTATTGATAAAGCTGGGTAACTTAAGCAAGCACATCATTCCATACATGTGGTTATACCGCCTTTTTGCTTATGTTGTCATGCCACAAAAAAACCAGAAAGAGTCGCGTCATCTATTTATCCGCGAAGCCAAAAAATTGTGTCAAAAAGAGTTTAAACGCTGGTTTATTCTAACCGCTGATGTGAACCCTCTTATGAAGTACTTTAAAGATAGAGAATTACCGATCCCAACTCTTTATTTGATGGGAGAGCGCGATTACATGTTCATTAAGCCTGTAAAAGAAATGGTGGAAGCACATGAGGCGAGTGAGTTGGTCGAAATAGCGAATTGCGGACACGTATGCAACGTGGAAAACCCTGAAGAGTTTAACCAACGTTCGATTGCCTTTATTCAAAAGCAACTGCAGTAAATCTTAAAAAGCGATTTACATTCGCCATATGCCTCAAAGTAACGGCGACAACAAGCTCAACGTGAACGCCGAAAAAATGGGAGGTGAACATTAGCTTCCCATTTTTTGAGCCCCGCTTTTTTGTCAGATGGATTTTAGCTGTAATGAATAGTTTCTATTCAGGAGAGGCGGTACCACATTGCCAACAAGACCCGAATTGAGCCTCATTGATTTCATGACACTTTCTGCAACGCCATTCTTCATAGATGATGGAATCTTGCTGCTTTTGGTATTCACTAACAATTAAACGTGCTTTGTCGGTCATTTCTGGCTCACATAGCCAAACGTAAGGGTCTGTATCTTCTGTGAAAGGGATTTCTCCCTTTAAACCAAATAACCCTTCTCCTCGGACTTCACACGCAATATTTTCGCTTTCTAGTAACCCACAAATGATATGAGCTTCTGTCGGATTCGATGCACTAAAGATTTTCATGGAAATAGACCTTATCCGGCGACAGGGGCAGAACGAAACTTGTTCATCAACCATTTAGCAATTATTGGGAATACACCCAGCAAGATAAACGACAATAGTACCGAAGGTGAAACAATCCCCGACAGTGAGTCGATTTCTGCCAGTTGAGTTCCAGCATTTAAGAAAACAGCAGTGCCTGGTAACATCCCAATTTGGCTCGTCAGGTAATAACGCGTGATCGACATTGGTGTTAAGCCCATTAATAAGTTAATAATAAAAAATGGGAAGACAGGAATTAAACGGAGCGAAAATAAGTAGAATGACCCGTCTTTTTCAATGCCTTTGTTTATCGTGACTAATTTGTCAGCAAATTTGCTTTGTATCCAGTCTTGTAAGAGGTATCGGCTACTGAGAAAAGCGAGAGTCGCCCCAATGGCACTCGCGAAAGACACCAATAGCAAACTGTTCCAGAATCCAAACAACGCAGCCCCTAACAGCGTCACGACAGCAGCCCCTGGAATCGAGAAAGCGGTAATCATGATATATACGACAAAATAGGTTGCGGCGGCGGCAATGAAATTGCTATCAATGTAGTCATTTAAAACGGCTTGTTGATCTTTGGCATTCTCAAGTGTTAGGTATTGGCTAAAGTTAAGACCTAACAAAAGGATAGTGGCGATCAATGCCAGACCCAATATGACTTTTTTACTCATTGCGATTTCCTATAATTTTTAATGCATCACTTGAGTATAGACAGGCAAAACGTCAATTAACTTTCAGCACATATAAAAAAAGCCGCAAAAATGCGGCTTAGTCATAGGGTGATAATGTTAATTAACTCGATTGCTCAGCTCTTCGCGACGCTGTTGAGGTATCACAGACCAGTGTGTGCCATTGATAGCACCTTCTAGCGCCCAAAGCAGTTCGATACTGACAGAAGAGGCGTGTGATTCTTTGATGGCGTTAAATGCGTTTACAGAGCCTGATTCATATAAATGTTCTACAGATTCTATCCCAGCCTTTTTTAACATACGCTCAGTCGCGAGTCTGAGGTTAGGAAGATCTTTTAATCGAGTTGGCTTAGCTGAGGATTGCTGAGCTTTTTCATTTTTAGCATACCCTAAAGAAGCACTGGCCAGTTGCAAAATTTCCTTTTGATCTTGCCATAGGCTCTCGGGCAAAGCGAAATATTTGGTAACAACAGGGAACCCTCGTTTTTTGTAGACGTAAGGCTGAAATCCTTGCTGCTCGAATTGATTCGTTGTGCTTTTGTCTGCTCGTATATGCAATTGGTCATTTACCACTAGGGCAAACATGGTGTTATCAGCGAAAAGCCCGAAGCCACCAAACATTGAGCGTGATTTTATTTTTCCTAAGGGCTCAAACAACTTCATTGAGTCCTTTAGTATCGGTTTATCCATGTTATTCATCTCGGTGTATTTGAACTACGCCACCAAATAAGCAGGTCCGAGAGATTAGCAAAATGTTGCAACTAAATTGTCAATAAGCCGTAAATTACTAAATTATTAGCAACTACTGCATTTTGCCATCGGTAGCCCCGCTACCATACCAACGAGTGGTTTAGGCCGGAAGCTTTGCGTCTCACTCTTTCGAGTGATTTGCCCTGTGCGTGACTGATTAAATAGAATAAAGTTTTTGTTGAATGAAGCTCACACTTGCTATTCAAAAGTGTGATACTGCTTCAATTAATCTTCTTTCTTATATGCATCTAAGTTAGGTTTTTGTGTTGATAAAAAGGCGCCCCCAAAGGAGCGCACGATTAGATGAGAATATAACCATTAATTTAACGTTTTAACGGTGCTTCGCTCAACAATTTCAGGGTGCATTTCGAACACACGTTTTTCATGGTCTTTATCTTTAATGCGTTCTAATAAAATTTCAAATGCATTTTTACCAACACGACGCTTCGGTTGGTGAACCGTAGTCAACGGTGGAGAGAAGTACTCAGCCAGTTCGATGTTGTCGTAACCGATGACAGAGATATCTTCAGGAATACGAATTCCTTTTTCTTGTAGTCGGCTCATTAAGCCAAGAGCCATTGTATCGTTAAAGCAGAATACGGCTGTTGGACGTTTTTTCATTTCGATGATTTTATCTGCCGCGAGAACGGCAGTATCACATTCGAAGTTACCTTCAATGATCATGCTGTCATCAGCAGAAATCTGTGCTTCATTGAGCGCACGTTTGTAACCAGCGATGCGTTCAATACAGGCCGCTTTGTCTAAGTGGCCGCTTAAACAAGCTATGTCAGTGTGACCGCGATCAATTAGGTATTTTGTCGCTAGGTAGCCACCTTCTTCAGAGTTATCGATAATTTTATCGGCTTGAGAGCTTTCAGGCCCCCAGTCCATCACCACTTTAGGGATATCAGCGTGACGGTCCAACATCTCTCTTAGCTCTTCTGTTAAGTCAGAACACATCACCAAGATGCCATCGACACGTTTCTCTGCAAGCATTCGAATGTAGTCTCGTTGCTTCTCATAGATACCGCCGGTGTTACACAATATCAAAGTGTAACCTTGACGATAGCAGTAGCTCTCAACACCATCGATAACTTCAGAGAAGAACAGGTTCGTTGATTGCGTTACTAACATACCAATAGTGCGTGTTGTATTGCACTTTAAACTCCGTGCGACAGCACTTGGTGCGTAGTTTAATTCGTCTACGGCTTGATTGACTTTCTCTTGAGTTGCTTCTGCAACAAAACGTGTTTTGTTGATTACATGAGATACGGTCGTTGTCGATACGCCGGCTAAGCGAGCGACGTCTTTTATAGTGGCCATGGTTTTATCCTATTAGAAGCTACTTTCCCAAGTATGGGATGAAGTAGCCGTTAAGCTACCTAATTAAGAGCTTATAGTTGTAGGGCTCTTTGGGTACTAAGTGCTAAAAAACAAAAAACCGCTATTGAGCGGCTTGTCTTAACACTAAAATGCTCTGAATTTTTATAAGCATAGCATTTCGTGAGCATTTCATATTTTATCGTTTGCGGTCACAATTTTAAACTGACTAGAAATTACTCGCAACAAAATTCACCCAGAAATCCGGGTGAATTGTCACATTATCTGAATTTATTGACCGAGTCATACTGCCCGTTTATTCACCCGCCAAATATAGAGTGTCTAGGTTACAGAAAGCAACAAGTAGGGATGAAACCGATGCATAGAAACCGAATGAATCGATGTCGTGACATTTTGCATTGAACTTTGGTAACCAAGTCAGCAGTGTTTGTTCGATAAATTGCTGCTGACTAGCAAACGATTTCTCTAGCTCATCCTCACACTCAGTGTCGTTAGAGCGGATGATCAGGTTGCCAAGAAAGTCGAGTTCGATGGCAATGTGATCTGCTGGTTCTTTGAGATCTTGATTCACGACTAAATTGTGTTTCGCCATGATCTCTTCCATATCTTTTGCAGGTTTATCGTTTAATAACCCCGTCTCACCGATATACATTGAAGCGTAAGGAAGGGCGCCATGCTTATCCGTTTTTAAAAATAGATCACAGAAGTCAGCTGCTAGCTCTAACTGTGCATCTTCACGAGTTTGTAAACGGTTGAGCGCGTCTACCAAGCTGTCGATTGCTGGCTTAAGTGTTTCATTTTCCCCTAAACCAGTCAGAAAGGAACGAATTTCGACAGAATGATAGTGATCAAGCTCTTCTTGAGTGAGTTCTTTAGCGAATAAGCTTGATAGCCACCAATATATTTCTGCTCTTTGTTCGTTGAACGCTTTCGTATCTTTCATTTGATTAATCCTAATATCGTCTTTCGTATTGCTTGGCTACGAAGGCTAACTAACCGTGATATTTGTAGAGTACAACGTCACTCGCTAGCAATAATGCCTATATTGAATTGCGATGAGCGATAAATAGCAAGGTTTAAGATTGTCTTGTATCAAAAAAAAATCATCTTTCTGGCTTTTATCTTCTGTACGACTAGAATTGTTACTAGTTATGAATAGAATAGTCAATGAAACTATTAAATAAGAAAAGTGGTGTAGATGAGCTATCACGTATTGGTCGTTGAAGATGATGTGGTAACCCGCAGTAAACTGGTTGGATATTTCCAGAATGAAGGTTACACCGTGAGTGAAGCAGAGAGCGGTGCTCAAATGAGAAACGTTTTGAAAGAAAACAGCGTTGACCTCATTATGCTCGACATCAATTTACCCGGTGAAGATGGATTGATGCTAACTCGCGAATTACGCAGTCAATCAGACATTGGAATTATTTTAGTTACTGGGCGTACGGATAGCATCGACAAAATCGTAGGCCTTGAAATGGGTGCAGACGACTATGTGACTAAACCCTTTGAACTACGCGAACTGTTGGTTCGAGTTAAAAACTTACTTTGGCGTATTGCTGCCGCTCGCAAAACGGCGACGGGGCACGAAGAGCAAGATGACAATGAATCCGTTGTTCGTTTCGGTGAATGGACGTTTGATATTCCTCGCCGAGCGCTGAGCAAAAATGGCGAACCGGTGAAATTAACTAAGGCCGAGTATGAGTTACTCGTCGCACTATCTTCTTACCCTAATCAGGTATTAAGTCGCGAACGTATTCTGAACATGATCAGCCACCGAGTGGATGCGCCTAATGATCGTACCATCGACGTACTGATTCGTCGCATGCGTGCCAAAATGGAGTTTGACCCTAAGAATCCACAAATTTTTGTAACGGTGCATGGTGAAGGTTACATGTTCGCCGGTGATTAAAGTTTTTAGTGGCGTTTAATCAGTAACGAGACAATTAATCAGCAACGAGACAATAAGCGTAAAAAAGCCGAGACAGAGTATATGTCTCGGCTTTTTTTATAACGGCTCATTTTTTTCAGTCATTCACTTATTGCTTTCCCAAAGTCCATGACCAAGTGAGAAAGCTTTATGGCAGGGCCGCGGTAACATCATCGTCTTCTAAGATAGAAGGTGTAGGGATAACAACAGGCTCTTCTGAATGGTTATTACTGGTGTCTAGCCAATCGCGTAGACCTTGCCAAATTAACCCCATTCTTTCGTGCCAGTAACGTTCAGTTTGCTCAAGGTAGAGCGCCTTTGGCATGTATTTATTCCAAGGTTCAACAATGCCTTCTTGTGCAAGGTAGTTGGTGGGTGCCGGTAATGGGTTGATGCCGGCATTATGAAACTCATTCAGTGCACGGCTCATGTGGCTAGCAGACGTGACTAAAATCATCTTTTTATTTTTAACAAATGCGGCGGCTTGACGAGCTTCTTCCCAGGTGTCTTTTGCGGTTTCAAGTAAAATGATATCGGGTTTTGACACGCCGAGTGATAAGGCGACTTTGGCCATCATTCTTGCATTACTGACTTCCGTACCCCCCCCGTAGCCAGAGAGAATGAGTTTGGCTCCTGGGTAAAGTCGTAGAATACGAATCCCTTCCGTTAAACGCATCAAACCGGTACGGCTAAGCTCTGACGTTGGCGGTATTTGATCGTCGACGACGTGACCACTTCCGAGAACCATAACGTAATCGACGGTATCATCGATAGGTAAAAATGCGGTGTGTTGCCTTTCCATGGGCATTAAAAGTTGACTAGAAACTGGCTGGAAAGCGATCAGGAAAATACCACAAAGGGCTGAAAGGGTAACTAGGCAACCGGTCTTCCTTTTGGTAGTAAACATCACTAGGGCTAAACCCAGAAAAGCGAGAATTAACATTGCTGGTAGTGGCATCAATAACGAAGACACTACTTTTTTCAGCTCAAACATATCCGAATAGTCCGAAAAAACATCACTTAGTAGTAAAAAGAGACATCGCCTCTTTATTCCTGAAATTCCTGTGACAGAATAGCAGGCATGATAGGACATAATAACTCAAGTAGCCGTGACTGAAGACCGTAATTTCGACGATATTGCCCACAAATTTGCAAAAAATATTTACGGGTCTGACAAAGGAGAGATCCGTCAGAGCATCGTTTGGGAAGATTTAGAACAAGCTTTAACCCAATTAGAAGGCTGTCCTTCACCGCTGCATGTTCTTGATGCCGGGGGCGGACTTGCACAGATGTCGCAAAGAATCGCCGCACTTGGGCATAATGTTTCTTTATGTGATCTCTCTTCTGAGATGCTTAAACTAGCGCAAGAAGGAATTACAGAAGCGGGTTTACTAACACAATATCGGTTTATCCATTCTCCGGTGCAAAAAGTCGCAGAACATCTCGATGATCAAGTCGATTTGGTGATGTTTCACGCCGTGATGGAGTGGCTAGCCAACCCGAAAGAGGCGCTTGATTTATTGCTTGAACAACTAAAACCGGGTGGTGTGGCCTCGATTATGTTTTATAACCACCATGGTTTAGTCCTGAAAAATGTGATTTGTGGCAACATTCCTCATGTATTGAATGGGATGCCACACCGAAAACGGTTTAAGCTGCAACCACAAAAAGGCTTGAAGCCTGAAGAGGTTTACCAATGGATCGAAGATGCAGGTCTTGATATTTGCGGTAAATCAGGCATTCGCTCTTTCAGTGATTACATAGGCAATATGGAGTACATGGGCGATTACCAATTTGAAGATGTGCTGGAACTAGAAAAGCAGCTATGCCGCCAAGAGCCATACTTGTCTCTAGGCCGCTACATTCATGTTTGGGCTCAAAAACCTAAGCCATAACGGCGATGGATGTGGTAAAAGATGTCACAACACGCGTTATGCAATAGTATGAAGCTGCGTATTAAAAATAGGCGTTATATCAGACTTGTTGTTTGATATGACTAAGAACAGTAACAGGAACCACAATGAGTGAAATGACTCAAACTGCCGAAGAGCAGCCAATTGATGAGTTGGTGGGCTGGGTCAAGCAGCATGATTTTTCATTAAACTTGCCGCCAGAGCGATTAGCATTTTTAATTGCTATCGCAGTACTAAGCCATGAAAGGTTCGATGAAGAGTTGGGCGAAGGTGAATTGCACGATGCATTTACTATTGTCACTCGTCTGTTTGAAGATACTGGCGAAGCGTCAGCGTTTCGAGCCAACAATGCCATCAATGAGCTTGTTAAACAGAAGTTGGTTAGTCGCTTTACCAGTGAGATAACGGATGGTGCGAGCATTTATCGCTTATCGCCATTAGCGATTGGTATTTCCGATTATTACTTACGTCACCGTCAGTTTTCTAAATTAAAACTGTCTATCCAACTTTCGATGGTCGCGGGTGAGATGGCAAAAGCCATTGAAGCGGCGCAAAAGGGCGGCACGCCAGGACATTGGAGAAAGAACGTTTACGGTGTGCTTAAGTACTCTGTAGGTGAAATTTTCGATCAAATCGATCTTAACCAACGTGTCATGGATGAGCAGCAGCAAACTGTTAAGCAGCAAATTGCTGACCTTTTAAATAAGGATTGGCGAGAGGCGATTAACAACTGTGAATCTTTGCTATCAGAAACCTCAGCGACGCTAAAAGAGTTGCAAGACACCTTGCAAGCGGCGGGAGATGAACTGCAAACACAGATCCTCGATATTCAAGAAATTGTTTACGGTGACGATGAGCTCGAGTTCGTTGGTGAAACCTTATTTGGTTTGCAAATGAAGCTCGATCGAATCACCAGCTGGGGCCAGCAAGCGATCGATTTATGGATTGGCTACGACCGCCATGTTCATAAGTTCATCCGTACCGCCATCGATATGGATAAAAACCGTGCCTTTAGCCAGCGCTTACGTCAATCCGTTACCGATTACTTTGATGCACCTTGGCTACTGACTTACGCGGATGCTGAAAAACTGACCGATCTTCGTGATGAAGCGCTGGTGCTTCGTGATGACGAAGTGATGGGGCAAGCGCCAATTGATGTCGAGTACGAAGAATTTGAGCAAGTGAATGATCTGCTTTCAGACCGAATCGCAGAGATGTTAAAAGCTCACAAACAGCAAGGTGCGCCAATTGACCTTGGTCTTGTGTTACGCGATTACCTCGCAGCACACCCTCGCACACACCATTTTGATTTAGCCAGAATTGTTGTCGACCAAGCCGTGCGCTTAGGTTATTCAGAGTCTGACTATCAGGCTATTCAGCCAGATTGGCAGGCAATTAACGATTTTGGTGCAAAGGTACAAGCAAATGTCATTAACAAGTACTGATGATTACATGCCAGAGAAACTGGTAAAAGCGATAGCGAACCCACTGTTCCCTGCGCTAGACAGCATGCTGCGTTCAGGTAAGCATGTTTCAACAGAAGATCTCGATAACCACGCGTTGCTGTCCGATTTTGAAGTTGAGCTTCAGCATTTCTACCAACGCTACAATACGGAACTGGTAAAAGCGCCGGAAGGTTTCTTTTACTTGCGTCCGCGTTCTACGTCTCTGATTGGTCGTAGTGTATTGTCTGAGCTAGACATGTTGGTTGGCAAGGTATTGTGTTTCTTATACTTGAGTCCAGAACGTTTAGCGCATGAAGGCATCTTCACTAACCAAGAGTTGTTTGAAGAGCTTATGGCGCTGGCTGATGAGAAGAAACTGATGAAGTTAGCAACTCACCGAGCTTCAGGTTCTGACTTAGATAAAGAAAAGCTATTTGAAAAAGTGCGGACCTCTTTACGTCGTTTACGTCGTATCGGAATGCTGATTGCGATTGGTGAAACGGGCAAATTCCGAATCAGTGAAGCGGTATTTCGTTTTGGTGCCGATGTTCGTGTTGGCGACGACATGAAAGAAGCTCAGTTACGTCTGATCCGTGATGGCGAAGCAGTAGTGCATACGCAAGAGCCAAATCAAGGCAGCTTGTTGCATGAAGAGCCAGCAGAAGCCAAATTAGATGCAACCGAAAACAGTCAGCATGACATTTTTAACGATCAAGCCGGTGTTGATGACGAATCAAACTCTGGCGAGCAGAACAAAATAGAAGGTGAAGCATGATTGAAAGAGGTAAGTATCAATCATTAACCATGATCAACTGGAACGGCTTTTTTGCGCGTACTTTTGATATAGATGGATTGGTTACAACACTTTCTGGTGGTAACGGTGCCGGTAAGTCGACCACAATGGCGGCATTCATCACAGCACTGATCCCTGACCAAAGCCTTCTGCATTTTCGTAACACAACGGAAGCGGGTAGCTCACAGTCATCTCGTGATAAAGGCCTTTACGGTAAGCTTCAGCCAGGCGCATGTTATGCCGCGCTAGATGTGGTGAACTCTCGTAATCAGCGTCTACTGTTTGCGGTAAAACTGCAGCAAGTAGCGGGTCGTGATAAGAAAGTCGACATCAAACCGTTCGTTATTCAAGGCCTTCCAAGCCATGTGAAACCAACAGATGTGTTGATTCAGAACGTGTCAGACAGCCACGCTCGTGTCTGTCAGTTGAACGACGTGAAAGCGGCAGTCGCGCAATACGAAGGCGCTCACTTTAAAGCCTTCTCTTCGATTGTTGATTACCATTCGCAAATGTTTGAGTACGGTGTGGTACCGAAGAAACTGCGTAACAGCAGCGACCGTTCTAAGTTCTACCGTTTGATCGAAGCATCGCTTTATGGTGGTATTTCAAGTGCGATTACACGCTCTCTGCGTGATTACCTCCTACCGCAAAATGGTGGTGTGAAGAAAGCATTCCAAGACATGGAATCAGCACTGCGTGAAAACCGCATGACGCTAGAAGTGATCAAAACCACGCAGTCGGATCGTGACTTGTTCAAACATTTGATTACTGAATCTACGAACTACGTGGCAGCCGATTACATGCGTCATGCCAACGATCGTCGTAACAAGCTTGATCAAACCATGAAGTTCCGTGGTGAACTGTTTGGTTCTCGTGAAACCTTGCTTGATCAAAACAACTTGTTGAACCGCGTTCAAGAAGAATTAGAGTTACTTGTCGATCAAGAATCGGCACTAGAGCAAGATTATCAAGCGGCTTCGGATCACCTTCAATTGGTTCAAACTGCACTTCGTCAGCAAGAGAAAATTGCTCGCTACAGCGAAGACCTAGAAGAGCTTAATGAGCGTCTAGAAGAGCAGATGATGGTGGTTGAAGAAGCTCAAGAGCGCGTCATTCTTGCTGAAGAGCAGGCAACCATGACTGAAGAAGAAGTGGATAGTCTGAAAACTCAGCTCGCTGACTACCAACAAGCGTTGGACGTTCAGCAGACTCGTGCACTTCAATACCAGCAAGCCGTTCAAGCATTAGAAAAAACTAAGCAGCTACTTGGTGATGAAGCTATTACCGCAGAAAGCGCACTAACTCTGGTTTCTGAGCTAAAAGCACAAGAAGAATCAAGCACTCAAACGCTACTGTCGACCAAGCATAAACTAGACATGTCTTCTGCTGCTTCTGCGCAGTTCGACAAAGCATTGTCTCTTGTTAAGAGTATTGTGGGCGATGTTGAGCGTAAAGACGCATCTCACCGCGCAAAACAAGCATTAGAACAAGGCCGTAACGCAAAACACGTTGTTGAAAACGAACAGCAATGGCGTGCCCAACACCGCGACATGGCGCGTGATGTCGCGCAACAGCGTCAAGCGAACGAGCTGGCGACTGAATACCAAAAACAACACAACGTCTTACTGACTGACGAAGCGGTTTTCGATGAAGAGCGTGAACGTCACGCCATGCAGATCGAGTCTCTTGAGTACGCTCAAGAAGAACTGCGTGAAGCGAAGAGCGAGCAGCGTCGTGTACAACAGAACTACGATCAAGAGATCCACAAGCTTGAGTCCATTGCTCCTGCGTGGATCACGGCCAACGATGCCCTTGAAGCACTAAGAGATCAAACAGACGCTGAGCTAGAAGATAGCCAAGCGGTCATGACTCAAATGCAGCAAGTACTTGAAGACGAGAAATCTCAAGCGGTAGCAAAAGATCAGTTGGCAACGCGCCGTGCTGAACTTGAGCAAGAGATTGAGCGTTTAGCTTCGCCAGGCGGTTCTAACGATCCTCGCCTGAAAGGCCTAGCGGATACGCTTGGTGGCGTGCTGCTTTCTGAGATCTACGATGACATCACGATTGGTGATGCACCGTACTTCAGTGCGATGTACGGCCCGGCTCGTCACGCTATTGTAGTGTCTGACCTTGATGGTATTAAAGAGAAGCTGGTGGATCTTGAAGATTGCCCAGACGACCTTTACATCCTTGAAGGTGATGTTGATGCATTTGATGACAGCTCGTTCAATGCTGATGAGTTGGAAGGTGCAGTATGCGTTCAGCTAAACGATCGTCAAATGCGTTACTCTCGTTTCCCTGAGATCCCGCTGTTTGGTCGTGCGGCTCGTGAACAGCGTCTTGATAAATTGCGTGAAGAGCGTGACGTTGTGGTCGAGAACCATGCGAAAGCCGCGTTTGATGCTCAAAAACTGAATCGTTTGTATCAAGCATTCAACAGCTTTGTTGCGAAGCACCTGCACGTTGCGTTTAACGCTGATCCAGAGCAAGCACTTGCTGCGATTCGTGATAAGCGTAATCACATTGTTCGTGCTTTGGCTGAGCTTGATTCTAAAGAGCAACAGCAACGTAGCCAGCTTCAACAAAGTAAGCAGGCACTCAGTGCTCTCGATAAATTAGCGCCAATGGTGCGTATTCTAGAAGACGAAACTCTGACTGAGCGCCTTGCTGAATTAGAAGCACAACTTGAGCGTTTAAGCGAAGCGAAGTCTTACCTGAACACTCATGGCAAAGCGCTTGCGTCATTAGAGCAAATCGTTTCTGCACTAGACGCTGACCCAGAGCAATTTGAAGCGCTAGAAGCGGAATATCAACACGCTGACCAAGCTCTACAAAACCTAAAAGGTAAAGTGTTTGCACTGTCTGATTTAATTGAGCGTCGTCACTACTTTGCTTACGCAGACTCAGTTGACCTGCTTAATAAGAGCAGTGAACTGAGTGAGCAACTGAAAGCGAAACTGGTTCAAGCAGAACAAGCTCGAGCGAAAGGCCGCGATGGCTTGAAGCAAGCTCGCGAACAGATGAACCAGTACAACCAAGTATTAGCAGCGCTGAAGAGCTCGCACCAAGCGAAGCAAGAGACGGTTCAAGAGTTCAAACAAGAGCTGCAAGAGTTCGGTGTGAACGCTGATGAAGGTGCTGAAGAGCGTGCTGTACGTCGTCGTGACGAGCTACAAGAGCGTCTGCATACTTCTCGTAGCCGTAAGAGCGAATACGAACGTACGATCACCTCAACTGAACTTGAGATGAAAGCACTGGCTAAGCGTCTTAAGAAAGTACAGAAAGAGTACACAGAGCTTCGTACCTTCGTTGTTGCAGCAAAAGCAGGTTGGTGTTCAGTACTGCGTTTAGCTCGTGAGAATGACGTTGAACGTCGTCTACACAAGCGTGAACTGGCTTACCTAACGGCGGGCGAACTTCGCTCAATGTCGGATAAATCACTGGGTGCACTGCGTCTGGCTGTGGCTGACAATGAAGATCTACGTGATTCGCTGCGTCTATCTGAAGATAACGCACATCCAGAGCGTAAGGTTCTATTCTATATTGCGGTTTACCAACATCTTCGCGAGCGTATTCGCCAAGACATCATTCATACGGATGATCCGGTTGAAGCCATCGAAGAGATGGAAGTTGAGTTAGCCCGATTAACAGAAGAGCTGACGCTGCGTGAAAACCGCCTAGCGATCAGCTCTGAGTCGGTAGCAAGCATCATTAAGAAGACGATTCAGCGTGAGCAGAACCGTATTCGTATGCTGAACCAAGGCTTGTCGAACATTTACTTTGGTCAGGTTAAAGGCGTACGTTTGAATGTTAAGATCCGTGAAAGCCACGAAATCTTGCTATCGGGCTTAGCGACTCAACAAGAGCAGCATAAAGACTTGTTCGAGACGACTCGCTTCACCTTCTCTGAAGCGATGGCGAAGTTGTTCCAACGTGTGAACCCACACATCGACATGGGTCAACGTTCTCCGCAAGTGCTGGGTGAAGAGCTACTGGATTACCGTAACTACTTAGAACTCAGTGTTGAAGTTAATCGTGGCTCAGACGGTTGGTTACAAGCGGAATCTGGCGCGCTTTCTACGGGTGAGGCGATCGGTACAGGTCAGTCTATCCTATTGATGGTGGTTCAGAGTTGGGAAGAGGAGTCTCGTCGACTTCGTAGTAAAGACATCGTGCCATGTCGCTTGCTGTTCCTTGATGAAGCCGCACGTTTGGATGCGAAATCTATTTCTACGCTGTTTGAGCTGTGTGACCGCCTAGGTATGCAACTTCTGATTGCAGCCCCAGAGAACATCAGCCCAGAGAAAGGCACAACCTACAAACTGGTACGTAAGGTCTTTAAAGATCACGAACACGTGCATGTGG
This sequence comes from Vibrio artabrorum, assembly GCF_024347295.1. Classification (NCBI taxonomy): domain Bacteria; kingdom Pseudomonadati; phylum Pseudomonadota; class Gammaproteobacteria; order Vibrionales; family Vibrionaceae; genus Vibrio; species Vibrio artabrorum. Next base: position 1,860,806 of record NZ_AP025458.1, on the reverse strand, counting down.
TTGGCTTACGTGGCTTTGCTCAAAATAAACCCGCCTCTCCAGTGCAAGAGCTTGTCGAAGAAGCTGAGCTGTAACTTTGATGCCTGAGCGATAAGTTCGAAAACGGCTCCATGGTCGCGATTCAAAGCCCCTAACTATTGGGGGCTTTTTTGTACCTAGAATCTTGCTTTCTCCAATGGGTTCTACTTTCAAGCATTAATTCGACGGCGCAGAGCGCATTTTTGATGACTGATAGGACCACTCATACCTTGTGGCGAATATCAATGGAACTTGTTTGAGGTCACACGCACAAAACCGGAATCAATGTATGGTATTGATATAGATTTAATAATATTAAAAAATATTGTATTACTTAATCTCAGTTGTAGATAACTCGCGAATTTGTGAAAGATATAGGCAGGACTTAGTTATGATTCAGATCGTCATTGATGGTAAGTTTCGGATTGTCGAACAAGGACAGACCGTTCTTGAGGCGGCAAAAACATGCGGTTTAGAGATTCCATCTTTATGTGGTTTGAATAAAACAGCGGATAAAGTACCGTGTGATTTGTGTGTGGTCGAAGTCGAGGGGATGGGAGTGACACGCTCTTGTGAGCTAGAGGTGTCTAATGGATTGAATATCAATACTCAGTCAAAACAATTAACGACCCATCGCCAACAAGCTCTGAACCGGATTATGGTCGATCATTACGCCGACTGTGAGGCGCCATGTCAAACGGCTTGCCCAGCAGGCGTCGATATTCAATCTTACCTTCATCATATTGCGCAAAATGATCACATTAAAGCGATAGAAGTGATCAAAAAAACACTGCCGATGCCACTTTCGATTGGTCGTGTTTGTCCGGCTTTCTGTGAAACCGAATGTCGTCGTAACTTGGTTGATGAATCCATCGCGATTCGCCAATTGAAACGACATGCTGCCGACGCTGATTTAGCCGCTCAAGAGAGCTATAAACCCGAAAAGAAACCTAATAAAGGCAAGCGCATTGCGATTGTTGGTAGTGGGCCCGGTGGCCTTACCGCTGGGTATTACCTGTCGAACGAAGGTTACGATGTCTGTGTTTATGAGTCGATGCCCCAAGCGGGTGGTTGGCTACGATATGGTATTCCTGAATATCGTTTACCTAAGTCGATACTCGATAAAGAAATCGAGCTGATGTGTCGAAATGGAATGGATATTGAGTGCGGTAAAAAGCTCGGTGTCGATTTTACACTGTCTGATTTGAGTCAAGATTTTGATGCGGTTTGTTTAGCGGTTGGCGCATCGCAAGCGGTTGAAATGAACTATCCAGGTAGTGAGCTTGGTGGTTGTTATCTTGGCGTTGATTACCTAAAAGATTACGTGACCGATAAGCAGTATGTTACGGGTCAAAAAGTGGCTGTGATTGGCGGTGGTAATACTGCAATTGACTGCGCTCGAACCGCCGTTCGTGACGGGGCTGATACCACGCTAATTTACCGTCGGACGCGAGACGAGATGCCAGCGGAAGATTATGAAATCGAAGAAGCTGAACATGAAGGCGTGAAGTTCCACTTTTTAACCAACCCAGCAGAAAACATAGCCGATAAAAATGGTCGTGTCTCTGAAGTTCGATTGGAACGTATGGCTCTGGGGCCGGCGGATGCTTCAGGTCGTCGCAGTCCGCAACCTACTGGCGAGTTCTTTGTTGAGGCGTTCGATACGGTGATTGCTGCCGTGTCACAAAAGCCCGATCTGAGCTTTATGGATAATGAGCCACTGGAAATTCCCTTAACGCGTTGGAATACGGCTGATGCTAATCCACAAACTATGCATACCGGAACAGGGAATATTTTCAGTATTGGTGATTTCCGACGTGGCCCAGCCACCGCAGTAGAAGCGGTGGGCGATGGGCGCATTGCTGCACAAGCGATTGACCGATTCTTTCATGGTGATATGGATGATATCCCAACGAAACCCTTTAATTCAAGAAAGGAAAAGCAGCTAAAAGCAGTTGACCCTGAGCAGTATCAATCCATTCAACGTATGGCTCGCAGAATCATGCCAGAGTTAACCCCTGAGCAGCGTGAGCAGAGCTTCGATGAGGTAGAAACCGGTTTTGATAATGCCGATGCGATGGCAGAAGCGGCAAGATGTTTAGAGTGTGGCTGCCAAGCTAATACCGACTGTGACCTACGTGATTACTCGACGGAATATAAAGCGACGCAAACACATCCAGAATACAAAATCGATGTCTCATCGAATGAAAGTTGGCAGGCGATTCGTGCTGAAGAAGCGAAGAACGGCATTACAAGGCAGAAATTCGTGGTCGATGACAGCTCTGAATTTATCATTTTTGATGCCAACCGCTGTATCAGTTGTGGTCAGTGTATCCAAGCGTGTCGCGAGCAGAGTGTCCATGGTGTTCTGAGCTTTATGAAGCAATCCGATGGCAAGCCAGCATCAAGACCTGAATGTCGACCTAATTTTGGTGCAAACAAGACCGTAATGGGTGACTCGAACTGTGTTCAATGTGGCTCATGTGTTCAGGCGTGTCCAACTGGTGCGATGGTGGATGCTCGTGATAGAAAACAGGGTGACACCGATGTACTTAAGAAAGTCGATACCATCTGCACCTATTGTGGTGTTGGCTGTAAGCTAACCATGCATGTCGATGAGCAGAAAAATAAAATCCGTTATATCGAAGGCGGTGATTCCCCAGTAAATGAGGGCATGTTGTGTGTTAAGGGGCGCTTCGGCTTTGACTTTGTCGGAAGTGATGCGCGTTTAACCACGCCATTAATACGCAAAGATGGCCAGTTACAACCGGCGAGCTGGGATGAAGCGATTACGCTTATTGCTGATAAATTCACCGCAATTAAGCAAGATTTTGGTAGCAATGCATTGGCGGGGTTCTCGTCAGCAAAAACGACCAATGAAGATAACTATGCTTTTCAAAAATTCATTCGTCGTGAACTCGGCACCAACAACGTCGATCACTGTGCTCGCCTTTGTCATGCTTCAACAGTAACAGGTTTGGAAGCTTCTCTAGGTAGTGGGGCAATGACCAATGATATTCCAAGTATCAAACACTCGGATGTGATCTTTATTATTGGGTCAGACACCACGGCGGCACACCCAATTATCGGTTCGCATATCAAGCAAGCGGTTAGGCATGGCGGGGCTCGGCTTATTGTGGCTGACCCGAAAAGGATCGATATTGCCGATCATGCTGAACTTTATTTAGCACATCGACCGGGAACCGATGTGATGCTGATTAATGGTGTGATGCAGCAGATTATTAAACATGGTTGGTATGATCAAGATTATATTGAAGATCGTGTGGACGGCTTTGATACTTTGCTTCAAGAGGTCATGTCACCAAGTTATTCACTCGACAAGGTGGAGTTGGTGACAGGCGTTAAAGCCGAAGATATCTTTGCGATGGCACGTTTGATCGGTACGGCAGAGCGTACGGCTGTCTATTATTCCATGGGTATTACACAACACACGACTGGGCACGATAATGTTCGCTCAATCGCTAACCTGCAACTCTTGTGTGGCAATATTGGTATTGAAGGTGGTGGTATTAACCCATTGCGCGGTCAATCTAATGTTCAGGGGGCGTGCGACATGGGCGCATTACCCAACAACCTTCCGGGTTATCAGAAAGTGTATAACCCACTGGTTCGTCAAAAGTTTGCCATGGAGTGGGGTGTTTCTGAGCTGCCTGCTGAAATGGGGTTAACGCTGACTGAGATCATTGATGGTGCCTGTCATCGCGATGTACGTGCTTTGTATGTCATGGGTGAGAACCCAGTGCTCAGTGATCCTAACCAATCTCACGTGATTGAAGCTCTAGAAACTCTAGACTTCCTTGTGGTGCAAGATATCTTTTTAACGGAAACGGCTCAGTATGCTGATGTGGTTTTACCATCTTGTTCGTTTGCTGAAAAATCCGGTCACTTCACCAACACAGAGCGTCGAGTTCAACGTGTTAATCCAGCGGTTAATCCTCCGGGTCAAGCAAAAGAAGATTGGGTGATTATTCAACTATTGGCGAATGCCATGGGAGGCGACTGGACATATAATACGGTTGCTGACATCACCAATGAGATCGCTCGTGTAACACCGCAGTATGGAGGGTTACGTTGGGAGAATATTACCGCGAATGGTGTTCAGTGGCCGAGTAATAAGAATAACCCAAACGGCACGCGTATTATGCACCAAACCCAATTTACTCGTGGGCGCGGTCAAATGGCGGCGATTCCGTTTAGGTATGCAGCAGAATTACCCGATGAAGATTACCCATTGGTGTTGACCACAGGACGTGTTCTTGAGCAGTTTCACACCGGAACTATGACACGCAAAACCCAAGGGCTTGACAATTTGGCAGGGCCTCGTGCAATGGTCAGTGTTCAGGATGCTGAAGAGTTAGGTATCTCGAATGGACAGATACTCAAAGTATCAACCCGTCGTGGCGAGATTGAAATCGCAGCATTTGTAACTAAGCGAATGCAAAAGGGGGTGGTATTTATTCCATTCCATTTTGTCGAATCTCCAGTTAACCGCTTAACTACGACAGCAACTGATCCGCATGCTAAGATCCCAGAGTTTAAAGTAGCGGCAGTTCGCATTGATCCCATTCGAGAGTCTGAAGCCGAAACAACAGAAGCTTAGTTCCGAGCGTTAAGCTAATTAACGACACGCATTAAAAAACCGCATAACTCTCAGAGTTATGCGGTTTTTTTATTTAGCTCAATTCGTCAGCAATCAATGACGTAGTCAGTCTTTTAGTCTGAAGCAAGCTCATTGCCGTGAACACCAAACTGTTTCGCGGCGTACGCGACGCGTTCTGTCGGTTTTGGATATTCAGCGGGTATGCCAAGGTTTTCAATATGGTGTAAGCGAGGCAGTAAACCTGCGCCATTTGCAATTTGGATTGCTAACCCTGGACGTGCGTTAAGCTCCAGTACCATAGGACCTTCTTCTTGGTCTAAAACCATGTCTGTGCCCATATAACCAAGGCCTGTCATTTCCCAAGCGCTTGAAGCAAGCGTCAGTAGTTTCTCCCAATGTGGTATTTTGAGTAACGCTAACTCTTTTCCTGTGTCTGGGTGATGAGTGACTGGATGGTCGAACTGAACGGCCCGAACGGCTTTACCTGTCGCGATACAAATACCGACGCCTACAGCACCTTGGTGCAAGTTTGCCTTACCGTCCGAGGCGGAAGTTGATAGACGCATCATTGCCATGACAGGGTAGCCTTTGAACACGATGATCCGAACGTCAGGCACACCTTCGTAACTAAAGCCGTCGAAACATTCATCAAACTTGATGAGGTTTTCAACCACGGCGACGTCGTTTTTACCACCAAGTGAAAAAAGACCAGCCAGAGCGTTACTGATGTGACGCTCTACATCTTGTTTATTAATGGTCGAACCGGATGGCTTAGTATAAACGCCATCTTTGTGAGACGTGATCACAAGGATACCTTTCCCACCACTGCCTTGAGCCGGCTTGATTACAAAACCAGGCCACTCTCTAACCATCTTATGTATTGTTTTTACTTCAGCTTGGTGACTAATAACACCAATCAGTTTTGGAACCGTCGCGCCAGCCTGTTCAGCGATGATTTTAGTCTTAAGCTTGTCATCAACGAGTGGATATTTAGAACGATCATTATAGCGACCAATATAACTATGGTTACGCTTGTTCATTCCCATTATGCCTTTGTCTTTCAACTTAAACGGTGAAGTAAATTGCTCAAACATAATTTAGTCCTCCGTTAGCGGCTTAAATCGACGAAGCTCGGTCAGACGGTAACCCGTGTAGTTACCCAGTAACAGTATGGTTGCTAAAATAACCAGTTGTAAACCAATGAAGTTAAACGTTAAATGTTGAATGAAGGGGTTCGTCATACCTAAGTAAACAAGCACTGCGGTAAATAGAGACCCGCCACCTTGCAGCACAACTTCTTTCGCTCCTTCCTCTTCCCAAAGGATAGACATACGTTCGATAGTCCAAGATAAAATAATCATTGGGAAGAATGTAATGGATAGCCCCTCTGTTAGGCCAATCTTAAACGCCACCACCGTAAACACAGAAATAATCAATATCACCGTAATGATCACCGCCGATATTCGGGCAACCAGTAAGAGATTGAGCTTGGACAAGTAACTTCGTATAACAAGGCCGGTCCCCACGATCAATAGGAAGCCGACAATACCCGTTACCAATTGTGTTTGTACAAAGGCGACCGCAATCAAAACCGGCATGAATGTACCGGACGTTTTCAAACCAATGATGACACGTAAGAATACAACAATCAGTGCTCCGATGGGGATCAGCATGATGGTTTTAAACATCGCTTGTTCTTCTAGCGGTAAACTGTGGATGGATAAGTTCAATAGCTGGTCCGAAGAAATTTTGCTGTTGGTTGCTTCCGTTGGTGAAACTTCTTGGGCAATCATTGAAAAATGCACTTTACTGTTTTGACCACCAACCACATCCAATAAAGAGACGTTTGATTCATCCCAGATAAGTAGATTTGGTTGAATTTGTTGTTGGCTTGATTCAGGAGAAAATAGAATCCATTGTTCATTGTCCCAAATCTGGATCATGTTTTGAATTGATTGACGACGACGTCCATCCTCGAGTTCGATAACACCAACCACTTTGTTGTGGATTTTTGCGGCTGAAAGTAGCTTGTGTGTGGCTTCTACTTTGGTCATGTGGTTCAGAATGAGTGCTGAATTTTGGCTATCGGGATCGTTAAGCGTTTTGATTAGCTCACGAGTAAATGTGAGGTTATCTGCTGAGCGTTTGGTTGCTCGATCAATCAACGCAAGAGCCGCAGCTTCTTCTGGGCCGTCAAAGCTTGGCTGTACAATTTCACCTTTTGGAGGGATATGCTCCACTTTGGCTTGGTTGTCGACTAAAAATTGTGTTTTGTAGTAGATGGTTTGCGGGCCGTCGGCATAGCGAATCGACCATTCTGCACGGCGACCAGACTCCGTATTTAAATAAGAAATACCGTAACCCGGTGAGGAAGCTGACTCGCCAATAAGTGTGTAGTTAGATTGAGTGTGAGGAGCCGCTAACGAAACTTTTGCTTCTTTGCCTACAGCATTGAACTCGACTCGAGCTTCAACGTCCCAGATTTGTTTGGTTTCTCCTGGGGTCCACGGTACCCCGTAGGTCATATGTCTAAATATACTGAGTGTTATACCTGCTACAATGAGTAGCAAAATAGAGATATAAAATGGAATTCTGGATGTCATAGCTTACCCTACTATTGTTATTTAGCTTCCGTTTGTACGTACTTTTTGCTTACATCTACTAACGCGATATCTTTGATAAATTCACGTCCCAGTAATACAGGGTGAGTCATTTGAGAGCGATCCGCCAATGTAAATTGCGCTTTTTCATGGATATTTCCAACTTTTACCCACAATTCAATGACAGCTCGACGCTCTGTCTGAGCATTGGTTGACTGACGAATTTTCACATAACGAAGAATTGGCGCTTCAATCCACTTTTTGTCTTCTGCTGCTTGGGCTTTGTCGTCTAGGTGAAATTTAACCCAGTTCTTGCTATTACGTTCGAATTTTTTGATATCGACAGCGTTTAAAGATGAAGTGCTTGCGCCGGTATCAACTCGAGCATCAAAGCTTTGTGCTATTAAGTCGATAGACACCTTTTCGATTCCGCCTAGGATAGTGGGTTGTGAAGTGGGTGGAATAGGAGCGACAGCAACGGTCATGGGTTTCTTTTTCTCTAACTGTTGCGTGACTTTATTTTCGACTCTCGTGAGATGGACATCTAATTGGTTAGACAGAGCCGTAATTTCACCTTCTAAACTTTCAATATAGTCATTTTGGTTACTTATTTTCAGTTCAAGGTTTTGAACCCTATTTGCGATGTTTGTCTCTGAGCGAGAAAGAGCGTCGAGAGTTTCTTGGTGGTAGGTTGCACCATTTGTGAGGGTGCAGCCAGAGAGCAAACCCACCGCCACAATTGGCGATAATCGCTTAAACATAAAAAAACCTTAGAGAATTTGATAATAGTTCAGACTATTTAGGATTTTATCTCACAAAAAAGGATGCGTGAAGCATCCTATTGTAAGAGTCTGGTTATATTGAATCGCAATGTGAGCGTTACGCCAATTATTGCGCATTCAAATTGTTCACTTATTAAACACCAGTCGTTTTTTAAACAATTAACGTGTATTTAGACTCAAAGTTAATACAAAAAATGGTCGTTGAGTGAATCAATCTTATGGCTTTGTTGCGACCAAAATCGCACGTCTTGGTGCAGGGTGACCTTCAACGGTTTTACTTGGATCGTTCGGATCGAGGTAATCTGGAAGAGAGTTGTGTGTCATCCATTCTGTTGTGCGTTGTTCACCAATCGTCGTGACATTTTCGTCAACGATTCGTACGTCGTCAAAACCCACTTGCTCTAGCCAGCGTTTCAGGGCGCGAGCAGAAGGGAAGAAGTAGACGTTTCTCATTTGCGCATAGCGATCAACCGGTACCAGTACCGCATTTTCGTCGCCTTCGATAACCAAAGTTTCAAGCACCAGTTCACCGCCTGAGACCAATTGGTCTTTCAGTTGAATCAAATGGTCCAGTGGTGAACGACGGTGGTAAAGTACCCCCATACTGAATACCGTATCGTAGGCTTCAAGCTTTGGCAGTTGCTCAATGCCAAGCGGTAATAGGTGAGCTCGTTGGTCATCGCCCATCAACTTACGAATCGCTTCAAACTGAACCAAGAATAGGTGGGAAGGATCAATACCAACCGTTAAGCGAGCACCTTCACCCAGCATGCGCCACATGTGGTAGCCATTGCCACAACCGACATCGAGAACCGAACGGTTTTTCAAAGGAGAGATATGTGGCAGCACACGATCCCATTTCCAGTCACTGCGCCACTCAGTATCAATATGAATATCGTGAACCGTGTAAGGTCCTTTTCTCCATGGGTGGAAGGTCTTTAGTAGGCTTTCTAGCTTTTTAAGCTCGCCGGTGTGAAACGGTGTTGAGCTGCCAACCGTCACTGAATTTTTCAGGTCAACTTGATCTGGCATACCTTGTGGAATCTTGTTTAGTGCACGTAACCAACGATCGAAATCGCCGTGCTCTGCATTTTGCCAATCGGTCAGTTGTTGTGGCAGAACATTGAGCCACGGCTGAAGGCGAGTATCTTGGGCAATAAGTTGATAAAAATTGGCAAAATTAAACATAGGTTTTCACTGAGTTGGTGGTGTAGAAATTAAATTTGTCACACGATTAAGAGTGTAGACAAACAGGCTAGGGAGTCTCGTTTATCGTGTTTGATAAGAGATCCCCAACTCGCTCGTTCCTCGCTCTTGAGGATGACATTTTAGTACGTGCTAACGGTGTCGCGACTATGACGTAATCGAAAATGTTTACTTTATCGCGAACATTGAACCAAAGTTGAAACATTGGAACCAGACTTCGTTGCTTGAGAAGCCAATCTTATCAAATCGCTCTCTGTGAACCGGGATCGAGTCTGGACGCATCACGTTTTCAATTGCGCTGCGTTTCTGGCTGACTTCTAACTCGCTGTATCCGTTGGCGCGCTTAAAGTCGTGATGCAGGTCGATAAGCAGTTCATTGGCGCTTTCATCTTCAAAGACGTATTTTTCTGACAAGATTAAGATCCCGCCTGGGCGTAAACCGGCATGAATCTTCTCAAGCAGAGCGTATCGATCGTCTGGAGAAAGAAATTGCAGCGTAAAGTTAAGCACCACGACAGAAGCGTCTTTGATTTCCACTTCACGGATGTCGGCTTCAATCACGTCTACCGGTGTGTCACTGCGGTAAGCATTAACGTGCAATTTGCAGCGCTCAACCATGGCTTCTGAATTATCTATCGCGAAAATCGTGCAGCCTTCTTGCTGAATGTGACGACGCATAGACAGTGTCGCAGCACCAAGCGAGCAGCCAAGGTCGTAAACATTGGAATGTGGTTTTACAAAGCGTTCAGCCAGCATGCCGATTGCAGAGATTATATTGCTATAGCCAGGCACCGAACGTTGAATCATATCCGGAAATACTTCAGCAACCCTTGCATCAAAGGTGAAGTCTCCAATTTTATCGATAGGAGCGGAAAAGATATTGTCTGTGTTGCTCATGGCATTTTCTCTCGACAGTCAGCGTAATCGGCACAAAATTCGTACCAAATAAAAGGGGACATATTTTACGTAAAAAAAGCGTCACTGTCACGAAAACTGAGATTAGGCTCAGGATTAGAGCGAGTGGAGTGATAACAGAAGGATCAAAACATCGAGATTTGATGATTGCCTTTTTGAGCCGGAAACTGAGCCAGATTGGGTAATAATAATGACGTATTTTCAGATATTTGCTTAGAATGACTCGGCTACTTCCCCCTCGCCGCGATTAAAACGCTTTTATCTCGAACAAAATTTAACGACGAAAGGTCAACGCGGCCTAAAATCTACTGTACGAGAGCTTTGCTGATTAAGGTACTTTCGAGATATAATTATCGCAATTTTTTCTGTTTTGATGAATCTTTGTGCACTTGATGAGCTAAAAAGCAGCAAAGCCAGATAAAACACAATAAATTCGAATGTGGAAGGTCGATTTTAAGCGAGTTTCCGCGTATAAATGTTCCTTTGCTCTGTTGTGTGGAATGACCACTGACAGCTTGGAAACTAGTAAATAATTAAGAGATTGGGAAATTCATTATGCGTACCCATTACTGTGGTAACCTGAACAAGTCCCTGGCGGGACAAACTGTAGAATTGTGCGGCTGGGTAAACCGTCGCCGTGATTTAGGCGGTCTTATCTTTATTGATATGCGTGATCGTGAAGGCATCGTTCAGGTTGTTGTCGATCCAGATATGAAAGATATCTTCCCGATCGCTAACCAACTGCGTAATGAATTCTGTATCAAGTTTACTGGTGAAGTACGTGTTCGTCCGGACAGCCAAGTAAATAAAGACATGGCTACTGGTGAAGTAGAACTTTACGCGACGGGTCTAGAGATCATCAACCGTTCAGAAGCGCTTCCACTAGACTTCAACCAAACGAACTCTGAAGAGCAGCGTCTTAAGTACCGTTACATCGATCTTCGTCGTCCAGAAATGAGCGACCGTATCAAGCTTCGTGCACGTGCTTCTAGCTTCGTTCGTCGTTTCCTAGATGAGAACCTATTCTTAGACATCGAAACGCCAGTACTCACGAAAGCGACACCAGAAGGTGCTCGTGACTACCTAGTACCAAGCCGTGTTCACAAAGGTAGCTTCTACGCACTTCCTCAATCTCCTCAGCTGTTCAAGCAACTGCTGATGATGTCTGGTTTCGACCGTTACTACCAAATCGTTAAATGTTTCCGTGATGAAGATTTACGTGCTGACCGTCAGCCTGAATTTACTCAAATCGATATCGAAACATCTTTCATGACTTCTCAAGAAGTACGTAACGTGACTGAGAAGCTTGTTCACGATATGTGGAAAGAACTTCTCGATGTTGAACTTGGTCAATTCCCAGTAATGCCTTTCTCTGAAGCGATTCGTCGTTTCGGTTCTGATAAGCCAGATCTACGTAACCCACTAGAGCTCGTTGATGTTGCTGACTTGGTTAAAGACGTTGAGTTCAAAGTATTCTCTGGCCCAGCTAACGACGAAAAAGGTCGCGTAGCGGTTATCCGTGTTCCAGGTGGTGCTAAGCTAACTCGTAAGCAAATCGACGGTTACGCTGAATACGTAAACATCTACGGCGCGAAAGGCCTAGCTTGGATGAAGGTTAACGACCGTGCTGCAGGCATGGAAGGTATTCAATCTCCAGTGGCTAAGTTTCTAAGCGAAGACGTAATCAACGGTATTCTCGATCGCACTCAAGCTGAATCTGGCGATATCATTCTGTTCGGCGCAGACAAAGCGGGCATCGTTGCTGAAGCCATGGGCGCACTTCGTCTTAAACTGGGTACGGATCTAGAGCTAACAGACACATCTGCATGGGCTCCACTGTGGGTTGTTGACTTCCCAATGTTCGAAGAAGACGGCGAAGGTAACCTACACGCGATGCACCACCCATTCACATCACCACTCGGTGTGAACGCGGAAGAGCTTAAAGCGAACCCAGCAGCAGCAAATTCTGATGCATACGACATGGTCATCAACGGCTACGAAGTAGGCGGCGGTTCTGTACGTATTCACAACGCAGAAATGCAAACGGCGGTATTCGGTATCCTAGGTATCGAAGCACAAGAGCAACAAGAGAAGTTCGGCTTCCTACTTGAAGCGCTTAAGTACGGTACGCCACCACACGCTGGTCTAGCATTCGGTCTTGACCGTCTAGCAATGCTGCTTTGTGGTACTGAGAACATCCGTGACGTTATCGCATTCCCGAAAACAACCGCTGCAGCATGTCTACTAACAGACGCGCCAAGCCTAGCGAACCCAGCATCACTGGAAGAGCTAGCCATCGCAGTTAAATTGGCAGAGAAAAAAGAGCAAGCGTAAGCCTGTTATCTTTTGTTGTTGATAAAGAGATCCTAGTTGATAGAGAGCTCTTTAATTTATGAGCCAGACTTGCCAGTAAATTAGAAAATGCCCGTTAATTTGACGGGCATTTTTTTTTGCGTTCGATATACTAAGCTCATAAAGCATGTATAAATAATCAGTATTCAAGTTATGTCTATTATCTTAGGGATTGACCCTGGCTCGCGTATTACCGGCTATGGCGTGATTCGTCAAAATGGTCGCCATCTATATTACTTAGGTAGCGGTTGTATTCGCACCTCTGAAAAAGAACTGCCGGGCCGACTCAAACAAATCTACGCCGGTGTGAGCGAAATCATCACTCAGTTTCAGCCAGATGTGTTTGCGATTGAGCAGGTCTTCATGGCGAAGAATGCGGATTCTGCACTTAAGCTTGGCCAAGCGCGCGGCAGTGCGATAGTGGCAGCGGTAAATGCGGATTTGCCAGTACATGAATACGCAGCAAGGTTAATCAAGCAAGCGGTGACCGGCAATGGTGGTGCGGACAAGTCGATGGTTCAAAATATGGTGATGAGTATGCTTAAGTTACCTGCCAAACCACAGGCCGATGCAGCCGATGCTCTAGGTGTCGCGATCACGCATGCTAACACCAATAAAACTTTGATAGCGCTTGCAGGTAAAGCGACAGGCGCGAGAAAAGGGCGTTACCGTTAGTTAAAAATCACACCATCACTACGCTGCTTTGAATTTAAATAGGGCACTTTTAATCTTTTGATGTCGGGCTGAATAAGTCTAAATAAATCACGAGAACAAACACAAAGAACTGGATAAGTATCCAGTTCTTTTATATTCTGTCCCACAAAATATATTCCATCAAGAGAGCAAGTTGTGATCGGACGTTTACGCGGTACATTAATAGAAAAGCAACCCCCTGAGTTACTAATCGAAGTGAGTGGTGTTGGCTATGAAGTTCAAATGCCAATGAGCTGTTTTTATGAATTACCTAACGTGGGCGAAGAGGCAATCATCTACACGCACTTTGTGGTACGTGAAGATGCCCAGTTACTTTATGGTTTTAATACGGTTAAAGAGCGTGCGCTGTTCCGCGAAGTCATCAAAGCTAACGGAGTAGGCCCTAAGCTTGGCCTTGGCATTCTTTCGGGTATGACGGCTAGTCAGTTTGTTCAGAGTGTTGAACGTGAAGATATTTCTACGCTGGTTAAACTTCCAGGAGTGGGTAAGAAAACCGCTGAACGTCTGGTTGTTGAAATGAAAGACCGCCTGAAAGGGTGGGGCGCGGGTGACCTGTTTACTCCAGCAACGGACGCAGCTCCGATTGATTCTATGCCAACGGCTCACGACGCGGAAGAAGAAGCGGTCAGTGCACTGCTTGCATTAGGCTACAAGCCGACTCAAGCTTCTAAGGTGGTTTCTCAAGTGGCTAAAGATGGCATGACCAGCGAACAGTTGATTCGCGAAGCTCTGAAATCGATGGTTTAATACTCAATATACTTGTTCTACAAAATAGACTCATTTACTTTGCCTTTACACAGAGTCAAGAAGCGCAGAGTTAAGAAACGCATAGTTAGGAATAGCAGAATTTATGATTGAAGCCGATCGCCTTATTGCACCGGACAACCCAGTATTCAAAGATGAAGATGTCATTGATCGTGCAATACGCCCTAAAGCTCTTGCCGACTATCAAGGTCAGGATCACGTTCGTGGCCAGATGGAAATTTTCATCAAAGCGGCACAATTGCGTAGTGAGGCGCTCGATCATCTTTTGATATTTGGTCCACCCGGTTTGGGTAAAACCACGTTGGCGAATATTGTAGCCAATGAGATGGATGTCAACATTCGTACGACTTCAGGGCCTGTATTAGAAAAAGCGGGTGACTTAGCGGCGTTGCTGACCAATCTTGAAGAAAATGATGTCCTATTTATTGATGAGATCCACCGTTTAAGCCCTGTGGTTGAAGAAGTCTTGTACCCTGCGATGGAAGACTACCAACTGGATATCATGATTGGTGAAGGGCCAGCAGCACGTTCTATTAAGATCGATCTGCCTCCTTTTACTTTGATTGGCGCAACCACTCGTGCTGGTTCGCTCACCTCTCCTTTACGTGACCGATTTGGGATCACCCAACGCCTTGAGTACTACAAGGTTGAAGATTTACAAAACATCGTTCAGCGCAGTGCTGATTGCCTTGGTCTTTCTATGGATCCGGAAGGAGCGTTAGAAGTGGCTCGTCGTGCTCGAGGTACACCACGCATCGCCAACCGTTTACTTCGTCGTGTTCGTGACTACGCGGAAGTAAAAGGCGATGGACACATCTCTCCTGACGTGGCTGACAAAGCGCTCAACATGCTGGATGTCGACGCCAAAGGTTTTGACTATATGGATAGAAAGCTATTGCTTGCGATCATGGAGAAGTTTGGTGGTGGCCCTGTTGGTATCGACAATATGGCGGCGGCAATTGGTGAAGAGAGAGATACCATTGAAGATGTGTTAGAGCCTTACTTGATTCAACAAGGTTATCTACAAAGAACGCCAAGAGGTCGAATCGCGACCGACAGAGCCTATCTACATTTCGGAATCGATAAACCGTCGCATCGTTAAATTATTCATTCTATCGATCTCACCTATATTAGCGTTGGACTTAGCTATTTAATGAATAACAACTCTTTGAGCTAATCGGTAAAAAGGTCGGATATAGCCCCTCGAAAATGAAAACTGTGATTCCATTTTTAATTTCACGAGCAGCAAATGAAATGGAATATGGTGCGCTTTGTTAAAATCTTTCGTTTATTTGTGATTCGCATGTTGAGTTAGTGCGAGCCTTTTGTCGCAGATATCGAGTGTGATGAATAACAGAAGCCATCTTGGTGTGATTTTCGCCATTTTGTACAAAAGCAGCTCAAATTTACCCGAGTAAATTTGATATAAATCAACACAGAATTCGCCTATAAATCTTTTGAAACATATTGAATTTACCAGTAATATTAGCGCTAGCTATATTAGCTAGTTCTTAACAATAATCTAACTAAAACGGTACTTTTTCGCTACAAATATTGATTTTTAATAACAATTCAGTGAGTTGTTATTAAATGGATTTTTGCGGTGAATAATCACACAAGTGTCATTCAGCCGACACAAAGGAGTTACCATGATTGATGTTGTTGATCTGTCGCGATTGCAGTTTGCATTTACAGCGATGTATCACTTCTTATTTGTTCCACTGACTTTAGGTATGGCATTTCTACTTGCCATTATGGAGTCAGTTTATGTAATGACTGGCAAGCAAATTTACAAGGACATGACCAAGTTCTGGGGTAAATTGTTTGGTATTAACTTTGCTCTTGGTGTAGCGACAGGCTTAACCATGGAGTTTCAGTTTGGTACTAACTGGTCTTATTATTCGCACTATGTTGGTGACATCTTTGGTGCTCCGCTAGCTATCGAAGGGCTTGTTGCATTCTTCCTAGAGTCTACTTTTGTTGGTCTTTTCTTCTTTGGTTGGGACAGATTGTCAAAGCGCCAACACTTGGCGGTGACTTGGTTAGTTGCTCTTGGCTCTAACTTCTCTGCACTTTGGATTCTGGTTGCTAACGGCTGGATGCAAAACCCAGTGGGTGCGGAATTTAACTTTGAAACGATGCGTATGGAAATGGTGAGCTTCGCTGAAGTTGTCCTAAACCCAGTCGCACAAGTTAAGTTTGTACACACAGTAGCGTCAGGTTATACAACGGGTGCAATGTTCATCCTTGGTATTAGTTCATACTACATCATGAAAGGACGTGATCTTGCGTTCGCTCGTCGTTCTTTTGCGATCGCAGCATCTTTTGGTATGGCGGCAATCCTGTCAGTAATCATTCTAGGTGACGAATCTGGCTACGAGCTTGGTGATGTTCAAAAATCGAAGCTTGCTGCTGTAGAAGCGGAGTGGAACACCGAAGAAGCACCAGCTGCATTTACTGTTTTTGGTATTCCAAACCAAGAAACTATGCAGACGGATTACGCGATTAAGATTCCTTATGTCATGGGTATCATCGCAACACGTTCCCTTGATACAGAGGTTACGGGTCTACGCGACTTACGTGAACAACACATTGAACGCATTCGTACGGGCATGTATGCATACGAATTGCTTGAAAAGCTACGTTCTGGTGATAAGTCTGAAGAAAACATCGCCGCTTTTGATGAAGTGAAAGTGGACCTCGGTTATGGCCTTCTTCTTAAGCGTTATACCGATAAGGTTGTTGACGCAACAGAAGACCAAATCCAAATGGCTGCGGACGATTCTATCCCAACCGTTCTGCCACTATTCTTCTCATTCCGTATCATGGTTGTGTGTGGCTTCATTATGCTATTCGTATTCGGAGCTGCATTTATTCAGACGTGTCGTCAGAAGATCGAACAAAAACCGTGGATTCTTAAAGCTGCGCTATTCTCAATCCCACTGCCTTGGATTGCGATCGAAGCGGGTTGGTTCGTTGCTGAATTTGGTCGTCAACCTTGGGCTGTGGGTGAAATCCTACCGGTTAATGTTGCAGCATCAGCACTGACGACTGGACAGCTTTGGGCTTCTCTATTCACGATTCTGGGATTGTACACCGTATTCTTGATTGCTGAAGTTTACTTAATGCTGAAATTTGCACGTAAAGGTCCAAGTAGCTTGAAGACCGGCCGTTACCACTTTGAACAAAACGATAACTCTGTTGAAGACAAAGTTAGCCGTTCAGTCGAAGTATAAGTGAGGGAATATTATGTTTGATTACGAAAGCTTACGACTTATTTGGTGGGTATTAATCGGTGTTCTGCTGGTTGGTTTCGCTGTAACTGATGGTTTTGATATGGGTGTTGGTGCACTGGTGCCAGTTATCGGCAAGAGCGACACTGAACGCCGTATCATGATTAACACGATTGCGCCGCACTGGGATGGTAACCAAGTTTGGTTGATCACAGCTGGTGGTGCACTATTCGCTGCTTGGCCACTGGTTTACTCAACGTCTTTCTCTGGTTTCTACTTTGCGATGTTCGTGACGTTGGCTGCCTTATGGATGCGTCCACTTGGCCTAGATTATCGTTCTAAGGTTGAAGACCCAAGATGGCGTAAAGTTTGGGATTTTGCTATCTGCTTTAGCGGTGCGGTTCCACCAATTATCTTTGGTGTTGCATTCGGTAACCTACTCCAGGGTGTACCATTCGAACTGAACGAACTCATGATGTCTCAGTATCACGGTACGTTCTTTGCGCTGCTTAACCCGTTTGCATTGCTTTGTGGTGTGTTGGCTCTGATGTTGTTTGTTATGCAGGGCGCTACATGGCTTCAAATGAAAACAACAGAAGATCTGCACGTTCGGGCTCGTAACGTTGCTCAAATTACTGGCGTAGTTGCTATTGCACTGTTCGTGATTGGTGGTTTCTGGGTTCAATCGATGGAAGGTTACGTATTAACAAGTACGATTGACAACTTTGCTGACTCAAACCCATTAAACAAAGAAGTTGCACTTCAAGTTGGTGCTTGGTTGACAAATTTCGAAACGTATCCAGCAATGTGGGCTGCACCAATTCTAGGTGTAGTAATGCCACTGCTTGCTGTGATTGCATCTCGCTTTGAGCGTGGTGGTTTTGCTTTCTTATTCTCAAGTTTGTCTAATGCTGGTGTGATTCTAACCGCAGGTTTTGCGATGTTCCCATTCGTAATGCCATCAAGCCTAAACCCAAATCATAGTTTGACTATGTGGGATTCAACAGCAAGCGAACTTACGCTTGGCCTGATGACGGCAGTTGCGGCGGTAATGGTTCCTGTGATTCTTGGCTACACAACTTGGACATACTACAAAATGTTCGGTCGTATAGATAAGAAACATATCGAAGATAACGACGTTTCAGCTTACTAAGCTAGAAGTTAAATAACTTAGGAGAAATTTTATGTGGTATTTCGCATGGATTTTGGGTGTACTTCTAGCATGTGCATTCGGCATCATCAATGCTCTATGGCTTGAGCATTCAGAAATGATGGACAAAGACAGTGAATAACCTCGCAGAGCAAGTGGCTAAGCTGCATCAACCTATGGATAAGACTCTATTTAGAGTTTTATCCCTAATATTGGGTTTTGTGCACGTAAGTTTAGTTATGTGGGATCCTGATGCGTATGCGACAAGCATTGGTGGCTTTAACTCGATTATTGGACCTATGTTTATTTGGGCAGTATGCTCGAGCATGGTTTATGGGATTGGGTTTAAGCCCAGAGCTTGGGTATGGCAATTGCTGTTTAGCCCATACGTTTCACTCACGATTTTGCTCTACTTAACGGCGTTGCGCTTTATCTAAAAGGTAAGGTTTTGGGTTTATTACAAAGTAAACCGTTATCGTCGTAGGGTTTTTAGTCAAAAAGAGGTCATCTTATACAGATGGCCTTTTTTTTGTCTCTAAATTCAAAAAATTAACCGCGATATACGACTTAAGATAAGGAGTTAGGTTATAGTGAGACCTTTATCATTTTGGGATGTGGTATCAATTTGCAGGGATTATCTAAAACGTTTACGTGGCCAGTAACTGTCTATTACGAAGATACCGATGCTGGTGGGCTTGTGTATCATTCCAATTACCTCAAGTTTTTTGAACGTGCTCGAACGGAGATGTTACGCTCGGTAGGTGTTTCTCAACACTTGTTACTCGAAAAAAACATCGGTTTTGTCGTTCGACATATTGATATTGATTTTATTCAAGGCGCACGTCTTGATGAACGTTTACAAGTTATTACAAACATTTACGAGTTGAAGCGAGCGACCTTGGTCTTCTGTCAAGAGATCGTAAATCCTGATGGCAAAGCATTGTGTAAAGCAATGGTTAAGGTAGCATGTATCGATAATCAAAAAATGAAGCCAACGGCAATGCCAACATTTATTATTACGGAGCTAACGCATAGTGACTGCTGAAATCTCAATTTTAGGCCTAATTTTAGAAGCTAGTTTGCTAGTTAAAATGGTCATGCTAATTCTTATGGGCATGTCTGTCGTTTCTTGGGCAATGATCATTAAAAGAAGCAAAGTGCTTTCACAAGCTTCTAAACAAACGGATGTGTTTGAAGATAAGTTTTGGTCAGGTGTTGACCTTGCAAAACTGTATCAAGAGAGCAATAAGCGAAAAGAGGAGCTTTCTGGTACCGAAGAGATTTTCTACGCAGGCTTTACTGAGTTCGCACGTCTTAGAAAATCAAATGCAACCTCTCCGGACTTTATTATGGAAGGTACTGGCCGTGCAATGCGTGTAGCCGTTGCTCGTGAAGTTGATGAACTCGAAACCAGTTTGCCTTTTTTAGCGACAGTGGGTTCTATAAGCCCATACATCGGCCTGTTTGGTACGGTTTGGGGCATCATGCACTCATTCATAGCCCTAGGGCAAGTTAAGCAAGCGACTTTAGCCATGGTTGCTCCTGGTATTGCAGAAGCACTGATTGCAACTGCAATGGGTTTGTTTGCTGCTATCCCAGCGGTAATGGCGTACAACCGCTTTAGTAGTCGAGTCGGTAAGCTCGAACACAACTATGCGACTTTCTCAGAAGAGTTCCACAGTATTCTTCACCGTCAAGCGATGGCTGGCAGGGAATAATAGATGGCAGGATACCAACCTAAAAAACGCAAAATGACCGCAGAGATTAACGTTGTACCTTACATCGACGTTATGTTGGTTTTACTGATCATATTTATGGTGACGTCACCGTTTGTGACTCAAGGTGTTGATGTTGAATTGCCAAAAGCCTCAACCGCGAAATCAGCACAAGAGTTATTGGGCGATGATAACGCGAGCTTTATTATTGTTGAAGTGAATAAAGATGGTGAACTTGGCTTGAGTGTTAACAATGAAGAAGTTCAACATGGCCTGTCACTTGAAGAGATTATCGTTCGGGTGAAAGCTGAATTGTCTTTAAAACCAAACTCGCCAGTCGCCGTTGGTGGTGATGCCGCAACGCCTTATGCCAAAGTGGTTTTATTACTTGATGAATTAAGCCGTGCAGGCGTGCCTAAGGTTGGCCTTTTAACGGATATAAGGGAATAGCTCCGTAGCATTCATGAAAGCGAATAATACAAAATCAAAGAGTTTGAAAGCGCCGCTTCTAATTTCAATCGGGCTGCATGTCATTCTATTCGTCGCTCTTATTTGGGGAGCGGATTTCACGATGTCAGAACCTAAAAAGCCAACCGGTCAAATGGTTCAGGCTGTTGTGATTGACCCTCAGTTAGTTCGTCAGCAAGCTCAGCAGATCCGTCAGCAAAGAGAAGCGGCGAGTAAGAAAGAGCAAGAACGGTTAGATAAGTTACGTCGTGAAAGTGAACGGCTTGAAAAGAACCGTAAAGCGGAAGAAGAAAACATCCGCAAACTGAAAGAAAAACAAGCCAAAGAAGCCAAAGCGGCGCGTGAAGCTGAAAAACGTCGAATTCAAAAAGAGCAACAACGTAAAGCTGAAGAGGCGCGTGTACAGCAAGAGAAAAAGAAAGCCGCGAAAGCAGAAGCAGCTCGCAAACAGAAAGAAGCTGAGTTAGCCAAAGTAGAGCGTGCGCGTAAAGCTAAAGCTGCGGCAATCGCTAAAGCGGAACAAGAGCGCGTAGCAAAGGAAAAGGCTGCGAAAGAGGCTGCGAAAGAGGCTGCCGATAAAGCGCGCAAGCAAAAAGAGGCCGCTGAACGCGCAGAAAAGCAGCGTATAGCAAAAGAGAAAGAAGCGGCCGTCGCAGCCGAGAAAGCTCGTAAGGCGAAAGAGGCAGCAGCAAGGGCCGAAAAAGAGCGTAAACAGCAAGAGGCAGCGTTGAACGACATCTTTGCTGGGCTTGAAACGGAAGCGACTCAAAACTCTTCAGCAAGGCAAAAATTTATTGGTGATGAAGTGCAGCGTTATGGTGCTATTTATACCCAACTTATTCAGCAAAATTTATTGTTAGAGGACAGCTTTCGAGGGCGCTCATGCCGAGTGAACCTGAAACTGATTCCAACGGGCTCTAACGCAATTTTGGGCAGTTTGAGTATTTTGGATGGTGATAGTCGTTTATGCGCAGCAACGAAGCGTGCCGTGGCACAGGTACAGTCTTACCCCTTACCTAAAGACCCCGACATTGTGACATCACTAAAAAACATTAACTTAACGGTATCACCAGAGTAAAAGGACGAACTTGTGTTAAAGAAACTATTACTGAGTTTTGTTTTCTTAATAGCGACAAGCAGCCAGTTTGCACATGCAGCACTGGAGCTGGTTATTACAGACGGTATTAACTCGGCACGACCTATCGCGATTGTGCCTTTCCGTTGGGAAGGTGCAGAGCCATTGCCACACGATGTATCCGCAGTGATTGCTTCTGATTTACAGCGCAGTGGTAAATTCAGCCCAGTTGCGATAAGCAAAATGCCTCAGACGCCTTACAGCGAAGCTGAGGTGGATTTTGATGCTTGGACGAACCTAGGCGTTGATTCATTGCTAACCGGAACCATCACTAAGAATGCCGAAGGGCAGTATGTGGTCAATTACCAATTGATCGACATTGTTCGTGGTCAACTGACTAAAGGACAAAGCCGTGCACTAAGCGATGAAGGCCAATTGGTACTCTCTAAAGACCACGTATTGTTCAATAAGAAAGCGACGGTTCCAGGTAAACGCTTGAGAGAGTATGCGCACCGTATTTCTGACTTAGTTTATGAACAGCTCACGGGGGAGAAAGGTGCGTTTCTTACTCGTATTTCTTACGTGGTAGTGAATGATAAAGACAAGTACCCATACCAACTTCGTGTTGCGGACTATGATGGCTTCAACGAGCGCCTGGTTCTTCGTTCTAAGCAGCCTCTTATGTCACCCGCATGGTCGCCTGATGGTAAAAAAATCGCTTATGTAAGCTTTCAAAATGGCCAAGCTGAAATATTCATCATGAATATCTACACGGGCAAACGTGAAAAGGTGACGTCATACCCTCGTCATAATGGTGCGCCAAGATTCTCGCCAGATGGTAAAACATTGGCATTGGTATTATCGAAAACAGGCAGTCTTCAGGTATACACGCTTGATTTAGCAAGCCGTAAGCTGACTCAAATTACCCACGGTCGTTCGAATAATACCGAACCGTTTTGGCATCCAGATGGCAAGTCTCTTATTTTTACATCGGATCGTGGTGGTAAACCTCAGATTTATAATGTAAATTTGTCCAATAAAGCGACGTCTCGTATTACTTGGCAAGGCAGTCAAAATTTAGGTGGTCAAATCACTCCTGACGGTCGATTCCTGATCATGGTGAATCGCAGTAATTCAGGCTTTAACTTAGCTAAGCAAGATTTGGAAACCGGTGCGGTTCAGGTGCTCACTAAAACACTGTTAGATGAATCTCCTAGCATCGCACCCAATGGAGGTATGGTTATCTATAGCTCCATTTACAATAAAACAAACGTATTATCGATGGTTTCCATTGATGGTCGTTTTAAAGCTAGATTACCGGCGACCAACGGACGTGTAAGAGCGCCATCATGGTCACCGTTTTTATAGCGAGCGCTTCACATTTTATTAGTCATTGATAGTGTTTACTATTGTGGCAATTAACTATCTATAGCACTTAGCGGGCTATAGAAACTAAGTTTGATAACGTAAGGAAAAAAAGATGCAACTTAACAAAGTTCTTAAAGGCTTGATGATTGCACTACCAGTGATGGCAGTAACGGCATGTAGCTCAACTGATGAAGCAACATCTGCAACACCTGGTACTGAAAGCAACCAAACAACGTCAGGTACAGAAGGCAATGTAGATACAACGGTTGTAACGCCAATTGACGCAAATGGTCAACTGTCGGAGCAAGAGCTTAAAGAGCAAGCGCTACGCGAAACTCAAACCATCTACTTTGCATTCGATAACTCAACTATCGCTAGCGATTATGAAGAAGTTCTAGCTGCTCACGCTGCTTACCTAAGCAATAATGCTGACATGAAAGTGACAATTGAAGGTCACGCTGATGAGCGCGGTACACCTGAGTACAACATCGCACTTGGCGAGCGTCGTGCACAAGCTGTAGCGAAATACCTAGAAGCTTTAGGTGTTCAAGCAGACCAAATTTCTATCGTAAGCTACGGTGAAGAGAAGCCACTTCTTTTAGGTCAATCTGAAGATGTGTACGCTAAAAACCGTCGTGCAGTACTTGTTTACTAATTTTAGTAGACTATATAGTTGAGGAATTACCTCATGTTCAGTAACACAAAGCGAGTGATTTTGCTTTCGTTACTGGCGAGTGCAGCGAACGTCTCGTTCGCTGCACCAGCTCCAGTATCCGATCTCAATAGCACCGCAACTCATTCGTCATCTTCCACTCGATCAGCATCTAGCGAATCAGATATTGAGCGTCTAGAGCGCCTGCTTCAAAATCGAAACCTTGTTCAGCTTAAAATGCAGCAGCAAATCGACGATATGGCACAAGAAATCAGTGAACTTCGTGGTGAGCTAGAACGAAATAGCTACGATATGAAGCAAACGCTAGAGCGCCAACGTGAATTGTTCATTGAACTGGATCGTATCAGAGGTGAGGTGAAAGCCGCAGAAACGGCAACAGTCGCAGTGGCCGCGAGTGAGGACTCTAAAAGTGCTTCTGGTACGTTCAGTACTGATGTCGATGAGCAAACGGCTTATCAAAACGCTGTGGATATGATTCTAAAGCAGCGAGACTATAAAGGTGCTATCGAAGCATTCAAAAAGTTTCAAAAAGACTTTCCAGACTCTACCTTTACCCCTAATTCACATTATTGGTTAGGACAGCTTTATTTCGCTAAGAAACAAGACAAAGAAGCTGTGAAGAGTTTTGCCGCTGTTGTGTCGTATAAAGACTCGAACAAACGAGCAGATGCCCTGGTTAAGCTTGGTGATATTGCTATGCGTAACAATAACGCAGCGCAAGCTAAGAAATATTACCAACAAGTTGTCACCGAACACCCAAACAGTGCTTCGGCAAAAGTGGCTAAAACCCACTTGTAATAACAATAGGGGTGCTTAGGCGCCTCTTTTTTATCTGCTTTACAGCGGAGTCTTACCTACTTAAAACCGATCGTCTTTGATCCCAATCGCTGTCCTGTGTAGAATACTCTAATCCTCGGAAGAAGTTGCGTAGAGTAAAAGCAATGAGCCATATACTAGATAAAATCGATACAGTTTATCCGTTTCCGCCTAAGCCAGTTCCATTGAGCGATGCTCAGAAACAGGCTCACATCGCAAACATTAAAAAACTGCTTCAAGAGAAAGATGCAGTTCTAATTGCACATTACTACACAGACCCTGAAATTCAGGCTCTGGCTGAAGACACCGGTGGTTTCGTTGGCGATTCATTAGAAATGGCTAAATTCGGTAACCGTCACTCAGCAAGTACTTTAATCATCGCTGGCGTTCGTTTTATGGGCGAATCTGCAAAGATTCTTACTCCGGAAAAGCGCATCCTAATGCCAACGTTGGAAGCTGAATGTTCTCTCGACTTAGGCTGCCCTGCTGATAAATTTACAGAGTTTTGTGACGCTCATCCTGATCATACAGTGGTTGTATACGCCAACACATCAGCGGCTGTTAAAGCTCGTGCAGACTGGGTTGTGACGTCGAGCATCGCGTTAGAAATCGTTGAGAGCTTAGACGCGGAAGGAAAATCTATTATTTGGGGCCCAGATCGTCACCTCGGTTCTTACATTGCGAACCAAACCGGTGCCGATATGTTGCTTTGGCAAGGCGAGTGTATTGTACATGATGAGTTTTCAGCTGATGCTTTGAAGAAAATGAAATCGGTATACCCAGAAGCGGCTATTTTGGTGCACCCAGAATCCCCAGCAAGTGTGGTTGAACTGGCTGACGCTGTCGGCTCAACAAGCCAACTGATCAAGAAAGCGAAAGAGTTGCCACATCCTCAGATGATTGTTGCGACAGATAAGGGCATATTCTTCAAAATGCAGCAATTGGTTCCTGAAAAAGAATTGATTGAAGCACCTACCGCGGGTGCTGGTGCAACGTGCCGTAGCTGTGCACACTGCCCTTGGATGGCGATGAATGGTCTACAAGCGATTGAAAAAGCCCTTGAACATGGTGGTGATGAGCACGAGATATTCGTTTCTGATGAGTTACGTGTAAAGTCTCTTATCCCATTGAACCGTATGCTCGATTTTGCAGAACAGCTTAATTTGCAAGTGAAAGGCAATGCTTAATCAAGTGGTTGTGCTTTTTTTGCTAGCCGTGCTTTGAACACTAATAGAGAAACCAGCCTGTCGCTGGTTTTTTTATATCTAAACATAGGTCGTGATATCTATGTTGTGATTATATGTCCTTATGGAAGATATACCTTGTTGACATCTTGGATTTTTTCTAGCATTTGTCTAAGAGACAATAATTAGAGGCTTGAATGATAATCTGGTTACAACTCAAACGTTGGGTCAAAGCGAATGTCTTTGTTCTGAATGGCAAAAACTTACTGTTTACTCTCCTAGGCTATGTGTTTATTTCATGGTCGACATTGTATTTGGCGGGTGAAACGCACTTAACGAGTTCGTTCACCACGTTCGCTTACTATTTAGTTGTGACGGCTTCTACGGTTGGTTATGGTGATTTAGCACCTACGAGCGAAGCCGGTCGATGGATTGTTATTCTGTTTGTTATCCCCGGTGGACTCAGTCTTTTTGCTGCGTTGCTTGGTAAAGTTGCCACAGAAGGCGTTGAATATTGGCGAGCTGGCTTGCTAGGGAAAAGGAGAATAAGAGTGGATAACCATATTTTGATGCTTGGTTGGAATGAGCAAAGAACCATTCATCTCATTCGTATGTTGCAACATGAAGAAACGGGCAGACGACCGATCGTTTTGTGCTGTCGCGCTGATATTGAGAATCCGTTACCTGGCGAAATTAATTTCGTCAAAGTAAACAGCTACACTGACGGTCAAGAGATGGAAAAGGCGGGCATTGAGTCCGCAAGTTGCATCCTGATTGATACTCCTGAAGATGACATCACATTATCTGCAGCTCTTTATTGCGCGAGCCGAAATCCCCAGGCGCATCTTTTGGTGTATTTTAAAGATGAAGCATTGAGTGATTTACTGAATAAGCATTGTCCTAACTCCGAATGCATTCCAGCTGTTGGCGCTGAAATGCTCGCGAAAGCGGCAGTTGATCCGGGGTCAAGTGCCCTTCATCAAGAGTTGCTGAGTTCGACAAGGGGGATGACCCAATATTCGACGTATTACCCCAAAGATGCAGAGAGTGTCACCGTTGCACCAATCTTTTCCGCGTTTAAAGAGAAGTATCAAGCTACGTTGATCGCAATCGATTCAGGTCGTGGTATTGAACTCAATCCAGAACTGGATCAAGTGGTCACTAGCGGTACTAAGTTGTTTTATATTGCCGATGAGAGGATTGATGACTTCGATTGGAAAGACTTGTAGAAAGGTGATTGGATTTGTGTGAATCAATAAGGCCTCAGAGAGGCCTTATTATTCTAAAAATTTGGACCGTGTTTATTGCGCTTCGGCCAATGCGATACCGCGCTGAGTTAAGCCACATAGCATCACAGGAACCGCGTTAAAGATTTCTTCAAATTGCTCAAGTCCTTCAATGCCTTGCTCTGCCAATGTCGCAATTGAGGTCTCAGGGTCAAAAAGCATGCTCAGTGAAAGGAGTACGCCTCCAATAAGAGCGTTATCTTCAGTCTCTTCAGGCATTAAGGTTTCCCAGTCGTCACGGGTAACCTGCCAACCTTGAAGTAAGCCTTCGCAAAAATCGCGAGCGGCCGAGTTGACGACTTCTTCATCGTCTAATTGGCAAGCTTCAGGCCAAGCCCAAGTACCTTCAATCAGTTCGGGACGAGTTTTATTCCAAAGTGTGATGATAACTTCAATGTAGTTTTCAAGTTGCTCACCATCAGTAAACGGAGCAACGTGTTCTCCCCCCCAAAGGAAGGGTAACCACTCATGAGGGGTTAACACATTAGGGGCTGCTGCCATTGCAGTGACAAATCCCATGGTTTTGTGTTCTGTAATTAGTTTTCCTTCCAACTCTGGAAGCGCAAGAATATCTTGTAAAGTCAAAGTGAGGTACCGTAAAGGGAATATATTTGCGCTTATAGTACCAATGAACTTGCACCAATCAAGCTTCAATCTAAAAAGGCTTGATATCATTAATGATAAAAATTCAGTTCAATAGAAAAGAAAACAACAATAAATTATGCAGATACGATCGTCTTTAAAGAAAAAAAGCATGGTAGCGCTTGGTTTATACCTCGCGACGTTTATTGCCATCATCGGCAGTGTGACTTATTACGTTGTCGAGTCCCCTGTACGCGACAAACTGCAACAGAATCTAGACTTACGTACACAACTGTTGTCTGCATTGATTACCGAACCGTTCAACAGTTCGAAAGGTTTTGTTGATGGTTTAGTGGGTCTTGCTCAGGCGCATAGTCATGGCGATGACGTTACTCCGCTATGCAAGTCTATGTTGGCGGCAAGTGATGATATGATCGTCAGTGCTGGTATTTGGCCGGAACCTTATTCACTGGACTCCAATAAGCTTCTCAACAGCTATTTTTTCAATAAAGCTGACGATGGCAAAATTGATCAGATTTTTTCTTACAACAACCCCAAAAATGTACCTTATCACCAAGAAAGTTGGTACATCGCTGCCGCGAACCAAGCTCGAGGCGACGTCGAGTGGAGTGGGGTGTATATCGATCCCTACACGCACGTTAGAATGATCACCGCCTCTTCGCCTTATTATGACGACGGAACTTTCGCGGGTGTGGTGACCGTGGACCTTTCTCTTGAAGAGTTATTGGGCTTTATTAAGAATCATGCTGAAGAGTATGATCTAGGTATCGTACTGCGAGATAAGTTCAATCAAGTGTTGATTTCATATAACTTCAATCTCGTTGAAGGGATATACATCAGCAATAATCAATTTGGTGATTTTGGTTGGCAAGTTGATGTCGTCAACTCAAAGTCACTGGTATCCGATGAGGTATTTCGCCAGGTAATGAGTATTGAAGGCGGTATTGTCCCACTTTTATTGTTATGCGTGATGGCGGGTTACTACTTACTTAATCGTTATTTGATCAGTCCGATTACAACCATCGCGGCAAAAATTGATGGTTCTCGAGCTGGGGATATTATTGATGTCGATTATTCGAGTGATGATGAAATTGGCCATCTGATCAAAACGTTTAATGAAAAGACGATCTATTTGGAAGCGGAAAAAGTCAAAGCTCAAGCGTCAACTAATGCGAAAACAGCGTTCTTAGCGACTTTATCACATGAAATTCGTACCCCAATGAATGGGGTTCTGGGTACCGCTCAAATCCTACTGAAAACCCCTTTAAACATTGAGCAAGAGAAGCACCTCAAGAGTTTGTATGAATCTGGCGATCATATGATGACATTGCTCAATGAAATCTTGGACTATTCAAAAATCGAGCAGGGCAGACTTGATCTCGATGAAACTCGATTTCCGCTTGATTCGATTATTGGCAGTATTAATAGTATTTACTACACACTGTCTTCTGAGAAAGGGCTTCAATTCAAAGTCTACTCCGAGGTCCCCTCAGGCCGTTGGTACTTCTCAGACAAAGCACGCTTACGCCAAATCTTGTTCAATTTATTGAACAACGCAGTGAAGTTTACCGCTAGAGGTTTTGTCGAGGTTTACTTTAAGGAGGTGGTAGAAGATGACAATACTTACCTTCGCATTAAGGTTCGTGACACCGGAATTGGTATCTCTAGAGAAGCCCAAAAACGCATTTTTAAACCTTTTGAACAAGCGGAATCTTCGACGACAAGACGGTTTGGCGGTACAGGGTTAGGTTTAGCCATCGTTAAAAAGATCGCTCAGCTCATGAATGGGAGCATTACCGTGAGCAGTGAAGAAGGGATAGGTACCAGCTTCATTGTTCAATTAAAGATACTGCCATGTCAGCCGGGTAAGATAGAGACCTTACCGCATAAAAAGCAGGATTATTCTGGCCTAAAAGTGTTGATTGTTGAGGATAACCGAACCAACACTGTCATCATGGAAACTTTCATGAGCAGTAAAGGGTTTGTGTGTAAAAGCGTCGAAAATGGTGAGCGAGCGATACAAGCTATCGTCGCTGAGCACTTTGATTTAGTGTTGATGGACAACCATATGCCGGTGATGGATGGCGTTGAATCAACCACCGCGATTCGCGCTTTACTTGGCGATGTTTCATCAATATTGATATTTGGTTGTACTGCTGATGTTTTTAAAGAGACTCGTGAGCGTTTGCTCGGTGCCGGTGTTGATTACATTATTGCTAAACCAATTGATGAGCGTGAGCTCGATGATGCATTATTTCGCTATTCGAATAAACTCTATCAGTATCACGAAACGAAGATCTCGAAAGAGGATAAACACGACTAAGATGTTGTTTAATTACTAAATAAAAAGGATGAACTGTTTAATGTTTGACCTCTATGTGTTTTTTTGGTGATAGTGACTGTTTTTAATTGGGTTTTTGGTTGTAAACTTACCACTTGAATTTTAATTTGGAATGTATGACTACTTATGTTGTGGTTTAATGGTGACATTATCTGGTGAGGTGTGAGAATGCCTCGGTTATATGTTACCTAGTCGCTAATTGGTTAGTGATATATTTTGGGTTAGGCATCAATGAAAACTCGTGGTCCATTTTGTATTCGAAACGCATTGGCGGATACCGTTGCTATGGTCGTTTTTTGTTTTATTTCGGGCATGATCGTAGAAGTGTTTATTTCGGGTATGACGTTTGAGCAATCTCTTGCTTCTCGAACATTATCTATTCCGGTCAACATTGCTATTGCTTGGCCTTATGGTGTCTTTCGTGATTGGTTCTTGCGCAACGGTGCAAAGCTTTCGCAAAGTTCATTGATGAAAAATTTGTCCGATCTTATGGCTTACGTGTTGTTTCAGTCACCTGTCTATATCGGTATTCTGTGGGCGGTTGGTGCTTCAGGCGACCAGATCGTTACGGCTGTAACCAGTAATGCGGTTATCTCTTGTGGTATGGGCGTACTGTACGGTTACTTTCTCGACATGTGTCGTAAATGGTTTCGAGTGCCCGGCTATTATCAGCAAGCTTAAGTATAGCGATAGAATAAAATTTGGTTTGTTTTTGATCTAATGAGTTAATTTGTAATCGAACAAACTGAAAAAGGCACTTTTTTTGATAATGCCTCTTGACCAAAGCAAGCATAATCAATAAAGTAGCGCCTCGTTGAGTGACAAGCTCAACACACAATTTGTGGAAGGATGGCTGAGTGGCTTAAGGCGCTCGCCTGGAAAGCGAGTATACGTTTATAGCGTATCTGGGGTTCAAATCCCCATCCTTCCACCACTATTCAGAACCCTAGCAGAAATGCTGGGGTTTTCTCGTTTTAGCCAAACTCCTAGCATTGTTCAATGCCCCGCTTTTATATCGGTGTACTGGGATAGCTTAATGCGTTATCAAAATATGGCCCGTGCGCACAACATCGAAGATAAAGAATCTTTTATCTGGTGGTGGTTTTTAACAACTGAGTAAAGCGTTCCCAAGACTTTTGGTCAGCTTGTTGTTGATAATTGTTTGAGCCAAATACGGTAAAGGCATGTGGCGCACCACTATAAGTGATCATTTCATGCGGAACTTTGGTCGCTTCAAGTTGAGCTGCGAGGTTGCCAAAGTCTTGCATAGAGATCATGGCGTCAGCCGTTCCGTGGAATACAACAACGGGCGCTTTGGTTTGAGAATAGTTTTGCCCTTTGGGTGTTGATAAACCACCATGAAAGGTCACATAAGCTTTCGATGGAATACCGGCGCGAGCGGCTTCCAGTACGGCGGCTCCGCCAAAGCAGTAACCCATCATCACGTTGTTATCTAAGTTACCCCCAAGTCGTTTCGCTTCCATTGCTCCTGCGTTAAGCAGCGCACGCATTTTCTCTCTATCTTTATACAGCTCACCGGTGTGTTGCTTTTTGTCTTTCACCTCCGTCGGGCGAATGCCTTTACCGAATAGATCGATGGCGAATACGTTGTAACCGAGTTCGTTGAGCATTTCAGAGCGTTTCTTTTCGTAATCGGTTAAGCCATCCCAATCGTGTATTAGCAGCACCAAAGGCGCTTGATCACTGGCTTCACTCCAATAACCTTCGTAATCCATCCCATCGATTTGGTAAGTGACGTTTTCCCCTGAAATCGCAGAGAAGGGCAGTAAAACTGAAAACAGGCCGAGCGTTGTGAGTTTTCGCATGCGTTCTTCCTTTCGGTGACTATTGACGTTCCAATATGAAAGTATAGATAACGTGATGATCCTCGCCAGGTTTCTGTTGTTTACTTGAAATGTGTGATAGCAAGAGGGGGAATAGCTGATAAACAGCCATCGAGATAAGGGCGATGGCTATTCATTATGCGCTAAGAAATTCTCAGTTCTCAGAGATGCGGGGTTTTAGAGTAGAAAAGAACGGATTACTACCAAGTTGTGTTAGCAGCGTTATTACTGGCGTGGCTATTTCGAAGTTCTGGGTACTTACGTTGATAGCGTGGCAACATCGACTCATTACCTAAGATGCCACCTTGATGGATGTAGATGATGGTTTTATCTGGGTTGTCTTGTTGCCACTGTTCTAAGCATTGCCACATCAATGGATCATAAAGTAGGTCAAATTCAATGTCGGTTTGCTCTTGCAGATCCAACCAAGTTTGATAGTCCTGTTGATACAGTTTACCAAAGTGGTGCTTGGCGTTAAGCGGTAAGATATGTGGGTGATCGGTTTCACCCAGTTCATTAAATTGTTGCGTTAGGTAGTCACTGCCACCCACACACGCACAGGTCAATACCGGGATGTCGTGAACTTTTAAATGTTTGTGCAGATACAGAGCGGTACTGCCGGTGCCTGCTGGTAGAGCCACCACGAAATCGTTCTTGTTTTGGAAACGTGTCCAGCCGAGTATTTCCATCGCCAGTTGTTTCACACCATATTCAGAAAGCTGAGAACGTCCACCTTCAGGTAATACAATGCATTGAGAGTTGGGCTGTCTTACTTGTTCAATATACGCTTGTGGATGAAGCTCAGAGCCGATTTCTTTGACTGAAATGACCTTAGCCCCAAGCTCGATGGCACCACGGTAGTTGCCTATTGGGCGTTCTTGTAACCATTGGGGTAGGTGGTCGACGTAAAATTCAAGCGTCCAGCCTTTAATTTTTGCCAGTGCAGCGAGCGAGAACAATGAGTTAGCTTGAGCGGAACCATAGCTGATTAGAGTGGTGGTGTTTGGGTACTCGTCTTCCAGTAGCTTCATAAACTTTCTGGCTTTGTTGCCACAAAAATGAGAGTGAAGCTGGTCGTCACGCTTTAAGAAAAAGGTGTGGTCGTTATATTGATGCTGAGTTACAGGGCTATTATTTAGTTTCATCGCACTTATATAAAATGCTGACTTAAGAGCCAGCATTTTCATATCAAATAGGACGCACAAGTATCCAGTAGCCTGCAAGCGCTGTAAACCAACTAAATCAAGTTTTCGTTGAATATTGAACTTGGTACTACGAGTCTATTGGCTTTTTCGTTAGTAGAGAGATAAAAGTGCAGAATAGGAAAAAGCGCAGCGAGATGCTGCGCTTTGTGTTTTTACTGGAATGAACACAGATTAACGCTGTGCTGCACGCTGGCGGTTTTTACCGTTACTCGCAGGTTTGCCACCTTGGCCGTTGCCCGCTTTGTTACGGTTTGGTTTACCGTTTCCGCTGCCATTACCTTGCGATTGCTGACTACCTTTCTTAATGAAGCCAGTCGTTGGTTTATTCGCGTTACCATTACCGTGCTGCTTTCCGTTGCCCTGATTGCCGTTACCTTGGCTACCCGTTGGCTTTTTGCCGCCCGATTTAGGCTTATTGCCACCGGGTTTATGGTTACGTGGGCTTTCGCCACCCAGACCTGGCTGCGACTTACTGTGTTTCGTCGCAAAGCGCTGTGAGCCGTGACGACCAGATTTACGACGTTGTGCTGGCGTTTGTGCATCAAAGTCTTCTGCGGGTACTAGGCAGTTTGCTTTGTCGCCAATTAAGTGCTGTTTGCCCATGTTGATCAGCGCTTCACGGATGAGTTTCCAGTTTTCAGGATCGTGATAACGAAGCAGTGCTTTATGCAGACGACGTTGACGATCACCTTTTGGTACAGGAACATCTTCACGCTTCTTATATTTCACGCGTTTCAGAGGGTTAGTCTCTGAGTAGTACATCGACGTGGCATTACACATTGGCGATGGGTAGAAGTTTTGTACTTGGTCACACTCGTAGTTGTGCTTTTTTAGCCACATTGCAAGGTTAAGCATGTCTTCATCTTCTGTGCCCGGGTGAGCAGAGATGAAGTAAGGAATTAGGTACTGCTTTTTACCGGCTTCAGCGCTGTACTTCTCGAACATCTCTTTGAAACGATCGTAAGTGCCCATGCCCGGTTTCATCATCAGATCCAGTGGGCCTTTTTCAGTATGCTCTGGAGCAATCTTCAAGTAACCACCCACGTGGTGAGTCACAAGCTCACGAACGTATTCTGGAGATTCAATCGCTAAGTCGTAACGTACACCAGAAGCGATCATGATCTTCTTAACGCCCGGCACTTTTCTCGCAGAGCGGTACAGGTCGATGGTGTGTTGATGGTCTGTGTTTAGCTTTTCACAGATTTTCGGGAACACACACGATGGACGACGACAGTTAATTTCAGCTTTTGGATCAGAACAACCTAACCGGTACATGTTCGCCGTTGGGCCGCCCAAGTCAGAAATGGTGCCTGTGAAGCCCGGTACTTTATCTTTAATCTCTTCGATTTCATCCAAGATGGATTCTTTCGAACGGTTCTGAATGATACGACCTTCGTGCTCTGTGATTGAGCAGAAAGAGCAACCACCAAAACAACCACGCATGATGTTCACCGAGGTTTTGATCATGTCGTATGCCGGGATTTTCGCTTTGCCGTACATTGGGTGCGGAACACGCTTGTAAGCAAGGCCAAACACGTAATCCATCTCTTCTGTAGTCAATGGAATGGGCGCTTGGTTAACCCAAAGCTCGCGATCACCGTGACGTTGAATCAGAGCACGACCTGAGTACGGGTTTGTCTCAAGGTGCAGAATACGGCTAGCGTGAGCGTAAAGAATACGGTCATTGTTTAGCTTTTCGTAACCTGGGATACGCACCGCTGTTGTTTTTGCATCGTGACGAGAAGGGCGAATAGTAATAGGTTGCGCTTTTACTTCTTCTTTTTCGTCTTTCTTGGTATCACACTGGGTTTCAACTTCGTATGGGTTTACCGGAACGTACGCTTTGTTCGGCTTTTCGATACGAGAAGAGTCAATGATCTTGAAGCCTTCAGGGGCCGCAGGGAGATTGATAGCAGTACCACGAATATCGGTCAGCGTAGACATGTCTTCGCCATCGGCAATGCGGTGTGCCACTTCAACCAGTGCACGCTCAGCGTTACCAAAAAGAAGAATGTCCGCTTTTGCATCAAACAATACAGAGCGACGAACTTTATCCGACCAGTAGTCGTAGTGAGCCACACGACGCAAACTCGCCTCAATACCACCAAGTACGATTGGCGTGCCTTTGTAAGCTTCACGACAACGTTGAGAATAAACCAGAGTTGCACGGTCAGGACGCTTGCCACCTTCATTGTTCGGTGTGTAAGCATCATCGTGACGTAATTTTCGATCAGAGGTGTAGCGGTTGATCATGGAGTCCATGTTACCCGCTGTGATGCCGAAGAATAGGTTAGGTTTACCTAGCTTCATGAAGGCATCTTTATTGTCCCACTTTGGTTGAGCAATAATGCCCACGCGGAAACCTTGAGCTTCAAGCAGACGGCCGATGATCGCCATACCAAAGCTCGGGTGATCGACATAGGCATCGCCCGTTACAATAATAATGTCACAGCTATCCCATCCAAGCGCATCCATCTCCTTTCTACTGGTCGGCAGAAAGGGTGCTGTTCCGTAACACTCGGCCCAGTATTTTTTGTGTTCGTGAATAGGAGTGATATCGCTGTACATATTTCAACCTCTGATTTTTGAGGCGGGAATTATAGCGGCATGAAGCTAGACTAGCCAGTAGAACATGCCCCTGCTCGTACTGATGTCTTTCGACGTTTGGGTGATCTTACGGATAAAATCGCTATACAAAAGCCGAGTTGAAGCCATGAATGACGCCGCTAATTTGCGATTTTGATTAGTGTTCAGGGCAGATTTTGATATTATTCGCGAAAATATCTCTGAATAAGTAGATCCATAATGGTCGAAACGTTACTAATGCAATTTGCTCCGATGTTATTGGGAGCTCAACTGATGTTAACTTTAATCTTAGTGAAGGGGGACATTTGCCCAGGTCAACGTGGCCGCATTCACAAGATGTTACCCGCGATTGGCGTACTGTGGCTCGCCGTTTCTTCTCTTAAGATCGAAGCTTTTCTGGTCGTATTTGCGATCTTCTATTTCTATTCTCAAGTTCAGACTAACAAAACACGCGACGCTGGCCCCATTTGGGTGATGTATCTAGCTTGTGGTTTAGCGCTGTCATACGTAGCTATCCAAGCAACAGAACAAGCAACCACGGTTGGTATGATCACGACCTTGTTACTCGTGGTATTGTTGGGCTCAGTGTTCAGCCATCTTCTGCTGACAATTGCAAGAACGCGCTTACAAGCCTTTCATCGTGTTCTCCCTGTTGTGGGTATACTCAGTGGCATGCTGGTGGTGCTAGCCACCGTGATCAATGTTTATTCACTGCCTGAGGCACAACTGGAACCGGTGATTTCAACATTGTTATTTAGTTTTGCTTTGTTGATCTCGTCTATCGTGGTGTGGTGTTGGCATTTATTGTTCGTTAAAACGCCTGAAAAATTACAGTTGACGATTTCGTTGCTGATGTTATTGGCGGCCGTCGTTGGTTTAACGCCAGTTTGGGCACTTTAATCACTCACTTTCGTCAAGAAGTGTGATCGGTTTTTTAGCGTGGCGCGGGTAAGCGTTCTAAACTTAACTCTAGTCGGTGTGTTCGTAAGGAGTTCGAGATGGATTTAAGCAACGTTAAAGGTTTCGATAGCATTATTTTGCTGGGCATCGTGAATGAAAAACTTCGTTTAGAATGCGATAGCTTTGAAGAACTGATCAGTATGTATGAAATGGATATAGAGAGTGTCGTGGGTAAGCTTGATATGCTTGGCTACCAATACGATCCATTGACGAATCAGTTTAAGTCTTACCCAAGATAAATAGCGGACGAGTGCATCAGCTATCGTGAATGAAAAAGTGTCGCTATTGTCTGTATTGATAATAAAAAAGTCACAGATGGTCTGTGACTTTCTTGTTTCTGACGGCTGCCTAGTGAAGCTAACACTACTCAAACTCGCCCAACACGAAATCTGTTAAACAACCTTAATCCCATCTAAGTGACTCTTACTTTGCTGCCTTGCGGTGCTAAAAAAAGCTTGTAGGTAACGTTTGTCTTTTTCTGAATTTCTGACTGCTGCAAATAGGCGTCTTGATAGCCCTTTGCCCAATGGTTTGCTGGCGATCAACCCTTGCCTTGAAAACTCACTGATCGCCCAGTTGGGTAGTGCAGCGACCCCTAAGCCTGCCGATACCATTTGTACCAACATTAACGTGTTGTCTGCCTGTTTCCATTTTTTAGGGTCGACGCCTGCGGGTTGTAAAAAGTGCTTCACAACATCGAGCCGCTGCTTTTGAACAGGGTAGGAGAGCATGGTGATATCACTCAGGTCTTGCGGCTCAATGATCTGCTTTTCCGCTAAAGGTGAGTTAATAGCAGTAATCAAGCGCATTTCAAAATCGAACAGCGGTTCGTAGTGCACCTCAGAACGCGGCTGGATATCAGAGGTAATCACCAAATCTAATTCGCCAGCCATTAACGCAGGTAGGGGCTCAAAGCCAAAGCCTGATGAAAAGTCAAGCGTGACGGTTGGCCATGCCACTTGGTACTCTTTCAGGGCAGGCATCAACCATTGAAAACACGAGTGACACTCGATCGCCATGTGCAACCGACCATTCACATCCTCCTTTAGGCTCGCGAGCTCGTTTTCTGCTTTCGCGACTTTGGGTTGTATCTCATCTGCCAGCTTAAGCAATATCTCCCCTTCAGAGGTGAATTTTACGGGCCTAGTTTTACGGAGGAAAAGCTGGCCGCCAATACGTGCTTCAAGATCTTTCAATTGATGAGAAAGTGCCGACTGAGTCAGATGGAGAGAAGTTGCCGTCGCCGTTAGCGAGCCGCTGTCTCTCAAGGTGGTTAATGTTCGAAGGTGTTTAAGCTCTATCATGAGTATTCCTCATATTCCCTAAGCCAATTCAATATTTCTTAATAATCACCCTACGGGGTTTTCACTCTCTTGTAAACGTCTAGATGTCCAAATGAATTCTAATCGTTCATCTTAAGATTATTCAAAATGAAAATTATTAATAAACAAGATGAATATTTGGACGTTGTTCATCGTTCAGATTAGGTAGATAGTTTAGCCATCCAGACGCCTTCTTTGAAAAGATTTAATCGGATAGGCCGTCTGACTGGATATTAAAATTATTGAATAAGGAACAGGTTCATGACGACAACAACGCATATTTTAGGTTACCCACGTATCGGCGAAAAACGCGAACTTAAATTCACACTAGAGAAGTACTGGCGCGGTGAGATTGACCAATCTGAGCTCAAGCAGCTCGGCAGCGAATTGAGAAATCGTAACTGGAAGGTACAAGCCGACGCGAATCTAAGTTTTGCAACGGCGGGTGACTTCGCATGGTACGACCATGTTCTAACAACGACTCTGCTTCTCGGTCATGTGCCGAAACGTCATGCTGGTGGATCAGAAGATGAAAAAGCCTTCCCAGATTTAGATACTTTATTTCGAGTTGGGCGTGGACAATCTCAAACACAATCCACCTGTTGTGGTGGTAAACATGGATCTGAAAGCGCTAAAGATGGTGCTGCGGCTTCCGACATGACTAAGTGGTTCAACACTAACTACCACTACATTGTTCCTGAGTTCAGTAAAGACGACACCTTTGAAGTGAGCTGGCCACAACTGTTTGACGAAGTGAGTGAAGCGATTAAAGCGGGGCATAAGGTGAAGCCAGTTCTTCTCGGCCCACTGTCTTACTTATACTTAGGTAAAGAAGTGGAAGCGGGTTTTGATCGCTTGTCTCTGCTTCCGCGTCTTCTCACCGCTTATCAAGCGATTTTAGCAAAACTCACTAAGTTGGGCGTTGAGTGGGTGCAAATCGACGAACCTATCCTTTCTCTAGAGCTTGAAAGCCGGTGGGCCGATTCATTCAAACTGGCGTATCAAGTGATTCAAGGCGATGTAAAACTATTGCTTACTACTTACTTTGATTCGGTGACCGATACGTTAGATCAAATCGTAAAGTTGCCAGTGAATGGCGTACACATTGATTTGGCTGCGGCACCACAACAACTCGATGAAGTGGTGAATAAGCTACCTGAAGGTTGGGTGCTATCGGCGGGGGCAATCAACGGGCGCAATGTTTGGCGAGCTGATTTAGCGGCATTACTAGAGAAACTGCAACCAGTCAAAGAGAAGCTGGGAGACAAATTGTGGGTCGCGAGTTCATGTTCGTTGCTGCATAGCCCGGTTGACCTTGAACTCGAAGATACACTCAGCGAAGAAGTGAAGAGTTGGTTTTCCTTTGCAAAACAGAAAGTCACTGAGGTGAGTTTATTGGGGGCCGCGTTGGATGGCGATCAAAATGCCATTTTGGCGTGTGAGACTTACAGCCAACCGATTGTTGCACGCAAGAGCGCCACACATGTGAACAAGCCGCAAGTGCAAGCTCGAATCAATACCGTAACTAAAGCATTAGCAGAGCGCAGTGCTCCATACGCAGAACGTGCCGCGCATCAGTCTGAAGTACTCGGCTTACCGTTGTTACCAACCACAACCATTGGTTCGTTTCCACAAACAGGGGAGATCCGTGTTCAACGCAGTGCTTACCGCACTGGCAAACTGAGTGAAGCGGAATACAACACGGCATTGAAAGGTCACATAGCCGATGCAGTTAAGCGCCAAGAAGCGTTAGATTTGGATGTACTTGTACACGGCGAAGCGGAACGCAATGACATGGTGGAGTACTTTGCAGAAAACTTAGCTGGTTTCCAAACCACTCAATTTGGTTGGGTACAGAGCTATGGTTCACGCTGCGTAAAACCGGCGATTGTGGTCGCAGATATCGAACGTGAAAAACCGATCACAGTAGAGTGGTCGACGTATGCTCAGTCATTAACAGCTAAGCAGATGAAAGGGATGCTGACTGGGCCTGTGACTATCTTGTGCTGGACATTCCCACGTGAAGATATTTCTCGCAAAGAGATCACCAACCAACTGGCGTTTGCGCTGCGTGATGAGGTGTCTGATCTACAAGATGCAGGGATCAACATTATTCAAATTGATGAACCTGCCATTCGTGAAGGCTTGCCGCTGAAAAAGCGTGACCATGCAGAATACTTAGAGTGGGCGGTCGATGCCTTTAAAATTTCAGCCGCGAGCGCTAAGCAAGAAACGCAAATTCATACCCACATGTGTTACAGCGAGTTTAATGAGATCATTGATTCTGTGGCCGCGCTAGATGCCGATGTGATTACCATTGAAACTTCTCGCTCGAATATGGAATTGCTCAAAGCGTTTGAAGCGTTTAACTATCCGAATGCGATTGGACCTGGTGTTTATGATATTCACTCACCAAACATTCCATCAGAAGAGTGGATCATCGACTTGCTTAAGAAAGCCGCTGAGAAAATTCCGGTGGAACGCTTATGGGCAAACCCTGATTGCGGCCTTAAAACCCGGAATTGGGCAGAAACAGAAGCCGCACTTGCTAATTTAGTTGCAGCCACTAAAGCGCTACGTAAAGAGTGGGCCGTCGCAGAAGCTTGATACTAATCGTAGTCAATAACGGGTCATCCTAGCTTGTTAAAAACCTCGATAACTTCGTTAGAATGTAACGCCCTAAAAACAAAGGCCTCGCGATGCGAGGCCTTCGGGATTGATGCTTGTTCGAATCTCGAATCTCGAATCTCGAATCTAGCTGCTCTGACACGTCTGTTTAGTGATCAGCTTGTCAACCATCAACTGTCCTCGAGTGTTACGAATCTTGATGTTGTAAGCCAGTCCCATATCTAGGTGTGATCTTACTTCAGAGTTAGTGCAATAGCTGTTCACACTCATCTCTACAACTTGGTTTAAAGGTTTCGCCCCTTTGGCATCTTGGTTGTAGATCATCATAAGTTCGATAACGGTGCTTTTGGCTAGCACGCGCATGATCGACAATGGACCATACTCGATCGGCAAGCCGGCAGAGAGAACCCCCGCTCGGTTTTGTGCCATCATTTCCAGCTGTCTTTGCTGCTCACGCTCCGCTGAAGCACAGCCAGAGAGTAGCGCAACAGCGACTGAGACAATAATCCATTTTTTCACGTTAAAACACTTTCTTGAATGGTTTAACGATGACGTTTTGGTAGACGCCGGCATCAACGTATGGGTCTGCATCAGCCCATGTTTGCGCGTCTTCTAAAGAATTGAACTCAGCAATCACAGTCGAGCCAGTGAACCCCATTTCACCTGGATTATCGGAATCGATAG
The DNA here is from genome assembly GCF_024347295.1 of Vibrio artabrorum. Lineage (NCBI taxonomy): Bacteria > Pseudomonadati > Pseudomonadota > Gammaproteobacteria > Vibrionales > Vibrionaceae > Vibrio > Vibrio artabrorum. The sequence continues at coordinate 1,819,692 of NZ_AP025458.1, read as the reverse complement.
CAGGCATAGGGCCGGCTGTGAGAAGTCGACCTTCATCGTGAAGTGTTTGCAGGCGTTCTAAATGTTGTGGGCGAACACTTTGGCGCTTTGCTAATGAGTTTTCGACGTCTTGAGAAAAAATTACGTACCACATGTTGAGATATCCTTATTTTACTTCACTGAATGACAGCGATTAAATTTGCTATCTGGTTAATTTACGCGAACTAATGGCTATTGGAAGAGGGAATAAGAAGAAATTGTGAAATGAGGTGGGAGAGGAGCAAGGTCTTCAGCGTTTTTTAATGAAAATGACTAAAGACCTTAGAATGCGCTAGCGCGATGAGACACACTATTTTTTGATTGGACGAGGCTTACCACTTTCATCGACAGCGACATAGTTGAATGTCGCACCGCACACCTTGTAACGATCGCCGATGCCGTGGTCAAGTACAGGTTTAACCCATACTTCTAAGTCAATATTCATCGAACTACGACCAATCTTAGTACAGTCACCATAAACACACACAACGTCACCCACTAACACTGGCTGTTTGAACTCGATACTCGATACTGAAACCGTGACAATCTTGCCGTTAGAGATCTCTTTCGCCAGTATACCACCCGCCAGATCCAGTTGAGACATTATCCAACCGCCGAATATTTGGCCTGCTGCATTGGTATCAGAGGGCATCGCTAAAGTGCGAAGAAGTAAAGAACCAATCGGGTTTAAAGTTGATTGAATAGTCATTGTTGTACTCTTAATGGTATTGATTGTTTTCAATTAAAAATAGAGGTGTTTATCAGACTTGCAGCGGTCTTGCCTTTCATGTCTTCTGCGAACAAAAATAAATCACGGGCCAATGAACATGAGCATCATTGGCCAAATAGCCGGTTGATAATGTTGCTAGCAATCGGCTATTTTTCTTTAGTATTTTGATCTGAGAGCGCTTGTTGCTCGTTTTGGTGCTGATCTTGATCTTTGGGCTGAAACTGATCTTTAGGTACATGCTTATAGATATAAGCTCCCGTCAGCAAAGTGAACACAAAGGTCGCGATCAGCAAGCCGAAGACTTTGAAATTCACCCAAACATCGAGAGGAAGGTTGAAAGCAACGTAAATATTGAGGAGTGCACAAACAGCAAAAAATAGGGTCCATGCCCAGTTAATTTTGCTCCACACGACGTCGGGCAGTGTAATCTCTTTGCCCAACATCCTTTTAATTGCTGATTTACCCATAAGATGGCTGACTGTCAGGCCGATAGAAAACAGTGCGTAAACGATGGTGACTTTCCATTTTATGAAGTTATCGTCATGCAGGGAAATGGTCATGCCGCCAAACACGGCGACCACTAGGAAAGTGATCACCTGCATTTTTTCTACTTTTCTATAAATTAAGTACATCAAAACAATTTGTACTGCGGATGCGATGATCAAAGCACCGGTTGCGGTATAGATGTCGTACATCTTATAAAGCGCAAAGAAAATAATGAGAGGTATGAAATCAAGAATTTGTTTCATGTGGCACTGAATATCCAGTTAGTTGAGTTGCAGACAGTCTAACCAAATTTGTCTCGATGCAAAATAGCCCGAGACAATTGGGTGCCAATTAATTACATCTAACCGCTTTATCGTGTCGGAACGTGTTATCGCATTGATGTGGTTTGATAACGAGGTATCAGCTTCTTGATATCTTCAAGGTAACCTTCGCTCTTCAAATTGTCTAAGGTGTTTTCAAGCTCTTGCTCACTCATCGCGAAACACGTCGATTTACCGGTTGTAAGGTCAAGATACTCGTGATATTCACGCTCAGTGAAGTGGCCAATTCTGTCCATTAACAGGGTTTTGATTCCATGGTGAATTAAGCCGTAATACGTATGTCTTTGTAAGGTCATAGCCTATCCTCCGTGACAAGCTGCAGTGATATCGGTGCAACCTGCTTAAGATTGGTTGGGTTACCTATGACAAAGCAATTCGAATGCCATTTTCTCCAACGGAACAGAACAAATTCCCGACCAAATAAAATTGAATTTCTTTTCATATAGTTAAAGGAAGGTAGGTTCTATTCTCTGACAATCAATACGTAACAGAGATAAAATAGTTTCATTTTGAGAATAGTGAATTTCTCATTCTGACGATCGACTGTACATTGATGATAAGACAATCTCTAATTACGTCACGTTTGATATCTTTGGCGCGGATTGGTCTATAGATGAATGCCTAACCAGTGGCAATACCAAAAATAAAAAAAATCCGAGGGCGGTCAAGCTCTCGGATTTTTCATTCATGGTTGGTGGTGCCAATTTAAGCCACCACCCACTTAGCGTTTAATTATTACGCTTGCTGTTTTTGCAGTTCAGCTTCTTTCACATCGTCTTTGATTAGAGAATCAACGATCACTGCACATGCTGCATCACCCGTGATGTTCAGAGCCGTACGGATCATATCGAAAATACGGTCTAGAGCGAATAGAAGAGGTAGACCTTCGATTGGAATACCGGCTGCAAGTAGTACCGCAACAACTAAGAATGAAGGACCAGGAACACCGGCTTGGCCAACCGCACCCAGTGTAGAGGTTATGATGATAGCAACGTAAGCACCCAACGATAGGTCGATGTTGAACAGTTGTGCGAAGAAGACAGCAACCAGACCGTAGTAAATTGCGTTACCACTCATGTTGATTGTTGCACCAAGTGGTAGAACAAATGAAGCCGTAGATTTTCTTACACCAAGCTCGTTTTCAACGGTGTCCATTGTTACTGGCAGCGTCGCCATTGAAGAAGCTGTTGATAGGGCAACCGCTTGAGGTTTCTTCATTGCAACAAGGAACTTTTTCGCAGAAGTCTTAGTGAAGATTTGAATCATCAGTGGGTAAGCCACAAAGCCGAAGATCGCAATCGCAGCGATGTAGACAACGAACAGTTTGAACACAACCATAAGCGCGCCAAAACCGAATGTACCCACAGCTTCTGCCATTAGGCCGAACACGCCAAGTGGAGCGATGATCATAACTTTGTTAATCATCCAAACCATAGCGTCAACAATCGTGTTTACACCATTGATGATTGGATCACGTTTTTCTTTCGCTTGTTTAGAAATTGCGATACCAAAGAATAAGCAGAAAACGAGAATTTGTAGAATGTTTGCTTCATTCAATGATTGAAAAACGTTGGTAGGGATCATGCCTGTGATGGTTGCCCAGAACGTTGGAAGTTCACCTTTCGCAGCGTATTCAGAAGAGAACATGCCTTGAACACCCGTTACATCGATACCATGACCCGGTTCGAACACTTCACCCATGACTAGCGCTAGTGCGACAGCAAGCGCAGACGTCAGTGCAAAGTAACCCAGTGTTGCGATCCCCACTTTACCGGCTGATGAGCTATTGCCTAGACCTGCGGCACCTGAAATTAGCGCAACCGCCACAAGCGGAATGACCAGCATCTTGATCAAGTTGATAAAGATAGCCCCCAGAGGAGCGAACATTGTTGCGTTGTGGCCCATCATCGCACCAACTGCGGTACCGATGATCATAGCAATCACGACTTGAATGCCGATGTTGCTTAGTAAATTCTTTTCTTTTAACACTTCCATAACCTCCGTGCTACTAAATATAAAAATCCCAGAATTACTCACCAACGTATGATTTCGCATTGGATAAATATTTCGCGAAGAGTTTTACACGTATCCTTTACATTTATCAATATCAGCGAATGTGAAATATCATTAAAAGTCGATAATCCGAAATGAGCCGGTGTTTTATTGCTCAAGGCAAACGTTTGCTTGTGGATTTACCATTATGATTTATAAATTGAAACTATGTTTTGATGAGGTGTTATTGGCGTGCCGTGGGTTTGTGTGAAGTGCTGTTTAGATCAAGTCTGTAACAATTAATAGGGGGAGCGTATGTTTAAAGAAAAACTCCCACAGTGCAAATCGTCGCACGAGTGGGAGCTTATTGCTTATTGCTTATTGCTTATTGCTGCGTTGCGGCTTTCATTGGCGTCACAAATTCAGCCAATGCTTTAAGCATCGCGTCTGGTTGTTCAATGTGGTTTTCAATGATTTTCACAACTGCTGAGCCAGAGATAGCCCCGGCAGCGCCCGCTTCGATTGCTTCTTTTACTTGCTCTGGAGCAGAGATACCGAATCCAAGCAGTGCTGGTGGTGCATCGAACTGGTTTAAGCGGTCAAGCAGCGCCGTTACGGGCATGTTTGCCTTGGTTTCGGCACCCGTTACGCCAGCACGAGAAAGTAGGTAGGTGTAGCCACCACCGAGCTCAGACACCGATTGAAGCGTCTCATCACTTGCTGTTGGTGGAGCAATAAAGATTGGGTGAACGCCAAACTTGTTAGCTGCAGCAACAAACTCGCCGCTCTCGTTGGTGGGTACATCCGCAATCAATACTGAATCGATACCTGCATTAGCACAACGCTGGTAGAAGTTCTCGATACCACGCGCATAGACCAAGTTTGCGTACATCAGTAAGCCGATTGGCAGTTCTGGGTATTTAGCGCGAATTTGACCAATAAGATCGAAGCACACATTGGGTGTGACTTTTGACTCTAACGCACGAATGTTTGCGCCTTGGATTGTTGGGCCATCAGCCAGTGGATCAGAGAATGGAATACCAAGCTCTAGCGCATCAGCACCAGCTTCAACTAAGGTTTCCATAATCTTAAGTGATTGCTCTGGGTTAGGATCGCCAACCGTTACGAATGGTACGAATGCGCCTTGATTCTTTTCCGCTAAGCGAGTGAAGAGTGATTGATAGCGATCCATTATAATTCTCCTTTCTCTTTAAGAATCTCATGTACTGAGAAAATGTCTTTGTCACCACGGCCAGATAGGTTAACCACTAATAGCTGCTCTTTCTCTGGATCAGCGTGGGCCATTTTAACGGCATGAGCCACTGCATGGGACGACTCTAGCGCAGCAATAATACCTTCTTTACGTGCAATCAATTGGAACGCTTCCAGTGCTTCGTCATCGGTTACGTTGTCGTATTCAGCGCGGCCAATGGCATTTAGGTGAGCGTGTTGCGGACCAACGGATGGGAAATCAAGCCCTGCGGAGACTGAGTAAGATTCTTCTACTTGGCCATTTTCATCTTGCATCAGTGGTGCTTTCATACCAAAGAAAATGCCTGTTTTACCATGCTTAAGTGGCGCACCGTGTTGGTCGGTATCGATACCTTTACCAGCAGGCTCTACGCCGATTAGACGAACGGACTCTTCTTCAATGAAATCAGCGAACATACCGATAGCATTTGAACCACCACCGACACAAGCGATAACCGCATCTGGAAGGCGACCTTCACGCGCTAGGATCTGGTTTTTGGTTTCTTCACCAATCATGCGCTGGAAATCTCGAACGATCGTTGGGAATGGGTGAGGGCCAGCCGCAGTACCCAGTAGGTAGTGCGCTTTTTCGTAAGTTGCAGACCAGTCACGTAGCGCTTCGTTACATGCGTCTTTTAGCGTTGAAGAGCCAGAATGAACAGGGATAACCTCTGCGCCCATGAGTTTCATGCGGAACACGTTTGGGCTTTGACGTTCAACGTCTTTTGCACCCATGTAAACACGACACTTAAGGCCGAGTAGAGCACAAGCTAGAGCGGTTGCAACGCCGTGCTGACCCGCGCCAGTCTCAGCAATGATTTCATTTTTTCCCATACGTTTAGCAAGCAGCGCTTGACCGAGTACTTGGTTTGTCTTGTGAGCACCGCCGTGAAGGAGATCTTCACGTTTTAGGTACAGTTTCGTTTTTGTACCTTTAGTCAGATTGCGAGTGAGCGTTAGTGCCGTTGGTCGCCCCGCGTACTCTTGCAGGAGAGTCATGAATTCGCTGCGGAACTCAGGATCGGCTTGTGCATCAATAAACGCTTGTTCTAGTTGGTCTAGTGCTGGTACTAGGATCTGCGGTACGTATTGACCACCGTATTCACCAAAGTAGGCATCAAGTTTAGCCATTGTGTTATTCCTTCAATTTTATTGATGTGCATTTACACCAAGTCATTTAATCTGGTTTGAGCTTCGCAAAAGGCAAAGCCCACAAATCGTTTTCTAGTTATTAGGCTCGTAATGTATAAAAGCTTAGTAATTACGAATCGCGGCAAAAGCGCGTTGCAGCTTGTCTGCATCTTTTTTACCTGGCGCAGATTCAACGCCAGAGTTGAGGTCTAACCCTAAGCAGCCCAATTTAGCCGCTTGGTTCGCATTGTCTGGGTTTAGACCACCCGCCAACATGATTGCACTTTGATTGTTGATGAGGCTCCAGTCGAATGCTTGGCCTGTACCACCCGTTTGAGCTCCCACTTTAGTATCTAACAGGTGGCGAGTCACGTTGCTTTCCAGTAATTCTGGCAGCGAGCCTTCAGCATCAGCATCAGCATCAGCATCAACACCGTAAGCTTTCCAAATCTCAACACATTCAGGTAGTGACTGTTTTAGTTCATCGACAAACGCTTGAGACTCGTCACCGTGCAGTTGCACAGCAAACAGACCGAGCTCAGACACCGTTTTCGTCACGTCTGCTACGCTGTGATTTTGGAACACGCCGACGTAATTTAAGGGTGCGCCGCTCATGGTTAAACGAGCCGCTTCGATATCCACATAACGCTTAGATGCTTCAACGAAAATCAGACCACCGAATACCGCACCAGCTTGATACGCTTTTGCTGCATCGTCTGGGTGGGTTAGGCCACACACCTTGTTCTCGCCCAGCGTGACTTTACGCACCGCAAGTTCAAGGTTCTTCTCCGCCATTAGAGAGCTACCGATTAGGAAGCCATCTGCAAACGTTGAAAGGTCACGAACTTGTTGATGTGTGTAGATGCCAGACTCTGAAATCAGCACTGCGTTTGGAGCCAGTTCACGAATCAGCGGTGCCAGCGCTTTAGTGCGATTTAAATCCGTCGAAAGGTCACGAAGGTTTCGGTTATTAATGCCGATTACTTTTGCATTTAAAGCGACAGCACGGTGAAGTTCTTGCTCGTTGCTGACCTCGGTGAGTATCCCCATGTTGAGTGAGTGAGCAACGTCAGCCAGCGCTTGGTACTCTTCGTCATTCAATACCGATAGCATCAGCAAGATGGCGTCAGCAGAATAGTGACGGGCTAAGTACACTTGGTAGGTATCGACCATGAAGTCTTTACACAGGATAGGCTGCTTAGCAACGCTGCGAACTTTAGGTAAAAACTCAAAGTCACCTTGGAAGTACTTTTCGTCGGTCAGCACTGAAATCGCATTGGCGTGGTTGTTGTACACCGATGCGATGTAGTCCAAATCAAACTCGTCACGGATTAACCCTTTCGACGGAGAGGCCTTTTTACATTCAGTGATGAAAACCGTTTGTTCGCTGCTCAGAGCATCATAAAAGCTGCGGTCTGTCGTGGTTAATGATGCTTTAAACTCGCCCAATGGTTGAGCCTGCTTACGCGCTTCAACCCATTGGTATTTATCTCGAACGATTTTGGCTAATACTTCCGCCATTTCAGTATCTTTGACTGAAACGTGGGTCGACAGTTTATCGGTAGTCTGTGTCATGTTCTTTGTCTCGTCGTTCGTTAGGCGTGTGCAGCAAGCTTTTGTACCAGCTCGTATGCTTTGCCTGAGTTCATTGCATCAATCGCTTGTTGTGCATTGGCTTTTAGATCTTCGTGACCAAATAGGCGCATCAGTAGCGCAACGTTGACCGCGACGGCGCCAACTTGAGCATCACTGCCTTTACCGGTCAGGATATCGGTTGTGATGGCTTTGTTCTCTGCTGGCTCGCCGCCCTTAATCGCTTCAAGAGGGTGGGTGTTTAAACCAAAGTCAGCCGGTGTCACTGTGTATTCGTGAATCTCGCCATCTTTAATTTCAGCAACGATAGTCTCGCCGTGAATCGCCACTTCATCTAGGCCGCTACCGTGAACAACCGCAGCACGCTTGATGCCCATTTGCAGCATGGTTTCTGCGATAGGGCGAACGAGTTCTTTGCTGTAAACCCCCATTAGTTCGATGTTCGGGCGAGCTGGGTTAATCAGTGGGCCAAGAATATTGAAGATAGTGCGCGTTTTCATGGTTTGACGTACCGGCATCGCGTGACGTACACCAACGTGATACTGCGGAGCAAATAGGAAAGCGACGCCAAGCTCATCAACAGCCGCACGTGTATCTTCAGCTGTCATCGCTAGATTGATACCAAACGAATCCAGTAGGTCAGAAGAGCCTGATTTGCTCGATACACTGCGGTTACCGTGCTTGGCGACTTTTAAGCCACACGCTGCGGCAACAAATGCAGACGTCGTCGAGATATTAATGGTGTTGTGACCGTCGCCGCCGGTACCGACGATGTCTGCGAAATCGTAATCAGGGCGTGGGAACGGGTTTGCATTGGCCAGCAGTGCTTTCGCTGCACCTGCGATCTCATCGGGCGTTTCGCCTTTGATTTTCAGTGCCGTCAGCGCAGAAGCCATCAAGATAGGGTCAAGTTCGCCCTTGATGATCACATCAAACAACTGTTGGCTTTCTTCTTGAGTAAGAGACTGCTGTTCGTAAAGTTTATTAATCTGTTCCATGATCGTTTCCTATATCGTCTTTTTCTCAAGAGCCCATTCGATAGCGTTCGCTAGAAGCGTTGCACCGTAGGTCGTCATAATTGATTCAGGGTGGAATTGGAATCCACAAACCTTGTCTTGTTCTTGAACCACAGACATCACCAAACCATCGACTTCAGCGGTAACCGTCAGACTATCGGATACATGCGTGGCAACCAATGAGTGATAACGAGCAATAGCCAGTGGTGAAGGTAAGCCTTGGTAAGTCGCATGATTTTGGTGTTCCATCATCGACACCTTACCATGAATGATTTCGCCGGCGCCTGCAACGGTGCCGCCGTAAGCTTCAACGATCGCTTGGTGGCCTAAACAAATACCAATCATAGGTACTTTGCCTTTGAGCAGCTGAATCAGCTCTGGCATACAGCCCGCATCCGCTGGAGCTCCTGGGCCTGGTGAAAGTAGGGCTACCGGGTTGTCGAGTTCGTTGATCGCGGCTTCCACTACCTTGGCAGAGATGTTGTTACGGTAAATCTTTACGTTGTGACCCAATGAGCGGAATTGATCTACAAGGTTGTAAGTGAATGAGTCGAAGTTATCGATGAATACAATATCAGCCATGATTACGACTCCTTCTTATTTGATGAGTGTTGATTTTTAGCAGAGCTCTTAGTGTGAGCGGCTTGAATCGCAGAGATGACCGCTTGTGCCTTGCCGCGAGTTTCATCGGCTTCTGCTTGTGGGTCGGAGTCGAATACCACACCAGCGCCGGCTTGAACTTGGGCCACACCATTTTCAACGTAAGCTGAGCGAATCACGATACACGTATCCAGAGTCCCTTCACCGGTTAGATAACCGACGGCACCACCGTAGCTACCACGACGTGTTTTTTCTACATCACGAATAAGCTGCATTGCGCGGATTTTTGGTGCGCCCGTTAGCGTGCCCATGTTCATACAAGCTTGATAAGCGTGCAGGGCGTCCAAATCTTCACGCAGCTGACCAACAACGCGAGAAACTAAGTGCATTACATGACTGTAGCGGTCAACTTTCAGTAAGTCAGCAACGTGGCGAGTACCTGCTTCGGCAATACGTGCCACATCGTTACGCGCGAGGTCGACGAGCATCATATGTTCCGCGTTTTCTTTCTTATCGGTACGCAGTTCAAGCTCGATGCGGCTATCTAGGTCAAAATCGATTTGGCCATTTGGGCGCTTACCACGAGGGCGAGTACCCGCAATTGGGTAGATCTCAATTTGGTTGGTTTCAGTTTCGTATTTCAGTGCACTTTCTGGCGAAGCTCCGAACAGAGTAAATAGCTCATCTTGCATGTAGAACATGTAAGGGCTTGGGTTACTTTGTTTGAGTTCTTTATAAGCCGCCAGTGGCGCAGGGCAAGGTAGAGTGAAGCGGCGTGAAGGTACCACTTGGAATACATCACCTTTAACGACATACTCTTTTAAGTCACGAACCGTTTGGCAGAAGTCTTCGTCTGAAACGCTGGGTACCGCTTCAACGTTGTCGAGCGGCGTAACTTCTGTGATAACTTTCAGTGATTGACACTGTGTTTGAATGTCCGCTAGACGCTCCGTTAATTGCACTTTGATACTGTCATCGGGAGCGAACACGCTCGCATGAAGTAGGCCTTCGTTCGCTTGGTGATCGAAACGCAAGAGTGTTTCAGCGACGTAGAAAACAAAATCAGGACAATTATTGGTTGCTTGGGCATCTCCTAGCGGTTCAAAATTCGCCACGATGTCGTAAGCGAATAAGCCTGCCATGAATAACGCGTGCTTATTATTAGCATCTTGTTCAAAACTGTGTTGAACCAAACGCAACGCATCGAAAGAAGAGGCTTCTTTTAAACGTGAGTCTTCATCTAATTCGTTGCTTGGTTCGACAAAAGTCAGCGTCAAAACGTTATCAGTAAGATCCGATGGAATTTCTGCTTTCACGTTTTGAGTGAGATGTTCGATAAGCGCTTGGCCGTTTTCAGTCAATGCTTGAAAGGTGACTTCATGTCCGCGACATACGATGCGAACAGCAGAGTCGATAAGGAGTAGGCTTGTCAGGTTCTGCTTGGATTCAATCTCAGCGGACTCCAACAGCAAGCTATCCGTTTTGTTTTCACACAAACTATGAAAAACACGGGTCGGATCTTGCGAGTAAGGAACGGAAGTATTGATAACCTCAATAGTTCCCAGCTTTTTGATTTCAATGGCCTTGTTCACAAGACCTCCTTTATGATTCTTTAAATTTCCTGTCGCACATAGTCGCATAAAGAGACTGTTCACCCAATCTAGAATGTGGTCAATTCGTTGATTTGTTCGCCAGTTGAATGTGAGATGTTCGACAAATTAAAAAAGCCCGCTTTGAAAGCGGGCTTAGTAATGACTTTTTTATAAACAAACTGTTTAACTAGAAGTACACGTTAGCCCACCAAGAACTTGTCCAAGTGCGCCACCAATTAAGCTCTGAACTTGCTTCTACTGAAGAAAGTTCTAAAACTTTATCTTTATGGTTTTGGTTAAATTCTTGTAACATGGTGAACCTATCAAATGTGATACTTCGTATTTGCGTACTAGTTAACTAGTTTTCCGCTTGCGGGTCAAGTGTGTTGACACAAATATAACGATAAAAATTGAAAACAATGAAAAAGAATATATGAGAATTGATCTACATAGTCATACAACAGCCTCAGATGGCCGACTTACTCCACCTGAGCTAATTGACCGAGCGCTGGGCTTTAACATCGAAGCGCTAGCGATTACAGATCATGACACGACGGATGGGCTTGCTGAAGCACGCAACTATATTGCTGATAACCATCTTCCCATCCAGCTGATCAACGGCATTGAGATTTCGACTGTTTGGCAAAACAAAGATATCCATATTGTTGGGTTAAACGTTGATCCTGAGTCACCCGAGCTTAAAGCGCTCATTGAGCAACAGAAGCAACACCGTATTGGACGTGCTGAGATGATTGCTCAACGTCTTGAGAAAGCGACGCGTGAAGGGGTGCTAGAAGAAGTTAAATTGATTGCGGGTGATGCGCCTATTACTCGTGCTCACTTTGCTAAGTGGTTAGTCGATAACGGCTACGCGAAAACCTTGCAGCAAGTGTTTAAAAAGTTTCTTACTCGCAATAACCCAGGCTATGTGCCGCCAACGTGGTGTTCGATGAGTGATGCTGTCACCGCCATTCATGCCGCTGGTGGTCAAGCCGTACTCGCTCATCCTGGGCGATACGGCCTAACTGCCAAGTGGGTTAAGCGCCTGCTAGCCGCATTTGTTGAAGCGAAAGGGGATGCGATGGAAGTCGCTCAACCTCAACAAGCGCAACAAGAAAGACGCACACTCGCGGATTATGCTATACAATACAAACTATTAGCCTCCCAAGGCAGTGATTTCCATTACCCATCTCCGTGGATGGAACTTGGACGTAATCTCTGGCTACCTTCTGGGGTCGAAGAAGTATGGAAAGATTGGGAGTTTCAAACGGTTTTACCAACTGATACCGATGACTGTATTTAGGTGAACCAACTCCTTCTGATGATAGAGTCGAGAGATTCGATAACGAGGATCAACAATGAGCCAGTTTTTTTATGTACACCCAGATAACCCACAAGCGCGCTTAATTACTCAAGCGGTTGCAATTATTCGTAACGGCGGCGTTGTGGTTTATCCAACAGATTCCGGTTATGCGCTGGGCTGTCAACTTGAAAATAAACAAGCACTTGAACGCATCTGTAAAATTCGTCGCATCGATGACAAGCACAACTTCACGTTATTATGTCGTGATCTTTCTGAATTATCACTGTATGCACGCGTTGATAACGTCGCTTTTCGTCTGCTGAAGGCACACACCCCCGGTGCTTACACGTTTATCTTTAAAGCAACCAAAGAAGTGCCAAAGCGTTTAATGAACGCCAAGCGTAAAACGATTGGTATTCGTGTCCCAGACAACAAAATTGCACTTGACCTGTTGGAAGCGATGGGTGAGCCATTGATGTCGACATCACTGATTCTTCCGGGTAACGAGACGACTGAGTCGGATCCAGAAGAAATTCGTGACAGCCTAGAGCATGCGGTTGACGTCATTTTGAATGGTGGCTATTTAGGTGAACAACCGACCACGGTTATTGATTTCAGTGATGATGATGCCGTGGTTTTACGTCATGGTGCAGGCGATCCAACACCGTTTGAATAATCGCTTTATTGATTAACAGTCTGTAACGATACTGCAAACCTGCCACGGTAAATAACAAGTGCTTTTGGGTGTTTTTTTTGCCATAATACGCGACCGCGATTTGGTCGCGAAAAATTCATTCGACGTCTGTGAAGACGACAATTAGGTAGAAAAGAGTAAATGAGCGAAAAATTACAGAAGGTTCTAGCGCGAGCTGGTCACGGTTCTCGCCGTGAACTAGAAGGTTTGATCAAATCTGGTCGTGTAAGTGTTAACGGTCAAGTTGCGAAACTGGGCGAGCGTCTTGAAGACGAGAACTCAGTGATCCGTATCGATGGCCACACTGTTTCAGGCAAGGCTTCTGAAGAAGTGGTTTGTCGTGTGCTTGCTTACTACAAACCTGAAGGTGAGCTGTGTACTCGCCACGATCCTGAAGGTCGCCGTACTGTTTTCGATCGTCTACCTAAGATCCGTGGTTCTCGTTGGATTTCAGTGGGTCGTCTTGATGCAAACACATCAGGCCTTTTGCTGTTCACGACTGATGGTGAGCTTGCAAACCGTCTAATGCACCCAAGCCGTCAGGTTGAGCGTGAGTACTTGGTACGTGTATTCGGTGAAGTGACTGAGCAGAAAGTTAAAAACGTTACTCGCGGTGTGCAACTGGAAGACGGCATGGCGCGCTTCGAAGATGTGGTTTACGCTGGTGGCGAAGGTATGAACCATACTTTCTACGTAGCGATTAACGAAGGTCGTAACCGTGAGGTTCGTCGTCTTTGGGAATCTCAAGAAACGACAGTAAGTCGCCTGAAACGTGTCCGTTACGGTGATATCTACCTTGATAAGAAACTGCCTCGTGGCGGTTGGAAAGAGCTCGATCTACAAGAAGTTAACTACCTGCGTGAGCTTGTTGAGCTTAAGCCTGAGAAAGAGACACTGTTGGATCTTGATCCTTCAAACACTTCTCGTAAGCGTGAGCGTTCTCGTAGCCAAAAAATTCGTCGCGCTGTTAAGCGTCACGAAGAGCGTGCAAACGCACCAAAAGGCCGTAGCAACCAAACTAAACGCAAGAAGCCTGCAACTCGCGGTACGACAACACCGGATTCAGGTCGTAGCGCTCCAGCTGCAAACAAAGGCAAACCTCAGGCTAACAAAAGCAAGCCTAAACTGAACAACGGTCGTCCAGCTAAACCGGCTAAGCCAAGAACACGTCAGTAATGACTTAAGTTGTTATGCTTAAAGCTTGATTCGCTAAAAGCACTGAATACTAAAAAACCTGCTGACTGAGCAGGTTTTTTTCTATCTAGAATATGGTGTTATTCACATCATATGGAAGTGCCTAACGAGTAGGTTAGGTCACTTTCAAATGATTAGAGAAGTTATCACCTTTTGCCATTCGGTCGTACAGAATAACATTGACCGCCGCTGCAAGGTTCATGCAACCATTGGTTGGGACGTAGATGGTTTCACGACAGAAATCTGTGATCTCTTTTTTCAACGTCCCATCTTCTGGGCCAAAGATATAAAAAGCACGTGGTGGGTGCTTATAATCAGGCAGTGGTTTCGCACCTTCTATCAAGTCAACGGCAATAGGTACACAGCCAACCGGAATAATATCTTTCAAGTCTTCCACACCGATTAATGGTAATTCAAGGTGCTTTTCTTTGGTGTCGGTATGGAACTGTCGAGCGTGATCATAACGGGTACCCGTATAAAATACAGAGTTTACTCCGTAGCAACCAGCCGCGCGCATTACTGAGCCAACATTTTCAGGCGTTTTGGGATTGACTAATCCAACACAGGCATAGCCCTTGGATAAGGTATCGGTTTTTGCTTTGGTCATAATTTTGTAGAGTTACTGTTTGGTAAAGTGATGAGGCTATCAAGTCGTAAAAAAACCAGCTCAGTAGTCTGAGCTGGTTTGAGAAGAGCCTAGTCGCGTTTCCACAACATGTGACAGAACTTATGTTCAGGGTCTCGGCTGATCAGCAGACGAGCGAATACGTCATCTAAGACATCGTCAGCTTCATTGACAAGACCAATGCGTACTTCAGCGTAGATCGTTTTGTCGACGTCAAAGCCAACATGTTCAACCCAATCGTCACCAGTTTCAACAAGTTCTGCTGCGCCACGATCTTCAAACTGAGCCGTAAATAAGATTACGTCTGCAGGTTCAAGGTTATCAGGCGCCATCTCTAGAAAGATGTCGTATGCAGTATCAATAGCATCGTCGTAAGAGATTAGGTTGTTAGCTTCGGTCATAATCAATATCTTAGCTTGCGCGGTTCATGTATTTACGTTCAGCTGTGTTCACAACAACTTTGTCGCCAGTTGCGATGTACTCAGGAACTTGAACAGTAAGGCCTGTAGACAGACGAGCTGGCTTAGTACGAGCAGACGCTGATGCACCTTTGATTGAAGGGTCAGTTTCTTCGATAACAAGTTCAACAGAAGAAGGAAGCTCAAGAGTTGCCGCGTTACCATCGATAAGAATTGCGTACACACCTTGGGTCTCTTCGTTGATGAACAGCAGTTCGTCTTCGATCGTTTCACCGTTGAAGATAAACTGTGTGTAGTCTTCGTTGTCCATAAAGATGTACTCGTTGCCATCGACGTAAGAGAACATGACAGCGCGCTTAGTGACTTCAATCGTTTCAACGATCTCGTCAGCCTTGTGGCGAACTTCTGTTTTAACGCCAGTGGCGACATCGCTACCACGGAAACGGTAAATCTTTTGACCGCCACGGCCACCTGGTGTTGTTACTTCGATATCTTTAACGAGTACTGTTTTACCATCAACGTCGATCGCAAAACCTTTTTTAATTTCACTTGCTCTAGGCATTTTGTGTTTGTCCTTAGTGGGTCTATCCGCTGATTATATCTCGGAGATGCTATAAATAGGAATAGCTTGAATCATAAAGTCACCTAGGCGATCATAGCGTTATAGTTAAATCATTATTTTATTTACCGAAACGACCTATGCAGTTACCCATTATTGATCCAACACAGCCTTTTCAATCTGAATTTCAACCTGTAGTTAACGATCTGATCACCTTTCTGAAGGGGGGGTTAGGCTCTAATTTGCACAGTGTCTATATCTATGGCAGCGTGGCACGTAAGCAAGCTGTGGTCGCTCGTTCTAATCTTGATGTGATTGTGGTGACTCATCGTCCTTTCCCCGACCAACGCACCACATTATTGAACACCATTAAGTGGCGCTTTCAAAAGAGCTTTCCGCAGGTCACTCAGGTTGCAATAAAAACGACATTGGTGAGTGAGATAGTCGATTTTGACAACATCTTTACTTGGGGGTTTATGCTTAAGCATTTAGCCGTGTGTGTATATGGTGAAGACTTATCGGATTGCTATGGTGATTTTGAAACTAGTTGGGAAATCGCTAAGCATTGGAATATGGATGTGGAAAACTGGTTAGCCGTGTATCGCAACAAAATTGCACGAGCGACAACGCCAGAACAGCAGGTCGCTGCACAGGTGATTATCGCTAAGAAGCTTTTGCGAGCGAGCTACTCGTTGGTGATGTACCGTGATAAATATTGGTTTGATGATCCGGTCGAATGTGGTCAGCAGTTCTTGAAATATCACCCGGACAGAGAAGTCGAAATCCAAAGGCTGGGCATTTTACTTTCAGGTCGTCCCATTCCTAAACGTTCAGTGATTGGCATTCTGGATGGATTTGGCGAATGGTTGGTTAAGCAGTACCAGAAAACCGAGTTCAGAATCGGATAGAGATTGATAACCGATCAATTGATACTAAAAAGCAGAGCGTGCGGAGGAGCATGTCTCTGCTTTTTTGTTTAATGAGTATATTGAGTAAAGTGTTAGAACAGCCCCAACTGCTGCCCACTGACTCTTTCAAAATCTAAACCGATGAAGGGTAGGATTGCCTCTGCGACCGGTTTGATCTGCTTGTCGATATAGTGCTGATAATCGATACCACTCTTTAAATACTCCTTGGGCTCAGGACCACTCAGAGTAATCAAATACTCAATACGTCCTTTGTTTTGATATTGAAGAGGGCGTCCTAACTGAGTATTTATCTCGTCGGCCATACGAGCTGCGCGAACCTGCGGCGGAATGTTCTTTTGGTATTCGTGTAATTTGCGGCGTAAGCGCTTTTGGTACACCAATAAATCATCATGTTTGCCTGCAGAGGTTTCATCAACAAACCGTCTAACGTAATCACTAGGATCTTGATCGTGAAAAACCATCTCATACAAGGTTTGTTGGAATTGCTGGGCGAGAGGGGTCCAATCGGTGCGTGCACTCTCAAGCCCTTTAAAGATGATCTTCTCTTGGTCACCTTGATTGATTAATCCCGCATAACGTTTCTTTGAACCTGTTTCTGAACCTCTAATCGTCGGCATGAGAAATTTGCGATAGTGAGTCTCATATTCCAATTCGAGGATAGAAGTTAAGTTGTGGGCCTCTTTTAAGTGATTCGCCCACCAATCGTTGATGTAAGCGACCAGTTCATTCCCGATCTTATCGGCTTTTTGCTGGTCATAACGGCCGTTCAGAGACACGAAGGTTGAATCGGTGTCGCCGTAAATCACTTGATAGCCTTTATCTTCTATCAGAACTTTGGTTTGTTTCATGATCTCATGCCCGCGCATGGTAATCGAAGACGCCAATCGGGTATCAAAGAAACGACAGCCAGACGAACCTAACACACCATAGAATGAGTTCATGATGATCTTAATCGCCTGAGAGAATGCCTTTTCGTTGTTCTTCTTCGCCACATCTCGTGCAGCCCATAGATTTTCAATCATCTCGGGTAAGAAGTGTTTAGTGCGGTGAAACTGCCCCCCTCGAAATCCTTCAACGGCTTGGTTGTCTGCTGGCCCCAGTTCCAACTTTAAGCCTTCAATGAGTCCCATAGGGTCTATGAGAAACGAGCGAATGATTGATGGGTACAGGCTCTTAAAGTCGAGTACCAACACCGAGTCGTATAAGTTGGGAATTGAATCCATCACATAACCGCCGGGGCTCGCCATCCAATTCTCCGGCTCTAAGTTCGGTGCGACATAACCCGCTCTGTGGATTTGGGGCAGATATAAGTTCGTAAAGGCTGCAACAGAGCCACCAACCCGATCCAGCTCGACACCGGTTAATCGAGATCGCTCAATCGCGAAGTCGAGTAGATGAGTGTGCTCGAAGATGCGGTTGACTAGCACACAATCTTGAAGGTTGTACTTAGCGAGTGAAGGTTTGTCGAACTTAAACATTCGGTTTATCTCATCCATACGGTCGTGCACGTTATGGATGTCTTTGCCTTCACCAAGCAGTTCTTGCGATACCGATTCAAGTGACCAAGAACGGAAGTGGTAGGTCGCAGTCTTAAGCATATCGATACCATCCAAGACAACGCGCCCCGGAATCGTGATAAAGCCTTGCTGATTTTGCGCGGAACTGCGAAAAAAGCTCGGTTGGTTGTCTCTGCCGATGTTGAGCTTCACTTCGTTCCAGTCTGAACGTTTGTGCAGCAGCCTAAAATCGAAGTCGATAACGTTCCAACCAATGATGATGTCAGGATCAAATTCAGAGAACCAAGCTATCATAGCTTCGAGTAGCGCTTTCTCGTTGGCAACCCATTGGATATTCGTTTCAGCGGGTTGTGCTTCGCCGACCATGATCACTCGGTTATCCATCGGGCTGTCTAGGCCAATTGAATAAAGCACGCCTTTTTCTGAACACTCAATATCAAGCGAGACCACTGATAGATAGGGTAGGTAGTCACCCGCTCGGCATTTTACCTTTGAGACTCGACGATGCTGATTTTTTTGTACAGCAGATCCAGTGAACTCAATACTGCCCTTGATAAAACGTTCCATCAAGAATCGATCGGCGAGTCGAATATCGCTTTCAAAGGTTTGGATTTCTTGGTTGTGAAAGGCTTGCGCTAAACCAAAGCTACTTCTCGACAGAGATGTGTAGCACGCGGCCAGAGGCGTCTGCTCAAAAGTGACAAGTTCTAAAGATTTAAATTGACAGTCAATCGCTTCCTTTTCTGCAATGGCTCGACAGGCTTGTACATCAGATTGGGCGATAAAAAATACCGGTTTCTCATCTTGGATACTCAGTAGAGTGGGACCTTGAGGGGTACTGAGCCATAAATCGATTTGTGTACGCCCTGAAAAATCTCTCGATTGTCTTGTGAGCACAAAGCCTTGCTGAATATCCAATGTGGTAACCTATTGATCAGGGGAGCCGAATTCTACCACTTGGTGTGCTTTTTCGCACACTCGGTTGCGCGTTGTGTTTGAATTCGCCATTGAATGGTTAGCGCACCGCCCATGGAGCGGTGCGTTGGATTCGGTTTACTTATAGCTTAATTCAGTCGCTTTGCCTTTAAAGATACGATACACGACAAAGGTATACAGCAAAATCATCGGCATCACTATCATCACGCCATAACCCACAATGATAAGTGTTGCAGGCGAAGAGGCGGCGGCTTGTGCTGTCATGATCCCCGGAACGACTTCTGGAAAAAAGCTGTAAGCAAGGCCTAAAAAGCTCAGTGCAAAAATCACTGTTACCCCAAAAAATGGCCAACGTGCGCCAAGGTCATCCACCACGGGAACCTGACGCAAATAACGATCAACTAAAAAGATCGTTGCCAGTACTACTAACGGAATCGGAGTGAGCAGTAAGATCTCTGGAAAGCTAAACCAACGCTGTGCCACTTGTTGATTTACGATGGGGTTGACAATGCTGACAGCTAAAATCCCCAATGCGGCCAACCAGCCGGCTCTCCGTGACCAGCGCGCAGATCGGGCTTGTAATTCACCTTCGGTTTTTAACACCAGCCACGCACCACCAATGTAAACGTACGCTGCGGTGACACAGAGAGCGCTTAACCAGGCGAAGCCAAACGCTTGATTGCTCTGTTCAAAGCCCATAATGTAGCGGCCGACCATGTAACCTTGTGTCAAAGCCGTTACTAAAGATCCTATTTTAAAGCACCAGTCCCAACGAGGCTTGTGATCGGCGTTCGCTTTAGCGCGAAAATCGAACGCAACCCCTCGCATAATCAAAGCGATAAGCATGATTGCTGTCGGCATATAGAGTTCAGTCAGAATCAAGCTGTGAGCGGTAGGAAAGGCGATCAACAAAATACCGACCGCCAGTACTAACCAAGTCTCATTGGCGTCCCAAAAAGGGCCAATCGAGGCAATCATCCTATCGCGTTGAGCTTCATTATCTCTCGGCAGCAGTACGCCAACACCCAGGTCGTAGCCGTCTAAAATGGCATACATAAAGACAGTAAACCCAAGTAACAGGAGATATATTTCGGGTAGATAATCAAGCATGGTTAAACCTCGTGTTTTGTCTGTGTTACTTGATGCGCGCCAATATCTTTGCGTGCTAAATAGAACAGGGTGTGAATGTAGGCCACTAACAAGGTGGCGTAGATAGCTAAATACATGGTCAGGGATATCATTACACTGCTACTGGCGACGGTAGTAACGGCTTCCGACGTTCTTAACACACCATTTACGAGCCAAGGCTGTCTGCCAATTTCAGTCACATACCAGCCCGCTAATGTTGCGACCCAACCGGAAAAGGTCATCGCGAATACGATATATAGAAAAGGTTTCGGTAGTGATTGTTTACGCGCTAACCTTGCCGTTCCAAACCAACTGACCACTAGCATGACAACACCAACGCCAACCATCACTCTGAAACCAAAAAACAAGGGTTTTACGGGAGGATGGTTTGGGGCAAATTCATTAAGTCCAACAATTTCGCCATCCAGTTCATGCGTTAAGATCAGGCTCGCGAGTTTAGGGATCCCTAATTCCAAATCATTGCTGCGTGTTTTTTCGTTTGGGACTGCGAATAGCAGTAGTGGAGCGCCTTTTTGAGTGTCCCAAACTCCTTCCATCGCGGCCACTTTAGCCGGCTGATGTTTTAAGGTATTCAAACCATGTAAATCACCGATAAAAATTTGTATAGGGATGAAGCCAGCGGCAGTCAGGAGAGCGACCTTTAAACCGAGTTTAGCTGAACGATGAGTGGGCCGTTTGATGACTTGGTAAGCCGATACTCCCGCAATCAGAAAGCTTGCCGTTAATGCTGATGCCAATAATGTATGGGCGAGCCGGTAAGGCAGTGAAGGGTTCAAAATGACCTCTTTCCAACTGGTCACGTGAACAATGCCTCCGATTAACTCATAGCCACTTGGGGTATGCATCCAGCTATTAAGCACCAAAATCCAAAATGCGGACATACTGGTTCCGAAGGCGACTAAAACCGTGGCTAATGTATGGAACCATTCCGGTACGCGTCCTCGTCCAAATAGCATGACGCCAAGAAAGGTCGCTTCCATAAAGAACGCCGTCATCACTTCATAACCTAAAAGAGGCCCTGCCACGTTACCGACTTTTTCCATAAAGCCTGGCCAGTTCGTTCCAAACTGAAAGCTCATGGTGATACCCGATACAACGCCTAAAGCAAAAGTTAATGCGAAGATCTTGACCCAGAAATAATAAAGGTCTAACCATACCGTCTCTTGTGTGCGGTTATAGCGCCATTTGAAGAACACCAAAATCCAAGCTAGGGCTATCGTGATGGTAGGAAAAAGAATGTGAAAGCTGATATTGGCCGCGAACTGAATTCGAGACAGCATGAGGGTGTCTAACATCGTGGTTCCTCAATAGTTGGCTATGTTGTAAATAGAGTTTATGTAAACTTATTACGAAATATTCCGTGGTTTGGATTGGTTTGCTAAAAAGAAAGGTCATTCAAGTCCACAGTGGCCATGATTTATATCAATTTAAGTGAAAAAATGAGCGCGATAAATTGTCTCGATATGTCTTACCGTGTTTTTAAGTGTTAGATTTTGAAAGTAAATATTACCTGTATGAGTTTGAGATGAGACGGTTCGGAATATTCTTGTTATGGATTCGTTATTTGTGAAATAAAATTACAAAATCAGATTGAATTACTCTGTGTTAAGAGTCATATCAGGGTAATGAACTTCATTAACAAAGGAAGCTCAAAAGTTCAGCTAAATAGCAGCGTCTTAAAGCGATGGGAGGTGTTTGCTCTGTGCAACCTTGGGCCTTGAATGTGAAAAATGGCGGTATAAAGCCAACCTACGGCCGTCAAAGGTGACCCATAACGGGACGGTATAAGCAAAAAAGCGAAATTGTCATGAATGGCTATTCAATAGTATTGAAAATATCTTTATCTTGTGTAATTTTATTGTGCGCTGTTTTAACTCTTTGATTTTTACGAAAAGCTTGTTGTTTTAGTTGACTTGTTTATAAATAAGTACTTGCTAAAGTTCTTGTTTCAGCACATATTCAACAAAGCTTTTTTATACTAATTAAGTTAAGATGTACTCAATGCTGTGACCCACTGCTCTTTTCTTTAATTGTTGTAAACAGACGAAATGACACAGTGGTTGCAGGGCCAATTAATAGTGTGGAGATACAAGTTTGATAAATGTTTTCCTTGTAGATGATCACGAGCTGGTTCGCACAGGGATACGACGTATTATTGAAGACGTCCGTGGAATGAACGTAGCAGGGGAAGCTGAAAGCGGTGAAAATGCTGTCAAATGGTGTCGTACTAATAATATTGACGTTATTTTGATGGATATGAATATGCCAGGTATTGGTGGCTTAGAAGCAACCAAGAAAATTTTACGTTTCAATCCTGATATTAAAATTATCGTTTTAACGGTTCATACGGAAAATCCATTTCCGACTAAAGTGATGCAAGCTGGGGCTGCGGGTTACCTTACTAAAGGTGCAGGTCCGGATGAAATGGTCAATGCTATTCGAATGGTCAATAGTGGCCAGCGATACATTTCACCAGAAATTGCGCAGCAGATGGCTTTAAGCCAATTCTCGCCTGCATCTGAAAATCCATTCGCAGACTTATCTGAACGTGAACTTCAAATTATGATGATGATTACGAAGGGTCAGAAAGTGACGGATATTTCGGAACAACTCAATCTAAGTCCTAAGACCGTCAATAGTTACCGTTACCGTTTGTTTAGCAAACTGAATATCAGTGGTGATGTGGAACTGACTCACTTAGCGATTAGACATGGAATGTTAGACACTGAGACCCTTTAACGTATCGTGACCAACTTGTTTGACTCAGTTGAATTCCTCAAGACAGTAACAGAGCAGCCCGGCGTTTATCGTATGTATAACGCCGAGGCTGTTGTTATCTACGTCGGTAAAGCTAAAAACCTCAAAAAACGCTTGTCCAGTTATTTCCGTAAAAAAGTCGACAGTGAAAAAACACGCGCTTTGGTCGGTCATATCGATAAAATTGATGTCACCGTTACGCACACGGAAACAGAAGCACTCATTCTTGAACACAATTACATCAAACAGTACTTGCCTAAATATAATGTACTTCTGCGTGATGATAAGTCGTACCCTTATATTTTCATTAGTGGTCATAAGCATCCTCGTTTGTCGATGCATCGTGGTGCTAAGAAGAAAAAGGGCGAATACTTCGGGCCTTACCCTGATTCCGGTGCTGTGCGTGAGACGCTGCACCTCATCCAAAAGATTTTCCCTGCCCGCCAGTGTGAAGATACCATTTATGCCAACAGAACCCGTCCATGCTTGATGTATCAGATTGGTCGTTGTGCAGCGCCATGTGTCAGCTCTATTATCTCTGATGAAGAGTACCGTGAACTTATCGACTACGTTCGTTTATTCTTACAAGGGAAAGACAAATTAGTCCTTGAGACGCTCATCGGTAAAATGGACAAGGCAAGTCGAGAGCTGCGTTTTGAACAGGCGGCCGCTTTCCGTGACCAAATTCAAGCGATTCGACGTGTACAAGAGCAACAGTATGTATCTGATGATTCAATGGAAGATATGGATGTGCTCGGATTCGCTCAAGAGAATGGCGTAGCTTGTATTCATATCTTGATGATTCGCCAAGGCAAGGTTTTAGGCAGTCGAAGTCATTTCCCGAAAATTCCCAACAATACGGTGCGAGAAGAGGTCTTTTCGAGCTTTTTAAGCCAGTATTATCTAGCACATAATGAAGCCAGAACCATCCCGACGCGTCTGATTCTGAATGCGGATTTGATGGAAGATGTTACACCGATTCAACAAGCTTTGTGTGACGTCGCCGGGCGTAAGATTCACTTCAATACGCACCCTTCAGGCACCCGAAGCCGTTATCTTAAGTTGTCGAATACCAATGCATTGACGGCGATCACGACTAAGATTAATCACAAAATGACGATTAATCAGCGTTTCAAAGCGCTTCAAGAAGTGCTATCGATAGACTCTATCAAGCGGATGGAATGTTTTGATATCAGTCATACCATGGGTGAAAGTACGATTGCCTCTTGTGTGGTATTCAATCAAGAAGGCCCGGTTAAAGCTGAATACCGCCGGTATAACATCACGGGTATTACTGGTGGTGATGACTATGCGGCGATGGCACAGGTTCTTGAACGACGTTACTCGAAGCAACTCGATGTCGACAAAATTCCAGACATCATCTTTATCGATGGTGGCAAAGGTCAGTTAAACCGCGCGCATGAGATCATTTCTCAATATTGGGGGGATTGGCCATTTAGACCAAGAATGATGGGGATAGCGAAAGGGGTAACACGTAAGCCGGGTTTAGAAACCTTGGTGACCCTTGAAGGTGAAGAGTTTAATCTACCAAGTGATGCACCCGCACTGCACCTTATCCAACACATTCGTGATGAGAGCCATAATCATGCGATAGCTGGGCACAGAGCCAAACGAGGTAAAACTCGTCGAACCAGTGCATTGGAAGGAATTGAAGGTGTAGGACCGAAGCGTCGTCAATCTCTGCTCAAATATATGGGTGGCTTACAAGAACTTAAGCGTGCAACTGTCGAAGAAATAGCCAAAGTGCCGGGTATTAGTCATTCTTTGGCAGAAAACATTTATCAAGCATTGAAACAATAGTAAAAATCCCGCACCATTGAAGCGCAATTAATAAGAGCCTAATAATATGCGTTTGAATATACCTAATATTTTGTCCTTACTGAGACTGTTTCTGATCCCAGTATTCGTTGTCGTCTTTTACTTACCTTATCAATGGGCTCCTTTTGCTGCTGCGATGGTTTTTTGGGTAGCAGGTTTTACTGACTGGCTCGATGGCATGTTAGCTCGTAAGTTGGGGCAAACCTCTCGCTTCGGTGCATTTATTGATCCGGTCGCTGACAAAGTGTTGGTTGCTACGGCTCTTATCTTGATCACTGAGCATTACCACTCGATTTGGATCACGATCCCAGCGGTCACCATGATAGCTCGTGAGATCATCATTTCAGCGCTTCGCGAATGGATGGCTGAGATTGGTAAACGCGCAAGTGTTGCGGTTTCTTGGGTTGGAAAAGTGAAAACCCTTTCTCAAATGTTCGCGTTGTGGGTGCTGATTTGGCGTTATGACGATTGGATGATTTGGGTTGGCTACATCGCACTTTACATTGCAACAATTCTAACTTACTGGTCTATGGCGCAATACTTGACGGCAGCCAAAGACGATTTGCTGGACGAAAAACACCATTGATAGAGAAGCGAGCTGAGGCTCGCTTTTTTGATCTTTAACTTTCGGTGAAGTGATTAATAATCGGTATCTAATGTGATTTAGGTCTCCTTTGAATAACACGTTTGCAGTATGTTTTGCCTATAAAGTCAGCTATTTGGCCTGTTTCGTATGAAATTTATTCAAACGAATTAAAAATACAAAAAATATTATTGACTCAATCGTCTTAATCCGTAGAATGCATCCCGTACCCAAGAGGATGGCTTTGAGCGATACTGTTGGAGATACTAAGGCGCCTTGGCAGAGTGGCTATGCAGCGGATTGCAAATCCGTGGACCTCGGTTCGACTCCGGGAGGCGCCTCCATTCTTTCTCTTAGTTTGATAAGTTAAGAGATAATAAGAATGAAAATGCGATACTAGCTCAGTTGGTAGAGCGCAACCTTGCCAAGGTTGAGGTCATCGGTTCGAACCCGATGTATCGCTCCAAATTTTGTAATGTTGATTGGCATCAGCATTAAGATGGTGTTTTACTTTTCAGTAATCGGCATCGCAATAAAGAATTGCGTGCCCTGGTGGTGGAATTGGTAGACACAAGGGATTTAAAATCCCTCGGCGTTCGCGCTGTGCCGGTTCAAGTCCGGCCCGGGGCACCATCTATTTAAGTCTTTATTTCGGTAAAGCAAATGCGATACTAGCTCAGTTGGTAGAGCGCAACCTTGCCAAGGTTGAGGTCATCGGTTCGAACCCGATGTATCGCTCCAAATTAAGAAGCCCGAACAGAAATGTTCGGGCTTTTTGGTTTCTGGCGTTTAGCTTTTGTGTGTAATTACTCTTCTTGTTTGAACCCGCACTCAAAATTTCGCAATCAAGTTAGTTTTTAAAAGTGAGACTCCCTATGAACTCATTCTTCGCGCTAGGGAATGACGGAAAGGCGCAATAGCCGCAAAGCCATCACTAACACCGCGTGTATACCTATCTCATCATCCTTGGGCTGGAGAAACGCATGAATCGGAGTCTCATTCCCCTACGGTAGTATTAACGATATTTTCAGCAATCCCTTAGCCACCACTGCTATTTATCAAACTATGATTAAAAACTATTGATCGTTCATTTCACTCTATGTTACTTTTCTGCGCAATCTCGGAATGAACGATGCTTAAAAAGAGCAGCGATTGCTTCTGGGGGAGACGCGTAATGACCATTCTTGCTGATTGGGACATTACGTAGGGTAGGTATCGGCTATTCCTTTAGCTGATAGACGGGATACTTATGGCGCAGTTCGCCATGTTAATGGGAAACCCAACATTGAACACACTAATTACAACATTGCTAATCAGCTCTGCATTTCCAAAGGGACCAGCTCCTCATCGCTGTCCAATCCTGCAAAAATGTCCAATTCTTCAAAACAGTAGCATTACTGAACCTTGAGCTCACGCTAACTAATTTTTGCTGTCCTAAGACGGCCTAATTTCGTATTCGTCATTTGACTTATGCGAGCGTAACGCTATCTCTCATTTCTAACATACCTGTGCTTCACGATGAACTCTCTGCCAATTTAAAGAGGGAGCTAGTGGATCATTGCGCCTAATGGAAGTGAGTATGAACACATTCAAGGGGACTTTTATGACTACCGCCTTTGAAGTCGATATCAATACTATCGCAAATTCATTTTCAACCATGGTTCCTATCTTAGAGGGAACGTATGACCTAACACCTGACGCCATTTTGCTGGAGCAAGAGCAGCATGAGTCGGATGTTCGCTCTTACCCAAGACGCCTACCGATTGCGATTAAACGTGCATGTGGTGCTTTAGTTGAAGACACCCGTGGCCAACTCTTTCTTGATTGCTTAGCCGGGGCGGGGACTCTTTCTCTGGGCTATAATCATCCTGAAATCAATCAAGCTCTTAAAGATCAACTCGATTCAGGTTTACCTTATCAAACTCTTGATATTACGACTCAAGCAAAAGAGACGTTTATCAAGCGAGTAAAAGCCTTTCTTCCTCAGGACTTTTCAACGAACTCGGTGCTTCAATTTTGTGGCCCATCGGGCGCTGACGCTGTGGAAGCGGCGATCAAACTCGCCAAGCAAACCACCGGTCGTAATACCATGTTTGCTTTCCGTGGTGCTTACCATGGCATGACGAACGGCACTATGGGCATGATGGGTAATCTCGGAACTAAAGAGCGTCGTAGTGGCTTAATGTCAGACGTTCACTTTATGCCTTTTCCATACAGCCTTCGTTGTCCGTTTGGTCTCGGTGGCGAAGCCGGAGCTAACGCGAGCATTCGTTACATTGAGCGTATGTTAAATGATGATGAGTCGGGCATCATGAAACCTGCTGCGATGATCGTTGAACCTGTGCAAGGTGAGGGCGGAGTGATTCCTGCTCCAGCCTCTTGGTTGCAAGGCCTACGTCGTATTTGTGACGAGCACGGCATCCTACTGATTTTTGATGAAATTCAGTGTGGTGTGGGTAAAACGGGTCATCGATTTGCATTTGAAGAAGCAGGCGTTAACCCTGATATCTTATGTTTGTCTAAAGCGATCGGTGGCGGATTGCCTATGTCGCTGCTTGTGTTCGATAAGAGCATTGATACATGGAAAGCGGGTGAGCACACCGGTACATTCCGTGGTAACCAATTAGCCATGGTGTCAGGTGCTAAAGCTCTGGAAATCATCGAGCGTGATGGTCTAGTTGAGCACGCGAACGTCGCAGGCCAATATTTACGTCATGGGCTTGAGAAGATTCAATCGCGTGTGAGCTGTATTGCTGAAGTGCGTGGTAAAGGCTTGATGCTTGGTGCTGAGATAAAAAAAGCCAATGGTGAGCTTAATAAGTTTGGCGAACCACAATCAGACGGCGAATTAACCCTAGCGATTCAACGAGCCGCATTAGAGCGTGGCTTGATGGTTGAAAAGGGTGGTCGTGATGGTTCGGTGATTCGTTTCCTTCCACCAATGATTATCTCTTTTGAGCAGATCGACTTCGCACTCCGCGTGATGGAAGATGCGATCGTCGCAGCCGGTGGTGGTTTGCAACAAGCTCCAGCTTCAAGTGAACAAGGTAACCATGAATGGAACAAGCATTTCATCCAGACAGGTTTCGGTGGCAGCGACGAATTCGTTAACGTGATGAACCAAACGACGCAAGCGATGAAATCTGTTTTTGAACAGGTTGAAACCCCATACTCAGGTTTAGACCCTAAAGTGCTAGAAGCCGCCATCAAGGCTGTTGACCTCGATAACAACCAACACGCTTTGGTTGATGTTGTTGATAGCACAGCAGACCTTGTCGCGGCTAACTCCATCTTCGTGCAACACCCAGATTGTATTGCACACCTTCACACGCCTCCTCTTATGGCTTCGGTCGCGGCGGAATCGATGATTGCGGCGTTGAATCAATCAATGGATTCATGGGACCAAGCGTCTGCGGCGACGTATGTCGAGCAGCGTGTGGTGGATTGGATGTGCGACAAATACCAACTTGGCGCACGAGCTGATGGTGTTTTCACTAGCGGCGGCACGCAAAGTAACTTAATGGGTTTATTGCTGGCGAGAGACTGGGTTGCCGATAAGCATAATGGTCATTCTATCCAAAAGCTTGGCTTACCAGAATACGCGAGCAAGCTTCGTATCTTATGTTCAAAGAAATCTCACTTCACGGTTCAAAAATCGGCCTCTTTAATGGGGCTCGGCGAAGCCGCCGTGTGCTGTGTGGATACTAACGCTAACGGTACCATCAAAGTGGATTTGTTAGACGCAGAAGTGAAAGCGCTGAAAGCCCAAGGGTTGATTCCTTTTGCTGTGGTTGGTACCGCGGGTACAACCGATCATGGCGCTATCGATGATCTTGAAGCGATAGCCAAAATCGCAAATCAACAAGATCTTTGGCTCCATGTCGATAGTGCATACGGCGGTGCACTTATTTTAAGTAGCCATAAAGCTCGCCTGAAAGGCATCGAGAAAGCGGACTCAGTGAGCGTTGATTTCCACAAGTTGTTCTTTCAAACCATCAGCTGTGGTGCTGTGCTTCTCAAAGACAAAGCGAACTTTAAGTACCTATTGCATCACGCGGACTACTTAAATCGCGAACACGATGAACTGCCAAATCTAGTCGATAAATCTATTGCGACTACCAAGCGCTTCGATGCATTGAAAGTCTTTATGACGATGCAAAGTGTTGGGCCAAAGCAGCTGGGTGATATGTACGATCATCTCTTAGAGCAGACGCTTCAAGTCGCCGATCTTATTCAGAAGCATGACGATTTTGAACTGCTTGCTGAGCCGTCACTGTCTACTGTGCTGTTCCGCTCGCGGCCGAGTAATGAGCAATCAGCAAACCGCGTTATTGATTTAGATAAACTGAATCAAACGTTAAGACTGGAAGCGCTGACTCGTGGTATCGCTGTACTTGGCGAAACGGTCGTCGACGGTAAAAGTGCACTGAAATTCACTATCTTGAATCCATGCTTAACGACATCAGATTTCAAATCTCTAATTAACAAAATTCAAACTTTAGCGATTGAGCTAGCAGAACAACAAGGATAATTTAAACTATGGCTATTCTACAAATTGGTGCAGGCGGCGTCGGTTGGGTTGTTGCACACAAAGCAGCGCAAAATAACGAAGTACTGGGTGATATTACCATCGCTTCTCGCACCATCGCGAAGTGTGAAAAAATCATCGAATCGATTAAGGGTAAAAATAACCTGAAAGATTCAACTAAGAAACTAGAAGCACGTTCAGTAGACGCTGATGATGTTGATGCGCTTGTTGCTCTGATTAAAGACGTTCAGCCGGATCTCGTGATTAACGCGGGTCCTCCTTGGGTAAACATGGCTATCATGGAAGCGTGTTATCAAGCGAAAGTCTCTTACTTAGATACATCAGTCGCGGTTGACCTATGCTCTGAAGGCCAACAAGTACCACAAGCTTATGATTGGCAGTGGGGCTACCGTGAGAAGTTCGCTGAAGCGGGCATTACAGGTATTCTTGGTGCGGGTTTTGATCCCGGTGTGGTTTCGGTATTTGCGGCATACGCGGTTAAGCACTTGTTCGATGAGATTGATTCCATTGATGTAATGGACGTGAACGCTGGCGACCACGGTAAGAAGTTTGCAACTAACTTCGATCCAGAAACAAACATGTTGGAGATCCAAGGCGATTCTTTCTACTGGGAAAATGAAGAGTGGAAGCAAGTGCCTTGTCACTCTCGTATGCTTGAGTTTGATTTTCCAAACTGCGGTTCTCACAAGGTGTACTCAATGGCGCACGATGAAGTTCGTTCAATGAAAGAGTTCATCCCTGCGAAACGTATCGAGTTCTGGATGGGCTTTGGTGATAAGTACCTAAATTACTTTAACTGCATGCGTGATATCGGTCTTCTTAGCCCAGATCCGCTAACACTGCACGATGGTACCGTGGTTCAGCCGCTTCATGTTCTTAAAGCGTTGCTGCCAGACCCGACATCTCTCGCTCCGGGTTACACAGGTTTAACGTGTATTGGTACTTGGGTTCAAGGGAAGAAAGACGGAAAAGATCGTAGTGTATTCATCTACAACAATGCCGACCATGAAGTGGCTTACGAAGACGTAGAGCATCAAGCGATCTCTTACACAACGGGTGTTCCTGCGATCACGGCAGCGCTTCAGTTCTTCCGTGGTGAGTGGGCGGATAAAGGCGTATTCAACATGGAACAGCTCAACCCAGACCCGTTCCTAGCAACCATGCCGGAAATCGGTCTAGATTGGCACGTTCAAGAGCTGGAAGCTGGTCAAGGTTTACCTTTAATTCATGAGCTGAACAAATAATCTCTATAATACGCATGAGATTCCCAACTACGGTCCTTCGTCCCTATCGGGAATGACGGGTTAGCGTCGTCATTCCGTACAATGAGGTACGAGCGTGATACGGAATCTCTAAAAGCGTTTTGAGATTTTTAGTTTATCTACATTTATCAAGCCGATGCAGTAGCGTCGGCTTTGTTCGACTTTATGGTGAATAGATAATGCAAAAGAGCGAACTTAAAACCCCATACTTTATGATCAACGAAAATAAGTTGATTGCGAATTTAGAGATAGCTTTACAGCTGAAAGAGATTTCAGGTGTAAAGCTGGTATTGGCACTCAAGTGCTTCTCGACTTGGGGTGTGTTTGACATCATCAAACCTTACCTCGATGGCACGACAAGCTCTGGTCCATACGAAGTGAAGCTTGGTCACGAAACCTTTGGTGGTGAGACGCACGCTTACAGTGTCGGCTACAGCGAAGATGACGTGAGAGAAGTTGCTGACATCTGTGACAAGATGATCTTTAACTCTCAAAGCCAACTTGCTGCTTACCGTCATATTGTTGAAGGTAAGGCTTCACTGGGTTTGCGTTTAAATCCTGGTGTGAGCTATGCAGGACAAGACTTGGCTAATCCAGCACGTCAATTCTCGCGTTTGGGTGTGCAGGCGGATCACATCAAACCAGAAATCTTCGATGAGATTAATGGTGTGATGTTCCACATGAACTGTGAAAACAAAGATGTGGATGCGTTTATTGGCTTGCTAGATTCTATCTCTGAGCAGTTTGGTGAATATCTCGACAAGCTAGATTGGGTAAGTATGGGTGGCGGTGTGTTCTTCACATGGCCTGGCTATGACATCGAAAAACTTGGCCTTGCGCTGAAAGCCTTCTCTGAAAAACACGGCGTTCAAATGTATTTGGAACCGGGTGAAGCCATTATCACGAAAACAACAGACCTAGTTGTGACTGTGGTCGATATTGTTGAGAACGTGAAGAAAACAGCGATTGTAGATTCGGCAACAGAAGCACACCGCCTTGATACGCTTATCTACAACGAGCCAGCATCGGTGTTGGAAGCGTCTGAAAATGGTCGCCATAACTACGTGATTGGTTCGTGTTCATGCCTTGCAGGCGATCAGTTCTGCGAAGCAAGGTTTGATGAGCCACTTAAGATGGGTCAAAAGCTGCACCTGTTAGACAGTGCGGGTTACACCATGGTGAAACTGAATTGGTTTAATGGCTTAAAAATGCCATCTATCTATTGCGAGCGCAGTACTGGCGAAATTCAAAAGCTGAACGAATTTGGCTATGAAGATTTTAAACGCTCATTGTCACAATGGTCGGTCAAATAGCTGAATTGATTATGAAAAATAATAAAAAGAGCAGCGAATGAGCTGCTCTTTTTGTATCGTTGGATCTTGCTCAACTAAGTGATAACTGAGTTACCCCTCAATCACCACGCGAGTATCTTCGCTTAGTGTTTCTAGCTCGTTTACTACATCGTCAATTTTTACTTCGACGGGCAGTTTAATAGCAATCTTAGAGGTGAATAAGCTTGAGCTAACACCGCCGCCGCCAGCGATGAAGACTCGATTGCAATCCATATCTAGAATACTGATCCCTTGTCTATCTAGCACATGGGTTATTTCGTTAACGATCCCTGCTCGATCATTCGAGTCGAGCCTTAGGTGATGGATCGTCTCTTGAACATTGTGAGTTTGGTCTGAATCGACAAACTGAACGATGAGATCAGGGTTAGCGTTGAAGGCCTCTTTAACAATGGATTCGTTAATGGCTGGAAGCTGAACCTTAAGTACGCCTGCGACTTGGTCTTCAATAAAGTTTACTTTACTGATGAGCCATTTGCCGTTGTTTTCATGAGTCACCGCAGCAAGTTGTTTGATTGTTGCTGGTGACGCTTTCCCAATAAAGTTTACGATAAATGTACTGTTCATATCAGCCCCCCAAAAGTTTCAATTAATCATTGTTCAATAAATGTTTGATATTATGCAATAAAGTTCTTTTGTTTCAGTGTAGAACGTTACATCAAACAATGTTTGACCTACATCAATTTTTGAAACTAAGATACGACGAAAAAAGGAGAATAAAGCGCTGGGTACAAAAAAACGGCCCGAAAGCCGCTTTTTAGAAAAATTGTTAGGGGATTCGCAAGCGGGTTTAGAATGTTACCTTGAAGTTCATACCAACAAACTGAGAATCGTATTTTGCGCCAGCGTCGTAAGCGAACTTAGCGGCGTCTTGATTATCCCACCAAGGGTTAGTATTCAGGTTAACTTCTGCGTCGCCGCCCCAAGCATCACTAACCCAGTAGTGGATGTGGCCTACGGGGTTAAGGAAAAATAGCGAAACATCACCCATTATCTCTGAGCCCATCACTTCGCCGCCAGAAGCAACGATATCTTGCTCTGCGTCTAACATTAGCTCACCAACAACCGCGCCGAAGAAAGGTGTGACAAACAGATCTTGCCATGATGGCACTTCAGCAAAGGCTTCTACGCCGTATTCCCAAAAGAATGTTGACATTGTCCAAGAGTATAAGAAAGATTCAAATTCATCGTAACCAGCATGTCGAGCTGCGGTGTAGTAAATACCGCCAAAATATGGGTGCATAACGTAGTTTAGGAAGTGCTCATCGCGATCCCATACCGGGCCTTTGGAAACGTTATCCTTCCATTTTTTACCTAGAGCACTGATATCACGTTGGTCATCATCCCATTTAGTGATACTTTCAGGCAACAGAGTCATTAGACCTACGGTTGCGACACTTAAGCCAAGGATCGTGTAGGTTTGACCCATAAGGTAATCCCAATCTCTATCATCACTCACCGTAAGATAGATTGGTTGTTTGTCAATCGTTAGGTCGTACTGATCACTTGATTCACTTAGAGCATAGTTATTGTTTGGCTTGTAGGTGTACAAGTTTTGATTAACACAGTAATCTTGAGTACATTCATCCGTGTAAGAAAGGTTGATTGGTTGGTCGAAGTCATATTGACTTGCAACCGAGTTAACTGAGAGCAGTATTGAAAGTGCAGCAGTAACCTTTGTTAGTAACGGTGATTTGGCCACAAGGGTCTCCATGATATGTTAATAATTGATCAGAATCACAATTATCTATTAAATACCTAATTTAGGGAACTAATAATTACCCCATTCTTTTAAGAAAATCTTAGGTTTAAAATTATTAATATTGGTGAAAAGGTAACATATCTCTAATTTTACCGTAGACCAGTTTACTTATAACGCCGTGTCTTAAAGGGCAGCAAGGGATATAAATATGACAAAAATCGCAATGTTAAGTACTGGTGAAGAAGTTCTTCATGGAGACATTGTCGACACAAACGCGGCTTGGATGTCTGCTGAGTTTTACCAGAATGGTTTTGCTCTTGCTAAGCGTTCTACGGTCGGTGATCAAATGAATACCCTGGTTGAAGAGCTGTTAATGCTGAGCTTTAACTACGATGTGATTATCGTCAATGGAGGGTTGGGGCCGACCACGGATGACATGAGCGCTGCCGCCGCTGCTGCTGCTTCCGATCAGAAATTGGTCATGTTCCCTCAATGGTTGGCTCGTATGGAAGAGATGTTCTCGGGTCGTGGCGTGCCGATGCCTGATAGTAACCTCAAACAGGCCTTGTTGCCGGCAAGTGCTGAGATCGTTGATAATCCAGTCGGTACTGCCTGTGGCTTTAAGCTGAAAATCAATGATGCAACGTTCTATTTTACGCCTGGTGTTCCGAGCGAATTTAAGCGTATGATAACGTTTGAGATCCTTCCTGATTTAGCTCGCACTTACCCTCAAGTGATTGCTTCTGAGTGCAGTCGTCTCTTTACCTTTGGTTTATCTGAATCGGGAATCTCTGATGTGTTGGATGAATTGAAGCTGCCTGAAGGGTATGAGTTGGGTTACCGCTCTTATTTGCCGTTCATTGAGGTAAAACTGTTTGGACCTAAGTCTGGCTTGGAAACTCGCGTCAAGTTATTACAAATGGTGTTTAAACTGTTAGAAAAAAATGTAGTAAGTGTCGATGAGCCGATGATTGATCGTATTGGTCACATTATGGCGGTGAGAAAAAATACCTTATCGGTCTCTGAAGTGTCAACCAAAGGTGCGTTATCAGCTTGGTTACAATCGAATGAACAGATTGAAGATTGTTTTGGGCACTCTTGGGTCATGGCCGAGCCAAAAGAGACGGAACTAGAAAAGAGTGATCCATTGGCCGCTACTTTTGCACTGGCCGGTGCCACAAGAGAAAAATGCGGCACTGAATTAGCGTTGGTTACGGGTAAGTTAGACGGTAGTACGTTCAGCGTTGCACTGTCGAGCGAAGCGGGCGAGTGGGGGCAGGTACTTGAGTTTTACCGCCAATACAATCGCGAAGATGCACGTACTATTATTAAAACGGTCGCGGCAGATATGCTAAGAAGACACTTAGACAATAAGCCCATGTTTGGTGATTACTCTTCATTAAAACGAGTGAAAGATATGTTTATTCCTTCGGCTAATATTAAGTAAATGTCTCTTTGGGCTCACTAAACGATTCAGCTTCAACGGAATAAATAAAAAGGCCTCACATCAATATGATTGTGAGGCCTTTTTCATTTTCAGCAGCTTTGAATAACAACAACGTTAAAGAGCCGAGATATCAAAGAAAAAGTAAGCTAG
Source organism: Vibrio artabrorum (assembly GCF_024347295.1). Classification (NCBI taxonomy): domain Bacteria; kingdom Pseudomonadati; phylum Pseudomonadota; class Gammaproteobacteria; order Vibrionales; family Vibrionaceae; genus Vibrio; species Vibrio artabrorum. The sequence continues at coordinate 1,783,979 of NZ_AP025458.1, read as the reverse complement.
GCGCGCTTCTGCTTACTCCGATGAATCACATTGCTCAGCGATAAGTCAGTTTTTGCTTTGCAGATGCATGGCAAAATCTCATCGACTTGGGTGTAAGCCATAGCAAAACCAACGTACTCGACCTCACCAGAATCCAACGTGCAGCGGCAAGCGCCACAGTGACCATCTCGGCAGTTGTATTCTGGCTCTAAGCCCGCTTGTTCCATTGTTTCCAACAGAGTGTTTGAAGGGTTAGATTCAATTGAAGTCAGCTTGTTGATTTTGATTGTTGGCATTACAGCTCAAATCCTTCAAAGTCGTCAGCTTTTACTTCGTTGTCGATTTGGCCAACTAGGTAAGAACTGATTTCTGCTTCTTGTGGAGCAACTTGAACGTTGTCTGAAGACAACCAAGCGTTGATCCATGGAATTGGGTTCGACGTTGCTTCTGGATAAGCCGTCCCTAAGCCAACCGCCTGCATACGGATGTTGGTAATGTATTCTACGTATTGGCAAAGAATGTCTTTGTTCAAACCAATCATTGAGCCATCTTTGAATAGGTATTCTGCCCACTCTTTCTCTTGCTCAGCCGCTTGCTTGAATAAGTCGAAACACTCTTGCTTGCACTCTTCTGCAATCTGCATGAATGCGAAGTCGTCTTGGCCGTTACGCAGTAAGTTGATCATGTGCTGAGTGCCTGTAAGGTGGAGTGCTTCATCACGAGCGATTAGCTTGATGATCTTCGCGTTACCTTCCATTAGCTCACGCTCAGCGAATGCAAATGAACATGCAAAACTTACGTAGAAACGAATCGCTTCTAGAGCGTTTACAGACATTAGACATAGGTAAAGTTTCTTCTTCAGATCATGAAGTGAAATCTTAACGTCTTCGCCGTTGATGTTGTGGTTGCCTTCACCGTAGCGGTGGTAGTCAGCCGTGAGCTTGATGAGATCGTCGTAGTAGAAAGCAATGTCTTTCGCGCGCTTCAGGATCTCTTCGTTTTCAACGATGTCGTCGAATACTACGCCTGGATCATTCACGATGTTACGGATGATGTGCGTGTAAGAACGAGAGTGAATCGTTTCAGAGAAAGACCAAGTCTCAATCCAAGTTTCTACTTCTGGTAGAGATACCAATGGAAGTAGGGCAACGTTAGGGCTGCGGCCTTGGATAGAATCTAGAAGCGTTTGGTACTTCAAGTTAGAGATGAAGATGTGCTTTTCATGCTCAGGAAGCTTGTTGTAGTCGATACGGTCGCTAGACACGTCTACTTCTTCTGGACGCCAGAAGAAAGAAAGCTGCTTCTCGATTAGCTTTTCGAAGATTTCGAATTTTTGTTGGTCGTAACGTGCAACGTTTACCGACTGACCCAAGAACATTGGTTCTTTTAGTTGGTCATTTTTTTGCTGAGAAAAAGTACTGTAAGCCATAAATGCCTCAAATCTTTTAAAGACCCGTAATAAAACGAACCCTGTTAATGCTTTAAACCCAGAGAAGATAACTTCTCTGGGGTCTTAATGTTGATTGTGGTTTAGATCTTACAACCGCCGCCTTCACAATCTTCTTCCGGCACTTGAACGGCATCGCCTTGGTCGTCTTTAGCACCATCGCGAGTGTTATGATAGTAAAGCGTTTTAACACCGTACTTGTACGCGGTGAGTAGATCTTGAAGCAGCTGTTTCATTGGTACTTTACCGCTGTCGTAAACACTTGGATCATAGTTAGTGTTTGCAGAGATAGCTTGGTCAACGAATTTTTGCATGATACCCACTAAGTGCAAGTAACCGTCGTTCGTACCAATGTTCCAAAGCAGTTCGTAGTTCTCTTTAAGATTTAGGAAATCTGGAACTACTTGCTTTAGGATACCGTCTTTCGATGCTTTCACTGATACGTAACCACGTGGTGGCTCGATACCGTTAGTCGCGTTCGAGATTTGAGACGAAGTCTCAGAAGGCATAAGCGCTGTTAGCGTAGAGTTACGCAGACCGTGCTCCATGATCTCTTCACGTAGAGAATCCCAATCGTAATGCAGTGGCTCTTCACATACTAAGTCGATATCTTTTTTATAAGTATCGATTGGCAGTAGGCCTTTCGCGTAGTTGGTCTCGTGGAAAGATGGGCAACGACCTTGCTCTTTCGCGAGTTCAACAGATGCTTTTAGCAAGTGGTATTGAATTGCTTCAAAAGTACGGTGAGTCAGGCCATTCGCGCTGCCATCAGAGTACTTAACACCATTCTTCGCTAGGTAGTATGCGTAGTTGATTACACCGACACCTAAAGTACGACGGTTCATGGTCGATTTGTAGGCTGCTGGAAGCGGGTAGTCTTGGTAATCCAGCAGTGCATCTAGCGCACGAACAACCAGTTCAGAAAGCTCTGCTAGGTCGTCCAGTTCATTGATTGCGCCAAGGTTGAATGCTGAAAGCGTACACAGTGCAATTTCGCCTTCGTCATCTTCTACGTTAGAAAGCGGCTTAGTAGGAAGCGCGATTTCTAGACACAGGTTCGATTGACGAACAGGTGCGACTTCAGAGTCAAACGGGCTGTGCGTATTACAGTGGTCAACGTTCTGAATGTAGATACGGCCAGTAGAAGCGCGCTCTTGCATTAGCAGAGAGAAAAGCTCAACCGCTTTAACTGTTTCACGCTTCACTGAAGGATCGTTTTCGTACTTAACGTATAGCGCTTCAAAACGATCTTGGTTTTCGAAGAACGCATCATAAAGGCCTGGTACGTCTGAAGGTGAGAACAGGCTGATGTTACCACCTTGAACTAGGCGAGAGTACATAAGCTTGTTCAGCTGTACGCCGTAATCCATGTGACGAACACGGTTCTCCTCAACGCCGCGGTTGTTTTTCAGAACGAGCAGAGACTGAACTTCACCGTGCCATAGTGGGTAGAACACGGTTGCAGCACCACCACGAACACCGCCTTGAGAACAACATTTTACGGCTGTTTGGAAGTATTTGTAGAAAGGGATACAGCCCGTGTGGAACGCTTCACCATTACGGATTTCAGAACCTAGCGCACGGATACGACCTGCGTTGATACCAATACCAGCACGTTGAGACACGTAACGAACAATTGAGCTTGCCGTTGCGTTGATTGAATCAAGGCTGTCACCACACTCGATCAGTACACAAGAACTGAATTGACGAGTAGGCGTACGTACACCAGACATGATCGGTGTAGGCAGAGAAATCTTAAACGTAGACGATGCGTCGTAAAAACGTTTGATGTAATCAAGACGAGTCGATTTCGGGTACTTCGCGAACAGACACGCAGCAACTAAAATGTAAAGGAACTGAGCACTCTCGTAGATCTCTTTTGTTACACGGTTTTGCACGAAGTATTTACCTTCAAGTTGCTTAACCGCTGCGTAAGAAAAGTTTAAGTCACGCTTATGGTCGATGTACGCGTCAAGCTCTTCGAATTCCGCTTTCGTGTAGTCTTCCATTAGGTGGCTATCGTATTTACCCATATCAACCAGTTTTGCTACGTGGTCATACAGTGCTGGCGGCTCGTATTCGCCGTACGCTTTTTTACGTAGGTGGAATACAGATAGACGTGCTGCTAGATATTGGTAATCCGGAGTCTCTTCAGAGATTAAATCCGCAGCTGACTTGATGATAGTTTCATGAATGTCAGTCGTGGTGATGCCATCGTAAAATTGAATGTGAGCTTTCAATTCGACTTGTGATACAGAAACATTGTGCAAGCCTTCAGCTGCCCATGTGATCACGCGATGGATTTTCTCTAAATCGATCGTTTCTTTGCGCCCGTTACGCTTGGTAACAGTAAGTTGTTGGTTCATTCTGCTTAATTTCCCTAACAAAACTGAACAAGGCCGTGTTTTTGTGTATTTAGATGTAATTCTTGTAAATTACAGGTCGGCTTTGTGATCTTGGTCTACCTATATATTGTAGTTCAAACACAACATATAGGGGTCATTTGTTTGTTGGGTTACAAGATAGTGCTACAAGCGAATTTTTTCAAGGTAAAGAAAGGGGGAGTGCTTGTGGATAAGTGGTGGATTGAAAAAAACTGTAAGTAATCACTAACTGAGGAAGATAGATGTCACTTGATTGTGTAAAAGTTGGCTTTTGGTGATGCTTTATTTTTGCATGCTTATAAAAAAAAATCTCTTGATCTTTGGACAAAATGGAAGACGGATTTTAGGCGGTTAAATTTAAATCAGATGGCGAAAAAGGAAGCAAGAAAATGAAGTTAAGACTGAAAAAAGGTTGCAAAATTATCTTATTTGCAACCTTTTTTATTGGCCTTTCTTAGAAAAAACGTCCATCAGTGATAACGATGTTTAATCTGCGAAATTTTGTGTATGGACGATGTAGTTTACGTCAACATTTAACCCTAAGCGATAAGTGTCCGTTAAAGGGTTATAGTGCAGTCCAGTGATGCCGAGTTCTTGTAGAGGTGTATTATCAATCATCTTGATGAGTTCAGCGGGTCGAATGAATTTGTCGTGGTCATGAGTACCTTCTGGGACAATTTTCAGTAGTTTCTCGGCTCCAACAATAGCAAAAAGATAAGACTTAAAGTTGCGGTTCAAAGTAGAGAAGAATACATGGCCTTCCGGCTTAACCAATTTTGAACAAGCCGAGATAACCGACTGTGGGTCAGGAACGTGTTCCAACATTTCCATGCATGTCACTACATCGTAAGTGTGTGGATTTTGTTTTGCATGATCTTCAATGGTGCTCTGGATGTAATCGAGTTTGGTGCCAGTTTCCAATGCGTGAAGGCGTGCTACTTCTAGCGGTTCTTTACCCATGTCTAGGCCAGTCACTATCGCGCCTTCAACCGCCATGCTTTCCGCTAAAATGCCGCCACCGCAACCAACATCAAGTACTTTTTTACCAAATAAACCTTCGGCTTTTTCTAGCACGTAATTTAGTCGCAGTGGGTTGATTTGATGTAGGGGTTTAAACTCACCCTCAAGATCCCACCAGCGTGACGCCATGTCTTCGAATTTTTTGATTTCTGCTGGGTCTACATTCTGTGATTTAGTCATAATCGGCATTTCCAAGTTAAATAATGCATCCATGAAGTGGCAAGCATTATAACTTGCCTTTTCCTGCTGACCAGAAGATCTACAATTTTGCGAGTTTATTGGATGTAAAGTGACCATGTTTCAGCAAGATATGATACGGAGATGCAATTTCTCATCAATTGATTGGCTACAAGGGTCACAAGATGGTAAAAGGAGAGGGAAAGTGATGCCTCCGTAGGTAAATTTGTGTTATATTTTTCGGTCTTATACGTATTCAAAAATACGATCTGACTATAGAGGGAAAATGGCTCTATGAGCGATCTAGCGAAAGAGATCACGCCCGTAAATATTGAAGATGAGCTTAGAGGTTCATACCTAGACTACGCGATGTCCGTCATCGTTGGTCGTGCCCTTCCAGATGTGCGTGATGGCCTAAAACCAGTACACCGCCGCGTTTTGTTCGCGATGAATGTACTAGGAAATGATTGGAACAAACCATATAAAAAATCTGCTCGTGTAGTAGGTGATGTGATCGGTAAATACCACCCGCATGGTGATAGTGCGGTATACGATACTATTGTTCGTATGGCTCAACCGTTCTCGCTGCGTTACATGCTAGTTGATGGCCAAGGTAACTTTGGTTCTATCGATGGCGACTCCGCGGCTGCAATGCGTTATACCGAAGTTCGTATGGCGAAAATTGCGCACGAACTACTGGCTGACCTTGATAAGGAAACTGTGGATTACGTACCGAACTACGATGGTACAGAACAAATTCCAGCAGTACTTCCTACCAAAATTCCTAACCTATTGGTAAACGGTGCTTCCGGTATCGCAGTAGGTATGGCTACCAACATCCCACCCCATAACCTGGGTGAAGTTGTTGATGGCTGTTTGGCTTACATCAATAATGAAGAGATCACGATTGATGAGCTAATGGACTACATTCCTGGTCCTGATTTCCCAACAGCAGCGCTTATCAGTGGTCGTAAAGGCATCGTTGATGCTTATAAGACTGGCCGCGGTAAAGTTTACATGCGTTCAAAAGCGAATATTGAAGTAGAGAAAAATGGTAAAGAAACCATTATCGTTACTGAGATTCCTTACCAAGTAAACAAAGCTCGTTTGATCGAGAAGATTGCTGAACTGGTTAAAGATAAGAAAGTAGAAGGCATCAGTGCACTGCGTGACGAATCTGACAAAGATGGTATGCGTATTGTTATTGAATGTAAGCGTGATGCAGTAGGCGAAGTGGTTCTAAACAACCTATACGCTCAAACTCAACTGCAAACGACTTTCGGTATCAACATGGTTGCGTTGAACAACGGTCAACCACAGTTGTTCAACATCAAAGACATGCTTAAGTGCTTCGTAGACCACCGTCGCGAAGTTGTGACACGTCGTACTATCTTCGAACTGAAGAAAGCACGTGACCGTGCACACATCCTTGAAGCTCTGTCTCTAGCACTGGCTAACATCGACGAAATCATTGAGCTTATCCGTAACGCTCCAACACCGGCTGAAGCAAAAGCTGGCCTAGTTGCACGCGGTTGGGATCTTGGTAACGTTGCTTCAATGCTTGAGCGTGCTGGTACTGATGCGGCTCGTCCTGATTGGTTAGAAGACCAATACGGCATCCGCGATGGCCAATACTTCCTAACGGAAACACAAGCACAAGCGATTCTAGAACTTCGTCTTCACCGCCTAACTGGCCTTGAGCACGAGAAGATTCTAGACGAGTACAAAGCACTGCTAGAAGAAATCGCTGAGCTAATGCACATTCTTGCAAGCACTGAGCGTTTGATGGAAGTTATCCGTGAAGAACTTGAAGCGGTACGTGAAATCTATGGCGACGCGCGTCGTACAGAAATCACAGCGGCAGTTCATGACATCGACATGGAAGAGCTGATTGCTCAAGAAGACGTTGTAGTGACGCTTTCTAACGCAGGTTATGTTAAGTACCAAATCCTCAGCGACTACGAGTCTCAACGTCGTGGTGGTAAAGGTAAGAGTGCAACTAAGATGAAAGATGAAGATTACATTGAGCGTCTGCTTGTTGCTAATACTCACGATAATATCTTATGTTTCTCTACGCGTGGTAAAACATACCGTCTGAAAGTTTACCAACTACCATTAGCAAGTCGTACTGCTCGTGGTAAGCCTATCGTTAACATTCTTCCTCTAGAAGATGGTGAACGTATTACGGCTATCTTGCCTGTTTCTGAGTTCTCTGCCGAGAAATTCATCTTCATGGCAACGGGTGACGGTACAGTTAAGAAGACATCACTGGACCAATTCGCAAACGTACGAGCTAACGGCCTAATCGCAGTTAACCTACGTGACGACGATTCACTGATTGGCGTTGATATCACTAACGGTGATAGCGATATCATGCTGTTCTCTAAATCGGGCAAAGTTGTTCGCTTTAACGAGGACAAAGTACGTGCAATGGGCCGTACTGCCGCGGGTGTTCGTGGTATGAAGCTTCCAGAAGACGATCAAGTAGTTTCACTGATTGTTCCTTCTAACGAAGGTGATATCCTAACTGTGACTGAAAACGGTTACGGTAAGCGTACTGAGCTAGCAGAATACCCAACGAAAGGCCGTGCAACGCAAGGTGTAGTCTCTATCAAAGTCTCTGAACGTAATGGCCCAGTTGTTGGCGCTGTTCAAGTTGAAGAAGGCGATGAAATGATGATGATCACCGACGCAGGTACGCTAGTACGTACTCGCGTAGCGGAAGTCAGCCAAGTTGGTCGTAACACTCAAGGTGTAACACTGATTCGTACTGCTGAAGACGAGAATGTTGTAGGTCTACAACGTATCGACGAAGTAGAAGAAGCTGAGATTGTAGAAGGCGAAGCTGAAGCTGAAACTATTAACGCTGACGTTGCTGAATCAAGTGAAGAGCAAGCATCAGATGCTTCTGACTCTGAAAGTGATAGCGAGCAAGATACAGAGTAATCTCGATTACGCTAAGTAATTAAGCTTACCATTGAAAAAACCGAGCCTTAGCGCTCGGTTTTTTATTACTTGAGCGTTTGTTTGATGTGTTGAACGGCCATTAAATTTTATGGCTTATGGCTTATGGCTTATGGCTTATGGCTTATGGCTTATGGCTTTCCTGCATTTCCACAAAACCACCGGCATTATGAATGTTGGTAAATCCCTGATGTTTAAGAAATTGATAAGCTTTTTCAGAGCGATTTCCACTACGGCAATATAATACGATCGCTCGATCTTTATCTTTATTAGAAAAATGTTGTGATAACTTTGACAGAGGGACGTTTATGGCATTATTTAGATGCCCAACTTCAAACTCTGCGGGTGTCCTTACATCAACCACTAGCGCGCCAGTCTCTATTAATGTCCAACCTATGTCAGCGCGTTCAGATGCTTGAAGCGCTGAGCAGAATAGTGCAACGCACAGTGTTAAGAGTGAAGGTAAGGTTTTCATTGTGGTTCCTTAAAGTGCTGTTGGGTGAAAAGGGCAAACATCAAATGGGTGGAATGGTGTGGCCTTTTCTTAATCCTGTTCTATCCCATTAAGCCAGTATTCTCTATTCAGATATATATCGACGTCCTTCAACTTAAAATTGAAATAGTTCAAATTATTGATCTGTTGATCTTGAATCAACTATTTATATCTTTATCATTAGAATATTGGAAAGAAGTCATAAAAATGACGTATTGCTGTTTACCAATTGACCTGTATTTTGTACCATATAAAAGATTGTTAAGGCTAAGCACTGTTATATAAGGATGTATTTATGGACAAGGTAATCTTAAATTTAAAAAAAGAGTTCCATACTCATGTCCAATCTGATAACTGGGCAGAAAAATACAGTGCTAAGTCGAGCATTTCGACTCTTACTCCTGAAGAGTTGGCAGAATTAGAGAACGCTTGGGTTCAACTTGTGATTTGGAAGCGAACTCAAACAAGTTAATCGTTCTGTACAAGTGTTCTTTTAAGCGTAAATGATTAATTTATAACCCCATATTGACTATTTCAATGTGGGGTTTTTTCTTACCTGAAAAATTATTGTTATAATATAACAATTTGTGCGCGGTCAACCTTGAAAAAAATGGTTAACAGCCTCATAGTGTCTATCATTAGATAGTTTGCTACAAAATATTGCCTAGAGATATCATGTAGTATCGTTAAATAAAATGAATTTTCAAGTGAGTATAGCTATGGCGGAAGTGCGTGCCAGAATAGATTTTAAAGTTGGAGCAACAAGCAGCATTGATGCTGAGCTGCTGTCTTTTCGTGGGTTGAAAACAGATAAAGAGCATGTTGCTGTGATATTTAAGTCCGCAGATAAGACACAAGACATACCCCTTGTTCGTATGCATTCTGAATGCCTTACTGGTGATGTTTTCCATTCGTCTCGATGCGATTGCGGCGAGCAGCTCGATGAAACCATTAGAATGATGGGCGAAACCGGTGGGATAATTTTGTACTTGCGTCAAGAAGGTCGTGGTATTGGTCTGTATAATAAAATCGATGCGTACCGTCTGCAAAGCGAAGGTATGAATACCTACGAAGCGAATAACCATCTTGGTTTTGGCGACGATTTACGTGATTTTACGGAAGCAGCAGAAATGCTACGCGCTTTAGGGACCACGAAAATTCGTTTAGTAACCAACAACCCTAAAAAGATCAACGAGCTGAAATCCTTTGGTATTGAGATTGAAGAAGTCGTGAATACCTCCGCTCATATTAAGTCGGGTAACGAAAGCTACCTAAGGGCGAAAGTCTCACACGGTAAGCACAACCTGGATATTTGATTCGCCTACTTTGTTGTGCTCAACCCAAGCCTTATGAAAAATCCAGTCCGCAATTATTGGTCCAGTGGGTTAACCGTTGGAGTTCAATCTGATTTTTAAAGCCGCTTAAAAATAACACGCTTACTCCTATTTCTTTGCCATACTTATTGGATGGTTGGTGATGGAGTTAAGCATGTTCGCGAAATACTTCTGTGGATTGCTAGTTTTAGTTTCTGTGCATACATGGGGCTACACGAGTTCTGACAAGGACCGATTTATTCCGGCTGATTCAGAACTCTCTTTTATGCTGATTTATCCAGAACTCACTCAGAGTATTTATCAAGACTCTTCGTTGCCTATTTTGTGGGACTCTCCTGAGCTTGTTAAGGCGTTTGAATTCCAATTGTCGCTTCTAGAACAAGCGCAGATGGCACCGCTTTTTGAACGACAGCTCAGGCAGATCCGTCAGTATCAATCTCGTAAGCAGTGGCAAGAGTTGGATATATTACTCACCGATACCTTCATCTATTATCTGAGTTACGTTGAGAGTGCACCAATAGCCGGTAAGGCGTGGTACTTCTCAGGTCAGTTACACTCTAAACTGCCTGCACCTTCACCTCATATTCTCATGAGACTAAAAAGTAGTGTTGCCAATGATTATCTATTGGAGATGGTACTGTCTTACGCACCACCGGTTGGAGACTTTGACCGATTTAAAGCGACCTATTCTGTTTTAAACACCGCGTCTAAGATGGATGTTGAACAATATCGGCAGAAAAGCTTAAAACGTTTGGGTGATAAGCTTTCAGACAAAGTGACTTTGGTTGAGCGTATTGCCTTGGTCGGCGTTGATACCTCGATGATCGCGCTCGATTCCCCTGAGTTCGATCGTGATCTTCAAACGGCGATTAAATCTTTCCAACGCATGCATGGTCTTACGGATGACGGGATCATCGGGCCAGATACGATCAAATGGATCAATATGGGTTTTGATGATCGGTTGAGCTCTTTGGCTCTGAACGCAGAACGTGTTCGCTTGTGGCCGAGAGAAAGAGATTCTCTGATCGTTGTCAACGTTCCCGGTTTTGACCTGAAGTATTGGGAAGATGGTGAAGAGGTGTTTGAGTCCAAAGTCGTGGTAGGCAGAAAGTCGCGAAAAACCCCACTATTAGAGGTTAAACTCGATTCGGTTATTCTAAACCCGACTTGGAATGTGCCATGGAAAATCATGGTCAAGGACATTTTGCCTAAGGTAAAAGAGGATGCAAGCTATCTTGATACACATAATTTCCAAGTGATAGATGGTTGGCGCTCTACGAAAACCGTCGACACGAAAGAGATCAATTGGCAAACCATCAATTTCAATTCGTTCCCGTATCGAATGCGTCAAAGGGCCGGCTCTGGTAATGCATTAGGGCTGTATAAATTCAACACGCCCAATGCACGTGCGATCTATCTTCACGATACTCCCAGTAAAGGTCTGTTTAATGACGATTTTCGTGCTTATAGCTCAGGTTGCATACGTGTTGAGCATGCAGAAGAGCTGGCTGAGTTGTTGTTTGCCACCAAAGTAAGGAAGGTACCGAAACCAAATGATGACCTCGCTCCGAATACAAAGGTTCGTCTGAAGGAGCGGATTCCAGTACACATCATTTATCAAACGGTGTTGTTTGAAGAAGGAGGGATACAGTACCGTGGCGATATTTACCACTACGATAAAGAGGGGGGATAATCAATAATGGTGATCTTGACCAAAAAATGACACTCCAGTTTCTATTGATAAAATTATAATGTGTATCAATAACTAACCGTGTAAAGGTTACAAATACTAACCTTTTTGAAATGTTTTGTACGTTGACGCAGCAAATGACATTATGTATCGTGCATTTTTTGTTCGATTTAACGGGTTTTGTTGCTGTATGTCTCAAGGTTTATTTTCTCGCCGTCAGTTTCTGACTTACGCTGGTGGCACCGCTGTTGTCGCCTCATTCACGCCTTCTATCGCTTTTGCTTCATACCCAGATAAACTAAGAACGATCAGTATGAACAATCTACACACAGGTGAAAGATTAGAAACCTGCTATTTCGATGGCACTCATTATGTGGGTGATGAGATGGCTCGACTAAGCAAACTGTGTCGAGATTTCCGTCGTAATGAAATTCACCCAATGGACAAGAAATTGTTTGACCAGATCACTCAAATTCAAAATGCTTTAGGTATTCAAAAAGAAGTTCAGATCATTTCAGGTTACCGCTCTCCAGCGACAAATGAAGCGTTACGTGCTAAGTCGAATGGTGTTGCGAAAAAGAGCTACCATATGTTGGGTAGAGCGATCGATTTCCGTATTGATGGCGTTAATCTAAAGGAATTAAGAGACGTAGCCAAAAGCTTGAACGCAGGCGGTGTGGGCTATTATGCGCGTAGCAACTTTATCCATATTGATACTGGTCCAGTTCGCAGCTGGTAGATCAGGGCCGGGTTCCTATACAAATCGGTAGGCACTTGTCAAAGTAGACATCCAATGTCATAGTTTGCTCCAATTTCAGTTTGTCCTAATAATTCGGTTTGCTTTAATAATCTGATTTATCACCAATAGCTTGGCTTGTTTCCAATAGCAAAGTGATATTCTATGTTGTAAACCAGATTCGCTCTCTAAGGTTTGTGTATGTCTCTTAAGTATCAAGTTGTACCTGTAACGTCATTTTCTCAAAACTGCTCGATTGTGTGGTGTGATGAAACCATGGAAGGCATTGTTGTCGATCCCGGTGGTGATATTCAGCAACTAGCCGCGATCATTGAAGAGCTAGGTGTTAAAGTGGTGGACTTGGTATTGACGCACGGTCACCTAGATCACGTTGGCGGCACGGTACCACTTGCTGAGATCTTGAAAGTCAATATTGTTGGTCCCCATAAGGCGGATAACTTTTGGCTTCAAGGTCTAGAGAATCAAAGCCAAATGTTTGGGTTCCCACTGTGTAAAGCTTTCGAACCGAATACTTGGTTAGAAGAAGGTGACAAAGTGACGTTTGGTAATCAAGTCATCGATGTGATTCACACTCCGGGCCATACTCCAGGTCACGTTGTGCTTTACAGTGAGCAAGCACGTCTCGCTTTTGTCGGTGATGTACTGTTTAACGGCGCAATTGGTCGTGCTGACTTCCCTCAAGGTGATTTCAACACGCTGATCGATTCAATCAAAACTAAGCTTTGGCCACTAGGCAATGACGTAACCTTTGTTCCTGGCCATGGTCCTGAATCGACATTTGGTCGCGAGCGCGCATCAAATCCGTTCGTAGCGGACGAAATGCCTCTATACTGATTAAGCCTTTGATTGACATACGATTATTCGTGTTGTGATTAATTGAAATGAAGCTTAGCTTGTGTTCTGAAAGTTAAGCTTTTTTATTGCGTGTTTGTTTTAATCTCAAGTTTTCGTTTATTTAAACCTAACGCTTTAATTTTAAACGTGTTGGCTTTAATCAGATAGATGTTCAGCCGCAGCCAAGTAGCGTCGCGCCAGTCCAACAAATTCTTCCCCACTCATATTCAAGTCATGAGTTGATATGAAAATGTCATAACCGTGGAAGCCCCGTTGATACTTCATCCTGTTGGCAAGCATCGCCTGCAGCCCTGAATAGTCTTTAATCACCGCGTTTTGACTGTTCGTTTCATTCGGTGAATCAAGGTTATCCTGTGATTGGTTATTATTGACATCAACGTCCTTGATATTCGACTCTTTGTGCTGGCTCAGCTCCACACATCCGCTGTCAGTGCAACGCGCATGGTAATGCGATGAATCGAGGACCATATCTTCGAAGTGAGACTCTTTGCCAGCTTGCTTGGCTCCTAGATACAAAAGGGCGCGTTGGCTCAGTAATAATTCACAAGTAATTTTGGGACAGATAGCATCGAGGTAAGGTGAGTAATCTTTGATTTTAATACCCACCCAAGGGAGCGGCTGATGCCATCCCTCTTGCTGGTAAGTACACAGGCCAATTTTCTGGATGTTGCTCCATTTTAAAACCCAACCGCCTTTGTAGAAATGTTGTTGAAAATGAGTGGGAGTGAGAGTGAACATGACTCTGCTGCGCAACACTAAATAGTACCCCGCCCCCAGAAGAGCTATACTGCAAAATGCACCCACGATCAGTAATTTTGCGTTGTCGCTATAGAGGGCAATAAGCAAGACAATAAACCCTAAAATGACGGCGACCATTCGAAACGAGCGTGTGAAGATAGGCACAGAGATATTTGTTAGGTGACGAGTGTCCATAGGCAACACCAATTTTTCATATTTCTTTCTGGATGGATAACCAGTATATATGACCCTAAATTAATAAGTTGATGCCTAAATAATAGACGCTAGTAGACAATATCAGTATTTTTCGTCGACTTTCGGCGCTTCACTCTACAAATAGCTCCTGTTTTTTGGTATAAATCGCGCTTCAAATTTTCACCACTGCGAAAAGAGCAGTGAACTGGAGAAATATTCAATGAGACTTGCTCATAAGCGTAAGGTGCAGGCTAAACTGCAGAAACGCACGAAAGCGACTGTTGTTAAAGCCGTGGCAACGCCGAAAAAAGCGAAGCCTGTCGCAGAGAAAGTTGTAGCAGAAAAAACTGTAGCAGCAAAGCCAGCGGTAGAGAAAACAGTAGCCGCAACGAAAGAAGTTGCCGTCGCACTGACTCCTAAGCAACAACAAGTTCTAGACATCGTTGTTAGCAATGCTGAAGGCATTAACCCTAAAGGTATTGGCCTAGCAGCTGGTCAAGAAGACGCGAAAGCCGCTTCATGGGCAACAGGCGCATTGAAAAAACTTCTTGAAGAAAACTTGGTAGCGAAAGAGCAGCTTACCGGTAACAAGGTTATCTACAAAGCGATCTAGTCCTGTGGAATGACATTCGCTTTGTTAAGTTTTAAGCCTCGATTTTCGAGGCTTTTTTGTATCTGACGGATCATGCGACCGCTAATCCATACTCACATTCGGCCCCAGAAGTGTGCGTGCTCTCCCTAATATCTTGCTGCTTCATTACAGTGCACTCTTATGTTGAATTATAAACAACGCTCGAAGATCAAATAGTAAAATGCTTTGAGCTGAAAGTAATATTGGATGATGAATTTATTGAGATGATGGTTTTTTGTACGTTCATTTGGGTGGTTTGGTTGTTTTTGTTTGAAAATTCAGCGAACTGATTCGAGGTTACTGAAAGTAATAAGTTAACCTGCTAAACTTCATGCATTCAAGTGTTTGAATTATAGTGACAACAGCTTGTACTGCTTGAGTAGTACGTTAGAGTTTGTGATTTCGTCACAAGTCAGTCAGGGATATTAGTAATATTCCATAGAGAGGGATAATGACTAAAGGTATAGATAAATACAGTATTGACAGTACAGATTACACTGTTGGTCAAGATAACGTCCAGAAGTGGGGGTTCGATGTTCATAACCCAGTATTTGGAATTAGTGCAGGACTCATTGCTCTATTTTTGATCGGTGTTCTGATTACAGATACCGCCTCAGCAAAAGCAGCTCTTGATAGTGTGAAAGGTCAGATTATCAATTCATTTGATTGGCTTTTTATTTGGTCAGGAAATATCTTCGTTATTTTCTCCTTAGGTTTGATTGTTTCTCCGTATGGTAAAATCCGCCTTGGTGGTGTTGATGCGACGGCAGATTACTCATACATATCTTGGCTATCGATGCTGTTTGCCGCAGGGATGGGTATTGGCTTGATGTTTTGGAGTGTTGCAGAGCCCGCTGCATACTACACCGGTTGGTATGAGACGCCACTAAATGTGGAAGCGTTCACTCCGGAAGCGGCCAAAGTAGCATTGGGTGCAACTATGTATCACTGGGGTTTACATCCTTGGGCTATTTATGGCGTAGTCGCACTTTCGCTTGCGTTCTTCTCTTATAATAAAGGTTTACCTCTTTCGATTCGTTCTATCTTTTACCCTATCTTAGGTGATAGAGCTTGGGGTTGGGCTGGGCATATCGTGGATATTTTAGCGGTATTGGCGACCCTCTTTGGTTTGGCTACCTCGCTGGGCTTAGGGGCGCAACAAGCAGCAAGTGGTATTCATCATGTATTCGGCATTGAAGCGGGACTAGGGCTGCAAATTATTGTTATCGTCGTTGTTACTTTGCTTGCCGTGGTATCCGTTATGCGTGGTATTGATGGTGGCGTTAAAGTTATCAGTAATATCAACATGCTCGTGGCTTTCTTGCTACTGATTCTAGTCGCGCTTATTGGTTATGCTGTTACTTTGGGTACAATCCCTACAACGGTGATGGCTTACATCGAGAATATCATTCCTTTGAGCAATCCTTATGGTCGTGAAGATGAAGTTTGGATGCACGGCTGGACGGTATTCTACTGGGCTTGGTGGATTTCATGGTCGCCATTTGTGGGGATGTTTATCGCTCGTGTTTCTAGAGGTCGTACTGTTCGTGAGTTTATTACTGCTGTGCTAATTGTTCCTACAACAGTAACTATCATTTGGATGTCGGTATTTGGTGGTATGGCGATTGATCAAATTGTGAATAATGTTGGTATGCTTGGTCAAGATGGTCTTACTGATGTGTCGTTAGCGATGTTCCAAATGTTTGATGCGCTACCATTTGGCACCCTGTTATCTGTGATTGCAGTTGTTTTAGTTCTCGTATTCTTTATTACGTCTTCTGATTCTGGTTCATTAGTAATCGATAGTATTACTGCTGGTGGTAAAGTGGATACTCCAGTACCTCAACGTGTATTTTGGGCTTTTCTTGAAGGTGCGATCGCTGTTGCGTTATTGTGGGTTGGTGGTACTCAAGCGGTGCAAGCTTTGCAAGCCGGTGCAATCTCAACGGCGTTGCCATTTACCATCATTCTATTACTGATGTGCGTGAGTTTGTTAATGGGGATGCGTACAGAAAAACGCTAGCATCTCTAAATGACGTCGACGGCGTTATAGATGAGGTCGAGTGGTCAATAATGCTAAAGCAGGTGAGGTAACTCACCTGCTTTTTTTTGTTCATTGACGGTGTGAAACCCAAAATATAGCGTAATAGTTTTATGTTAATGGTGGCCTTAAATTTGGCGGAGTGACAATAAATTGGCATAACTTGAACTTATGGTTAATTTGATATTCTATTCTGGTGTTAAGCTATGAAATTTCTCGAATTTAAAGTGGTTATAGGGTAGTGTGCACAAGTTTTCCACCACTCGTGATACTAAAATGAAACTAACACTCAAACAGAAGTTGATAGGTGCAAGCTTATCTGCTGTTGTTGTTATGGCAACAGCCTTGACTTGGTTATCCGCCAACCAATTATTTGAACAAACTCGCAATGGTGTCTACCTGCGAGCAGAAAGCGTATCAGAAGCCGCGTCTGAAGGTATTAAAAACTGGGTCGATATTCGCACCAATATCGCGTCAGCATTTAATGACTTTTCAAGAGAGGATGATGTTGTACCTTTCCTTAAGCAGGCTCGTATAGCGGGTGGCTTTGACGATATCTTTTTAGGTACTCCAGAAGGTGGAATGTACCGTTCACACCCTGAACGTAATCGTGCAGATTACGATCCTCGTCAACGTCCTTGGTATCAAGAAGCAAATGCAGCGGGTAAGCAAATTATCACAACGGCTTACCAAGACGCGATCACGAAAGCATTGCTCGTTACGATTGCAGAACCTGTACATCATAATGGTAAACTCGTTGGTGTTGTCGGAGCTGATGTACTTATCGATCAATTAGTTAATGATGTAATCAGCTTAGACGTTGGTGACAATGCATACGCAATGCTCATCGATAGCTCAGACGGGACATTTCTAGCACATCCTAATTCAGCATTAAGTCTCAAGCCTGTTAGCCAGCTTTCAAACGATATTTCAATGTCGACTATTGAAAATGCGTTACGCACTGGCAGCATCGAGACGATCAATGAGCAAGGTGCTGAGAAACTACTTTACTTTACGAAAGTGCCAAATACTAACTGGATCTTCGCGATTCATATGGACAAAGCGACAGAAGAAGCGAATCACTCTGCGTTGCTCACTCAGTTGATCACAACAGCGGTTGTAATTACGTTAATCGTAATCTTGTTGGTATCTTGGTTGGTTAGCTTCCTATTCCGCGATCTAAATCGTGTCTCTGCCGCACTTGAAGAAATTGCATCAGGAGAAGGGGATCTTACTCAACGCCTTGAGCCTAAGAGTAACGACGAAATTGGTAAGCTTGCTGAAAACTTCAACCGTTTTGTAGGCAATATGCATACTATGGTTATTAAGCTAAGTGATGTGTCTGCTGCATTGGGTAATCAAGCTCGTCAAACGGCTTCACAAGCTGAAGAACGTAGCGCTCGAATCCAGATGCAACAAGATGAGATCAACATGGTAGCAACAGCCGTTAACGAAATGGCGGCAGCAACACAAGAGATTGCTGGTAACGCTGACCATACCGCACAGAACTCTTCTGAAGCCGTTGGCGCTTGCGAGCATGGAGCGGGTCAAGTAACACAGACTCAGAGTTCAATTCAAAACCTTGCGCAAGAAGTTCAAATCGCAACGAATGTGATTCTAGAGCTTGAAGAGCATGGTAATAGTATCAATGCTATTTTGTCTAACATTCAAGGCATTGCTGAGCAAACAAACTTACTTGCACTGAATGCGGCTATTGAAGCGGCACGAGCGGGCGAACAAGGCCGTGGCTTTGCTGTTGTTGCAGATGAAGTTCGCGTCCTGAGCCAACGTACACATGGTTCAACACAAGAGATTCAACAAACGATTGAGTTGCTACAAGGTACAACGGGTAAAGCGGTTAGCATTATGAATGATAGCCGTACGCTTGCTGAGACCAGTGTTGATGATGCGAACTCAGCGGCGGCGAGCCTAACGCAAATTCATGCTGCTGTTGAGCGTATTAGCGACATGGCGACACAGATTGCTTCTGCTGCAGAAGAGCAAGCGTCGGTAACGTCTGAGATTACTCGCAATACTGAGGGAATCCGTGACGTATCTAACGAGCTAGCAGACGAAGCGAATCAAGCCGCAGAACAAGCTGCTCAGCTTTCTGAGCTATCTAATGAGCTAGAAAATGAAATTAGCCGCTTCAAGCTTTAAGCATAAGCGAATAGCTATCAAATAGTGCTAGACGTATTAAGCTGTTAATACGCTAAAGCGTAAACAAAAGCCGAATGTGATTACATTCGGCTTTTTTGTGTCTGTCACCCAGAGGCTTATAAAGCCAACCAACTGAGATTGGACCGTTGCGCTAGGCGGTGTGCTTGTCTGAGTCAGGACATTTGGCTTTTAAATCAGTATGAGAAGAAGAGGGTTGCTTCATCCATTTGATCATAACATGCTCGTAGAGAGTAGAGAGTAGAGAGTAGAGAGTAGAGAGTAGAGAGTAGAGAGTAGAGAGTAGAGAGTAGAGAGTAGAGAGTCGCTATTGAGGCAATATCCGTATTCTATCCGGACGTGGCGGATTAGTTCGGGCGTTAGCAACAAAAAGCCCGAGTACAAACTCGGGCTGATAATGGTGTTACTGATGACAGTGAAAGTAGGCGAATTAAATGGCCTGACGAAGTTGGAAGTAACGTCCTTGTTGATTTAACAGCTTCTCATGAGAACCGTTTTCAACAATCTCGCCTTGTTCAATTAGAACGATGGAATCCATCGACTCCAGACCAATCAAACGGTGCGTGATGAAGATGACCGTCTTGCCTTCGAAGTGCTTCTCGAACAGTGTCATGATGCTTTGCTCAGTTTGCTTATCTAAGCCTTCTGTTGGCTCATCGAGAAGCTGGATAGGGGCATCATGAAGAATGGCTCGTGCGATGCCAATACGGCGCTTCTCACCACCAGACAGTTGACGACCACCATCACCTAACCAGCTATCAAGCGCGTTGTTCTCAAGCAGCTTTTCTAGGCCTACGTCTCTTAGGATATTTGCTAAGTGATCATCGGTTGCCTCTGGTCTTGCAATCAGCAAGTTGTCACGCAAAGTACCATTTAGAATATCGACACGTTGGCTTACGACACTGATTGATTCGCGAAGCTGTGATTCATTCCACTGAGTCAGTTCAATGCCTGCGATGGAGATAGAACCTTTCTTAGGATCCCAGTAGCGAGTCAGAAGCTGAATCAGAGTCGATTTACCAGAACCTGTTTGACCCACAATTGCGACTTTATTCGTAGCAGAGATAGTCAGGTCAATTGCGTTAAGAACACTGCGCTCTGAATCAGGGTAGCTGAAGGTCACATTCGAGAACGTAATATCAAGCGGCTTATTGATGTCGAGCTTCTCTTCGGAGAACTGGACTTCAGGCTCCGACAGAATCACTTCGTTCAAGCGACGAGCAGAAGACAGAGTTTGACCTAAATACTGGAACGCGCCTGCAATTGGCATTAATAGCTCGAAGCTTGCCATGGTTGCGAAGGCCATGAGTGCGATGAACGGGTCCGGTGCATTACCACCCACGCCGTCAGCCGCAAGCCAAAGCATAAGAACCAGTGTCAAACCGTTGAATAGCATTAGCACAGCTGACGCCATACCGGTTAGGTTGGCATTCACAAACTGATTCGCCATCAGTTTTTGTTGAGTCTCTAGTATGGCATTGCGATAACGCTCTTCAGCACCGAACAGAGTCAGCTCACTGTAGCCTTCAATCCAATCCAGTGTCGTCACACGAAGATCCGCTTTGTTCTGTGTCAGCTCGCCACCGTTACGCTTGCCCAGTTTGTAGAACAAGATCGGCCAAACCAACAGCATAATCAGAAGAATAGAGCCTAAGATCAAACCGAGCGAAGTATCGAACCACATCAAGAATAGTGTTAGGAAGACAATCCCAAGCACACCAACCGTGACAGGGCTGACTAAACGCAAGTATACGTGATCCATTGCGTCGACATCGGCAACCAAACGGTTCAGTAGATCCGCGTCACGAAGGTTTGAAATGCGTCCAGGAATGAGCGGAGCCAGTTTCTTGAAAAAGAAAATCCGTAAATCCGTTAATAATTTAAAGGTTGCATTATGGCTAACGACACGCTCACCCCAACGCCCAGCAGTGCGCCCCATCGCCAAACCACGGACACCGCCGCCCGGCAACATGTAGTTGAACGTTTCGCGGGCAATCGTTAGGCCAGCAACCGCAGAAGCTGAAATGAACCAACCCGATAGCGTTAGCAAGCCAATAGAAGCCGACAGAGTAGCAAAAGCCAATAGCATGCCTAGCGATAGGCCAAACCAATGCTTTTTATAGAGTTTCAGGTAAGGCAGTAAATCACGCATCTAAATTACCCTTATTGTCTTGTTGAGCTAAGTTCGCGTTTAGCATCTCTTCAAATAAACCACCTGCAGTTGAAAGCTGAGAGTAATGACCTTGTTCCACAAGACCACCATCGCGCATAACCATAATGTTATCGACCGATTGAAGAGGAGCCAGTTGGTGCGTCACAAGCAGGGCAGTACGGTTTTCAATGTTGCTGTTGATGCCTCTCATTACTAGCTGCTCACTACGAGTATCTAGGCTGGCAGTGGGTTCATCGAGTAACCAGAACTGGCCATCTTGAATCATGGCGCGAGCCAGTGCCAAACGTTGAGATTGACCAACAGACAGGCCGCCAGAACGATCAGAAATCATATAATTCAAGCCGTGCTCGTTTACGAATTCGTTAGCAAAAGATTGCTCAAGTGCATTCTCAACAACTTGGTCGGTGATATTGTGCTTACCTAGGGTGACGTTGTCACGAATTGTGCCATGCAGTAGCAAGGGGTTTTGCCCAACCCAACTAATGGTTTTACGCCAAGAGGCTAAATCGAGGTCACGCAATTCAATGCCATTGATTTTCAAGCTTCCTTCATAAGGCATGAAACCAAGAATAGCGTTGATCAAACTCGTTTTACCTGCGCCACTTGGCCCGACCAGTGCCGTCGACTGGTGGGTGTTCAATGCAAACGAAACAGGGCCAACCAGTTGAATGCCTTCCGGACTGATCACCTTGAGATCTTGAGCCACAATACCGACACCTTGATCGGAATCGAGTGGAGTATTGCCCGATTTTACTTTGGTAATATCCGTTTCTAAGAACTCAACAATACTTTCAGCAGCCCCGACGGCTTGTTGCTTGGCATGGTAAAAAGTACCTAGGTCACGCAGAGGCTGGTAAAATTCAGGCGCTAAGATAAGAATAAATAGACCGGCGAATAGTGTAATGCCAGCGCCGTAATGACCAAAGTTCAGTTCGCCAATATAAGTAAAACCGAAGTAAACCGCCGTCATTGCAATTGAGATTGAAGTGAAAAATTCAAGCACCGCAGACGATAAGAAAGCGATTTTCAATACATCCATAGTGCGCGTTCTGAATACTTCCGATGCACCTTTAAGTACCTCCGTTTCTGAGCTTGTTCTATCGAATAAACGAATGGTTGTCATGGACTGAAGACGGTCGTAAAAGTGACCAGATAGGCGTTGAAGCGCTTTAAAGTTTTTACGGTTGGCGTCTGCGGCTTTCATGCCAACAAGTGCCATAAACAGCGGCACCAGTGGTGCGGTAATCAAGAAGATTAAACCTGCCGCCCAGTTTACAGGGAATACAACCACAAGGATGATAAATGGAACCATCACCGATAGAGACATCTGAGGTAAGTAGCGAGAGAAGAAATCTTGCATGTCTTCTACTTGTTCTAACAGCAAGGTTGCCCACGTACCGGCAGGTTTACCTTTGATATAAGCCGGGCCAAGCTCACGTAATTTATTGAGAATTAGCTGCCTGATGTATATACGAACCTGTTCACCGCATCGGTAACCCGCGATTTCACGTCCCCATGTACATCCAGCACGGCCAACAACCGAGAATGCCAAACCTATGAAATGACCAACCAGTTCAGATTTATCGACATTCTCGATGATCAACTGGTGAAGAATAGAGGCGAGAAGCGCTGCTTGAGCAATTAAGAACACGCTTGAAAGTACACCAAGGCTAATCGCAATCATAAGCCAGCGTTTTGCTAACTTACTTTGTTGCTTGAGCCACTTGTTCAAGCTGCGTTGTTTTTTCTTATCCATTATGAAGGCTTAATGATAATTATTATTCGTTGAGGGCGGCTAGTATACAAAAGAAAGCCCAATGGATATACCACCGGGCTCTAGGGATTTACAATAAACTATTATGACGCCCGGCATCTACTGAGGCGAGAGCTTCGATATTTAAATCTGCAATCTCAGATTTACTTATCGTTTAGGCTATCTAGGTAGCGCTCAGCATCCAGTGCAGCCATACAACCTGTCCCCGCTGAAGTAATGGCTTGGCGGTAATTGTGATCCATTACATCACCAGCCGCGAACACGCCAGGGATGCTGGTTTGTGTTGCGTTACCTTCAAGACCAGATTGTACGATGATGTAGTCATCTTTCATGTCGACTTGGCCTTTGAAGATTTCAGTGTTTGGTTGGTGACCGATAGCAATGAATGCGCCCATTACTTCGATGTCTTCTGTCTTATCAGACTGAGTATCTTTAATACGAACGCCCGTTACGCCCATGTCGTCGCCTAAAACTTCGTCTAGCGTGCGATCAGTGTGAAGAACAATGTTGCCGTTCTCTACTTTGTCCATTAAACGTTTCACTAGAATCTTTTCAGCGCGGAACGTGTCGCGGCGGTGAACTAGGTGAACTTCAGATGCGATGTTAGACAGGTAAAGCGCTTCTTCAACCGCCGTGTTACCTCCACCAACAACCGCCACTTTCTGGTTTCGGTAGAAGAAACCATCACACGTTGCACAAGCCGAAACACCACGGCCTTTGAATGCCTCTTCAGACTCTAAACCGAGGTACTTAGCTGATGCTCCCGTGGAGATGATCAAAGCATCACACGTGTACTCGCCAGAATCGCCTTTCAAACGGAAAGGGCGGTTTGATAGGTCGACATCGTTAATGTGGTCGAACAGGATCTCTGTTTCAAAGCGCTCTGCGTGCTCTTTCATGCGATCCATCAGTGCTGGACCCGTTAAACCTTCAGCATCACCCGGCCAGTTTTCTACTTCTGTTGTGGTGGTAAGCTGACCACCTTGCTGCATACCGGTAACCAGTACTGGATTTAGATTTGCACGAGCAGCGTAAACTGCAGCTGTATAGCCAGCAGGGCCAGAACCAAGAATCAATAAATTACAGTGCTTTACGTCGCTCATGAGGACTCCGAAATTGAAATTGTTTTTATTTATAATCGCTTAGGATTGTATGGAAAATATGGAGGCAATAAAAGTGTAAACAAGGGGAGAAGTGTAATTAATCGTTATAGGTTAGAACTTAATGAAGACAAACGTTTTCTTGGCTGAAAGAACAGTCAAAACTCCAAAGGATCATGGTGCTTTGGAGTGGCGGTTAGATTACGGTCAGTGCATCCAGTGAGCGTCATTTCAAATGTCTGCCCCCATCAAGGTGCAGGGTCCTTCCTGTCATGTAGTGACTAGCCAAAACAAACTTGATGCCATCGATCACTTCATCATAGCCCGCCTCTGTGGGAATCAGGGCTTTTTGCAAAGCTTTGGTTTTGTACGCTTCGTCGTCATGTTCATTGAACTTAATCATAGCTGGAGAGATGGTATTGACTTTCACTTTGGGTGCCAGCATCGCTGAGAACGATAGCGTCAGGTTGTTGAGTGCGGCTTTGCTGGCCGCGTAAGCGATGTGTTTTTTACTGCCTTTTTCCGCAACGTAATCACTGATGTGGATGATGTCCGACGTTTTATCGCCAGACATTAGTTGGTCTTTAAACGTCAGATTAACCAGATAAGGCACGCAGGCGTGAACCGTCATCATTCGATTGATGATTTGCGATGCGTTTTCACTGGGGTTTTTCTTGTTTTCTGGCTGCCAATCGGAAGCATTATGTATGATGGCTCGAAGGGTCTTATATTCTTGACCGACGTAATGAAGAAATCGCTCTAGGCTGCTTTGTTGATAAAAGTCTACCTGTTGCAAGTCGGCTCCACGGTCGCGCAGTAATTGCAGTTGGGGATAGTCACTTCGGTAAGTGCCAACCACGTTGTATCCGTCCGATAAAAGTTGCTGCGCCAGAGCGAATCCTAAACGCTTTCCCACACCGGTTATTAGAATCGTCTCACTCATCGTAAAAACTCAGCTCTTGTTTGAGGGTTAGTTTTGAAACTGCCACCCAGCGCGGTGGTTGTGGTTTCAGAGTTAGCGTCCATCACGCCTCTCGATTTAACGCAGTAGTGAGTTGCTTTAATCGTCACAGCCACATTTTCGGTTTCAACCAGAGCCTGTATCGCGACCAGGATTTGTTGAGTAAGGCGCTCTTGAACCTGTGGACGCTGAGCAAAGAATCGAACAATACGGTTTATTTTAGACAGCCCGAGAATCTTGGATTCAGGGATATAAGCCACTTGTGCTAAACCATCGATGGTGATGAAGTGATGTTCGCACGTCGACGTTAAATCTATATCCGATACCTTAACCATTTCATCAACTGACATTTTGTTGTCGATAACACTGATTTTGGGGAAGTTATTGTAGTCGAGTCCTGAAAATATCTCGTGAACGTACATCTTAGCAATGCGATGAGGTGTTTCAGCAAGACTGTCATCGGTTAAATCCAGGCCAAGCGTACTGACAACTTCGGTCAAAAGTCCTTTAATACGGTTGTACTTCTGGTCAGGATTCATTTCGCTCGATGTCATCGGGGTTTCTAATCCCTTTTCGAGCAAAGCTTCTCTTACTTTTTCAGCTTCTGTGGTTAGCATTGAGTCGCTCCTTATGAATTAATCTTCGAGTTCTGCTTCATAGCTCAGGGTGAGCGAGACGGAATCGGCGAAACGTAGAGCATGAGGCTTGTCAATTCTCACTTGAGCGTATCGAACCCATGAATGGTCGATACAAATGCCGAGCACGTCGCTAGTTAACTTTTCTAAAAGTAGAAACCGTCCAGATTCGACATGTTGAATGATTTTTTTGCAGATATTTTTGTAGTTAAGTGCGTTCTCCACATCATCAGAGAGGCAGAGGTTGTTTGCGGGGTAATGGATCTCCGCGTTTATAACGATGTCTTGCTGCTTGGTTTTTTCTTCTTCGTTGAAGCCGATGAAGGTTCTTAATCTGAGATTTGTGATGGTGATAATCGCATTGTGATTCATAACGGTTTCCGATCCTTAGAAGGTAGAGTGAGTTACGTGCCTGTTAGAGGAAAAGATCAATAAAGCTCAAACGTTCTGTTTAAAGCCGTTGTAGGGTCTAAATGAAACTGATCTTGACAGGGATAAGTTCGGTTTTCTGACTCCGCTGATCGAAGTTGTTCCAAAGATGCTGAAAAGAGATGTCTAGAGTGGGATGATGTTGGTGCGCGGCAACATCAACTAACGGTCGAAGCACAAAAGCGTACTCGGTGATTTCACCTCTAGGCAGTTCTACTCCGTCGACAATACCCACTTGATTACCATAAAGAAGGATATCGATATCTAGGGTTCGTGAAGCATACGCTTTGGTCTCACGCTTTCGACCATTCTCGAGTTCGATTTGATGTAAAGCCTTCGCCAGCTCTGCGACAGGGAGATTGCATTCAAAGCCAACGACTAGGTTCAGAAAGTTGTCCCCTTCAAAACCAACAGGCTCACAATCGTAGAAATTAGAAATGTGTAGAGGTGCAAAGCGACTATTCAATGCGTTGAGAGATTCTGTGATGTGATGTTCACGGTTAATGTTGCTTCCGATGCTGACATAGACGGTGGTCATATTGTTTTCTCCTTTTACCCACCTTTACGTCCTAACTCGTTGTGATGATCAGTTATGTTTGCTTTTGATATCAGGAAGACAAAACAAAACACGACATACAGTTAATAATGTCGCTATATTTGAAATTTTAGGTATTTATAACTAGCTAGTGGACTGTGCTAGTTTTAAGAGTTGGTCATCTTTTATTCTGGTGTCATACACTGCTTTTTATTTATCTACTGGATTTAGTGTCTGAATTATTAATTATGACGGGATAAATGATTGTTTTATGTTGATTTGGCAAGATCTTTAAGTATCCTTAGTGTAAATAAAATGTTAAATATCGAAAGTTAATTAACAATCATTAAGGAGTCGATGATGTTACATGCTCACGAAAATACCCTACATATTACCCACCTCAGTAACCACGCGGTTAAGGAGTTGTCACCTTCATTCTCTAAGCTACCAAGCACAGAGCATGCGGATGGCCAGTTCAGATTGAGAAGGTACTCAGTGGTTGAATTCAGTCATGGACAAGTCGTTGAGCTAGACAAACATAACTTTGTTCAGTCTGAAGACATTAATCACTTTCAAGGTGACGTTGTTCGCCAGTTCGAGCCGATTGAAGCACAAATTCTCAGCAGCGAAGGTATGCAAGAGATGTGTGAGCTTTTTATTGAAACCAATGGGCTTGAAGACGGGCAAGAAATCGAAATTCATCAAATTCGTATTGCCGCTATTTTTGAAGAGACACAGGTTGCACCCGAAGGTGTCCATCAAGATGGTTTTGACCACATCGCGATCATTGGTGTTACTCGCCACAACATCGTTGGTGGTGAAGTGATGCTGTACCAAGATAGCCACGAAGCGCCATTTTTTAGAAAAGTACTTGAAGATGGCGAAGTGGCGATGCTTGCTGACAGTAAGCTGTGGCACAACGCACAACCGATTCGCACCATAGACCACGATGAGATGGGTTACATGGATGTGTTTGTACTAACGGCTAAGGATGCGCGCAATGTCCTTCATTCTTAATAATGTACGCCAGCAATTTAGCGCGTTAGGCCAATATCACAATGGCAAGCCAGTTACTTTCTTTGATGGCCCAGGCGGTGCTCAAGTGCCTGAGAATGTTTTAGCTTCAATGAGCGAATACCTAGGGCATTTTAATTCCAACTTAGGCGGTCACTATTTTTCTAGCCAGAAAACGACAGGTTTGATGCAGCAAGCTCGAGAGTCGGTTCAAGCGCTACTGAATGCGGAATCTTCTGACAACGTTGTGTTCGGCGCGAACATGACCTCGCTGACTTTCCAACTGAGTCGAGCGATCAGTCGCGATTGGCAAGAGGGTGATGAAGTTATCGTCACCGCGTTAGACCATTACTCAAATGTATCGAGTTGGCAGCAAGCGGCAGACGATAAAGGCGCGATTGTTCGCCAAGTTCGCGTAGACGAGTCGGATTGCAGTTTGGATATGGCGCATTTTGAGTCACTACTTAACGAGAAAACCAAACTTGTCGCAGTCACGTTTGCTTCGAATACGACAGGCTCGATTGTCGACATGGATAAAGTTATTGAGCTTGCACACCAACATGGCGCGCTGGTGTATGTCGATGCCGTGCATTACGCTCCACACCATCTGATCGATGTCCAACAACTGAAGTGCGACTTTTTAGCGTGTTCGGCGTATAAGTTCTTCGGCCCGCATGTGGGCATCGCGTATGTTGCGCCTCAATGGCTGCAAACGTTAAAGCCTTACAAGGTAGAGCCTGCGACCAATATTGGCCCAGGCCGATTTGAGACGGGAACCCAAAGCTTCGAAGGTCTTGCTGGCGTGATTGCTGCAGTGGATTACTTGGCCCAATTAGGCGAACCAACGGATTCATTACGTGCTCGTTTAGAGCAAAGCTACGCGCTTTACAATCAACACGAAAGCCAACTCAGTGCGTATTTTCTAAAACGCTTGTCTGATCTCGAAGGGGTCAAACTCTATGGGAAGACGGAGTTTGACTCGAATCTAAGAACACCTACCTTTGCGGTGACATTTGATGATCACTCGCCAGAGTTCATCGCCAAGAAGTTAGGCGAGCATAATATCTGTGTGTGGAATGGGCATTTCTACGCGTTAGGGCTAGTGAAACAGCTGGGTATTGAAGAGCAGGGGGTGGTGCGTATTGGTTGTATGCATTACAACTCGATTGAAGAGATCGACTTATTGTTCAATGTACTGGAGAGTGTTTTAAGAAGTCGCTAACGCCTTTACACTAATAAAACGAACAAAGAGCAGACGTCTCTCATGAATATTGAGTAGGAAGTCGGCTCTTTTTTAATTTAACTCCCCGATCTAGCTCGTCCCGTTATTAATCGCCCCTTTTAAAAGCGTGGTCTCATTAAAACAACTATTTCACGAAAGTTCATGTATCAGATCTGTGGGCTGATTTCGGGATCCGTTTTGGTCCAGTTATTGAATTAGGATCAGTGGCAGAAAGCGAATCGTTCGTTTGATTGCGACTGGTTCGGGAATCTCATTTAACGCCAGATGCTTTATTTTTGAGATGTGAGCCGAATAATGGCAATAAAAATCTTGTCTGATTTTAATACATTGTATAGCGATTGAGTTGTAGAGAAGTGTGCAACAGTACGATATACTACATGCAATATTAATGCCTCTAACGCATGAGAAGTAGTGTAATAGCGTTGGCAGGTTGTGTTGTTACGTTCCAGTATATGAAGTGTAGTTAGAGTGCGGAGTTGGCAATGCCTTCAATAGATTTCGAATCCACGTACGGTGTCATCATTATTCAAGATATGAATATTGTTAGCGTTGATGCTAATTATGCTCGCATCTATGGGTATCAGTCACCTGAGGATCTGCTTACCAATAGCAATAGCTTTCTGGATTTGATATCAGAAGATTATCACGTTGCGGCGTGTCAAAATTACCGAGACACCATGTCGGGACAACGTGAACCGAGAGGGCATACTTACACCAATGTTGATCGCAATGGTAGAGAGTTCACGGTGTTTACTATCGATCATCTGACCGAGTGGCAAGGTCGGCCTGCACTGCAAGTGACGGTCATTGATCTTTCCCCTGCGATTGAGCTGCAAAATTTAGTGCGTAAGCAAGATCAAATGTACTACGATATGATCATGCAGTCAGCACAGGGCATCATAGTTCACCGAGATTTCAAGCCGTTAATGGCCAATCCCTCATGGGTAAAACTCCAAGGCGGAAAATCTATTGAGCAAGCTTTACAGCTAGACTCTATCCTCGATCTTATTCCACAGAACAATACCAATGACATCCGCAAACATTACCAAGCCATTATCTCTGGTGAGTTATCGGGAACGAGTACCGTTGTTGAAAACATTGGCTTCGATGGTATTCATCGATTTTTTAATATTTACGACAATGCGATTACTTGGAAAGGTCAGCCAGCCGTTCAGGTTGTACTCGAAGATGTGACGCAAAAGGTGATGTTGGAAAAGCAGTTGGTTCACCAAGCGAACTACGATGAAATGACCGACTTACTTAACCGCAGAGCGATTTATGAGTGGTTGAGAGAGCACATGTCATCTAACAACTACCTTGTGTGTATGCTGCTGGATATCGATGATTTTAAGTCGATTAATGACACTTACGGTCATATGGTTGGTGATGAGGTCATTTGTGCTTTGGCTAATATTACCAAGCGCAATGCCGAGAAAGTCGGTGGGGTCGCAGGCCGTTGGGGTGGTGAAGAGTTCATTATATTTATCCCAAATGCGTCTCTTGAAACAGCACACGAGGTGTCAGAAGGGGTTCGCCAACAGTTCCATCAAGTCGAGTTCAAAATCGATGAACAGTTACGATTTAATTCGAGTGTCAGTATCGGAATCAGTGATAGCCAAGCCTGTGAAGACGGTGTCACGATCGATGCACTCGTGAATTTAACCGATCAATCTCTCTATCGCGCGAAAGCCAACGGCAAGAATTGTGTAGACGGAGATGTGGTTGCGCTTTAATGCTTATAACCATTATCCAATGGCGAATAGAATCGACAACGAAAAATGCCCTCAAGTCATCACTTGAGGGCATTTCAGTTTTTGGCTATTCACTAAACGCATCTAACTATAAGAAACGCTTCTAACTATAAGAAACGTTTAAGTTCTACAAGTTATGCAGACACTTCCACTTCGTAAGAACCAAATTTACGGATGTTAATCACACCTGTATCTAGGATAAGGTATTGGCCTTTAATGCCTTGAAGTACGCCTGTCACTTCAGGGTTCTTATCAAAGTTATGCGACACAATCTTCACTGGGTGCTGCTCAACTGGGTAGCTCAGTGAAGTGATGTTCTCACTAAGAATCTCGATTGCATCGTCGCCAAACTTCGCTCTGATCTCTTGGATTTTATCCTCAACCAACGGCAATAGTTCTTTGGCTTTTTCTACCAACTCCATATCGTCGCCGTCGCCTTTAAGCAGCGTGCGCCAGTTGGTTTTGTCAGCAATGTGCTTTGCCAACTCTACTTCGATCAGGCCAGAAATCTGACGTGTTTTTACCTTCAAGATAGGCAAGCCTTGAGTCGCGCCTTGGTCAATCCAACGGGTAGGGATTTGAGTGTGACGAGTAATACCGACCTTAAGGCTTGATGTGTTCGATAGGTAAACGAAGTGATCAACCATGCAGTTCTCTTCACCCCATTGAGGCTCACGACAAGTGCCTTCATCATAGTGGCAAGTCTCTGGCTTCATGATGCACATGTCGCAGCTTGCTAGCTTTTTCATGCACACAAAGCAGTGGCCTTGAGAGTAGCTTTTCTTGGTTTTCTTACCACACGAACAACAAAAAATATTGCCGGTATGGGTGAGGTTGATGGTTTTACCCATCAGAGGGTTTAGCTCGACAAACTCTTCACCGATTGGTAAACGGTAGGTAACCGTACCATCGAGGGAAGCACTCATTTTCTTGAGTGTTCCTTTTGCTAATAAAGACATGACATTACTCGTTGTATTTTGATTATTATTTCGTCGACTAACATACGTTGTAAGCAAGCGTTGTGGTTAACGATGATTTGCGATGAGTATAACAAATAGAGCCTGATTTAATACGCTATATTACCGAATTGTTGTTATGGTAAGCACTCGCCTTAGATGAAGGTATGACATTTTGTTGAAGCATGGTATAACGTTATTGAGTGAATCATTAGTATGAGAAATGTCGACATACTTGACTTGTTTTATATCGTTCAATCCCTGGTTTTGGGACCTTGATCTGGAAGTTTAGACGTGAAATGGACCCATAAGATAGTTATCTTTTTAGTTATCGCAACGTTTGCCATTGTGCAGTATTACCGTGTGAACGGGAATCGTGTGGTAACCGAGATTACGCCGGATGATTACAAATTTATGGCGACCAACGATCAAGTTAATAACGGAGCCAGCACGTCCGAATTGTCCTATGAAAATGGCCAATATGTTCTCGATTGTGAACTTAAAAAATCGGACTATCCTTGGCCTTATTGCGGCCTATCGATTCATATCGATCCTGATATTACCCGCGGCCTTGACCTTTCCCAATACCACCTCTTTAGATTCAACATTGAGTATCAAGCAGAGGGTGACTCTCGTCGCCGTTTACGAACTTATCTGCGTAATTATAACCCTGCTTACTCTGTTCCTGATGATGAGTACACGCATAAGTACAATGGGCTAGAGTTTTCTGTTGACGGGGATGGTGGAGTGATTGAAATCCCTATCGCTAATCTTCAGGTGATGACATGGTGGTTAGCCGACAATAATATTTCACTAGAGCATTCAGCCCCTGAATATTCAAACGTTAACATGGTTGAGTTCGCTACAGCCTCTGGAGCTAAACTTGGTCATCACCGAATTGTGATAGACAGCATTGAGTTTGAAGGTTCGTACATTACCGCAGAAAACCTGTTCTTAGGCTTACTGTTCATTTGGGTCAGCACGGGTATTGTGTTTTTACTTTCAGAGCTGAACAGTGCACGTAAACGTATGATTATCGCTGAGAGAAGGCATCACCATTTGGAAAATGTGAATCAATATCTGAGAGATCAGAATGATGAGTTTTCTGAAATGGCACACTATGATGAATTAACGGGCACTCTTAATCGACATGCAATTCGAGATTGGTTAGGTGTGCAGTCGCAATACGTTAAGCTCGGTCATAGTAAGCTAACGGTGTTGTATATGGATATCGATTACTTCAAGAGCGTGAATGACAAATTCGGACATCAAATGGGTGACGATATTTTACGCGAGTTCAGCATGGTGGTAGGCCGTTCCATTGGCACAACAGACAAGTTAGTGCGTTGGGGGGGGGAAGAGTTTATCGTTTTTTGCCCTGAAGTCGGCGTGGATGAAGCGCAGATGAAAGCGGAAAAAATTCGATTGTTGATTTGCCAACACCTTTGGATACACGGTGATCCGCTGACATGCAGCATTGGCGTTGCCGAGATGGAGCCCCATAGAGTGGCTGACACCATTGAGCGCGCTGATGAGGCTCTATACCAAGCCAAGCGCTCAGGGCGAAATCAGGTGTTCGTGAGTCACTAATCTGAACATTGTTTCGATTCGTTTATGAGTCACGCGTACACATCTGACGTGTGGCGTTTTTATGGCAACTGGTTGAGTCGCCTTTGTTTATTTGTGTGGATAACGTACAAAAATGATCTCGTTGTTCTTTAAATGCCTGCTGGGTGCGGCCGCGGTTTTATTGATTGCGTTGCTGTCGAAGAGTAAGAGCTTTTACATCTCTGGTTTAGTACCGCTGTTTCCGACCTTTGCTCTGATTGCTCACTACATTGTTGGCACGGAACAAACCATGGTGGAGTTGCGCACAACAGCACTGTTTGGCCTGTTTTCGCTAGTGCCCTATGCCGCTTATCTTAGCGCTGTGTATCTGTTTAGTTATCGCTATAACTTAGTATCGACACTTTCGTTAGCGACCTTAGTGTGGATATTGTGTGCTTCAATGTTGCTGCTAGGTTGGACGCGTTTGATGCCAAGTACGATTTGAGAGCCTCGTTTTATTGGTGCCCTAACATCAAGAGTGGTGCTTATTCGGTACGAGGTATATTGATTTGATGCCGGGTCAGACTTTATTAGAAGAATGTTACCCAAGTTAATTAAGGCGTATTGGTATATTTTTGCTTAACAATGGGGGAAGTGTGGGGCAACAAATTCCACATAGGTCTTTTTCTATATATCGGTCTCGGCTGGGTGTGCAATAGGGTTTGCAGTGGGGTCAGCAATAGGATTAGGAATTGGCAACGGCTCCTGCTTTGGATTTGGTTGGATGGGCTCTTTAGGACCAAGAAACTTTGGTGTCGTCCCCATAATATACAGATCAAGAAACGCTTTGGTGCGCGCAAAGACTTCACGTAAACGTATGGTTGATCCTGAATGATGAGTCGGCCCTGAAACGGCTAAACATTGAGCATGAATATCGTAAGAGCTTGCGATGAGCAGGGCTCTTTCACAATGGAACTTCTGAGTAATGATCAGGAAGTTATCGGTATCAAATATCTTCTTAGCTCGAACAATTGAATCCAAAGTTCGAAAGCCCGCATAATCGAGGTTGATGCGCTCCTCAGGAACTCCCGCTCTCAAGAGATCACGTTTCATTGTCCAAGGTTCATTGTAAGAACGATGGGCGTTGTCACCACTGAGTAGGAACTGATTGACCTTCTTATGTTCAAACAACTCAATCGCGGACTCAATTCGGTATTTATAATAGTCGTTGAGTGTTCTCCCTAAATATTTACTGGTGCCTAATACGACAGCAACTTCCACCTTAGGCACGTCATCAATATCATAGATAATACGATCTTTTGCCTGCCATGAAACCCAGTAATCAATGGCAATAACCGACGCGCAGCCAACTAAGAACACCAGAAAAGCGCCAAACAGACACGTTTTTAGCTTTGGATAAGTTTTTAGTAAGTATTTACGGTAACTATGAGAATCAGATTTCACTCTCGGCATGACCTTTTGGCTGAGCATTAATTTTTGAGGGTTCGATAATACCAAATAAAAATGAGAAAAATCAGTTAAAAAGACAGACAGCAGAAAGAAAAAAGCCCCTGCAATTGCAGAGGCTCAGGTTAAGAAAGGTTCGTCCGATTAATTAGAATGCAGTACGCTTGTAGCGACGGTAAACCGGCTGCCAGAAGTGCTGGTCAATCGCTTGTTGCAATGCTTCTTCTGTGATCTCTAGTGCAACACCTTGTTCAATCGCTTTCTTACCAACGGCAAGCGCAATCTTCTTCGATACGGTGTGGATCTCTTCCAACGGCGGCAGTAGTGCGCCTGAACCATTGATGGCGAGTGGAGAACACGTGGCCAATGCACGGCTTGATTCCATCAGCATTTCATCCGTGATGCGTGAAGCGTTCACAGCCAGCACACCTAGGCCGATGCCTGGGAAGATGTAGCTGTTGTTACACTGAGCGATTGGGTAAGTCGTACCGTTATGAGTGACTGGTTCAAATGGGCTGCCTGTCGCAACCAGCGCTTGGCCATCCGTCCAACGAATAATATCGTTTGGTGTCGCTTCAACACGGCTCGTTGGGTTAGACAGTGGGAATACGATAGGGCGCTTACAGTGCAGATGCATCTCTTTGATGACTTCTTTGCTGAATAGACCTGGCGCACCTGAAACACCCACTAATACCGTTGGTTTAGCATGACGAACAACGTCTAGTAGAGAGAAACCTGAGCCGTCGCTTTCCCAATTTTGGGTGTTTGCGTTGGTTTGTACTAAGCGTTGCTGGAAATCGAGCAGGTTCTGCATGCCTTCCTGTAGCAGACCCCAACGGTCAACCATGTAAACTTGAGAACGAGCTTGTGCGTCACTGATTCCTTCTGACACCATTTGTGCGATGATAGCTTCTGCAATACCACAACCCGCAGAGCCTGCACCTAAGAAGGTAATGCGCTGTTGTGAAAGTTTGCTGTTTGCAGCTTTACATGCTGCGAGCAGAGAACCAACCGTCACAGCAGCCGTGCCTTGGATGTCATCATTAAAACAACAGATGCGATCTTTGTAACGCTCAAGCAACGGCATGGCGTTCTTTTGTGCGAAATCTTCGAACTGAACCAGAGCATCGGGCCAGCGGCGTTGAACGGCTTGGATGAACTCTTCAACGAACGCATCGTAGTCAGCACCTGTAATACGAGGGTGACGCCAGCCCATGTACATTGGGTCAGCAAGACGTTGAGGGTTGTTAGTACCCACATCGAGTACAATTGGCAGCATGTAGGCAGGACTGATACCACCACAAGCGGTGTAAAGAGCTAGCTTACCAATTGGAATCCCCATGCCGCCGATGCCTTGATCGCCCAAACCAAGAATGCGCTCACCGTCCGTAACCACGATAACTTTAACGTTGTGGTTTGTCGCATTATTCAGTAGGTCATCGATACGTTCGCGGTTCGGGTACGAAATAAATAGCCCCCGACCACGACGATAAATATTTGAGAAGTTCTCGCATGCTGCGCCAACCGTTGGCGTGTAAATGATAGGCATCATTTCAGAGATGTGGTTTTGAACTAAACGATAAAAAAGGGTTTCATTGGTATCCTGAATATTACGAAGGTAGATATGCTTATCCATATCATTTTCGAAATTACAATATTGTTTGTATGCTCGTCCTACTTGTTCTTGGATTGTTTCGGTTGTTTCCGGTAACAAACCTTCAAGGTTAAAAGAGCTACGCTCTTCAGCAGTGAATGCGCTGCCTTTATTCAGAAGAGGGGTGCTTAATAGTGCAGGACCTGCATAAGGGATATACAGAGGGCGTTTATCGTTGTTCATTAGATGCCTAATATGGGAGAAAGGGTAACTGAAAAATGATAACGGTTTAGTTATACAATTGTAAATAGTTTCCCTCCGATCTGAGCAAACAAAGTGCTATTCTTACTTGTGCTCCACACTTATCGAATTTGACTGCCACAATTCGTTCTGCTCACGCTTTTTTGGAAGAAAAGTCTAAGGTGTCCCTTAGACTTTTAAATAGAGATTTACCGTTAAGCGATTAACAAACAACCTTGATCGCTAATCCACCTTGAGAAGTCTCTCGGTATTTAGCGTTCATGTCTTTGCCTGTTTCTAGCATTGTTTCGATCACTTTATCTAAAGAAACAGTAGGAGCAGAAGAGCGTCGCAGTGCCATACGCGTTGAGTTAATGGCTTTTACTGCGGCAATACCGTTACGCTCGATGCATGGTACTTGTACTTGGCCAGCAACAGGGTCACAGGTCAGGCCTAAGTTGTGCTCCATTGCGATTTCTGCCGCCATACAGACTTGTTCAGGGCTACCACCCATCAGCTCTGCAAGGCCTGCCGCAGCCATAGAACATGCCACGCCTACTTCTCCCTGACAACCCACTTCAGCACCAGAGATAGAAGCGTTCCGCTTGTAAAGACCCCCGATCGCGCCAGAAGCAGCGAAGTAACGGATGTAGTCCTTCTCTGTGACCGTTTGGATGAACTTATCGTAATAAGCCAATACTGCAGGGATGATGCCACATGCACCGTTTGTTGGAGCGGTGACGACACGACCACCTGCTGCATTTTCTTCGTTTACTGCGAACGCAAACATGTTCACCCAATCAACAACCGTCATTGGATCATTGGTTGTTTTTTCTGAAGTGATCAGAAGTTGGCGCAGTGAAGCGGCACGACGAGGTACACGCAGTGGACCCGGCAGGATGCCTTCAGTATTCATACCTCGATCCATACATTCACGCATCGTTTTCCAGATGTTCGCGAAGTAAGTACGAGACTCTTCGTCTGAATGGTAAGCCGCTTGGTTTTTCATCACCAATGTACTAATTGAAAGCCCGCTCTCCTTACATTGATTAACCAGCTCTTCCGCTGTGGTAAATTCGTAAGGCGCTTTGATTGGATTTTGTTCTTCTTTGCCGAAGTTCTCTTCGTCAACGATGAAGCCGCCACCAATCGAGTAGTAAGTCTTTGAGTATGAAACTTCGTCGTCAACCCAAGCATGAATGCTCATACCATTCTCGTGTAGAGAAAGGTTGCTGGTATGGAAGTTCATACCGCCATCGCGTGGGAACGATACGGTATGACAGTGCATGCCAACAGGAAGGCGTTCAGTTTCTTCTACGCGAGCAATGAAGCCCGCAATCGAATCGATATCGACTTTCTCTGGGGTGTTGCCAGCAAGACCCATGATGATTGCGATATCTGTGTGGTGACCTTTCCCTGTCAGTGATAATGATCCATATACGTCCACGGTGATTTTAGTGATGTCGCGCAATTTTCCCATTGAACGTAGGTCATCAATAAATTCTTTACCCGCTTTCATTGGTCCAACTGTGTGTGAGCTCGATGGACCAACACCGATTTTATAGATATCAAATACACTAATCATAGCGATTACCTCAAAAGAGAACCTCCCAAGGGGAGTAGGGAGGCTCATTTATTATCATTATATTTTTTGTCTAATCTCGCGATATAAGATGGGTGTCATCTTATAAAAGGCTTGAGATCAAAGCGCGCCGTAGATTACAGAACTAATAGCGGCTAAACCACATAAAGCTGTAAAGATTTGTACAGGAGCTGATGTTTTGTACTTAGCCATCGCTGGGACTTTTTGCATCGCGAAAATCGGCATTAGGAACAGGATAGCGGCAATCATTGGTGCACCCATGGTTTCAATCATGCCTAAGATGCTTGGGTTAACGACAGCAACAATCCAAGTAGTAACAACGATGAACGCAAGAGACGCTTTTTCAATCGTGCTGATTGATGAACCTGAGCGAGACTTGACGAGGCCAACAAGACCTTCATGAGCGCCTAGGAAGTGACCGAAGTAGCTAGAAGTAATGGCTGCAAACGCGACTAGAGGCCCCATGTAAGAGATAAGTGGCGACTCATGAACGTTAGCTAGGTACGAAAGAACAGAGATATTTTGCGCTTGTGCTGTAGCGAGTTGCTCTGGAGATAGAGAAAGTACGACAGAGAACACAAAGAACATGACAAAGCCCATCAGCATCATTGCCGCACCACCAGTGATCGCGTCCGTTTTCTTAACTGCGTCTTCACCGTATACACGACGTTGCTCTTTAGAGAATTGTGAAATGATTGGGCTGTGGTTGAAAGAGAACACGATGATTGGAATAGCAAGCCAAATAATAGAAGGCATTGCTGACCATTCAGGACTTGTTTCCATCATTGAAGTGTTCCAATCAGGGATTAGGTAAAAAGACAGGGCGAGTAGGATGAATACCAGTGGGTAAACCATCGCGGAAGTTGCTTTCAACATCAACTCTTTGCCGAAGACAACACCGGCTGTCATCGCCAAGATAAGTGCACCAGAAAGAAGAGGGCGTGGAATGGCTGCCATCCCTATTTGGTTTACTAGGAAAGAGTCAACGGTGTTGGTGATACCAACACCGTAAATAAGAACGATTGGGTAGATGGCAAAAAAGTATGCAAAAGTAATAAGGTTGGCGCCAGTCTTACCAAAGTGTTCTTCAACTGTATCTGTAATGTCGGCTTCTGGGTTCTTAGAAGACAAGACAAAACGAGCCAGAGATTTGTGTGCGAACCAAGTCATTGGTGCCGCGATTAGCGCTAGGATAACTAATGGCCAAAAACCACCCGCACCTGCTTTGATTGGAAGGAATAGTACGCCAGCACCAACGGCTGTACCGAATAGTGATAAACACCAGGTAAAATCTTTATAGTTAAACTTGCTTGAATCATTAACGGCATTTGCCGAAGAAGTTGTTGTGTTCATGTTAAATTACTCATTTTTTGGGAACAGGAAATAAGTTGGCGCTGATTTTGCAGAATTTTCTTCTACAAAAAATAGATCTAAATCATGTAATGAAATGGCGTGTCACATGATATGCGAAAAACGGATTTTTGATCACGAAAATAGCGTGCCACAGGTGATTTATGTTAATGCTTGTTATTAGTTTTATTTATGTGAGAGATGAAATTGAGTGGCTTTATAAGAAGGAAACGGTTGCGTAAAATGGCATTAATAAATTTGTTCTATAGAAAGTCTGGGTTTTGTTAACAGATATCAAACAAAATGTAGTTGCTATGTGGTTGGTTGCAATACGTGCTGCTGCATAGATTGAATAATTTGCGCCGTAACGCCCCAAATGAGGTGCTCTTGGAAGGGCATTGCAAAAACACGATGTTTGATTTTCTTAAAATTGACGGTATGGCTATGAAGCTTGGCTTGGTCTAAAACATAAGAGGCAGGTACTTCAAAAATAGAGGCAACTTCGTTCTCATCAATAATCGCTTGGTAATCAGGATCGACCATTACAACAATGGGGGTCACTGAGAATTTACTTATGGTACTCAAAGCGGGTAATTGTCCTACAATCTCAACTTGATCCGAACGAATTCCGACCTCTTCGTGGAGCTCTCTGAGAGCAGTGAATTGCAAAGAAGGGTCAGAGAGTTCATGTTTACCTCCGGGAAAGCTGACTTGACCGGGGTGATGCTTTAAATGAGCAGCTCTTTTCGTAAAAATAACATGTAAACCATCTTCTCGTTCCACTAAACCGACCACCACAGCCGCTTTACGCAATTGATCGCCACTGATATGCGAAACACGTTCTATTGACTCGGGATGATAGCCAACCGTAGGGATGAGTTGGAATTGTTGAAGGAAGTTTTCTTTATTCATATCAATCCAATATATTGATTATTTTGATTTTAAGTATAGACATAACCGTGAGCTGATTACCAATATTGAGTTTTTCTTCATTTACTTTGTCTCTTTCGCCATGAATGGAGCGTCATGAGTGCCACTTTATCGATCAACCTCCTCAAAAGGGTGATTTTTTCTCTATTTAATTATCTGCATATAGGCAAGTAGCGTTATCTAGGTCATAAAATTGGGTGACGAAACGTCGATTTTTTGTTTAAGAATTTGATAACAACAACTTAGTGGACCATTCTAAAAAGAAATAACAGGAAAGGTATGCGATGAAAGGAATCATATTCACCGAGTTTTTAGATCTTGTCGAAGACAAGTTTGGGTTAGAGCTTTTGGAAGAAGTTCTAGAAATGTCAGAAGATGAAGGCATTTATACGTCGGTTGGCAGTTACGACCACAAAGATCTTGTTAGGTTGATTATCAACTTGAGTAAGAAAACCGATATTGATGCGGCAAGCTTGCAACGGGTGTTTGGCCAGTCTGTATTTAAGAACTTACTGGCCTCTTTACCGAATAAAGCGAGCCTTGCTCACAGCAATACCACCTTTCAATTTATTCAGCACGTAGAGCGCTACATTCACGTGGAAGTGAAGAAGCTCTATCCGGATGCTGAGCCACCTGAATTCAGTTTTATCACCACGACCGAAGCACAACTTGTTTTTGACTATAAAAGCGCAAGGTGTATGTCTCATGTCTGCTTAGGACTTATAGAAGGGTGCGCTGAATACCACGGTGAATCTATCGCAGTGGAGATGACACCGCAAAATGATGACCAAAGCGTGGTTAGGTTTCATCTCAAAGTAGAAAAGTAATATGGATCTGGCATCTGCCCTAGAGAAGAAGCTTAAGCGTCAAATCGCGGCAAGGAAAGCGGCTGAAGGATTGTTGGAACAGAAGAGCCTCGAACTGTTTGAGGCTAACCAACAGCTTGAGCTTGCTTTGCGTCAGTTAGAAAAGCGCTCCAATGCGAATATACGCCGTATTGAATTCCAAGAACAAATCGACAACCTGTTGATTGATTTTGGACGCGCGTTTCTAAGAAATGATCTGGATGATGTCATGCTCTCTGAGTTAACAACGAATGTGACCAATAGCTATTTGATCGAAGCCAGTCGTTTAATTTTACCCCCCAAGCTCATCCCTCAGTTACACACCTATGATTATGGCGACGAAACCGTTGAAGTGTTAGAGCAAGACATTCAAGAGCCGCATTGGCAAGCCAATCTACTGACCGTGCCTTTAGAGGTTGAAAAAGTAATCGTCGGCGCGTTAATCGTGAAAGTCAGGTTATTAGACCAAGACTACGAGTTTATCGAAAGCCAATTGTTGTTAGTCACGGACCTCATCTGCAGTGCTTTAACCCATCAACTTGCGATTAACCGCAATATTGAATCACGTCAACGAGCGGAAGAGTCTGAAAGGGCTACGCGTGACTTTGTGGCCATGATTAACCATGAGTTAAGAACGCCACTTAATGGTTTACTCGGCAGTGCAGAATTGCTCAGTGAT
The DNA here is from genome assembly GCF_024347295.1 of Vibrio artabrorum. Lineage (NCBI taxonomy): Bacteria > Pseudomonadati > Pseudomonadota > Gammaproteobacteria > Vibrionales > Vibrionaceae > Vibrio > Vibrio artabrorum. Next base: position 1,742,269 of record NZ_AP025458.1, on the reverse strand, counting down.
ACCGAACTGAACAGCTCTCAACGTGAGATAGTGAATAACTTAAGTCAATCTGGAGAGTTTCTTAGAACCATCATTAATGACTTACTTGATTTCAGTAAAATCAATGCAGGGATGTTGGAGCTTATTCCAAAGAAATTTGCGTTGGGTGATTTAAGAAATACAATTGAAAGTATCTTCGTTAATCGCGCAATAGAGAAGCAGCTGGAATTTAATATCAGTGTTGCAGCAAACGTTCCCTCACATTTTCAAGGCGATTTGGAACGCATCACCCAGGTGTTTGTGAATCTAATCGGTAATGCGATTAAATTTACAGAAAAAGGGTATGTGAACGTTGATATCAAGTGGCACAAAAACCAGTTTGTTTTCTCTGTGGAAGATACCGGGGTCGGGATTGCAGAATCGGCGCATAAAACGCTGTTTGAACCTTTTACGCAAGCGGATAATTCAAGTAGTCGAAATTATGAAGGCACAGGGCTGGGATTAGCGATTTGTCGCAAGCTGGTGGCGCTGATGAATGGCGATATTGGCGTGACCAGTGTCGTTGGTTCAGGCACCAAATTTACTATCTCGATGCCTCTACAAGTTGTCGACGTCCCCGTTGAGAGTGATCGTGTAGGCAAAGACTTCGAGTCAGAGGCTGAATTGTCACAGCTTAAAGTACTGGTAGTTGATGATATTAAGATGAACCAGATCATCATCCAACAAATGTTACGCAAACATGAGATTGAACCCGCCATTGCAAGTAATGGTGTCGAAGGGGTTGAGCTCGCGTCACACAATGAGTTCGACATTGTATTTATGGATTGCAGAATGCCTATCATGGACGGATTTGAAGCCACAGAGAAGCTAAGAAAGGAAGGCTATTCCAAGTCTATAGTCGCTTTGACTGCCGGAACGACACTTGAGGAACGGGAACGTTGTATTCAGTGTGGAATGGATGACATTCTTAGTAAGCCTTATACCGCCATCGATCTTAAAGAGGCACTTATTAAATGGGGTGTCTCTGCTGTTAAGGTCGCTTAAACACGTGAACAAAGCGTTGTCAGTTAAATACTCTTAATTAAAGCTCAAAAACCGAAGGCTCTTGCGATCCTTCGGTTTCTTTTCATACCGTGTTTTTGCCAGTCGTTAAGCTGTGGTACTTAGCTGTTTTCAAGTACCGGTAAAATACGGCTCAGCTTATCCAGTGTTTCTTGATATTCAGAAGCGCAATCACTGTCAAATACCACACCACCGCCAGCCCAAGCATAAAGCGTGTTGTTCTCTGCGACTAATGTACGAATGGTAATGCTAGTGTCCATTCTATTATTTCGACTGATGTAACCAATACTGCCGCAATACGCTGAACGTCGGTGTGGTTCCAACTCTTCAATGATCTGCATCGCACGAATTTTTGGTGCGCCCGTAATCGAACCGCCAGGGAAGCAAGCTTTTAACAAATCGGTTGCCGAATATCGATGATCAAGGTCAGCCCGGATGGTACTCACCAAGTGATGGACGGCTGGAAAGCTTTCGACTTCAAAGAGTTTCGGCACGTGAACGGTTCCCGGTTTCGCCACTCGCCCAATATCGTTGCGCAGTAGGTCAACGATCATCAGGTTTTCTGCTAAGTCCTTCTCTGCACAAGTCAAATCTTGAGCGTAGGCATCATCAATCTCAGGATCGTCTGAACGTGGGCGCGTTCCTTTAATTGGCTTTGTTTCAATGAGATTATCTTTAAGCTCTAAGAAACGTTCTGGCGAAACACTGATGATTGCGCAGTTAGCCAAACGGATGAAGCTAGAAAATGGCGCCGAGTTATCTTGCTCTAATTTCTCGTATGCTAGCCACTCGCTGCCTTTGTATTGAGCATGAAAACGTTGCGCTAAATTGATTTGGTAACAGTCTCCCGACAACAAATACTCTTGAACACTATCGAATTTGTCGGCGTAGTTCGGTTGACTCATGTTGGACTGCCATGGCGTGGTTAATCCAAAAGCTTGATGGTTGGCGGTTATCTCTTCACTATTTTTCTCTTGCTGTTGAGATAGCCAAGCCCAATGGGAATCAATATTTTGTCCAACGATACATGCAGTACGTCGTTTGTGATCGACTACAATCGCCCATTCATATAAGCCTATTGCCATATCAGGGGCGTCAATATCGCGCACAGCAAGGGCTGGGAGCTTTTCAACTCTGCGCCCTAAATCGTAACCCAAATACCCTAAAGCCCCGCCAATGAACGGTAATTCAGGGTGCGCTTTGATTGATGGCAGTAACTGTTGTTGATATTCATTGAGCAGATCAAAAGGATCTGCGCTTGATATTTCGCTTTTTCCGTTAACCGTGATGGTCGTTTTGATGCCGACTGTCTCGAAGGTGGCGATAGGTTGAGCCACCAAAATGTCGTATCGACTGTCTACATGGCATTCTGAGGCAGAGCGTAATAACATTGCCCACGGTAGGTTTTCAATATGAGAAAACAACTGTTTAGATAAAGTTGATTGATATTCAAGCGGCTTGATTTGGATAGAGCGAAATTCGTTGTTATTCATTTGTTTAATTTGTGACAAAGAGTTCGATCACTGCATGGCGTGTGGGAGGAAGCAAGAGTATCATAAATTGGAAATAAAATGGGCTCTTGATCAGAACGGCGTCAGCTTATGATTTCGTTTAAAGCTATGCAAGTCATTGCAAAGGCAACGAAATACAGCTCAATAGAATAAAAAGCCAAGTGGACGACTCTGGCAAAACAAAGCCGTCAACTTAAGAGCTCACATGGAACCAGAACAATAAAGAGGCATGCAATGACGGTTATTCGTAAGCAAGATGTGATCAGCAGTGTCGCTGATGCACTTCAATACATTTCTTATTATCACCCTTTAGACTTTGTCCAAGCCCTAGGCAAAGCGTATGAGAAAGAAGAGAGCCAAGCAGCAAAAGATGCAATCGCTCAGATTCTGATCAACTCTCGCATGTCTGCTGAAGGTCATCGTCCCATTTGTCAGGATACAGGAATTGTTACTTGTTTCGTGAATATTGGTATGGATGTTCGGTGGGAAACGGATCAAACAGTACAACAGATGATTGATGAAGGCGTTCGTCAAGCTTACAACAACCCAGATAACCCATTGCGTGCATCTGTCTTAATGGACCCTGCAGGTAAACGCATTAATACCAAAGACAACACACCCGCGGTTGTGCACATTAATATGGTGCCAGGTAACAAAGTTGAGATTCAAATCGCCGCTAAAGGTGGTGGTTCAGAAAATAAAACTAAAATGGTGATGCTCAACCCTTCTGATGATATTGCAGAATGGGTTGAGAAGACGTTACCAACAATGGGGGCTGGCTGGTGTCCTCCGGGTATGCTAGGTATCGGTATTGGCGGTACAGCGGAGAAAGCCGCAGTGCTTGCAAAAGAGTCTCTTATGGAACATATCGATATCCAAGAGCTTATCGAGAAAGGCCCTGAAAACGCAGAAGAAGAGCTTCGTTTAGATATCTTCAACCGTGTCAATAAGCTGGGTATTGGTGCACAAGGTCTTGGTGGCCTAACAACGGTTGTTGACGTGAAAATCAAAACAGCACCAACGCACGCAGCCTCTAAACCAGTATGTTTGATCCCGAATTGTGCGGCAACGCGTCATATCCACTTCACATTAGACGGTAGCGGCCCAGCCGAACTCACACCACCTAAGCTAGAAGAGTGGCCAGACATCACTTGGGAAGCGGGCGAAAATACACGTCGTGTGAATCTTGATGAAGTGACGAAAGAAGACGTACAAGAGTGGAAGACCGGTGAAACGGTTCTTCTGTCGGGTAAGATCTTAACGGGTCGTGATGCCGCTCATAAGCGTATTCAAGGCATGCTTGAAAATGGCGAAGGCTTACCCGCTGGCGTTGATTTCAAAGGCAAATTTATCTACTACGTGGGTCCTGTAGATGCCGTCGGTGATGAAGCGGTCGGTCCTGCGGGTCCAACCACGTCAACACGTATGGATAAGTTCACGGATATGATGCTGAACGAAACCGGCATCATGGGCATGATCGGTAAAGCAGAGCGAGGCCCTGCAACCGTTGAATCAATCAAAGAGCACAAAGCGGTGTATCTAATGGCGGTTGGTGGCGCTGCGTATCTTGTTGCAAAAGCCATTAAAAAAGCCCGTGTTGTCGCGTTTGAAGATCTCGGTATGGAAGCTATCTACGAGTTTGAAGTTGAAGACATGCCAGTCACCGTGGCAGTTGATTCTCATGGTGTGAACGCACACCAAATTGGCCCTGACACTTGGAAAGTGAAAATTGCAGAAGCTGAGAAAGCGTAATTAACGAACGCCGAAAACATGCAAATTATCCTGTTTTGAGTGTTTGAATTGTAAAACAGGACTGAAAGTGAAGAATAAAAATGCAGCATTATCTGCACTTTTGTCATATTATCAATGATATAGTGATAAACACATCGTTTGATATAAGAACATAGGAGAGAGGAATGCCTCGTTTTATTCGGATCCTACAGATTATCTTGGCAGTGGTGATAGGTGCTTTTATTGGTTACGACCTGATCTTGAAAGGGATCAGTATCTTTGATAATAAATACGTGACAATTACTTGTGCGCTGTGGTTAATTGCAGAGATAGCACTATTTGTTATCTACAAGTTGATTGAAGACGATTAAAAGTCGGATATCGTAAGAAATTCTAAAGCCCCTGATTATGAATGTAGTCGGGGGCTTTTATTCATCTAACATTAAGAATGTGTATTGCATACTAATCAGCAAAACCACCAATATTCAACAATCCCTTGAGGGAGCAGTCAGTCGGTTAACGCTGCAACTTTTAATACTCGTTAACTGAACTATTACGGAGTCGTTCAAATGAAACACCTAGCTCAAGAAATGAGTGACTTTATCAGTAGAGGAACGGATTCTCACCTTAGAGTCGCGGTTACGGGGCTCTCTCGTGCGGGTAAAACAGCGTTTATTACTTCGTTGGTTAATCAGCTTCTTCATACTTCTACTCACAAAAATTTGCCGCTTCTTGCATCGGCTAGAGATGGCCGGATTATTGGAGCAAAGCGTGTACCACAACATAATATGATGATCCCACGCTTCTCTTATGACGAAGCCATGGAGTCATTAAACACGCAGCCTCCAGAGTGGCCCGTGCCAACGCGTGATGTCAGTGAAATTCGTTTAGCCATCAAATATAAGCCAGCGAAAGGTGCCAAGAAGCTACTGGTTAAAAACAGAACGTTGTATCTCGATATTGTTGATTATCCGGGCGAGTGGCTGCTTGACTTGCCTCTGTTGGATATGGATTTTGATACTTGGAGCCAATCTCAGTTTGCGGCATTGAAAGGCGATAGAGAAACTTATTCGCGAGACTGGAATACCCTGCGCGGTGAGATTGATTTATTGGCAGAAGTCGACGAAAAGAAATTAGCCGCCATTGCGGATCGCTACACTCAGTATCTTCATGCGTGCAAGCGCCATGGTTTGCATTGGGTACAACCAGGGCGCTTCGTATTACCGGGTGAGCTTGAAGGTGCGCCTGTGCTGCAATTTTTCCCGTGTGTGGCGCCTGAGGAGCGATTTTCTAAAACCAGCAACTATGCGGTACTGAAAGCGCGTTATGAAGAGTACCAACAGAAGGTCGTCAAAGCGTTCTACAAGAATCACTTTGCGACCTTTGACAGACAAATCGTACTCGTGGACTGTTTGCAACCACTCAACGCGGGCTATGACTCTTTCATGGACATGCGTGGTGCGTTAGAACAGTTATTGAAGAGCTTTAAATATGGTCGAAGCAATATATTAAGACGTCTATTTGCGCCGAAGATCGACAAGATCTTGTTTGCCGCGACCAAAGCCGATCACGTGACACCGGATCAACATCCGAACTTGGTGTCACTGTTACAACAGATGGTGCATCCGGCTTGGCAACAGGCTGCGTTCGAGCACATCGATATGAGTTGCATGAGCATCGCATCTATTCAAGCGACAAGTGCAGGGTATATTTCATCAGGTGCGTCAAACGTCCCTGCGCTGCAAGGTGTGACTTTAGATAATGTCCCTCAAACCATGTATCCCGGTGAGGTGCCACGCAAACTGCCGAATAAACAGTATTGGGAAACCAACCAATTTGATTTCACAAGCTTTAGGCCGATGGAACAACACTCTGATGAACCTTGCCAGCATCTAAGAGTCGACAAAGTTATAGAGTATCTCATTGGCGATAAGTTGAAGTAAACGAGGTAATCAATATGAGTGAATTAAAAACGAAACAGGTCTTTGATGAACCGTTGAAGGCCTCTTTTGATGAGCAAGACAAGAGCACAGTTAGCCCGGAATTGGGCGCTCAGCAGCTATTCTCCGAACAAGAAAAATTCGTACCAGTTGCACCACAAGTTGAAACGGAACTCGATGGTGAAGCCGAACAACAACTGGAACAAGTGATTCGTCCAAGTAAGAAGAAAAAGCGCTTTGTTTCTGGTTTGTTGATCGCGTTTTCAGGCTTAGTTGGCTGGCAAGCGATTGACTCAGTCATCACCGCGATTCAATCAGCAGACTGGCTTGCGCTCGGTTGGGCTGGTTTCATTGCTGCGATGGCTTCGTTGGGCTTGGGCGCAATAGGCAAAGAATTGTGGAAGCTGCGTTCACTGAAAGACCACTTCACTGTGCAACAACAGAGCGAAGAGCTATTACGAAGTCAAAGTGTCGGTAAAGGCAAAGCATTTTGTGAAAATATCGCTAAACAGGGCGGTATTGTTGCCGAGTCTCCAGCGTATGATAAATGGCGAAACAGTATCAATCCTGCACATAGCGATGCGGAAGTGTTGGATATGTATGATGCGCTCGTTGTGAGTCAGCAAGATAAGCTCGCGACTCAAATCGTCACTAAATTCTCAACGGAATCTGCGGCTTTGGTTGCGGTTAGCCCGTTAGCGGCGGCCGACATGTTGCTGGTGGCGTGGCGCAACTTTACGATGATAGACAAGCTTGCTGATGTCTATGGTATTGAGCTTGGTTACTGGTCGCGCATTAAGTTGTTCAAGTTGGTCTTGATCAACATGGCCGCTGCGGGTGCCAGTGAATTGGCGATAGATGCAAGCATGGACCTGGTCTCAATGGACCTTGCCGGTAAAGTCTCTGCAAGGGCTGGACAGGGCTTAGGTGTCGGTATTCTAACTGCACGATTAGGTTTAAAAGCCATGACGTTACTTCGTCCGATACCTTGGCATAAGGATCGAAAAGTAAAGTTATCAGACCTCCGCAGAGCTGTCCTTTCTGAAATAAAGCGTATTACTTTGAAATAAAAGTGCATAGCGTTGAAATAAGTGTATGAGACTTAAGCCGTTTAATCAGCAAGAGTAAACATATGTTTACTCTTCTTCTTGACTGAACTTAGAGCTTAATCCACACTACTGTCAACTTATCCTGACACCTATAATAGGACTATCTGTGCGTCTTGAAGTATTGTGTGAAGACAGACTCGGCTTAACACGTGAGTTGCTCGATATCTTGGCCTCAAAAAGCATCGATTTAAGAGGCATTGAGATTGATATTAAAGGCATTATTTATCTTAACTGCCCAGATATTCATTTTGATGCTTTTAGTGAACTTATGGCTGAGATCCGCCGAATTTCAGGTGTTAAGGATGTGCGTAAAATCCAATTTATGCCGAGTGAAAGGCATAACACCGAACTGATTGCACTGCTCGCAAATTTACCTGATCCCGTGATTGCGATTGACCTGAAGGGTTCTGTCGATATGGCAAACCACGCGGCACTGAACCTCTTTGGTAAGCAAGAAGAGGAAGTGATCGGCGAACCATTGGCAACGTTCGTTCCTAGCTTTAATTTTGCTCGCTGGATCGAAGGCAATGTAGCACGCCATCGAGAAGTTGTGGTGCTAAACGGCTTAGATTTTTCTATAGAGATATTGCCGATTTATCTTGGCGGCGACGTCAACGAAGCGGTGCTAGCGAGTGCCGTCATGACGATTCGCTCTTGCAACCAAGAGATGAACGCGACAGATGTTATCCCAGAACAGAATAATCTAGGGTTTGAACATTTTGTTGGTGTCTCTAATCGTCATAAGGTCTTGATCAGTCAAGCGAAAAAGCTATCCATGCTAGATCAGCCTCTGCTTATTGAAGGGGATACCGGAACCGGTAAAGAGATGTTGGCGAAAGCGTGTCATAACCGTTCAAATCGATCTTCATTCCCTTTTCTGATTCTAAGCTGTGCGTCGATGCCGGATGACGTCGCTGAAACGGAATTATTTGGTCATGCTCCGGGTTCGTTCAATCATGAACAAGGCCACAAAGGCATCTTTGAACAAGCCAATGGCGGTACAGTATTTTTAGATGAAATTGGTGAAATGAGCCCACATCTACAAATCAAATTACTGCGCTTTCTGCAAGATGGTTCATTCCGTCGTGTAGGGGAAGAAGAAGAGATGCACGCAGATGTTCGTATTATCGCATCAACGCGTCACCGCCTTTCTGAACTCGCAGATTCAGGTTCGTTTCGTGAAGATCTGTTCTACCGCTTGAATGTATTGACTCTATCGATCCCCGCTTTGCGTGAACGCTCTAATGATGTCGCGCCATTGTTGGAACTTTTTGTTGCGAAATACTCGCAGCAGCTCGGCATGCTTAAGCCTAAACTCACTCAAGAGTTGATCGACCAGCTCAGTAATTATCAATGGCCGGGTAACATCCGTCAGTTGGACAACATGGTCTTACGTGCACTCACCGAGTTGGATTCAGATACGTTAACCGTTGAGCAGTTTCATTTGCCACAGCTTGATACCATGACGGCTGGAATGGCGAACTTAAGCTTAAACGGCTCGCTTGACGAGATCATGAAGGATTACGAATCGCAGATACTCGAGAAGCTTTATCAGTCGTTCCCATCGAGCCGTAAATTGGCAAAACGTTTGAACGTCTCTCATACCTCAATTGCGAACAAGCTTCGTGATTATGGGATCAGAAAGAACGGATGAAACCGAACAAGTTAACGGGTTAAGAAACAACAAATGGAAGATTTAAGTACACCAGAACGCGTTTACATGCGCGATGGGAACCTCATTCTACGTACTGCGGAAATCGAAGACGCAAGTATGATCAGTGAGTACTTTCAGATAAATAAAGAGCACCTTAAAGCATGGGAGCCTACTCGTGAAGAGGCGTTCTTCAAAAGAGAAGGTTGGGCGCAACGACTGATTAAGTTAAGCGAGCTTCATAAAATGGGGCTCGGTTATTACTGTTTACTGATCAATGCTGACTCTAATGAGATGCTTGGCACAATATCTTTAGGCAATTTGTCTCGATTCCCGTTCTATGCGTGTAGTGTGGGTTACTCACTGGCTGAACGCGCACAGGGCCAAGGGTACATGCGCAGAGGCTTGAGAATGGCAAAAGACTACATGTTTAATGTGCAGAATATGCATCGCCTTATTGCAACTTACATGCCTCATAATGAGCGCAGTGCAGGTGTGTTGGCACATTTAGGTTTTGTCCGTGAGGGATTTGCTAAAGATTATTTGCAGATTAACGGTAAATGGGAAGACCATATATTGACGGCGTTAGTTAACCCAAATTGGCAAGACAAGCGCGTTCTTTAGACATAAAGCGTCATTAGACGTAAATACCCGTTCAACCGAAATACAGGTTTAGCGGCAGCGAATATCTAAACGATGCTCAAGTCGCCGCTGCACCAAAAAGAACAGATAGGCATGGTTATCCATTCGCCTGAGAAGATATTTGAGGAAATTTGATGTCATACACCACTTTGGACGAATACCAAAGAAAATGGATTTTTACTCACCAGTCGATGCCTTTGCCAATAGAGGACTTGGAAAAAATTAAGCCAATGACACAGGCAAGAGCGTCTCAGTTTTGGAAAGAGAACGTAAGCCCTCAAAGCCCAGACGCAGAGAGACTCAGTTCACAAGACTGGCCACGCAAAGCGTCTAACTGGAAAGAAGAGATCAGCTGGATGGCAAATTGGGAAGCCGACGAACCGGACATGCCAGAAGAGATCCTTAACTTTATCGATTGGCAAGATGACGTAACGGTTTATTTTTGTTACGAAAAATACAACATCCTTGAAACGAAGTGGTCAGTGTTTAAAAAACATTGGAAGAATTTTTTGTTCTATGATGATGGTCCTATTTTGTTGGGGCGCCGTCGTTCTGAAGCGCTTTGGTTCGCTACCAACGGCACGGTGAAAATTGGCAACCGTGCATAAGTTAAGCGTGATATAACCAAGTCAAGCGTGAGGGAATGAAACGGGTAGCGTGTTGACGGTATCGATAGGAAGCGAGTATTTAGCTCGCTTTTTTTGTACGTGATGATCTTCGAGATGCATAAGGAGTGACTGGTATTTGGCTTCGATGGTTGATGAAAATTTCAGGCTGTTAAATACTGATAGTTTACTAAATTGAGATCGCTATCTCATTGGCTTACTTGAAGTTTTTTGAGTTTTAGCTATATTAATAATACTGCCTTAGTGGAGGTGAAGTATTATGATTTGGGAGACTCTCGAACGTGTAAATAAACTTCGCAAGGAAGCAATGGAGGATCCAGAATTTTTGGATTCAGCAAAAATGCATGAGCAATGGCTTTTAAGCGAAACTCATAATCAACCAAATAAAGGAGCAAAAGAGAAGAAACCGAAAAAACTATCTGATATTTATGAAAATACGGATTTCCCTATCAACCCAACTGGAACCAAACATTAACCATGATCAACAGCAACACGGCTGAGGCTATTAACCAAACAGCGATAAGTCGATTAAACCTACCAGCCTTAAGCCACCAATAAAAAAGCCACTTTCAACAAATCGAAAGTGGCTTTTTCTTTTCTAATTGGTGACTAAAATGGATCGTCTGTCAAACTCACCGCTTTTAAAACTAGCTATTAATTAGGCTCAATCCGCTTGGTAATGCATCGCCAAACACGCGTTTAGACTCACTTTCAGAAAGCTCAGTCACTTCACTCACTAATGTTAACCATGAATCAGGGACCTTGCTTTGTTTAAGCTTCTCAATCACTTGATTGCGATAGTCGTCAGAGATATCAAACTGACGGTCACCGGTTTTACGACAAATCATCACCGCTGCAAAGGCGATCATCTGCTCTTTATGCCAGTTCTGATCAAGCAGTTTCGGTAACCACTGTTCAGCTTGCTCTCTAGGAATCACGCTGTGTTGGCTACCATACAAAGGCGTTCTTGAAGCCAGTCGACCTAGCGCCCACCAGTGCGCTTGTTCAAATTGGTTATGGTTGATCGCTTTGCTTAAGAACCAACTTGCCAGCAGCACTTTGTCTTCCACCTCAAGTTGCTCAAGTGACGCTGCTAAACGAACCATGGCTTCATAACCATTGTCTTGTGCATCTTTGGCTGTCTTAGGGTTCTTCATTGCGCCTGGGTGAAGGTACTTAGCGATGTCCGCTAAGATACTTTCTTGTTGCTCTTGGTTAAGCCCGCCAGCGACACGGCGCCAGAATACCCACCAGTCTGTCCAGCCTTGGTGGTTCTTGAACTGAATGTTCTGTTGGTAAAGGCCCCAAATCTGTTCGATACGCCATGAGTCTGTCGGATCACCAAACCCAGGACGTAGCGAGTATCCCGCTAAACGCAGCCAGTTCTTCTCGTGTGCTTCTGATCGACGACGACGCTTGCGGCCTAAAGAGAAGGTATCAAACAGGTGACGAAGGGTTGTGAAATCCCATTCGTCACGTTTGCCAAGTCGTTTCTCAAGATCTTTGGCAAGTGTTTTGATCTCTTTCGACTCTGCACTCTTCTTGTTACCGCTATACAGGCGAGAAATCAGTTCCTTGCATTCGCTCAATCTTGGATGAAGTGTGGAGGTATCAGATTCATCGCTTTGCTTGTTTCTGACTTCAAACTCCAACAACCAACGCTTAGCGTCATCTTCAGTACTTACGCACTCCATTTTTAGGGTGCCGACTTCGGTTAGCTGGCAGGCTAGCAGTACTTCAACACGCTCTTTTTGGTTGGCTTGAAGTTCTGTAGTACCGGAACTTTCCAGTGTAGAAATATACGGTGGAAGAGGGGAGAACAAGTCTGCATCGACATTGACCATCATGCCGTTTTGGATAACGGTATCGTGAGCGATTTGATCGTGAGTGGAAGTCAGTAGATTAAATCGTACCGGCTCACCTAAAGTCAGTGAGAAACGACGGCTGTTTAAGCGTATCTCTTGGCCTTCTTCAGTCCCTTTCGCGAGTAGGCAAAGTGCTTTACCCATCTTGTTCTTTTCTTGCAAATGTAAGAAGTAAGAACGAGCGGCACCGCCACCAATTTTCAGTTGTGCGCCACGGCGAGCTTTACCAAAGGCCACCGCACCCAATGCAACAGACCAATCTGGATGAGGGTTATCAAGCACTGTGATTGGAGAACCGTTCCAGTTGCCCAGTAGCTGAGTGATTCGCTCAGTGACCAATTCACTGTTAAACACACCACCATTGAGTAGCACGCCAACTGGAATGGCAGGTTTGGTGTCATCGAACTCAATCGAGTCTGAATTTTCCAATGCCGCTTTAGACACTTGTTGATGTGTTGCTAGGAATTCTGCAATGTGCTTACTCACCGCAGGGTCAGCTACGTAAGGCAGACCAAACTCAACCACAGCACTGCGGCGTTTGTCTGGCACTTCCGTAAACTCAGAAAGCGGGAAGAAACCTTCCAATGCGATTTGATGAACTTCTTTTTTGGTTAAGCCAATACTCTTAGTACCGCCAAGCAGTTTTGAACCGCTGCCCAGCATGGTGATCTTCACATCATCGGGTGCATTGCTTGAAAGCAGGTTCTCTTTGGCGGCGCGAGTTTGTTGAATCAGTTTAGTTAGGCTAGAGGCATTGAGCTTTTTGTTTTGATTGAAGCGTTGCTCAGCAAGGTGAGCGAGTGCTAAATCGAGGTTATCACCACCTAACATCAAGTGTTCGCCGACGCCGATACGGTCAAGTGCGAGCTCGGTATTTCCGTCGCTATTCGCATCGAATTTGGCTTCAATTAAGCTCAAGTCGGTGGTACCACCGCCAACATCACATACTAGAATCAGCGGGATCTGTTGAAGTTCATCTGCTGCAGTTTGTTGGTGACGGGCATACCAGTCATAACATACCGCTTGAGGCTCTTCGAGTAATAGAATATTACCTAAGCCCGCCAGTTCTGCGGCTTCGAGTGTTAGCTTACGTGCGGTCTCATCGAAAGAAGCAGGAACGGTAACCACAACATCTTGGTCTTCTAGCTTGTTGCTCGGGTTACGGTAGTTCCATGCTTGGCGAATGTGGTTGAGGTAGCTTGCACTTGCCACAACAGGGGACACTTTATCGACGTCAGTTGCGCCAGCCCAAGGCAGAATGTCGGAGTTACGATCCACCGCTTGGTGTGACAGCCAGCTTTTAGCACTCGATACTTGGCGACCTTCAACCTTAGCACCCAATTCACGCGCCCACTCACCGACGATAACATTCTTTATATCGCCTTCAACTGGGTTTGGTTCCCACGGCATAGTTAGGTCTGAAGGGGAGATTTGACCTTGTGCAGGGTGGTAACGAAACGATGGGAGTAGAGGCTTACGAACCACTTCACCAGGGCCGATAAGCTGATCGATTTCGAAAAGGGAAACGGGAGCGTGTTGTAGGTCGTCGTTAATTTCACAGTAGGCAACCACAGTATTGGTTGTGCCTAAGTCAATGCCGACTAAAAAACGAGGAGATGCCATACAAAACCTTATTCTGACAAAGTGATGACCAGTTTGTTGATAGTTTTGGTCTTATTGTTGTTATTCGTATACGTCGTTCCTGAGAAACAGGTAGGACTGAATTGGGAGCGGTATTGATAAAATAACGGCACCCGCTAAGGTGCCGTTGATTCATTATGCTTCGTCGTTTGAGTCGTTGTTCGAATCTTCACGAACGTCGAACTCAACGTGCCACTTCTGACCGTTGTCAGTGGCAATCGCTTCTAGGTATAAGGTACCAAGCTCAGTAACACGAGAAGCCAAAGTGACAGGAACCACTTCACCTTCGCGACGGCCTTCAGAAACAGGCAGCGTCACTTGAATCTCTGGAAGTTCATCCAGATCTTCGGGTGCCCAGTGATCTAAATGCGTGCCCGCTACGTCTTCACGACGAGTGGTTGAACCGAAGAACTGGAAGTGGACTGGCTGACCAATCACTAGGCCGAACTCTTGGCTAGGAACTTGTACACTTGAACCTTCTTCCATACCAAATGGTGCAACACACAGTGCTTCCATTGGAGGAGCCATACCTGGGATTGCTGGCATCGCGCTTTCAATTCCTACGTAGTAAGAAGAAGCGATACCACCACGAATACGAACGCCTTGGCCACGACGAACGGCGCCGTAGTAAGAAGCGCCGCTCGCCACAGCGAGGTCTAAGTCTAACCCTGAAAGTTGTTTTGCAAACTCTGCATCCGCATTGATCAGCCATTCGTTGATGGTATCTGAAAGACGATCCGCAAGTAGGTTCGATTTTAGAACACCACCATTGAACAGAATTGCGGTTGGTTTGATGAAGTCAGCCGCTGGCGCTTCTGCACCCGGCATACCCGGCATGTTTGCAAACGGGTTGAAATCTTGCTGAGCCGTTTCGCTATTTCCAGAAAGCGCGTTTGCTTGCTTCGAAAGGAATGCGGCAATGTGACGAGTGATACCTGCATCTTGAGCGTAAGGCAGACCCATTTGAGTCAGTGCGCCACGCGTCTTTTGAACTGGGTGCTCAGTCACGGCGACTTTCGGGAAGAAGCCATCAACCAATGTTTGTTGTACTTCTTGCTGAGTCAGTTCTGTTTTCAGTGTTGCGCCCAGTAGCTTAGAACCACGGCTAGGTACAACGATAGGCACACATTGCAATTCAGCATCGTTAAGCAGTGCTTCTTTCGCATCACGACAGGCGTGAGTCATTGCTTGAACCTGCCAAGGCGCCAACTCTTTACCTTCTTGAGCCAGTTTCATTTTCAGGCGGTAAGCCAGTGCTAAGTCCATGTTGTCGCCGCCAAGTAGGATGTGTTCACCTACTGCGATACGATTCAGGCTTAGGTTACCGTCATCTTGTGTTACTTCAACTAACGAAAGGTCGGTTGTACCACCACCGATATCGACAACAAGAACGATGTCACCAACGTTGACTTCATCACGCCATGTGTCGTTGCTGTTATCAATCCAGCTGTAAAGCGCAGCTTGTGGCTCTTCTAGAAGCGTTAGGTGAGTGAAACCAACATTACGTGCCGCTTCTGCTGTTAGGTCACGAGCCGCAGGATCAAACGAAGCTGGAACCGTGATCGTTACATCTTGGTCTGCCAGTTTGTGTTCTGGGTTTGCGTGGTTCCATGCGTCTTTAAGGTGCTCAAGGTACAATTCAGTTGTCTTAAGCGGAGAGACTTTTTCAACTTCTTCAGGGCTGCCCGCAGGAAGGAAAGCATCACGACGGTTAACACCACCGTGGCATAACCAAGATTTTGCACTTGCTACCAAACGGATAGGGGTTTTAGAACCCAGGTTACGAGCAATCGCACCCACTAGCGCTTTTGGCTCTGAAGACCAAGGCAGAACGCGAGAGCCGGCATTCATTTCATGTTCGTGCGGTTGGTATAGGAACGAGCCCAGTTGGCTGCGAGTTTCTACTGTACCTGGCGCGGTCAGTTGAGGGATTGGCATCACCTCTACGCGGGCGTCTTCATTGCTTGTGTCGATGTAAGACAACACGCAGTGAGTGGTGCCTAAATCGATGCCAACACTGAACTTAGGTGCTTGCTGCTGTTGTGAATGCTCTCGGTCTTGAGAAGATAGCTCTTGAGCTGAATGACTTTGGTGTTCCATTATAGCTCCACCTCTGCCGGTGCAATCACAGATGCATCGTAGTTTTCAGCAAGCTTAGGCAGGTTCATGTCAGTGGCTTTCCAACCTTTGTGAACCAGTGTACCGTTGAATGGCGCGTTACCCGTTACATTGCCTGTTAGGCGAATTTCTTGTGGATTGAAGCCTTCAACAACCGTGATACGTGTTTCTTCATCTTCAGTGCGGATGTGAGACAGCGTTACGTAGTCTGTCAATACTTTTTGACCGCCAGTGTGAATCACACGTGCTGCTGCGCCAACTTCTTCATCAGAGAATGACGTTAGATCTTCTTTTAGGAAATCAATTAGGCGCGCTTCTTGTTGCATGATAGACAGAAGTTGCATTGCCGAATCGGTCGTTGCTGTTGCTAGTTTTGATTCAACTTCTACGACTTTTTCGATCACTTTCTCAACTTCAATCACTTTCTCAACTTCGACAATCTTCTCAACTGGCTTTTCAACTTCAACTATCTTCTCTACTGGTTTTTCAACGACTTTCTCAACCACTTTGGTTTTACGAGAAATGGCGATAAGCAGTAGTAAAACGCTTGATGCAGTGAGGCCTGCGTGAAGCATATCAAACGTCTGTGGGATTAGGTTCAAATCAACGATCATAGTGATTTTCTCTTTAAAATGACTTAACAGTATATTCATTGGTTACGTTGAATATACGGGTTGGAAAGAAAACTCTGAAACCCTCAGGCAATACGGGTTCTTTCAAGCTATAAATATGGATGAATACTAGCATATTCAAGGCGTAGAGCAGTATTTAATGTTTTTAATCAAGTGGGATTTTGGTGTGTTTTGTAAAAATTCGTCGAGATTTGATTGAATAACAACCATTGGTATGCTGGGAAGGTAAACGAGTGCCTATTTTGTATCAGTTTTAGTTATAAAGACGCATGGAGCCTATTTCGTTTACGTTATATACTTAATTGTCTACAGAATTCAACATGGGATATGTATGCCTCATATTATCGACTCGTATACAGGGTTGAAGAGAAAAACTTTACCATTAGTTGTTTTTTTTGCCTTCTTTCTGATTACGGCATTGTGCTTTGCGTTAGTCGCCCTCAACCAAAATCGTGCCTTGAGCACAAATTTGGAGCACTTTGCTAAAAATCGAACCTTAAGTCTGAAAGCCTTTATTGACAATGACATCGCTTATATCGGATCTGGTGCCAATTATTTTTATGCTAACGATTTTAAACATTGGGTTGGATTCGATCGATTTGCAGAACAAACTATTAAAGATTCAAAAAGCTTAATCAGCTTACAGTGGATGCAAAAAGTGCCGGCCGATGAAGTGGCGGAACATATGGCGAAGATGAAAGAGGTGTACCCATCCTATGAGGTGTACACCATACCGAAGCACGAACCTAAAACCACGGGTTACATCTTAGATGGTGAGCCTGCTTTTATCGCGACAGATGTTTATCCAAACACGGAAGAGAATAACAGAGTACTTGGCTTTTATTCGTCTCGAGAGCGATTTAGGCGAGTTTTAGACAATATTTATCAAACACGTCGAGCGAATGTTTCAGACAACGTTCGTTTAATACAAGATGGATTAGAACCCAGCATTCCTAAAAAGGGGATATTGGTCTATCACCCTGTTTTTGAAGGTGAAAGTGATAATTTACTCGGGATAGTGATTGGTGTGGTTCATACTGCTGATTACTTTGACAACCTCTTTGCGTCGGCTATCAATGATATTGACGTTTATATCCGTGTTACTGATATAGGTTTTGAAGCAGAAGACGCGCCTATTTTGTTTGAAAGCGACGGTTTTGGAAACGTGTCGGGACACCATTCGACCAAAATGATTAACTTGGTTAACCGAAATTGGCAGATCGATTACCAGATAGATTCATACATCACATTTAATGGTTACCTTGTATTAGTGGGTATTGCTTTGGTTGGCACCACCATATCATTCTTGCTGGCCTATATCGCAAACCTACAAATTCGTGAAAAAGAACGCTTGTATAGAATGCTGGATAAAAGGACAGAAGAACTTCGTTTTTTAGCTGACCACGATAGCTTAACCGAAGTTTATAACCGACGTGCTTTCAATAAAAGCATCGATAGCGCCATTAAGACAAACAAACCTTTCAGTCTCATCGGGTTTGATATCGATGAGTTCAAAGGTATTAACGACCAATTTGGCCATCCTGCTGGCGACAGTTTGCTGATACATGTCATCAAAGTGATCTCGATGAATTTAGAAGAAGGGGATGACGTGTTTCGTGTCGGTGGCGATGAGTTCTGTATTATTTCTAATGTCACAAATCATGAGGCGTTGAAGACTTACTTAGAGTGTATTTTAAATTCGGTGAGCCACTCTCATTGTAAACATAAAGACCGAGACCTTAACTGCACCTTGAGTATTGGTGCGGTTATTCGTGATAATGAGAACAGCGAAGAACTGATGCAAAAAGCGGACAGTATGCTCTATCAAAGTAAGATCAATGGTCGAAATAGAGTCACAATTGCAGCCTAAATGAACACTTGATACAACTAAGGTCGAGTTCTTTATTGGGCTCATGTACAATTTTACAAAATATTTAAAGAGATAATTAGGCGACGTATGAATCACAATCGAGTGGTGTGTTTCGATTTGGAAATGTGCTGTTGGAGTGAAGATGGTGTAGGAACAACGGGCGAGATCATCGAAGTGGGGCTTGCTGAGATTGATCTTCTCTCTGGGACTATCGTGAAGCGAGCACAATACTACGTTAAGCCGGAGAAAGATGAGATATCTCCTTTTTGTGCAGAGCTAACGGGTATTACACCACGTAAAATCGAAAAGCAGGGGCGTTCATTAGAATCTGTGATTAAGTCGATGATTAAAAACTTTGGCGGCCCTAAAAAAATCTACGCAGCGTGGGGGCGTGACGACCTTATCTTACGCAAAGAGTGTATCGAGAAAGGCATCGAGCCTCCTTTTAGCGAGTTTATCAATATCGCAACACTTTATCGGGTTCAGAATCGATTGAAAGACAAGCGCATAGGCCATCGCGCCGCTCAAGAAGCGAAAAATATTGAGTGGGAAGGTCGTCAGCATTCAGGTTATGTCGATGCTTATAACTTGGCAAAGCTTACTTTGACCATGCTTTAGAGGCTTATCTTTTCCGCAATCAAACCGGCGAATGACCAGTGCTCGTAATCAAAGTCCATTCCAACCTGATGGGCAATGGGCTTCACTGTTATTTAATCGACAGCGATGAGTATGTGAACTGTCGCTGTTGATCCTATTCAGCGTTTAATCTTCGCCCAACACATTTAGCTTACTTTTGATAAAATCTTTGTGGTCAACATAAAGTAATTCTGCGGTTTTTCGGATCACGGAATCTTCAAGTGGATCAATCTCTCCATCAGCATGCGCGACTTCCCACATTGCTTTAATCAAGTCTATGCGAACCGGCTGTGAAAGCTCGCGTAGTTGAGAGGTAAAGTCGTACAGAGAAACAGATTGTTCAACTTGAGGCTCAGCTTGCGCCAATAAAGCTTTTGATTCTTCTTCGGTTATGTCCAATAAACGTTGAAGTAATTGTATCTTAGCCTCTTGTTCTGAGTCATTTATCGCGTGGTCTGCACCAGCGACTTCGCATAACAAGCTGGCAATCGCTAAATTCGGAGAGGCGATGGACGTTTTGCCTAGATCAGAGCCTTCGACTAATTGTTTAAATAACGAGGTAAGTGAGTTAAACATAAGAGCATTCCAGTTATGGTGAATATTATTACTATTAGGCCTACAGAGTGTGATCGCAAGCCTCTTTACTTAAAACTGACATTACGAATAGGCGAGCAGAAAGGAGCACTTTTAAATCGGGTTTTGGAAAGTGCGTGACTTCTCCATTATCCCTTAGCGTTGCAATTGCTTGTAGTTTGGCCATCGCTACCTAATTTTCGTTCACCAATCCCACTTCGCTTTGCAAGGCGATAGAAGTTTTGATTGCTAGGACGTCGCTTCTCGATTCGCGCGCTTATGTATGGCGAAGTCGTTCAACATTGAGCGCGGGCGAGATCATCAGCGGTGGGGTTAGTTGTCGAGTGTTTTTGTTTCGAGCGCAGCGTGTTCAGACTCAGTAGCCTCAAGTATTTCGATAACTTCAGAGCTAGACAGTTCATGACCCATTAAAAATATTGCTAATAGGGCATCGGCTTTGGTTTTGGTGTCGGAAGGGTCGTCTAACACTTGTTCAAGCTTTTCGCGAATCATCGTAATCTCGTGCTCAACAAAACCTCTTCCTTCCTCGTCCCCTTGATGGTCGTCGGGGACGTTATCAAACTCAAGAAAAAACAGGTCACCGTCTAGGTTAGTATTCACCAAACGCTCGGGCAACCACGCTTCACCCATAACAACATCTGGGTCGGAATCACTGGGTAAGTGGTCTATAATGGATTGTAATTCTGAGACTTTCACAATGCTTCTATTTCACTGATAATATTCTTCATTGTAACGGCCAATGCAGATCAAACCTAAAATTAGTTTTCTGAAATAGCCTAAAACTGTCTATCCAGTAACACCATATTCATGACAAAGAGTAATAACATAAGAATGAAGCGCAAATATTTATCGACTCTCACTGCCTCTGGCGTGATTTTACTCAGCAGCGCTTTCCTAGGCACGAATGTGTTGGCCGCGGAAGAACAAGAGTGGGGTATCGCCGCAATGTACCGAACTGCCAGCATCCCTTATGACACGTCTGGTGGCGATCAAACGGTTAGCTCTTTTGTTCCTATGCTATTTTTCAAGAACGACTATGTATTCATTGATGGCACTGAAATGGGGGCTTATCTCTATCAAACTGACGATGACAAA
Organism: Vibrio artabrorum; assembly: GCF_024347295.1. NCBI lineage: Bacteria > Pseudomonadati > Pseudomonadota > Gammaproteobacteria > Vibrionales > Vibrionaceae > Vibrio > Vibrio artabrorum. The sequence goes on along the minus strand of NZ_AP025458.1, from coordinate 1,721,567 downwards.
TGGTCTTTAAACGCGATTTCTCGGACGCGATTTATTGATATTCCCGCTTCGGAGCAAAATGCGATTGAGGGCGATACCGCCGATTTTGGTGCGCAAATCCGTTATCAATGGAATGAACAGTGGACGTTCGAAACCGAGATCATGAGCGACAGTGAGTACAATTTTCACGGTAATCTGCATGCTAAAACAAAGTATGATATCGGCGATTGGGAATTTACTCCGACAGCGACACTTCGTTACAAAAGTGCCGATTTTAATAGCGCCTATTATGCTGCCGCTGGCGAGTCGATAGGGGCGGGAGTCGATCTGAACGTCGGTGTTGAAGCGCGTTACCACGTGATTTCAAACTTGTACTTGTTGGGTTCAACCAGTGTGACTCGATTGGACGACAATGCTTATGATTCGTCGATTGTCGAAGACCGTTATCAAGGTGAGTTGTACCTGGGTTTTGGTTTCTTCAACGACAAAGAAAAAGCACCGAAACCGAAACTGAGTAATGCCCCCTATTTACGGGTCGCACATGGTTGGGCAACGCCATCGAACATTGGCGACATCATGAAGTTCAATACCGAGAAAGATGAATACAACAATCAATTGACCTCATTGTTCTACGGCCATCCGTTAACCGATGAGCTTTTTGGTTTGCCATTGGACCTGTATCTTACGCCGGGTATTGCCCATCACTGGCGTTCCGATGTTCAATCAAGCAGCACAGAATACATTGTTGCGATCAAAGCTTATTACACGTTCAATTGGCCAGCACAGTGGCGATTTGGTGTTGCGGAAGGGATGTCTTACATCGATTCGATTACCTACATTGAAGGTACTGAAATGGATCGTAAAGGGTATACAGCAAGCCATCTTTTGAACTACTTAGATTTCTCATTTGATGTGAATGTGGGCGACTTGATCGGTAAGAATGACTTGAACAACTTATGGTTGGGTTATTCATTGCATCACCGTTCTGCGATCTTTGAAAAAGCCTCTCAGTTTGGACGAATCAAAGGCGGCAGTAACTACAACACGGTTTACTTCCAATATGAGTTTTAAGCGCAGTTTTTAACGTTATCTTTAAACCAGAGTTTACTCAGTACAACTTATATTTGACCGCGCTTTCATCGCTCTTGAGAGTGCTAGCGTGATTAATCAGCCTGATAGCAAAAGGTTTTCCCTTTGCTGTCAGGCTTTTTTGTTTGAGACTTGTGATATAATCGCGCGAGTTTAATAAGTACAACAATAGGACACGCTTTGACTTCGTCTCCGGAAAAAGCAGACAACAACAAGAATGCAGCACAGCCAAGTTCTTCACAGAGCCAAGCGAAACCCAATCAAGCTGCATCGAAAAAATCTGTTGAACAATCAAAGAACAAACAAGCTGAACAATCAGCGACAAACAACAAATCATCTCAGAATAGCCCAGCCTCTCTTCGTAAAGCGCTCAATGAATGTATGATGCGCGATCGCTTCCGTTTGAGTAAGCGAATTGCGGGTGCGAGCAAAATTAAGAATGAACAAGCTAAGCACGCTGTCTTTGATGAGATTGCGTTAGACATAGCTAAGTCGATGATGACAGCCACACAGCGTGCGGCACAGAAACCGACGATTGAATACCCAGAAATTCTACCGGTTAGCCAAAAGCGCGAAGACATCGCGAAAGCCATCGCTGAAAACCAAGTGGTTATCGTCGCGGGTGAAACGGGTTCGGGTAAAACCACTCAGTTACCCAAAATCTGTTCTGAACTTGGCCGCGGCCGCTTTGGCTTAATTGGTCACACTCAGCCGCGTCGTCTTGCGGCGCGTTCGGTTGCCAACCGTATTGCTGAAGAGATGGAAACACAGCTGGGTGAGTTCGTTGGTTATAAGGTTCGATTCAACGACCAAATTTCTGATAACACCCAAATCAAATTGATGACCGACGGTATTCTACTGGCGGAAATTCAGCACGACCGATTCTTAAATCAGTACGACACCATCATCATCGATGAAGCGCACGAACGTAGCCTGAACATCGATTTCATCATGGGCTACCTGAAAGAGTTGCTGCCAAAGCGTCCTGATCTGAAAGTGATCATCACGTCGGCAACCATCGACCCAGAGCGTTTCTCGAAGCACTTTAACAATGCACCAATCATTGAAGTCTCTGGCCGTACTTACCCTGTGGATACACGTTACCGCCCATTAGGTGGTGATGAAAGTGATTCAGACCGCGACCAAATTGAAGGCATCTTCGACGCGGTTGATGAGCTGTGTGATGAAGGCCTTGGCGATATCTTGATCTTCATGAACGGTGAGCGAGAGATTCGTGATACCGCCGATGCATTAAGTAAACGTAACCTGCGTGATACTGAAATTGTGCCGCTTTACGCACGTCTATCGGCGGGTGAGCAGAACCGTATCTTCCAGTCTCATACTGGTCGACGCATCGTTCTGGCAACCAACGTGGCAGAAACCTCGTTAACGGTTCCGGGCATCAAGTATGTTATCGACCCGGGTACGGCGCGTATCAGTCGCTACAGTTACCGTACCAAGGTACAGCGCCTACCGATTGAGCCCGTGTCTCAAGCGAGTGCCAATCAGCGTAAAGGTCGTTGTGGTCGTGTTGCGGAAGGTATCTGTATTCGTCTCTACTCCGAGGAAGATTTCGAATCACGTCCAGAGTTTACTGACCCAGAAATCCTTCGTACTAACCTAGCATCGGTAATCTTGCAGATGACAGCGCTAGGCCTAGGCGACATTCAAGCGTTCCCATTTGTTGAAGCACCCGATAAGCGCAACATTCAAGATGGTGTCAGATTGCTTGAAGAGTTGGGTGCGATCGCGACAGTCGAACCGTCAGCGAACAAAAACAACAACCACGGCGATGATAAGAAGAAGCTAACCGCGATTGGTCGTAAGCTGGCGAAGCTGCCGATTGATCCACGTTTAGCGCGTATGGTGATTGAAGCGCCACGTAACCGATGCCTACACGAAGTGATGGTGATTGCGTCTGCGCTGTCGATTCAAGACCCGCGTGAGCGTCCATCAGATAAGCAACAATCATCTGATGACAAGCACAAGCGTTTCTTCGATAAAGAATCTGACTTCATCACGTTTGTGAACTTGTGGGATTACGTTAAGCAGCAACAAAAAGCGTTGTCGAGTAATCAGTTCCGCAAACAGTGTAAGCAAGATTACCTCAACTATTTGCGTATCCGTGAATGGCAAGATGTGTACTTCCAAATTCACCAAGCAATGCGTGAACTGGATACTAAGCTGAATACGGAACCGGGCAGCTACGATGGCATTCACATGTCCCTGTTATCAGGCCTGTTGTCGCACATCGGTATGAAAGACCAAGAGAAGAATGAATATCAGGGTGCACGTAATGCGCGCTTCCATATCTTCCCTGCGTCTGGCCTATTTAAGAAACAGCCTAAGTGGATCATGTCTGCTGAGCTGGTGGAAACCTCAAAACTGTGGGGCCGTGTAATTGCTAAAATTCAACCTGAATGGATTGAACCGCTAGCGAAACACCTGATTAAGCGCAGCTACAGCGAACCGCATTGGTCGAAGAAACAAGCGGCGGTCATGGCGCACGAAAAAGTGATGCTTTACGGGATCCCAATCGTACCTAAACGCCTTGTGAACTACGGCGCGATTGATGCCACCGTCAGCCGTGAGTTGTTTGTACGCAGCGCGCTTGTTGAAGGTGAGTGGGAAACCAAACACGCTTTCTTCAAGCAGAACCGTAAGCTGCTGCAAGAAGTCGAAGAGTTAGAGCATAAATCGCGTCGTCGTGACATCTTGATCGATGATGACGAACTGTTCGATTTCTATGACCAGCGTGTGGGCGAAGAGGCGGTTTCTGGTCGTCACTTTGATACTTGGTGGAAGAAGACCAGTCAGAAAACCCCTGAGCTGCTTAACTTTGAAAAATCGATGCTGTTCCGAGGCGATGCCAGCCACGTTACCGATCTGGATTACCCGAACTTCTGGCACCAAAACGGTATCAAGCTCAAGCTGAGTTACCAATTTGAACCGGGCGACGACAACGATGGTGTCACGGTACACATTCCGCTGCCTATCTTGAATCAGATTGATCAAAACGGGTTTGATTGGCAGATCCCGGGCCTTCGTCAGGAACTGGTGATTAGCCTAATTAAGTCGCTGCCGAAAACACTGCGTCGTAACTTTGTTCCTGCGCCGAACTACGCTGATGCGTTTTTAGCTCGCGTCACTCCGTTAGAAACGCCGCTATTGGACTCTCTTGAAAAAGAGCTACGCCGCATGACGGGTGTTGAAGTGGTGCGTGATGATTGGAAGTTAGACCAGATACCAGAGCACTTAAAGGTAACATTCCGTGCTGTGGATCATCGCAAGCGTAAGCTCAAGGAACAGAAAGACCTCTATGAGCTGAAAGAGAGCCTAAAAGACAAGGTTCAAGAAACGCTTTCTAAGGTTGCTGACGATGATATTGAACAGCAGAACCTGCATACGTGGAGTTTTGGCGAATTACCCAAAGTCTACCAGCAGAAGCGTGGTGGCTACGATGTTAAAGCTTTCCCAGCGCTGGTGGATACCAAAGACAGCGTAGAGATCAAACTGTTCGAAACCGAGCAAGAGCAGATCTCTGCGATGAAATCGGGTCAGCGTCGTTTAATCTTGTTGAACGTGCCGTCGCCAATCAAATACTTGCACTCGAATTTGCCGAACAAATCCAAGCTTGGCTTGTACTTCAACCCATATGGCAAGGTTCTCGATCTTATCGATGACTGTATCGCTTGTGGTATTGATAAGCTGATCGAAGAGAAGGGCGGTTTAGTTTGGGAACCTGAGCAGTTTGAAGCATTGAAAGAACACGTACGTGCAGAGTTGGGTGATACGGTTGTTGAAATAGCTCAACAGGTTGAAACCATATTAACCACGGCATTCAATATCAGTAAGAAGTTAAAAGGGCGAGTTGACCTTTCCATGGCTTTTGCGCTTTCAGACATCAAAGCTCAAGTAGAAGGCTTGATTTTTAAAGGGTTTGCCACGGAATGTGGTTGGAAACGCCTGCCAGATATTCTACGCTATATGAAAGCGATTGAGCGTCGTATGGAAAAACTACCGATTGACCCAAATAAAGATCGATTGCACATGATCAAAGTTGAGTCCGTAATGAATGATTACAAAGAGCTGCTGAATAAAATTCCAAAAGGGATCGCGGTTCCAGAAAACGTAAAAGAGGTGCGTTGGATGATAGAAGAGCTTCGTGTAAGCTTCTTCGCACAGCAACTTGGTACACCTTATCCTGTTTCAGACAAGCGAGTTAAAAATGCAATTGATGCTTGTTAAGGGAATAAAACTAGACGTAGTGGCATGATTTGGGTATAAATCTTGCTAGTATAATGATTAATTGAATAGTGATTACATACCGGGCGACTTGGTGGCAATTTATTACCACACAAGGTCGGCTATTAGGATAAAAAGGTTGAATATGAAAAAAACGTTATTGGCACTCGCACTGTTAGGTGCATCTTCAACAGCAATGGCTGATTCATGGATATACGGTGGTGTTATGGGTGGTCAAAACTCATTTGCCGGCGAAAATGAAATGGCGGTGGGGATTCATGCAGGTACCGGTATTCTTCCATTGATCGGTGTTGAAGCGGGTTACTGGAATCTTGGTTCTTTTGATAACATCAAATACGGTAATCGTAACCTAACTAACATGGATGCAAGCACCGTATACGCAGCAATTAAGCCAAGTATCGACATCGGTCCTCTGCACATATACGCGAAGGGTGGTCTTCACTCTTACCAGCTAAAGGCAGACAGCTTCAAGCAAGACGAAGTTGATATTATGTACGGTGTCGGCGCAGAATACTTCGTATTTGGCCCTGTCTCTGTTGGTGCTAGCTACCAAAAATTTAAAATGAAAGATGACGACTCAGACGTATTTACGCTAAATGCCACTATTCACCTACTGTAATTAATCAGTCAGGCGATCGTAAGTAACGATCGGATAGTCGTTAAAGAGTTCGTTAGAATTGATAAAAAATGCCAGCTTGATAGCTGGCATTTTTGTCTCTGATGTTCGGGTAATATCTAAAGAGGGACGGTTATACCAAAATCACAGTCAGTAATTGTTCAGAAATAGCGCAGGAAAAAAGCTTGAGAACAAGGCCGCTCTTTTCGACAAGCAGCTTCGATAAGTCGTTATTTTACAAGCAAACAGTCTAACGAAGTTATCGAGGTTTTTAACAAGCTAGGATGGCCGGTTATGTATCACCATTAGTATTACTTCTTGCTGTTTAGAATACGCTGAATTCTTGGATTAATCGCTTTACCGTGTTGGCTTTCGTACTCTTCACGTTTTAAATCGTTTAGGTTCTTCACCGAGTTAGCGGCAAGCAAGAATTGTGGTAATTCAGTTTCAAGCATCCCTTTCTCTTCTAAACGTTTCGCTTCCAAGTAATACTTTTTAAATAGCCCATCAAGTTTGTTCTCTGCTGTGCGTTTCAAGTCATACAGTTTGTTTTGAATCAGCCATTTTTCGATTTTGTTCACCGCTGTGCGCGACAATACACGAATGCGGCTATCTAATAACTCTTCTTCAGTTAAAGAGTCTTTCAGAATCCAAAGTTCACCCATTTGAGGCGGCCAACTGTTACCGAGTTGAATTCGCTCATGACAGTGCATTAGCACTCGATTGAGGCCATCAGAATCGACAGAGTGGGCAAACTCAATGAACTTACCACTTGGCTCACTGCCGTATTGGTATTCCCATTGTGTTTCGTACACGCTCAGGAAAGAACCGAACACATGGATACACCAATCTGTCAGCTCGAGCTCTGCCGGATCTTGATCAACGACAGGCACTTGCTGAGACTTACCAGAGTCAGTCGCGTTAGGTGTTGTCACTCTGACTTCGGTTGTTTGTGCGGCAATCACTTCACTCTGTATTGGCGCATGGGACTCAACCATTGGCGCTGGCTCAGAAGGTTGGCTTTTTGCCTTTTTGAATGAGCTGCTGCCTGAAGCGTTCAGATGGGCTAAGCTTTTGTCGATACCCATTTCCTTGAGCTTGTCCTGCATTTCCTGAATATTGAGAGGTTTTCTGGTGTTGTCTTTCATTTTGTTTCTCGTTAACTAGCCAGTATTGTAGCTTGGATTCAATTCTAGATAGTGGCATTAATTCATTGGCTTTGGCTTTATACCAGAGGACAAATTTCTTCCATACTAAATTATGGTCACCGGCGAGGCCGGAGAATTTAAACGCACGCTCTGCCCATGATGGTATCTCTTCTTCGTTCAGGTCATGCGTCGAAACGGTATTACTGTTGGTTGAACCTCGACCTTGAGGGCGAGGGGGCGGCTGCATATTTTGCATTGCCGGCGGCGCGGGTTGAAACTTAGGCGCAGGCGCAGGTGCAGTCGAGTAGACCGGTATACTATTGACCGGTTGAGCCTCAACGTGCTCCACCGCTTGCTTTTGTTCAATCAGCATTTTGAAAACGTGAATCTCTTTTTTATCTCGATAATCCACTTTCACCTTATCGAGTAAACCTTGGTCGACTAAGCATTTCAAGCAGTCTGCTAAACCAAATGTAGAGAGAGCACACAGTTCACCTGCTGTTTGCAAGCACACATTGGTGTAACCGAACTCGTCAGCACCGTCTGCAAGCATCAATAAAACCAGCTTTTCTGCCGGGCTAGACGTCTGCACTTGCCAGGCTAAATAAGAATATTTGGCGCTCAATGTTGTGTTCTCAAAAAAAGGTAAGTCGTTGTCACTATTGTAAGTCACCCCTTACTGAATTTATAGCAACTTAACAGAAAACGGGGTCGGTTAGGCAAATATTAGCCGTAACCAGAGGCCAAACAGAGAAAGTTAGCTTTAATGGCTAAAGGTCAGTTGGGTCTTTTGACTATTGGCATCACCCATTTGAATGATTTTGGGTTTTCTAGCATTAAAATTGCCGTGTTTTTAGCCAATAACAGTCTCTTTTAACGATTCAATTTGGCATTGTTAGCGTGTTTGATTAGTATGTGTAGCTATCTAAAAAAACTAATCATCCGATACGGACACTACCAACTGGTAGATGAGGAAATGATGCAACATCTAGAAGAGATCATTGCTAATGCAACGACTGCTATTGATACAGCAGATTCGTTAGTCGCACTTGATGAAGTGCGAGTTCAGTATTTAGGTAAGAAGGGTGAATTAACTCTTCAACTACAAAGCCTAGGTAAACTTCCACCTGAAGAGCGTCGCACTGCTGGTCAAGAGATCAACAAAGCGAAAGGTGCTGTTCAACAAGCGATCGCAGCTCGTAAAGACGCACTACAACGTGCAGAGCTTGAAGCGAAACTCGCTGAAGAAACCATCGATGTGAGCCTACCAGGTCGTCGCATTGAGAACGGTGGTCTTCACCCAGTGACTCGCACCGTTGAGCGTATCGAACAGTTCTTTGGTGAGCTTGGCTTTAGCACTGAGTCTGGCCCTGAGATCGAAGATGCATTCCACAACTTTGATGCACTAAACATCGCAGACGATCACCCAGCTCGTACTGATCACGATACTTTCTTCTTCAACCCTGATCTCATGCTACGTACGCACACTTCTGGTGTTCAAATCCGTACGATGGAAAACGGCAAACCGCCATTCCGCTTCATTGCTCCGGGTCGTGTTTACCGTAACGACTACGATCAAACTCACACGCCAATGTTCCACCAAGTGGAAGGTATGTTAGTGGATGAGAACGTAAACTTCGCACAACTTAAAGGCATTCTTAACGACTTCCTTTGTAACTTCTTTGAAGAAGAAGTTGAAGTGCGTTTCCGTCCTTCATTCTTCCCGTTCACAGAGCCTTCAGCTGAAGTTGACGTGAAACGTAAAGATGGCAAATGGCTAGAAGTTCTAGGCTGTGGCATGGTTCACCCTAACGTACTTCGCGCTGTTGGCATCGACCCTGAGAAATACTCTGGTTTTGCATTCGGTATGGGTGTAGAGCGTCTAACGATGCTTCGTTACGGCGTAAATGACCTTCGTGCGTTCTTCGAGAACGATCTTCGTTTCCTTAAACAATTCAAGTAATCCGGGGCAGTCAAAACTATGAAATTCAGTGAATCTTGGCTACGCGAGTGGGTTAAACCTGCAATTAACAGCGAAGAGCTAGCTCACCAAATCACTATGGCTGGTTTGGAAGTTGACGATGTAGAACCTGTAGCGGGTGTTTTCACCGGCGTTAAAGTAGGTAAAGTGGTTGAGTGCGGTCAGCACCCAGACGCAGACAAACTACAAGTTACAAAAATTGATATCGGCGAAGAAGAGCTGCTAGATATCGTTTGTGGTGCATCTAACTGTCGTCTTGGCCTAACTGTCGCAGTAGCAACCGTTGGCGCAGTATTGCCTGGTGACTTCAAAATCAAGAAAGCAAAACTACGTGGCGTTCCATCGCACGGCATGCTTTGTTCTTTCTCTGAGCTAGGCATCGACGTAGAGTCTGACGGCATCCTTGAGCTGCCTGAAGGCACAACGCTAGGGTTGGACGTACGTGAGCTTCTTGAGCTTAACGACGTCACTATCGACGTAGACCTAACAGCAAACCGCGCAGACTGCTTCAGCATCCGTGGCCTTGCTCGTGAAGTTGGCGTACTCAACCGCGCAGACGTTACAGAGCCAGCAGTTGAAGCTGTTGCAACAAGCATTGAAGACACAGTCTCTGTTGAAATCAAAGCAACGGATGCTTGTCCACGTTACCTTGGCCGTGTGGTTAAGAACGTAAACGTGAAAGCGGAATCTCCAATCTGGATGCAAGAAAAACTGCGCCGTTGTGGTATCCGTTCAATCGACCCAGTGGTAGACATCACAAACTACGTGATGCTAGAGCAAGGCCAACCAATGCACGCATTTGATCTGGCTAAGATCGAAGGCGGTATCGTGGTTCGTCTAGCAGAGCAGGGCGAAAAACTAACACTTCTCGATGGCAACGAAGCTGAACTTAACAGCAACACACTTGTTATCGCAGACCACAACAAAGCACTAGCTATCGCTGGTATCTTTGGCGGTCAAGATTCAGGTGTTACGACTGAAACGACAGACGTACTTCTTGAAGCAGCATTCTTCGCACCGGATCACATCCGTGGTCGCGCACGTGCTTACGGCCTTCACACAGATTCTTCTCTACGTTTCGAACGTGGTGTTGATTCAACACTTCAAGCAGCAGCAATGGAGCGTGCAACACAGCTTCTCGTTGAAATCTGTGGTGGTGAAGTTGCGCCAGTAAACGGCAGCGAATCTGAAGCTGATCTTCCTAAAGCAAACGTAGTTGCTCTACGTCGCGCTAAGCTAGACAGCCTACTCGGTCACGAAATCCCATCTACAGACGTAGTGGAAATTCTTACTCGCCTAGGTTGTGAAGTTGAAAGCACTGATGCAGGTTGGACGGCAACGTCTCCATCTTGGCGTTTTGATATCGCAATCGAGCAAGACCTAATTGAAGAAGTAGGTCGTATCTACGGTTACGATAACATTCCAAACCAAGCGCCTAAAGCGGCACTTAAAATGAATGACCACAAAGAAGCTAACCAACCGCTTAAGCGCGTTCGTGACCTTCTTGTAGACCGTGGCTACCACGAAGCAATCACATACAGCTTCGTTGAGCCAGAGCAGCAAAAACTGATCGTTCCAGATGTTGAGCCGCTGATCCTGCCATTCCCAATCTCTGCGGACATGTCAGCAATGCGTCTTGGCCTAATCCAAGGTCTTCTAAACACTGTTGTTCACAATCAGAAGCGTCAACAGCCACGTGTTCGTCTGTTCGAATCAGGCCTACGTTTCATCCCTGAAGCAACGGCTGAAAACGGCATGCGTCAAGAAATGATGCTTGCGGGCGTTATCTCTGGTGCTCGTAGTGAAGAGCACTGGGACATGGCAACGAACACTGTCGATTTCTTCGATCTTAAAGGTGACCTAGAAGCCGTTCTTGAGCTTTCTGCAAACGAAATCGCATACAGCTTCAAAGCTCTTTCTTCAGAAGCAAAAGAGCGCAACCCAGCACTTCACCCAGGTCAGTCAGCAATGATTATGGCTAACGGCAAAGAAGTGGGTATCATTGGTACTGTTCACCCAGAGCTAGAGCGTAAGTTTGGTCTTAACGGCCGTACTATCGTATTCGAAATCGAATGGGCAGCTATCAACACTCGCGTGCTTCCAGAAGCCGTAGCCGTATCTAAGTTCCCTGCAAACCGTCGTGATATCGCAGTTGTTGTTGACGAAGCAGTCGCTTCTGGCGACATCGTAGAAGCGTGTATCGCAGCGGGTGGCGAATTCCTAACAGGCGCTAAACTGTTCGACGTTTACGTTGGTCAAGGCGTTGAAGAAGGTAAGAAGAGCCTAGCAATCGCACTTAGCCTACAGTCTGTAGAGCGCACACTTGAAGATGCAGACATCGCTGGTTCAGTAGATGCTATCGTAGCTTCAATCTCAGAGAAATTCGGCGCAGCACTTCGCGACTAATCTCTTCTGATAGATAGAAAAACCAAAGGCCTCGCATTGCGAGGCCTTTTTTGTTTTTATCGGTAGAGTCGGGGGCTAACTGAGAATTGGACAATGTTGAGTTACGATCCATAGAGTACTTTGACTTTTCGGATTTGCGTCCTGCCTGCATGTGGTCGGCTAAATTTATGGCTCCATTATACTAATAAGAATCAATTTTGTTATCTCGTGGAAAAGTGATGGCGTTAGCGGTGAGGTATCTTGCTCGTAGCTTCCGCATTTTTTCCAAACACCTTACTGTTGACCCAGCTAGCAAACAGTTTGTAGCTGGCCCTGTGTTCCATTCCCCTTACCGAAACCAACCAATAGTGCTTGTTTGTCAGTACTGCTTGATAAGGTGCGACTAGCTCGCCTGACAGGATAAGATCCTTGACAAGGGTCCAACGCCCGATGGCTAGACCAATCCCCGACGTCGCGGCAGAGAGTGTGCTGTGAAAGTTATCGACTAGGAACCGGTTGTTGTTGCTCGCAACGTAGTCGCTATTGTTTAGCCACTGCATCCAGTTCGACGAGTTGACGTTATCTATTAAGGTTAGTTCCGATAAAGTTTGGTTCGTGAATAAGAGCTTGTGTTTGCGAGCATAGGCTGGACTGCAGATGGGTACAATACTCTCGCGTATCACTGGCTCGGTATGAAACTCACTAACCCTGTCGGCATAGACAATCGCCAAATCCATCGACTCGTCGTTGAAGGTCTGCGAAACGCTCGACGTGACCACGCGAACATTCATTTGCGGATATTGTTCAAGAAAGCTCGGCAGTGCGGGAATGAGCACGCGCGATGCAAACGACGGGGATGCGCCAATGCGCAATTCACCGGTAGGCGTTGGGTCTTTCAGATCAGAGATCACATTATCAATGACTTTGTAGGAGTGCTTGACTGCAACATATAGCTGTTTGCCTTCAGGGGTTAATACTATTCGTCGGATCTGACGGATAAAAAGCTTACTGCCGATTTCATCTTCGAGCTGTTTTATTCTATAACTCACAGCTCCTTGAGTTATACCGAATTTTTTCCCTGCTTCGGTAAAACTCAGGGTTTCTGCTGTAGCGAGGAATAGGTAAATATTATTGTGGTTGGCACTGGTACGGAGCATATTACGATACCGTTATGGATTAACTCAGTTAATTTATAGCGTATTTTTTATGATTTGTTAACCCAATTTGAATGTGAAAAACTAATGCATCTAATCACTAAATGGTAATCAAACATGAAAAAGTTATTGAAAGTTGCCGTAATCGGTGCTGGTTCGAGTTACACACCTGAATTAGTAGAAGGTCTGCTAAAACGCGTTAAAACGATGCCAATCGGCGAGTTGTGGCTAGTTGATATTGAAGATAGCTGGTGGAAAGCGGAAATTATCTACGGTCTGACCAAGCGTATGGCTGACAAAGTCGGAAGTAAGATGCAGATCCACTTGACCACCAATCGCGCGGATGCGTTGAAAGATGCGGATTTTGTCTGCTCGCAGTTTAGAGCTGGCTGTCTAGAAAGCCGCATCCGAGACGAACGCATTGCAGCCGAGCATGGCATGATAGCCCAGGAAACCAACGGCATTGTTGGTTATGCCAATGCTTGTCGCACTATTCCTGTAGCGCTAGAAATTGCCTACGAGATGGAAGAGCTCTGCCCGAACGCATGGCTTCTTAACTTCACCAATCCATCGGGTATGGTGACAGAGGCCATTTTGCGTAACAGCACGACTAAAACTATAGGACTGTGTAATGTGCCGGTCAATATGGAACGCGGTGCGAAGGAGTTGTTGGACGCTGACAATGATGATTTTTTTATTCAGATTGCTGGTTTGAACCACTTGGTGTGGGCGCGTCAAATCATCCATAAAAAACAGGACAAAATGCAGTTTGTTATCAACGAGGTGTTGGCGGGAAACGACAAGATGCGTCCACAAAATATCGCGCAGTTCACCTGGTCAGAAGCCCTGCTGAAGAATATGAATATGTTGCCTTGCTCGTACTTGCGTTACTACTATGCAAGCGAAGATATCCTCGAAAAGGAGATTGCTAAAAATAGCGAAGCGGTAAACCGGGCTGATGTCGTAAAAGCGATCGAAGAAAGGCTATTTAATGTTTACAAAGACGAAAACTTGAACGAAAAACCGAAAGAGCTTGAGCTTCGTGGTGGTCAGTACTATTCAGAGTCGGCGTGCAAAATTATGAATGCCATCCATAACAACACTGGTGAGATCATGCATGTCAACACCGTTAACAACGGTGCGATCGATGGCCTGCCGGACGATTGTGCGGTCGAAGTCAGCGCGATTATCCGCTCGTCGGGCGCGCACCCGCTTAGTGTCTCGGCGTTCCCTGAAGATACGCTTCGCTTGCTTCAGACCATGAAGACCTTTGAAAGACTGACAATTGAATCGGCAATGAAAGGCGATGTCGAAACCGGCTTACGTGCTCTTACGATCAACCCGATTGTTGGGACTGGTGTGAAGCTTGAGCGTGCGCTTAAAGATATGCTTATCCAAAATGCCCATCAGCTCCCTCAATTCAAACCTGAAAGCTTTGAAATTTTACAGGGGTAATCATGAAACTGATCATTAATGCCGATGACTTTGGCCTGACTAAAGGAGTCAATGCCGGCATAGTCGAAGCTATAAAAAATGGGGTCGTGACATCTACGACGCTAATGGTGAATCAGTTAGGCACTGCTGATGCTATTGATTTGATCCATAAACACAAGCTGGAAAATATCGGGTTGCACGTTAATTTGACGTTGGGAAAGTCGATTTCTAAACCGGAAGACATTCCAAGTCTAGTTGATGGTAACGGTGAATTTCATAGCCGCAATTACCTAGCGAATAATGCTGAGCAAGTCAATGCAGAGCACGTATATATTGAGGCCATGAATCAATATCTGAAAGCTAAGTTTTATGGTGTCGAAATTGATCACTTCGATTCCCATCACTTTGCCGCTTTTTTACCTAACTTGAGAGATGGCTTTATTAAGTTTGCTAATGAAATAGGTTTGGCGTCTCGCAGAGCCGATTACTATATCGATGATCTTCAGGCACTTGAAGTGAAAACAACGGATAAATTCAGTGCCCAGTTTTACGGCGATCGAGCCAATATCGAAGGTTTAAAAGAGACCATTCGCGTATTAAAAGATAGCGACAACAAGACTACCATCGAAATTATGGCTCATCCAGGCTATTCAGACTATGAGCTTAACTACCTGTCATCATATACAACACAACGTGAACATGAACTGAGAGTCTTGTTATCAGAAGAAATCAAAATCTGGTTACAGGTGCAAGAAATAGAACTCATCGACTTCAAAGGAATCAAATAATGAAAATCAACGTTTTTGGGTACCTGCAAAAAATTGGACAAGCCTTGATGATCCCGATTGCAGCCCTTCCTGCTGCGGCGATTCTAATGGGTATCGGCTACTGGATTGATCCCGTCAGTTGGGGTCATGATAGCCAAATCGCGGCCTTCTTAATTAAATCCGGCGGTGCAATTCTTAAGAATATACCTATTTTGTTTGCTGTCGGTATTGCTTTTGGTATGTCGAAAGACCGTGACGGCGCGGCGGCACTTTCCGGACTGGTCTGTTGGCTGGTGGTGATGGCGTTGCTTGAACCCACAACCATGGCAATGATCAAAGGTATGGATGTTGCTGATATTCCAGAGGCATTTAATAAGGTCGACAACCAGTTTGTGGCGATCATTGTCGGTGTAGTTGTTGCTGCTATTTATAACCGCTTCTCCGAGACACAATTGCCAAAAGCGCTCTCGTTTTTCAGCGGTAAGCGACTAGTACCTATCCTATCGGCTGTTGCGGGTATCTTTATCTCGGGAGTCTTGATTGAAATCTGGAATGGTATGTTCACTGCGATGACCAACTTCGGTGTTTGGATGTATGCTCAGGATTCTATCGGTGCAGGCCTGTTTGGCTTTTTCAACCGCTTGCTGATCCCAACTGGCCTTCACCATGCCATCAATCCAGTATTCTGGTATGACGTTGCCGGTATCAATGATATGCCAACCTTTCTTGGTGGTGCCCAATCTATTGCTGATGGAACGGCGCAACCGGGTGTGACAGGGCGTTATATGGCCGGCTTCTTTCCTATATTGATGTTCGGTCTACCTGCTGCAGGTCTGGCGATGTATGTCACAGCCCATAAGAAGAATAAAACTCGTGTTGCTTCACTGGTTATTGCGGCGTCTTTTGCTTCTTTCTTCACTGGTGTGAGCGAACCGCTTGAGTTTGCGTTCATGTTCACAGCACCGATGCTGTTTGTTCTGCATGCATTATTGATGGGGCTGTCGATGTATATCGCGTCGTCAATGGAGTGGATTTCGGGCTTTGGTTTCTCTGCTGGCTTGGTAGATCTAGTGCTTCAAGCACGAAATCCGCTGGCAACCAACTGGTATATGCTAGTACCGCAGGGCTTGATGTTCGGTTTTATTTATTTTATCACTTTCCGCTTTGCGATTCTTAAGTTCAACTTGAAGACGCTGGGCCGCGAAGACGAGTCTGAATTGCAGGCTGAAGCGATGGCGGTATCCAATTTGGACGAGCTTGCTAACTCGTATGTTGAAGCTCTTGGAGGTAAGGATAACCTAACGGAAATCAATGCTTGTATCACCCGTCTGCGTCTTTCTGTTAAAGACAAGTCGCTGGTTTGTGACAACAAAATCAAGGCGCTTGGTTCACTGGGTATCGTCCATGTGGGTGAGAAGAACCTACAGATTATTGTTGGCACTCAAGCTGAGTCTATCAGCCTACTAATGAAAAAAGCTTAAGGAAGATGATGACTAGTAACGCACTTTTACGTTTACCAGTAATTCTGATGTCATCAGTGATGGGGGTTGCAGGGCTGGCTAACGCTGCTAAAGCATCTGGAATCAGCTTTCTCGCCCCTACCGTCACTTTGGTAGCGACAGGTGCCATGGTCATGTTGCTGATCTTTACCTTGAGCTTTTGTGCAAGGTATATGAAAAAATCGACACAATATTTTGATGAAATGGCGAGTGTGGTTAGTCGCCATTTTCTATCATGTGGAACGATTTCCCTGTTCTTACTTTCTGGGCTGTTTAATAGCACAACTCTTTGGGTGCTTGGCGTGGCAATTCAAGTCCCACTATTTATTATTATCCTTACATGTTGGATATACAATTATAAAAACCTACTAACTAACTTCAATCCAACATTCTTGATCCCGCCATTGGCAAATGTGGTCTGTGCCATCTTTGTACCTGAGTGGTTGAAAGGATTCGGTTACTTTATGTATTTAGTCGGTACATTGGTTGGGGGAGGGATTTATTTGATGTTATTTTTACATTTAGTTAAAAAAGTATTCATCGCCAAACCGTTATATCCGACTTACTTTATCATGATGGCAACACCGTCAATGTTTTTCTTGGGGCTGCAAACTTACGCGATTCGATTATCGGTCGTAGGTGTGGGTTACTATGCTTGGGCAGTTATCGCATCGATAGCGCTATTTTTCAATATAAGAAAAATTATTACAACCAACTTTAGTATGGCTTATTGGGCCCTTACCTTTCCAATGGCAGCGTTCACGACGGCAACCTACAAGTATGCTTATTTAACCGGTGCTCCGCTCTGGTTCGGACACAGTCTATTAGTAATAACATTTTTGATATTGCTTAAGGTTATCGCTAGAACAGTTTTGAACCGTCACCACCTCTTATTGCCGCAATAACGATTTATTTCCATCAATTATTAGGGAATGGTCGAGAAAACCATGCCAGAAAATTATACTAGGAGAGTACAATGCGATTGATACCACTACAAAACGCCAGCCAAGTTAGCAAGTGGGCGGCAAGATACATTGCTCAGTGCATCAATGAGTTTCAACCAACGGCAGACTGTCCATTTGTACTCGGTCTACCGACTGGCGGTACGCCGCTGGCGACTTACCGTGAGCTGATTCAAATGAACCGAAAAGGGGATGTTAGCTTCAAGCATGTCGTTACCTTCAATATGGATGAGTACGTGGGGATCTCCACGTCTCACCCGCGGTCATACCGCACTTTCATGTTTGACAATTTCTTTAATCATATTGATATTCAACTAGAAAATATTAACTTACTCGGCGGTAATACCGGTGACAACGATGCAGAATGCCGGCGTTATGAAGCTAAGATTAAGTCCTACGGCAAGATTAACTTGTTCATGGGCGGGGTAGGTACCGATGGTCACATTGCTTTTAATGAGCCGGCGTCTTCACTTGCTTCGCGGACACGGGTGAAAACTCTTACTGAAGAGACCCGCATCGCTAACTCGCGATTCTTCGATTCGGATATCAATCAAGTGCCAAAATCAGCCTTGACAATTGGTGTCGGCACCTTGTTGGACGCCGAGGAAATCCTGCTTCTTATCACCGGTCATAACAAGGCGTTGGCATTGGAAGCTGCCGTGGAAGGGCCGGTAAACCATCTATGGACGGTATCGGCGTTGCAATTACACCCTAAAACAGTGATCGTCTGCGATGCGTCAGCCACCCAGGAACTGAAAGTCAAGACACTGAACTATTTCTTCGAGCTGGAAGCGGAAAATATCAAAAAGTTTTAAACTTGGAGCAGGCAAACAAGCAATTTCAGTTGACGAATCCGCATGTAGCAAGGGTGACTTTGTAATTTAAACGCTAGCTGATTATTGGAACGCTGGTCTTGGGGTGCAATGCGTTTGGGTCAAACTCGTGTTTTAAGTCAGCTTAGCTAATGCCACTGAACTATAGCCTTTAGTAACTCAATTTCTACTGCGTTCACCCTTGATAGTGGTAGAATCCTCGCATCAGAAATATCGAAAACCTAGGTATTTATAAACAATGTTTATCCATCATGTAAATGGCATCGACTGCTGGTGATTACCGCCTTTGAAGAACTGAAGCCGATGTTTATCGAAGATGCTGGCCCAATCCCATCTTACTTCTCTAGCAACAGTGAGTTGAGTCTGATTGAGCAAGCCAAGTACAACTATGGTTTTTTGCCGACACTTCGCGGTGTGATCATCGATACAGGCACCTATCAAAGTAAAGATCTTGAAGAAGATTTAAACCCACAGCTTACGTGTATTGTGAAGGGTCATTTATGTTCTAAATTCCCCTTGACCTGTCTACAACTTCACACTTTATAGTGGCTACATTGAGTGAGAGGGGCGCTTTCTGTGTTCCCTCTAAAGTAAGTAGAGAGGCACTATGAAACGTTTAATTCTAAACATCACACTCTTGGTATTCATGACGCTTGGAAGCATTAGTGCCATGGCTCATGATTCAACGCTTAAGTACGGTATTGCAATATCTCACGATAGTGAGCAAATTGCGTATGGCAAAAGTGGGAGCGGGAATACGGCACTGATCTTCATTCACGGTTGGAGCTTAGACAGCAGGCTGTGGCAAAACCAAGTGAGTGAGTTTTCAAAGCAGTATCAAGTGATCACTATGGACTTAGCTGGGCACGGTAACTCGTCGTTTAATCGCGAAGAGTACACCATGGTTGCGTTCGCTGAAGACATCAAAACAGTCATCGAAAAAGAACAACTCGAATCCGTCATCTTAGTTGGTCATTCGATGGCAGGTGGTGTTATTGCAGAAGCCGCTAAACTGATGCCAAAAAGAGTGGAGGGCATTATTGGTGTCGACACATCGCAAAACGTCTCACTAGCCGTTTCACAAAGCGACCTAGATGCAATGACCAAACCCTTTGAAACAGACTTCCAAGCCGGCATTACCATGTTCGTGAAAGACTCGCTACCAAAAGACGTAGACACAGATTTACTCTACTGGGTAACACAAGACATGGCATCAGCACCGCCAGCTATCGCGATAAACCAGTTCCGCCATTATCTAAGTCAATATGTAACAGGCGAAGCACACCGCGTGTATGAGAACGTGAATGTACCAGTAATTTTAGTGAACGCTCTCCTATGGCCAACGGATTCAGAAGTGAACAAGCAACACATTAGGATTACAGCATTTACTACATTGAAGACTCAGGTCATTTCCCAATGCTTGAACAACCACAGCAGTTCAACACAATGTTGATGAAAGCGGTTAAGTCAGTGAAGTAGGGCGCTGTCGTTGTTAAATGATAGTGGTAACCGTTGATAGAAGAACTAAGGCCTCGCGATTGCGGGGTCTTTTTGTTAGTTGGAGGTTTTGCTAGCTAATTTCATTCCCAATGTGCGAGTAATGATCGCATCGTTCATTCGTTTATGGTCCTTAAACGACGGCCTCATAGTTATATAAATGCTCTATCACCCCCCCTAGATAAGTAATTAGCACAACTGTTATTAGTAATAGCTGACCAAATCTAGTGGTGCTTTCTACTGATAATCACTTTAACTATGTGTTTAGGACGTCCTGCTATGGCTAAGAAAATAATATTTATTCATGGTCGCGATCAAAAGCCCGATAAAGATTCCCTTCAAGTACTCTGGTACGAGGCTATCGAGCATGGCTTGCAGCGGGATTGTGGAGACTCAAGTTCGTTACAAGCTTTTAAAGATGTCGATAAACGGTTTGTCTATTACGGTGAACTATCAAACACATTATTAGAGAAACCAACGGAAGACCCTGCAAGTCGACAACAAGCGCTGTCTGAACTCAAAAAGTACAAGACAAGCCAGTTCAATAAAACAACGTATAACAAGGTATCTAAAATTGGTTTTCTAAAAGAGGTGTTAGCAGATACTTTTTCATCGCTATTTGGAAAGCTGGGAGTGGCTGAGACACTCATAACCAAGGTCGCGCCGGATATGGCGCATTATTGGTATGAAGATACCTATTTTGGTAGCGATGTCAGGCATAGGCTAATGGTTGAGCTGAAGGAAGCGCTTGCTAATCAGGATGATGTGATGATTGTGTCGCACAGTCTAGGGTCGATGATCAGTTATGACGTGTTATGGAAGTTGTCTCATTACGGAGAGTATAGACACGACTATGGTGCGGATAAGAAGGTCAACTTATTGCTGACGCTTGGATCACCGTTAGGAGACGAAAACGTAAAAGATAGGCTAAAGGGGAGTCGCTTGAAAGGTGAGATGATCTGCTCCAGTCAGACTGGACACCGCATTAAGCGACATATTGTTTTTCAAAGTTAACTGGGCTTAGATACCCAAGAGCACTGTGCCTTCTTGTTCGATTATAATCAACTTCGATATATTCAAAAAGCGCTTGGCGCATCTCTTCTCGCGTCATTATCGGCTCGTATTGGATGGCTTCTACTTTCATTGTGTGGAAAAAGCTTTCAACACAGGCGTTATCCCAGCAATTTCCCTTCCTACTCATACTTTGTTTTAAATTATGAGCTGCGATTAAGTCTCGGTAGTCTTTTGAGCAATATTGGCTGCCTCTATCACTATGGATAATCATTCCTTCTGGCATGCCTCTGCGGAACAAAGCCATTGATAGCGCATCACAGACAAGAGTTGCGGTCATTCTTGTACTCATTGACCAACCAACGACTTGCCGTGAATACAGGTCGATAATAACAGCTAAATACATCCAGCCTTCGCTAGTCGCGAGATAGGTGATATCTCCAGCCCATTTTTGATTTGGGGCTGTCGCATTAAAGTCTTGGTCAAGCAAGTTCGGGGCAACGGGAAGCCTATGCTTACTGTCTGTCGTGCTTTTGAACTTACGGGCGGCCTTCGCAACGAGTCCCTGACGCTTCATGCTCGCGGCGATGGTTTTTACATCGTGCTTATTACCATTTTCTTCAAGTTCTTTTTGAATACGCCTTGCACCATCACGTTCCTTTTTATCATCAAAGACTTCGCGAACTTTGATATCAAGTTGCTTGCGGTGCTCGTTTCGTTGAGTGACTTTATTGCGATTATCAATCCAGTAATAAAACCCACTTCGAGAAACCCCAAACACCTTAGCCATACGGACAATCCTATATTGCATAAGGTGTTTGAGCATAAACTCATAGCAATCTACTTTAGATTTTTCGCGAAGTAGGTGGCGGCCTTTTTTACGATATCTAGCTCTTCAGCTTGCTCTGCCAATAATCGTTTGAGTTTGGCATTTTCGGTGGCGAGCTCTCTTTCTCTATCACTGACTTTCGCGTCTTTTTTGACGGCTTTACGCCATCCATAGATCTGGGATTCATATAACGATAGCTGCCGTGCAGCCGCAGCGACCCCCACTTTCTCTGCTAACTTAAGTGCTTCAGCTTTAAATTCAGGAGCATGTTTGATTCGTATTTTCTTAGTTGTCATTGTTCACCTCGTTAGTGATTGTACTCACTTAACTCAGTGTCCAAAACTTTTGGTGCGGATCAAGAAGAAGTACCCTTTAAACATTCAGCAATGGATAAACATATCGGCAGAAGATGATTTTATCTCTCATGACAGCAAAATTAGAAATGACTTTAAGGATATGCTCAAACTGGATCTGATACCCGGCGGAATGAAAGACATCCACCCGATTTACAATCTCAATATTCGCAACGGAAAAAGCAATCCGCACGCTTCCATCGGTTATCTCATCAACCCTAAATTCATCACAGTATTGGACGAATGGCTCTCCAGTTAATTTGGTTTACCATCGTAAATTGCTAGCTGCTCGTTCGTTGAAATTCAGCAAAACAGGCCCTCGTGTGTGCGAGGCCTTTTTGTATTTTGTAGATCGAGCGAAACAAAGTCGTAGATACATGTGAGAATAGATAACCAATACCCTCCTAACCGCCCCTTGGTTGACACCTCCAATCTCTTATTGGTAACGGAAAAAGGGGGGGGGACTGCATACCGCTCTTTGCCAATGCGGCTGTATGTTCATTGATAAATAACAATATCCAATGAATGTCTCAAATAAGTAAAATCTCTCTGAATGCTTACCAATCTCAAGAAGTAACATTCTAAAAACGATCATGTAACAATTTATTGGCGAGTTGTATTGTCTCTGTGTTCTTTGTCTCAGTAGCATACATATAGTTACCAAGTTCAGAATACACCATTATTTTTGAGGATTTGAATATGAACGGAAAACTCATAACGGCTTTATTTATGCGCGATCATATTCAAGATTTTCTTTTAAAATCGGCGGCTTAAATGACTCTTTGGCTTAGGTTTTTAACATCGCGAAGCTCATTCGCGATGTTGGTTATTATCGCGATCGCGTCAGTGATAGCGAATACTGGATGGCGAGTTGTGATGAATAACTTTGCTGTCGATACTGTTGGTATGACCGGTGCTGATGTGGGTGCATTGCAGAGTGTTAGGGAAATCCCAGGCTTACTCTCATTTACTGTTTTGTTTCTGTTGTTCATCGCTTCAGAACAAAGAGTCGCGGTACTTTCGGTTGCAACATTAGGGCTAGGTGTTGCCGTGACTGGGTATTTGCCTTCGATTTATGGCTTCTATTTCAGCACGACGATCATGTCTATTGGTTTCCATTATTTAGAAGCGGTGAACAAATCACTCTCAACACAGTTGTTAGCGACTGAGAACTTCAGTGAATCAATGGGGAAAATTCGATCTGCTGCCTCTTTCTTCTCGATGGTGACTTTTCTTGGCATTATGGTTGCTAGCTATCTGTTTGATGTTTCAGATAAGGTCATTTTCTTTACTTGTGGACTAATATGTTTCTCGCTGGCGGCTTACTTAGTCACGTTTCAAGATACTTCCACAGAGGTGAAGCAACACACCAAACTCATTATACGACGCGAGTACACCACCTATTACATTCTTACCTTTTTGAGTGGGGCAAGAAGACAGATCTTTGTGGCATTTGCTGGCTTACTGATGGTGACCAAATTTCAGTATTCGATCTCGATGATGGCCGCTCTGTTTATGGTCTCCAGCTTAGCTGCGACGCTTGCTCTACCGTATGTTGGGAGGTTTATCGATCGAGTAGGAGAGAGGCTTGCTTTGATCATTGAGTATGCCGCGTTAGTGTTGGTGTTCCTATCTTACGCATTTGTGGACGATCATTATGCGGCAGCGGGGCTGTATGTTATCGACAGTATCATTTTTAGTTTTGCGTTAGCTTTAAACACTTACTTTAAAAAGACAATTCGGGAAGATGAAGTGGCTTCAACGGCGAGTTTGTCATTCACTATCAACCATATTGCAGCGGTGTTCTTACCATTTTTGTTGGGAATCATCTGGATGTCTGGTTATCAATGGGTGTTTGTTACAGGATCTGTGATTGCTTTGATTAGCCTGTTTGTGTCGTTGACTATGGGTACGCAGCTTCATCAGTGGATTAATGGATTCGATAGGCTACAGAAACAATAGTGACACTCATTTATCTCACTGATCATTTCCCATTGTTAGCACAACTCAGCAATTCAACATTACTCTGGTGAAAGCTTTGAAGCAGGTGAAGTCGGGCTCTGTAGTTATTAAAAGATAGTTATAGCCATTAGAAGATAAAACCAAGGCCTAGTGAATACGGGGCCTTCTTGTGTTCCGAGCAAAACTCAATTTCTCCCACGTTCTACACTTGATAGTGATAGAATCCCCGCATCAGAACTATCGAGAATCTAGGTATTTACAAACAATGTTTATCCATCATGTGAACGGCATCGACTGGCTGGTGATTACAGCTTTTGAAGAACTGAAACCGATGTTTATCGAAGATGCTGGCCCTATCCCGTCTTACTTCTCTATTAACAGTGAATTAAGCCTGATTGATCAAGCCAAGCGCCGCTGTGGATTTTTGCCGACACTTCGCGGCGTGATCACCGATACTGGCACGTACCAAAGTAAAGACCTTGAAGAAGATTTGAACCCGCAGCTTGCGTGTATCGTAGAAGGACGAGGTCGGGTGTTCATCTATCACGGCGGCTACGTGGCTTTTGTCGATGACGAGCAAATCTTCATTACCCGAATGGATTGAGCTTTGATCAGTTCATTGAAATTACGGAATTGACATCGCGGTGGTTAGCTCTCTATTTAACACGAAATTGGACAAAAGCTACTAAGGGTAATCACGTAAACTAGGGAAATGCGGATAACTTTAAATATGGAAAAGTCGTTTGTTCAGTGTCCAATTTCTCAGGTGCAGATCACTGAGGCACACCCTAACAATGCTGGCATTTTCATGAGATACGACAAGGCCAGCAATCTCTCGACCAATTCTTTAAACCTTTTAGTCGAGTGTAAGCGTTTAATTCTCGACATCATTCCCATTTAAACCCAAGCTCCGATAATGACAACAGTCATTACTCATGTGTATCGCTAAGTTGCATTAGTGGTACTATCAGTTACTACTTCATTCTTTAATTCAATTTGGTAAAAGAGTATGAGTTTTTGATATTTATATTAAAGAATTTACCTTTTGACGAAGCAGACTGAAAATTGTTCCAAACATTTTCAGGCACACCTTCATACCGATACACATCATTATCAGAAAACTCTACATCCAGTACCTGACTGATTTTCGAATACCCCATGCTGTTGATTGCTGAGCTGCTTACCGACACTTGCTTATGTAATGAAGGCGGAACTAAGTTCGAAGCAATTCGCTTCATGTGATTCGAAATCACAGCTGCTTGTCCTGATGGAATTAAGTATGATTCCGTAAGCCCATGCCCCGTCCAATCGCTGAAGTTGAATGAAGCGTCATAGTTTGCCGGAACAGCTCCGATGTTGTTTCGGACTGCACTCATTATGTAGTCATTATCGTTTGTGATGTGCCCGATTAGGTCTGGTCGTGCAACACCAACTGAACCGCCAGCTACGCTTGTCGGTAAGGCAATTCCCATATATGAAAGCATCGGATAGGTTGAAATGCTACTTCCATCTTTATGCATATATTCATTGTATAAACTTTCGAGTAAACCGTTTGAGTAGAAATTACCTTGTGAGTGACCAACAAGGATCACTCGAGCACATTGGTTTAGATTTGAAGTCAGCCTTACTTTAGCGGTGGAAAAATCACTATCGCCAACGATTACATATCTATCTATCTATCTATCTAGCTCGCTAAATATTTTAGTGATTAGTAACTTTGATACTTCACTATCTTGGTCATTAAAAGCATCGACAGTGCCACGAAGTAATTTTTTGATGATCTCTTTCTCGATCGGTCCAGCTTCTTCATATTTCTGCAAAGCCACTTGCTGAAACTGTTGGTAGAAAACCTCTGTATTGTTATAACTACCATCTACAAATGGATATAAATCAAAATCACTTTTTAAGTACTTCTTTTGAAAGCCCATCAAATGGGCTTTATTCGCACCGAATTTTTGATAATTGGTAAACATCCCGTTCACGTAGAATATTTTAACTTTATCTACGTTTTCCTCACAAGATGCTGCGTAAGAAGAGCTAATAGAAAAAAGTGTGATAAATATTGATGCTAATACTTTATTCATTTTGAAACCCCTTCTAAGAACACATTACAATCAATATCATAAATATCAGGCTCGTTTCCTTGTAAAGCTTTATACAGCTGAGTTGATGCTTCGTTACTTGCAATTGCACGTTCGATTGTGTCGTAATATAAGTCGATAGGGTTTACAAAGTCAGGGTTGGTTTGCTTGTAAATATCAATACAGTATTGAATTGTAATACCATCAATTGCCATTAACTGAGCATCTTCTACCGTAATTTCAATGTTATTTTCACTAAATTCGAGAAGTTTTCCGAACTCTTTACCAGCCTGAGTAGCTAGTGCAACTTCTTGTGTATTTGTATAAGTCTCTTCGACGGTAACTGCATAGTCGTCACGTAAGCCATCGCCATCGCTATCTTTACCAATTACATTTCCGTCGTCAGGAGTAGGGTCTGGGCTAGGTTTTCCCCCAACATCGAGATCCAATCTTTGCCACTCTGCTGAATCACTAGGAATCGAATTATTATTCCACCATTTTGCAATATAATACCCAACATTATATTCAACAACAGTACCACCATTGTACGGGGTTGATTGTTGCCAACTTTCAATCTCCTCAGTATTGATTGTTATCCAACCGTCCCAGTTTACTTTGTTATTTAAAGGTTCAGTGCCTTGAGTCCAGTGCGACGATATATATGTCAAGTCTTTCCACTGAACAACATCACCAGAATTGTATACTTTCTTTTCATCCCACTCTTCGGCTGAAAGGGCGACGTTAGGCAAACTAAAAATCGAAAGTAGAATGCCGAACTGAATAAACTTGTTTTTCATAAACCACTATGTCCTTAAAAGAAAATTTCCATTTGTTCCTTAGAAGATGAATAAGTTACTTCATCCAATAATTATTCATATTTATTTAGTATTCTTATAGTGTCAGCATTGTTGTTTAGTGTTACTCCTGATTGAATTTTATGAATAATTGTTTGTTGTTTAGCTAGAGCGATTTCAATTACTTCATTTTTAAGTGAAGCATCTTGGATAATAATTTTTCCTTGAAAACTATACCGAAATTTTGGATTTGGATTAATTCGTTACCCGAGTCTGAGCCTAAAGGGTTAGAGAGCAACGCTGTGATTCTTAACTTAGGTGCATCAGAATCAGAGCAGTGAAAATCCACATAAACAGGAAGGTGGTCTGAAGCTTGCGTGTCATCATTTCCATCAATACCAACGACTTCATCAAATATTTTGGCTGCGGTAGGTTGACTGAAAAGAGTAATTAAAGCGGGTGAAACTAAGATTGGGTAGTACAAAGCCTTTCTTGCTGGTATGTCGTTTAAGAAATTATCAATATTTTCTTTTCTTGAACCTGGTATCGATGGATTGACTAATCTTACGATAGAATCTGTCTTATCGAGGCTTTTTAGACCAAATGAAACATGTGCTTTTAACGTTAATGGCTCGGTAATGTTAATAAGAAAACTGCCATTAACATTCTCTATTAGTATAGGGGAGGTGATGCCACGTTCTAATGTGTTAAGCGATCTATCGTCTGGTGTGTCGTTGAAGTCACCTAAAAGAGCAACATATTCAGTAGGAGCTTGATATATATAATCAATAAGGTCTAATGCTGCATTTGTCCTCTGCTCATCCGTAATCATTCGACCGTTATAACGAGATTTTGCATGATGATTTAACAATAAAATTTCTTTACTTTTATACGAGATAAATAATTTAAAACTTTTCTTTCATCAATAAACTTTGGGTTCGACTTAAGAAAGGCAAAGTCTATGTTTTTATCCACGCACTTCAAATTCCCAGAATCCAATCTATATTGAAAACCTTTTCGGATGGCGAACGCTAAATTCATATCATCTGTGCTGTCATCATCGATAATTATGTTCCAATCTGTTGCGGGGAAATATCGCTCTACAGAGTACCGATCTCTAACTTCCTGCAGTGCCACAACATCAGCGTTCAGATTGTTTATAACGCTTTGATAACTAATGACATGTACCTTGTTCATACAAGCAGATAGGAATTTTTAGTTGTACGTAGCTAGTCAAAGGTTTTAACTTGATATGGCATATGGGGTAACGATTAAAAGACAAAGTAAAATAATTTTCATAAGTACGGTTATATAAAAAATAGATATAAAAAATAGATATAAAAACAGTATCGTAATTATTTCTAAATTTGCTAATTCGCCAATTATTTTTCGATTAGGCTCCCCTCACTCACTCCTGTATGGACAATGATTTCAGCTGATTATGTGATTTTCTCTGCGAATATTTTTGTGTACTTACATCAAATGTTGAGAGGGGGAAATCGGTTTGGGGGCTTTGTTGCATAATTTAGTTTATTGATAGGGTACATATTGAATTTTGAACTAAGGTTAGCTATCACTTTTCAATCTCTTACATAAAATTAGAGAGCAAGACCAATTTATCATCGTTGAGGGTATTGATACATTCTACTGGAAAAGTGAATAATCAGAGCAATGCGTTTCAATAAGGATGAACAATCGCACTCTAAGAGGGTGGGCAATCACATTTGATAACAGGGAGAAATTTGTTAGCCAGTCTGACCTCATTGATAACATCCTTAAAAATACACTAATATCAACCATAGTTAGTGATTAAAAAATTATTAATTAATATTGCTGAGTTGATATACGGTAAATTAATGTTTTTATTACATAAAATGTTATATTGATAAATTTTTGTTATTAGCAGAACATCTATCACGGCGGCTACGTGGCTTTTGTCGATGACGAGCAAACCTTCATTACCCGAATGAATTAAAGCCAGTGAAGTAGGGCTATTAACCCTTGATAGAAAAACTAAGGCCTCGCGATTGTGAGGCCTTTTTGTGTGCAGGTTCTGACACAGAATCGATCACTCTCCCTTTTTTGGACAGCAATTTGTGTGTGGGCTTTGTAAATGAGCAAATGATTAATAACAAAATCTATTGCGAAGTGAGATGCAGGATTGTGGGTAAGCAATCGTTTTCTTTGAGTTTGTTTGGTTGGTTTTTATACAGTCTTGTTTGATAAAGTGATAAATGTAGATACTAAATAGAGCAAATAGTGAAGCTATCTTTGTCAAAATTCAATGTTAGTTCTCATTTTTGGCGCTTTTCATTAAAAAATCTAAATTTATACTGCACGCCTTATTTAAATAATAGAGTGAAACCTTGATGGCATTTTTAAAGTGGTTTTTCGTTCAAACTGATCCTAAACGTAGACGTTATGGATTAGCTGGACTTATTGGTCTGATTACAGGCGTTGTTTCTGCATTTGTAAAATGGGGAGCTGAAGTACCGTTGGCACCTCGTAGCCCGATGGACATGTGGCAGGCGGGTTGTGTTAATGAACATCTTATTCGCGCAGCCGGTCAAATTGATTGCTCTCGCAACTTTTTGAACCCTCCATATGTATTTCTTCGCGATTGGTTACACATCGCTGATCCAAATTCAGTTGTTTACACTTTTGCGGGACACGCTTTCAACTGGGTTGGTGTTACTCATATTCTATTCTCTATTGTTTTTGGTGTGGGTTACTGTGTTGTTGTTGAAGTCTTTCCAAAATTTAAGTTATGGCAGGGTTTATTAGCCGGTGCGTTGGCTCAATTCTTTGTACATATGGTGACATTCCCATTAATGAATTTGACTCCTTCGCTACTTGACCTTCCTGCTTACGAATGGATTTCTGAAATTGTTGGGCATCTAATTTGGTTCTGGTCGATTGAAATTATTCGAAGAGACCTTCGTAACCGTTGGACTCGCGAACCAGACGCAGAAGTTCCTCTAGAAGCTAAGTTTCGTTAGTGAACACCAGTGTTCTAATGGATAACAATTTGTAAAATAAAGATAAAGCGCCAATGATTTGCATTGGCGCTTTTTTTAACTAGCGACCTCTACCTCTAGCCTCGTAGTTTTCATGTAACCGCGTTTACTTGGTGTCTTTGTGTTCCGAGCTATGAATCACGTCGAGCATGGCTTGACAGGCTCTTGATACATAATGCTCTTTACTCCAAATTGCCGCCAGTTCCCAGCGTATATGTTGCTTCATGGGAATAAAACAATAGTCGTTGGGGTTGAGCTTGTTACATATTGGTTCAGGCATAAAACTCACTCCTAAACCGCTTTTTACCATCGCGGCAAGAAAATCCCATTGACTGCTTCTTACACCTATCTTTGGCGAGAAGCCGTGTGCCAAACACATCTCAGTGATGGCTTCTGAGAGAATAAATTCAGGGCTATATAGATAAAATGTAAACTGGCGGAGCTCAGCAATGTCCAGCTCTTTGACATTCAGCCATTGTTCGGTTTTGGGCAGCACCGCAAAAATCGGATAGCTTCCGATGGCCCATGTGTTGAACTTGGGTTTTGGCTCGTAGAGCATGGTTATTGATATGTCGATTTTGCCTTCCAGTACGGCCGCCTCCAACTTACGACTACCGCTTTCTACGATAGACACTTCAATATCAGGGTACTGCAAAGCAAAGCGCTGGATAAGGTGAGCGTATAAATGCCCCACCATAGGTGGAATTCCTAGAGTGATTTTGCCACTTTTAAGCTGTTGAAGATCATTGAGGCGGACCTCAAGTTCTTGCTGTTGAAAGAGTATTGATTGCGCATATTCAAAAACAATTTCACCAGCTTCTGTCAAGGAGATGTCGCGTCCATTACGATAGATGAGTGCTTGCCCATAAGTAGTTTCTAAGGATTTAAGCGCTTTGCTGATCGTTGGTTGAGTGACATAAAGTTGCTCTGAAGCCTTTGTGAAGCTATTGCTGCGGATCAAAGTGACAAAATACTGAAGCTCTTTCATGGTCATTTTCTACATTCACTTTTGGAATACTTAGTGTTCATTTTATTCATTTGATGTTGGTTGTTCAATGTCTGATAATTTAAATCATAATTGACTTAATGGCCCTTTTTTAATGAAACCCCTAAACTTTAAACATATTGGCATGACCATCGCGCAAGTGTCATTTTTGTGCCTTGTATGGCTATTTTCCGACAAGCTTGTATCGGCTTTGCATATACCGTTACCGTCGAATGTGTTTGGAATGTTTTTTCTGTTGATACTATTGCTGACTAAGGTCGTCAAGGTGCACTGGCTTAAAGCTGGTTCTAACTGGTTGATTGCGGAGATGCTGTTATTTTTTATTCCGGCAGTCATTGCCATCGTTAATTATCAAAGCCTTTTTCAACAGCAAGGGTTAAAGATTATGTTGGTGATTGGTTTGAGCACAATGTTCGTTTTATCTATGACAGCATTGGTGGTCGATATCGTCTATGGTTACGAGATTAAAAAACTGAGAGCTCGCCGATAATGCACACTTATTTATCTATCTCATGTTTAGTTTTTACGATCTTGGGTTATTACAGTGCTAAATCACTGTACCGTCGGTTTAACAAAATTTGGTTGATCCCTTTAGTTTCTGTACCCGTGCTGATTGTGGCTGCGTTGTTGCTGCTGAATATTAGCTATCAAGATTATATCGAAGAATCACATTGGCTAATTTGGATGTTAGGTCCCGCTACGGTCGCGTTTGCGATACCCGTTTATGAAAACCAAAAACTTCTGAAAAATCATTGGTTGTCTATTTCAATTGGGGTTTTGGTCGCGGTTGTTACAGCGTTATTCAGTACTATTTTGCTGAGTAAAGGTCTCCACTTATCCGATCTTTTACAGAAAAGTTTAGCCGTTCGCTCAATCACAACACCTTTTGCGGTAGTGGCTTCCAAAGCGATTGGCGGTGAACCGGATCTCACCTCAATATTCGTAGTCATGACCGGTGTTTTTGGTATTGTCGTCGGCAATACGATGTTGAACTTATTTCGAATTCGTTCTCGGCACGGTAAAGGAGCGGGGCTTGGTGCTTCTGCGCATGGTTCAGGTACGGCTATTGCTTATGGCATTCACACCAAGGCGGGCACCATTGCAAGTCTGATTATGCTGTTTTCAGGTGTGGTTACTGTTCTTATCTCGCCGCTAATTGTGTTAATTATGTAAGTAACACGCCGATAAGTTTCCAGTTTTCGAGCTATCGCTTGTGTTCAACTGAAGTTGTATGCTTTTAGTGAGCCATGATGAAAAGGCTTCGTGTTTACGAGGCCTTTTTCATTCTGGACGTTAGTTCGTTTTTGATGCGGCGTGCTGTTCGACAATGAATGCGATTGCTGCATCACTTAAACAAGATTGACTCACATATTGGCGTTGTTTACCTATATGAAAGATAAGGCCTAGATCGGTTTGTTGAAGTTGGTCGATCTCATTCCAAGTGATATTTCGGCTGTTGTTACCATTTTTATAACTCACTCCGCTAGAGTCCACCTGAAATCCCACCTTGCTACCAAAGCTTGTACTGGTTGTTTGTCGCCACAACCACCAGCTTCTCTTAAAGTAAACACTGAGTGCTTCAATCACACTCAAAACAATAAAGAACCAACCAACATATCCGCTAGGTAACAGCTCTAACTTTAATAAAACTACACCAAAAACAAGAAAAAATAGGCCTTTTAGGTAAGGTTTTGGAAATGGCGCTGGCAGGCTAGTTTGATCATAACACTCAGCAAAAAAAGGCTTGTCGAGGGTGTACTCAGTGGTGAAATCGAAATCTTTAGTCATAGGTGATTACTTTAATCTTTTCTGTGAGTGAGCTTTCTGTGAATGGGTATTCCATGCTGCGATCTCGCAACTTGAGCATTGTATCGCTTCTCAGCGCTTTTCTTTAGCGGTTTCGATGCTCTTTTGTAAACCAATAATACTAACGGGGTTTGCGCTTAGCGTAGTCCACTTGTTACCTGAATTGAGATTAAATGGTGACTGAAATGAAGGTTTCGTGATTGCGAGATTTTGATGTATGCGGAACGAGTGAACCCAGCTTTTTTATGGTGTCTGACCTTGGCTTGTGTCAACAGACTATATCGATGCTAAAAAACTATCCGTTAGTCTATGTGGTTATTGAGAAGACAGGTGGGATTGGTTGGACATTATGGTCAGTTTGGTGGTTTTTGATCTTATCTATCGATCCAGTAAATCTTATTTTTCATAAGATGATTATTGGCATATGCCAATAATGAGGCGTATGCTGAACTCCTGATCATCAATAACAGGACGTTACTATGTTATACGCAGTACCTTGCCGCGACCTTCATGTCGGCAACCATTTTGCTCGTTCTCCTGAGATCGCGATTGTCGATCAACAACGACAAATAAAGCAGATTGTTCCTTTGGTTGAGTCCGACACTTCTTGTAATAAAAAGAAGCAATGGATCTCTGTTCTCCGTTCTTACGATGTAGAGGCTGTGGTGGTTCGTCACATCGGGAAGAAGATGTTGGCGCATTTGTTTAATAACGATATTCGAGTCTTGGCATCGACAGGTAAGGCAGAAATCGGGACTTTGGATTTCGACAATCTACGCGAAGTGACCGATCTCGATTATGGCCGCGAGCCGCGAAATAGCGGGTGTGGCAATAAAACGTGCGGCGCGAAAGGGCACAAAAAACAAACTTCGATTCTAATGCCACAGCCTAATCAGCTAGGCGCTATTCGAGGTTTTCGAAAATGACTTTCTTGTTGACGCTATTGGGATTTGTCGGAGTCGTGACACTGATGGCGATAGGCGTGATTTTTTCGCACAAGCCAATCAAAGGCAGCTGTGGCGGACTGGCGCAGTTAAATATTGAGCGTGAATGCAATTGCAAGGACTTGTGTGAAGGGCAAAGCCGAAAGTTGTATCAGATTACAGAGCCATCAAGCTAAGTATCGAACTCAGTATCAATCTAAGCATCAAGAACTCACGCTCGCTGAGTTAAATAACGTCGGGCGAACACGTGAATTAACGGCTTTGAATCACCAATGCGTGGCCGTTGACGATGCACTTGGCGACTTTAGTTCGAGCACGCTTGATGATATTGCCAAATGTTTGGCGAGACACCTGCATTTGTTCAGCCGCTTCAAGTTGGCTCAGCCCTTCTTGATCAGCCAAGCGTAAGGCTTCGAGCTCTTCCAATAGCAGTTCTTCTTGGTGAAGCTCGTCCATAGGAACACCATTAGGCTTAAAACAAGAGTAAGCCGCACGGGTGCATAACTGGCGATGTTTTTTTGGTCGAGCCATATCAATCTCTAGGAATCTAAGGGTAAAGGTAAGTATGAAGGTTTTCATTCCACACAATCATCGGCGTTGCCAAGTGTGCAGCCAAGGTTTATTCACAGGCAGTCCCATTCGTTTTGAAGCGGTTGCCGAGCATGAGACTTTAACTAAGCATGAGGCAGTAGCTAAATATAAAACCAGCGCCAAGATTGTACCAACAGATAAAGCCGAGGGCTACGATGGCATCATGCAGGGTGGCATTGTTACCGCATTACATGACAGTGCGATGCTGCATTGCTTATTTCAGAACAGTATCAAGGCGATGACGGTGAGTTTAACGTCTCGTTTTCATCATCCGATTTTGATTGGTCAAGAACTGGAAGTTTGCGCTCAATGGGTCAAAACGAAACGTAATATCTACTTCCTAGAAAGCCAAATTACGCAGTGCGGAAAGTTAAGTTCGTCGGCACAAAGCCAGTTTATGTCATCACCCTAGCTATCGAGCGGTAGCCTAGGTGGTGCTAGTTTGTTGATTCCGCTGTTTTGCACAATAAATAGAGGTTTTCTATAGTTAATATAATTACGAATAAAACGAGTAGGGCAGTATTGAGTTTCTTATCCACCTTTTAGCGCCAGACAACGCTTGACCCCGTTCGTTTGAGGGAGTTTTTCCGTACTCAATTCATCTCTGCCTTTTTCCGGAGGGCTGCTGATGCCAAAATTCTTCAAATCGACATTCCAATATTGTTTTCTATCAATCCTTTTACTTTTTCCACTCTTCAGTAGCGATGCTTCTTCCGCCCCGCTTAAAGTCGGTGTTTATCCATGTCCTCCTTTTGTCATCAGCTCTATGGAAGGCGAGTGGAGTGGCCTGAGTGTCGAGCTGTGGGGGCAAATCGCCAAAGAGATGAACATTGAGTACACGCTCGAGACTCACCGCTTAGATGACTTACTCAATTCGATTGAAGCCGAGCAGATCGACGTCGGAGTGTCTTGCATTTCAATCACTCCAGAGCGAGAACTGTTTGCTGACTTTTCTCATTCGTTTTATGAAACTCACCTCGCCGTTGCAGTTAAAAAACAAGGCTATCTTCAAACCTTACATGCCATTTTTTTCAATCCCGCGCTGTGGCTGATCATTGGTGCCGTCGTCTTTATCTCTGGCGTAATAGGCGCGTTTTTCTATCTATTGGAGCATGGTAAGAATGAAAAACTCTACTCGATGAAAAGCCGAACGGGACGTTGGCTGGAAAGCTTTATTATGGGTTTACTTTTCATCACACGCGGCCCATTTAATTACTTTGAGTTTAATAGTTTAACTGGACGAATTGCTAGGCTTTGTTGCGTAATTAAATTTAGAGATAGAGCCAACCCGTTTCGCTTGTTTCTTAGTCAATGCGACAAGTTTCAGGCATACCTAACCCAGTAAGCTTGTTCAACGCTTTTATCATCGCGTAAGTTTCACCCACCTGGGCATTGTAATTTCTTAAGCTCAGTTTCCCTCCTAGCAACTGTTTAACTCGATACATCGCTGTTTCTGAGAGTGAACGTTTGTGGTATCCATACCGCTCTTTCCAATACTTATTTGAGCCGTATAATTTCTGGCAACCCACGGCGAGATTTCGAGGGTGACCACGCTCCCAAAAGGCAGCCCCTTCTCTTGGGGGAATAAGCGCAATAGCTCCCTTAATCTTAATAGCAGCGTGACACGCTCTCGTGTCGTAAGCGCCATCACCAGACACCTTAAGGATACTTCGGCGTGTTTGTTTCAGTAAGTTCGGGAGTACTTCTCCATCTGTAACCGTCGATAAACTTAGCTCGGCGGCAATGATCTCATGAGTGTTGGTATCGACTGCAATATGCAGCTTTCGCCAGACTCTACGCTTGCCATCCGTCCCATGTTTTTTGACTTTCCATTCACCTTCGCCATAAACCTTAAGGCCAGTAGCATCAATAGCTAGGTGCTGTATCGCTCCTCTCGTTTTAGTCTTAAATGAAACCTCAACTTGCTTGGCTCTACGACTGATGCAGGTGTAATGCGGACAACTTAACGGTACATGGGCTAACCTAAATATCGAGTCGATAAATCCTTGCAGCGCTCTCAATGGCATAGAAAAAACTCGTTTGACCATGAGTGCTGTCGTGATAGCTAAATCACTGAACCGACGCGGCCTCCCGCGCTTATTCTGTTTGCTTTGCGCCCATCCGCTTATTGCTTCTTCATCAATCCAAAAGGTCAGAGAACCACGGTTAATGAGTGATTGGTTGTATTGCTTCCAGTTAGTTGTTTTGTAACGTGGTTTAGGCATAGGGCTACGAGATAGAGTGGACGTAGCTGCTCAGATCGTAGGTTCTTGATTTAGTTCCATTGAATTACGCAACAACGCCGAATTGCTACGGTGTTCATTGGTGTGTTTAGTATGCTTTTTATCGCCAGTATAACCGCTGTATTAGCCAGCAAACTGACTCTCAGCCAAGGCTCATCCCATATTGAAGGCATCAATGATCTTGCGGATGTGGAGGTAGGCGCAAAAGTTGCAACGACGTCTTCTTTGATGCTCACAAGCTTCGGTATTCGACACAAGAGTTATGTCGATATGCCAAGGCTTCTAGCGGCTTTAGAAGATGGTGAAGTAGAAGCGATTGTTGCTGATGATGTGGTGCTCAAATATATGATTGGTAATGGCAGAATAAGCGGGCAGTTTGAAGATCTGGAGGTACTGCCGTATCAGCTAGAAAAGCAGAACTATGGCTTTATTATCACTGAAAATAACGAGTACGAAGAAGAGATTAACCGCGCACTGTTGAAGATTCGAGAGTCACGAAAGTGGCGTAAAATATTGGCCGATTATTTCGCTGATCAGTAATCGAAATGAGAGGCTTATTCATAAGCCCGTCCCTAGAGCTGATCGGAATCCGTAGCCTTGTTCTTTTTAAAGTATTTGATGACAGTCCAAATTACATAAGCGGCTACACCAACAATCAATGCGGAGCGAATGAGAATGGGTGCGTCATGTTCTAGTTTATTAACGTGCGGCACAATACTCGCAAATAATCGACTGGTAAAAAACAGCCCCATTACAAAGATGATAACTTTATTCATACGATTGGCCTTTCAATGAGTTGTATTTTACAGAACGAATTCATGGTCGCTTACTTTAATCGTGTCGCCAGGAGGGATTCTGCTCGGAAGGAAAAGCATGCGCTTCTCGAACGTGCTCGTCAACGCGATATTCTCTTTAAGCCAGTAAGCTAAAGTTTCGTTTTTGAAAGTAGTTTACTCTGATGGTGGCGTTTCGCTCTCAAGAGCGCTGGGAGGGGATGACATCGTCCAGTGAATTTGATTTTCCAGAATTATTATTCTGATTTATGATCGCATGCAATCTAGGGAGGACAAATGTCCTCCTTTTTGTTTCTAGTAGCGCAATAAGATAGGCGCTACAAAAAACAAATAATAAAGGACTCCCTTATGGACCTATTCGCCCTACTTGATATTAATAACACCTTAGTCAATATCCCAATAGGGGATGGCTATGCAATGAGTTGGATTGAAGCTTTCGGAACTGTGTTTGGCTTGCTTTGTATTTGGTTTGCGAGCCAAGAAAAAACCATAAACTACTTATTTGGATTGCTGAATGTCACCCTATTTGCGGTTATTTTTTTCCAAATTCAGTTATATGGATTGTTACTTCTTCAACTCTTTTTCTTTTGCGCCAACATATACGGTTGGTACGCATGGACACGCCCTAATGAGCAAGGTGAAACACTAGAAGTTCGTTGGTTGAGCCAAAATAAACTTGTGGCAACCGCCGCTGCAAGTGTGATTTCGATTGCACTACTTACTATGTATATCGACCCGTTCTTTTTTGCATTGGCACACATCGCGGTTGATAGTTTGAATCTTTTTGGTTCGGATTTAGCTGAGCCTGTACTTGAGCCGGATGCGTTCCCATTTTGGGATGCAACGATGACCGTTTTATCTATTGTTGCTCAAGTTCTGATGACACGTAAATATGTTGAAAACTGGATACTTTGGATTGTGATTAATATTATCAGCGTTGGTATTTATGCGACGCAGGGCGTTTACGCAATGTCTGTTCAATACGCAATCTTAATGTTTATTGCGGCAAACGGTACTCGTGAGTGGGCGAGAACTGCAAAACGAAACAGTGATAAATCACTGACTCAAGCAACAGTGTCTTAGGAGTGAAGATGGTAAAGCAACCTCATATCGGCGTTGATGAAACGCAAATTGCTCCGTTAACTATTGTTTGTGGTGAGCCTGATAGAGCAAATCGGATAGCAAGTTTGCTTGAGCACGCTGAACTGGTTTCTGAGAACCGAGAGTATCGAATTTTCACTGGTAGCTATCAAGGGAAAGCGATATCGGTTTGCAGTACCGGCATTGGTGCTCCTTCAATGATTATTGCGATAGAAGAGCTTAAGTTTTGTGGTGTGACTCATATTGTCAGAGTTGGGTCAGCAGGTGCGATGCAATCTCATATCGAGCTTGGTGAGCTTATTGTCGCAGAGGGCGCGGTTCGCGATGAAGGTGGCTCTGCGGCTTACGTTAGATCTTCGTATCCGGCTTATGCGAGTTTCTGTTTACTGAAAGAGCTAGATAAGTTCTTGCAGAAGCAAACAACACCTTATTATTTAGGCACTGTACGTTCACACGACAGTTTTTATACCGATGACGAACAGGCACTTTGTCAGTACTGGAATGGTAAAGGTATTTTGGGTGCAGACATGGAAACATCGGCACTGTTTACCGTGGGCCGCTTGAGAGGGCTTAACGTTGCTTCCATCTTGAATAACGTTGTCTTGTACGAACAAGATGTTAAAGAGGGGGTTGGGCAGTATGTTGATGAGGCAGAGGCAATGATGCAAGGAGAACGGTTAGCATCATTAGCGGCACTGGAAGCACTAATTGCTCAATGAGATCCTGAATAAGGATAGAAAGTAGAAGCGATGGGAGACCGTCGCTTTTTTATTGGGTTCTCTCCTGTGGTTTAAGTCGTTACAATCGCAGGTAACATCAACCGAAGTTAATGCAATGAGAGACTACCGGTATGAAGATCGCACCATACTCAAGCGGACGCTTTAAAAACTATCTAGAACAAAAAAGCTCAGAATTTAAGGACCTTATCTACCAACATCAAGTGAGCTCGCGTTATTTTGATAAAAATGATGAAATTCTGCGTCAAGGAGAACAGCTCCCATTTCTGTATGTCGTACCGGCTGGCCGAGTCTCGATGAGTATCTCAGCCGCTAATGGGCGACGATTTCAATTGGGTGAGGTGAATTGTGATTATCATATTTTCGGTGAGATGGAATTTTTCACTCAGACTTCTTGCCAGTGGAACGTAGTGGCTGATGAACACATGCAGGTTGATGTCATTTGCATTCAGAAACTAGCAGAAGCACTGCATCAAAATCCAGAGATGATGTTTTTCTTTGCTTCGGGATTGGCGGAAGATTATCAAGACTCGATGGGTATTTATACGAACCGTCTTTTACACTCAATTACCTACAACATTGCTTACGATTTACTGGTCCAAAACCAGGCTAATACGGTGTTAGGCGGTTTCGATAAAGTGAATCAAGAAGCTGAACGGTTTGGTACATCGAGCAGAGTGTATCGAAGAGCCGTCAAAGATCTACTCGATAAAGGCTTTATTAGAAAGGGCCTACAGGGGTTAGAAGTTATCGACCGACATGCACTGCAAGCCTTCATTGATTCATACGAATAGCAAAAAGAGTTTACTGATAATGCCGCGACTGGAAAAACCTTTGTAGTACGTGTTATCTCAACGATGTTGTATTTTTTATATTAGTGATAACGTATTAGCCAGAGCAAAAATATTTTCATTATTAGTTTCAATTATGCTTTTGAGTGAGAGTGTGGTTTATGTACCATTATCCTCTGTTGATGAAGCAGCTTCGTTTAAGAGCGCAGGTTATCGTTCAGATGGAGATAGCCCCTTAACTTTGGGTGAGAACGTCCAACGAATAAATGCCAACCGTTGGATAATTTTGTACCAAGAGGGTCAATGCGTGATCGGTGTTAATCTCACGACAGCAGGCAATGACATTCCAGCCACGCTGAGCGTATTGTTTAATAAGCTCAAGTCCTAAACCTCGATTTGCTCCAGTGATAAAAACCGTTTTCATAGTGTAGTGCCTAAGTTGATGCTAAATAAGAATGCACGGGTCAATGTTGAGTATTGACCCGTTCGAATAGAAATTAAGAGGCTTCTTTTACCAGTACAGTTTGTTTTAAACCCTGACTTTCTGCACGTTTATCAAAGCGTCCACTTATTCGAGTTAGAGCCAGCGCAACAAGTACGACTACGGCACCAATCCAAGGGGTATGCATCAATCCCATTTCAGACACAATCATACCGCCACCCCAAGAACCAAGAGCAATACCAACGTTAAACGCCGCAATGTTTAGACCCGATGCCACATCAACAGCATCAGGGGTGTATTTTTCAGCGAGCTTCACTACATAAACTTGCAAGCCAGGAACATTCCCGAATGCAAAAGCCCCCCAAACTAAGATGGTCGCCACCGCTGCGATAGGATTCACAGCCGTAAAGTTAAATACCACTAATACTGTCGCGAGTCCTGCAAAAATAATCGTCAGCGCTTTAATTGGCCCCATTTTGTCAGCCATTTTGCCACCTAAAATATTACCAATCGCAACAGATACACCGTATACCAGCATGATTAGGCTAATGGCATTCGCGCTAAATCCTGTTTCTTGTTGCAAAATTGGCGCAAGGAAAGTGAAAGCGGTAAATGTACCACCGTAGCCCAGTGCCGTGATCGCATAAACCAGTAGTAGCCTTGGTTGGGTTAACACTTTTAACTGTGATGATAGTTTAGCTGCGGCGGGTTGTTTCAGGTTATTTGGCACTAAGAAAGCACTACCGATCAACGCAATCAGTCCCAACAGCGCCACAATCAGAAAAGTCGATTGCCAACCAAAGGTTTGACCGATGTAAGTGCCGAGTGGCACGCCGGTCACTAGCGCAACGGTTAATCCTGTGAACATAATCGCAATCGCACTGGCGGCTTTTTCTTTGGCGACCAGTCCTGTCGCAATGGTTGAACCTATGGAGAAAAACACACCATGAGCTAAACCAGTCAAAATACGAGCGATAATCAGGGTGTTGTAACCGGGTGCTTGCCATGCCAATAAGTTGCCAGCGACAAACAGCGCCATGATACTCAACAGGACATGTTTGCGGTTCCATTTTCCAGTTAGTGCGGTTAAAACAGGTGCGCCAATCGCAACACCCAATGCATAAAGGCTGACCAACAGTCCTGCTGATGGTAGTGAGACATTTAAGTCAGAAGCCATGGTTGGGAGTAGCCCCACGATCACAAACTCTGTTGTTCCGATAGCAAAGGCGCTGAGCGTCAATGCGAGAAGTGCTAATGGCATATCATTTACTCTCTTGTTTGTTAGGTTCAACGACACAGCAGCGAATGTGCTTATCAAGGTGTTGCTGTGTCGTGATTTGTTGAGAGTATTCTGCGTGAAAATTACTTTGCAAAAAATAGGTTATTTAACAAATGATATTTGTTATAAATGCAATAATTAAACGTGAGCGGATAGAAAGATGGTAAGGCGTTATGCGTACAAAATCGGATGATTTAGAAATTCTGCTTACCGTGGTCGATACCGGCGGATTTACAGCGGCAGCAGAGAGTTTAGATATACAGGTGGCGCGGGTATCGCGAGCGGTGAGTAAGGTTGAGAGCCAACTTGGCGTGACAATATTAAACCGAACCACAAGACGGATTGAATTAACGGATGAGGGGCGGCAATTCGTTGATACGGTGCGAATAGGGCTGATGCAACTACAGCAAGCGGAAGATGAGCTCATATCCCGTGGAGAATTACCCAAAGGGCGGCTGCGTGTTGATGCCGCTAGTCCGTTTGTGTTTCATCAGTTAGTCCCACTCGTTCAGCCATTTAATCAAGCCTATCCTGATATTGAGTTGGAGTTGACCTCTAATGAAGGTTTTGTTGATTTACTAGAAAAGAAAACCGATATCGCTATTCGTATCG
Source organism: Vibrio artabrorum (assembly GCF_024347295.1). Lineage (NCBI taxonomy): Bacteria > Pseudomonadati > Pseudomonadota > Gammaproteobacteria > Vibrionales > Vibrionaceae > Vibrio > Vibrio artabrorum. The sequence continues at coordinate 1,679,564 of NZ_AP025458.1, read as the reverse complement.
GTGCTTTGAGTGACTCAACATTACATGCGAAGCCTCTGGGCAGAAGTTTACTTTACATTGTGGCTTCACCTGATTATTTAGCAAAGCGTGGCTTTCCGAGTAAAAGTCGTGATTTGGAACATCACGATACCATCGGGTTTTCAACACCAAAAACACTTAATGAATGGCCTCTGAAAGGATTCTCCGGGCTGATACCAACACTGACCTCAAGTAACGGTGAAACGGTGAGACAGCTTGCTTTGATGGGAAATGGTATCGCCTGTCTATCCGGTTTCATGGTGAAGAAAGACATTGCCGAAGGGCGATTAATTCCATTATTAGAAGGCGAAAAAATCAGTCATTTTGGCCGAGAGCAAATTAATGCGGTTTACTATAAGTCCTCCTCCGTTGCCAAGAGGATCTCTGCTTTCATTGATTTTATTCAGCCGAATCTGGATCTGTAGTTCGTTTAAAGCGAGGTAACTTCTTACCTCGCTTGGCCTATTTCTTCGAACATCTTGGACAAAACAGAGACCTATAAAAGTCGATGATACATCGACATCTAACCAGACCATGACGGGATCATGTTTAGACTGTTGCAATTTTAACAAATATTATTGGTCTTTGTTGTTATCAATGTAATACAGCGGATTTGTTAGTATCCCTCTCAAGACATTAAGAGGAATGACTTTGTCTAAATCCCTTTTTAAACCTTTCATTGACCACTTACATAGTGATAACCAAAAAAAAGGAGCACTATAGAGTGCTCCAAAGAAAAAGGGCAGTGTTTGGCTTACCTTAAGCAGTGGCGAACTTGTAAGTGCGGTATCCGCCAATCAGGTTACGGGCTTTGAAGCCGTGGTTGACTAACTGACGGTATGCCACGTTGCCACGTAAGCCAACTTGACAATAAATCACAATCTCTTTGTCTTTTGGCAGTTCGTTCATTCGTTGACGCAGTTGGTCGACAGGGATGTTAATGGCATCTTTGATAAAGCCAACATTTTCAAGCTCGCCAGGGTTACGTACATCAAGCAGCACTTGCTCGTCAGTCAAAGAGTCCATTTCATCAAAGTGAATCGGAGTTGAGTCACCCTTGATGATGTTGTTTGCTACAAAGGCCGCTTGGTTGATCACATCTTTGGCACTGCCATATGGCGGCGCGTAGGTCAGTTCTAGGTGTTGAAGTTGCTCGACGGTCATGCCCGCGCGTTGGGCTACCGCCATTACATCAATTCGCTTATCGACGCCATCTTTGCCCACCGCTTGCGCACCTAGGATCTTGCCTGTTTTTGGATCGAACAACATTTTGAACGAGACAATCTCAGCGCCAGGGTAGTAGCTCGCGTGGCTAGCGGTGTGAACGTAAACTTTTTCATAGTTTATACCATCACGTTTAAGTTGCTTCTCGTTCTTACCCGTTGAGGCTACTGCTAGGTCGAAGATCTTACAGATAGCGGTGCCTTGTGTACCTTGATAGGTTTCATTGCGTCCGAACATGTTGTCGGCAGCCATACGACCTTGACGGTTGGCAGGGCCAGCAAGCGGAACCAGAGTTTGTGCACTTGTGACAAAGTCTTTTTCTTCCACTGCATCACCGACGGCGTAGATACTAGGATCGCTCGTCTGCATCATTTCATTGGTGTAAATACCACCTAGTGCACCAATTTGTAGTCCTGCTTCTTTTGCTAACTTAGTCTCAGGACGTACACCGATAGCCATGATTAAGATGTCGGTGGTTAACGACTCGCCATTGTTGAGAGTCAGATTTAACTCACCTTCAATATGCTGGTGTTCGGTATCTTCACCAGAGCCAATGTTGGCAATATGTTCGTTTGGAACGTACTCAACCGCTTGAAGCGCAACGCCTAGTTTAAGGTCAATGCCTTTCTCGCGAATTTCAGCGTGAGCAACCCCCGCCATTTCTCGGTCAACAGGGGTCATCACTTGGTCAGCCATCTCAATAAGCGTGGTTTTAATTCCCAACTGATGGAAGGCTTCCATCATTTCTAGGCCAATGAACCCGCCGCCAACAACGGTTGCGTGTTCTGGCTTGTTCATCTGGATGGTTTGAATGATGCGATCCATATCAGGAATGTTACGTAGCGAGTGCGTCAGCGGGTTATCGATACCAGGGATTGGCGGAACGATAGGGCCAGCGCCAGGGCTAAGGAGCAAGAAGTCGTAGCTTTCCGTATACTCACTATTATCCAGTAGGTTCTTAACCATAACCTGCTTATTGTGTCGGTCGATAGATATGACTTCGTTCATAACACGAACATCAACGTTAAAGCGAGCTAAGAAGCTTTCTGGCGTTTGCAGGAGGAGCTTACTTCTATCCTGAATATCACCACCAATATGATACGGCAATCCGCAGTTGGCAAAAGAAACAAAGGGACCTCGTTCGAACATGATGATGTCTGCATTTTCGCTAAGGCGGCGTGCACGTGCAGCCGTTGATGCACCTCCAGCTACGCCTCCGATGATTACAATTTTAGTCATTTGTTTACCTATTGTTGTCTCTAAGTTTAACGATACCCATTGCCGAGCATAGAGCTTTATCTTGTGTTGTTGCTGTCTAGTCGCCGACCATTAAGTGGTTTCTAAAGTACCCATTGATTATAAAGTTGAATATTAGCTTTGTCTAATATTAATTGTATGGATCAACACGTTGTGATTTTGGTTGTGTTTTTGATTGGAAGGTCCGTTGTTGCAAGAAAATGAGTCAAAGTGCAGTGCTGAATGTCGAAAATGCCTCAATGGAGAGGCATTTTGATAGGCGAGGGCGTCGGTTTGAATCGCAGAGGTTATCTTGTGTTGAGTGTTAAACCTTTGGGCATAATTCGTCCGCACGCGCTCGCGTAATTAGCAAGCTTTCGCTATATCAAAAGAGGCATTGATGTGACGACTGATCGCGATATGTAGATTTTGCTCGTATTGATCCAACCAAGCATAGCGTTCACGATACAATTTTCGTTTCTGGCGCTTAAGTGGTTCAAGATCTTTTCTTGTGGACTTGAGGGGGAGAATATAGAAACACTTGGTATGTTGTTGTCCCTCGTGCTCTTCCCACAATTCATTATAACGAAGACTGATTGTTTTTGCTTTCTTACCATAGCGCAAAGCATTGTATATATGTCCAGATTCGTTAACTGCGTAAATATGGTTGATGCTCAAGCTGGAGGCGATCAATCGCAGACTTTCAACCATGAATGATTTTGGTCTCAACCCATAAAAGGCCTTTGTGAATGTTCGGCTGAAACCATTGTCATTGGCTGCTCCTTGCACCCCACCAATATAGATATCATTGTTAAACACAGTAAATGAGATGGTGTACATTTTATTCAACATCGCGTCAGTTAGGGAAAGGGTCAGCTCACCTTCTTTTCTCGCATTTCGCTCGAAACTCAGATTCAATAAATAGGTGTCTTCATTTATCTCTAACGTTAAAAGATTGAGTGTCTCATTAACTATTTGATGGCGAGCGACTTGGGTGAACTTATCTTCAAACCAATCGTAATGCTTTGATAGTATATCGATTTTTTCATTTTTTTTAAAATCGACACACAAATAAGGGGTGATAAATTTAGACAGAAAGTTAGGCTGTTTTTTAAATAAAAGTTTTCTCTCACTAGAACTGAAGTTCTCACTCATTTTTTTTGTTTCTGAATAATAAAACAGCGCACGAACAGTAAACTTAGCTATTGCTTTGTATTTGCCTTTATTCTTGTGGATATTCGCGTCAATCCCCATACGAATTACATTCATAATCACCTCAAAACAAGAAGCGTTACACGGGCAGATATATGCTGCGAATCGCTTCTTCTATTTCATCAATATTAGTGCTGCTGATGATAGCGAAAAGCGCAATTTGGATATGTATGGGTATGTATGGGTATGTAAGCAAGTCCGTTACTTACTGCTAGAGCTGGAATGATGTTTGATTGAAAGGTGTTGGATGAAATTTCTGCTAGATTTTATTCTCTAAATCGAAAATGCCACTACAGGGTGTAGTGGCATTCGAACGATAACAAACTATAACTCTAACAGTTTGGCCAATTCGCGCTGTTCAAGGATCTCTTCAATACGTTGACGAGTCTTAGGCGCTTCGACCATTGTTTTCGTGGGCTTAGCCGCTTTTTTACTGCGGCTAGCTGAAGTTTTTGCTTTCGTTATAGACATTGTAATCTTCCTTGGATTCTACGTTGAGTTCGTCATTGCACGATGTGTTACATGACACTTTTAGTGCTTTATAAACGCGGGTGTTTATAATGTTGAAACTTGAATTTTTTCTCCAGTTCTTGGGTGATGGTCAGTACGATCAGCACGGGAATTTACTTTTGAAGTGGCTAAACCCAAGGATAGCGGCCTCATGCCTCTTTGCTAAATCGAAAAAACACCCTCAACAGTCGCAGATAGTGCTTGCTTCACGTCCGAGCGTGTTTCATCTTATCAATAAGAGCTGAAATAGTGTTAATATCTGGATAAAACTTTGTCAATTAATCAACAAAATTGAGCGTGAACTCACCAGTTATTATAACCGAATGCAATTCTTTAGCTATTGGTTATTTTGAGGGGGGTTATTTCTGAGAACATGAGAGCGATAATTTGAATGATTGAGTCTATTGGTATCACCAATGATAAGTTGGTATTTCATCGCTTGATTTAACGAGAAAGTTGAAGCAAAAAAGCCCAGTATTGAACTGGGCTTGATGGTAATGGGAGATGCGTAGGTAGAGTGTTATCTCGTGATGAATATTTTCTCTGTTTCTAGTGATGTCATCGCGCGGACTTGACGCCAAATATAGTAGAAAATGCCGAGCATCATCAACATGCTTGGGATAGCGATTGCCGGATAGCTGTAAAGCGTCAATTTACCAAGTTCTTCATTGAAGGCCGCGGTGCCAGCAGGGCTTGTTACGATCCAAGTCGCGAGGAAGTAGTTCATCGCAGAAGAGAACGCAAAAGTACTCGCGAATAAATAGTTTGAAGTCATTAAGCAACGATCAAATTTTGCTTGGTTACCGAACTCTCTTAAGCGCTCTTCAATAAGAGAGATGTTTAACAGAGCGGGGGTGAAGATAACTTTTTGGATAAACGGGTAGCGAGTGAAGGTTGAGCCAAGAACCGCTAAGCCAATTAGGCCAGGTATTAATGCTTCTTTTAGAGCTAACCAACGCGTATCTAACTCGAAGAAGCCAATCCCGCCCGTCAATAACACACTCACAAAGCCAAGCGCTGCGATGAAGTTGAACTTCTTGTTGCGTATTAACTCCATGCCACCGTAAGCTATAGGGAAGGCAAGGGCGACAAGCAGTGCTAATCCTGTCCCGAGATGCTCTTCTCCGCTGAATTTCATTAAGATAAATGAAGGGAGAAAGACGTTAAAAATGATTTCGAAAAGAGGACTCGATTTTTTTTGTTCTGTATTACTCATAATTTCTAAATACATTGTGTTATGGGTTTATTCTCAGGGATTGTTGTTTACCTCGCCCAAGATGTAAAGCCTTAAGGTATCGTGCTGTGTAACGACATGTGACACTAACGACATCTTTGAATATATATCATGCCCGATTTAAGCGTTCGTTTACCGATTTAGTATGACAATGTGATCGATGAATGAACGGTTGTACGTGTTCTGAATACAGATATTGATAATACAACGGGTTGACTAGTTTATTCATTTCTTTTAAAACATAAAATATATACAACGTTCAGTCATATTGGCAACGAAATCGTTATGCCATGGTCATTACTTCTCAATTATAGGTTTCCTCATGTTAAAGAAACTCTCGCTTAAAAATAAGCTGGCGATATCAGCTAGTATAGCCATCATCCTCGGGGGGATTTTGGTCGAAGCTCTTTCTTTTCGTTCATCATTGGAACGCCTTGATACTGATGTTGCACAACGCTTAGAAGGCACGTCTGCTTCTTACAATCAATACGTAGCGGACTGGATATTATCTAAAGAGCGCGCGCTGACATCGCTTCCGCAGGAATTAAAGCAAGAGAGTTTAGTGACTCACCTTAAACAAGTTCGTGATTCTGCCTCTTTTGATAATGTGTTCTTAGCATTTGCTGATGGTTCTCAGCAAAACGCAAATGGCGTCGTGTTACCACCGGGTAATGATGACCCTCGACAATGGGGTTGGTACACCAATGCCGTAGCGAATCCAAGTAAAGTGTTCATGGATAACCCAACGGTTGCTGCGGCGACTGGGGCGAATGTTGTTTCACTAGGTAGCGCAATGCAGTTGCATGGTGAGCAAGTTGTTTTGGGTGCGGATGTCGAGATTACCGACATTATTGATAGCCTGACAAAAGTGGTTCTTCCTGGTGAAGGCTATATGTTTATCGCGACCAATAAAGGCACCGTTTACACGCATCCAGATACTAAGTTATTGAATAAGAATATTAGCTCTTTAGGGCTAGATTTTGCTGATGTTCAAAAGGCGCTCGCGAGCAAAACAGAGATAACCATCGAGTTAAATGGTGATGACTATATTCTTTATGCGAGCGCGATAAAGGGAACGAATCTAATTTCGGTAAGCGTGGTCAATCATGACTCTTTGGTAGCACCGTTATTTGATGCGGTAGCCGGCCAAGTGTTAGCGACGTTACTTGTTGTACTTGTCTGTATCGTGCTGTTTAACCTGTTGTGTACTATGCTATTCCGCCCGCTTAATCATGTTTCGAAAGCGTTGGCTCAAATTGCCAATGGCAGTGGTGACCTAACTCAACGTATTCGTGTTGAAAACCAAGATGAAGTAGGGGAGCTAGCGCATAACTTCAATACGTTTGTTGACAGCTTACAGCAATTGATTAGTCATATTCGTGGTCAGTCTGAACAGTTAAATAGCCAATCAGAGCAAACGACTCAGCGTGCGAACCGCTCTGTTGATGAACTTAACCATCAGCAGCAAGAAATCACGATGGTCGCGACAGCTGTCACTGAAATGGCCTGTGCAACGCAAGAAATCGCATCCCATGCCGAGCAAACGGCAAAGGCTGCGCAAGATTCCGCGTCGAGTACCAATAGCGGTCATGCGTTAGTTGTCGATACAAAAGGTTCGATCAATAACCTAGCAAATGAAGTGAATGAAGCGGGTAAAGTGATCAGTGAACTGAATAAACACGCTCAAGAGATCTCAACAGTGTTAGCGACGATTCAAGGTATTGCTGAACAGACGAACTTACTTGCTCTTAATGCTGCAATAGAAGCGGCTCGTGCGGGTGAACAAGGACGTGGCTTCGCCGTCGTAGCCGATGAGGTTCGCGTTCTTTCTCAGCGTACTCACTCCTCAACTGAGGAGATTAAGTCGACGATTGATATTCTGCAGAAAACAACGGGTCAAGCGGTTGAACTCATGGAAAGTAGCTCTAAGCTTGCTGTACATTCCGTAGAAGATGCAGACCGAGCTTCACACGCATTAGAAGAGATCAATACCGCGGTTGCATTGATCAGCGATATGGCGACACAAATCGCTACCGCAGCTGAAGAGCAAACTCATGTGACGGGTGAAATTACTCAAAACATTACATCGATTAAAGATGTGACTGATCAGTTGGTGGCCGGGTCACAAGAAAGCCTAACTGAGTCGAATGAGCTTAAGAACCAAGCGGCAGGTCTGAGTGACAAAGTTGCAACGTTTAAGCTTGCTTAAAGGCATTGTTCGTTGATGTTTGATCGGCGAGTTAGTGGCTAGCAACACCCAAAGCGACGTAAATTACGTCGCTTTTTTGTATCCTCTTAATAAGAGGAGTGTATACACAAACCTTAGTTGCGATAGTCACGAGACAATGCGTGGTTTCGGTGTCGCTGACGGTTAGCTTTTCATTAGAACTAAATACTAAAATGAGACGGAGATGCTTGCTTGTGCTGGTGGTTAAGTAACCTCTGTTGAGTTTGACATCAAATCAAGTGACTGATTTTATTAGATATAGAATTAAAGATTAAAAATTTAACATCGAGCACTTAAAGTTCTAAATTCTGTATTTTTTAACATTACTGGTATATAACTCTTTTTGGGGTGTTTGTGTGGAGCTTATTTCGCTATATATGTGAAATTGGGAGTGGGTTATCTTGCTGATTATAAATAATAATTTAATAGTTAAGATAAAAAAGTTGGCGAAAATCAGAAGCTTGGCATACACTTTCGTTGTGAACGACCTTATCTCATTGATTGAATAGGGTAAATGCTTTGGCGCTACTGCGATAGTAGCAATGTTTAACATAGCTTTGAGGAAAGTTTTATGGCACTCACGAAGGCCGATTTGGCTGAGAACCTGTTTGATACACTCGGATATAGCAAGCGGGATGCCAAGGAAACGGTTGAAGTGTTTTTCGAGGAAGTTCGTAAAGCACTTGAAAATGGCGAACAGGTAAAACTGTCTGGCTTTGGTAACTTTGATCTTCGCGAGAAAAACGAGCGACCGGGTCGTAACCCAAAAACGGGTGAAGACATTCCCATTTCTGCTCGACGTGTTGTGACTTTTAGACCGGGTCAGAAACTGAAGGCTCGAGTCGAAAATATTAAAATCGAGAAATAGCCAAGCAATAGACCACGCCTAGCGTGGTCTTTTTATATCTGAAGAATCAAAAAAAAGAGCTGCGATTCATGCAGCCCTTCAAGTTTAAATTTTTTACAACAGAGACGTATACGATGGGTACCCTCGTCGGCCTCAATGTATCACGCGGCTTTAATGTGCGTTGTAATGTAGGGTTGCCATGCTTGTTGGTAAAGTTCAAGAGATTGACGTCTCAAGCTATTAATTTGCGCGGCTTCTATGTCGTTAACCGGGCGTTTTTCTGCAATAGCGTGGCGTTCAATACCTTGAATGATTTCGTATAGCTCATGCTCTGGGCCACTTTTTACATCAGCAATCGCTTTCAAGTGAAGTTGAACCTCTGCGATGATGTTGGTTTTTGGCAAACGAACCAATAGGTTAAGGTCACGGTAGCCTGAATCCGCTGGGGACTTAAACTTGTTTTTTACTTTTACGACATCCGCTTCACGGCTTAGTGCTTCGTAAACTTCAACCAAACTTTCCACATCATTGGCAATAATGGTTGCGCGGGCTAAGTCGGTAATTCTTGTGACATTGCCATCCAACTCTAAGTCGATCTTCTCTTTTGCACGAGATTGAGATTTCACCCCTGCGAATAGTGCTTCAGAGTGAGTCAGTAGGGCGGTACTTCTACAGATAGTTTCCAATTCAGCTTGTGCTTGGTGTGCTTTGCTGTAAAGGATATCGAAATCAGAATAGGGTTGCGTCGGACGTGAGTCGAATGCTTTGATACCGTATAAGCCACTCAGGCTGTGGCGAAATACGTTTGATGACACTTGGTTTTGCGCTGGAGTGCGCGATTGAACTGTTGAATTCGTTGAAACTGGTGCGGCTGCGAATGCAGGCGCTCGGCTCAATACCAAAAGCATTAGGGCCGTCGTACGGAGAAATACACTCATTCAAACTCCAAAATACAAGGTTACAAAAACGGGTATTCAAAAGGGGGTAACCAGTAAAACATAAGAGTGAAAACAGCTTAACGACACCAACTAATCTCGCTATATATTAGATGGGGCCTGTTAAGATAGAAACCAACTCTAACGTTTAATATTGCTTTAAAATGTGAAGATATAGACAAATTATTTAAGTAATTTTTCCCATATTTTGAGAACTTTGAACTGCAGCAGTCAACTTTCTCAACGGGTGTTGTTTGCTATTCTGACTCTGCTATTTTTTACGTTAAAACTCAGCGAAGGTTGCTCTTATTCATCGATACTGTACCCTTGTATTATCACTGTTTAACATGAACGAAAGATGAATAATCCTGAATTTTGGCACAATAAATGGGCTGCCAACCAAATTGGTTTCCACCTTGAAGATGTAAACCCGCTTCTTATCGAATTTTGGGAAAAGACTAACCCAAGCTACGACAAAAGTGTCTTCGTGCCTCTTTGTGGTAAGAGTGAAGATTTAATTTGGTTAGCAACCAAGCACGAACAGGTTCAAGGTGTTGAATTAAGCCAAATTGCGGTTCGTGCCTTTTTCTCTGAGCATTTGTACACACCAACAGTGACTCAAATCAGTGGTCAGCACGAGCTTTATCAATTCGATGAATTGAGTATTTATACGGGCGATTATTTCACCGCGCCAATCCAGCCGGTCGACATTATTTATGATCGTGCTTCGCTGGTGGCATTACCTGAAGAGATGCGAGTTCAGTACGTCGCGCGTTTGAAGCAACTGTTGAAACCGAGTGGTACGATCTTACTGGTGACATTGGATTACGAACAAAGCGAGATGGCGGGGCCTCCGTTTAGCGTACCTCTGTCAGAGATCGAACGGTTATTTGTCGGCTATAAAATTACGTTGTTAAATCAAGATATCGCCGACGATAAACACCCAAAGATTACGAAGAAAGGTTTGTCTCGATTCAGTGAAGAGGTGTATTTGATTGAGTCTATTGCTTAGGTTTAGCTTGCTGAATTCGATGACAAGATAAAAGACAAAAATACGGGCTAAATAGCCCGTATTTTTATTGTTCAGAGGTGAAGGCTGTATGGCTCAGATAGAGACACCATCAGTAAATGACTTTTACTTTTGAAGCGCTTTCAATTGCATCTTCAATCGCGGTCTCTGTGCTATTACGGCGAGTTAACGCGACACCAAGGCGACGGCGACCATCAATGTCTGGCTTACCAAATAGACGAACTTGCGTTTGTGGTGCATCTAGCGCTTCTGCAAGCCCTTCAAAGCGGATGTTTGTTGATGTGCCTTGACCCAGAATAACCGCTGATGCACACGGGCCGTATTGCGTGATGGATTTAATTGGCATACCCGTAAATGCGCGTACATGCAGCGCAAATTCAGATGAGTCTTGAGACATCAAGGTTACTAAACCGGTATCGTGTGGGCGAGGGGACACTTCATTGAAAATGACATGATCACCTTTAACAAACAGTTCCACACCAAAGATACCGTAACCGCCTAGTGCGTTAACCACTTGCCCTGCGGTGTATTGCGCTGCTTTTAAAGCGTTGTCTGACATGATTTGTGGCTGCCATGACTCGCGGTAGTCACCGTCTTCTTGGCGGTGGCCGATAGGCGCACAGAAATGAATGCCGTCTACTGCTCGAACGGTTAATAGTGTGATTTCGTAATCAAAGTCGATAAAGCCTTCAACGATGACACGACCCGCGCCAGTGCGACCACCATCTTGCGCGTAATCCCAAGACTTTTGAATATCTTCTTCTGTTTTGATGACGCTTTGGCCTTTGCCTGAAGAGCTCATCACGGGTTTCACGACACAAGGCATGCCCACAAATTCGACCGCAGCGGCGAAATCTTCAAAGGTGTCAGCAAAACGGTACGGAGATGTGCTCAACTCTAACGTTTCTGCGGCTAGGCGACGAATGCCTTCGCGGTTCATCGTCAGTTTCGTCGCGTTCGCTGTTGGAACGACATTCAATCCTTTTGCTTCAAGCTCCACGAGTTTACCGGTGGCAATCGCTTCGATTTCTGGTACTACGTAATCGGGTTTTTCGAGCTCAATAATGGCTTCTAACGCATCAGCGTCTAACATATCGAACACATGACTGCGATGCGCCACTTGCATAGCGGGTGCGTCTTCATAACGGTCACATGCAATCACTTCCAAACCTAAACGTTGGCACTCAATAGCGACTTCTTTGCCGAGTTCGCCTGAACCTAATAGAAGTACACGAGTAGCATTTTCACGAATAGCGGTACCAAACATAGACATTCCTTCCGATCTTTTAAACGAGTGATTGAAAACGGTGTGATCATACTTATTTGACCGATAAAAGCAAACGTTTGCGCGGTCTGTGGTATGAATTAGAAGTATAAAAAAAGCAGCCTAATAATATGGGCTGCTTTTTTGCGTGTTTTGTTAATGGAATGTGCTTAAATTGCTAAGTAACTCACTGGAATGTCAGGGTTAATCGCTTCCAATGTCGACTGAGTCTCTGCTAAGTGACTGATGTTTCCGTCAGCGATTTCAACCAAGGCTGCGTTTTCGATTTGCTCAAAATCGAAGCCAGCCAGTCTAAGTTGAACGAGTGCAACTTGTAATGGCGGAAGGCTAGGGTTGAAGGCGGCGTTTTCAGCGTACGCACCCGTAAAGATTTCACCCGTTGCCAGCTGTAATGAAACGCCACTTAGGTTCTTAGTGTAAGGGGCGTGGCTGCGGTTTAAGGCGGCAAGTGCGCTCACAATAATTGGGCTCGTCTCTGCGGATGTGTATTGGTGATCTAATTTCGTCATCAAGCCTTCTGTAATGCCTAAATCAGCGGGGCCAAATGAATCCGGCAGATAGTCTTGTAGAGACATTTCAGTGCGTTGTGGAAGCTGAATTTGAAGCTCTTTTGCTGTCGTAAGTTCATTCATGAATTGGCGACAGTGACCACAAGGGCTGAAGTTAATCGTGATGTCGGAAATACCTTCTTCACCTTTCATCCAAGCGTGGCTAATCGCTGACTGTTCTGCATGCACAGTTTGGCTTAACTGAGCGCCGGCGACTTCAAGGTTTGCCCCAAAATACAAAGTCCCAGACAAACCACGTACGATAGCGCCAACATAAAACTCGGAGAGCGGTGCGTAAGAATAAGCGGCGGCAAAAGGAAGCAGTGCAACACGTAACTCGTTATCAGTTAAACCGCTGGCTTGCAGTAAATCAGCAAATTGCTCTGAAGATAACGTTGCATCGAAGCTATCTGAAAATACGATGTCACTCAAAAGTGTCCTAATTGATGCTGGAGCACTTTCCAGCGCCATGGTAATACGACTGTTCATGTTGAATCCTTAATTAACCTTAGGCTTTAAGTTTATGCAATACTCAAGAATAATCCGTGATTCAAGTCACTATTGCGATCTTGTTGTTACATTCTATTGCATAATTAGAGTGAGGTCACAGATGAAATCGATTGCAAAGACCAATATGACCATGCCTATCGCATTTATTGACTCAAATTTGAGCCCAATCGCTTGGCATGATTAGGTGAGTGCCGAGAATAAGCCCAAGTAGATGTTATGTCATCAGCGTTTTGTTGGGCTTTCGAGAGATTAAAAATGAATATGCCAGCCCATCGGATTACGCGTAGAGCCAAACGACGATAGCAAATATGCTCGGCGCGATAATCGAGGTTATAACACCACAAAGTACTAACGCGAGAGAGCTAAAAGCCGCATCTTGTGGGTTCTTTTCTGCACAGGTTGCGGTTCCTAGAGCATGCGATACTGTGCCCATGGTTAACCCTCGTGCTATCGGACTCTTAATACCGATTAGGTTATAAATAGGGTAAGCGAAAATGGCCCCAAACAGACCCACAATAAGCACCAGAATTGCGGCAATCGCGGCTTCGCCCCCTAAATGACTGGAGACTTCCATAGCGATAGGTGTGGTGACTGACTTACCGAGTAAACTTGCGATTAAGCTCAAATCGGCTTTAAAAGCGACGGCGATCAAGGCTGCTGTGATCATCGACATTACGCTGCCAAGTGTGCAAGCTAAGGTGATGATACGCCAGTTAGTGCGGATTTGCGGCAGTTGCTCGTAGAGCGGGTAAGCAAGTGCAACGACCGCAGGTTGAAGCATGTAGGTAATCCAAGTGTTGTCCGCATAATAAGTTTCAAAGGGGATTTTGAAAAACAGCAGAATAGGAATAATAACCCCAATGCTGATCAGCAATGGGTTACACAGTGGCGAGTTCACTTTCTGGCTTATCCAGCGAGCAAATAGAAACACCACGATGGTCAGTAGGATCCACATGATTATTGACCTCTCGAAAGCAAGCGGTCTAAGAACCATGATAAAGAAACCAAGACGATCAGCGTCCCCCCCACGGCACTGGCTAAGATGGGCAATGCATTTGCGATAAGTTCGTCAAAGTGCTCCATCAACCCGACACTGATCGGAACAAATAATAAAATCATAAAGCGAATGATCAAGCTAGCACCGGGTTGTACCCAGTGTGCAGGAACAATACCAATCACCATGACAGCAAATAAAATTAACATGCCAAAAATACTGCCCGGGATAGCGGTGTCTAACAGGTGTTGTAACGCGTTACCTGCTGTGAGGGCGCCTAGGATCAAAGCAAAGGAGATCAAGCAGTAGACGAGTTGGATTAAACGTTCTTTCAAAGTGTAACATCTCTTGATAGTGGAATTAGCTGGCTAAGTTTTCTACGTATTGATAAACCGCCTTCAAGATCGCCATCTTTTTTTCGTCGCTCTCATGTTCGTGTGCGAGATTCTCTAGGTTTAACATGTACTCTTCCAAGCGACTTTCGTAAAACTCACGACAATGGTTTGCCCACTTCAATTGCTCCTGCTCATCAAGTGTCCATGGGAAGTGTCGAGCACGGTAACGGAACAGTAACGGTTTAATACGTTCGTCGCCAAAAGTGATGTCTAACGCTGATAAGTTATTTGGGTCGGTTTCACGAATGATGTTCATTGCGGTTTTATCGGCGGGTGAAAAGAAGCCGTCATACAGATGGGTGTCGACGTCGTCACTTTTCTCGTATACACGTTCTTGTGAATACAAACCGATCAGCTTTTCGCGAATTTCAGGGTGTTCACGTAATAGTGCTAGGTTATTGAGACACTGTTGTCGATCAATACCGATAGTTGCGGCATTTTCAGCCGTCAGGGTTTTTGCTGGTGCAAGAATTGGACACTTGTTCAAGTGTACAAGTTTGATCGGAACTGGAAGCTCGTTTTCTGATAGCTCACTGCGCTTTGTATAGAGCCTTTCACGCAGGGCATCGGAATCAAGCTCAAGCAATGGGCTAGGGTCTTTAGCCAAGTCAACCACGATAACCGCATTTTGATTGGTTGGGTGCCACGCCATAGGCACCACCCAGCTCGTGTAGTGGCAATCACGACCGAACATGCCTGAAACGTGCATTAGAGGCGTCATGTTTACAATGTCGACTAACTCATTCAGCTTACGCTTGTGGCGCATGTTGTATAGGTAGTCAAACATTTTCGGCTGTGCCGCTTTCAACTTTTTCGCTAACTCGATAGTCGCAATAACATCGGCCATCGCATCGTGCGCGTTTTCGTGTTCAATGTCATTGGCCTTTGATAGGTCTTCCAGTTTGAAACTTGGGTAACCGTCTTCGTTCTCTGGCCAGACAATGCCTTCAGGGCGAAGTGCGTGGACGGCGCGCATCACGTCCAGTAGATCCCAACGAGAGTTACCGTTCTGCCAGCTCCATGCGTACGGGTCGATAAAATTACGATAACAGGTATATCGTGTGACTTCGTCATCGAAACGAATGCTATTGTAGCCAAGGCTGGTGGTATTGGGCTTAGCAAGTTCAGCATGAATTTTGGCGATGAATTCAGGTTCAGGTAAGCCTTGGGACAGGGCTTTTTGTGGTGTGATGCGAGTAATTAATGCGGCTTCAGGTGCAGGCAGATAATCAGCAGGAGGTTGGCAATAGATAACCAGAGGCTCTCCGATAATATTAAAATCTTGATCGGTACGAACACCTGCGAACTGACTTGGGCGATCTTTCGCTGGGCTTACGCCCCATGTTTCGTAGTCGAAAAAGAAGTAGGTTGGCTGATTGTCTAAACTCATAGAATGTCCTGAACAGCAGGCGGGGAGCGCTTACTGTAGCTGAAAGTTGGTTTTGTTCAGTATCTGACAGTATGCGGTAGGCGTGCAACCCAGATCCTAAATAAATTGCAGGAAAACGGTGCAATCCTACTCGATTGAGACGGCAAGTAGGGTTTTGAATCTGAGATTGGTTACTTCTTAGCAAATTCCACCTGTTATTGATGAATTTGATTAGATTGAAATGAAAGTCTCACTGTCTATGTATCCCTCAAGGTAAGTGCTGTTTTACAACGCTTTGAGTATTCTTTTCTACACTGGAATCGTCACCAGATAAAAGAGGTATTTGATATGGTGACGCTGTAACTTGATGTGAGCGTTGCTGGTTGAAAGTGCTGACCCGATTGAGACAAATGATAAGAACCGATTAGTAGCCAGTATCTATCGATATATTCGTTTGTCGGCTACTCAGAAATGGATGATGTGGCGAAGTATTAAAAGCATTCGAGCGGTTTGGAACTATCTAAGCTGATTTGATGATAGTTCAGTAATTTACTCTTGTTCAGTAAACAGAAACCTGAAAAGCAGGTATGATAGAGGCGTTTTTAATCCTTAACTGGGAAAGTCATGGCAAAGTTAACACTCCAAGAGCAGATGCTTAAAGCTGGCTTGGTAAATGAAAAAAAATTAAAGAAGGCGAAGAAAGGCTCTAAAAAATCTCGCGTTCAGTCTCGTGAAGCAAAAGCGGCAGCTGAAGAAGCTAAATTGGCGCAGCAAGCGAAAGATAAAGAGTTAAACCAACAATTGAAAGAACAGCAGCTGAGTAAAGAGATTAAAGCTCAGGTGAAGCAATTGATTGAAATGAACAAGCTCGAGCAGAAAAATGGTGAGATAAAATACAACTTCACCGACGGTACTTTGGTGAAATACCTGTACGTAGAAGAGCTGACTCAAAAGCAACTCAGTAACGGTCTCTTAAGTATTGCTCGTCAAGGCGAAAGCTATGTTGTTATCCCTACTTCGGTAGCGAATAAGATCGCAATGCGAGATGAAGAATCTATTGTGGATACTCAGACATCAAGCTCGGACGAAGTCGACGAGGATGACCCGTATAAAGACTTCGTCATTCCAGATGATTTAATGTGGTAACGTTTGACACTGTTGTTTTAAGTGAAATAGCGGCTAAACCAGCCTGATCTTAATTCACCATTTATCAATAACGACGAAACGTAAAAAAGCCCTGATGTTTGATACATCAGGGCTTTTTAATGGAGTGAAACTAACCTAACAACATGCCTTGATATCGAGTTATGTATTCGTTGGTTCCAATTCTGCTTGCTTGTCTTTTTTCTCGAGCAGACGGCTAGTGATAGTGCCTGCTGTCATTGCGCCCGATACGTTAAGCGCCGTACGTGCCATATCAATAAGAGGTTCGATCGAGATAAGCAGTGCTGCAATGGTTACCGGCAAACCCATTGAAGGAAGTACGATAAGTGCAGCAAAGGTTGCACCACCACCCACACCAGCGATACCGAATGAGCTTACCGTTATAATGGCGACAAGCGACAGAATGAAGTTGATATCCATAGGGTTGATGCCGACCGTTGGCGCAACCATTACTGCTAGCATCGCAGGGTAGATACCTGCACAACCATTTTGGCCAATCGTCGCACCAAAAGAGGCAGATAGGTTTGCGATTGCCGGTGGCACATTAAGCTTCGTGATCTGAGCTTCAACGTTCAATGGAATCGTTGCCGCAGAATTGCGCGATGTGAAAGCGAACGTCAGTACCGGCCAGATCTTCTGGAAATACTCTTTTGGGCTCACACCAACAAAAGAGACCAAAATACCGTGCACAGCAAACATGATAAGAATAGCCACGTAAGACGCGACGATAAAACCGAGTAAGCTCAAAATGTCAGAGGCACTTGATGTTGCAACGACCTTCGCCATCAAAGCTGCGATGCCGTATGGCGTTAATGCCATGATCATCTTAACTAAGCGCATTACGATGGATTGAGCGGCGTCAACGAATGTGCGGATTGGCGATTCTAGTTCTTCTTTCTCCATCATGACTTTACGAGCCGCGATACCCGTCAGTACGCCGAAGATAACGACGGCAATAATAGAAGTCGAACGAGATCCTGTTAGGTCTGCAAATGGGTTGGTTGGAATGAAGCTAACCAGCATTTGTGGAATCGTTAAATCAGCGACGCTGCCAATACGACTCTCTAGCGTTGCGATACGAGCCGTTTCACGAGCGCCTTCCGTCAAACCTTCAGCAGATAAGCCGAACGTGTGCGCTACGGTGATACCAACAATAGCTGAAACCGCGGTTGTAGCCAGCAGTACGCCAATTGTGACACCAGAAATTTTGCCCAATGACCCGCCTTTTTCAAGCTTCACAACCGCTGCAATCATTGAAACGAGTACTAATGGCATGATGACCATTTTTAATAAGCCCACGTAACCACGACCGGCAATGTTTACCCATTCTAGTATCTCTTTGATAACCGGATTGCCTTCACCGAATAACAGTTGTAAGCCAAGGCCAAATGCGCTTCCGAAAACTAAACCTAATAAAACAAGGCGAGATAGTGTTTTTCCTGTTTTTTGTTGTCCGTAGAGCAAAAAGAGGATACCAGTGAATACCGCTAAGGCAGCGATAGCTGAAAATGACATTTGTTTTCCTTATGAATTTCTTTAAATCGATAGGGCGCATAGGTATATGGGCGCAAATACTGTTAGCTACAGTAGCGACCTGTAACAAAACGTAAAGTAAGGAAAAGTAATTTAATAGAACGATTCGTCATATCTACCCAGTAGGATGGTTGGATCTTCAACATTGTGATGAATCGGTGAGCTTTTTAGTGGTATTTTGCTAATAAATTGAGCATGTCAGTGGATGAGTAAATTTCTACCTGACTGAAGTTATTTTCGAATAACTTGAATAATATGGCTCTCGCCACCGCTTTAGATTGAATCGGGCGTAGGTTTTTGAATTGACCAAACATCAGTGGAGCGAACAGAGGGAAGATCCTTTGTAAGCATTTTTCATCGGCTCTTGGTTCCTCTCTTTCACCAATAAGCGGTCCCGGCCGAGCGATAAATAGTTGTTGGAAGCCAATGCGTTTTAAGTTTTGCTCCATTTGCCCTTTGCAGCGAAGGTAGTGTGAGTAGGAAGCGGGTGAAGCGCCAAAACTCGATACGACGGCCAACCTTTGAACTCCGAGAAGCTTCATAGACTGGGCTACTTGAGTCACTAACTCGACATCGACTTTACGTAGCGCTTCTTTTGAACCGGCCTTTTTCATCGTTGTGCCTAAACAAATGATGCCGAGAGTCGGGGGCGTTTTTGTCTCATCCCAGCTCGTGACTTGTAGGTCATTATGAATAAGAGTCGTAAGTTTATGTGAGTGAAATTGTGAATCGAGCGGTCTTCGAGATAACGCATAGATTTTTTCGATTGCGGGCTCGTCGATAAGTAATGTCATGACGTGATGGCCGATCAATCCGGTTGCACCGGCCACAACGACCGATGTTTTGTCACCCAGAATATTCATAACGACTCTTATGTTTGTGCAAGTGATTGTTTAATATAAGCACAGTTTGAATTTTAAGCGAATGGAACGTTGATAAATGCGTGTTGGATAAAATGGGCTGAAGCCGACGATCACTTTTGCTATACCATGTTGCAGATTGAATAACCAATGCGTTTAAACTGTTTAAATTACGAACATTCTCGATAATTTCTGTTACTTAATCATAGCTACGTCTCTTGTTAACACGTAAACTGATTTCAACTTCACATAGACAAGGATGAGCTAGGAGTTGTAACGTCAATATTCGCGCGCCCTCTCAGATCTATCCTTTAGTGATCGCCATAAGTGCTAATACAACGCACTCAGTTTATGCAACCTGAATCCACAATTGTCTCTGATGACTAAGTGTACGTAAATTATGTTAGATACCCAATATTCACAGTACATCCAACACCGTATAGACCAAAAGACTAAGCCGCTAGGTGCACTTGGTCTATTGGAAAAGGTCGCTCACCAACTGGCTTTAATTCAGAGCCAAGGTCAAGACACCGCAGTAGCGCATATTGAATTAAATAGACCCAGTATCATTATATTTGCAGGGGATCATGGTATTGCTGATGAAGGCGTGAGTATTGCGCCAAGTGCTGTGACTCAACAAATGGTGTTGAACTTCTTACAGGGCGGCGCTGCCATTAATTGCTTCTGTACGGTGAATGATATTGATATCACGGTCGTCGATACGGGGATTTTGTTGCCCGTTGAGACCGATAACCCAATGCTGATTTCACAGCGTTTGGGTACTCGAACTGAAAATTTTGCTCACCAAGCGGCAATGATGCCGGACACGGTAGAGCTTGGGATTGAACTGGGCCAGTCATTGGTCAGCAAAATGATCCGTAATGGCTCGAATCTCATCATGTTTGGTGAGATGGGCATCGGTAACACCAGTAGCGCCTCTGCGATTTTGAGTGCATTAGCCAATCGCACGGCACAGGAATGTGTTGGGTTAGGAACGGGGATCAATAGCGCACAATTTGTGCGTAAGAAAATGGTTGTGGAACAAGGCGTCGCTCGTTGCAAAGGTCTAAACCCTAGGGATGTTCTTGCACAAGTTGGAGGGTACGAAATCGTTCAAATGATTGGTGGTTTCCTTGGCGCTTACCAAAACAGAACCCCAATTCTTGTTGATGGTTTTATAGTGTCTGTTGCCGCGTATGTCGCCACCTTAATCGAGCCAAATTGCCGTGACTATATGATCTTTGCGCATCGTTCTGAGGAGGCGGGACACAAAATAATATTAGAGCTCCTTGATGCTGAACCATTGCTCGATCTCGGTTTGAGATTAGGTGAGGGTACCGGGGCTGCTCTCGCGATGCCGATTATTCGTGCTGCCGTCGAGTTTTACAACAACATGGCAAGTTTTGAGAGTGCGGGAGTCACGGTTTAATGAGTGATGCATCAAAGCGATCACTAAAAGATCGAATGATCTATCAATGGGCGCTTTTCTGTTTGGCTCTGGGCTTTTTTTCTCGTTTGCCTATGCCGAAAAATACCCCTTACTCATCGGAGCGTATGAATCGTTCTGGCCGTTACTTTTCCACAGTTGGCTTGTTGCTTGGTGTGTTGTGTGGCGGTGTATTTTTACTGCTTGATGCGGCATTACCGAGCACGGTAGCCCTTTTTTTGATGATGAGCTTTAGCTTGATGCTCACCGGCGCTTTCCATGAAGATGGCTTAACCGATATGGCCGATGGCATCGGCGGTGGTATGACTCTCGATCGCCGTTTAAGCATCATGAAAGACAGTCGCATTGGTACTTACGGTGCGTCTGCGTTGATCATGGCACTGCTCGGTAAGTGGGTGTTATTGAATGAACTGATCAGCATGACTGGGCTGTTTATGGTCATTGTCACCAGTTACACCTTTAGCCGTGCGATTGCAGCCTCGCTTATTTACGATATGCCTTATGTCAGTGACTTGGACACGAGCAAAAGTAAGCCACTTGCCAATAAACAAACTAAAAACGAGCTTGTTTTTCTGATGATTGTTGGGGTATTGCCAAGCCTCTGGTTTGGTTTAGCGTTTACGTTTGTCCTGTCGGTAGTGGCTTACCTTTTTAGAGTGGGTTTCAAAAAGTGGCTAATGGCACGTATTGGGGGTTTTACTGGCGATTGCTTGGGTGCGGCTCAACAGTTGATGGAACTGCTGATCTACATCGTTTTTATTGCCGCTTTTTACAACGGCTTACTGTAAAGGCGCGACTGCATTAAGGGCCAACATGACCAATAACAATCCAAATACCCCGTTAAACCATCACCTGATTTTAGGTGGTGCGCGTTCAGGTAAGTCCAGTTATGCGGAGCAGCAAGCGATTCACGCTTTAAAGGGGTTATCCGATGGACGTTTACATTATATTGCGACTGCGACGTACTTGGACAATGAAATGCGTGAGCGAATTGCACATCATCAACAACGACGCGATCAACGCTGGATTGAACACGAAGTACCGATTGACTTAGCCAACAAACTCCTGACTTTTAATGAACACGATGTTGTGTTGATTGATTGCTTAACCTTGTGGCTCAATAACATCATATTCGAACTGGGTGAAGAAGCGACTAACGCACAAGTGGAATCCGCAGTTGAAGCCTTGGTCGACAGTGTTGAACACACTTCCGCTCAAATCTTCATGGTGTCTAACGAAGTTGGGCTTGGTGTTGTGCCTTTAGGTAAAGTGTCCCGCTTGTTCGTTGATAACGCTGGGCGGATGAACCAAGCATTAGCTCGCGTTGTCGACCGAGTGACCTTGATTGCGGCTGGATTACCGCTGCATTTGAAGCCGTCAAATCACTCTTTATATTTCGAAGGTTAGGTTGAGAACATGGAAAATGGAACCACCAAAAATATCTATTTGTTGAGACATGGCAAGGTGGAGGGGCAACCGGCACTCAATGGTTCATCCGACGTATTGGTGCATCCTGACATGCAGCAACGTATTGGTGAATCGCTAGTTGAGCAAAACCTATCTTTAAACCGTGTCATTACTTCACCATTAAGACGCTGCAGCGACTTAGCCGACTTGTGCGCCAAACGTCTGTCACTGCCTTTATGGGTAGAACCTGAATTTCAGGAGATGAACTTTGGCGACGTTGATGGGGTCGCCTTTGATGAACTGAAAGATAACTGGTCAATGTTAGAAACGTTCTGGCAAGATCCCGCAAATCATCAATTGACAGGCGCAGAAAGCTTACAAAGCTTCCACGACAGAGTTACCCAAGCTTGGTCACAACTTCTAACCAGTGAAGGTGACAATCTACTGCTGGTGACTCATGGTGGGGTAATTCGAATGATCTTGGCGCATTGTCTTGATATAGAATGGAAAAACCCGAGTTTGTATTCGAAATTGTCGATTGATAATGCCTCAATAACCCATATTCAAATCACTCAGTTTGCCCAACGCTTTGTCAGCGTGAAGGCGGTCGGGCTACCGGTTCTCTGAGTATAAAGAAAGACAGTATTACGACCTACGTGAAAGGAATTTAGTCATGACGACACCGAGTTGGGATCTAAGCATCGCTTATCGCGATCTTAATGATGCAAAAATTGAACAGGACATCGAACTCATTCAACAGTGCATTGAGCTATTGTATCTACACGTTGAAAAGCGTCACATCATTCTAGCGATGCAAAACGCCATTCAAACATCAGAGGCGGCAGGCACCTTGTTGAGCACCATCAGCACCTTCGCCAATTGCCACGCATCGGTAGATGCGACGCACACAGAAGCCAAAGCACTGCTTGGCCGTGTCGCGAAGTTGAGTTCTGAATTGACTCAGGCTTTCAACGCTTATGAAGACACATTAATCCATGCCGAACCTGAATTTATTGATGCCGTGTTAGATCATGAGAGTGCGGACGTTGCCGGGCAGCGCTTTGCTATCGAGTGCTCTCGTAAGCTGTCAAGCACTCGACTCAGTGTTGCTGAAGAGCAGTTGTTAGCAGCAATGAAAGTCGATGGACGTGACGGATGGGGACGTTTGTACGATAACCTGACGGGGTCATTGAAGTTGTCTCTGAAGTTTGAAGGTAGCGAGCTTGAAGGTAAAGAGCTTGAAAGTCGTGAGGAAATTCTCGGGTTCTCGCAAGCGGCGAGTTTGTTGTATGGCAGTGAATTCGACAAACAAGAACCGGCATGGCGCGCGGTTCAAGGCGCAATGAAAACCTATCAAGAGTCTTTTGCTTCGATTCTGAATGCATTGGCGGGTTGGCGACTGACGGAAAACAAAAAGCGCTCGAAAATAAGCGATGTACACTTCCTCGATCCAAGCTTACACGGCAGCCGCATTGTGCCAGAAACGCTAGACACAATGATGTCGGTTGCTAAAGCCAATCGCGAAGTCGGCCAGAAAGCAGGTCTGTTGATGGCAAGCGTTCACGGGCTAGACGAAATGAAGCCTTGGAACCATTTAGCAGCAATGCCACCCCTTGGGGACAGCGAATCTAAGGTTTACCCATTTGATGAAGCGATCGACGTCATCAAGACCGCGTTTGCTGAAGTGAGCCCAGAGATGGCTGATTTCGTCGCTTTGATGGTTGAGAATGGCTGGATTGACGCCGCGCCGGCAGCCAACAAACGGTTAGGTGCATACTGTACTAAGTTTGCTGCCACACGCACGCCGCTAGTGTTCATGACCTGGAGTGGCAGCCGATCAGACTTAATGACATTGGCGCATGAACTCGGCCACGCTTTCCATAACTGGGTGATGAAAGACATGCCGCTGTGTCAAACTCGATACCCAATGACGCTAGCTGAAACTGCCTCAATTTTTGCTGAAAATATTGTACGTGATCACTTATTAAAACAAGCACAAACACGCAATGAGAAACTTGAAATGCTGTGGGAAGAACTTTCATCTTCACTTGCTTTGATGGTCAACATTCCGGTTCGTTTTGAGTTTGAGAAAGCGTTCTATGAGCAGCGTGAAAAAGGCGAGCTCACGGCTCAGCAGCTGTGTGACCTAATGGAAACCACATGGAAAGAGTGGTACGGGGAGGCCATGACAGAGGCTGACCCTTATTTCTGGGCAAGCAAGTTACACTTTAGCATCTCGCAAGTGAGCTTCTACAACTACCCATACCTGTTTGGTTATCTGTTCAGCAAAGGCGTGTACGCACAGCGCGATGCAAAAGGTGAGCAGTTTTACAGTGATTATGTCTCTTTATTGCGTGATACAGGGAGCATGATGGCAGAAGACGTGGTGAAAAAACACCTTGGGATGGATCTGACTGAAGCCGATTTTTGGCAACAAAGTATCGATATGGTCAAAGTACAAATCGACGAATTTGAAAGATTGCTCAATCAAGATGATTAGTTGATCTTAATCTGTTCATAGCAGGTAGGAGCTGTGTTAGCTTACGTGGCTCTTATCTTGCTGAAATGACTAAAATTAAAATGATCATTTCAAATAGAATAGAAAACTATCATTGGGAACAGACGTCGGTTTGTTGGTAAGCCAGAAATCTAAAGCATATGGACAGTATTTGTGAGTGATAACAGAACTTCTGTTGATAAGTGCGATCCTAGCAACACTATTTGCAAGAACAATTTATTAACATACGGCCGTGCAATTAAGGAGTAGCGCATGACGAAGACCCGCTTTCGCCAATCATTTCTTTTTGACAGCCTAGATCTAGAGCAAGAAGTGTTTGCAGGACAGACCGTATTAAGCAACGGTGTTCAAATAAAGCTTCATCAACGCGGTGTGTTGGAAGTGATTCCCGCGGATTATAACTCGACAACCAAGAACATCATTTTTTCAACCGGTGTGCATGGTGACGAAACTTCACCTATGGAGCTGATTGATAAACTCATTGAGGATATAGAAACTGGCTTTCAGGAAGTGAACGCGAGATGTTTGTTTATTATCGCTCACCCAGAAGCAACCAATGCACACACCCGCTTTCTTGATGAAAACATGAATCGTCTGTTTGATGAAAAACCGCACCAAAGCAATCGAGAAGTCGATATCGCCAAGAATTTAAAGCACTTGGTGACCGAGTTTTATAAGCAAACGGAGCCTGCGACTCGTTGGCACTTGGATCTGCATTGTGCCATCCGTTTGTCTAAGCATTATTCGTTCGCCGTGAGCCCTAAAGTTCGTCACGAAATACGCAGCAAAGCCTTGTTTGACTTCATCGACAGCGCTCACATTGAAGCGGTGCTGCTATCGAATGCACCAACAAGTACATTCAGTTGGTACAGTGCTGAAAACTTTGCAGCACAAGCACTAACACTGGAATTAGGGCAAGTCGCTCGGATTGGGGACAACCAGCTTGATAAACTCACTGCTTTTGATTTAGCGATGCGCAACCTGATTGCCGAGGTAGAGCCAGAGCATTTGCCGAAGAAAGCCATTACTTATCGTGTGAGCCGAACCATTGTTCGTTTACACGATGATTTTGATTTCATGTTTTCTGATGATGTAGAGAACTTTACCGCGTTTAAACATGGTGAAGTATTTGGTCATGATGGAGATAAACCCTTGATGGCGAAGAATGAAAACGAAGCGGTTGTGTTCCCTAACCGAAACGTCGCGATAGGCCAACGAGCCGCTTTGATGGTCTGTGAAGTTGAAACGCGATTCGACCACGGTCAGCTCGTCTACGATTAATAACGGTTAGTTAGATTAAAATAACCGCTCAACGGGTTGAAATATCAAGGTTCACATGACGGTGTGAGCCTTGAGTTTATTTGGGGATACGGGTAAGGTTACGCGAACATTTTTAAAGTAGCTTGATATGGATTTCCAACAACTTCTTCACCAAAAACAGCGCAGATGGACGAAAGCGATTTACCTGATGGCAGCACTGCTTGTCGCGCTGAGTGCCATTTACCTAATGGTTGGCGATCTGTTCATTTTCCCCTTTGGCTCCCTGTCTACGTTAGAACAAAAGTTACTGATTGATTTACGTTTACCTCGATTACTCGCGGCTATTGCTATCGGCGCGGGTTTAGCCGTGTCTGGGGCTAGCTTACAAGTATTGCTCGGCAATGTTCTGGCAGAGCCGGGCGTACTGGGTATTTCTGGTGGTGCGAGCCTCGCGATGGTAATTGTGCTGTTTTTCCTACCGTTTGCTCCTACACCTGAAGTCTTTATGGTTGCTGCTGTGTTAGGTTCGCTCTGTTTCACCGTAATTTTGGTGAGCATGGTAAAAACGATGCGACTGACCACTGCCAAGTTACTCTTGGTGGGGGTTGCGCTCGGTATTTTGTCTGGCGCGATGGTGACATGGGCCTTCTACTTTAGTGACGACCTGAGCTTGCGCTTATTAATGTATTGGCTGATGGGCAGCTTGGGTGGCGTGACTTGGTATCAACATTCACTCACATTAGTGATGATTCCTGTGATTATCTGGTTGTGCTTACAAGGCAGTAAACTGGATAAGCTGATGATCGGGGAGACGCATGCCGCTCAATTAGGCGTTAACGTGGCTAAGTTGCGCTGGCGTTTGATCTTCGCTGTGTCAATTTTAGTGGGTTGCGCAGTGGCATTAGGTGGCGTGATCAGCTTTGTCGGTTTAGTTGTGCCACACTTATTGCGTTTAGCGATAGGAACTGATAACCGATACCTTCTTCCTTTGTCTGCGGTTGCAGGGGCGGCTCTGTTGGTGTTTGCTGACATTGGCGCGAGAACCTTGCTTGATTCAGCAGAGTTACCTTTAGGAGTGATGACCACCAGTATCGGCGCGCCGATCTTCATTTGGATGCTAATTAAAAATCATGATTCAAATTAAGAACCTAAGTGTTGGCGTTCGTTTACTGCCACTATCCATTGAACTCAAACAAGGGCAAGTGACGCATGTTATTGGCCCCAATGGCAGTGGTAAAAGTACCTTGCTGGAAACCATCTCGGGGATCGGAAACGACTACCAAGGCGACATCAACATCGACGGCCAAGATTTGGCTGAACTGTCGTTGCAAGACTTATCATTGCACCGCGCTTATTTGTGTCAAAGTGCCAGGCCAGCGTTCAATCTAGAGGTGTTCCAATACCTGGCGTTATCATTACCAAGCTCATCACACGGGCTTGATGCTGAAATAAATGCCGCTTTGCAAGAGCTCGGCCAAATGTTAGATATCTCTGACAAGCTTCATCGCTCGATCCAGACCTTATCTGGTGGTGAGTGGCAGCGAGTTCGCTTAGCGGGAATGTGTTTGCAGATTTGGCCGACGTTGAACCCTTACGGCAAACTATTGATCTTAGATGAACCTGCCGCTCCGTTGGACATCGCCCAAGAAGCGCTATTGTATAAGCTTATTGAGCGAGTCGCAGCAAAGGGCATTGCGGTGATCATGGCGAACCACGACCTCAACCGAACTTTAAGGCATGCAGACCAAGTGCTGTTGCTTAATAAAGGTGTACTGCAAGCTTCAGGCAGTGCCGAGCACGTGTTGACTCCAGAGCAGCTTGAATTGGTATTTAATACCCCAGTCAAAAGTTGCTCTGTTGATGCTCAAACCTATCTGATATTCGGTTAACACCAAGCAAGCGTTGTACTAAAGTTCACTGGCATAAAAATAAAACGCCACGTTATTAAAACGTGGCGTTTGCTATTTTAGTCCGCTGGTCGGTTTAAGCAACGGGAGTAAGCAGACTTAAGCTGTGAGAGGCTCAAGGTTCGCTGGTCGGTAGTGTACTGATTTTAGTACTTTACCTTGGCGGACTGTCTTGCCTTGAGAAACAAAATCTTCCGCACACTTAGCGATGATGTATTCGCCTTTTTGAACCGACATCAACTTGATGTTTTGCTCAGCATAGAAAGCTTCTGTTTCGGCGTATTCAGTTTCGTTACGACATACTTTACTCATGTTGCTTGAGTGTACTTCGTCCCAGCAAGGCAAAAAGTCAATAGAACGGTTTTTAGCCACATTCAACAACAGATCGATTAGGTAGCTGATCGCTAAGTTGTCTTCAACTTGAGTTTGACCAAGGTGAACAAGACGCCCCATCAAAACGTAAACGCTGTCTACGATAGCGTCTGCTTGCTCGATTTTAGAGTCTGCTTCTGCTAGCTCTGTCAGTTCTTCGATCGCTAGAGAAGTGTGCAGCGTATCGTCTTTTTCGTCCATTGTTTCAGGCGCAGCAACAGGCAGATCAAAAGTGCTGCGAAACTCTTCAATGTCGCGGTAAAGGTGATCGTAGATTTCTTGGCTTAGTTGAGAAAGGGTCATTTTCCTATCCATTCTGTTTCGTTAAGGGGATATTTTACCAAAGCTGAGTATAGGGTGCTAACGCAAAGTCGAATTTTATTCACCGGGCCAATCCGGTCATGGGCGGATAACGCCACCGATGATTACGTTTCGGGTCTGTGCAAACACCAGCAGTCAAACTCGCGGTGTCTCGGCCAGCCCTTAGCTAAAAAGGTAAGGGAACAGTTGACGACGTTCCTCTGGGCTTAAAGACTCAACTCGTGCGATATTGGTATCTGGAATCGCTTCAGGGTTAGGGTAGTGCTTCAACACTTTTTCCATACTGGCCTCACGAATTAAATGGTAGACCGGATACGGAGAACGGTTCGTCAGATTTTCGTCGTCTTCTGGGTCAGCGCCGCCAAAGCAGTAGTCGGGATGGAAGGTGGCGACTTGATAAATGCCCTCCCAATCTTGTTGCTTGATCAGCGCTTCGATCCAATCGATGAACATGTTGTAATCAAAGAAGTCTTGCAACATGTTAGGCACAACCACCAAAGTCGTCTCTAATTCTGCGACCGGGGTGTTATCTAACTCGATGAAATGCGTCATGATCTCTTCTAATAACGCTTCTTCCGTATTCGCTTCACTCACCACGATCTTAATCTGCTTATTACGTTGTGGTTTGGCTGCGAATGGGCACAAGTTCAAGCCAATAACGACATCGTCTAACCACTGTTTTACTTGATCATGGATAGTTTGAAGATCGAGGGTTTGAAGATCAGTACTTTGAGTGTGCGACATAACAGGGTCCGAATTGAAATTTTTCGTAGGATATCAGAACGGTGGTCAATCAAAAGCACTAATTGAAAGGCTCAGAGTCGGCCACGTTATGTATTCTTTGAGTTGTACATCTTATCGAAATTCTTTTGATTCCATCCGACCATTATTTGGTCGCCGATTTTCAGCACAGGGATCGAGCGAGCTCCCATCGCTTGTAACTCTTTGCGACCACGTTGCATCTTTGCATTCGTCAGGCGGTAAACAATTTTTTTAGAGTCTAAATACCTTTGGGCATCTTTACAGTGCGGGCATTTGTCGGCGACATACAGTACAACACGTTTCATTTTTTCATTCTCTTGGTGAATCTCGCTAAAGTGTAACGAATCCTAGGTGATTAGAAAAGTGTGATCAGTTACACTATGCGGCTCAATTTTCAAGACCACAACGTATTGTCGTGGTGTAACTTGTACGGTCTTTCAGCATGCATCCTTCGTTACGTTATATTCAAGGCTACCCTAAGCACATTCTTGATCCTGTAACTCAACTTGTTGAGACGGGTAAATTGGTGCCGTGGTTTGAAGCTCGCTACCCAAAAAATCATGAAATAAAAAGCGAGAAAGCCCTGTTTGACTATGCGATTGAGATAAAAAATCGCTACATGAAAAAAACACCACCGATCAGCAAAGTGATTTACGACGGCAAGATACACCTAATCAATAATGCATTAGGCCTTCACTCTTACGTTGCGAAGAATCACGGTGGCAAGATCAAATCAAAAAATGAAATTCGCATTGCCAGTGTGTTTAAGCATGCACCAGAGCCTCTATTGAGAATGCTGGTGGTACACGAATTGGCACATATCAAAGAGAAAGAACACGATAAAGCCTTTTACCAACTATGCTGTCACATGGAGCCGGACTATCACCAATTAGAGTTAGATGCCCGTTTATTCATGATCTATTTAGATTTAAAGAAGTAGCCCAATGAGCCAATCACAAAACCGAACCACGCTAAGCCTGTCGAAAAACAGTACCTCATCAGCAAAAACAAAAGATGCTCAAGCTGAGCAAGGTACGAGTAAGCAAAGCAATAGCAAGCGTATTTCTACAAAGAACACATCTGATAAAAACCGTTCCCCTAAAGGCGCCAGTAACAACAAAACAAAGCGACCTTTTGCAAAAGATAGCAAAGGTAAACAGGGTGCGAATAAAGGATCATCGAATAAGGGTTCTTTCAATAAAACGGCTTTTAATAAAAACGCCGCCCAGAAAAGACGTTCGGCAGAAAAGCCTCAAAGCGGGTTGCACCCAAGAAACCAGCATACCGGTCGCTATGACTTTGAGTTATTAATTGCAGCCTTGCCGGAGCTCAAAGAGCACCTCATTAAGAACCCCGTCGGTGAAGACACGGTTAACTTTTCCGATCCGCTGGCGGTTAAGTTGCTCAACAAAGCGTTGTTGGCTCACCACTATGGCGTTAAGCATTGGGATATTCCAGCGGGTTACTTGTGTCCACCAATTCCAGGCCGTGCTGATTACATTCATCGAGTTGCCGACATATTGAATAGCGACGGGCAGGGCGAACCTTATAACCATGCTTCGGTTAAAGCATTAGATATTGGTGTGGGTGCAAACTGTATTTACCCTATTATTGGTGCAACCGAATACAAATGGCGCTGCACGGGTACTGATGTCGATCCGGTGTCCGTGAAAACTGCGAACTTCATTGCGGAAAGTAATGCCAACCTAAAGGGTAAGATCCGTACTCGTTTGCAAACCGACTCGGAGTCGATTTTTAAAGGTGTGATTAAGGATAATGAGCGTTACGATGTCACTATTTGTAATCCGCCTTTCCACGCTTCGCAGCAAGAAGCGGATCAAGGTTCTCAGCGTAAACTAGACAACTTAGCCGCCAATCGTGCCAAGAAAGCGGGTATGCCGTTTAAGCCTGAGCGTAAAAATAGCACAAGGCCACAGAAGGGGGTAGAGACAGCGAATAAACCGACTTTGAACTTTGGTGGCCAAAAAAGCGAGTTGTGGTGCCCAGGTGGCGAAGCGGCTTTCATCTTAAAGATGGCAAAAGAGAGTCAGCTGTTTGCTACACAGGTATTGTGGTTTACCACGCTCATTTCGAAGAAAGATAACGTGGATATGATCCGTTCAGAGCTTGGTAAACTGAGAGCGAAACAAGTGAAGGTGGTTGAGATGTCACAAGGTCAAAAAGTCAGTCGCTTTGTTGCATGGACGTTCATGGACGACGAACAGCGCCAACAGTGGATTCATTTGAAATAACAAGACACAACCTTCGTTAAACTCAAAACGGGCTTGCTGATACTGTCAGCAAGCCCGTTGTTGTCATGGCCAGTGAGTTAATATCGATTTAGGCTGCCGTCAGTAGTTTATCCAGTTGACTTTGATATTTCTGCTGAAGCGCGCGGTTGCCGGCTTTGCGTTCCAGTTCGATGAGGATTTTAAGTGAAGGCACTTGGTAACCATATCGCTGGTGGAATTTGAATAACCGAAGTCGTGCGTTGTTATAGTCGGCTTCACTGACTTCAACTTTTGAAAGCTGTAATATCGACCTCTCGCGGTTGGGATCGTGGTCGATGGCTTTGATAAAATAGTGCCTCGCTTGGTGAATGTGACCCGCTTTAAACGCACAAAACGCGGCGTTTTCATAACTGGCAGCAACCAAATAATAGTAAGGCTGTTCAATGGCGCGATTGAAATATTTATCAGCTTGTTCATATTCGCCTTGCTTACACAAAAACGTACCGTAGTTATTCAGTACATTACCGTTTTTGGAATCCAAACGAAGCGCTTTCTGATAGGTCGATCTTGCTTCATTCACTTCACCGACTTGTTCGTAGTAATGTGCCATCGAAAGTCGCGCTCGGTAATAGTTTGGCGCATGCTTGACCGCCAGTTCTAGGTTTTCACGGGCTCTCATCATATTACCTTGTCCTAGATAACCTAAGCCTAACTCAATACGAGATTCAGACATCGCAATTGGGTCGCTCTCTACCTGAAGTGGCCCTTCAGTCACTGAAACACACCCCACCAGAGAGAGAGTGATGAGTAACGAGAGGCTTGATAATAATGTGGATTTTGACGATAACGACTTAGCAGGCATGCGCAGCTCCTTATGAAGAGTGAACCATCATATGAAATCGCATGAGTTGAAGTGATAAATCTGTTTTGGAATGCGATCCATTCACCATAAAAAGCGGCGTCCAAAGGGCGGATGATTCATCGCCGATTGGACGCAACTTGATATCGAATGGTCTAAGACGCGTTATGGTTTAATCGTCTTTAGTGAAATTCTCTTCACTGAAGTGCTCTAAATCGTAAGGCGTTTGTTGGTAAACGCAGTAGTTTAGCCAGTTTGAGAACAACAAATGTCCGTGGCTACGCCAGCTAGCAATCGGCTTATTGTCTGGGTTGTTGTTCGGATAGTAGTTGATTGGAATCACAGGCTCCATGCCTTCGCCCAAATCTCGGATGTACTCATTGTGAAGTGTATGAGAGTCGTATTCAGGGTGACCCGTTACAAACACGTTTCGCTTATCTTTGGTCGCCGCTAGATACACCCCCGCGACATCAGAAGTTGCGAGAACATCAAGATCAGTGTGCTCAGCGAGGTACTCTTCAGAGAAATCAGCATAGCGAGAGTGCGGAGCTAAGAAAGTATCATCAAACCCGCGTAAAATAGGGTGGTATGGGTTATGTATCTCGTGGCTGTAAACACCAGAGAGCTTCTCTTTGCGAGTGCGTTTTGGCAAATCATACAGTAATTTCAAACCCGCTTGAGCCGCCCAACAGACATAGAGCGTTGACGTGACATGCTTGTTTGCCCATTCCATGATGGTTTTGAGATGATCCCAGTAGATGACATCTTCAAATTGCACTAAACCAAGCGGTGCGCCAGTGATGATCAAGCCATCGAAGTTACGGCTTTTTATCGTTTCAAATTGACGATAGAAGTTATCTAAATGTTCTGCTGGTGTGTTTTTACTTGGTCGATCATCAATACGCAGAAGTTCGATGTCTACCTGAAGTGGGCTGTTTGACAATAAGCGTAAAAATTGAGTTTCAGTCTCAATTTTTTTTGGCATTAAGTTAAGGATCAAGACTCGAAGTGGACGGATTTCCTGTGTCGATGCTCTTGAAACCGGCATGACAAAGATATTCTCTTGACGCAGAACATCGGATGCTGGTAGTTGGTCTGGAATGCGAATAGGCACAGTTTTCTCCCTAAGATAGATATTTAGACGTCTATACCGCTAAATTTATAATAGTTTGATACATTTGTCGATATGCAAAGTGGATCGAGAGGCATATTTCGTCTCTGATACTTTTTGTCATGCCTCATTTGGGGGGCGGTGCGCGCGTGTTGCACCCAAATTCGCAGAGGTTTGCCTATTTGTTCTATGGATCTAGTTCGAGTGATTGTTATCAATGTCATCGATTGGTATTTTAGGTAACTTGATGGTTTAGAATTGAATGATAAAGCGATAGATGAAGTTAATACTCATTCGAGGGCTACCTGGTTCGGGGAAGTCGACGAAAGCAAAAACTTACCATGCATTACATGTTGAAGCTGATATGTACTTTGTGAACGACCAAGGCGAATATCGGTTTGACTCTAGACAGCTGCAACAGGCACATGAGTGGTGTCAGAACATGGCTGAAAACGGCTTGAAGCAGGGGCTGGATGTCGTGGTGTCAAATACCTTCATCAAACAATGGGAGATGAAAGCGTATCGCCAGCTCGCTCGTCAATATCAAGCGGATTTGGTCATTGAGGTGTGCCGAGAGCAATTTGGCAGCATTCATGATATTGAACCGTCTGTGATTAAGCGTATGGCAAAAGATTGGCAAGAATAGGCTTTTGTTCTTTGGCTGGCTAAAACCGCCAATGTCAAAGAACGATGAAAATTAGGTAATACATAATGGCAAAGCGATCGGCAGTCGTCGACATGACATCTTACGGTATCTACACGACGTGGGACTCCAAATCCAAACATCTTCCAAAAATTCAAGCGTTCACCACCATTGTCGACGCAGAAATTGACGTGGAATTTGGCTACATCTTGAATATTAAAAAAGCCAAAGGTGAGAAAATTCGCTACTGCATTTATCACCCCAATATCACCACAGACGAAGGCGAAGTTCTCGAACCGTTTGCTGGGGAAGAGTATGTGAGTAACAACGACTGGGATTTCTATCTAGGCGACACCATTTGGGCTCCTGTCTCAAACAAGTTGGGCAAATGGCGAATGACCGTTGAGCTCAAAGGCAATATCATTGCCGATAAAACATTCGAACTCGTTGCGAAAGACGAAGGGCAGTTCTGGAAGCGCAGGGGCTTTTAGCCGAGTATCCCGTTCCGGTGAACTTTAGCCTCCAGCTTGAACAGCCGAAAGCAAAAATTAAAAAACAAAAAGCCGAGAATCATTGTGATGTCTCGGCTTTTTAGTGATGAATAGGGGGAGAGTCAACAGCAACCCCCTAATCGCTCATGAGATTATTGTGTTACGTAAGCGACAACAAACTCAGTGATTGCAACCATGTCTTTCACTGCAATATGCTCTTCGGTCGTATGCACTTTTGCCATACCCGTTGAAAGGTTAACCGTTGTTAAGCCTTTCGCATTGAAGTTATTTGCATCACTGCCGCCACCGCTACGTTTGGTGTTCGCTTTTACGCCAAGTTTCTCAAACGCCGATTTGATAGAAAGAATGTGCGGATGATCTTCTGCGATTACGAATGCATCGTAAGCACGAGTCGATTCAATTTCCACTTCTGCCCCGAACTGTTTTGCGCTCTCTTCAAAGGTTGAAATCATGTGTTCAACTTGCGCTGTCAATTTCTCACCATTTAGAGAACGAGCCTCTGCGACAACTTTAAGCTCTGGCATAACGATGTTGGTTGCTTGACCGCCTTCAACAATCCCTACGTTTGCTGTTGTTTCTTCGTCAATACGCAGTAGATTCATTTTGGTTATGGCATCGGCTGCCACTTGAATGGCACTGATGCCTTCTTCTGGCGCTAAACCAGCATGAGCAGGGCGACCTTTGATTTTAGCTAAAATCTTTTGTTGACCAGGCGCTGCGGTTACGATGGTACCAATTGGACCACCGGTATCAAGAACAATAGCGTGCTTAGATTGAATGTAAGACATATCAAAGTTCAGCGAGCCAAACAGGCCGCCTTCTTCGTATACCGTGAACGCAATCTCGATGGTTTTATGCGCTTGGTTTTCAGCTTTGATTACACGAACCGCTTCCATAATCGCCGCAATACCGGATTTATCGTCACCACCTAAAATTGTATTGCCTTTTGAACGGATAATACCGTCTTCAATGATGGGTTCAATACCAATACCCGGCGTTACCGTGTCCATATGGCAACTGAATACAATGCTGCCTGGCAGTGTGCCATCAAGGCGAGCATAGACGTTGAATCCGTTAGACACCTCTTCAGGCACCGCCAGTTTGCTGACTTCGAAACCTAATTCGCCTAGCTGTTCAGCCAGCGTTTCAGCAATGGCTCTTTCGTTGCGTGATTCACTATCGATTTTCACAAGATCACAGAAATGGTCGACAAGACGTTGTTCATTTATTTGGGTCATTGTTAATTCTCATTATGTTTCCGCTCGTTCTTAAGAAGTCACGGCTATAGGAACAGGAAAATCACTATAACGCCAATGAGGTAGATGATTGTCTGAGTTAAATCAAGAAAGTTGCCTGATTACTCTAATTAGTGAGAAAAATCCAACCCAGATCCACCAGTGTGCAGGATTTTAATCTGTATATCTGTCGGGTATAATGTTTGACCGCTTTTAAACATACGTCGATTAAATTGGAATGCAATCAATAATGGCACTGATAAATGAATAGAAACAATGTGTTAGGTTCATTTCTTTTAGTGTTACTGATGAGTGTCGTGTTGGGGCTGTATTTGCTCTATCCAACTTATGACGACGATTTAAAACATATTCGCCCTGAAAACCCGAGTGTTTATAGTCCAGAGAAAGAGTTATTACTCTCTCAATATGGATCTGCGTTGATTAACATTCTCGATGTATCTCGTAGTGATCCTAATTTAGCTTCCCAACAACTCGAGGCTCTCCAGGCCAAGTTTCCAGACCAAGATAAAGCCATCTATCGTGCTTACGAATTGATGATTTTGTCGAACCTCGCGCAACACAAGTTGGATACCAAAGCGGTTTCCGAATACGTAAGACAGATTAAAGCACTCGCACAACACGAACATATGGGTTGGTTAAAGGCCCAGTCTCTCGTTGAATTGGCGATTGAATACATCAGTAAGGGCGAGCTAGCGGAGTCTGAAATCCAAATCAGAGCAGCGATAGATATCGCGGAATCGCTCCACTATGTGTATAGAACCAAGATAATACTAGGCTCCCGTCAGGATAATAGGACTATGGATTAGGGATCACGTTGACCTTTTAGGTGTCTCAAGGGATGAGTTTTGAGATAAGCATCTCAAATGAAATGCCTATCTTAAGCGGAGGAGTTAATGTTTAGCGGACATTTCCTGTTGTAGTTTAGCAACCTGTTGCTGTAGAGATGTTACTTTTGTTTTCTCTTCCAAGTATTTGTCAAAAATCTTATCGACTTTCCCCTTTTGCTCTTTAGGGAACTCTGGCTTCAAACTGGCTGCTTGCTGAGCTATTGGTACTTCCAACTCAAATTCAAGTTGTTCCTTTGCTTGTTGGTCAGCATCATCCTGACTAGATAAGTATTCCTTAATTTCATCAACTGTTGTTTCGAAAGGGTGATCTGGTGGAAAACTATCTATCATAACCTCTAGCAAGCGAGTGATGTCTTGACATGTAGCTCCGACAGTAAAAGCACCTCCTGACAAAAATGAAAAGCCAGTCGCCCAGCCCCACGAGGAAACTGTTTGCGTTTGTTTCTGAAGTTGTTCTCTTTCAACTAGAAGATCTTCAGCTTGAATTTCAAGTACCGAAAACTGCTCTAACATCCGACTAAATACTTCTAAGGAAGGGGAAAGTTCACCCCTTTCATATCGACTCAACGTGTCTCTTGATACCTTCAACTCCTTAGCTAGTATTTCTTGACTCCAACCTAAATTCTTTCTGGCCGATTTTACTCTCAAACCAAAATTAGACTTAAACGATGCATTTTCTGTTGACATTGTGGGTAATCCGCCTATTATTTGTAGTTAATTAGTCGGATTAGTCTAATTTAATATTCGGAGTAAATAAACATGAAAATTTCATCTGCCCCTCTTTCTATCCAAAAATTCAATCTACTAAAGGGAGCGTTCATTGCCCAGGGCACATCTTTTTCGAAGTGGTGCCATAACAACAGCGTGACCCCTTCAAATGCTAGGGCTGCTTTAATTGGCTCTTGGGATGGCCCTAAAGCCAAAATGCTAAGAGCAAAGTTGATTCAAGAATCTGGAATTTCGACGGAAGATAATTAAAGGAAATAGAGTAATTAATTTATGAAAAATCTAAGAATGAAAAATGCCGCTTCTCGAATTATCACTGAATTATCCAACCTCAGCATTGTAGAGGCTGAAATGGTCGTAAAACATGTTGGTAAAGAACTATTTCGAAATTGGGTCATGCCTGAAGCTCCTACACGTCGGTTGTCTATTATCGAGTCCGATCGAGAAGTATATGAATTCCTCTTGTCCTTAGACTTAGAGTTTATGACGCAACGTGATGTTTTTGATGTGTGTGTAGATCAGTTCGGCGAAGAGCGAATGCCCAAAAAATCTTCTTTTAATCGTGGATTTAGAAAGTTACTTGCTCACAAACAACTGCGTGAGGAATAAACATGAAGAGTAAATTTCAGAGTTCTATAATAGGGTACAACCTGAAGCCAACACGACTAGCCCTTGATCTCCTTGCGTTTATGGTTTCTCAAGGCGTTGAAGGAACAAGCTTAAAGCAGTTAGGCGATCACACTGGCATTCCTAGAGCGAGTCTTCATCGTTATTTACAAGTTCTTGTCGATAGCGGATGGGTCGATACCGTTGGAGGGCAGAAGTCGATGTTATGGAAGCCTTCTAACCATTTCATCAAGTTAGCATTCAGCTACAGAAATGCTGTACGCGAGCAAGTAGAGGCCATTGGGTCTGAATTTAAAGATTTGACGGGTGAGGAGCTATAGATGTCAGATGAAATGAAAAAATTAGCAGTGGCGCAGCAAACATTGAGTGATGCTCAAGAGTTGAATGCTGCTGAAGCATTAAACATGGCAACTTCAGCAGAGGCAAGCATTGATATTGGTATGTTTTTAGGCCGAGTTCAAATGGCACAGTCATTTGCAGTTTTCGCCGAGACCGTCAGTTTATCGACTCTTAAAGAGATGAAAGAAACGAAAAGGTATAGAGAATTAAAGGGTCGAACGATTAACCACCCTGCAAATACTTCCGATGGCGTCGAAAATGTAGTTGTTCTTAAAGGCACTTGGGATGAGTTTTGCCGATTATGTGGTACGTCAAAATCGAAGGTTGATGAGGACTTAATGAACCTTTCTCTATTTGGTGAAAAAGCCCTTCAATCAATGCAAACCTTAGGGGTGACAACCAAAGATTTACGCCGTCTTCGTAAGCTTCCCCAAGAAGAGCTAACGGCTATCGTAGAAGGTGAAGTTGTCAAAGTTCAAGACCGTGATGAAGCCTTAGAAATCATTGAAGAGTTGTCTGCGAAACATCGTCAAGAGAAGCAAGCACTTCAAAATGAGGTCAATAGCTTGGCGCAAGAAAAGCAGTCTAATGAACGCTTACTTATTGATAAAGATAAGAAAATAAACAGTTTATCTAAAAAATTAGATAAGCCTCTGTCACCTGCGCAGACTCGCCAGAAAGAAGAAGAGCTGAACAGCCAATTGTTAGAGCAATTGAATATTTCGGCACTTGCGGTAGATAGCGGTTTAGCGCGTCTATTTGATGCGATTCAAACCATTCAAGACAATGACCACCCTATCGATATTGATCAAGCGTGTGAAGATACACTCTTTCGAGTGTTAGAGCGTTTTCTAAGCCTTTCTGGGGATATGGGTATCGCTGCTCATGTCATGACGCATTTAGAGCAATGGCATGAAGAGAGTGCTTTGCTGATGGATAGCGAGGGTTAATCCACTATGAATGCACTTGAGCTAGAGCGAGCACAATACCTCACGCGCTTAATGGCTGAGTTAGACAGTGCAGGACGTGGTGATAAAGGGACGATTGTTCAGCGAGCCACGGAGCATCTGTGTATCTCGAAAAACAAGCTGTATCAAGAGCTTGCTGATTTAGGTTGGGTATCAGGTCGCAAAAAACGCACTGACAGTGGTGAATTAGCGTTAACACGCTCTGAAACTGAATTACTCGCTAACTTGATGCGTCAAAGCGAACGAGACAGTGGTAAGCGACTAATGACCATTCGTGATGCAATTGATATTGCACTGGCAAATAAGCACCTTACTAGGGATGTCTCAGAATCCACGGTCTTACGCGCCTTCAGTCGCTTTCGAGTTCACCCTAACCAGTTGAATGTAATGGAAACCACAACGAGTCAACGTTCATTACACCCGAATCATGCGTGGCAATTCGATGTGTCTATTTGTGTGCTGTATTACCTCAAAGGAGGGAAAGGCTTGCGAGTCATGGCAGAAGACGAGTTCTACAAGAACAAGCCTAAAAACCTTGATCGTATCGTGAATGAACGTGTGCTGCGCTATCTCGCTACCGACCATTACAGCGGTGCTTTCTTCCTGCGCTACTACGTGGCACCAGGTGAAAACACAGAGACCATCACCAAGTTTTTATTTGAAGCCTTTTGTGAGCGTAATACGAATGAATTGATGTATGGCGTGCCTAAGTTGCTTATCTGGGATGCAGGCTCTGCCAACATCGCGCACCAAACGCGCCATATGCTGGACATGCTTGAGGTTAAACACATTGCGCATACGCCTGGTCGCCCTTGGGCAAAAGGTCAGGTGGAATCAACTCACAACCTTGTCGAGTGTCGATTTGAGAGTCGCCTTGCTTTTATCACGATCAACTCGATTGAAGAGTTAAATCAATACGCTATCAAGTGGTCTATTGGCTTCCAATCGTTGAAAGCACATAGCCGACACAAGAGCAGTCGCTTTGGATTGTGGCAGACCATACGGACGGAACACTTACGTTTAATCAATAACATAGAGTTGGTGAAAAGCATGATGCAGCAAACCAAACCAGAAGTAAGAAAGGTACGTCCGAATGAGTTGAGTATCAGCTTTGCACCGAAAGGCTATGCGTCATTGGATTATTCGTTAACGCATATCCCCCACATCATCGCAGGGGATGAAGTCAAAGTGTTTGTGAACCCATATAAAGCCCCTGCAATTCGAGTGATTAGCATGGACGAACAAGGGCGAGAGCACACGCATGAAGCATTGCCCATTGAACGTGATGCCGCTGGGTTTAACTTACAAGCCCCGATTATCGGTGAGCAACACAAAGCCGTTCGAGAAACGCAATCAGACATTAACCGTAAGCGACTTGATACCGCTGCATGGGGCACGGACAACCCACGAGCGATTAAGAAAGTTCGTAAAGGGCGTACGCCCGCCTTCGATGGTGCCATTAATCCAATGGCTGACATTGAGCAACGATCAACGCCGTCGTTCTTATCAAGAAAAGGCACCACCATGGATATTGAGGGACAAGCGTTAACAGAGCATAAAACAACGTTTATAGGGGCTTTAAATCGCCTTAAAAAAGCCCTCAACCCATCGAGAGAAGAGTTAACGACCATTAGGGCCATATTAAAGCAAAAACACCCTCAGGGAGCCTCTGAGCGCGAATTACAGATATTTATTGAATTGTGGGAGCAAGAAGCCAATGAGCACACTCAGAACGCGGCTAGATGAGGCAGGGTTAACCATCCGCTCGTTAGCTGATTATTTAACGATGAATTACAGCACGGTTTACAAGGCCGTTCGTCAAAATGAACCGCCAAAGCGACAAGCAGAAGAATTTAAACAGAAAGTGAATGCGTTTTTCGTATCACAAGGGCTAGAGGGTATAAGCGGTTGGTCAAAGGCTGCAACCAATGACCAACCTAAACCCCAGCAAGAAGAAATCAATCAGGACATCGAACTGGAGAACCAAATGTTAACACAAGAAGCCATGAAACACTTCAAGCTATTCAGAAACCCGTTTATCAACGACATTCGCGCGGTTCGTGACATCTTCATGAACGAAGATACCCGTTACGTACTGGCAGCAATGAAAGACGTGTCGCGTAATCAGGGCATTCTAGCGGTTGTGGGCGACTCAGGCGCAGGAAAAAGCGTTCTACGCCGCCTATTGCTGGATGAATT
Organism: Vibrio artabrorum; assembly: GCF_024347295.1. Lineage (NCBI taxonomy): Bacteria > Pseudomonadati > Pseudomonadota > Gammaproteobacteria > Vibrionales > Vibrionaceae > Vibrio > Vibrio artabrorum. The sequence continues at coordinate 1,638,120 of NZ_AP025458.1, read as the reverse complement.
GCACAATGACGGTGATATCTCTGTCATTCAGCCCAAAATCATTGATAAAACGCGTGCCACGGCAGCGGGTATTTGTGATGCCATCATTAACGATATCAGCAGCGAGACACCGAAACGCAGCATGGAAGCCAAAGCACGACAGGTTGAACGCCTCTTAATGACGGCCTCGAAAGGTGGTCAACGACATGTACTTATTATCGAAGAAGCGCACGATTTGACTATCCCTGTTATGAAGTACCTTAAGCGTTTCTGGGAGTTAGAGGACGGATTTTCTAAACTCCTTGGGATTTTACTTGTGGGTCAAACAGAGCTGTTTCACCGCCTTGACGAACGCCGCCATTATGAGCTTCGAGAGTTTATCCGCCGCTGTATGGTGGTCGAAGTCCCACCACTGGATCATGATATTGAAGCTTACCTAAAACATAAGTTTGAACGTGCTGGCTGTGACTATAACAAGATCATGGACAGCAGCTCAGCCCCTGCCTTAAAAGAACGCTTAAAGACTCGACGTACTAACTCTGGGAGCCTTGTGTACCCTCAGATCATCAACAACCTCATCACCAAGGCGATGAACCTTTGTGCTTCGTTAGGTGAAGACAAAGTGACTGACGACATCATTAAGGAGCTATAAGCATGAACATTCAAAATCAAAAAGGTGTACGAGCGGTATTAGTCACTGAATGGAACGCAGTAGACCTTGAGGAGTATGCGTTAGGTAACATTGCTCTTGTGACTCAACTCATCAATAAATGCGAAGACCTACATGAAATTGATGCAAAAGACTTAGGCCACGCTTTGTCTGCTAGCCTAGAAATTATCAACGCAGTACGTCTGACTAAGGAGCAATAAGTATGGATACGCAATCAAACAAAACAAACGTTGATATAGACCTCAGTTGGACGCAGCTTCACCAATATTCAGACGAGCTGCTATTGGGAAGTCCTACATCGATGATTGAGGATGGAACGGCAATACTGACTTTGTTACAGGATTACTTATTGCACGTTCATGCTGCAAATCAACTCCAACACACCCCTATCGAGGGGCTGACAGGCTGCTTGCAAGTCGCTGAAGGACTGATTCGTATGGGGAATGAAATTCGATGCTATCAAGACCGCACGGGAGAGGTTTAAATGAAAAAGCCACTTCTTAGCGCTGCTGAAAGTCACGAACTTGCTTGTCGTGTGTCCGCTTTAGGAGCTAAGCAAGTGCTTGAGCTTTTGCGCGAACTACAAAATCAAGCATTCGACCATGAAAATAAAACAAAGCAATTCACTAAAACAACTCATTAAATGTAACCTGTTAAGGATAAAACATGTCAATCCAAGAGCTAAAACTTAAATTATCTAAACTTCAAGAGCAAAGACAAGCTCTTGACCATGATCGCAGAAGTGCAAAACCAGACCAATTACGTGAACGTAAGCAAAAGCATACGCAGCTTGAACGTAATGTAACGGACGCTCAGAACGCACTACACCAAGTCTTTTCAGAAGATGATGTAGCAGAAGCTAAATCGATGTTTGATAGAGCGACAGCGGAGCTAGAGGCTTGTGAGGTAGTCATTCGTAACCTTGAAACCTTTATTTCAAGTACAAGCGTACTTGATTTGAAAGTGCTGCAAGAAGAAATTGAAGACATCAAGCAACAAATTATCAATTTATTGCATGATGACATAGTAGGTAAGATAAAAGAGATCCCCGCAGAAACTATCGAGCTGCTTAAGGACTATGTGATCGTTTCTCAATCAGGGACAAGCTCACCAAAAGGAAGGTATGGTCTGGGAAGTGGCGTTACTCAGGTCTTCGGTGAACTTCGAAGTGATGATTTTCGTGCTTATCAGAAAACGTTCGAAGAGAAATTTGGATTCTCTCTCTAATTTAACTAAAAATTAAGTTTAAAAAAGCACGAGTTTAGGCTCGTGCTTTTTTGTATATTCACTTCCTCAGGTGCAATGCTCATCCCATTGCACGGGATTCAAAAAAATCTAATTATCTTGAAATTTCGCGAGTATTATCTCGGCGCTGCACAACTATGAAGAGTTGTTGATTAAGGCCTATAACACGGCTGGTGTTATTAACAATATCCGCAATGATTTTCCTGAAGCTCAATACTTTTTCCATAAAGGTTTAGACCTTGGTAAGAAGTACCCTCAACACATCTACAACAGCAAGTTAGTGTCAAATATGGCACTGCTTTATATCTATTTGGAAGACTGGCCTAAGGCGCTCAAGCTGATTAAAAGAGCCAAAAAACTCTATTACAAGAGCGGACTACTTGAAGCGTCTACCATCGGCGTGCTGCATGTGAATGAGTCTTTTGCTTATCTGCGCAGTGGTGATTTGGTCAAAGGTCGAGAAGCATATCAAAGTGCGGCGAAACTCAATGGCGATAACGTGAGTGAGCGATACAAAATCATCCTATTAAAGGCAGAGAGTGATGTGTTGTTGGCGGAACAGAACTTTGAGTCAGCACGGCAAGTCGCAAACTTGTGTCTTAGATACCCGGGCGTGGACAAATATACACTTCAGCTGGGTCAGTGTTACTTAAACAGAGCTTTAGCGAACATTGGTTTGAACCGAGATAACTTTGTTTTTGCTGATCTTAAACGATCGTCTGCAATGTTCGATGTTGTGGGGACTCGCAGCTGGAAGGTCCTCGGCTTAAGAACCCTTGCAGAATACTATGATTCGAGAGGCGACAGCGAGAACGCGCTCCGTTACTTCAAACTCTATTACAAGGGTAACAAAGCGCTGCTATTTGATAAGCGCCAGAGTGATATCTTTTTACTCGAGCAAGAATTTGCTACAGCATCATTAGCTCAAGAAAACGAACTGCTTAACGCAGAAAAAGAGTTGGGTGAGCTGACATTAGATAAGCAGCAGTTACGGAATCGAATCGTTGTTGCGTTGGGTATCATGGTGATGATCAGCGCCGCATTACTTTTGATTAGGTTACGCTCGATCCAGAAGACCAATAAAGAGTTACTCAAGCAATCAACAAGATGTGAACTGACAGGCTTATACAATAGGCGTTACTTGGAACAACGGTTAACTCAGCCGTTGCCGAACCATTTGTCGTCGTTCGGGTATACGCTCGCTATTCTAGATTTGGACCGCTTCAAACAAGTAAATGATACTTATGGGCATGATATCGGTGACCAAGTGTTGGTGGAAGTCGCTAAGCGTTTAGATCAAATCTTATCAACAAACGATGTAGTGGCAAGATGGGGTGGGGAAGAGTTTGTTTTGTTGCTAGCTGGGAATCAAGAGCCTGTTAAAGAGCTTGAGCTGATAAGACAAACGATCGCTGACCGACCGATTGAAACGCATTCTGGCCAATTAGAATTAACCACATCGATTGGTGCGACGACTCATCTAACGGAGCAACAGTTGAATAGCCGAACCTATAAGAAACACTTGAAATCGGCAGACGATGCTTTGTATCAAGCTAAGCAGTCAGGGCGTAATAAAGTCGTTATCATTTGAGTGCCTAAACTTGGTTGACCCCTGTAATCAAGAACCTGAACTTCAGCACTTACCTGAACTAATAGAGCTATCTACTCTTATTCGCTTAATTCATACTTTGATTTGGCTTGCTGGATTACTTAGCGACACCTTGAAGCATTTCAACCAATTCGCCTTCTGTCGCAGGTTCGCTAGCGAGTTCAATCACTGCCGAAGCGCCGCCTTTTAACATATAGGCTTGGGTTCCGCAGTGGTCATAGTGGAACCATTTACCATCTACACATACGTCGGTATAACATCTTGGGTCTTGTTTAAGTTCCATATCAATTTCCTTATTAACATTTGCCTAACGTTTTTCAGGCTAGTTGATCACAAATCTAGGTAAATTGATCTAAATCAATCTAGAGTGTAATTGATGATTTGATTATCAAAATAGGAGAGGTGCATCTGGCGAAGGAGCGACCTCTCGCTAAGCACTGCGCTCAAAGGTCGTGATTCTGGTTGGCAACTCTCGCTCTTTTGCTTGCCAGGTGATGCTTTTCTACATACGCTAGCCACTCTCTTAATCCCTATACAGACTTGATTGTGTTGGAAAATGACTAATATTTTTATCGTTGTAATTGTTCTGGTTGTGTTCTTTTACTTTATTCAAAAGTATGTGGTGAAACACGATGACACCAAAGACCACGCTTATCAAAAGAAAGGTGCGTTGATGTCGGCGCAACAGGCGACATTCTATAATGCGTTAAAATCTGCTGTGGGTAACCATGGGGAAGTGTTTGCGAAAGTCAGCATGTCGAACGTACTTGTTCCTGCTAAGACGAACAACAAGAAGAATTGGTTTATCGCCAACAACAAGATCTCACGTAGCTATTTCGACTTTGTTGTTTGCGATCCGCGAACGTTAGAACCTCGCGTGATCATTGAACTTGATAACGGCAAAGAACTCAATAAAGGGAAAGTCGACCGCGAAAAGCTACTGATTCACGTCTGTAAATCGGCAGGTTTACCCCTGATTGGTGCTTCAATTAAGCACAGCTACCAAGTGAGCCGTTTGAAGAGGTTACTGGCAGCGCACATCGATTTAATCGAACCATCCAAAGAAGTTCGATTCTGTAAAAAGTGTGGTAGCCCGATGATCATCAAGCTTGCAAGCCAAGGTGACCATAAAGGTCGACGATTTTTCACTTGCAGTCGCCAGCCTAACTGTACTTATACCGAGAACTATAATGTGGTGTTTGAATCCGAAGAGGAACAAGACTAATTTCGGATAAAATGTGCCATCGGAGGTCACAAAGGCACCAAGCACGTCTCATTATCGAAATACTCAAATGGATTTAAAATGTGATCGAATTCAAGTCGTTGATCTGGAATGTGTTTGAAATTTATCCTGATTGTTTATTTTAAAAGCAAACGATCAATTTTGTGCAAATTTATCCTTGCACGCTACCCATTCACTCGTTATTATCCATCTCGTTCTGAAGCGTTAGCCACTTAGTAAAGCGGTTAGATAAGTTTCACAGCATTGCCCGCTTAGCTCAGTTGGTTAGAGTACTTGCATGACATGCAAGGTGTCACTGGTTCGAGTCCAGTAGCGGGCACCAAATTCAAAAAGAAAGCCCACCTAGTGTGGGCTTTTTTGTACCTGCAATTCCTTGTTTTATCAGGCTCTTAGCCATTTCTTGGTCCCAAGAGATCCCGTGATGTGTTGTAAAATCCACCGTTTAAAGTAATCTCTGAAGTAGTCTTTTAAGATCTAAGCAATTTCGAGGTTACTTCAGGGGGGTTACGATGATGGATTATCATTGAAGGTTAAGCCTATAGGAACAAAGCTATGGCGTTTTTCTTATTATCATCCCATTTCACGAAAGCGCTTGAACCTAGCCTTAGGTAAGTACCCTGACGTCTCACTAGCCAAAGCTCGAACCAAAGCTATTGAAGCGAGAGAACTACTTGTTGATGGTATTGACCCTAAAGAGCACCGTGACACTACTCTTAGAGAAAAACAGTTAGAATTGGCGAATACGTTACAGTCGGTATTTGATGACTGGATTGAAGTGAAGAGAACAAGCGTCAAAGAGCAAACGGCTAAGAAGCTAAAGCAACGAATTGAGAAGTACCTCTTACCTGATCTTGGTAAGTTCCCCCTTGGTGACATTACGGCACCACAAGCGATAAAAACAATTAAACCCATTGCGAATCAAGGTAAATTAGAAACAGTAGGGCGTTTGTGTCGTAACCTCAATGAGATAATGACCTTTGCAGTCAACACGGGTGTGATTGAACACAACAAGCTTGCTGGCATTGGTAAAGCATTTGAGACTGCTAAGGTAACCAACCAAGCTTCGTTAGCCCCTGATGAGCTTCCAGAGCTTCTCAAAACAATCAACTACGCATCCATTAAACCCATCACTCGCTGCTTGCTAGAATGGCAACTTCATACCATGACAAGACCGACTGAAACGGCTGGGGCACGTTGGGATGAAATTGACAGAGAAAAGATGCTTTGGATTATCCCAGCTGAACGAATGAAAAAAGGTAGAGTACACACTGTTCCTTTAACAAAACAAACTTTAGACCTATTAGAAACGATTGATTTCATCACGGGTGATAGTGAATACCTTTTCCCTGCTGACAAAAGTAACAACAATCACATCAACAAAGAGACTGCAAACAAGGCATTGGTATGAATGGGCATGAAGGGTAGGCAAACTTCTCACGGTTTGCGCGCATTAGCCAGTACCACCTTAAATGAGCAAAACTTCGATCCAGATATTATAGAAGCCGCACTTTCTCATGTGGATAGAGATAAGGTAAGAAGCGCATACAACCGAACTGACTACCTTGAACGCCGTAAAGTTCTCATGGCGTGGTGGAGTGATCATATCGAAGAAGCTGCTTCGGGGAGCTTGTCGATGAGTGGTAAAAAGAGCCTGAAGGTAGTGGGTTAATAGGTATGTATTGTGATTTGATGCTCCAGCAAATAAGAGTTACAGTGTAACTTCAGGCCTGCAATAGATTGAAAGGCATTGGCTTGACGTAGAGTACGGTTTTCTATGGTACATATAACCTAAATAATTTCAGACATATGTCATTTAAGTGAAATCCACTCACTTGTAAGGTGTCAATATGCCAAACGTAACCACTCGCTTAATTCGTCTCAATGAAGTACTAGTAATGACTGGCTTATCAAGGTCGGGAATGTATCGCTCTATAGAAAAACAGCAGTTTCCATCACAGGTGCCAATTGGAGATAGAGCCGTCGCATGGGTAGAAGGTGAGGTTCAAGACTGGGTTCGCCAACGAGTGCTAAACAGGTGAAATTAAATATTGGAGAGCTTTATAGCTCTCCAAGCATGCTATAGAAGCTTAGAGAATTGTGTGGCTTTATTTTTTTTATCTTCTTCAATGCTTCTCATTAATTCTTCAGATTTACTAGTAAACTGATTGGTCATCAAAGTGATTACCTGGTTGATGGGCATGTCAAATTGTTTGGAAAGCTGATGAAGCTGGATTGATACCGTTTCGTCAACAACGATATTTAAGGCTTTTTTGTTTTCCCTTGTGGTTTTTTCCCTATATTTCTTCTGCGACCATGCTCTTTTGAAGTTCATCATGATCAGTTTTTTTCAGCGTCGCTAATATCTAGTGAATGAAAAATAGCCGGAACGATTTTAGTGTGACTTTCATTGATGTTCATTACGTTTGGCAATTCAGCAACGATGCTCTTTACTGAGGATATTTTGGGGAAATAGTCAACTACCCACGCCACCTGGTCATCATTTTTATCGTCAAGCCAGTTAAATTTAAACGCTTCTGATGAGCTGTAGTACACGTCAATTATACTATTGATTAACTCTCTTTTTTTCTCGACTTGTATTTGTGATGAGATGAATGCATTGATGAGGTAATTCAGCATCGAATTAATATCGGTGATAGTGTTTGGCGGTGTTTCTGGTAGATGTTGAATGAGGTTATTTGTCACAATTTTTGTAAATATGTAGATTATAAGTCGAGTGTCTTTTGTGGTGGAAAACCGCATATCGCTCAATGAAAGTACATCATAGGCAATCGTTCTGACTTTTGACTCTGGTGTATTGTGTAACCCGCCTAGCATGTCCGATGCATTCTTGAAGTACCCCACTATTTCTGATTTATACCTTTCCGAAGTTAATTTTTGGCTTGATTGAAAATTAAAGTCAGCGCTTTGCTTGTGATTTAGATGTTGGGAAATTCCCGCAAGTTGATATATGTCATATTGTTCAAGGAACTCAAAGTACATTACTTTTTCTATCGGTTTATCAAATCTTGGCATAGTGATTACTTAGTAGTATTTTTGTGTGATTGTTGGTTGATTTATAAGCTGTTTTATAATTATTTTACAGTGTTTTTGGATTGTATATAGAGCTAGTTCAAAGTGTTTCATTTACGACTGTACCTAGGTTTATGCACGACGTAGCCTCTTGAGCGGGAGTTAGATAACTTCAGAGTTATCAGTTTTGAACGGATTGGCCGGTAACTTACACTACTACGCTCATCTGAAGTGTTTTGCCAGGTCTAGTTTTGAGGTGGGTAAGGAACAAGTCTTTCCTTATCCAAAGTTGAGATTGGGGATTGCGGTTATGGTTAATATACCTCTATGGTGGAGTGAAATTATTTTTAACAATCATCCACCTTTCTATACCGAATTAACCAGAGGTATAGAAAATGAAAACACTAAAAAAGAAAGTCACTCATAACGATGAGTTCAATGGCCTACCTGTTTTGAAACAGAAAGAAGGCCTGTTAGTTGATTATCTACAAAGGATTTATGACACGCTGGATTTAGCTTTGGATGATCATCCTAGAACGATGGCGGTAAGAGTTGATTTGCGATTACCGCTTTTTATGGTGATGGAAGAATCATATTTGATGAAAAACTTCATTGCTTCGTTGGATGCGCAAATACAGGCTGATTTAAGAAGGAAAGCAAGAGCAGGGAAACCGAAACGGAAATGTCGATTAAGGTATGTATGGGTGAAGGAAAAAGATAAAGCGTTACATCATCACTATCACCTTGTTCTGCTGTTTAACAAGGATGTATATAACAGCCTGGGGTCATTCTCTAACCGAAACAACCTATCTCACAAAATTAAAACGGCATGGTGTCGGGCATTAGATACTGATCTTGATGATGGCGGTCGTTTAGTGCACTTTCCTGACAATTGTGTATACCACATCGATGTAAATAGCCTTAGGTCTTCTTCTGTTCTTGACGAGCTATTTCGTCGTCTCAGTTACTTTGCCAAAGTACGCACCAAGCAATTTGGTACTGGAAACAGAAGTTTTGGTTGCTCAATAAAATAAAAAAAGAGAGGGGATACATCCCCTCTCGACTCGTTATGATTAGTTAGCAGGCACTATGGGCAGTTCTTCACACATACCCATATTAGCCACGTCCACTAAAGTATCTAGAGAGTCACCACACTGGGTTTGGTGAGTGCCGTTAGGGTAAGTGGTACGTATAATCCAGATACCTTTGCTGTTCACGTCTGTGATGACATTTTTCTCAGCTGTACTTACAAGTGATGTACGTGTCCAACGTGATGCCCCGTAAGATTCCGTTGAGTCCAGTGAGTAGTTCCAAGTTGAGAACTGGTCCAGCACTGTTGGGTCTGTGATGTTAGAGTACAAACCATCGTTGATTAGGTCATCGATAACAGCATTGTCACCAAAGTCAAAACCCCACATACCAGCTTGTAGTAACACATTGCCGTCTTTCAATTCACGAATGACGTTAGCGTAAGGTACGCTAGAAGAGTACACGAGTGGATCTGCACATGCAGTATGGTCGTCAACTAGAACAGAAGCTGATACAGAGAATGTAACGGTGTCGTTGCCGTAGTCTTTTGAGTTCTGTACGTAATTATTAGTTAAACCACAACCGTATTTGCTGATTTCTGGTAGGTAGTCGATTAGGTCATCAGTGTATTTTTGCACTGCGCCTTCTTCGGCTTTGATTTTGTTACGGTAAACGATGAGACGGCCTATAGTTTCTAAGTCAGCAGTTACTTCAAATACACGTAGAGAATGTGTGTCGGCATCAAACACGCGTTCTTCACGATACCACTTAGTGAAATTGCCTGCGTCGTCTTTCTCAACGTAGTACTCAACTGTAGCTTTCCAAGCGTTAGGGTTCGCATCGACTAGAGCTGAAGTTTCAGCGTAGCCTTTTGCTAGACCGCTGGTTAGAAGCTGGGCTAGTTGATGCTGCTCGGTGTTACCAGAAGCGATGAAGTCTGCGTATAGCTCGTTAGCCGGAATGTTGTAGCGGTTACCCAACTCGTATTCCTTCTCGGCGACTAGACGTGCAACTTTGTTTTGCGCTTCAGTATTCGCAGCCAACTCTTTACAGTTGCTTACGCCACTTTGTAATAGGTCTGTTTCAACAGCTGACCAAATTACGGTAGTGAATGGAGTCGTAGCAAATACATCTTCGCCTACGTTGCCAGATGAGAATGAGGGCGGAAAGGTTAAGCGATAAGGTTTATTAACTAACCCATAATCGCTATCGTACGCGCCAGCAGGCACATCGACGATAATTGGCGAGTACTCTTTACAGATTAAGTCATCTTCTTCAATAGCAAAATCGAAACGACCGTTCTGATCTGTGGTAGAGCTAGGTTCATTATCGTCTTGTACACCATTGAAGTTGTAATCTAGGAACGCAGTAGCACCCTCGACATAGCCATCGATAGCCACACCTGCGATTTGAGCAGACGGAGTACCTGGATTAGTACCGCCACCACCTCCGCAAGCTGTCAGAGCGAAAGCGATAGAGCTGACGAGAGTTGTTCTGAGTAAGTTAGTATTTTTCATGATCATTCCTTGTGTGGTTGTTTGAACATTTGGCTATAAGTGTTGGTTCTCGTTTAGGTGTAATGACCTCAGATAGTGAAAATCCCTTTGGATAGGTAAACCCGAATGTACTGATGTAGATGTCTTGAATTTGATTGAGAGGGATGGCGCAAACATGGCTTTCGAATTGGTAGATCAATTGAAGGGCTTCACTCTCTAACACAAGCCCAAGTGGACAGACATACTGGAGAGTTTGTTCGCTGTTGAGATGGAGGCGAATTTCACGCTGGTAATAGATTGCTAGACAAAGCTTGTCAAAAAGAGCTTCGTCATAATTTTCTTTCTGATTTATTAACGTGTATCGAATATCAATACGTGGACCTTGGTTGTGGTCCATTAGCAAAAAGGGTGCAAATGCGCCTTGCATACTTGGTAGATAACTTTCAGGAAGTGCTGCTTTTAAACTCTCAAAAGCAAACTCAAGAAGTACAGATTCTTTAGGGCCCATGAATACACCTGGTTGGGGTCTTCGATGATAGCTATAGGGCAGGGTTCTATCGTCTTTTTCAATATCTAGGTAATCCGTCAGAATATTCAAGCAGCGTTGTACGGTACGTTTCGAACGCTTAATCCCAGTACTCGCTAATCGTTCATGAATTTCACTAACTGTGATCTTTCGTTGAGTTGGGATGAGAGAGTAAACTTCAAACACCAACTCAATATGTTCGATGCGTTGCTTGTTGGGTTTAGAGGGCATGGGACCACCAAAATTTAAACGTGATCAATCACCTCAACACTTTTGAGTGATGAGCTAAAGAATCAACGTGATTAGGGATCGGCTGGTGGCCACACAGCCTGATACGATTACTTCTTGTAGTTAATGACGAGTTTGTCTGCGAAAGGGTATTTAGCTATTTCATAGTCTGGGTTTCTTGTGGCTAAATTATGCGCCGATATTGCGGCGGCTGAAGCTAGGCCAAAAATGACAGCAGGACCGGAAGCCAAAGTGGCAGCCATCGTTGTAGAGCGACCTGCTGTGTATATTCGACAAGATAGATTTTGAGCCTCTATAAGCCGTTCAATCTTTTTCACCGTCTGAGAGAAGTTTTTTACCCGAGTTAAGGTGAACGACTCTTTTCGTTGGATTAAAGCGATGAGCTCTTCATCATTGGTATGATGCAGTACATTACTTGTGGTCATTGTGAATCCTTAGTTGGGTGTCTATGAACCATCACTGATGGCATTAGGATAAGGATGGGTGAGACAAATAACGTCTCACTCAAATGGCGGATAATGATTATGTGAAATGGGCTGTATATTTGAATTTAAATGACCTCGGGAAAGGCCATTATTTATCCTTTGCTGCTTCTAGAATTTCACTTAGTAGGTAACCTCTATTCATCAACTCAATAGTGGCTAAGAGCCGTTTTAGGTGAGCCGAAGAAAGGCGTTGAACGAATTCAAACAGTTCGTGATCTGAGCTTTGCTCTACCTCCTTTTTAAAGTGCTGATACTGTTCATTAAGGTAATGACAACTCGCGAGAGCGGCTCTGATAAGCGCTTTTGTGAGCTGCTCTTTTAATGGGGAGATATTGGGCATGATTGGTACCACTTATCGGTAATGTCGTGATAAGTCGTGGGGTGGGAGTCTATGATGAAAAGTCATTCAGGCCTTGCTACATATAGGGTTAGCTCTCTCCGAAGCACGACTTTTGATGGCTGTAGTGGTCCGGTGCCTTTGTATCGTGACATAGACCCGGACGGGTTGTTCTCTCATTACGAAGTGATAGATATAGAGTCAAACGCTTCCATATCGATGTAGCTTAAGAAGTTATCCTGCCAAAGCTCGAACATCTCTACAGCGGAATAGTTACCCTTGATTGGGCTCCATCCCCCGAACTCTGTAAAGAACGCTTGGTCTCGAAAATCAAAGTCTAGACATCGCGCCAATTCTGGATACACATTTCCAACGTAAGCAAAATCAGTGATGTATTCGACATTCCATAGACCACTGGAGATCTGTGTTATCGCGATTTCAACAGGGTGAAATCCACCAGCCTCTGAGCTGTATGAACTATCTCGAAAGTTGAACGTCAGGTAAGTACTTTGGGCTATTGACTCACTCTGGGTTAATTGTTGTTGAAAATGGTTGTTTAACAGTGCATGAAGTTTGTCTGACACGGGTAAACTGGATGGGTGAAAGAGCAGAGTAGACATAATGATGCCTCCTTGAGTTTAGGTGAACGAGTAGGGTGATTGGTTAGCCTTAGCGGACTTGAGTGAGCTGTATGTCATCGAAGACATGCTGAGTTAAATGATCATGGAAAGCGCACATCCAGGCTTGGAACACTTTTGTTGTGACAGGGTGGCTCAGGCTCGCTGCCCCCGCATCTGGTTGATAGCACCAGTGATTAAGTAGGTGGAAATAGAGATACACATCGAGCGAGTCGGTGGTTTGGTCTTGATAAGTAAAATTGGCCACGAAAACCAAGCTCCAATCAGAGCGTGAATTCTCCCGCTTTAACTGAATCTCTACAGGGGCGACCCCTTCCTTTGTTTTGTAGTAGCTTGTATTTCGGCAGTTGAGTGCAATGCGTGTCGTGTCTTTAGGAATTGAGTAGCGAGCGATGGTTTGCTCTAACTGCTGGTGGAGTTTGCTATTGAGGGTGATGTCACCATAGTGTTTCTCAATCATAACCAGCCCCTTTCCGCAAACGACGTGCATTGTTCCCCAACAACAATATGATCCAGAACTCGAACATCAATGAGCGCTAAAGCATCTTGCAATCTGGTCGTGATGCGCCTGTCTGCTTGGGACGGCTCAGGATCGCCTGATGGATGGTTGTGAGCAAAGATAACCGCCGCCGCATTGGCTTTAAGAGCAGTCTTTACTACCTCCCTTGGATAGACGCTTGCCGCATCAATCGTCCCTTGAAACAACTCCTCAAACTCAATTAATCGGTGTTGGTTATCTAGCAACATGACGGCGAACACTTCGCGTTCACTGCCGCCTATCTTAAATCGCAAATAGTCTCGGGTAGCTTGTGGATTGGTAAATACATCTCCTCGTACATAACGATCTTCTAATATCTCAGCGGCTTTTTCTAGAACACGATGTTCATGCTCTTGCTGCGAGAGTAGTGGTGGTGAAAGTGTTCTCATTTTGGTTCTCCTTTAATCAGGCTTTAGGTCATTCACTTTAATGACATATACCTCAAAAAGGTTTGAATCAGAGTAAGCCGAGCCAGCCTCATTTTTTTTAACACTATCTCCTTATCCCATGAGGACCACAGACATAGGAGAACGTCCCATGAGATTTTTAAAGCTAAAAGAAGTGATTGAGAAAACCGCATTAAGCCGTTCGGCGATATACAGAAAAATGGACGAAGGTGATTTTCCTGTATCGGTAAGCTTGGGAGATAGGGCGGTCGCTTGGGTAGAAGAAGAGGTGAATAACTGGATGGAAATGCGCTTGGCTGAAAGACCAAGCCATTAAGACTGAATTAACGCCACTGCACCAATTAAGGCATTACCAAAATGGTAGGCCAAAACTCGAACAAAGGAGCAAGACCATGAATGAAGAAAACTGTGCAATTTATATCGGTATCGCAACATCAAAAGGAAACGTATCAAACCTACAGGGTGGGATTGGTATCAGTGTTTATAACTACGATGGGCAGTTAGTTGACGAAAATAATCTATTAGTCGGTGAGATTGCCGATAGTGCTGAGTTAGAGCTTATCGCATTGATAGAAGCTATAGCTTATGCCAGAGATGGAGACTGCCTGTATTCGAGTAGTGAATATTGTGTGAAAGGGTTCAATGAATGGTTAGATAACTGGAAAGCAAAGGGGTGGCGAAAATCTGATAAGAAGCCAGTAGCGAATAGTCATTTGTGGAAGAGAATCGATAAGCTTCGTGCGAGTAAGTTTGTTGAAGTAAGGCGTGCACATAAGGTCTGGGGTTTTGAACAGATGGGGAGAGCGGGGGATATGGCTAGAACTAGGCTGTGATTTTTGTCAGTCCACGATGGTTTTTTCTATTTATAACTCGCTATAGGAGAGAAGCGACTAAAAGGAAAAGAGATGATTTTTCCTAAGAAAGTTACTCTAGCAACGGTATTTCATTTCAGGAATAAATGCGCACCATGAGTATAAAATCAGGTCATAAGGCTCGTTTGCTACCGTATCATAAATATGTCACTCAACAAACTAGGATAAAAGGAAGTATTGCGGTGTTTACTAAGACTGAGTGTTAGTAATTTCATGATTATTAAAATTGAACTTTAATTTTTCGAAATACAAGCAAATGGTTATTCGATCTGAATGGTATGGCTAGATATTATGTGCATACTATTATTCGGTAAAATACTCTGCAATTTATCGAGGAATGTTTGGTGACTTTTAGGTGAATTGTATTGGTCAAGTTCAAAAATAGTGGTCGACCATCAAGTGAAACGGAACTCATTAAAGTCATATATAGAAGTTGTTCACAAAATCAGACTAATCAACAAGAGTCACAAGGCATGGATTAGAGTCAGTTATTAATCTTAACCTCCCATTCACATTAGTTATAAATCTTTAGGCGTTTATTTGTTCGAAATGTGTGTTAAGTGATATTCGTTAGATCAAAGACGGTGAGGTGGTCTACCTCATTGTATTTGCGTCTAATTATGAGAGCTTTCGCAATAATGAGGAAATAATGCTTATCTGCTGTCAATGTTCTTTAGGGGACACTTAGCATACAAGTTATGTAGTAAAATTGTATCTAAATTAATTTGCGGTTGGGTTTTTGTTGTGGATGGTTACTGTCTTGTTGTTGAAAAAGTATTAAAACTGTTGAATGAGCTTAACGAAAACGATTTAAAAATTTTAAATAAAGAGATTGAAAAAAAGATCAGTTCTAAGCGAGAACTTGTTACTCAAGAGGAATTTACATTCATCTCAGATATGTTTAGAACTAAAATCTAAAGTTCCATATCAGTAAAAAATTGATGGAAACATTTATCGAGCTCTCAGATCGTAAGCGCAACATAAACCCGCATTCTAATATTTCAGCACGAAAAATAAGATCAACTCTCCAACCCAAAGGATAGTTGAAATGGCAAAACGACGCACTAACCTAGAATGGTAAGCACTGTCTGAACAATATGAAAGCAGCAATAACACACAGCGCGTGAGTTCATCCACGTTCTTCGCCAAGCGGCGTCAACTCCAACCAGCAAACCAATCGGAATCTGTCGGATTTGTTAGAGCCGAAATTATCGAAAAGACAACGAAGTATCAGGCGCAGATAGCTACGGCTAACATGACACTTCTCATCAATGATGTGGAGCTGAGTATTCCTCAAGGCCCGCCAGTAACCTATCTTGTTGAACTCATTACAGCATCATAGAGACCGCGAAAGCCAATGGTCTTAACCTCTATGACTATATAATCATAGTGCATGAAGAAGCTGGCGAAATCTGAGCCTGATATCAACGCACTCCTACCTTAGAACTTCAAACACTGACAAGTTGCCCCGTGGGTTCATGAGGCGGATACCTCAGATCTCCAGTATCGATAGAGCTAAACCTCAACTAACATTATTAATTGCCTTTACTTTTGTTCTCAATAATATAATCCAGTATGCAATCAGCCATTGGGCGGGCTAAAAGATAGCCTTGTTGATAATGACATTTTAAGCTTTTTGCAATAGAAGCGTGATTCAAAGATTCAATTCCTTTTGCGGTTATCGTAAGTTCCATGTTAGTAGCAACGGAAACCAATGTCTGCCAGAAAACACTCATCATTATTGGGTCACTTACGTCATTAATATTTGAAAAGTCGATTTTTAATTCATTGAATAAAAGTGAAGATAGCTTATTTATCGATGTGTTGCTTAGATCAAAACTATCGATAGCAAACGCTATATTTTTATCTTTAAGGTTATTGATTGAATCATTGATTAAAGGGTTATCATATAAATCTCTGCAATCAGATAGTTCTAAAATTATTTTGTGGGCAGGGAAGTTATGGTGAGCAAGTAAATCCAAAAATGATTCGATGAAGGTTGCATCACGAAGTTGAACTATAGAGATATTAATTGATACTGAGAAAGGTACGACACTTTGTTCCAATTTCTTGAGAGTCGGCAATGCTTGTCTGAGCAATGATAAAGATAATTCGGCGGTGAGTTCGTGTTTTTCAATATAGTGGATGAACTCTTTTGATGTAAGCACTAATGTATCGGAAACGATCCATCGAGCCAACAATTCAACACCTTTTATGACAGATGAATTACTTTGAAAATATGGCTGATAATATGGCTTAAATTCACCCATTTTTATACACTCTTTTAGGTGAGCTCTTGTTGGATTATTCATAATTAACTTGGCTATTTTCCATGGGTTTGACTACTAAGACGTTCGATAAAATGTTTATGTGTTGGAATTTTTTTCGTAATTTTTTTTGGTCCTCCACGATGACTTTTCCTCTCTGAATATAAATGATCCCTTCTTTTTCAAAAGATTTAAGAACTTCATTGACTCTAGGTCGAGAAATTCCCGTTATCGTACTTAACTGCTGTTGGGATATAGTAAGAGCCGTCGGGACGAACATGGTTTCGTTAGTCGCTAGCTTTAGATAGTTATATAAGGTGTAAGCGAGCTTTATGTGTTTTCCGTGAATGAAACTAAGAGATGAGAGTAGATACCTAGGTGCATTTTGTTTCATTATTTCAAACAGCATCTTATAGAGGCTAGGTTCTTGTTCCGCTATACTTTCTATCTTGGCCTTTGGAAAGTAAAGCATTGTTATTGGCGTTAGTTCTTCAGCTAAGAAAATGAAGTTGTTCGTAGAGAACAGACTTGAAGAACCCAACCAAGTGCTTTGGCCAAAAATAGTACCGAGAGAGGTATTTGTTTCTTCTGCGCTGTAACCCACAAGCAAATTTCCAGAATGGATATAAAAAACACCGTCAAGTTGTAAATAATCAATATTGATTTTGATACCACTAAAATCTGTGACGATGACTGAAATATCAAGTAATGCGGTTTTTAGGTGTGTAGGCAACAAGCACGGCCATATTATTTCTTCTATATTCATTCGTGACTAAAACCTTAGGTTATTTCTGGCTATGGTAACAATTAAATAGGTGTCTATATGTTCCCTAGAGAACATAGCTATGGCTTTGTTGCGTAATTAAATTTAGAGATAGAGCCAACCCGTTTCGCTTGTTTCTTAGTCAATGCGACAAGTTTCAGGCATACCTAACCCAGTAAGCTTGTTCAACGCTTTTATCATCGCGTAAGTTTCACCCACCTGGGCATTGTAATTTCTTAAGCTCAGTTTCCCTCCTAGCAACTGTTTAACTCGATACATCGCTGTTTCTGAGAGTGAACGTTTGTGGTATCCATACCGCTCTTTCCAATACTTATTTGAGCCGTATAATTTCTGGCAACCCACGGCGAGATTTCGAGGGTGACCACGCTCCCAAAAGGCAGCCCCTTCTCTTGGGGGAATAAGCGCAATAGCTCCCTTAATCTTAATAGCAGCGTGACACGCTCTCGTGTCGTAAGCGCCATCACCAGACACCTTAAGGATACTTCGGCGTGTTTGTTTCAGTAAGTTCGGGAGTACTTCTCCATCTGTAACCGTCGATAAACTTAGCTCGGCGGCAATGATCTCATGAGTGTTGGTATCGACTGCAATATGCAGCTTTCGCCAGACTCTACGCTTGCCATCCGTCCCATGTTTTTTGACTTTCCATTCACCTTCGCCATAAACCTTAAGGCCAGTAGCATCAATAGCTAGGTGCTGTATCGCTCCTCTCGTTTTAGTCTTAAATGAAACCTCAACTTGCTTGGCTCTACGACTGATGCAGGTGTAATGCGGACAACTTAACGGTACATGGGCTAACCTAAATATCGAGTCGATAAATCCTTGCAGCGCTCTCAATGGCATAGAAAAAACTCGTTTGACCATGAGTGCTGTCGTGATAGCTAAATCACTGAACCGACGCGGCCTCCCGCGCTTATTCTGTTTGCTTTGCGCCCATCCGCTTATTGCTTCTTCATCAATCCAAAAGGTCAGAGAACCACGGTTAATGAGTGATTGGTTGTATTGCTTCCAGTTAGTTGTTTTGTAACGTGGTTTAGGCATAGGGCTACGAGATAGAGTGGACGTAGCTGCTCAGATCGTAGGTTCTTGATTTAGTTCCATTGAATTACGCAACAACGCCCATAGCTATATGAACCAAGGTTTACTATTGATTGATTGCAATTGTTTGTTTTGTAAGATGTTTAGGTATAGTTCTACGAGAAGTAGTGGACGTAGCTGAGCGGGCCGTAGGTTTTTGATTTAGTTCCATTGAATTCCATAACAAAGCCATTTTTTGATTTTATGGAAATTAACACGTAATTAATTTTGGAAGTGTTCTTTAGGGAACATACAGATGCAGCGAAGATATGCAAACTGAATTTTTGAGACAAGGGGTTGTATATGAATAAAGATCATATCGTTCAGTTTTCTCCCACAGAGTCGGATATTAACGTTGCATTTGTTAATGATCAGTTTGATGTCTATTTTCAACCTCAAGCATCTATAAAGTCAGGGAGAACGGTCAGGTTAGAAGCCTTGGTCAGGTGGAATCATTCAAATTATGGGATCCTATCACCATTCTACTTTTTAGACGTAGTTCACCAAGTTGGTCGAAGTTACGATCTATTTAAAATCGTACTAGAAAAAGCGTTATCTGCTGTTAAAAAGCTACACGAGAGCGGTTATTCACTCAGTGTTAGTGTCAATGTAGAAGCTCTGGTATTGACCGAATGTGGCTTTATACAGGCAGTGATTAATGCTTTAAGCAAGTTTGCGTTTCCACCTAGCAATTTGATATTGGAACTCACTGAAATTCGAGCACCGAAAAGAAATTGTGACTTACTTAAGGTAATGAGTCGCCTTAGAATGAAAGGAATACAGCTCTCAATCGATGACTTTGGAACTGGCAACTCCTCCCTTACTCGGTTAGTTGAAGGTCCGTTTACAGAGCTTAAAATTGATATGAATTTTGTTAAGCAGATGCTCCGTAGCTATAAACACATGGCCGCGGTTAGAAGTTCAATCGAACTCGCGCACAGTCTCAATATCAAAGTGGTGGCGGAAGGTGTAGAAGTTTACGATCAGTTTCGTCAGTTGCAGATGTTAGGTTGTGATTTGATTCAAGGGTTCTATTTCTCTAAACCACTTTCGATGCTACAAACTCAACGATTTGTTGAAAATGCAATAACTTTATACGATAACAACATGGAACCCGAATCGCTTTTTAGTTGACCACTTGTATCTTGAAGTTTTGGATGATTAGCTATCCTCCAAGCTCTAAAATCAGTGAGGATGTTTGACCACGTAATGTTTAACATTGAGCTGTAGATTATCCCCTGATTTTACTTTCTCTAATACTGGATGGTATCCGAGCGCTTAGTTATTAACTAATGACGCTGTATGCACAAGTGGAGTCGTTGATATGTGATCTGCTCCAGTCAGACTGGACACCGCATTAAGCGACATATTGTTTTTCAAAGTTAACTGGGCTTAGATACCCAAGAGCACTGTGCCTTCTTGTTCGATTATAATCAACTTCGATATATTCAAAAAGCGCTTGGTGCATCTCTTCTCGCGTCATTATCGGCTCGTATTGGATGGCTTCTACTTTCATTGTGTGGAAAAAGCTTTCAACACAGGCGTTATCCCAGCAATTTCCCTTCCTACTCATACTTTGTTTTAAATTATGAGCTGCGATTAAGTCTCGGTAGTCTTTTGAGCAATATTGGCTGCCTCTATCACTGTGGATAATCATTCCTTCTGGCATGCCTCTGCGGAACAAAGCCATTGATAGCGCATCACAGACAAGAGTTGCGGTCATTCTTGTACTCATTGACCAACCAACGACTTGCCGTGAATACAGGTCGATAATAACAGCTAAATACATCCAGCCTTCGCTAGTCGCGAGATAGGTGATATCTCCAGCCCATTTTTGATTTGGGGCTGTCGCATTAAAGTCTTGGTCAAGCAAGTTCGGGGCAACGGGAAGCCTATGCTTACTGTCTGTCGTGCTTTTGAACTTACGGGCGGCCTTCGCAACGAGTCCCTGACGCTTCATGCTCGCGGCGATGGTTTTTACATCGTGCTTATTACCATTTTCTTCAAGTTCTTTTTGAATACGCCTTGCACCATCACGTTCCTTTTTATCATCAAAGACTTCGCGAACTTTGATATCAAGTTGCTTGCGGTGCTCGTTTCGTTGAGTGACTTTATTGCGATTATCAATCCAGTAATAAAACCCACTTCGAGAAACCCCAAACACCTTAGCCATACGGACAATCCTATATTGCATAAGGTGTTTGAGCATAAACTCATAGCAATCTACTTTAGATTTTTCGCGAAGTAGGTGGCGGCCTTTTTTACGATATCTAGCTCTTCAGCTTGCTCTGCCAATAATCGTTTGAGTTTGGCATTTTCGGTGGCGAGCTCTCTTTCTCTATCACTGACTTTCGCGTCTTTTTTGACGGCTTTACGCCATCCATAGATCTGGGATTCATATAACGATAGCTGCCGTGCAGCCGCAGCGCCCCTCACTTTCTCTGCTAACTTAAGTGCTTCAGCTTTAAATTCAGGAGCATGTTTGATTCGTGTTTTCTTAGTTGTCATTGTTCACCTCGTTAGTGATTGTACTCACTTAACTCAGTGTCCAAAACTTTTGGTGCGGATCAGTTACGTTCAAAGGCATAACCCTGGTTTGCTACCGTAATAACGCGCAGCAACCCAAGTCACAATTATTAAGACTTATCATCATCTCCAACCGACTCATGTATCAACGAATGAGATTGATATATGGGTCAGTTTAAGTCTGAAAATACCTCCTGTTACAACGAAAACACTGTTGTAGATAAAGCGTTTCATCTCCGTTGATGATCACGGAAAGGTACTCATTTCAAGCTACTTGGAGTCCCCGGATGTGATCGGTTTGAAGGAAGATATGGCATTTAGAATCATGCCGGATCACAGACCATACCTTCGTTATCATCGAGGCGAGTTATTTAAAGGACGCTAATTGAATACTTGCTCAATACCTTCAGAGTGCTCTGGATAAAAGTCAGAGCTCTATTCCCTTCAATACCGATGTAGATCACTATAGTTCATACTTTGTCATGTAAACTACAGTTGCATATAACGTTATCATTCCAACTTTGCGATTGTATTTTTAATGACGAAACTTCTCCTCAAAACCAACTTTTTGGCACACCTTCTTGGCAAGCGACAACAGGTAAACGTTAACGAAGACGGTATTACCATCTTCAAAGACAATATAAAAACGTTGTACAAGTGGGATACGATAGTTGCTCCTCCAGTAGCCAAATTAGGCTTTTCAGGTGGCGTTTTGTCGTTTGAAACAAATAACGCCGGTTTGTCCGTTCCGATGTTGAGCTACCTATTTACACATCGACACAAACACACTTTCTTTCCTTTTTGGGCCAACAGTAACGCTCAGAAACTGATTCCATTTTTGGACCAAGTGGAAAATGCCTCTGCCGCAAGTTTTATTAGAACGTCTGAAACTCGAAGCTTTCAAACCATCGCAAATAAAGAAGCGAAAAGGTGGAAGGGATGGCGGTCAGCTTTAGGGTTAAGCGAACTAGCCCAACAGGTCGCTCACACACTCGATGTAATTTGTGCCTGGAAGCCGTCAGATATTGAGAATATACGCGATGCCTACGTTAAAAATCAGCTAACAGAATACGGAATGTTTTTCGACAACGTCGAATCTAATCCGTTAACAGAGAAGCAGCGAATCGCTTGTATTACGGATAACGACAACAATCTGCTTTTAGCCGGGGCGGGTACCGGTAAAACGAGTGTTATGGTTGGTAGAACTGGGTATCTGATTAATAGTGATCAAGCGACTGCAAATGATATCTTGCTACTGGCTTACGGGCGTATTGCAGCTAAGGAAATGGACGAGCGCATCAAAGACAAACTGGGTTTTGATGACGTGGGAGCCAGCACCTTCCATAGCTTAGGTATGAAAATTATCGCCGAAGTCGAAGGTTCAAAACCAAACCTATCCCCATTTGAAGACGACATTAAAGCTAAATCAAAATGGATGAACGATAACCTAGAGCAACTCATGCTTGATGATGGCTATCGTGAGTCTTTACTTGAGTACTTCAGCTCGTATTATTTTGTTGATAAGAATCCTTTTGAGTTTCAAAGTGAAGGTGAGTATTTACAGTACTTAACTGATAATGACATCCGTTCGTTGAAAGGGGATCAGGTAAAGAGTTACGGTGAGGTTGTCATTGCTAACTGGTTATTTAGAAAAGGAATTAATTATGAGTATGAGGCGAGCTATCGATTTGACGTAAGTACAGATCAATATCGTCAATATCACCCAGACTTTTATTTACCAGACCACGATATTTACATTGAATACTACGGTACTGATGAGCACGGTAATACAGCCCCGTGGATTGATAAAGTTCGCTATCAAGAGTCGATTGAATGGAAACGCCAAACGCACAAGCAATACCAGACTGGTTATGTTGAGGTGTTCTACCACCAGCATAAAGTTGGAAAGCTTCTTCAGGTGCTTGAAAATAAATTGTTGGAGCGTGAAGTCGAATTTAACCCCATCCCTCCGCAGGATTTACTTAATAACCTTCGCCAGTTAGGCCAAGTAACAGAATTGGCTAAATTATTTAGTGCTTTGGTGGATATGTACAAAGCAGCTTGTCTTGATGATGTTGCGATAGAGAACGTCATTAGAAATTCAATCGATCCTAAGCAAACAGAGAAAGCATTAGAGCTGTTGTATCCACTATACAATCGGTATGAGCTGTTTCTTCGTGAAAAGCAGTGGATAGATTTCAATGACATGATCAGTAAAGCATTGATGTATGTCCAAACCGGACAGTTTGTTTCGTCCTGGAAATACATCTTAGTAGATGAGTTTCAAGACATCTCAGAGCCCAGAGCTAGGCTTGTCAAGGCGTTGCGTGATTCACTGCCTGGTACCTCGCTGTTTTGCGTTGGGGATGATTGGCAGGCTATCTATCGCTTTAGTGGCGCAGACGTTAAGCTGACTACCAATTTTGTTGAGTATTTCGGTGCGACTTCGGAAACAAAATTGGATTTAACGTTTCGTTTTAACAGTGCGATTGGAGATGTGGCAACGCAATTTGTCACCAGAAACCCAGTACAAATCAAAAAAGACATTCAGTCCCTGATTAAGGTTAACAAGCCTGCTGTATCGATACTCAGACAAGGTAGAAATGAACAAAGTGTATCTCCCCTAGAAAAAGCGCTTAATGCTGTTTTGGCTTGCGTTCATACCTCAGGTAAACCAGCGCAGAATAAGGTGTATCTCCTAGCCAGGTTTTGGCATCAAATGCCTGATTACCAGCAGCTTCAAGAAATTAATAGACAATACCCATCATTACAAATTAATTGTCAGTCATTCCATGCCTCTAAGGGTAAAGAAGCCGATTATGTCATCATTATGGGATTAATAACGGGTAAGAATGGTTTCCCGTCTCAAAAAGTAACCCCTCCGCTGGTGGACGCGCTATTGCCTAAAGGTGATGATTACGAATTTGCTGAAGAGAGGCGCCTTTTTTATGTCGCTTTAACCAGAGCAAAACATAGAGCGTACCTATTAGCAGATATGACGGATGTCAGTGATTTTGTTGTCGAACTCATAAAGAACAAATACTACGTAGATACCGATGAATTTGATGCATCGTTTGTACAGAAACTGTTTGAACAAATTTCTTGTAGCAGCTGTAAAACAGGAATATTGAAAGAGCGCGTTAGTCGCTACGGTAAGTTCTTGTCTTGTTCGTTCTATCCTCGTTGTAAGCACAAAGAAACCCCTTGTAGCCAGTGTGGCAGCCCAATGAGCAGTACAACTAAGCCTGGCTTTCAGGAGTGCATCAACGAAGAGTGTGGCGACATTCGCCCTCTCTGCAAGCGTTGTGGAAGTGAGATGAAGCTAAGAAATGGGAAGTACGGTCAGTTCTGGAGTTGTTCGACATATAGAAAAAATGCAGATAAAAATTGTGGTTATACGCAGAAACTAGAGCAGTTGAATATCAACTAAGAGACTATTGCTGTAAAGTATTTATCAATAAGTAAAGATAATTACGGAAGATAGAATGGCAACCTTGCTTAGTTGGCTTGGAAGAACAGACCTTGATCAGATGAAGCTAGATAAAACAGCTTCAATTGCGACTATTGCGTTAAAAGCGCCAGCAATTGATGATGTCGTGATTCTGGCTAGTACATGGGAAGATGAATGGCATGATTACAAAGAGTGGCTTGAAAAAAAGCTTGCTTGTGCCGGGCGTTCCAATACTTCAGTAAAGATTCAACGTATCAGGTTATCATCTCCAATTGATTACACTGCAATTACCAAAGTCATGCACAAGCAACTGGCTTATGTCTCTGATCAGGCTGATGGTATTTTTCTAAACCTGACCTCTGGTACGCCTGCAATGACAGTCGTTTCTGTTCTACTTGGAAAGAGTATTGCGAAATGTCAGTTAGTTCAAACTACCCCTCAAGGTCAGTTAATCGAAGTTGATGTACCTGTAGACTTTTCTGCTGAATATCAAAAATCCTCGTCAACAGCTATTGCTCAACTTGCTTCAAAAACACCGTCTCTCAATAGTGCTTTTGATTCGATTACGGCCAAATCTACTGTCATGCAGAACGTCATCAAGAAAGCGCAACGATTGGCTTATGCTGATCTACCGGCTTTGCTACTCGGAGAAAGTGGTACCGGTAAAGAAGTGATGGCAAAAGGTATTCATAAAGCCAGTCTTCGTGCTGATAAGCCATTTAAAGCTGTTAACTGTGGTGCTTTACCTGAAAATTTGGTTGATTCCATTTTGTTTGGTCATGTAAAAGGTGCGTTTACAGGGGCACACCAAGATCATGCAGGGTTATTTGAGCAAGCAAATGGTGGAACATTATTTCTTGATGAAGTTGGTGAACTCTCTTTAACCGTTCAAGTTAAATTACTTAGGGCATTGCAGCAGCAGGAAATTACAAAGGTGGGAGACGTTGCCACGAAAAGTGTTGATGTGAGGATTATCGCTGCGACACACCGTGACCTTTTTAAAATGGTTTCTGACGAGTCTTTTCGTGAAGATCTTTTCTATCGGCTAGCCGTTGGAGTGATTGAGTTGCCTTCGTTAAGGGCGCGTTCAGAAGAGATCCCTTTCCTGATCGAAGAGTTGATGATCGAGATAAACCAGCAGATGAAGACTCATCCCTTATTTGAGAGTAAGAATATTTCCAAGTCTGCAATAGAATTTGCAGAAGCATACAGCTGGCCGGGTAATATTCGTGAGCTATGGAACACATTAAACCGAGCCGTATTATGGTCGGAAGGTAAAGAGGTCACTAAACAAGATTTGGAGGTCGCGATAATAAGTCGTGACCTAACTTCGGTGAACAATGGTGAATTTAGGGTCCCTGGTGACCTTCAGCAACATATTGATAATATAAAGAAAAGTGCAATTGAATCTGCGATGGATTATGCTGCTGGAAACAAATCTAAAGCTGCAAAATCGTTGGGTTTAAATAATCATCAAACGCTGAATAACTGGCTGAAAACGCTTAGTTTGGAATAATAAAAACAACCAAGTTTGAAATTGGCGTAAACGTTGCAAAGTATCACTCATCTTAGGAGACAGAAAGGTGAAGAAGTCTATGAATTTTGAACATTTGAGAGAACAGTGGCCAGAGTTAGCTGAGCTTGGTGCTTTTGCTGAAACGTATGCCGTTGTTGATCCGCAAAGTGCTCTCGTCAAGCTACGTTGTTATGTTGAAAAAATTGTTGGTTATCTATACCAAGAACTTCACCTACCTGTTGCTCCCAATGCTTCAATGCACGACAAACTCGTCAGTGGCGCTTTTACCTCGGTTGTTGATAAAACCATTGCTGATAAATTTCACGCTGTCCGCAAGGGGGGCAACAAGGCTGCCCATGAAGGGAAAGTCTCACAACATGATTCAATTTGGTTGTTGAAAGAGTCTTACTTTATTGGTTGCTGGCTCTATATGGCCTATGGCGACGGTGATATAAAAGGTTGCCCTAAATTTACTGTCCCAGACAATGCGCCAACGGGTGAAGAGTCTAAAGCTGAGTTCAAGAGAAAGAACAAACTATTACAGCAGAAGCTTAACCAAAATGACGATCTTCTTAAGAAAGCGCTAAAAGAATTAGAAGAAGTAAAGCAAGCGCAGTTAGAAGCTCAGAAACAAGCCGCTCAGCTGAAACAGCAAACTGATCACGTTAAAGCCGATAAAATTCGCACTAATACCCTGTCACTAAAAAGCAGTTTTGACTTTAATGAAGCCGAAACTCGTAAGCGTCTCATTGATGCTGAATTACGCAGTGAAGGTTGGGATGTCGCTCTTGATAATGAAAGCACGGAACAGGTGTCAAAAGAGTATGAAGTCGATGGGCAGCCTACTACAACAGGTAAAGGTTTTTGCGACTATGTTCTGTGGGATGACAATGGAAAGCCACTGGCTGTCATTGAAGCTAAACGAACTCGAAAAGATGCTAATGCAGGTCGTGAGCAAGCAAAATTATATGCAGACGCTCTAGAAGCAAGTACCGGCCAGCGCCCAGTCATTTTCTACACTAACGGCTACGAAATCTATATTTGGGATGATGCTCAGGGCTACGCACCTAGACTGATTTTTGGCTATTACTCAAAAGACAGCCTTCAATATCTGATTCTTCAACGAGAGTTAAAGAAAGATCTAAACAGCACACCCATTGATACAAAAGTTGCGGGTCGTTTATATCAAATGGAAAGCATCAGCCGTATTTGTGAGCGCTTTTCAAACAAGCATCGAAAGGCCCTTATTGTACAGGCAACCGGGACGGGTAAAACGCGAGTCTCTATTGCTTTAGCCAAGCGCTTGTTAGATGCAGGTTGGGCGAAACGTATTCTGTTCTTATGTGACCGAAAAGAGCTACGTAAACAGGCTGGTAATGCGTTTAATGAGCACACTAAAGAGCCGCTTTTCATCAAAGGTAAAAGTAAGAAAGAACTAGCTTCAAAGGCGCGTATTGTTATCGCGACCTATCCGGGTATGATCCAAAATTATGAAGAGTATGATGTTGGCCACTTTGACCTGATCGTTGCTGATGAATCGCATCGTTCGATTTACAACAAGTACGGCGAGCTATTCAAATATTTCGATGCATTACAAGTGGGTTTAACCGCGACGCCTGTTGAGATGATTTCGCGCTCAACCAGTCAGTTATTCGGCTGTGATTACAAAATGCCGACGGCGAACTACCCACTTGAGCAAGCGATTGAAGAGAAAAACTTAGTTCCATTTAAAGTCGTTACTCACACAACTCAATTCTTACGTGACGGCATTAAGGCAAGCGAACTGACGGATGAGCAGATTGCAGAACTAGAAGATCAAGGTATTGATCCAAACACTCTGGATTTCGATGCGAAGCAGGTTGATAAAGCCATATTCAATAAAGATACCAACCGAGCAATCATCCGCAACCTAATGGAAAAGGGTTTAAAAGATGTGGATGACCAACTTCCTGGTAAATCGATTATCTTTGCAAGAAACATCGCTCACGCCGAACTGCTAGCTGAGTTGTTTAGTGAAATGTACCCAGATATGGGTGGAAATTTTTGCCGAGTTATCCACTCAAAATATGAGAGAGCAGAAGAGCTTATCGACAATTTCAAAAGTACTGAAGGTAACGATGATGAAGTTACCATTGCAGTCTCAGTTGATATGTTAGACACCGGTATAGATGTACCTGAATGCGTTAACTTGATCTTTGCTAAGCCTATAAAATCAAAAGTGAAATTTTGGCAAATGGTAGGGCGTGGTACACGTTTATGTGAAAACTTGTACGGACCTGGCTCAGATAAAAAACACTTCCTCATCTTCGACCACTGGGGCAACTTTGAGCATTTCAAAATGAACCCTGATGAGGATGAAGGAACGCAAAGTAAATCTTTGGCACAAAAAGTATTTGAAGCCAAATTAGTGCTTGCCGTCGAAGCGCTTAAAAAAGCAGAAATGGAGATCTTTGCCGACGTTATACCGCAGATTAAGGCAGACATTGACTCTCTAAATGATCAAACCATCGCGGTACGCGAGAAATGGAAACTAAAAGCACAGCTGAGTGAAGAAAAACGTTTAATGCAGATGGCGCCAGATACTAAAGCGTTACTCTTTGACGAAATGGCACCTCTGATGCAGTGGAAGAAGACTACTGGTGAAAGTGAAGCGCTGCGTTTAGACCTGCAATTCTTACAATTGCAACTCACCAAACTGCAGCAGCCAAGTAAAGTTGAGTTAGAGGCACCGCCGATCTTAGACAAAGTCATCAGTCTGTCGATGCATCTAAATGAAGTGCGTAGTAAAGCGGCAACGATCAAGCAGATTCAACAACCCAGCTATTTGAGTGATGCCGATTATTTTGCGGTAGAAGCGTGTCGCCATAATTTACGCACGGTTATCCACTTGCGTGATAAAGGCGTAGCGCCTCCTGCACCGCAAACGCCTATTATTGACCTACGTGAAGATCCAACGCTCTATGAAACAGAAGAGATTAAAACCGACATCATCACTGTGGATTACGAGATCTACCGTCAAGAAGTTGAAAAAACACTGACGCCACTGTTTGAATCTAACATTGTGCTTCAGAAAATACGTGGCGGGCAAGCGGTGACAGAAGCTGATTTATCAACACTGAATGCACTGGTGCATACACAAAACCCAAATGTGGATTTACATACACTCAAAGAGTTCTTCCCTGAATCAACTGCCGAACTAGACCAGATTTTACGAACGATTGTAGGGATGGATGAACAACAAATTGAGCATGAATTTACTGCATTCGTTCAACAAGTCCATACTCACTTGAATTCAAGACAGCAGCGTTTTATCGGTATGCTTAAGAATCACTTATGTCGTTATGGCAGCGTTGATATTGAAGCTCTTTATGACGCACCATTTAATCAAATTGACGATGCGGGATTAGACGGCGTGTTCCCAAACCCTGCACAAGCAGATGTAGTTGAACAATTTGTGCGTCGCTTTAGCGTGCATTTGGGTAATAAACAATCAAGCGTCGAGAAAGCAGTGAATTAGCCCTTTGGTTAACATAGTAAGCTGATTACACTACACACATTAAAAACCAGCGGCTACTACCTTGAATTAAGGCTCTGAATACGCCGCTGGTTGCTCCCTAACTAGCTTTGCCGAAGAATGAAGCAAGCAGTCAAGCGAAAAGCTAAGAGAATAAATAATGATTACATCAGGTCCATTAAAAAGCCAAGTTAATAAACTATGGGAAGAGTTTTGGACGGGAGGCATTACCAACCCTCTAACCGTCGTTGAGCAAATCACTTACTTGATGTACGCCCGTATGTTAGACATGAATGAGCGTAATGATGAGAAGCGTAGCGCTCGTACTGGTAAGCCATTTGCACGTCGTTTCCCTATGAGCGAAGACAAAGAGAAGGATAAGCAACATATCCGCTGGGAAAACTTCCGTCACTTAGGTGCGGAAAAGCTTTACCCATTGGTTAAAGATGAGCTATTTCCATTCTTTAAAGAGCTGACCAGCGATGACACTTTGTTTACTGAATTTATGAAAGACGCGCAGTTGATGATCCAAAAGCCATCGTTATTAGTCAAAGCGGTAGAGTTGGTGAGCGAGCTGCCGCTAGAAAACAAAGATGTAAAAGGCGATTTGTACGAGTACTTGCTTTCAAAATTGACCACCGCAGGTATTAACGGTCAGTTCCGTACACCGCGCCATATCATTCGAGCGATGATAGAAATGCTCGATGTAGAAGAAACACACCGTATTTGTGACCCTGCTTGTGGCACTGGCGGCTTTCTTTCATCGACGTACGAATACCTATTAGAGAAATACTCTTCACCAGAAGGTACAGAGAAAGAGCAAGCGTTTGATGAAGAAGGCAAGCCAGTATTAGACATTAACGGCAATCCGATCTTTAACTATCTGTACGCAGGTGACAAGCTTGAAAACCGCGCCCATATCGATTACGACATGTTCCACGGTTTTGACTTTGACTCGACCATGTTGCGTGTCGCGGCAATGAACCTAGTAATGCACGGCGTAAAACAACCAGACATTCATTACCAAGACACCCTTAGCCAGAGCTTTATTGAACGATATCCTACTGAGGCAAAAAATGGCTTCGATATCATCCTAGCCAACCCGCCATTTAAGGGCAGCCTAGATGAAGAAGACGTCGATCCAGCCATTCTAAAAGTTGTGAAAACTAAAAAGACCGAACTGCTGTTTGTTGCTCTGATCCAACGCATGCTTAAGACCGGTGGTCGTAGCGCAACAGTTGTGCCTGACGGCGTGCTATTTGGTAGCTCTAAAGCACACCAAGCACTGCGTAAACACCTAATTGAAGATAACCAGTTAGAAGCGGTTATTTCACTACCAAGTGGCGTGTTTAAGCCATACGCTGGTGTGTCGACTGCAATTTTAATCTTCACCAAAGGTGGCAGCACAGACAAGGTTTGGTTCTACGACGTGCAAGCCGATGGCCGTTCGTTAGACGATAAGCGTACCCTAATCAAAGATAACGACTTACCAGATCTCGTTAAGCAGTACAAAGCCTATCAAGCGGCCGTAGCCGAAGGTCAGTCTACTGAGCAGTGGTCAGACAAAACCCAAAAAGCGTTCTTGGTAGCGAAAGACGACATCAAGTCGAACAAATATGACCTGTCGATCAACCGTTACAAAGAAGTGGTGTACGAGCAAGAAAGGTATGAAGAGCCAAAAGTGATTCTAGGTAAACTCAAAGCGCTAGAAAACGAGATCCTGGCTGACCTCAATGAACTGGAGTCGATGCTATGAGTTGGCTCAAGCGCCCTCTGAGAGAGCTCGTCACTGCTCATTATGGTAAAGCTCTTAAAAAAGAAAATCGTGATGAAAATGGAGATAATCAAGTATTTGGTAGCGCAGGCTTTGTAGGGAATCATAACGAATCTCTAGTTCACTCCCAAACCATAATAGTGGGAAGAAAAGGATCTGTTGGAAAAGTCGTTTGGGCACCAGATGGTGGTTGGGTTATTGATACGGCATATTACCTAACGTTAAAAGAGTCAGAGCAACTTGATTGGCGCTACCTTTATTATGCCCTTAGTGTTGCTCAATTAGAAAAGAAGACAATCACTACTTCGATTCCAGGTTTAAATCGTGATGACTTTTATGACACAGAAATCCCACTTCCACCATTAGACGAACAAAAACGCATCGCTGCCATTTTGGATAAAGCCGATGCCATCCGCCAGAAACGCAAGCAAGCCATTGACCTTGCTGATGAGTTCTTACGCAGCGTGTTTTTGGATATGTTTGGTGATCCGGTAACGAACCCGAAGGGGTGGGAAGTTAGATTATGCAAAGATCTATTTAATAGAATTACCGTTGGTATTGTCGTTAAACCATCGTCATATTATGTTGAAGCTGGTGTACCAGCGCTAAGATCTTTGAATATTGGGTACTATGGAATCCGGCCAGATAACTTAGTCTATGTATCGAAATCTGATAATGAATCAATACTTTCAAAAACGAGAGTTTATAAGGGTGATTTAGTTATTGTTAGATCAGGCCAACCAGGAAAAACAGCTGTTGTTTGTCAAGAATTTGATGGAGTTAATGCTATAGATATTCTTATTGCGACGCCAAAAATAGATTTGATAGACCCACAATTCTTCGCATTTTTTATGAATTCTGATGGTGGAAAAAAAATTGTTTTGTCAGAACAGAGAGGGCAGGTTCAAAAGCACTTTAACGTGGGTTCTTTGAACAATACTGACGTACCATTACCACCATTACCTCTTCAAAGAACGTTTGCTAAAATTGTTGCTGGACTCTATAACCAGTATCAAACAAATGAAGCAACTGAGTTTAATGAGCTTTTTGATAGTGTTTCCCAAAAAGCTTTCTCAGGCGAACTATAAATTTAAGAGGTATCTTCGGATGCCTTTTTTTTGCTCAAAGGTTAGGCTTGTTCTACTTTAAATATCGTTAAACAACATTGCTTTCCGTTGGTGGTTTCAACGGCATAAAAGTCAAGTTGAGATCCCAATTGTTCCTATCATATCAGTGGTTATTCAAATAACCCCTTTCCTCTAAACTTAACTGTAAAATTAATTACACCTTGGTAATTTAACTTCCAAAGTTAAAGTGTGATTACCGACTTATTCCTTGATAAATCAACTTGTTACTAATCGGAATGTTTGTTGCAATGCATTGGCTTGTATAAAAATGGCTAAGTGCGAAGTATTTGGCCGGCTTACAGTTAAGGTTAAGTAAATAAGGTTAGGTTATTAATGGATACTACGTCCCCCAGCGCACTTGAACCTACAAGTGCGATACTCGGCTCTACTTCGGTTAATGGTTGCCTACGAGCCATTTTGACGAAGCGAGAACTATCTCAGCCAACAGGTCAGCCGCTCTTTACCTATCAGCTATCAGAATCCGAATATCATCACTTACGAACCAGTTTAAAAAAACAAAAATTGCCAACAAGGTTGCACGGAGATAGTAGCTGGTGTGCCGCTTTTTGCCTTTTTAGTGCTGAATGGTATCGACGTCAATATCAAGGTGGATGGAGCTGGAGTGGTATATCAAGCAGCTTAGAGTTTGAGTTAGATGCTAACCAACGTAGTAAGGTAATAAAAACAGGTTTTAAATATTGGCAACGTACGGTTAGCCAATATAACGATGAAAGGCATAGTTTTCTTGGTTCAGTATTTCGAGAGGGCGGTTTGCCCTATGGGTT
Source organism: Vibrio artabrorum (assembly GCF_024347295.1). Taxonomy (NCBI): domain Bacteria; kingdom Pseudomonadati; phylum Pseudomonadota; class Gammaproteobacteria; order Vibrionales; family Vibrionaceae; genus Vibrio; species Vibrio artabrorum. The sequence continues at coordinate 1,604,949 of NZ_AP025458.1, read as the reverse complement.
GCTAGCGAGTGAAGGCGGCCGTTTCCAAACAATCTTTAAACGTATTCTTAGGGTTTTTGACGACGCTCAGGAATTTGGTCAATCGCCTTTTCAGTTAGTGTCGGAGGGCCTTGAACATTTACCTGAGGCATTTAGACAAGAAACGACGGTTGATCTTATCACTAATATGGCGGAGCTATTGCTGCGTTTAACCGACGAATACAACCTGCAACAACAAGAGCAACCAGCCGATCATTTAGACACCCAATTACCCAATTGGAGAGACCTATTTCCAATTCCACTTGATGTAGACACCGGAAGTGAATTTCTCACTGGCTTGCTGACTTCAGCCTCCGTTCAGCGAAAAGACAAATCACAACAAACAAAACGAATTATTTGCAGACAAAGGCTTTCCAATAATGGTGATTTGGGCTTTGTTGCTCAAATTAAATTGATGAAGGCGATACCTATGCCTTTTAAACGCGAAGCATTGATTAACAGTCGAGTTGAGTTGTTCATACAAGAAGGCAATAAAGTAATAGCAGAGCTAGGCATTGGTCATACAACCTTTGAAGGGGAAACGACGAAGGTTATTTTACGAACCCCTGCTTGTGAATTTCGTCGCCAAGCCACAGAGCAAGATCTGTACTTAGTCGTATTGCAAGCCGGTGTTGAGCTTCATCGTGAAGAAATCGCTAATTCTGATCTCGCTATTAATGAGATGCCCATTGTGCTTAAGTCAGACGGTGAACATGATTGGGTCGTTGGACAAGGAAGTGTAAGTGTTAAAGCAGATCAACTGAAGGCTATCTTATCAAAAAGTTCGACGTACACTGCCGAGTTTCCAGAATTGTGCACATCAGTAACCACAGAATACTGCCAGTTTGTCCACTTTAGTGGGGAAATTAAGGTTGATTATTATACTGAAGATGATGAGCATGATACTTATGTAATATCAACGCGACAGTCTGCAGTGTTAGCAGAGCAAGTGAGCGTTCGAGGTGTCAAGTTACAATATTACTCAAGTACTGGACAACCTATCTATCTGGGGTTGCCAACCATTACCAGCCAAGAAGCGCATACAGAATTATGGTTAGGTAATAAACCACTAGGAGAAACGCATCAAGCTGGCTTGTTTGGTATCCAATCAGTACGTTTAAAGGCTAGTGGTAATCGAACAATGCTTCGTAAACGCCTCGCTATTCTTCCGCAATCATTCGGCATTGAACTTAAGCCGTCTAAGCAGGCTAATAGTGGTTTTGTCGAACTTCATTGTGAAAGGAACTTATTTGTATCCATAGAAGGCGAACAGGTCTCCTATAAACAAAGCAATATAGAAGGTGGCAAGAGAATAACGGTGACAGCTGAAGGGTCACCGCCAGCGGATATTATTCTCTCTATCAGTGCTAACTTGATGGCTGACCCGATAAAAGTACGGGTACCTTTTCCAGCATCAGGAGCGTTAACCTTTGACAAACATGGTAACGGTCTAGCCAATCGTATCACCATCGATGATTTATTAGGTGCGCGTATTCAGTTTTTCCCACGTGTAGATGTAGCGGCAAGTTATCATATTGAATTGAAAGGGCCTGCGAGGTCTCGTGATGCGTCTTATTATTGGGAGTACAAGGTTATAGATAAGGTGCTAGAGGTCAGCTTATATGAGTTTCGCCATCGAATTCGCGAACTATTGGCAGCATCTGGTGAACTTGATGATGAAATCCGAATGGTTATTGGGGGGGCGGGTTGTCGAGAGCAACAAACGATCATTGGACGATATGCCACAGAAGCTCAACAGCTAAATGACACTGTGAGCTTTGATGTAAAACTGGAAAAAGAGCTCATTATTAAGCCAGAATTGATTAATTTGGCTGACCCAGCAGAAAAACCGCACGGCCTTCAACAAAGATATTCCAATGGCGTAGCGACAGGCGTATTCGAGCTAAATACAAGGTTATCTCAGCCGGCGTTAATCGTTCCTTCAAACAAGACTCAGCTGGCTTTTCGCGCGAAGTTTATTCCGAGTCGTGAGCCTATTGAACATTCTAGTGATGTTAAAACTTTAAATAAGGCGGTTGCGTTATTTCATCCAGTAACTAACCCAAACGCGATAGCCGATGTGCTCCCAATGTTAGCGAATGACTTTAATCACAGTAGCTGGCGATTTATCAACGATTTGTTTGCTAATTACTCGCATCTTCCGATGGCGACCTTTGAAGTGTGGAAGGCAATAGTGACGAATACGACTTGCTTATCGGCTCTTGCGTTTAAAGCCGATAACCCCGCTCAATTAATGGAACGTTTGAAAGTTGAGTTCAATGTTATTTGGGAGCTTATACCGCTGAGTATTTGGCGGTCACATACTGTTAAGTATCGCCAGATGTTGCTAGATATAGGGCTGCCTGAAAAAGTGGTTGATAACAAAGTTAAGAGCAAGCTAGAAACTCTTTCTGAATTTACCCCATTGTTTGAAAAGCAGTGCCGAGCACTAATTGACGTTCAATTTACTCAGCAAACAACCAATTTATCAGCTGTGTTTCAATACTTTCTACCGAAATGGAGCCAGGACTTGATGCGAGTTCACTTGTCTGATCGTGAATGGCCTAAAGCATTTGGCTATGACTTAGAAACATGGTGCCAGAAACATTGCGAATCGCTTATTCATTTTGAAGTAAACCGAAGTTCACACAAAAGTGTGCTTTATTTCCCTATTTTTGCCGCTGCAGTGGCGTGTGGAAAAGTGCAACTGGAAGAATTGTCTCCGTCACTTTATCCCATAGATTATTTCCATCTACGACAGATTGTCGAGTTTGACCGTCATTGGTTTAACCCCGTATTTCAGAGTGCATTGTGCGTATTTTCCCAAGAGGAAGCTTAAATGAAGCAATATTTTTCCACGCTAAAACAACAAGCTAATAGCCGAGCAAAAGAGTCAACTTTAAGTATTTTGGGCATCAATAACCCGGCGCTTAGAAACCATTTAAGCGAGAGAATGGAAACGGATGAAAAATTTGTTCACGGCCCGGTGTTTGAGCAAATGTTCTCTTGGGAAGCAGACGAAATAACGATAGAAGACCTTTCTACCCCCGAATATAAAAACCTACTCAGCCCAGAGCTACTAGACGCGTTAGATGTCGCACCGCATAAAGAGGGGTGTAAAAAAGACAGTAGCTGCAAGTGTAAGTATGTTCTGAGTCGAGAGATAAAGCCGTACAAACATCAACTAGAAGCATGGAGAGGTTTGCTTGACCCTCGCCCCCAATCCCAAATTATCACCAGTGGTACAGGTTCGGGTAAAACAGAGTGTTTCATGGTACCAGTTCTCGAAGATTTGTATCGAGAAACACAACAGACCAACAGTTCGCTAACCGGGGTGAGAGCGCTATTTTTGTATCCTTTGAATGCGTTAATAAACTCGCAGAAAGAACGATTAAGTGCTTGGACGACACACTTTAACGGTGATATTCGTTTTTGTCTGTATAACGGTAATACGCCTAATGACCTTAAAGCTCAAGATAGGCAAAGGCAAAAAAATCAGCCTCAGGAAGTGCTTTCGAGAAAGTTGATGCGAGACAACCCGGCTCCTATTTTGGTCACCAACGGAACCATGTTGGAGTATATGTTGGTGAGGCAAGCAGATGCTCCCATTATCCAGCAATCGCAGGGCAAGCTTCGTTGGATCGTATTAGATGAAGCGCATACGTATATTGGTTCCCAAGCCGCTGAACTTGCTTTGCAGCTAAGACGTGTGATGCAAGCTTTTGATGTTAAGCCAGAGGATATTCGATTTATTGCTACGTCCGCAACAATTGCGGGCGCTGAAGCAGAAACGCAACTTAAACAATACCTCGCTAGGCTAGCTAATGTCGGCGTAGAGCAAGTAGCCGTCATTGGGGGGAGACGCGTTGTTCCGAGCTTACCCAAAGTAACACCAGCAAACCTAACCATCAGTGAAATAGAAGCGATAGATCCAGAAGGTGAACAACCTAAAGAGAAGAAGCTAAGTCAAAATTCGGAAGTATCAGAGCGTCGATACTCTGCTTTAGCGAGTTCCAAACTAGCCGTTAGAATACGAGAGTTGTTAGCTGGCGACAATATAGGTCCGGTACATTACGCTGAATTGCTTGATAAATTAAAACCTTATGATTTAAACGAAGCAGAATTATGTCGATGGCTAGATATCTGTACCGGAACCAAGCAGTCTCATAGCAGTGAGGCATTTTTAAAGCTTAGAGCTCATTATTTTCAGCGTACATTGCATGGTTTGTGGTGCTGTATTGACCCAAACTGTGAGAATAAGAAACAGTCTAAACTGAATGGCACATGGCCATTTGGTCTTGTTTATAGTGAACATCGTCAGAAATGTCATTGTGGGTCTGCAGTACTTGAATTGACATTTTGTAATGATTGTAATGAACCACACCTATTAGCCATAGACCAAGATGGTCAATTGCAACAATGTACCGGGAAAATAAGCGATGAATTTTCGCTACTTGATGAAGAAGAAAAAGAGGTAGATGAGGAGCGCTCAGATCAGTTTTCCAAAAAGACAACGGCAAGTGATACTCAAGTCGTTATTGGCTCAAAGCAGAATGATGATTACCTATTAACAGGCTTTGATAATGCAGGCCGTGAAGAGTTTTTGGATAATAGTTCAATTCACTTATCGAAGTCGATAAATGAATCACAACAATGTTGCGAATGTGGTTACTCAGGTAGAGGTCAGTACAGTAAAGCGTTACGAAGAGGGCTGTTGGGTGCACCATTTTATACAGCAAATGCGGTACCAACAGTATTAGAATACTGTCCGGATATTGAAGTCGATAAAGAATCCAAAATAGGTCCTAATTCTGTCCCGGGTCGAGGGCGTCGGTTAATTACTTTTACCGATAGCCGACAAGGAACGGCAAAAATGTCCATTCGAATGCAGCAAGAAGCAGAGCGCTCTCGATTGCGAGGTTTAGTATTTAAGGAGCTTCGCAGGCATGTTGAAGAGAAAGTCGTTATAGATGAGGCGTTACTCGACAGCGTAAAGGACTACTTGAGTATGCCTATCGACAAATTACGAGTCATGTTGCCATCCATCGAACAATCCATGCCTGAAGATGCAAAGGCACTAAAAGAATATATTGATGTTGTCAGTAGTTCTGTTGCTATACCTTTGCCTCAAACGATCCCTTGGTCTGAATTGGCAGCTGTTATTAAGCAAGATAACGATCTAAAAGAGTCGATGTTAAAAGAGAACAAGCGGCTATCGCCAGAAATTTTCGATGACTCGACCGGACCTTTACGACTCACTCAAATGCTATTGACGAGAGAGTTTGCGAGACGGCCAAAAAATAGAAACAGTCTAGAGACTCAGGGGTTGGTCAAAATAGTCTACCCAGGATTGGATAAAATCGATGTTGTTCCGGAGCTTTGGGAGAATTACGGCCTAACGGTAAAAGATTGGCGTGATTACCTTAAAGTTTGTTTGGATTTTTTTGTCCGCGAAAACTCTTATATAACCATTGATCGTGAATGGATTCGTTGGATCGGTATGCACTTTTCACCTAAAACATTATTAGGGCCAGATGCTAGTGATGTCGATGAAAACAGAGCGAAGAGTTGGCCGTTAGTGCGAAAAGGCAGTAAACGTCAACAACGTATAATCACTCTGCTCACTGTTGCCACAGGAATTGATATTACGAGTACATTAGGGGAAGACACGGTTAATGGTTGGTTGATTTCTGCATGGAATGCATTAACTGGATCAAAAATTTTACAAGATTCAACAGCAGACAAACAATATAGTTTGAACCTGACTAATGTCAGCTTTTCTTTGATGAATTCGGCTTATATATGCCCGATTACGAACAAGCTGTTGGACACTACGTTTAAAGGGATCACTCCTTATATTCCGTTTAAAGGCCAGTTAGATAGCAACCTATGTGAAAAAGTGAAACTTCCCGCAGTATGGGCTTTTGAAGGAAGTGACGACTTCTTACTTTCATTGATTCTAACGCGCAAGGATATTGAAAAATCATCGGAAGTGAGATCACTTAGAGAGCAGAATTTGTGGACGGACATTAATGACCGAACAGTAGAGGGTGGTTTTTACTATGCTTCAGCAGAACACTCTGCGCAACAATCCGCTGAGCGACTTAAAATCTATGAGGATGACTTTAAAGTTGGCAGGAAAAATGTCCTCAATTGCTCAACAACAATGGAAATGGGCGTTGACATCGGGGGTATTACAGCGGTAGTGATGAACAATGTGCCGCCACACCCTGCGAACTATCTTCAGCGAGCAGGTCGCGCTGGTCGATCTAAAGAATCTAGAGCGATAAGTTATACGCTGTGTAAAAGTAACCCTCATGATACGTTGGTTTTTAATAACCCGAAATGGCCATTTACTACCGTTATACCAGCTCCTCATGTTGAATTTTCGTCTGAGAAATTGGTGCAGCGCCATGTAAATTCATTTTTGATGGGGCGCTTCTTAATTGAAGAGGTTGGATTAACGAATAAAGAGAAATTTAACTTAGATCTTGAGTGGTTTAATGCGAAGCTTAATGGTGAAAAATCTATAGCAGAACGTTATATTAATTGGCTAAAAACGTGTGATAAGAGATTTGAATCAGCTTTATCTACTCTAATTGAAGGTACTGAGTTGAAAAAAATTCCTTTGACACAAATCTGTAAGCGCTCGGCAAAGAAAATAGAGGAAATAACCACGCGTTGGCTAAAAGAGTATCAATACATAGAAAATGAATTAGTCGGTGTTGATCCAGATGGACCTTACGCTTTTAAGCTAAATAGTGAAAAGTCCCGTTTATGCAGAGAGTACTTATTACGGGATTTAGCGACAAGGGCGTTCCTGCCTGGATATGGATTCCCTACTGATGTCGTAAACTTGGATACCGATAATATCGTCGATTTTAGAAGGCAGCTTCAATTTAGGAATCTAAGCAAACTTGATCGAGAGGATAATGTTTCTATCAATCGAGGGTTACCAAGCCGAAATCTAGCTGTTGCAATTCGAGAATACGCCCCAGGTTCAGAAATAGTTCTTGATGGGCGAGTACATCGGGCGGCTGGCATTTCTCTTAACTGGCAGAAAATTCACGTTGATGGCGCGAAGGATTCACAGAAATTTGACTTAGCTTGGCGTTGTCCAGGTTGTGGCCAGACAGGTTACGAAACGGATCTGGGAATACAATCTGATTCAAATTCTCTCGTGTGTACCAATATCGCTTGTGGACAAAGTATTCCTGATAATACTGACTGTAGAAAAAAAGTGATTCAACCTACAGGTTTTGTCACTGATTATTATCGAGAGCCAACAAATAATATTTCGAATAATAATTATGTTCCAGTACAACCTTCTTGGGTTATTGCATCCGGTACAGCGACACCATTACCCATGCCTGCACTTGGTTATATGGTGGCGGATACTAATGGAAAGGTCTTCCATCATAGTTCTGGGTTGTCCGGTAAAGGATACGCGTTATGTATGGCTTGTGGCCGCGCAGAGTCGATGACAGCGAAAGGTGAGTTGCCAAATGCGCTTAACTTTGAAAAAACACATAAGCCCCCGCGTCCTAGTAAGTTCGATAAAGATGAAGTAGGTCGACACGCTGATTGTGATGGGTCAGCCAAGATAATGTCTTCAATTCATTTAGGTATTAACTCTCGAACCGATGTATTTGAGCTTGTGATTAAAAACCCCAAAACGGGTGAATACATACCTGATAATGAGCAGGGTCGGAAAGTAGCGACTACATTAGCTGTGGCATTACGAAAGTGTTTAATCGAACAACTTGGAGTGTCTACAAATGAGGTCCAGTATAGCGTTAGGCCAACAGTTATTGGTGAGAATCAACACGCATTAGTGCTACAACTGTTCGACAGCGTGGGCGGCGGTGCCGGATTTTCGACTTCCGCGCCATTTCATATCTCTAAGATATTAAATGGATTAGTTGGAAAACTTGATTGTAGGAAGCATTGTGACGCGTTTTGTCCTGAATGTCTTTTAGAGTCGGATTCGAGACACGATACCGATAAACTCGATCGCATGTTAGCAATAGAATGGTTAGGAGATGATTTTAAGCACTACGTATCACTAGCTACTAAGCACCAAAACCTTATCAATGATGGAAAATACTGCCCTCAAACTATTGAGGCGCAACTAACCGATTTACTCAATGAGAAAGTATCGGAATGTTTGTTTGTTCTTTCTTCTGAAGTCGAAAGTTGGGATACATCTCTTGTCTTGATGAAATCGAAATTACATGAACTATTGGCGAAGAATATAGCTGTTTCAATAGTCGTCCCGAAAGTTGATTTTACAGAAGAAATTCTGAGTTTTTTAAGGGACATACAAAAAATCGGGGTTCAACTTAGATATGGAAAAGAGTGTGGGGCGATTGTTTTTCAAGGCTTAACTGGTAGCGGTTGGTCAACACTCGCTAACCTTGATATTAAAGCAACCACCCCTGGAGAGTATTGGCTTACAGCGGAAGATATTTCCATTATTTCTTATAGTGAACCAGAAATAGCGACAACTCCTTTCGAATTAGACTCCATGGAGCCAACTCACTTGTTAGGAGCTGTTCATGTTGATCTCACGACTGAATTAAATGGACCGCTATCAAACTTCGGTAGTGGCTTTATTAAGCTATTGAAAAGTAATGATGAGCGATTAGCAAAGCTGCTTAAAGAAGGTGAGTTGAACAGTATTTCATATTCGGATAGGTATCTCCAAAGTCCCGTTTCTTTGTTGTTGTTAGCTGAGGTTCTCAAAGTACTAGGAGAAACATCGGATTGCCAAATAGAAGTCAACAGCTGCTTTGATGAACAAAATAGAAATCCATTTGCTGTTAATCATGATTGGAACGATCGCTACGATTATGACGCTATATTTAATGCGTGGTTGACTCATATGGCCGGCAAAAAAGTAAATACCAACATAATTGATAATAAACGCGAAGTACCGCACCGAAGAGCAATACAATTGCATTTTTCTACTGGTGATATCGTTGAAGTAACTCTAGATCAAGGTTTTGGATATTGGCGTTTAGATCTCGCTGGCGGGATGCATCGATTTGATTTCATGAGAGATACAAACGATCAGATAAAGAGGCTAATTGAGGTTTATAAATTGGCGAAGGTGTCTAATAGTGCCAGTTGGTCTACTTGGATTGCAGTTAACGTGTTGTAAGCATTTCAAATGTTAAAAGGTAAAATATGAAAATAACGTCACTGACTGTTGGTGGGTTTAAGGGAATAAAGACAAAGTCTGTCATTCCGTTGGCACCTATCACGCTTTTCTTTGGTGCGAACAGTACGGGTAAAAGTACTGTTTTGCATGCGTTGTTATATTTGTACGAAGTAGTCGCGAAGCGGAACTTTGATGCTCAACATAGTTCAATAGCGGGCGAGGCCCTCTATTTTGGTGGATTTCAAAACCTAGTTCATGGCAAAGACTTAAATGGCACTATTACTATAGGTGCCACTCTTGATTTTAGGGATGGTGCATCGGATATTTGGGATGAGTACTTGTCTGATTCTGAGCGTTGGTTACTCGAATCTTATTTAGGCTTTACTCCTGATTCAGAAGCGGATGAATTTAATTTCGAATTAGATATTAGATGGGATCACCTTAAACAGAAGACATTCGTCAGCCGTTATGAGTGTAACAGTAAAGGAAATGAGTTATGTCGCATAGAATCGCAACCAGGTAAACAGCAAAGTAGCATCACTCATTATCAACCGTTACCTCATTGGGAAGTAGATGAATCGTTCTCATTAAACAACTTATTTGATTCGGGAGAATGGGAAGAAATGTTCCTGAAAGGTCAGGACGCATTACCTAATATCTATACTCGTCTAGATCTATCTAATGCTCCATTCTCTTGGAATAAAGTTTTTCCTGATCATCCTTTAGCTGCAAAGTTGTTTGCAGAAGCTACATCTTCTCAAGCGATATTAGCGCCCATGAAATTGTTGGTGAAAAAGCTAGAAGACTTCATTCATATCGGGCCACTACGTGTTGTGCCAAATCGTTCGATAGTGTTAAACAGTAAAACCAGTCCACAACGTTGGTATGATGGGACTGCGGGTTGGGAGACGTTCGCTTACTCGAATGAAAGTGTTAAAGCTAAGACCAATGAGAAATTTACAAACAATGATTTCTTTGGCACCAATTATTGTTTTGAGTCTCCAGCTTACGGCGAAGCAAGTTTGAGTGAAAAATCAGTCATTCTTAAGGACTCTCATACTGACATCCCTTTATTGCCGTCAAGCGTCGGTATTGGTATATCACAAGTATTCCCATTCGTTGTTGCCACATCACTTGAACAAGACCTTATCGTATCGTGCGAGCAACCCGAACTGCATATTCATCCTAAATGGCAGTTGGCTTTAGGGGACATGATGATTGAAGCAGTCAAACATAACCAAGATAGAATGTTTCTCATCGAAACTCACAGTGAGCACTTGATGTTACGCCTTCTAAGAAGAACGATTGATGAAGGGACGCTCTCGATAACGCCTGATAAGATTAGTGTTATTAATGTGTTTAAGCATGACGATGAAATCCACTATCAACGCCAGCGTATTACAGACAGTGGGGACTTCGAACTTGACTGGCCAGAAGGTTTCTTTGAAGAGCGTTACGGAGAGGTGTAAGAATGATCCGAGAATATGCCGTTGACCCTGATGCGTACACTAGAAACTTAGATGCTTTACAGCGTTTCTTTACAGACTTTAGAGCAGAAAAAGGACGAGTTGTTACCGCAATCCCAAATTTGCCGCGTAATTGGGTAAGGGCGCAACAAGATAGTATTAGAGCTATGCAGTTACCTCCAGTACAACGTAGAAAGTGTTTTGACAAAGTTTCTGAATTGGCAAGTAGCTCGTTAATGCCTGGTATACAAATACCAGCAAACCTAAATTTATGGATAGAACAGGCAAGACATGTCAAGGGGGAGTTGGGTACAGAGGCTATCATTACATGCAATGCCGACGAACCAAACGGTGAATTTAATTACGCTGAGTTGATGTTTAACGAGCCGCAAAATTGGAATATTGACCAAACCATTAGCGTACCAAGAAATGCACAATCGCTAGCAGACGCAATTTCAGTGTCGCTTTCATTGGCTGAAGTCGCTATGTTTATCGACCCATATTTTCATCCCTCAGATGATAGATACAGGCTACCCTTTATTGAGTTTGTTAACCGCCTTTCTGCGGGCCGCCGGCCATGTCGAAGAGCGTTGGTGTATACAGCAATCCATGAAGGAAAAACGAGATCTGATTTGCAAAGAGGCTTAACTGAACATGTGCAACCTCTATTGCCTGCTGGGTTTGAAGTGGAGCTGTCTCTATGGCCGCCGAATCTAATGCATGACCGATTTGTGTTAACTAAACAAGCGGGGTATTCGTTTGGGCATGGTTTGGATGAAGCAACTTATCAAGGGGCCATTGATGTCAATGTTAATAGGGTGGCAGAAACGGCCCGCCAGTCTGAGTATCGAAAGTTTTCAAATACAGCCGTGCGTCAAGGTGACCCAATAATTGTAGTTGGCTCATAGCTCACTAGTAGATTAACTCCTCAGCCGTTAGGTACTTGTACCTGGCGGTTTTTTTTATACCCAAAACAAATCAATGATTAGGTAATTATTTTTACGAATTATAAATTTATTTACTACAAAGATTTGTGATTTTCCACTTAGATTCAATGAAATCATAGTGTTAGCGTTGGCATGTTTGTTGATGCCATTATAGTTGTACGTCATTGAAGGCGGGAGCGAGAAAAGAACAATAACAACTCAATGCTTTACTCGTCGGGTACACAGAAATGCTCGTTAAGAACGCGCATAAGAAGAACTACGAATGTGATTTCCTGAATGAGAAATTATGCGTTTCTCTTGGCATGAAAACTAAATAAGAAGGAGTCAGTTATGACAACGTTGGTAAGTGCAGTTAATCCAAATAGAAAAGAAAAAATACAAACACTAATGGCTCAAATGAATAGCGGTTTATTAGAAAGAGAGCATCAAGTAAAGCTCATGATGCTTGCTGCTTTGTCAGGGGAGCATGTATTGTTGATAGGGCCTCCCGGTACAGCAAAGAGTGAATTAGCGAAACGCCTGAAGAGTGCGTTTGTTGAAGCCAATTACTTCGAGCGTCTAGTGACACGTTTTTCTGTACCTGAAGAGTTATTTGGCCCTCTTTCGATTAAATCGTTAGAAGAAGACCGATACAACAGGTTAACTAGTGGATATTTACCAGAAGCATCCGTTGCGTTTATTGATGAAATATTCAAAGCCAATAGTGCGATATTAAATAGTCTTTTGACGTTGCTGAATGAACGCCAGTTCGACAATGGAAATCGAAGAGTTGATGTTCCCTTAGTATCTGTGGTTGCAGCGAGTAATGAACTACCTGATGGTCAGGAACTAAGTGCACTGTACGATAGATTTATTCTGCGCTCTTACGTGTCACCTGTGTCTAATGATTCATTTGACAAACTATTGTGCGGTGCATTAGTGGGTTTTGATCCAGAGCTCAATATCCGTTTGAAAATAGAAGATTTAAATGAGGTACAGCATCTCGCCGAGAAAGTAGTTATAACTCCCGCGACATTAGAAGCTTGCAAAGAGTTTCGACATTACTTAACCGCACAAGAGATTTACGTATCTGATCGTCGTTGGCGTAAATTGGTGAAGTTGATGAAAGTATCAGCTTTAACCTCCGGTTATAACGAAACGAGTATCTACGACGCGTGGATTCTTCCTCATTGCTTATGGGAACAACCTGAACAGTTTGAAGGTCTTCAGGACCTTTATAAGCGCTTGGTGACAGTTGATGGAAAAGAACCGCCTTCACGACTAATAAAAGTGATAAAGGCTTGGGAAGGTAAGCTTAAAGAAGATCAAAAAACGCATAAACAAGATGCGAAAGGTCGCCCCTTATACCTCGACAGAGATGGAGAAGAAACAACGAAAGAGGTGAGTAAATACCATAAAAAAGATTATCGCGGTAAGTTACTTTATACAGATCGTTACGGAGATGAGACAACAGAACAAAATCGACATTTCTCTGGCTCACAGAAGAATGAGCCAATCATGGAGGCGGTCAAAAATACTTCAATACCCCTGAATAGCTCTTTTTCCAAAGCTCATATTGAAGGGCGAGTTAGAGAAATCCAAAGTCTAAGAAGTAGTGTAGAATCCAATTACAATCATGTGAACAAAGAGCTATCAGAAGTCTCTGGCTACTTTGATAAACACCTCTGGCTAGAAAAAAGCTTATTGTCTGAAGTTACCAATGCTCTTCAAGCGTCTATAAAAGAGGGTGATAAATTACTTAAAAGGGTTGCTTCGTTGGAATCAGATTTTAAAAACCTTCCTCTAGAAGAATCCCCAACTTTAATTCTAGATCCAAGTAATAGTGACGTAATCGAAGGAGAATTGTGTGATTAGCGAGTCATATCAGGTTCAATCTCCGTTATTCAACTTGGATAGTCAATTTACATGCCTCGATAACGTGCCGGAGAAGTTTCTTCCCGCTGTAATTACAAGTACTAATGGTGAATTAGTAGAACGGTGCGAGTCCCTAGTTAATTCCAGAAATGAACTTCTTGTGGGGGGGAGTCCGACTAGTTTAAATCCCTTAGCCCCTCAGTCACTGACAGATGCAATCAGTAAAGTGATAGAAGAAACTGGATTAAGTCGATACTGTGCAAAGAATGAAGAGGTCACGGATGCGCTGCTTTCTGACATTCTAACTACGATAGATAAGCTTCAATCTAAAGCATCGCCGTTAGTTACTGGTCTGATTAAGCAGTTGGAAGAAGAAGCTTTAAATCAAATCAAGCAAGCTTTAGAGAAGAAAAAGAACAAGCGCAAGCAAGCTAAACCTCTTTCTCTAACCAACGCACAGCGAGCAAGAATTGCCGCAACTGCTTCAGAAGAAACCTGGCAGCAGTTGCTATCTAGTGAGGAAGGTATCGGGATCTTGCCTGATGTATGGCAAGAAAGACTGGCGGTATGGTCTGAGCTAGAAGAAGTATTTACGGAGCTAGGTTTAATTACAGGGTTAGGTTTTGACTTATCAAAAGGCGTTTTCCAAAGCCATGGTTGGCTCGATATTGTTCGGTTGAACAAGCTTGTAAAAAAACTTCCCAAGTTGCAAAGCTTGATTCGAGACTTAGGGCGTGATGAGCAAGCAGATGGCTCAGTTCTTGAAGAAATAGTGATCAAAATGAGTGTTGCTACTAGACATGAGAAGCATGTAGTAACACCTCTCGTCCCTATGGAAACTAAAGGCATTACTCGATCAGATTCGATCTCTAGAATGTTGCCCCAAGAAGCTTCACTGTTAACTAATCCTATACTCAAAAAACTCTGGCATGCCAAGCGCGCTGAGCATGCTTTACTTTCTTACTCAGTGGAAGGGACTGAGAACCTGGAAACAGAAGAGTTAATAGAGCAAGAGAGTATAAGTGAAAAGCAGGGCAATAAAAGTAATAAGAACCGAGGTCCGATGGTGATCTGCTTGGATACATCGGGCTCTATGGCTGGGTTGCCAGAAAATATTGCCAAAGCCAGTGTTTTGGAATGTCTAAAGGTCGCATATAAGGAAAAGCGTCGCTGCTACGTTTATTTGTTTGGTAGCAAGGGAGAAGTCAGTGAGCTTGACCTAACATTGGATGCTTCAGGCTTTAATGACTTACTTAACTTTTTAACCATGTCCTTTAGTGGTGGCACTGATGTCGACGAGCCTCTTAATAAAGCTCTGCAAAAATGTGATTCGGAAGAGTGGTATAAAGCCGATATCTTGCTAGTGAGTGATGGCGAATTTCCAGTGTCTCCGGGATTAAGTAGAAAAATTAGCAACCGAAGGAAAAATCATGGGTTACAGGTTCACGGTATTCAAATAGGTAACTCTCACTACGCATCAATGAACAAAATTTGTGAACCCATTCATTACTTTTCAGAGTGGACTGACTTAAGACGTTAGTAAAAATTAAGGATTGTTATGTACCAAGCAAGAAATATCTTCGATGTGTCTATTCAAGACGCTGAAAGGATTTTAGAAGCATATGAACACATGAAGAGTATTCCAGATTTGGGACGTGACCCTGAAGAATTAAAGCGTGCTGCGCTGATAATGTCTTTAACCGCATGGGAAACTTATGTGGAAGACAAGGTTAGTGAGGAAGTTGCATTGCAGACAAAGGTACTTCAAGGCTCTCAGATAGGTCACTTCATCAGTAATTCATTGGAAAAAGAACTAAAGTTCTTTCATACGCCGAATAGCAAAAAAACAAAAGATATTTTTGAACGTTTTCTTGGTATTGATGTGACCGGTTCTTGGTCGTGGCCTGGTTATGAAGATCAAGAGCGAACCAGAGCTAAGTTGAACGAATGGATTAAAAAACGTGGAGACGCTGTTCATCGTTCTGTTACGGATAAGCAAAGCTCTCATTTAATCAGCAAACCTGAAGCGGATAAATGCATTAAGTTCTTTAAAAGCTTAGTGGAAGCGACAGATAAGGCGATAAGCGACTAACTGAATTCAGTAATTGCGTATATGGTGGATATTTAACGAATATACTTTGTGAGAAGATATTTTATGGTCGTCTCGTGGTAATATATTGGTTAAAGCGAACTCTTAATGTCAGTTTCCTCTTAAGTAACACCGGAAGTAACATCTTAAAACTCTATTTTTATAATGTTTAATTCAATCAATTAGATAGGGTGGATAGTAGAGTCCAGTAGCGACCACATTATACGAAAGAGCCCACCTAGTGTGGGCTTTTTTGTGCCTGTAATTCCTTGCTTTATCAGGCTCTTAGACTTTTCCTTGTTCCAAGCAATCCCATCGCATGTTGTAAAACGACCATGATCCGGTTAAATGCAGTCAACCTAAGCGGTGATCTATGTCAAATGATCGATGTAATTAACAGTTTAGCGAATGTGTAGTTGACGTGATAACCGTTCAAAAAATAAGGTTGGGTTATTCGTATTGATGAGTATGCTCATTTTTGAGTACAAATTCACGTTGGTAAGCCAGTTATGGAACTCACACCAGTATTAAAAGAACTGCAAGCTTTTGTGTATGCAGAGCATGAAGCTAACATGGAAAAACTTCTAGAAACTTGGAAGAAGCCTTTAAAAGAAAAATTATTAAAAGGCGAAACTCAACAAATAGAGTCAGTAAGATGTTCCGGTTCTAATCATCTGGAAGTCGTACTAGGTGGTAACGAATCACGCTTTAGAGAAGGCGACATGATTTGTTTGCACCTTGGTGAACCAAGTAACTATAAAGTATTTGACCAAGTAGCTATTGAAGCTGAAAACGATGGAGAGTGGCTGCTCAAACTCAAAGTAGATCAAAGCTTACTTCCACAACTAAGTGAAGGCTGTTATGCCGACCCCTCAGGCATGGACTTAAAATCGTTTTATGATAAAGCTTTGGCTGATGTAGCAATATCGAAAGTCGGTAGAGACGTTTTGCTGCCTATGCTTTCCGGACATTTGAATACGGAAACGATTTATGACGAAGACTTTGATGACGCTGCGGATTATGCCGAATCTCGAGGGTTAAATGAAAAACAGAGTGAAGCGGTTGGGATTGGTGTCGCATCTAAATACTTAGCGTGTATTCAAGGTCCTCCCGGAACCGGTAAAACAAAAGTTATTAGTATTATCGCCAAGCTTCTTGTAGAGGCAGGGCAGAGAGTTTTCATGACTTCTCATACCCACATGGCGATCAATAATGCACTCAACAAAATTGTAGAGGAAGGGGTTCCTGTTGCAAAAATTTGTTCGAGTGGAGGTAAGAAATCACTGAGTGATAAGGTTCAGCATTTTGAATACGCGTCAAAATGGCAAGATATACCGGATTCTGGGTATGTGATTGGTGCAACACCATTTGCTACCTGTAGTGAGCGGCTTGAAAGCTTTACATTTGACACCATCATTTTTGACGAAGCTAGCCAAATTACCGTTCCATTAGCGTTAATGGCAATGAGAAAAGGGTGTCGATTTGTATTCGTTGGGGATCATAAGCAGCTTCCTCCTGTGATACTTTCTCAATCCGTTCTTGAGGACAGTTCGGCTTTCTCTAAGATGATTCTTGGCAATGAAAAGGTTTCGGTATTGTTAAGCCAAACTTATCGCATGTCTCCAGCCCTAACTGAATGGCCTAGTAACTGTTATTACGGGGGCGAATTGGAATCGAAAAGACTACCATCGCTGTCACTATTTTCTCTACCTAAAAAACCTCACAAGTATTCCGATATCCTTTCTCACGATCGACCATCTGTATTTGTTAAAACTCCAGGGGTCAATGCCCGAAGCGTAAATAGAAAAGAAGCCGCGTTAGTGGCCGATGTGATAACCGCTGCTGTTGAAGCGGGTTTATCTGCTGAAGAGATAGGTGTTGTTACACCGTTCCGGAGTCATGCTAAAGCTTTAAAGTCTTGCCTTCAGGATAAGTTAGGGATATTTGGCTCAAAATTAGTGGTAACGGATACCGTGGAAAGGATGCAAGGCCAAGAGCGGGAAATGATTATAGTTTCATTTTGCTCATCAGATCCGCAATATATTAGCGCTATCGCTGAATTCTTTTTCCAAGCGGAACGTCTCAATGTCGCGATTACTAGACCTCAGACTAAGTTGGTTATTGTCGGCCCCGAAATTCCAGAAGACATGCTGCAACAGGTGGATGATCTTAAGGTGCGGAAAAACATTGAAGATTATAAATCTCTGGTTCGTCACTGTTATAAAGTGGAAGTAGATTAATGGCACATATAGATACAATTACAGGCTTAGACCGCAAGCATCGACGTCATTTCAAAAAAGTATTCAATAAACTCAATGATGAATTTTTTATTCGTGAATCATTGTTAGATGCTTTACAAGTCGCTCCTTGTATTATTGAGGGGCCTTGCAATAGTTGGGTTTTTGTTGGGGTTCATTCAGAGATACCAGATAGTATGAGCCTTTTTAAATTGATGAAGTTTAATGACTCGATGTTGAAGTTAGGTTTAAAACCTATCCAATATCTGGCAGTCGTTGATAATATGACTTTCGCAGAAGAAAGTACTTTCCAAGTTGACGGTTCTCTCCAAGTTATTAGTTCGCTCTCTGATTATGTACAAATAATTGAGAACAAAACGTTTATCGAGCGTGGTGAACAGCTAATCCATGCAGCATTAACCGAGTTTACTATCGACTCGCATTCACGAATCAAACGAACGTTTTTTCCAGAGTCGGTTATTCCTGCACAGTGTAGTACTCGTCGAGGCAAAGCCTCCGTTGACAATACCGCCAAGCTGCTCCCATTTTTTTTAGATTACGATCAAGAATTGGCGACAAGGCTAGACATGGTTGAGTCTGTCGATTCTGAAGAAGAAGCTCAAGAAGACATTTCTGTAAGGTTGATAAATGGGGTGGCGGGCAGTGGAAAAACTCTGATTTTGATTAATCGTGCCGCTCTATATTGCAAGAAATACCCTGAAAAAAAGGTGCTTCTTGCGATACACAATAAACCAGTGACAGAAGATATTAAATACAGATTCGAAACCTGGCTTAAAGGTATACCTGATAACCTTGAAATTGCCACCTTTCACTCGTTTGCATTAAAACAGTACAGCAAAAGCTATCAACGTGTTACGCCAGTATTTGGCGATGTGCACATGAAAGAAGAAAAGAAGACCGTTTTAAGTGATAAAAATGAAGCTTACACGCAACTATCGTTAACCGATGAGCAGATTTGGTCTGAGCTAGAGTACATCAATGACTATTTAATTAAAGACAAAGAAGAGTACTTGGAATTCGATCGACAAGGTCGTGGGTTTGCACTACAAAAAAGCCAGCGAGAACATATTTGGCAGTTGTATATCGATTTTTCTGCTCAGTTGTCGTCAGTTAAGAAATACCTACCGAGTCTATATATCAAGGAAGTGGCGTTATCAGACAAACCACTTGAACAGTTTGATCACATACTGCTAGATGAGGCTCAATTTTTCGCGCCATCTTGGTTACAGTTAATTAAACGTTCATTGACACCGGGTGGACAATTATTTATTTGTGCTGACCCTAACCAAGGTTTCTTAAAAAGCCGTTTAAGTTGGAAGAGTGTAGGTTTGAATGTTCGAGGGCGCACTAAGCGTCTGAATCATTCTTACAGAACGACTTATGAAATAATGGTCGCTGCGAACGCTCTACTCGATGATCTCGAAGGAAGCCCTGAAGATTACGTGAAGCCTGACTATGAAAAAATGTCCAGAGGACTCAAACCTCAAATCCTATATTCCCGAAACGTTCAAGATGAGAAAAAAAGATTCCTGAACGAACTCGCAGTACTGGTTCAGTCGGGAACCGTCGCTCTTCATCAGATCATGGTTTTATGCAGCTCAGAGTATAATCAATGGACACTAAAGCAAGATATTGAAAAACGTATTGGTTCAAACAAGGTCATTAACTACAACAACTCCAAAGAGTTAGCGGATAACGTAGGAAGCAAAATTAGACTACTTAATATCAATAGTTGTACGGGTATGGAATCTGGTACGGTATTTGTTCTTGGCTGTGGTCAAATAATTAACCAGCCTAAGAATCTAGAGTTGAGTGATTCGGAAAGAGAAGAAGTATTGCAAGAATCAATGCGTAAACTTTATGTAGCAATGACGAGAGCTGGACAAAAGTTAGTCGTTTTCAGTACTGAAGAGTTTCCAGTGAGCGTTGAAAAACATATTGAAATCACGGGAGAAGTTACCCAAGTTTAGTTGCTATTTATTATAAGTAACTCTTAATCAATGTAAAAAGTCGCATTTACGTTACAATACCACGCAAAAAATTTTGGCTCTGCTGTTCAGAGCCAAGTCCCACATTATTCGAGTAAGTAACAACATGGCAAAAGGACCCGCTAACAAGAAACCCGCCTCAAAAGCTAAACCCGCTTCAAAAGCTAAGAAAGTGACCAAAGGCTTTGAAGAGATCCTTTGGGATACCGCTAATCAGCTGCGTGACAGTGTTGAGTCATCTGAATACAAACACGTGGTATTAAGCCTTGTGTTCTTAAAGTTCATCAGCGTCTCGACTGCGCAGGGCGCGATGATATCAAAGCCAAATTGAAAGTGGATTTAATCTTACTGCTACACAAATACGGCTTCCCACCCGTCGCTGCCAACGATGATGTTTACAAAGGCGTGCTAGAGCAGGCTGAGAATTATAAGAAAGGTACACGTTAATGAGCATTGATAGTTCGCGACTGAACGGCGGATTAATTGCAGTGGTATAGTGAGAGTTATTATCTATATCGCTGATTTAATAAGAATTAATGTTACTATTTTTATGCTTAGGGCATAATGCTTAGTCGGAATTTAAGGGGTGGGAACGGACAATGGCTAGATACTGTGGTGATAGAGACTCTTCTATTTTAATTTCAAATGTATCTGATTTTAAAGAAACGTGCCTGATTCAAGGTCGATCACTGTTTACTGAGAACAACGTTTGGAATTTACAAACGTGTAGTGAGCTCATGGAGTATTTTGTTGAAAATTTAGATGAGGGAGAAGGCGATTTCTTCCAAAAGCTAGAAACTCAGTTAGCAGGCTCCTCGGCAGAAGCAAAAATCCTTGCAGCAGAGATGTTGTGGTTGATGTTCCTATGTCCAAGCAATATAGGTCCCGCTTCTAAAAAAGCCAGTATCGAGCGAGTATTCGCTTGGAGTGGTCTTGAGTTTGATCCTACCGCTAAAGATAAGTACCTTTCAGATATTGCATTAACTGGCGTTGGTAGTGCGGGTACGGCATATAACACAGGGCGCTGGCGTGAGCTTGTTTATGTTATTCGCTTGGTTGAGTCACTATTAACCGTTCCCGAATCTGACAGAAAGGCGCTGTTAAGTGATTCGACTCAGCTTCCGCAATGGTTAGAAGCCATTCCTGAAAATGGGTCGAGGCAGTTTCGGCACATGTTTCTGTATTTATTGTTTCCAGATACTCAAGAGCGAATATTTGGTAACACCGATAGAAAAACGATTCTTACGACCTTAACTGACATGACAAGTGCTCAATATAATCGAACCGATACAAAAGATATTGATTCGAGTTTGTTTGAATTACGTCGATCATTTGAAGATGAATTTGGGACTAAAGCGCTTGACTATTACGTTGAGCCATTACGTTCAAAATGGAAACACCCTAAGCCATCGTCCATCAACGAGATCAACGATACAGCGCAGGAGTATGACGTGAAGAGTAATGATAAACCTCAACCACTTAATACGATCCTTTATGGCCCCCCTGGTACAGGCAAAACCTATAACACGATTAATAAAGCTTTAGAGATCATTGACCCTGATTTTTACAACTTACACAGCGATGATCGAGTCGCCATTAAGACGCGATTTGATGAACTTGTAAACAGTAACCGAATTGGTTTTGTTACTTTCCATCAGAGTTTCAGCTATGAAGATTTTGTAGAGGGGCTGAAAGCGACGACTGAAAATAATCAAGTTAATTATGAAATTGAAGACGGTATCTTCAAGAGTATCTGTAAAAAAGCCCATAAATCGAACTACAGTGACTTTATTGTTCGTCGGGAGAGTTTCGCAAGTTTCGATGTTGAAGGTATCACTGATGAATTGATCATTTTCCGTAAGAAAAATGGCAATCGGTTACCAATAGCCAGAGAGGTTATTGATGAATTTTGTACGGCATTCGCCTGTGGCAAGTTTGAGTTGAATTCGGAACAAAAATATTGGTTAAAAGGCTTTGAAAATAGATTAGAGCCGTACTTAATCACGGGGTTTGATTCGTTGTATCGAGACATGCTTCCAAAGCTTGTCGAGAGAAGCGCGAAGTCATCAGAACGCTCATTGAACGTGGTTGAAGAAGGTTGTTCTGACCGGTCAGTTCTTATCATCGATGAAATCAACCGCGGCAACATTTCTAATATATTCGGTGAGTTAATCACTTTGATTGAGCCAAGCAAGCGGGCGGGTGGTAAAGAGGCGCTGTCGGTGAAGCTTCCATATTCAAAAAAGGCTTTTTCGGTTCCAGATAACTTACACATCATTGGCACGATGAACACGGCTGATAAGTCATTAGCTCAGCTCGATATTGCATTGCGTCGCCGTTTTCAGTTTGTAGAAATGATGACGAACTATGATCTGCTTGCAACCATCCCACCCATTGATGGTATCGATATTGAACAGATGGTTAGAGGCATTAACAAGCGAATAGAGCTGCTCTACGACCGCGAACATACGATAGGACACAGCTTCTTTTTATCATTAAAAGATACTCCGTCGATCGAGCATCTGGCTGAAATTTTTGAATTGCAGATCCTTCCATTGTTGGAAGAGTATTTCTTTGAAGATTGGCAACGAGTGGCCATGGTTCTGGGTGACCACCTTAAAGCAGATGAGAGCTTGCGCTTTGTCATTAATCAATTTGACGCGAACGAGGTTGCTCAGTTAATGGGAAATGACTGGGACCAAATGGGCGTTCAGCCTTATGTCAGAAACCTCCAAGCTTTTGGCATTGCCGCAGCGTATATCGGCATCTATTGTTAATGTTTAGTCGAAACCATGACTCTGTGATTACTGTTCGAGAATTTGGCTTATTAGTCAATGGCGGCGAACTGTCGAGTATTGATTGCCACTCATTACCGAGTAAAGCGTTTGAGTGGTTACTGGTTAATGGACAGAGTCACAATCAAGAGTCTGTCGATCTTATCAAGGTAAAAAAGCATGGTCGCTCGATTGCATTGCAAGTTATTAATTATATAGGGGTATTGGAAACCCCTTGCGGAACTCGGATTGAAATTCTACCTAAAATAGTGGACAAGGAAGAGAGGGAAACCGCAACGCAAGTGCTTCTCAAGATGCTTTCCACGGTTCATAAACTTAGCATGCATAGCTTTGAAAACTCTTCCTTACAAACGTTAAACCAACCGTTATTTGAAATATTAATGGGTTATTTTTTGACTGAAGTTTCTGGTGTCATTAAGAAAGGGATTCGAAGTCACTACACAAAAGTTCAGGCTCGTAGAGCGTACTTAAAAGGCCAGCTACAGACATCAAAGCAAATCAATCAAAGACCGGGCTGCTTAAACCGTTTTCACATTGCTTACGATGAGTTTTCACCAGATAGAGCAGAAAATAGACTAATACGCTCAGCATTGGCGCAGGTGATGAAGTGGTCAAAGAATAGTGACAACTTACGTTTAGGAAGCGAGTTGCAGTTTGCGCTTGATGCTATCCCTTGTTCAGGAAACCACGCATTAGATTTTCGTCAATGGTCCAATGAACGATCTTTAATTCATTATCGTGCGGTGAAGTCTTGGTGCGAGCTGATTTTAAGTACCCAATCACCAGTGTCCTTTTCTGGGCAACATCATGGTATTTCGATGCTTTTCCCAATGGAGAGTCTCTTTGAGCGTTATGTTGCCATTCAACTAGGGAAGTCACTGCCTCATACTCTTCAATTGAAAACTCAAGCCAACACTCACTCGCTAGTCACTCACACACCACTTAGCGGAAACCCTCAAGAATGGTTCAAACTCAAGCCTGATCTTGTTGTAAGCGATGCAAACTCACATGAGCCGTTCTACGTAGCTGATACTAAGTGGAAGCGAATCAACGAGAAGCTGGGTACGGCTAAACAGAAGTATGGTATTAGCCAGTCTGATATGTATCAGATGTTGGCTTATGGTCAAAATTATTTAGCTGGTTCAGGCGTGGTCTATCTTATCTATCCAGCATACGAGCACTTTAATGAACCTTTACCTGAATTTCGATTTAATGAGACCCTGTCAGTAAGAGTTATTCCTTATGATCTCATTAATGATGATTGCGAGCTGTTGAGTCGCCAATAAAGTTTCAGTGCGAAGCGTTTCCAGAAAGGCACAAGTTAATGAGCAGATTAACTTGTGCCGTCCTAAATAGGGGGGGGGGACTGATTTCAGCGTCTATTTAATCGAAAGCTTCTCTATAACCAAATAGCCCTTGATTACCTCCGGTATGCAAAAACAGTGGATGACTGCCGGCTTTTATTTCCCCTTTTTCTACTAAATTAATTAACCCTGCCATCGCTTTGCCAGTGTAGACTGGGTCGAGTAATATCCCTTCTAGGTGGGCGCAAAGATTAACGGCTTCGACCATCGCAGGAGTGACCACCCCATAGCTCAAACCGTAATATTGACTATTTGTGCTCACTCGTCCGTTGGCTAGGTCCGTATCTAATTCAAGATAAGCTAACGTCTCTCTGAGTAATCGGTCGACTAGGGCGTTCTGCTCTTCTTGTGCACGGCTTACAGTGATCCCTAACACAGGAATATCTGAGCCGGAAGCTATCAACCCTGCGAGTAGACCGGCTTGGGTTCCGGCGCTCCCCGTCGCCAAAATTATTTGGTCGATGTGTAATTCTTGCTGGTTAATTTGTGCCAATATTTCCTGAGCACAGCGAACATAACCCAAGCTGCCAATGACGTTAGATCCCCCAAGAGGCACAAAATAGGGTTTGCGGCCTTGTGTTTTTAACTCTTCCATCAAATGCAAGGCAAACGCATTAGCATCACCGCCTTCAGGTACTGAATGGATATTTGCCCCAAGGATTCTGTCTAAGAGCATATTTCCGTTGTTGTAATAATCTGCTTTTGGTGTGCCATTAACATCTTCCAATACCAACTCACAGCCAAAGCCAAATTTTGCAGCACAAGCCGCTGTTTGCCGAGCGTGGTTTGACTGAAAACCGCCTACGGTGACCAAAGTATCGGCGCCATTTTTCTGTGCATCAGCGATAAGGTACTCTAGCTTACGGGCTTTATTCCCTCCGCCCGCAAGCCCTGTGCAATCATCGCGCTTTATGTGTAGCTGGCACCCGAGTTTTTCAGATATACGTGGTAAAAACTCTAAGGGAGTTGGGCTATGGCTTATTTTTACTCGTGGAGTTGAGGATAGTTTGTTCATTCTTCACCTTTGGTGTATTCAAATTCGATATAAATAGATTGAAAAGTAAATAAGGCTCCTAAAAGAGCCTTAGATAAGAGCTTTATATCATTTCAGACTAGCCAACAGCGCCTTAATAGCGACACTTAATTGGTGATCTCGGTTAGAAGCGACATCGTCAGGTGAGTTATAGACCAAAATATCGGGATTGACTTCATTGTTCTCAAACCACTTACCTTGATCGGTTTTAAAACCGAGTTGTGGCACACCGAAATTTAACAATGGTTCTTGCTGAGTTTCTCTGAGCACGTAAGTACCCGTTCCCGGCACACGTTCCCCGACCAATTTTCCGATCCCTTCTTTCTGATAAAAGTAGGGCACAATTGAACCATCAGAGTAACTTGATGCATTTGCTAACATAATACTCGGTTTTGCCCAACGACGAAGTGGGAAAGCGCCGACTGAATAGCCATCTCTCGATACCGTTGAACTGTGTCTTACACCCGATAATACATCCATCACTTGATCGTGTAAGTCTCCTCCGATGTTGTATCTGACGTCGATCACGACGGCTTCTTTATCTCGGTATTGACCAAACAACTTGTTGACAAGGTGACGGTATGAGTTGTTACCCATTTCGCTGATATGAATATAACCTAGACGCCCATTAGACAACTTATCGGTCAGTTGTTCACGCTCCTTCACCCAACGTTTATACGAAAGCGCTGCACTGTCAGACAACGAGATCGGCTTAACGACGACTGATTTCGTTTTTTTATTCCCGGGCGTAAGAACGGACAGTCGAGTTACCTTACCTTCTCGGTTATTAAGCAATGGATAGATATCGTGTCCGGGTAGAATATCTACACCGTCAACCGAGTAAATAATGCTGCCCGCTTTAATCGTATGATTGGGTAAATCTGCAGGGCCTCCAAGTAACACGCTGCGAACTCTTACACCTTTCCCTTGATATTTGTCATCGTAAATAATGCCAAGTGACGCTGGCGATTCCCAGTTCCTTGGATGGCCCTTATACATAGAACCAGTATGGGATGCATGTAGCTCCCCAGCCAACTCACTTAACAATTGAGCAAAATCGGGATAATTATGTATGCTTTGTAAGTGTTTTGCATAAGCGTCTCTGTACCAATTCCAATCCACACCATGCAAGTTCTTGTCGTAGAATTTAGTCTTGGCAAGACGCCAGACATGGTCAAAGATGTATTGTGTTTCTTTTACAAAGTCATATTCGGCATCCAACCTAAAATGAATGACATCACTGTTACCATTAGCCAGATTGATTTTCTCGAGCTGTCCATGACCAGCAAGCATTAAGGATGAACTGTCAGGTGTTACAATCATTGTTTGGATGTCATTCGCAGAGCGTGTGAACATCACTTTGTGCTCACCTGTGATAAGGTTTATATGCACAAATTCGATAGTATTATCTCGTTGATTAGCAACGACCATTTTAGTGTTATCTGAAGAGAGGTAGCTCGCGATGATCGTCATGGAATAAGGCGTCAAACGGTGGATTCTGTCTTGAAGATCATTGATATCGACCGTAGTTGTCTCTTCTTTTTTAGATCCCTTTTCGTCATGTTTCAATAACCAAGCTTGATCTTGTGACAATCCCAGGTTCACTTCCGTTTGTTTATTCAGAGTAACGGCATATACATCACGATTAACCGTATTTCCGTCTAACTCTGTCAAACTTTCTTTGTCTGAACTCCAGTAAACAATTTTCCCATCATTGGAGAACTTCGGCCAGAACTGCTTAAAGCCGCTATAGCTCAAAGTAATGGGTTTGTCCTCACCTGTGCTATCAAGTAGGACAATATTAGTGGCACTTAAGAGACTACCATCACGAGAGACGATATATTGGTCGTCTGGAGACCACTGATAACTCCAATCGTCATCGTCATAGGAGTACATAGAGTGGCTGTTAAGAAGCGTCGTTGTGGCGCCGCCTTCTATCGTCATCACTTTTAAGGTATTTCTCGATTCTCTGTATGCAATACGTTTGTCGTCGTGCGACAGCATAGGTTGGGTCTCATCAACCGGCGTGTCCGTAAGTTGTTGTTCTGTTATCTGACTGGCGGTGAGAAAGCTCTTATCGTGGTCGCTTATATGACTTGAAAATAAATCCCAATTCCCTTTTCGCTCAGAGCCATAAAGTAGTGTCGTCCCATCACTAGAAAACGAAATGTTTCTTTCTGCTTGAGGTGTATTCGTCAATCGACGTGAGTCACCGGTCAATGTCGATACAACAAAGATCTCTCCTCGTGCCACAATCGCGACTTCCGGAGCCGTTGGTGATACTGCTAGTTCAGTAATTTCATTGGCCAAGTTCACGTTTCTCGTACTGCTGTCGCTTCGTGCTTTACGGATCTTGATGTTCACTTCATGCGCGGCTTTATCGCCTTTGTTCTTTAGCCAAATGGCGCCGTCAAAACCGTAAGCGATATCGCCTTGGTTACTGATCGATAAAAACCTGACGGGTAACTTTTGGTGATGAGTTAGAGCCACCGGCTTACTTTCAAGTTCTGTCAGAGATTGCTTCCAGACGTTAAAACTACCCGAACGTTCAGATAAGAAATACATTGATTGGCCATCCTCAGACCAAACTGCGTCTCGGTCTTCACCTCTAAATGTCGTCAGTTGTGTGTGTTTGTGAGTTTTGGCGTCATACTTCCAGATATTTCTTGCGGCATCGGATTGAGACCCTTTGCGCCATGGTTGCTCAGTATAAGAGGGCAAATCTGTATACAAAGCCTGACTACCATCATGAGAAACTGAATAACTGCTCACTGAGTTTTCTAGCAAGATCTGTTCTCTGCCGCCCTTAGCCGGAACCGTGTAGAGTCGATATGAACGACCAAAAAAGCCGTTATTTAACTCGCTCTCGCCATTACCGATTCGACGAGACCGGAACAGGACATGGCTCCCATCGGCGCTAAAGGCATAGGGGATATCTTTGCGACCATGGAACGTTATGCGTTGAGAGTTATGAGTGTTCATATTCAAAACAAACACATCACCTGGACCGTACTGATTAGATTCGTATGCTAAGGACTGCCCATCAGGAGACCACACAGGATTAGAACTATAAACAGTCTCACTGGTCAGCGGAATCGCGTCACCACCTTTTGCGTTAGCGACCCAGACTTGACCGCTGTAAGTAAATGCAATTTGGTTGCCGCTAGGAGAAATTGCGATATCTCGATACCACGATGAACCGTCAGAGGTTTGTGCTAGCAGCAAAGAAGCGTGACTAGCAGACAGAAGGACAAAGCCCATTCGGGCTAAATGTAAAAATTTCATGGATTCACTTTAGTTGTAGGGTTTTTTGTTATCTTGACACAGTTTTCGTGGCGGGAGTATTTGATCACTTTTCACATGAAAACTTCAAAGGGAGTTTATTCTGATTATGCTAATAAATGTAAAACAAAATAGTGCAATATGAAGGTGTTGTTATTTTTATCACTAATGAAAACTAAGTTTGTTGTAATCATAAGTCAGAATAATAGCTTGGTCTGGTTGTTTTCTAATCCGTACGGCTGTATTTGCTTCACGTTGGTGGTTATCTTACCCATGGGGTAGGGGGGGCGAATGCGCAAACGTTTCAACGATGGATCATTTGATATGGTGCTCTCGATGATGTTTACAAAGGTGTGCTAAAGCAGGCCGAGAATGATAACAACAATCGGTGACTCGATGTCGAAATCATGGTTGGTTTTAGGTGCGAAATGTTGTCAATGTGATCGGCTCCCGTTAGGGGAGAACCGATCACTCAACGGTATTTTTCTCTCAAGGTGAATTGGGCATAAACACTCAAGCGAACGGTACCGGCTCGTACCAGTAGAACGGGCGTATTTAAAACGCCTTTAAGCTCTTCCCCATTTTTTACTAGAAGCCGTTGCATTGAAACCTTGAGCGAGCAATTGCGTTTTTTACGATTTTTTAGCTAACGCTATTAAATGGCTCGCTAAATAGGCTTGAGTCGCTTTGATACCCGGTAAAACAAAATAGTATCCCCCGCCAAACGGTTTAATGTATCGCTCTAATGGTTCACCATTGAGTCTTTTTTGAGTATCAATAAAGCCGGTTTTAAGGTTTTTTTGGAAAGAAACAAAGATTAACCCCATATCCAGCGCCCCTGTTTCCGTCAATCCCAATGAGTAGCTATAGCTTCGTCTACGGAGTTTGGCTGTATGACGTTCAGGGTTTCTAGGCTCAGCACGACGCATGTGTGAATTAAATAAAACACGATCTCCATGAGGGTCTTTTGTCAATTCCGGTGAGTCATGCTCATTCTTCATACCGATCGGGGCACCGCTCACTTTGTGTCGACCAAAATCGTTTTCTTGATCTTCTAATGGCGTTCTGTCCCAAAATTCAAGATTAAAGCGGATTAAACGTATAGCTTGATAGGTGCCTCCCGTACACCATGATGGCTCGGAATCTTTGTTTGTGATCCACACTAAATCATCCATTTGCTTTTTATCATCAGCGGGGGCATTACCTGTGCCATCTTTAAAGCCGAATAAATTGATCGCTGTCGATTTGTTGTCTAAATCTCGATACGGTAAAAAGCCATCCATTTTCCAACGTGGAGAAAGGTATTTATTGGTATGTTGAATGATATCTCTGACGGCATAAATAACACTTTCTGGACTATCAGCACAGATTTGGAGTGTGATATCGCCACCACACCATGCTGGTTCAAGCCGGTCATTCGGAAAGCTGGTCATCGCTTGTAAGTGCTTTGGCTTAAAAGGGCCAAGTCCAAAGCGTTCGTTGAACAAGGTATTACCGAGCGCGACGGTAATGGTCAGTGAATCAGGTTTTAGTGATTGTCCTAAGATCCCTGATTCATGAGGAGGAAGTTTGTCATTTAGGGTGGCTGACAACTCATGATCTTGGGTTAAGTACGCAATGCGATCCGTTAATATCTTTAAAACTTGTTCAAGTTCGGCGAGTGTATCTGCCGTTACATCAAAGGCAATAAATGACGCATTTTTCTGTTCCTTGGTAATAATACCAGTTTGATGATCCCCTCTATAATCAATGGTTTTACTATAATCATGAGATGAATTGGATGTTTTTGCGGCCAAGGTGGGAAGTGAAAAGACCGCGCCGCCAACCGCAAGTGTTTTTAATACATGACGGCGAGAAAGTTGATATTTTGATTGTGTTTTTTTATCGTTCATAGTGCTTCCGCCTCATATTTATAGTAAACATCGAGGTTTAAGTTGGATCTTAACGTTGCCAGTAAATAAGCTTGATTTGATAATAATGAATAGAGCTTTTTCTTATCATAGCTCGCCAGTTTTTCATAGGATCTAAAATGGCCTTGCTCTGTTGCGTATTGATTTAATATTTGATTGATTTTCTGGTAATTTTTAACAATAGGCTTCAATGTTTGTGGTGAAATAAATGGTTCAATTTCGTCAATAATGGTTTGTGAACCCAGTATATTTGCTGCCATGTCAGAGAGGTCTGAGTGGCTGTATATACTCTCTTGACCGTTAAGTTTTACCTCAAGGATCATCTCGAGGTAATCGGCCGATGATTGGACCAATTTCGGGATCTCAATGTGCTCTTTCTCAACTCGTTGTTTGAGATCGGTGATAAGCATAAGTAATTCATCAATCGCATCTAATGCGGCTGGTGTATCTTTCGTTTTAAAAAGCAAATATTCAATGAGATGAAAGCCTTTAAAGCGGTAATCACGTTCTCCTTTTAAAAAATAGTCAGCACGTGCGTTGATAACACGATCTGTATGGCCAAATAAGCCAACAATAGGACGAATCATTTCATAATGTTGATGGGCCTTTACATAGTCATTTTGCGCATCGATTAAATTATTGTTGTTAATCGAGACTCTTACTTTTTTTAAAAGAGAAATGATCGCATCAATATTATTCACGGTATAAGTCATGAATGCATGTGTTGCAGGTTTATATCTATCAGGCGTTGGAATATCACCTTTAGCAACGATCACGTCGCTACCTGTTTGTATCGGTGCTCGGAGTGCTTTAGCTTGGATGCAATAGCTTGAGGTCAAAAAGAGGGCGATACAACTGAGTTTAATGAGGGTTTTAGCTCTGTTGTTCATTTCTACCTCCACGTAAAAATAGCCATGCCATCGTTAACCAAAAAACAATAAATGTGATAACACTTAGCCAAATTGGCTGAGAACGGTAGCCAAAGAACGAGAACAGTAAATTACCGAATAAATTGGAGTCATCAATGATCCCTGATGTATCCCATGCGGTGAAATATAGAAACTCAGGTATTGAATAGTCATTTTCGAGTAATAGGTTAATGCTCTCTTCCATACCTTTGAGTAGTAATGAAACCGCTAGGAATAATAATATTACGCCGGTAACGTTGAAAAAAATGCGCCATGGAATGAAGCGATTACATAGTGAGAACAAATAAATAGTCAATACAGCTATGGAAATACCACTGAATACCGACATGAAAAATTCGGCGGCATTATTCTTATTTAATGCCATGATGAAGCTGGATAAGAAAACTACGATTTCACTGCCTTCTCGTGTAATTGCAATCGCAATGATGAAGGTCACACCCCACCAGCTTTGCTTTTCGATTTGTGCTGTTAAACCTGACTCTATGTTAGATTTTATTGATTGACTGTGTCCATTCATCCAATAAACCATTTGAACGATTAATAGGCAGGCTGCTATCTCCATTCCGATCATGAATATAGATTGCTCAGTATCGTTAAGAACATTAAACACACCGTAAATGAGTAATGCGAGCATCACGGATGTTGCACACCCAATAACAACACCAAACCATAAATATTTTAATCCATGGTGGGTGTCTGTGCCTTGTTTGAGCCAAGCGTAAATAATACTGATAAGAAGTAGCGCTTCGATACTCTCGCGCCAAATAACAAAGGTCACTTGCCCCATGGCTATTCATGCTCCCTTGCTATGATTTTTCCTTTCGGCAGGTCGAGATGAAAGTCATCAAAAAACACATACGATCCTTCCCTTAATGGAGCAATAACCACAACAGATTTTGCGCCGGGCGCTAAGACTTTTTCTTTACGTAACTGAGTGCTTTCAAATTCAGCCGGTTGATCGCCAATGTTGGACACTTTAATACGGATAATTTTTTTTGTTGGTACGTTCAGCACTTGAGGCGTAAATACACCATTGTTTATTGCAAGATCGATGGTGAACTTTTCTGCTGATGTCGCGTAAAAAGAGAAAAACAAAAGCAAAAGTAGATATGGAGAGTTTATTTTCATATTTAGTATCAGTGTATTAAGTATAGAAAAGGGAACCATAAGATCCCCTAGAATAGATAATCTTAGTAACTGCCTTTTCGGCCGACACCGGCATAGTTAAACTCCCAAGACACGTCAAATGGTTTAAACCATGGTGCGACACCTGTTTCTTTATCTATATGACGCCCAAACGGTGCGTTCTGGTTATAGGAAGGCGGATAGATAGTAAAAGTAACTTTATATTTACCATGGCCATTGAGTTTAATGTTCTTACCGTAGTGAGGTCCGTCACTCGCCACCATTGGCATGAATTCGCCTGTTTGTACGGTGGTATCATCCCCCAGTTTATTGATGGAATATTTTATCGTGAGATAGGGCATCCAAGCTCCTTCAGCAAAACCATTTGAGTTTTCTTCTACTGCGTGAATATCGGCCTCTAAATGCACATCAGAATCTTGAGATGACACACTATGTCCATTTTCCATGCCTTGGGAATCCATCGTGATAGATTGGAGATAGACTCCTTGTATTTCCATTCCATTCTTAATCACAGGTTGACCAACAGGGTATTCTTGAGCAAGCACAGCACCTGAAAATAGTGCAAGGGATGTTGTCGTCAAAATAAGTGGCGTTAATTTCATTATTCAAGATTCCATATTCAGTAGTGTTAATGATAACTATAATCATTAACACTACTGAATCAAGTCGGCCCGTTTGCTTTTTATGGAAACTAATTAACAGCTATTGGTGGTTTACTATTGGTTTTGGATGCTTGCTTTTGGAAGGCACCGTTACTCTCATCAGTAATCGCTGAACAAGCATCGTTGACGCGAAGCAATCTTTACGAATAACAATACATTGATGCATTAATTGCAGCGTGACGCTCTATAGGAAGTTCAATATACAAAATCGCTTTTAATACTAATGGAATAGATCCCAAACGTTCAAAAGAGAAATTACGCACTCTCAGCGTGTTAAGTTGGTGCTTTAAATTGGCGAGTCACTTCCTTTTTATGCATATGGATGAGCGTTTGCTAGTGCATAAATTGGGCGTTGGTCAATGTGTCTTTAATGTGTGAATTCATAGGTAAACGTTTGCTTGTTGTCTATAGCTCTTTTTTATCAGTGACTTGCAATTTTTGATGTAAGACCAGTTATTGCGGCTGTTTTTTGTGCAATATTTATTACATAAATTCAACAAATTAGTTTTTTATACATTTATCTTGCATAAACTTTCAACTTGAATAGAATAACCAACAAATGACAATTAATGCAGTATTGTGGCATGAGTATTCAAGTAAAGAGCATCAATAAATCATACGGTGATACCCAAGTTCTTCACGACATCAGTTTTAACTGTGAGAGTGGCGAAACCTTGGTGTTGCTTGGTCCTAGTGGTGCAGGCAAGAGTTCACTGCTGCGTGTTTTGAACCTATTGGAAATTGCGGATAACGGTGAATTGGATATTGCGAACGAGCAATTCGATTTTTCAAGCCCAATTAAAGAGAAGCAGGGTCTTAAACTCCGTCGCAAAGTTGGCATGGTGTTCCAGCAATACAACTTATGGCCACATATGACGGTGATGGAAAACTTGATTGAAGCCCCAACAAAAGTAGCGGGTTTGGATAAGCAAGAAGCGATTAAGCAAGCTCAAGACGTACTTAAGACTCTTCAACTTGCCGACAAAGCAGACGCTTGGCCACTTCAACTGTCTGGCGGACAACAACAGCGTGTTGCTATTGCGCGTGCATTAATGATGAAACCGGATGTGTTGTTGTTTGATGAGCCAACAGCGGCGCTTGATCCTGAGATCACCAATCAAGTTGTTAGCATCATTAAAGATTTGAGCGGTACGGGTATCACTCAAGTGGTTGTGACGCACGAAGTGGATTTCGCGAAGAAGATTGCTAGCCACGTTCTGTACCTAGAGAAAGGGTACATCGTTGAACACGGCACCCGCGATTCATTCGTTAATCCTAAGACACCTGAGTTTGCTGAGTATCTGACTCACTAGATTTAGTTAAACACAACATCGATTAAAACAACCAAATTATAAGAATGGCCACAGGCCGCTATCACACTGTATTCGGAGTAACAAAATGAAAAAGATTCTACTAGCTTCACTTATTGGATTGATGTCAGCGAACGCGGCGGCTCAAGAAGAAATTAAATTTGCAATGGAAGCGACTTACGCACCATTTGAGTTCATGGACGAGAACAATCAAATCCAAGGTTTTGACGTTGATTTAGCAAGCGCGCTATGTGAAGAGATGAAAGTGACTTGTACTTTCCACAATCAAGCATTCGATAGCTTGATCCCTGCGCTGAAATTTAAGCGTTACGATGCGGCCATCTCGGGAATTGATATCACTAACGCGCGTCTTCAACAAGTGAGCTTTTCGAACGCTTATTACGACAATGCTGCCGCTTTCATCTCAATCGAAGGTAAAG
Organism: Vibrio artabrorum; assembly: GCF_024347295.1. Taxonomy (NCBI): domain Bacteria; kingdom Pseudomonadati; phylum Pseudomonadota; class Gammaproteobacteria; order Vibrionales; family Vibrionaceae; genus Vibrio; species Vibrio artabrorum. The sequence goes on along the minus strand of NZ_AP025458.1, from coordinate 1,570,295 downwards.
TTGCAGACCAAGCGTCACTTAACGGTAAGCGCGTTGGTGTACAGAACGGTTCGACTCACCAAAGTTACATAATTGAACAAATGAAGGGCGTAACGGCAGTGCCTTACTCAAGCTACCAAGATGCCTTTATTGATATGAAAAATGGTCGTATCGATGCGGTATTCGGTGATACTGCTGTTGTGGCGGAATGGTTCAAGAAGCAAGACAATCTAACGTACGTTGGCAAGCAAATCACCAATCCAGAATACTTTGGTAACGGGTTCGGTATTGCTGTCAATAAGAGTAACCCAGAGTTAGTGAAACAGTTGAATACTGCGCTTGCGACGGTAAAAGCAAACGGCGAATACGATAAGATCTTCAATAAGTACTTTGGTAAGTAATATGCAGTTAACGGGTTACTCTTTAGGACTCGTCGAAGCAAGCTGGATGACCGTTCAGCTTGCGTTCGTTAGTCTATTGGTTGGATTGGTGTTAGCTGTCCTATTTGCGGGTGGTGAAATGTCTCGCCACATTGCGATCAAATGGCCGACGACCATGTTCGTGACTATCGTTCGTGGGCTACCCGAAATTTTGGTTGTATTGTTTATCTACTTTGGCTCGACACAAGTACTGTTTATGCTCACGGGGGACTTTGTTGAAGTCAGCCCGTTCATATCGGGTGTTATTGCCTTATCTCTTATTTTCGCTTCTTACGCTTCGCAAACCATTCGTGGTGCATTAAAAGCCGTAAGTAGAGGGCAGAGAGAAGCCGCGACGGCTTTAGGTATTCCTCAATCGTACGCTTTTTTCAGAATTGTATTGCCGCAAGCCGTAAGACACGCGCTACCCGGTTTGACCAATCAATGGTTAGTGCTACTTAAAGATACGGCACTGGTTTCACTGATTGGTGTAACCGATCTATTGAAACAAGCGCAATTAACATCGGCAGCCACCCATGAGGCGTTTACATGGTACGCAACAGCCGCCGCTATCTACTTAGTCATCACGTTAATTACCCAAAAATTGGTTAAAGTGATTGACGGTAAGTTCTCAATTCAAGGTTTGGGTAATAAAGGGGCGATGGCATGAATCAACAATATCTCTCTCAAATGCTTGACGGTTTAGCGACCAGTCTTCAACTGACCGGAGCATCTCTCATTGTCGGTTGTATCTTGTCTTTGTTGATGACGGTCACTCTGATATTAAGACTGCCCGCGATACATTGGTTGACCCGTGGCATCATCACCTTATTCACTGGCACACCGTTATTGGTGCAGATCTTCTTGGTGTATTACGGTCCTGGTCAATTTGATTGGATTCGTGAAAGCTTTCTATGGGCTTGGTTAAGCCAACCTTGGTTCTGTGCAATGTTAGCCTTAGCACTGAATACCGCTGCATACAGTACGCTGTTATTCAAGGGCGCATTCAACGCGATTCCATCCGGACAATGGGAAGCCTGCCGCGCGCTGGGTATGGACAAAGTCGCCACGCTGAAAGTGTTATTGCCTTATGCGCTGCGTCGTGCAGTTCCCGCTTATTCGAACGAAGTGATTCTCGTGTTTAAAGGTACGTCACTGGCCAGTACCATCACCATCATGGATCTGATGGGCTATGCTCAACGGATTAACGGCCAAACTTACGACACACTGACCGTGTTCGGGATTGCCGGTGCATTCTACCTAGCGGTTAATGGTTTACTGACGCTGATCTTCCGTCAGGTAGAGAAGAAAGCACTCGCGTTCGAAGTGGCGTAATACTGCGAGTGATTTGAAAATCTTAATAAACCTGCAATTTATGTGCGCATACATTGCAGGTTTTTGTGTTTTTGGTGATAGGATAAAAACCGATAACCAACTCATACTTAATCGTGAGCTATCCAGGAGAACATACGGTGCGCGAACCAGTACAACCGAAACAACGTAATCAGCTTTCCCGTTATGTGGTGATATTTATAACCGTTGTGTTTGCGACTTTGATGAAGCAAACGTTAGAAAGTCGTTTCCCTGATTTACAAGCGTTGTCATTCTTGATGGATTTAGGGTTATACCTACTGTTATTTATTCCGTTCTACTTTTTGATGTCAAAGGTTGCGGATTGGTTTATCGCTCGTCAATAACGAACGCTCTCAACGCTTACTGAAATACCGCCGAAAATATCGGCGGTATTTTTTATTGGCCATGCGAGTGAATGTTCGAAGTATCACCAAGATGCACGCTAGCGCTTTAACGCTTTACCCTGACTTGACTGCAAAGCGATCTCGGTTTCGTTCCATCGGCGACGTGATCTTACATTAGCGTCCACGCCCATCGACCATGACCGCAATCGTTTTGGTTATAATGCTTAGGTCCGCGGTAATCCATGATTTCATAGAGCAAAGGCTTAATGCATAACTGTGGTCGAAACCGACTTTACGACGTACATCATCAATACAGGTGTCGTAACCTTGATTCACTTGTGCAAGCCCTGTAATACCAGGCATAACCCCATAGGTGCGGTCAGCAAAGTAAGGAATTTCATTTTCTAATTTGCTGTAAAACGTTGGGCGCTCAGGGCGAGGGCCGATCAAAGACATGTCACCTTTTAGTACATTGAACAGTTGTGGGAGTTCATCAAGTCGTGTTTTTCGCAAAAAGCGACCAACCGGTGTGATTCGTGGATCATTTTTCGTCGCCCACACCGCACCAGAACGCGCTTCAGCGTCTTCATACATACTGCGGAACTTCATGATTTCGAAGATCTCCATCTTGTCCGGCGTTGATTTTCCAACGCGAAGTTGGCGATAGAGGATCGGGCCACGAGACGTTAATGCGATGGCCAGCGCGATAAATGGAAACACCGGAGACAAGATCACAATCGCCAATAGAGAGCAGACAACATCGAACGTGCGTTTCGCGCGGGAGATCTTGCTTTGGTATAAGTTTTGATTTGAAGTTTGGTTAATGTTCATGATGGTGAGTCCTTAACGATTCGAGCGAGTCCAAGGGATGTTTTCAAATCCCAGTAGGTAACGTATGCCACCAATGAAGTTGGCATAATGACCAATGATTAAATAGGAGATTAACGAAATAGGCTTATTGATTAGGTATTGAGGCATGATGCAACCACACACGGCTATGCTATAAACCGCAACTTGTGTCCAAAGCAAGATCTCGAACGCTAAGTGTTCTTTCAAAAGAATGGAACAAACAAGACACACAATCATTAAGTAGGGGGTTAACAGCCTTAAGCCTTTTCCTGAGAAGAAAGCAAAAGCGATGCCTTTAAATTTAGGGTTGAATAGCCCAAATAGTCGAATCGCTTGCTGCATGTTGCCAGCAGAAATTCTTAAGCGGCGTTTGAAATCGCTTTTTAGGTTTGACGCCTCAAGTTCTAACGCCACCATCTGTGTTTCGTATTCAGCGATGTAACCTTGTTTGACGATCTGCATGGGTAAAATGAAGTCATCATTGATGGTGTTCAGGGGCAGTGGGGTAAACAGTGCTGTTCTGAACAGATAGAACGCACCGTGAGAACCTAAACTGGAACCCAATGACGCTTCACACTGCTTTACTGCTGTTTGATATTGCCAATAGGTATTTTCTCCCTCGTTTCCTGTTGGGCAGAGTTGATAAGCGGCATTGACAACACCTACCGTGTCTCTTTCAAAGTGAGCGGCTGCAATTAACAGTGCATCTAATGAAATCAGGGCTGAAACATCACTAAGTGCCGTAACATCGCTAGAGATACGGGCCATTTCGTCATTGAGCACGGCAACCTTGCCCCTATTTTGCGCATAATCGTGTATCTCAAAGTGAATATCGCTACAGATAGCTTCTTGAATGGTCATTTGAGCGATCTCTACTGTGTTGTCGGTGCAACCGTCACAGGCCAAAATGACATGCAGTTTTTTCTTTGGGTAATTCAGAGCCGAGAGGTTGCGTATCTTGTCAGCAATCCATTGCTCTTCGTTAAACGCAGGGACAAGGATAGAGATAGTGGGTAGGGTGCAATCTTGTTGTTCGGCTTTATAGCAACGAGCGCTTTCGCGCACGGTACTCGTTGGGTGGCGTTTTGCATACCAACGTAACAATAAAGGGTACGCTGCGTGATGATAAACAATCAAAGCGCCCGACAATAAACAGAGACCAGCAAGTATCCAATCGATCATACGTACGCTCCTTCAGAAATGTCGTTGTATGAGGCAACCATTTTTACAATATCGAAGTTTTCCAGCACGTAAGTACGAGGAGAGGAAGAGTCTTGATGTTGTTTTTCTAGCAAGGCGCTAGCCAACCCGGTGATACTGCCGTTTTTGACGAGTGTTCCACTGACTGGGCATAAGGTTTCATCGACAGCACCAACGTCCATCGCGACGGTTGGAATATTGCACGCTTGAGCTTCAAGTGTTGAAAGAGGTAACCCTTCGTGGCGCGAAGGTAGGCAGAAGGTATCTAACGCTCCGTAAAACGTGGTCATGTCTTCAACGAGGCCAAGAAAGATGACTCGGTCACTCAAATGCAAGCGGCGAGTCAATTGTTCGAGTTGATTGCGTTTGCTACCGCTGCCAGCCAATGCGACAACCATGTTTTCAGGTAGCAGAGTCAGTGCTTTAATGAGTTGGTCTTGGCCCTTCACATGCTCGAGTCGGCCTGCACAACCGATGATGTGTTTGTCTGTCGGCAGGTTTAGATTTGCTCTCGCATGGTCTTTCGACATTGGCTGAAATTTTTCACAATCCACGCCATTTTTGATGGTAATGATGTTTTTGTATGAAAAAGCACAACGCAGTTGATTGTAAACTCGAGTCGCATCGGCAACTAACGTGGGTTGAGCAGCCTTTAGAGCAAGCGCTTGTAAGCGACGACGTTTGCTGTTGTTGAGATGCCAAGCGTCATGTTCGGTATGGATTCGAGTTGGCACCCCCGTTACGCGAGCGGCATAGCCAGCGTAGAGCAGCGGACCAATATGATGGGTATGAACCACATCCGGTTGAACCCCCTGAAACGCTTTGATCAATTTGAGAATGATATTGAATTGTACGCCAGGAGCTTTATTCAAAAACACAATTTGGTTTTGGAAAGGTTCTAGCCTAGGCCAGTTTTTAATCGCCTGTTGCTTTGTTCCCTCTAAGCTCACGATCAATACTTGATCGCTAGGTTTAGCAAGACGAAGTAAGTCTAAGGTGAGTGTCTCTAGACCGCCGGGTGCAAGATGCTGAACAACATGTATGACCTTTTTTCTATGTGTTGTGAGTTGGTTTTCCATCATGTTCTCCCTGAGATAAAACGCTCGTCGTTGTTTTACTTTTTTCTTCTAGTCACATGTTTGCACGAGTTATGCCAACTAATTAAGTGTTACTTATCAGTAATTTATGGATTTTTAAACGTTCTCTTGGGGACATTCTCAAAATGGGAGTCAAATAGAAATGATGGGGGAAATTAAGCCGCTAAAGCGTCGCTTTCATTGGACACACGCCGAAAGACGCTGCTTCAGAGTAAAACACCAGCACTAGGCTGGTGTCTTGGTTAAAAATGAAATCGGATTAGCTCATTTTTGGAATGACGGTAATCACGGGTACGCCTAAGATATCTTCGATTTCGTCTTTGCGTTTGATTGAAGAGTCGAACAATTCCAATAACACCGCTAAACCTATGCCTAAACCAACCCCAGCGACCAAACCGGCAAGAATAAAGACGACAGTCGGCATGTTTGATTTGATACTCGGTGTAAAGGGTAAATCAATAATTTTAACTCGCTTGTTTTGTTCGAATACACCAAGCGATCCCGTTAGTTGAGCCATTTCATAACGCTCGGTCAGCTCATCGGATAGCTGACGTTTGATTTCAACTTGACGTTTAAGGCGGAACATCTCTTTTGCATTTTCACCAAAGTTGTTTGCTTTGTTTTCCAATTCGAAAATCATAGTACGAAGGCTTTTTGTCTCTTCACTTAAAGACTCAAAGCGTGCACGAACCAGTTGTAAGCTGTGCAGTTGAGTGACTAAAAGAGGTTGAGTATCTGAAAGTTTGTTCAATGTTGTGCTACTTGCAATATCCCAAAGTTGGTCGCTGTTCATCGTTGGCTGGGTTACCTCAAGCAAACTCTTTCTCTCATTTTCGAGTCTGTCTAGTTCTCGAACTCTAGCTTGTACAGCACTGTGTTTGTTTGTGTATTTGGCTTGAAGTAGGGTGAGTTCACTGCGGATATCGATGATCTGGTCTTCTAATCGGCCAATGACTGGATTGGTTTTTGAAAGTTGTTGATCGATTGACCCTAAGCTTTTTTCGACACCAGATAACTCGGCTTCTTTTTCCGCCAGTGTTTGCTTAAGTGAAGCTAAGCGATTTAAACTTTGACTTTGAACTTCAGGTGTCGACTGCATGTTTTCGTTCATGTACAAAGCTAACGCTTCTTCCGCTTCTTCTAGTTCTGCCCTCCGCTTGTCGATATGAATTTTCAAGAAGTCGCTTGAGTCTGCAATCGACGAACGTTCCGGCGCGAGCAACTGTTCAATGAAATGTTCACTCACTGAGCGAAGCGTGGCTTCCATTCCTGTTGGCGTGTTGGACGTTAAGCTAATTTTTAGAAAGTCTTTTCCGAGTTGAGTCACCGATAAACGCTCAGACAAGTCGGTGATGATCTCTTGCTTCTTAACCTCGGGCATATCAGGTATAGTTAATTGCAGCTCATCAGCGACTGAATAAAGCACATGACGGCTATGAAGCAGTGTACGAAGCGCACTGATCCTATCTTTTAGCATGGTTGAAACAGCGATGTCTTCCAAGAAAGGGTTCATTTTCGCCGTTTCTTGGATCAACATACTGGTATGCGCGTCATATTTAGTCGGCGCCAACTTGCTCACACCAAAGCCTACAAATGGCAAAATAAGCATTGGTAGAGCGATAACGTAGCGTTGACGCCACATCGCATTGATGATGACTAGTAACCGCAATTTCAGATTATTCATAATAATTCCAACATCCAATGCACGAAGTTACCACGGTTCTGCCAGCTGTCTTGTTCGACGACAGAAATCGATGAATTGCTCAGTTGGCGCGCATGGTTAAGCGCCCAAATCATTTGGTTTGCACTGCTGACAGTCGTGACGTGCTTTTGATAGGGAGCCAAAGCCGGAAAAGGCGTTGTAATAATGGGTGTGCCTGCCGCAAGGTATTCCATTAGCTTGAGCGGACTACACGCTCGGATCTGTTCGTTATCAACAAATGGCAATAGACTGACATCCCAGTGTTGAGAATAGCTTGGCAATGAGTGATGTGGACGAGGGCCAAGGTAATGGACGTTACTCAACTTAGGCAGCATGAATGTATCAAGCTCGTTTGGGCCAATAAAAACAAAATCCCATTCCGGCATCGCATTCGCAACGTGATCAATCATTTCATAATCAAGCCATTGAGAAAGGCTGCCATAAAAACCAGCAATAGGGCGATGGTGACTGGGTAAATCTTTTGCTCTTGGTGTCGGTGTCGAAAATAGGTTTACGTCAACACCGTGTGGCAGTAAGTGTGCTTTATGCTTTGGAAATTTATCCATCAGCTTGTTACTAGCCGCGAATATGAGCGTCGCTTTATCGATCAACTCAGACTCGTGTTGCGCTACCGTGTCATGATCAACCCCAGCTAAAGCGCTGAAATCATCGCCACAGTAATAAACCACTGAGGATTCACCTAAGTGTCCGCATAAATCAGCAGCGGTCGGAAGGGAAGTCCAGAGAATAGGCGCATTGAGATTTAGTTCCGCTATAACCGGTTTTAATTGACGTAACATCATTTGCTGAGCCAGTTTGCGAGATAATTTAGAAGCGGGCGCAGGAATGGTCTTCAAGTTAACGATGGTAATGTTGTCGAGCCCGTCAGAGTCGAGCAGGTTTTGAGTGACGGCTTTGGTTTTGCCAAACAACTTATTGAACGCACGAGCCGCATCTTTAACACTCAATCGTGGTTGTCTAAGGCCAATGGAATTGACCCAAAGTACTTTATGTTTTTTAGCAAGGTGACGCACTAAGTGTTGGGTTGAAGAGGGAAGCCCACCGAAGTCTTCACCAAATACGATCAAATCACGCATGGTCACCTCCATGAGTTTCCAATGAATCAAATACATCCGACTCTGTGACTTCCACGGATTTGATGTGACCCACCACTCGAGCCGGATTACCCGCTGCAATAGAAAACGGTGCTATGTTTTTGGTTACAACGCTGCCTGCGGCAATCACGGCGCCTTCGCCGATGGTTACCCCGCCTTTAACCGTGACGTTGGTGCCTAACCAAACATCTTGCTCAAGAATGATGTCACCGATTTGCTGAGGGTCATCGCCTTCACCTGCCGCTCTGCGTTTTGCGTCAAGCGGGTGTCCAGAATAACCAAATAGGAAAGCGCCCCCTGCGATGCGTACATTATCGGAGATAACGACTTTACCTCCAACGGCAATAGTCGATTGCCAACCGATGTCGACATTGTTACCAATCGACAGTAATGGATGCTCTAAGCCGTCGAGAGGTTGTGTACAGCCTGAAAATGTCGTGTGTCCCGAGATGCGGCAGTTGTCGCCAATCGTAATTTGTAGCGGGCCACTGACAAAAGGAAGACCACCATACAGGTACAAGCGTTTGCCACATTGGGCCACACGACCTTTGAAAGCCGGCGTCCAGTAGAAGAACCGTGTAAAACCAGAAACCAAATTCACCACAAGCTTGTGCACTTGATATAGGCAGCGATTAAGGACTTGAGGGGTTGGCAGCTCTGCGCTTCTGATATTTTTTAAAATGAAAAACACATTCCGAATTCGAGAGTTAGGATGAAACTTAAGCCAATGTTTGAATTGATGGATGGATGCTGACGTCATAATGAAATTCCTTCTCTGTTGTTATACAGATCTACTTTCATATTGCGTGCCAGTAAGTAAACTTATTATATTCAATGACTTAAAAAATGGTTTTTAGATTTTCTCATTTTGACAGGCAGTTTGAGATACGTTTGAAACGCAAACTGTGAGTGCTGCAAGGATATAAATTGGCCAGTTGAAGCCTTGAGTCAAAAATGTCCCCGACACGATGGTGCCAATCAGACCTGCATAGATCGCGTAGGCGACCGCGTTTAGTTCAGGCGCGATTTGTGTGGTCGTGTTTGTTAGCCTCGTTAGGGTTGCGCGAGCGGTTTTGATCAAAGAAACAATAAGGCAGACAAAAATGATCAAACCAATAAATCCGGTCTCTGCCAATACACCAAACCAAGTGCTGTGAACGGCGTGATTCAGTCCGTCCCAGTGTGAGCTATAAAAGAAGTAGTTTGAGAAGAAGTTGTTCAGCCCGACGCCAGTTAATGGGTTTTCTATGGCCATTTTTACAGCCGCTTCCCATGCATAAATGCGCCCCATGGCCGATTCATCGATACCTTGTTCAGCAGCACCACCTGAAGCTCTGTCTGATATTCCGGCGACCAAATAGAGTACCACGGCGGCGATAGTGCCTACCGAGATTAAGAGAACTTTAGAACGAACTAATTTCCATGCAAAAATACCAATAACCGCAATACACCCCAGTAATCCGCCTCGACTTTGAGTGGCGATAATGGCGGCCAACAATAAAATGCAAATTAGTGCACTTATTATCCGTTTAAAATAGCTGATACCAGGCGTCGTGGTTTGACTAATCGCAAAGGCGAGTGGGAAAAGTAACACCAAAGCGAGGTCGTTTGGGTCCCCCAGCATCGAACCAAAATCGCGGCCAATCGTCACGCGTGAGCCCTCGACAAGCCCAATACCATTGATTGAGTTGTACACCGCAATAGCACTGACTAATGCGCCCGCGTAGATAATCGTCATCGCGGTTTTTGCGAGATTTTCCGTGGTGTTAACTAGCCATGTAATCGCCAGCGTCATGACGATGATTTTCCAATAAACGCCTTTGAATTCAGCAAGTGCTATGGGTCTGTTAGACGCGAAGATAATACCAATGAATACCAAGACCCAAAATATGGCGAGCCAATGTAAACAAGGGTGCCAGAAGATTTTAAGCTCTTTACTGATGAATGCATGCCAAAGCAGAGCTGACAGCGCACCTAATGAGAGCATCAGCGGTATTTTTAACGAATAAAGCTGAGGTATGGCTTCGTGAATTCGGAAAAATGAAAAAACAACGAACAGTAGCACTAGCCAGAATGTCTTGTTTAACACGAATAACCCGGCCAATGGCACAAGAGCGAGCGCCACAATGACAACAGGATGCGGCACAAAGTACCAAACAACACCAAGCCCAACACACAAGGTGCTGATCGTGATGATGACTGGTAATCTGTTGGCTTCAGGGTTGACCATTGTGACCTCTATTGGCAAATAAACGCTTTATGACTCGCTCGCAATCTTTTAAGACGTCGTTACGCCTGATGTTAAAGATTGCAAAGTGAGTGCCAGTTATGCATTTTGTTTAACTGACTGATTTACTGTTGGATTATTAAAAGAGGTTTTAGCCTTGGGTGAATTTTGGCATTTTGAGAATCACTATAACACTGACGGGAACGGCTAAATTATCAAGTTAAAATAATCAGTTATTGACTAAGGCTAGGATTCACGGTCGAGTTGATAGATTTCCAACAACTGCGGCACAACCGCTTGTGGCGAGTATTGGTTTTTGACGGTTTTTATCGCGTTACTCTTGAGAGAGTCACGTTGCTCGTTCGACAATGACATCCACACAGATAAAAACTGTGCTAGCTCGGCTTCTGTATTCGCGAGGTAGCCGTTAACTTGGTGATCGATGAGCTGAGGCAAGTTACCAACCGAGGTGGCGAGGACGGGAATGCCGCGAATCATGGCTTCTAATGCCGCCATAGGTAAGCCTTCGAAGCGGGAAGGGATGATTAACAGATCGATTTGGCTCCAGACGTCGTCCATATTGGTCTGATGCCCATGAAAGATAACATTATCAGATGGTGATTTAACTAACGCTCCCATTTCAGGCCCATCACCAAAAAGTTCAAACTGAACATCGGCAAACTGTTTAGCCAATGCTACAAATCTGTCCGGCGCTTTTTCATGGCTTAATCGTCCCACAAAACCAACATGGAATGGACTGGATGAAGAGACGTTTGTTAATCCGATGGGCACTTTTACAAAATTATTCAATTGATGGGTTTTACTCGGTACTTTCGCTTTAATCTTCTCACTGACCACAAGCGACTGATCTGAAAGGAAGCTGCTGTAACGGTCGAGCCAGTCATACACCCATACTTTGCCTGTTGGCGTTTCACCTGCGTGATAAGTAGTGATTTGTTTGGTGTGATTTAAACGCGGTGAGAGCTTGATTAGCTTACTGACCAAACTGGCTTTGTAACCATGAGCGTGTATAAGCCTTGGCTGATAATGTTCAACCGCACGTTTAAGCTGCACGGCACTATTGACGTTTGAACCACCAGAGCATGAAGCTAAATCGGAGAGGTAACTAAAAGGGATGTTCAGCGCATGCAATTTTTCAACGATGATCGGCTCAGGGGTAAATTTCGTTAAAAGAACGACTCGAATAGCCTCTGAATACAGAGCACTTTCCGATCTCAGGCCTTGTGCTAACTCTAAAACATGCGTTTCTATACCTCCAAAAGTTTGGCTGTCGATTAACAGCCAAATCTCATGAAGGTTTATGTTGAGCACACCTTGATTAGGCTTGATTGTACTCATCTTCCGATTCCCAAGCCTGTTTCTTACGATAAACAGTAGAAGGGCTCAGTTCTAACAATACAGCCGCGTTTAACACATTTCCATCGCAATGGTTGATGGCGTGTTGAATGGCTTCGCGTTCTATTTGCCACATTGGACGAATCGCCCCATCGCTGGTTGTCAAGGGAGGAGTGATAGGGGCTTGCTGAGCCGGGCTATGCGGACGGCTCTCGTGTTCGAGCTCTTCCGGAGTTAAGGGGGGCAACTTCGCTTCTGGAATCGCGGTAGGTTGGGGCACGGTTTCCGATGTTATATTCCGTATTGGGCTAACACGATTCGGTGTGGCGATGTCTGTTTTGTTGATTGGTGGCGGCACCATCTCTTTCGTCATTGTGGTTTCATTGTTTAACACCACTATATTTCTAATGACGTTTTGTAATTGGCGCACGTTGCCAGGCCACGGGTAACGTCTAAACAGTGTCTGTGTCTCTTTATCGATTGACTTGAATTTCTTCTTATCTTGTTTCGCGTACAGTTTCAAAAAGTGGTTAGCCAAGGTGACGATGTCACTTCCACGCTCTCTGAGTGGTGGCATCTCGATAGGCACGACATGGACACGATAATAAAGATCTTCTCGGAACCGACCTTCTTCCACTTCAACTAAGGGATCGCGGTTGGTCGCACAAATAATTCTGACATCTACTTTAATTTCTCGGTTACCGCCGAGTGGGGTGAAGGTGCCTGTCTGTAAGAATCGCAGAAGCTTTTTCTGCATCTCTAGCTCCATTTCACAAAGCTCATCGAGAAATAAGGTACCACCATGCGCCTGCATTGCTGAACCTTTTCGGTCGGTCGTGGCGCCCGTAAAGGCACCTTTAACGTGGCCGAAGATTTCACTTTCCATTAGATCTCGAGGGATAGCACCACAGTTAATCGCAACGAACGGTTTATCACGGCGTTGACTTTCTCTGTGTATCGCTTCCGCGCAGACTTCTTTACCGGTTCCACTTTCACCATTGATAAAAACACTGGCCGTCGTTGGGGCGACAGAATCAATGATCTTGTAAACCGCCTGCATGGGTAGGCAAGAGCCGATGAAATTATGAAAGCGATCACGATCGAACTTGCTTTGCATGTCATCGACCAGGTTTTCAAGTTTTGCTCTTTTTAGATGCAAGCTAACAGAGGTTTTGAGTCGATCCGCTTGAATCGGTTTCTCTAAGAAATCTTCCGCACCACGTTGGATAAGGTCGACCGCAATGTTTACGGAGCCATGAGCAGTGGCGATAATGACTGCCGTTGGAATATCGTTGTCACTGATCCAATCCAAAACCTCTTCACCCGGCATATCGGGCAGTTTTAAATCTAGGATAACGAGTTGTGGGCTGTGCCTTTCTATAAATGTCTTGGCTTCCGCGCCAGTTTCAACGTGGAAAATATCGTAGGGTTCGTCTTTGACGTACTGTTTGTAAAGTACGGCAAGGGAGGTGGAGTCTTCAACTAACAATACTTTAGGACGCATTGTACAATTCCTTTTGAAACATTATCCTAACTAACCAATAACATAGTGATTTGTAACCATCAATACGAGTCGTGTGTATTTGTTATCTACCGCATGGAATCTTTTAACAAGCAGCCGATATCAGTTGTCACGGTGGTGATCATGATGAACGTATCGTAATAACGACTGTGTTGAGTTTTTATCTGATACTGATACTGATACTGATGATGAACCTCCAAAGTTAACTGAAGCCGACCTCGTTCCTTTCAAGCAAGGCTTTGATCGAACGCTCTGCGAGTTCCAGTAATTCATCAACTCGTTGAAATGCGGCATCATGGCTCTGTTCTAAACATTGCTTTTCCAGAGCTCGAGATAACTCCCCCAAAGGGCGATTCCCTAATGAAAGCGCTGCACTGCCAAGGGTGTGGACCTCGAACTCAAGAGTCTGGGCGTCTTTCTGAGCGGCTGCCTGTTTGATGGCGACCAAGCGTGTTTGTGATTCTTCAACATAATGGCCAATCAAAATTGGGATGATGTCCGTACTGGTATCACGAATTATTTGCTCTAGAATACGTTCGTCGACAAGCTCATGATTTGCGGGTCTACCTGTATTTTCTGGTGTTTGTGGCGCTACCGTTGGATTCATTCACAGACGTCCTTTTGTTAAGTTGCCATTCAAACTATCTTATTGAGTTTAATCGCCTAACTACTATTAAGTTTTAGTCATTTTCTAGAACAATTTCAACTGCTTGCCATAAAATATGGCATCACAAGCTATAGAGTCAGGGGGGATGTTTATCGCCCCCAATACGTAACAGTATGATTTAATGGTTTTTTTTATATGGATCTAGGTGTTTAACTAGAGGGCTTGGGTTAAATAAAGCAGAGTTAGCTCAACACCTTGAACAAACGACTGCTGCAATGAAGCTCAACGGGTTAGGTCGCTGTCCGGTTTTAATGACAGCAATAAAGTTGCAAAACAGAGTTACATAGGCAGGTTTAAAAACTCGTTTTGATACAGTTTATTTGCCAAGCTATCACGAAGCTTGACCGGTATGAATTTCATTCGATTGATTTGTCTTACCAATTCTTGTGCAAAGCTCGGTGTTTGTTTCATATTCATTACACAGCCCATTAATGAAATGTTTTGAGCATCGAGAAGTTTCTTTGCTTGCTCTAAATGATGCGTTGAAGTTTCACCATAGGCGACAACGATTAGAGCACCGTCGCAAGCACTGGCAACCGATTGAGCCGGAATGTTTCTCTTATTAATATTAAGCAGTGGTGATGTATCAATGACGACACGGTCGTATTTGCTTAACCACTGCGTGACGGCTTTTTTCAGTGTCGCGGGGTCTTTATAAGCGAGCTGAGTCGATGCGATTTGTGGAGCAGGGACACCAATGAACATGCGCTGAGTTTCAACATGCTCTATCAATTGAGCTTGTTGATTGTCTTCTAGCATATTCAGATCTTTGAAGGCAGGGTTGAATAAGTTGAGATCAACATACAGCGTTGAGTGGCCCGCAAGAAGAAAGCGCTCGGCTAATGCCGTTGCAACAGATGTTACGCCGTCACCTGAGTGACAGGCGGTTACGCATATTGATTTTTGGCCATTAAGTTCTGAAGCTAAATACAGTTGCTCGACTTCGGTATGGGTCGCTGAGATAGTCATTATAGCGCTCCTATTAACAAGATGGTGGTCGTAATACGTAGGATGTCATCTAAGCCAACACGTGCTTTTTCGATAAAGCTTTCACGACGGTCTGGGATGTAAATCGTATCGCCGGCACGTAATACCGGAAGGTTGTAAATGTTCGCGGTTTTACTGAACTCAATAAGGTCAAAAGTTCGTGCTTGGCCTTGGCAGCATGACATGTTCACTATGGTAATTTTCTCTACGTAAGCATTGTCAGTAGGGCCAGCGGCTTCCGCTAAAATATCAAGAATCGTCATATTGTCGTTGAACACATAACGCCCCGGATTATTGATGGCGCCAAGCACTCGAACGGTCTCTTCTTTCGGTCTATCTAACCAGTTTTTCCCTTTCTCTGGGATATAAATCGTGTCGCCGGTGGTGACGTTTGGCAGTAACGATTCATCACCGGTTTCAAAGTACAGCGATAGGTTCAGTTTACTGACTTGTGAATAGGTTTTGTCACGGTGTGTGACGCGAACGTTGTGGATGTCAGCATCTTTTGTGGGACCGTCAGCCGCAGACAATATGTCTAAGAAATGCATGTCTTTGGTGAAGCGGTAACGACCGGGAGCATTCACTTGTCCAAAGATATAAATTGAAGCGTCTGAACTTTGACGAACCCATTGCGACTTATTGTCTGAAGGATCTTGTGGTAAGTCATGAACTCGGACGATTGATCCTGCTTGAATATTGGGCATTTGGTCTCGTGGAGCGCCGTTTTGGATAAACTCATCAAGGTTAAATACGACTAACTTTCTTCCCGTCACCACTTCAATTTTCGATGTGTCAGCGCGTAGCGTAGGGCCACCAACGTGTGCCAACAAACCCATGAAGTTCATTTCATCTGACCATTCGATACGACCTGGACGATTCACTTCACCAATCACGTTAACCGCTCTGTCTGGTGTGATTTTCAACCAAGATTTCTCGTTCATGTCTGTTTTTTCAGGAACGAAAATCGCATCACCGGCTTGGATGGTCGGTGGCGCAGAGTTAGCGAGCCCTTCGGTATAGGCTGCTAAGTCAAATTTAAGCACCCGACCGTTGGACTTAATCACGCGAATTTGACGCGATTCTGCGAAGCGCGTTGGGCCGCCAGCGTTGGCAAGAATGTCCATAAACGTTGCCCCTTTTTTGCCTTCAAAGGCTCCTGGTGCAGCAACTTCACCCATGACATAGACTGTATTGGCGCCCGATTTGATCTCTTCTTCTTGTTTCGGTACAAAAATCGTTGAGCCCGGGCGAAGCACTGGCAGCATACTTTCATCGCCAGAATCTAAATAGCGTTTTAAATTAAACAGAGTCGGCGTATTGTTTGAGATCACACGGATTTGCTCGACACCCGCATAACGAGTGACACCACCAGAACGCATTAATACATCCACTAAATCTGAATTTTCTTTGTAAGTAAAAGAGCCCGGAGCGTTAACCTCACCAAATACTTTGATGGAATTTCGAGAATCAGCACTGTCACCGGAGTTCGCCAACTTCGCGGCATCAAACTCTTGTTCAATGTTTCCGACGAGTGGAGAAGCCGGAACAAACAGAGAATCAAGTGATTGAAGGGTTGGAAGGGTGGATTCATCCCCCGAATCAAGAAAACGTTTATAGTTGAATTCCGTTCGAACATCACCGCGCTTTAAGATAAGTTTGTCTAATTGTGCGCCCGGACGTAGACCGCCGGCCGCATACAGCGCCATTTGAATGCTAGAGCCGAGTGACAGCGTGTATTCGCCGGGTTGTTCCACATAACCTTGGACTGAGATGATGACTTGCTGCTCTTTTACATAAATGGAGGCGTTTGAGAGATCTTTATAAGCGGTTGCCAGTGATTCTAGAACGACTTTGTTAAGTTGGTCACTGTCATAACCTGCAACAAACACCGCGCCGACCTCAGGGAGGGTGATTCGGCCACGTTTATCGACTTGGAACCCTGTGTTTAAAGTACTTTCTCCGGGGACGTTGACTTGAATAAGGTCACCGACTTGAACGGCATCTGAAAACTCGTCACTAGCATTCGCAACATTCAAAAAGCATAACGATAGGGTGATGATAAAAGTGAATAAGGCTTTCATAGTCCACCTCCCATTTTCTCCGCATTCTTAGGCGAGACAACTTCGATACTCACTCGGCGGTTGGTCAAGCGTGTGCCGTCAGATTCACCTTCAAAAAGAGGGACGGTTTCACCAACAGAGACGGCTTTGATTCGCTGAGCACTTAAACCAAAGATAGTCAGATAACGTTCAACTTGCTTCGCTCGTCCTAGTGCTAACTTATCGTTATATTCTTCGGTACCTGTCGCATCGGCATGGCCGGTAACGATAAGATCGAGAGATTTATGTTGTTTCAGTAGGCTGGTTGCTTCCGCGAGTCTTCCCATGTACTTCGGGTTGACTTCAATCGAATTTTCAGCAAATTGGTTGTCAACATTAAGCAGGTCATACAACTGTTCGATAACCGACAATTGCATTCTGAATTGGGTTTCATTTTTGGGTGGCTCACAGCGGGCTTGAGCGGTGACAAAGTCCAGTTTGACTTCCAGTTGATTTAAGCGTTTTCTTTGAATAATAAGGTCGTTGGCTGCATCGAGAAGCAGGCCGCCTTGCAGTTCACGAGCAATACGATTTTGCTTTTCTATCGCTTGGACAACTGCCGCGGGAAAGCACCAACGCGCCCCTTCCTGAATTAAGGCATCAAGATGCAACTTAGTGAGCTGCCAATCAAAACGCAATCCATGTTCTGGACCAAGAGGTTCGTCTGGCATGACAGGAGAGAAATCGGAGTTTTGATCATTGATAGAATCATAACTTTCAGCTAATCCCCCTGTGCCTTGCTCTGGGTAGCTAGTACAGCCACCCAGAACGAGAGCGGACAGAGAAAGCGCTATGTAGTTTTTCAGTATTTTCATGCCAACGTCCCATGTTGCTAATTTTTATTATTATTTTTTGTTACTTCTAGCTTAGTGGATCTTCATGAATTTGTAGGATTTTTTGAGTTAACAGGGATCGCGTGATCGATACGTAGCAGGTTCATTATTTCTAGCGGCTGACCTGAGACATTTTCTAAACGCATGTTTCTTTCTCGCTCGGTAAGACGTTTGAACATGTAAACAATGGCTCCTACGCCAGAGGAATCAAGGAACTGAACTTGGCTGAAATCCACTTCAATCTCTGGATGTCCATCATTAGAAATTACGTCATCAATATCGATTTGTGCATCGCGGCTACCCGCGGCGTCTAAATCACCAAAAATCGAAAGAGTCAGTGTCGTTGTGTTTAAGTCAATTTTACGTAGTTCCATAATGTTATCTCCTTGAAGGTATGCAGTAACAAGAGCACGTAATGTGCCAGTTTTTATGTTGTTATTTTTCAATTAGTTAATGAGGTGGGTTTGTTGATTTTCATATTGAGAGGGGCATTTTCTCATTCTGAGAACGACATATGAGGTGAGTTATGAGATCGATAACTCATTTGTGGGGTGAATGAAACGGTGCGTTAAATAAGGTTGCTGTTTGAGTCGCATCTTTAATGAAATGCCGCCATCCGTGACGAAATATTGCTTACGATGTTGCCTTCTTGGAATGAAAGTTAAACAACTTGGAGCTGGTAATGAGATTAACGAAATTGGCAATTGCGACCCTTTGGGCGTGTTCACTCCCATCTCATTCTTCTTACTTACCACCCGACGATCTGGTGTTGGCCAATAACTATCAACAAGGCATCGATGTGTCCCTGTACTGGACCAGTGAAAAGCTGGATGGGGTCCGAGCTTTGTGGGATGGAGAGCAACTCTTTACTCGCAACGGCAATCGAATTTATGCCCCTAAGTGGTTTGTCAAAAAACTACCGAAAGTGCGTTTAGAAGGGGAGTTGTGGGCAGGGCGAGGTAATTTTCATCTTGTTCAGCAAACCGTGCTAGATCATACGCCTAGTGATGCCGCATGGAAGAAAATCGATCTCATGTTGTTTGATATGCCAGGTGCGGCAGGTGACTATCAGAAACGCTATTACAATATTATTCATTGGGTTCGCGTAATTGATGAGCCTCATGTTAGTTATATTGAGCATTCGCCAATTCATAGTGAAGACAGCTTATTCTATCAGTTAGATAATGTGGACGAACGTAATGGTGAAGGTTTGATGTTACGTAAAATCACGAGTCGTTATCAAGCAGGTCGAAGTAACGACTTGTTGAAACTAAAAAGGCACCACGATGCGGAAGCAACCGTTATTGGCTATAAAGCGGGTACGGGCAAATATAAGGGGATGATGGGCTCAATACTGGTTCATACCGAAGACGGTGTCGAGTTTTATATTGGGAGCGGATTTAGCGACAAAATGCGATTGGCTCCCCCCGAAATTGGCAGTCAGATCACGTTTCGCTACAACGGATTTACTCAAAATGGGAAACCCAAGTTTGCACGCTTTGTTCGGGAAAAGAGCGAGTATTAACAATAAAAACAGTTATGGTATCTAAACCAGAATATATAAGTTGATCGGCAATAAAAAGAGCCCTGCTCAGTCAGTGCTCTTAAAGTCTCTTTGCCTACAGGATCGGCAACGCTCTTTAACGAGCGCTAAATTCTAGCTGAACATCGTCGTCTTGCTTGTGCATCCAGTGTAGGCGCATACCCAGCATAATCGCCGCTGATGTGAGTCCAATAATGAAACCAATCCAGAAGCCGTGTGCGCCCATAGGTTCAACAATCCAATCTTTCATACCTAAGATGTAGCCGATAGGAAGACCAAGCAACCAGTAGGCAACGAAGGTGATGTTGAAGATTGAACGCATGTCTTTGTATCCGCGTAGAGCACCTGCCGCAATCACTTGAATGGCATCAGTACATTGATATACCGCAGCGAATAACAATAGTTGCATTGCCACCGTGATTACAGCGGTGTTCTCTGTATACAGCAGCGAGACTTGTTCTCTGAACAGCACCGTTAGCGCTGCCGTCATAAACGCTGTTATCAACCCAATAATAATCCCCACATGTGTCGCGATCTTTGCTCCTTCAGTGTTGCTTTCACCTAATTTATGACCAACACGAATACTCACTGCAGCACCAATGCTCATTGGAATCATGAATACCAGTGAAGAGAAGTTAATCGCGACTTGATGTGCTGCAACGATCAATGAACCCAATGGAGCGACTAATAAGGAAACAACCGCAAATAGGGTTACCTCAAAAAAGATAGCAGCAGCAACCGGGAAGCCAAGTTTAAACAGACGGATTTGCGCTTTTAATTGTGGTTTATGGAACGTGCCAAAGATATTGATTTTCGCTAAACGTTTTGATGTTAAAACGTAGGCAAACAATAAAGCGAACATCACCCAGTACACAATGGTCGTTGCCACGCCACAACCGACCCCACCAAGAGCAGGGGCTCCTAGCTTACCGTATACAAACATCCAATTGAGTGGGATATTCAAAAGTAAGCCAATAAAACCAATCACCATTGCAGGCTTGGTTAAAGACATACCATCAGTAAAACTTCTTAGCGTTTGGAAGAGCAAAAAAGCAGGAACAGCAAACATCACGGCATTGATATAACCGATGGTCTTTTGGGCCATAAGTGGTTCAATGTGCATCCATTCAAGTATCAGCTGCGTTTGAAAAAGCACTCCAATGATTGGAACAGAGATGACAAGCGCTAAAAATACACCTTGCTGAATTTCAAACGGAATCTTTATTTGACGACCCGAGCCGTTCAACTGTGCCACAACAGGAACCAGCGCCATTAATAACCCGACACCAAATAGAATCGATGGCAACCAAATACTGGCAGCAATCGACACCGCCGCCATATCAATCGCGCTTACGCCGCCAGCCATTACGGTATCGACAAAGCCCATTCCAGTTTGTGCAATGGATGCGATCAAAACCGGGGTCGCAAGTTTGATCAGATTAGACGCTTCTTCTTTGTAACGATGCACAAACAACTCCAAATAAGAGATAAAATTAGGGTAATGGTGTAGGAATGGAGATTCTGAACGAATCAGAGACACAGAATTTGAGCTTCCACTGGACGAATCATAAAGAAATGTCACAATAACTGCTATGAAAAACTGTGGGTAATACGCTCAATAGGAATCTTATGTTTACAGGTATCGTTCAAGGCATGGCAACAGTGGTTGCGATTGACAAAAAAGCGTCGTTTCAAACTCATACCATTGAGTTAACTGATAACATGGTTGAAGGCTTAGCGATTGGTGCTTCAATTGCTCATAACGGCTGCTGTTTAACCGTCACTGATATTTCAGCAAACCACGTTGCGTTTGATTTAATGCAAGCAACATTGAGGTTAACCAATCTCGGCCAGTTAAAGGTTGGTGACAAGGTCAACGTCGAGCGCGCTGCTAAGTTTGGTGACGAGATTGGCGGTCACAGTATGTCTGGTCACATCGCACTGATGGCAAAGCTAGTTGAAGTGATTAAAACGGAAAACAACCGTACGCTGTGGTTCGAACTGCCAGAAGCATCCATGAAATATGTACTGAGCAAAGGCTACATCGGTGTTGATGGATGCTCATTGACGATTGGTGAAGTTGAAGGCAACCGTTTTTCGGTACATTTGATCCCAGAAACACTGAATCGCACTCTGTTTGGCGCTCGTGAGGTCGGGGATGATGTGAATATTGAATTCGACCCTCAAACACAAGCGATAGTGGATACGGTTGAACGCGTTCTGGCGAATCAGAAATAGTTCGACTTGTCGCCGTTGACGATTATTGATAGCAGCGAATTTGGTTTTTTCGGCCCTTCGTTCAGATCAAAAGAGCACATGAAGTACTCTTTTGGGATTGTGGTGTACTCAATCAACCATTGGCATTATTTAGAACACTTGTTCGTCATCGGCATCAATCGATAGATTGATCCGATTTCGGGCTTCATCAACTTGCATATCTAAATGGATGGCGTGACAGCAAGCCGGGCAATCATCATAAAAGTCTTGGCTGCCGTTTGACGCATCGAGCGTTATGCTTATGCCATGCCCGCAATGAGGGCAAGAGACGTGTTTCTCGGTGTATTTGTGCATGGTGAACTCTCCTCACACTGACCTACGGTGATCGATACTAGAACGCTTGAATCTTCTGAATACATGCTTCAGTTTGTGCTAAATACTCACCGCCAAATTGATTGCAGTGATTAAGAAGATGGTACAAATTATAAATGTCTTTTCGATCAGGATAACCCACATCGAGCGGTACGACGCTTTGATAGCCTTCATAAAATGCGGGCGGGAACCCGTGAAATAACTCTGTTAACGCAATATCACACTCATGGTCACCCCAATAGCAGGCAGGATCGTAACAAATCGGGCCAAACGCGGAGTTAGCAACATTACCATGCCACAAATTGCCATGAAGCAAAGAAGGACTAGGGTTATGACCCGCCAATTTCATGTTGACCGTATTGACGATATCGTCGATGTCACCAAAATCGATGCCTTTTTCTTTCAACAACTGGAGCTGGAAACCAATACGCTGCTCGGAGAAAAAACGCGACCATTTTTTATGCCACGGGTTAGGTTGAAGCGTACTGCCAATGTAGTTGTCTTGATCACAACCAAACTCTTTTTGCTCTCCCCACTGATGCAGTCGAGCAAGTTGTACTCCGAAATCATAACTATTGTTACTCGTTTCAAGCGGTTTAGTGGGTAAGTAATTGAGAACGATGAACGAACAGTCTTTGGCTTTACCGATCAGAACAAGTTCAGGTACATAGACGGTAGACGTTTCTCTTAGTAAACGAAGGTTCTCAGCTTCAATTTCAAATTTAGGTAGAAATTCTCGCTGGTTGACTTTCACAAAATAACGCTCATTACCATCACTAATCATGTAGCAATCGTTAATGTCACCACCGGAAACTTTAATACGTTCGGTGATCGGAAAGTTGAATAAAAGTGTATCTGAAAGCTGTTGAGAAATGGCCTGCCACATAGGGGATCCTCAAAGAACTGTTGGTTTGTATTACGTTGAGTTAATAGTGTTAGTCTAGGATAAATTTCAACAATTTATAGATGTACTGGTCAATGTTCTTGAGTCTTAATCTTATTAAGACGAATCAATTGGTGGATCTGTGAACTCAAGCTGATGAAATGCAATTGATTCAGTAAAAAAATCGTTTTGACGATGATGAAGAATTTGGCATAAATCTCACATTCAACGTTGAGAGCAGATTCCTGATTGGAAAAGTTTTGAAGGGTTGTTATTGTCTACGCTAAAGTTGAGCAAGTGAGAATGTTAAAGTGTAGGCCACAAAGACACGCTGTTCAGTCAGTATTCAAAGGATCAGTCAGCATTGGAAAGCCATTATATATTCGACGTTTAGGCTTTGTTTCTATATTGATGTATTTTTGACCTTACAGGCTTGCGAAGAGCATTTATATACCACTTTTTAGAAGAAAGTGGTGACAAATGTCTTCATTAACATACTATTAGCTTGAGACGTATTCATCTGCTCTTGAGCTTAAAAACGGAGATTTATTGTGGTTGTAGAAACTGATGGCTATCTGGCTTTAATTGAGCACTTATCATTCAATCTGGATGTATTTACCAATGCCAAAGGGGATACGGGCGATGAAAGTGTTGAAGACATTGTCACCGACATGATTTCATCTAACATCATGGCGATTTTTGAACAGAACCCTGAACTCCACTCTAGTGTTCGTTTTCAGTTGTTGAAAGAAGCGGATGCGGTCGTTGCCGATTTAAGTGAAGTGCTTGCGGGGGTATGGGGCAAGAAAGCGACTAACGAGCAAATCGTATTTTTAGATGAATATATTGCGTTAGTGAAAAATCTATTTGATTCGGCTGTCGCAAAATACGACTAGATATCTCATCATCGTCCTGATTTTAAGCGTTGGCGCTTGAGACTTTAGAACTGGCTCCAGCGTTTAGAATTCTTCATTTTAAACAAGGAGCTAGATTTAGGGTATAAGTAGAGTTTTGATGCTTTATATACGTCTAAACTGCCAAAATTTTGAAGCCCAATAAGGGTTATCTAGCCTAGAGATAATTACGCCCTTAGAGGTAGAGACATGTAGGAACTGTTTATTGCCCAGATAAACACCGACGTGTCTGACGTTCAATGAGGTTTTGAAAAACACCAAGTCACCGCTCATTGCTTGTTCATAGGCGATTTTTACACCTTGCTTACTTTGGTTTTTTGTCGTTCTCGGTAAGGTTTTTTGAGCGGCATCTTGGACTGCTATTTGCACAAAGGCTGAACAGTCAATGCCTTGGAATGATGTGCCACCAAAATGATAAGGTACACCTTGCCAATGCTTATATACTGTCATGTAGGCATTCGTTGTCATTTGCTCTGATTTTGATAGCGGTTTCGATAGAGCATTCATGTCTCTGTAAGGGATAGGCGTAGAGCTACAAGCAACCAAAGTCGTCAAGGTGACTATCAAAGCTAGTATTCTTTTTATTTTCATATGTCACTCTTCTAATAAAAACTAAAATCAAACGTCATCAACGGCTTCAAGTATACGAAATAAATTAATCATACTTATTTATTTACCGTTACGTTGAACAATCACTGCTGGGTACGGAGCGACTTAACCTCCCCAATTTAGTAGCTTTACTTTACTTGGTTGGGAGGCGAGAAATGCGCGAACGGTTGACGCAGCATCAAATCCAACCGTTGCTCCTTACCATCTTGAATCTCGGGCACACCAATATGCACCTTATCGTGGCCTAGTTTGGGTTGAGCGCGGTAAGTCTTAAACCAGATGTCCCATACAGATAAGAAGAAGCCAAAGTTCGAATGCGTCTCTTTAACAATGATAGAGTGATGCACTCGGTGCATGTCTGGTGTCACGATCACTTTTCTCAACTGCTTATCGATCCACAGTGGTAGACGCGCATTACTGTGGTTGAACATCGCACTCGCATTAAGAACAATTTCAAATATCACTACGGCAATAACCGGGACGCCGAGAGCGACCACTAAACTCACTTTTATTAGCATCGAAAGTATCATTTCAATCGGATGGAAGCGAGTGCCGGTTGTCACATCAATATCGAGGTCCGCATGGTGAACTCGATGTAACTTCCATAACCAAGACACACGGTGAAATACCAAGTGCTGTAGATAAATGGCGCAATCTAACAGTATCACACAGATGACAATAGTCAGCACTTTAGGAAGGGACAAGATATTGAATAAACCCCAGTGATGCTCTTGTGCAATGATTGAGGCTTGGAATGCAGCGATAGGGATAAGTGTGGCTAACAGAACACTATTTAAGGCAACTAATGCGAAGTTGTTCCCCCAACGAAACCACTTGCTTTGAGTCAGCGTTTTACGTGGAAAGCGACATTCCCAAAGCGCACACAATCCGAAAACGACAATAAAACAAATGAGACGCAGCAGTGATGGATCTTGCATGGGAATTCCTTCTATCATTATCAGGTTACTGTAAGTACAATCGTGCCACTTTTCTAGATCTATCGTTAATATTCATGAGAATTCACGCTTTCCACCGTTTATACCAACACCGTTTGTCTCTTGCTACCAAGCCGTTTAACGCACGGGGGTGTAAAGTCGTGCGATGCGAGTACTGTAAAATCAAGCAAGAGAGTTGTCTGTGTGAACATCAACCCAATATAGATACCAACGTCGCGACCATGTTGATCTTATCAGACAACGAAATCATGAAGCCGAGTAATACCGGTCGATTGATCATGGATACGGTCAAGGACAGTTATGCCTATCTTTGGCACCGAACAGAACCTAATCAAGAGATGTTGGATATCCTCAACGATGAGAAATACCAACCCGTTGTTGTATTCCCTGAAGATTACACCGACGACAAAACGCGTGTGGTTCAAGATTTACCTCAAATGCGTGATTCGAATAAAACACTGTTACTTATCTTCATCGATGGAAGCTGGCGAGAAGCGAGACGCATCTTTCGCCGTTCAGAGTATCTGCAACCTTTACCTGTTTTATCGATTAAGCCTGAATCGGTTTCCCAGTACATGATGAGAAAGTCAGACAATGAGCAACACCTTTCGACTGCCGAAGTCGCGAGCGTAGTGCTCCAACAGGCCGGTGAAGAAGAGGGGGCCAAGACTTTACAGCTCTGGTTTGAAGCATTTCGAGAAAGCTACATGTTAAGTAAGACGCGTTATAAGTCGGATCCGACTCAACCTTGCTTGAATGCTTTCATCGAACACAGTAAAAATGAGACGTCACTCTAACCTTTAACCGCTTTGTGCTGACTTGTTGTTCAAACAGACTCGATCACGAGATAAGTTTGTTATCTATCACGGTTTGTAGGGGGAGTGTTATGGATAATGCTCCTTAGTTGTTTTATTTAAACATTTTATTTACCCGAATTTAGGGAAAAATTGGAGAGATTTCATGTATTACGGCTTCGATGTTGGTGGCACAAAAATTGAGTTTGGTGCATTCAATGAGAAACTTGAGCGAGTAGCAACAGAGCGTGTACCTACGCCAACAGACGACTATCAATTACTGCTTGATACGATTGCAGGGTTGGTTCAGAAATACGACAGCGAATTCTCTTGCGAAGGTAAAATTGGCCTTGGTCTTCCTGGTATGGAAAACGCCGATGACGGCACTATGCTTGTCGTTAACGTACCCGCTTCAACAGGTAAACCACTGCGAAAAGATTTAGAAGCACTTATTGGCCGCAGTGTAAAAATCGAAAATGATGCAAACTGTTTTGCGCTTTCAGAAGCGTGGGATGATGAGTTGAAAGATGAACCCTCAGTTGCTGGCCTAATTCTCGGTACAGGCTTTGGTGGCGGTCTTATTTACGAAGGCAAAGTGTTCTCTGGTCGTAACCATGTTGCTGGCGAGCTTGGCCATATGCGCCTTCCTCTTGATGCATGGTTCCACCTTGGCGACAACGCACCGTTATTGGGCTGTGGTTGTGGCAAGAAAGGTTGTTTAGACAGCTATTTATCTGGCCGTGGTTTTGAGTTAATTTACGAGCACTACTTTGGCGAGAAGAAGAAAGCGATTGAGATCATTCAAGCGTATAACGAGGGTGAAGCGAAAGCGGCTGAGCACGTAGATCGTTTTATGGAGTTGTTGGCCATCTGTTTTGCCAACCTGTTTACAGGGTTGGATCCACACGTAGTTGCACTGGGCGGCGGTCTTTCAAATTTCGAGCTTATCTACCAAGAGATGCCAAAACGTGTGCCTAAATATCTGTTGTCTGTAGCGAAATGTCCAAAGATCATCAAAGCGAAGCACGGTGATTCAGGTGGCGTTCGTGGCGCTGCATTCCTTAACATTAAGTAATGGTGACTTAAGTTACGCTAGCTAAGGTTAGATAGTTACAAAGCACAAATAAAAATGCCGCAATCTCGAAACAGGTTGCGACATTTTTTATTGTTCAGTGTTTTCGCTTTTTAACGCAAAACAAAAAGCTAGAAGCGATATATCAAGAACAAGAGCCAGACAGAGGGCTTACTTCTTCTTTTTACCCACACCAAGGTTGTCTTTTTGTTTCAAGGTAAGCTTAGTAAAGCCAAGCTTACGGAAGTAGTTGTCTTGGTAGTTGCGAACCGCTTTCGTATCTGAAATCAACTCAAGCTGTTGCTCAGTTTTGAGATACTCAGTGATGTCGATGCCTTCCGCTTCGGCAACCGCTTCTTGGATCGTGCGGTGTTCTTGTTTTGAAAACAGTAACTCTTTGTCTTCATCTTTGTAAGTGTACAGAATGGTACGAGCCATGGTGCTCTCCAATAGGATTGTTACTTTGCGCGCACTCTACATAAAAACCGTACGTGGCTCAAGGTAATGGTAAGAAATCTTAAAATTATCGTTCTAAACGTTTAGCGTAATTTGAGCTATTTGTCTTTTAGGTAACGAACAGGTTGTTTTTCTCGAAACGAAAAGAACAAAAAGCCCCTTAGTATTGAAAAATCTATATAGGGGCTTCGTTTATGTTTTGGCGAAGATCTTCTAAGTCAATTAAAAAGAGGCTAAGTCAATGTCGTATCTTCGCTTTGAATTAAACGCGGCCTTGCAAAGGAATGATCGTCACTGTCTCACCCACTTTTACGGTATCAACCGCTGGTGAGATCTCGATTAAACAGTTTGCTTCACTCATTGAGCGCAGAATACCTGAACCTTGTTTACCTGTTGTTTTCACTTCAAGCACGCCGAATTCATTCATCGAGAATACTCCACGACTAAATTCAGTACGGCCTTGGCGTGAACGCAGTTGTTGAGTGGCGACTGCGTTTGCTTTCACTGGCGTCCAGTTGGTTTGACCCTGAAGCTTGCGAATCGCAGGCTCAACAAAGTTAATGAACGACACCATGACAGCCACTGGGTTACCCGGTAAACCGAAGAACGGTTTATCTTCAATTTTGCCGTAAGCAAGAGGGCGCCCCGGACGCATATTGATACGCCAGAAGTTGATTTCACCCAGCTTATCTAACGCAAGCTTGATGTAATCTGCATCACCAACAGACACGCCCCCCGAAGTCAGAACCATGTCGGTTTCAAGCGATGCAGAGTGCAGCACGTCGATCATCTTTTGTTCGTCATCTTCAATAATGCCGTAATCAACGATGTCACAGCCAAGTTTTTGAAGCATGCCGATAATCGTAAAACGGTTCGAGTCGTAGACAGAGTTGGGTTTTTGTTCGCTCCCCGGCGCTTGAACTTCATCTCCCGTCGAGAACACACCCACTTTCACTTTACGCACAACCGGGCAGGTACCAAAACCTAACGACGCCATCATGCCCATTTCTGGCGCTTCAATGCGTGTGCCACGGGTAAAGACAGGTTGGCCGATCTTTAAATCTTCACCGGCCATACGGACATTTTGTCCAACCGAGATCTTAGCGTCAGGAAAGCGAACGGTGTCGCCATCTTGAACGGCTTGTTCGCGCATCACGACAACATCAACACCTTCTGGCATTGGTGCGCCCGTCATGATCTTAACCGCTTGACCTTGTTGAACGGTTTGCTGGTAGCAGTGACCGGCCATGACTTCCGCAACGATGTTGTAGCTGTCCAATTCTAGATCTTGACTACGGATCGCATAGCCATCCATCGCAGAGTTGGTATTTTGAGGAACATTGATTGGTGAGATGACATCTTCCGCCAATACGCGGCCATAGCCCTGCAACAATTCAACACTCTCAGTGAGATCGAGTGCGTCAATACTATCAACAATCTTTTGTTGGCCTTGAGAAACGGTTAGACCAGCAGGAGAGAACGAATCACAACACACTGTGGGCGCTGCGTCTTTTGAAGATGAGCATGACACGGCTTTGCCTGTTGTAGATGAAAGGTCAAAGGACTGCGCGTAATCGATGATGAAATCACGAATCGCTTCTAAGTCGTTGATCGCCATTTGTGGTAGATCGGATTCAACTTGGCTGTTTGCCGCGATAGCAATAATGTTGTCATCGTTCGGGTACAACCAAGGTTTGCCCACTTCATCTCGATGCAGTTCGATTTTTGGGAAAGCGATGTTCTTACAGCCTTCCACCAAAATCAGATCAAGCGTGTTGATATCAAAGCGAGTCAGCAAGTAATCAAAATTTGCTTCCGCCTCTGGCGTTTCTGTCATCATCACGTGACGGTTACGAGATGCAATCAACATTTGGTTCGCGCCCGCTTTACGTAAACGGTAACTGTCTTTACCCGGCTTATCGACATCAAAATCGTGGTGAGCATGTTTTAACACACCTACTTTTAAACCCGATTCAGTCAATAACGGCAGCAGAGCTTCAAGTACCGTTGTTTTACCTGTACCACTATAAGCAGCAAAGCCCAATAGAGGAAGGTTAGGGCGTTGTTTAGAATCTTTCATTATCGAAGGGTTCCGAATTGGGTGAGTTCTTCTGGCGTATTGAGATTGACAAAGCAATCTGGCGAGTCACTAAAGTCGACGTACTCAGTCACGCAGTCTTTGTACAGTAGGATGATTTTACGATCACCACGTTCCAAAAATGCTTCTAACTTTGGTAGGACACGCTTGTGGAATAGGGTGAATACCGGTTGCTTAAATTCGCCATCATGAGCGACAAGAATGTCACTGTTCTCTTTCACTGCTGCACAAAAACGTGTCACAAGGTCGCTATTAATTTGCGGACTATCGCAAGGTACAAACCCGACCCAATCTGTCGTCGCGTTTTTAAGACCGGCATGAATCCCCCCTAATGGCCCCGGGTAATCCGGGAAGGAATCAGACACAACAGGCGCAAAGGTTTGGTAACGGTCTAAGTTACGGTTTGCATTGATGGTGATGCTGACATCTTGTCGTGACAGCTGGTCGATAACATATTGAATAAGCGGCGACCCGTTAAGTTCAACGAGTCCTTTATCTTTTCCACCCATACGGCTGGCTTGTCCGCCGGCCAAAATAACCCAACTAGTTTGCGCTGGAAGCAACATAAATGTTCTCTTGTGCACTGTTTTTTTGAATAACTTTCAGAAGCGTTGATTCAGTCAAAGTGTTGTCTTTGATCCACCATTGCTTCCTACATAAATCGGTTAACGCATTGGCTTGATGGCTTGTGATGACCAAGCTTGCGCCTCGTAAAAGGAGATCTTCAGCCATAATGACTAATCTTTCAATAGATTCTTTATCTAAAGAGGCGCTCGGTTCATCCATGAGCAAAATTGAGGGCTTTAAAATCCAAGCCCGAGCCATTGCAACGCGCTGGCGTTCCCCCCCTGAGAGGACAGAAATATGCTCATCCGCTAAGGTTTCTAAAGCGACCATTCTCAACGCGCTAATTATTTGAGCGCGCTTATCTTTTTGGCTCCCTTTATGAAATCGAATGCCGTAAGCAACATTTTGGTATACCGAACCATCAAAAAGATACGGCGTTTGGTGCAAATAGATGATGTCTTTAAATTTTGACCTTGGGAATAAGAGCTGGTGCCAGCTTTGGGTTGGAGATTGAATCTGTCCAGAACTTGGCTGGATTAAACCGGACAAAATTTTAAGTAGGGTCGTTTTTCCGACACCATTATCACCTTTAAGATAAATGGCATCGTTAGGACCAATTGATAATTCAGGTATATGGAATAAAACACGCTCCTTAAAGCGCATTGAGATTTGCTGTGTTGTTATTTTTATACTCATGACAGCACTCCTAAGTTCTTAAATAGCCTTTTCCTCTCACACTAGAGAGAAAAAAGTTTAGCGCTAATGCCAAGGCAAGTAGGACCATACCCAGTGCAACGCCTTGAGCGAAGGCCCCCTTATGGCTTTCCATTGCAATCGCTGTTGGGATATTTCTTGTCATCCCCATGATATTGCCACCAACCATCATTGAACATCCCACTTCCGTTACGATGCGAGAAAATGCGGCAATGGCGGCTGCCATTAAAGGAAAGCGTGTTTCCCAAATTAACGTGCATGCCACTCGAGTGGTTGAAACGCCGAGTGTACGAGCGGTTTCAACAGCACGACGGTCACTGGCTTGTAACGCGCCATGCATCATTGCAACCAGCACCGGGAAGCAGATCAGCATTTGGCCAAGTATCATCGCTTTTTGTGTGAACAGCAATTGCCAGTCACCCAAGGGGCCAGAACGCGACAACATCATGTACAACAGTAAACCGATCACCACGGTGGGGATGGCTTGGAGGGTGTTAATTATCGACAACAGTGACCATTTTCCTGGAAACTCGGTATAGGCTAAGAGGAAGGATATGATGATTGCAGGGACAATGACCAAGGAAATGGCGGATAAAGAGACACTAAAAGATACCGCAACGATTTTCCACAATTCGTTATCGAAACTCACCAATAAATTTAATGCATCAAGCGTTGTTTGCCATAAGGACATGGAAGCTCTCATTTCGGTCGACAATCAGTCTGAATGTGTTAATGACGTAATCATAGCTGACGCAATTCGTGCGAGGCATCATTGGTCAGCTATTGTGAGACAAAGGATCGTCTTAATTCAATTCCATTGGTAATAATGCTGTATTAATTATTCTGCGTTTGCAACAAACAACTGCTGACCTTGCAGTTTAAAATCGTTGATCAGCTTCTGCCCTTTAGGGTTAACAAGCCAGTCACTGAATACTTTTGCTGCGTTATAGTGGGTGGTTGGGTAGCGTTTAGGGTTAACCAGGATCACTTGGTAAGGGTTGAATAGATTTTTATCGCCTTGAAAAAGGATTTTTAGATCCAGTTTGTTTTGATAAGCCAACCAAGTACCACGATCCGTGAGCGTGTAACCTTGCATCTCAGAGGTCATGTTCAGCGTCGGTCCCATGCCTTGACCAACACTACGATAGCCACCAAAGTTAGGCTCCATTTTGGTTTGTGCCCAAATGCCCATCTCTTTCTTGTTGGTACCTGAATCGTCACCTCGAGACAAGAATGTCACGTTGCTGTTTGCGATTACCTTGAAAACATCGATGACATTTTTTTGAGACGCAATTTTCGCAGGGTCACTCTTTGGTCCAACAACCACAAAATCGTTATACATAAGTTTACGAGGCAGAACACCGTAGCCTTTTTCAACGAAATCCGCTTCAGCCTTTGGAGCGTGTGTCATCACCAAATCAACATCACCATTCTCACCCATACGAAGTGATTTCCCCGTACCGGCAGCGATAACACCGACTTTGATGCCCGTATCTTTTTCAAACTTTGGTAATAGGTAATCCAGTAGTCCAGAGTTGTAGGTGCTTGTCGTGGTAGCCAGCTTGATATGTGTGGTGTCTTCAGCGCTGCTTGCTGTGTAACTGACGATAGATAGGGCTGCAATAGCTAGAGGAATTGCTTTCATTTTTATTCTGTCCATTCTGTTATAAATGAATGACATGCGCTCAGCTTTACAGGGCCGAAGAAGAGCATGCACACAAGATGCTAATTTTGTAATTAGAAATCATTACTTAACAAGCAAAGTTAGTGCCAATAAATAGTGAATCAAATTCTATTTAATTACTGTTATTTCGGATAAAAGTACGCCATTTATCTTGATAAAATGAATCAAAACATGAGCTAGGACAAAATGTCGCACACTGAGTATGTTGCACATGGGGTTAATTGGTACACTCTGTCCCAACTTTTCCTACTGGCTGTTCATTATGTCTTTATCTCGTTCAAATGTGTCAAATCTCAATTCAAATACATTGACTCAATATCAAGCATTTTCCGTCTTGGTTGTGGACGATGAGATCGGTATGCAGGCGATTCTCAAAAAAGCGCTAGGTAAGTACTTTGGTAAAGTGTCGTGTGCAGGCTCCGTCGAAGAGGCCGAAATTCTGCGTAGCAATCAGCATTTCGATTTAATTGTTCTTGATATCAATCTTCCTGGTCGTTCAGGCATTGAGTGGGAAGAGGTTTTTAACGACACCGACCGAAAAGTGGACGTTATCTTTATGACGGGTTATGCCGACTTAGAGATGACGATATCTGCACTGAAGTTGGGGGCGTCGGACTTTATTCTTAAACCGTTTAATTTAGATCAAATCATTCAAGCTGTTCTGCGCTGTATGGACAAACGTTTAGACCAGCGAATGCAATATGCGCTTAAACGTGATGTCAGTCGGCATATTAAAACAGAATTGCTTGGGAGCTCTGATAAAACCAAACAACTTAAGCGACTGATCACCCAGTTTGCACCATCAAGAGCGTCTGTACTTATCGAAGGAGAATCGGGGACAGGGAAAGAGCTGGTTGCCCGAGGTGTTCATGACGCCAGTAAACGTACTGGTCCTTTCGTGCCGATTAACTGTGGGGCAATTGCGCCTGAGCTTTTGGAAAGTGAGTTGTTTGGTCATACGTCCGGTGCATTTACCGGAGCTAAAAAAAACCGCGAAGGTCTATTTAGAGTTGCCAGTGGTGGTACGCTGTTTCTTGATGAGATAGGAGAAATGCCACTGTCCATGCAAGCGGCGTTATTGCGTGTTTTGGAGCAACGAACGATTCGTCCAGTGGGATGCGAGAAAGAAATTTCAATTGATGTGCGTGTCGTTGCTGCCACTAACCGTAATCTTCAACAAGAGGTCGATAAAGGGCATTTTCGTCGAGATCTATTCTATCGCCTGAATGTGCTCAAGATTGATGTTGCACCTTTAAGAGAACGCCCGTCTGATTTGGTTGAACTGGTCCCATATTTTACCCACTTGTTATCGAGCGAGTTAGGGATGCCAGTACCTCATTGGGCACATGAAGACATTTTGGCTTTGCACCAATACGAATGGCCTGGCAATGTTCGTGAGCTTAAAAATTTAGTCGAAAGATGTATTTTACTCGATAAGCCGCCCGCTCACTATTGGCGAGAAATTAATGATAATGCAGCTCCTACGAGCCTATCAGTGACGGTGTCACATGGTGTTAGCATGCCGGATATGGGAAAGGCTAGCCCCACGGAAGGTTATCCAAATAATTGGACGCTTAAAGAAGTTGAAAAAGCACATATTGAGCAACTCGTGAGTTTCCATGATGGTAATAAGTCTGCGGCAGCGAGAGATTTAGGGGTGGCACGTAAAACGCTAGAACGTAAGTACAAAGATTGGAGCACAGAAGGTTCTGACTATGCCGATTAGACGGCCTTGGTGGCGAAAATGGGCGTTTCGATTCAAAACCATGGTGCGTTACCGCTTATTATTTTTGACCTCCGCTCCGATCATTCTCACGTTATGTGCGTTGGTGACGATTACTTTATATTGGTCAATTCATTATACGTGGCAAGGGGCGTTGATTGATGTTGATGAGCGTTTGGATGTTGCAGAAAATAGTATTCAGCTAATTCAAAGCCAACAGGCCTACAACGTTAAAGCTTTTGCTGAATCTTACCAATTCCGAATCAAACTCGCGAATCATGCTTCACAAGAAGACTTCGCCCGTTGGGTGTCTGAAAATAAGTCACGTTATCAGCTCGATTTTTTACGCTGGCGCAGTGTTGAGCATTTAACCAATAAGCTTCAATACCTTAACTTGACGCACAAAGAGTCGTTTTTCAGTGTATTAAGTCAAGATGAACTTAACACTCTGGATCGAGATCTCGCGAAGAAAGCCGAAGTTCCGATGCTCAATGAACAGGGAGTAGAAACGAGAGGTTTAGTCAGTCGAACCGTCGTTTCTATTCGAGATGAGCATGACCATGTGATTGGTTTTCTTGACGGCGGAATCTTACTGAATAATAGCACTCAATTGGTCGATCAAATTAGCAACTTGATTTACCCGAAACGCGATGGTTTTAATCGCCGTGTGGGCACCATCACCGTATTCCTCGATGATCTTCGTGTCAGTACAAATGTGCCTTTGAGCAGTGAAGAAAGTGCCGGGCGTGCTATTGGTACTCGAGTTTCACATGAAGTTAATGCCAAGGTTTTAAATGAAGGTAAAGAGTGGTTAGATCGAGCGTATGTGTACGATGCTTGGTACATTACCGCTTATCAGCCGATTCATGATCAGTTTGGTAACGTGATTGGCATGCTTTATACCGGTTATTTGTTGTGGCCGCTAATAGAGACGTACTTAACCAATCTTGGTGAAATCAGCATTACTATCGTGTTGTTGTTGTTGGCTTCTGGTTTCATTGTTCACCGTGGTGCTCGTGATCTTTTCAAGCCAATAGAGCGCATTTACAAAGTTGTCAAACTCGTCCAGATGGGGCAAGACAAGCGAATTGGTCCCCTTGGTTTGGATGATCAACATGAACTCACGCTGCTTGCGAAACAGTTTGATAAGATGCTGGATCTGTTGCACGAGCGCAATCAAGAGATACAGCAAGCGGCACTTGAATTAGAATGTAAGGTTCATTCGCGCACAGCCAGTTTGAAAGATAAAACCGAAGAGCTTGAACGGCATATCAAACTGCTGAACCAGGCTCGTGATAAGTTAGTGGTCAGTGAAAAACTAGCTGCATTGGGGGAGTTAACCGCGGGTATTGCCCATGAAATCAATAATCCGACGGCGGTGATTCTTGGTAATGTCGAACTCATCAAATTTGAGCTAGGAGAGGAAGTCACTTGTGTTGGTGAAGAGGTGAACGCCATCATGGAGCAGATTGACCGAATTCGAAACATCACCCGCAGTCTACTGCAATACAGCCGACATGGCGGTGTACAAGATGAAGTGACCTGGCAACACATCAACCCGATTGTCGATGAAAGCATCACACTGGTCAAAACGGGGGCCAAAAAGAAAGGCATCGTTTACGTATCAAAACTTAATGCTAAAACTTCGGTCGAAGTTAACCGAAACCAATTGCTTCAGATATTGGTTAATCTCCAGATGAATGCGATTCACGCGATGGAAGGTAAGGGGATATTGACTATCTCAAGCGAAGATTGGGTCGAAAATGATAAATCTCGTGGCGCGATAATTCACGTTGAAGATCAAGGTTGTGGTATCAGTGAAGAACAGCTAAAACGGATCTTCTCGCCTTTCTATACCACTAAACGAGATGGAACAGGCCTTGGTTTATCGGTGTCGCAAAGTATTTTGAGTCAAACGGGTGGAGAGATTCGTGTCGAATCTGAAGTCGGTAAGGGGAGCTGTTTTAGTATCTACCTTCAAAAGAAAGCGACACCGCAGTTGTTGGTGTCGAACTTATGATCTCATTTAGGTTGAGCTGCGTGTGTATCATGATGCAGCGGTAAACGAAACTTACGGTGCCTCGATGTCGTTACACATAATAAAAACACCTCCGTATGTTGGAGGTGTTTTTATTGGTCCTCAAGGACTCATTAGTATCGATCAATCCATCTTCGTTCTATGATTGATGCGCCGCCACAGATATCTTTGGCGGAGTGATATTGTGTTTTCTAAATTCTTTCATCACACGCAGAGTAATATCGGTTTCAAACAACTTCTCATACGCGGTATCTACGACATAAGCTTTACACGTTAGCTGTATCGCTAAGTAGTTATCCGTAATGGTCTGTTTAACCAGTACTGTGACAGGCTTTGGTAAATGGATATAACGACTGGATGAGGCCGCTTCTTGGATTAAATCACGGGCTAGGGTGATGTCTTCGTCCATTCCCACATAAAATGGAATCACGACCTGCATATCTAACGCGCCATAGTTACCACTGGTTGTGACTTCATTTAAGAACTTGTTGTTTGGAATCGTGATGATGTCATCATTCAACGTTCTCATGCGCACTGACCGTAAACCGATGGTAATGACATCACCATAATCGCCCTCAAACGTGACACGGTCACCCACCTGAAAGGGTCTATCAATCATCACAGTGATACCCGCGATGAATGAAGCTGCCAAGTCTTTAAGCGCAAAGCCGACCGACACGGCGAGGGTACCACCAATCAGAGCCAGTATTTGATCATTAATACGAAAACTCATCATGAACACAATAAGCCCAGTACTGACATAGATGAAGAATTGGGTAAAGGACTGCAATTTTTGTAGCAACATTCGATATTGCACAAACTGGCTACCAAAGCTGGTCACTAATGAATTAATGAACTTGAGCAATAGCCACATTGCTGCAATCACAATGATCGAGAAAAATACCCCACTCCAACGCACTAAGCTTGCAATCTTAGAGATGTTTTCTACGTTGACTAACTCTTCTGTCGCGTAAGTCGGGAAGCTGACCGCAGTCGTCAAGCAAATAAACAATAGGACAAATAATTTCTTCATTTTACTTCACCAATAAATGTTGACGGTCGAGAACGTTGGTTATATGGCGGAACCAATGGTCCGAAATCTTAGCTTTGTCTTCATTCCAACCAATGTAACCGCGACTTTCAAAGTAGCGCAGAACTCCGGTGATTTCGGCAATACTCAACTGAGTACATTCAGACAGCACTTCAGGGGACGCGATTTCGAGTTGTACAATAGAGCGTAATACCGCCAGCATCGGTTTTGGCATGTTTTCCAGTTCTTGAGCTTCTGGTACGTGGAACAAACGCACCACAGTTTGGCCTGTATCCTTGTTTCGATTTAGAGATAAACGGAAGAAACGCAACGCAACGGTAGGGTTGCCATCTGAGTAGTGCCATAGAATTCGATAGAAGCCCTGACGAGCGCGCTCCTCTTCTGTCATGTCATCTTGGTCCCACTGTTTGGGAACCACTAAGCCATCAAATGACAAGGGTTGATCTAACGTCATATTGATGCGACTGGTAAGAAGCTCACCGACTTGTTTCTCTGTCCAGCGTGGTAGGAAGCAAACTAAATCAAACAATAGTCGCTCACCCCGCGCTCTATCAACAAAGCGCCAGCTAGACTTGGCAATCGACATCACTATGCGGTGATTCTTTTTAGACCGGCGTAGTAAATTCGTTAGACGGATCAAATCCGACAGACCACCGACCATTGGTTTGACGAGGCGTTGGGCATTGTCAATGGCGATAAGGTAAGTGGTTTCACTCTTACGCAAGTGTGCCAAAATCTGAATCTCAGTCGCTTCTTCTTTTAAACCAATGCTAACGGCTAGATGCGCCAAGAATTCAGGGTAGCCTGCATAAGGGCAGCTGACGTAAACGGGTTCTGCATTCGAAACTTTATGAAGTAACGTATACAGTAAAGTGGTTGAACCCACACCACGTTCGCCCGATACAACGCATATTGCAGGACTATCAGACATCAAGTAGCGAGAAAGCTGTTTGATTTCATCGCCAGCGTAATCAATGAGCGTACTATCGATTGAACCCGGAAGGATGTAATCATAAGTTTGATCACCTTTGATTCGCACTAAATTCTGCTGGTTCTTATCAAGATCAGACTGCTTGGCCACCTCGATTCTAAATAAATAAGCCAAGGCTTGGCTGAACAATGTGTAATTGGAAAGCAGAGCCATAATTCGATGTTGGAAGTTATAAACCGTTAGCCACGCGATGCCGATTGCTGTCGCGATAATATTAAGCAGGAACGTGTCTTTCCGATTGACCGCCCAGTTGACCCAAACCGGATGATCGGAGATGTGCTGCAACGTATCGAATACTTTTGAACGCCATAATTTTAAAACCGAAACCGTAACTAAAACGAACCACAAGAACAAAGCACTGTAGATCCAATTGTAGATGGTGCCTTTACCTAGGGTGATACTGGATATTTGTAAGATCACCCCTGCGACAATGAAGCTCCATACATAACGTCGGATCGTCGACAAACGAAGTGCAATAACGGTTTGGTTTGACGTTCGACCAATACGGTAAGCCAACTCAAGAATAAAACTAATGGCGATTGAGCCACCTAAGATCCACCACGTAAATATTTCAAAGAAAATGAGGTGTTGCAGGCTTGGTATACTTGAAAGAATGCGCAGTGATATGGTGATAGCGACTAACCATGCGATAGCGCGATGGGCACGGCTTATATACCAAATTAGCCGAATCCAAAAAGCTGGGGGCTGTTTAGGCTCTAAGAAGTTAACTCGGAATAGTTCAATCAAACGTGCACTATTGGATAACCACCAAACTAAACAGAAGTAGGTGAAGAGTACTTTTAAGCAGGCCCAAATCACCGGAACTGGCGAAATAAAGATATCTTTAATCAATGCTTTAAAACTGCGAGTCTGGAAATAGACTAAGTATTCAATATTAAGCTGGGTTAGGTGCCACTCTTGTTTAAACTGAGTCACGCCAAAAGGCCCAAATCCCGTCAATTGTTCTTTATTCGCGGTCGTCGTTTGCTCAAGCAGTCGCTGCTTACTGACATTCAAACTATTTAGTGTTTTATAGCTTGATTCCACAGCAAACCATTGGTCAGAGCCACTATTTTCTCGGTAATCAAGAAGCTGCTGGTCAAAGGTTGTGATCTGTTGGTCTTGAACTCGGAGTACTTCAGTCAATAGAACACTCACCTCATGTTTATCGGATTCTTCCATAAACAGCGGATCAGGCAGTGCACTGATACGCTTAGCCAGATCGAGGGCGATGTTCGACACTTGAGGTTGTGATGGTAAGTCATAGTCCAAGCTGGCATGACTAGGCCAAGAGAGGATGGCCAATGTGAATAAAAAGAAGCGCAAAAGTGAACGCATAAAAGTCTCTTAGAATTATGAGGTTAGGAACACTATAGTGAGTTAATGTCAGTTTGTGAAATTTATCCCGTTTTTCGAACAAAAACTTTATTCTGATTTTGTTCGTTATAATCATGGGGTAGATCAATGTTTGAGCGCAAGATAATCGTCTAAATACCCCTTGTAAAAATGGGTTTGGTTATCGCGGTTTGACAAGCCGTATGCTCAATATTCAATATGTTCATCAGTGCTATTTTAACGCCAATTTCGACGGGGCTTGCTGTTTGGTTGCTATTGAAGAACGACGTTTATTCATAATAAAATAGCAAATCAAAAGTGTGATAGAGCTCAAACTATGATTTGGCTAGGTTATCACTCACTTAATGGCCAGTAATTGCAATCAATACTTGCAGTTAAAGCCCTGAACAAGTAACGTTGCGGCGTTTTTCACATTAAAAAGGTAATGGCATTGATCTCCACAGCAAATATCACCCAACAATTCGGCGCTAAGCCACTTTTCGAAAATATTTCAGTGAAGTTCGGCGAAGGCAACCGCTACGGTTTAATCGGCGCGAATGGCTGTGGTAAATCGACGTTCATGAAGATCCTATCTGGTGAACTTGAGCCAAGTGCTGGTAACGTAAGCTACGATCCAAACGAGCGTGTTGCTAAGCTAAACCAAGACCAATTTGCTTACGAAGAATTCACGGTAATCGACACGGTTATCATGGGTCACAAAGAACTTTGGGCTATTAAGCAAGAGCGTGACCGCATTTACTCTTTGCCAGAAATGAGCGAAGAAGACGGCATGAAAGTGGCTGACCTTGAAGTTCAGTTCGCTGAAATGGACGGCTACATGGCAGAAGCGAAAGCGGGTGAGCTTCTTCTTGCGGTAGGTATTGAAGAATCAATGCACTTCGGTCTAATGAGCGAAGTCGCACCGGGTTGGAAACTTCGTGTTCTATTGTCTCAAGTACTGTTTGCAGACCCGCATATCATGCTGCTTGACGAACCAACGAACAACCTGGATATGGACACCATCAAGTGGTTGGAAGATACGCTAAACCAACGTAACTGCACAATGATCATCATTTCGCACGACCGTCACTTCCTAAACTCGGTTTGTACACACATGGCTGACCTTGATTACGGCGAACTTCGTCTATTCCCAGGTAACTACGATGAGTACATGACAGCTGCGACTCAAGCGCGTGAGCGTCTATTGTCTGACAACGCTAAGAAGAAAGCACAAATTGCTGAACTTCAAACGTTCGTCTCTCGTTTCTCTGCTAACGCATCGAAAGCGAAGCAAGCAACGTCTCGTGCTAAGCAGATCGATAAGATCCAACTTGATGAAGTTAAAGCGTCTAGCCGTCAAAATCCATTCATTCGTTTCGAACAGTCTAAAGAGCTATTCCGTAACGCACTTGTGGTTGAAAACCTATCTCAAGGTTTTGA
This sequence comes from Vibrio artabrorum, assembly GCF_024347295.1. Lineage (NCBI taxonomy): Bacteria > Pseudomonadati > Pseudomonadota > Gammaproteobacteria > Vibrionales > Vibrionaceae > Vibrio > Vibrio artabrorum. The sequence goes on along the minus strand of NZ_AP025458.1, from coordinate 1,529,089 downwards.
AGAAGACCTATACAACAAGTTTGACGGTATTTTCGAAGTCGGTGAGCGTGTTGCGATCATCGGTGAGAACGGTGTGGGTAAAACAACGCTGCTGAACACACTAGCTGGCGCTCTTGAGCCTCGCACTGGTGAGTACAAGTGGTCTGAAAACTCAAACATCGGTTACTACGCACAAGATCACGCACACGATTTCGAGACAGACATGAACCTGTTTGATTGGATGAGCCAATGGCGCCAAGAAGGCGAAGACGAGCAAGTTGTTCGTGGCTTCCTAGGTCGTATGCTATTTGGTCAAGACGACATTAAGAAATCGGTAAAGGTTATCTCTGGTGGTGAGCAAGGTCGTATGCTTCTTGGTAAGATCATGATGCATAAACCAAACATCCTGCTAATGGATGAGCCAACAAACCACATGGATATGGAATCTATCGAAGCGCTTAACTTAGCGCTTGAGAACTACAAAGGCACCTTGTTCTTCGTCTCTCACGACCGTGTATTCGTAGATTCGCTTGCAACTCGTATCCTTGAAATCAAAGATGGCAAGATCAACGATTTCCGCGGTACTTACGCTGAGTTCTTGAAAGCACGCGCTTAAGCGATAAGCTAGCCAAAGTTTTCAATTTCATTCGTCTGGAATGAAGCTTTAAATTAAAAAACGCCGTCATGTTTTCAGCATGACGGCGTTTTTGTCTCTTTGCTGTGCGTCGTCCACTCGATATACGTTGTTAGCTACTTATAACATCGATCTGGTACTGGTTACTGGCTTGTTGACTCTTTGCCTTTTACATCAAAGTCGATCTTGTCTGCCCCTGTGAACACTTGGAAGCGTAAACCTTTAGCGCGAGCAATCGTTGTGATGCCGAACTTCTGAGCCAAGTCTAAGCCCATTTGCGTTACGCCAGAGCGCGATAGCAGAACAGGGATACCCATCTGAGCAACCTTAATCACCATCTCAGACGTTAAACGGCCTGTGGTATAGAAGATCTTGTCTTCACCGGTCTCTTTGTTAAGCCACATCTCACCAGCCAATGTATCAACGGCATTGTGTCGACCAACATCTTCAACAAACGATAGAACCTTGTCGTCTTGGCAAACGGCACAACCGTGCACCGCACCTGCTTTCTTGTAGGTATCGTTGTAATGCGTCAACGCTTCAAGCGCTGTGTAGATTTCAGATTGCTTAATCTTGTTTTGAGGCACTTGGTAATCTTCCAATTGCTTCATTACGTTGCCATACATGGTGCCTTGACCGCAGCCAGAAGTTACAGTCTTCTTTTTAAGCGCTTGTTCAAGTTGGCTCGTGTCTTCTTTGGTGATCACCGCAGCAGAACTGGTTTCCCAATCAATGATAATCGATTCAACCGCTTCCGGATCAGAAAGGAAGCTTTGGTTTTTCAAATAGCCTAATACTAATGACTCAGGACGTGAGCCCAATGTCATTAACGTTACGATCTCTTTCCAGTTCAACATCACGGTAAGAGGGCGCTCACACGCGATCTGTTTGGTGAGCTTTTCGCCATATTCATCAAACACTTCAACTTCGATTGTCTGAAGTGGGTTCTCACTGGTTTTTATAATGTTGGGTTTTACCACAGTCATTTCCTACTTAATGAGATAGCGATTTTATGAGATAAGAAGTCAACAAGAGCACTAAAGCTCTCATCCAGTAATGCGCTAGTCTGTTAGTTCGCTTTCGATTATCGCTCCGAACATGTCATAGTTCTGAGAGTAGCGTTTGCAAATCTTATTCCAAAATAACGGGGATTGATGGAAACATGAAGCATTAGATTAAAAAAGCGCAAAATATCAGAGTTCACCGGGCGGAGTTGTCTGAAATAACCAGTATCAACTAACGTTATAGTGACAACTTGATAACGAACGCTGTAGATACGCTCTTGGGAGTGACCTCTATTGGCGTGTTTATTGCTTTATAAGGTTAGATGATTGCACACAGTACAAAATGTCCTAAATGCATTCAGACCAAAGAAAATCAATTGGGTAAAGTATGTCTGAGATAAAAGAATTCAAAGAGCACTATGAAAAAACAGAAGCTTCTTGGCCAATCGGTGTCCAAAGAGTAGAGAAAGAGATCAAAACAGGCATCTGGGTCACTACACAATGGGAATTGACGGGGTTTGAACTGTCGCCAGAAGACGATACTCAAGACGTTTGTTTACTCCAATTACATAAAGACGAGCGTACCGACTATCGATTTAACTTAAGCTCTCAGCGGCCGAAGCTTTTTTTGGTGATGGATAACGTCGACTCGGGTGTTAAGCCTGTGATTCAGTTACTTACAGCATCACAAACCGTTGCAGGACAATACATGGACGGTGACAACCAAGTCCTTTCATACGACATTCCGCTGCCTGTACAAGCTTGGATGGAAGCCTTCATCGGTCGTCATGGTGAGTTATTAGAAGCGAGACGTAAAAAACGTAAAGGCGCGGGTCGATCAAATGGCAACTAACTTTTTTAGCCGATGGTCGCAACGAAAACTTGATCAATCGACCGACCAACCATTAGAAGCGCAACAAACGCTTGAGGGAACTGAGCTTACTTCCGCTGAGGCTTCGTCTGCTGCTTCATCTTTAGACGCACAAACATCGGAGTCATTAGAGCGTGAGACCTCAGAAAATAGTGCTTTAGAAAATGAGTCTCCAGAACACAATGAAGACGATCACGCTGTCGATTCTCAAGCTATTGACTTTCAGGAGGTAGCATCAGAAACGACTGAAGACTTGTCTGTTGCTCAATTATTGGTGTCAGAAGCCTCAGAAAGCGTAAAAAAAGCGGCATTGCGTAAATTATTCCTCTCAGAAGAGTTCAACATTCGTGATGGTTTAGATGATTACGACGACGATTACAGTAATTTGACGTCTCTTTCTAAAGGGGTGGCTGAAACCTTGCGTGATTGGGTTAAAGACAAAACGGAAGAAGAAACCACACCAGAAGAAGAACAAGTCATTGATAATAAAGATGAAGGCGACGTTTTAGATAATTCTGGAAGCGATCTTGAGGTGTCGGAGAATGAACTTGAAACTTCAGAAAGTGCCGAAATAACCGAACAAGGAAGCGAGCTGTATAAAAACACAGTACCAGATGTTAACGCTACAATGTCAGACGAAGCTGACCTGAACGAGATGGGACAAAATATACCACACAAAGAATAGGTACATTTTGACTAAACACTCAATGAACCGCTTGCGACAAAATGTCCCAAGCGGTTTTTTTATTGTAAAAATAGAGGTTAAGTTGTGCTAATTCACTGAATAGTAAGGGTAAATAAACTGGCATGGCATTTGCTGTATATGGCTAATCATCAACTTTATTGTAGATTGCCAAGTTAAGTCGACGGAACAACAAATCGCTAACCAAACCGTGAGTTGTTAAACGATTACTCAGCAAGTTCACTAACGCTAACTACAATGAAGGTTGAACAGATTCTCCATGTCCAAAGATGGAACTGAGCAATGCTTAAACAATTATTAGAACAAGCAACTTCAAATAACGCTAAAGCAAGGCTGTATGCATTTGAGAATACAGTTGAGTTAACCAACCTAATTCCACCGACCGTAAGTTACGAGAGCGGGGGAAATACACTCATCATTGGTCCAACAAAGATCATTGAGAGTGCAGCTGCACAATTACCGCAGCTTACTAGCCTGACTTTACTTTCGACTGACGGGGAGCTTTCGAGTGCCGCTGGGAATCAAACCCATAGTCAAAAAACAATCGAAATTTACTACGCAAACTCAGTTCAAGTGTCTGGTTTCCTCGGTACATTCGAAGTTCTTATCGAAAGCAAAGGTCGAACCAATAACCTAGCGAAAGTCGCGATTAATCACGATTGTTTCGATGTTGTGCTAGACCTATGTCTGAATAGCTGCATGACAGAAGAAGTGCCTGTACCGGGTTATTATCCAGTAGGTCGAGGTTATCCAAAGCTGGCAGAAGCACTGGAAGAGATCCCAACACTGATGGGGACATTCGATAAGCCTAAGTTCTTCCGTTTAGACACCGACCTTTGTGCACACAGTTCTCGTGGCGTAAAAGGTTGCGAGCGTTGTGTTGATGCTTGTCCTGCTGGTGCACTGTCGAGTGAAGGTTCAGATAAAACGGGTCACAAGATCGAAATTAACCCTTATTTATGTCAGGGCGTGGGGACGTGTGCAACAAGCTGTCCGACAGAAGCGATCTCTTACGCATTGCCGAACCCTGACGACACTCAAAAGTTCATTGAACGTACGTTAGCCAATTATGAGCAAGCGGGTGGGCTAGATCCTATCGTGCTTGTCTGTAGCTCACGTCATGAAACCTATAACGTGATGGCGTTAAAGGCTCTCCCAGAAAACGTCATTCCAATTGTGGTAGAAGAGCTACCATCTGTTGGTATCGATACGTGGTTTGCAGCGCTCGTGAATGGCGCAACTCAGGTTTTGTTTGCGGCTTCTCACTTTATGCCCGAAACCATCATTCGTGTGCTGAGTAACGAAGTCGGGATCGCTCAAGAGCTTCTTGATCAAATTGGTATCCCAAAAGAAACCATCGATATCCTTTATTTAGAATCGCTTCGTGAAGGCCCTCCTACACTGTGCGTGGATTCATTCGATCTGGCACTTGGTGAGCTTCAAGGCAATAAACGCCAACGCCTATTTACAGCACTGGATGCGATGGCATCAGCTCGCATTCCAGTTGAGAATGTGGTTGAACTTCCTTCCAATGCACCATATGGCACAGTGTCGTGTGAGAGCAAAGATTGCACGTTGTGCATGAGCTGTGTAGCGGTGTGTCCAACACGTGCGCTGCATACTGACGGCGCTTCGCCATCCCTTAAGTTTGTTGAACAAGACTGTATTCAATGTGGCTTATGTGAAAAAGCGTGTCCTGAGAACGTTCTGACTCTAACGCCTCGCATGAACTGGGCGAAGGAAGAGCGTCAGCAAGCGATGGTGATTCATGAAGAAAAAGCGGCGCAATGTATTCGTTGTCATAAGCCATTCGCACCGCAGTCTATGATTGATATGCTACAGGATAAGTTACGCGGTCACTCTCATTTTTCAGATGAAGCTGCGATTAACCGCATTGCGATGTGTGAAGACTGTCGTGTGGTAGATATGTTCGATTCAATGGCACAAGATCCGTTGAAACAATTGAAATATTAGGAGTAGGTCTTGGATACTCATTTAGATCAAGCACAAGAACTGGAACAAGAACAGACACTCAGAACTGAAATTTATTTGGTTTTATCTGCACTGTTTCGCTGCGCACCTTCTGACGAGGTGATCGAGTTTCTAAAAACGTTAGACATTGAAGCGTCTGAAAGTGCGATGCAAAAGGCGTGGGTTGCTATTCAACAAGCGGCAACCGAAGCTTCTCGCGAAGCATTAGAAGACGAATATCAAGATCTGTTCATTGGTATTGGTCGTGGAGAGGTTGTTCCATTTGGTTCTTGGCATCGCACTGGCGCTATGATGGAGAAACCATTAGCAGAGATTCGTCATGATCTCGAACTTTTAGGCATTGAGCGTGATGACCAAGTGAAAGAGCCTGAAGATCATATCGCAGCTCTATGTGAAGTGATGGCGATGTTAACGGGTGAAGAAGAGGCGCTTCAACAAGCTTTTTTCAATAAACACCTTGGCCCTTGGTTCAACGCTTTTACGCGTCAGCTTGAAGCGGCAAAAAGTGCCAACTTCTATAAATCTGCAGCTCAGCTATGTGAAGCATTTTTAATGTTAGAACAAGTGCGTTTTAGCGTGAAGACGATAACCAGTAAACACAAATTAAAGATTGATGTGAAAAACGTCACTGATTACGAGTAATCAAGCCGTACGCGATTATATCGATAGAGGGGCATGAAGCCTCCAAAAAAGATCCACCGAGAGGTAAGGAAGCAATGATGAAAGATAATAAAGAGATAAACACAAGCCGTAGGGACTTACTCAAAGGCTTAACAACCGCAGCTGTGGCCGGTGCTGTTGTCGCTGGCACGACCAAAATGGCAACGGCTTCAGAAACGGTTGAAATTTCGAAACAAGATGTGAAGAAGACCGGCTATCGTGAAACACAGCATATTCGCGATTACTACGACACACTTTAGGAGATAACGGATGAAACTGGTCAAACGCTCCGATAGTGTGAGCAAAGAAACGAATCAACTGGGTGTGTCTCGACGCGCCTTCATGAAAAACACCTCATTAGCGGCGGGTGGCGCGGTAGTAGGCGCAAGTCTGTTCGCTCCGGGTATGATGAGAAAGGCGCAAGCTAAATCTGTCGATCTAGAGGCGAAAACAGAAGTGAAACGTACTATCTGTTCTCACTGTTCTGTGGGTTGTGGTATCTACGCTGAAGTCCAAAATGGTGTCTGGACGGGTCAAGAGCCAGCATTTGATCACCCATTCAACGCTGGTGGACACTGTGCGAAAGGCGCAGCACTGCGTGAGCACGGCCACGGTGAACGTCGTCTTAAGTACCCAATGAAATTAGAAGGCGGTAAGTGGAAGAAGCTTTCTTGGGAACAAGCGATTGAAGAGATCGGTAACAAAGCGCTAGAGCTTCGTAAAGAGTCTGGCCCTGATTCCGTTTACTTCCTTGGTAGTGCTAAGCACAGTAACGAACAAGCTTACGCATTCCGTAAGATGGCGTCGCTTTGGGGCACCAATAACGTTGACCACCAAGCGCGTATTTGTCACTCAACCACGGTAGCCGGTGTTGCAAATACTTGGGGTTACGGTGCGATGACGAACTCGTTCAATGACATGCACAACTGTAAGTCGATACTGTTCATTGGTTCGAACCCAGCAGAAGCTCACCCAGTAGCGATGCAACACATCCTCATTGCGAAAGAGAAGAACAACTGTAAGATCGTGGTGGCGGATCCTCGTCGTACGCGCACGGCAGCGAAATCTGATCACTATGTTTCTCTTCGTCCTGGTTCAGATGTGGCCTTTATTTGGGGCGTGCTTTGGCATGTCTTTGCTAACAAATGGGAAGACAAAGAATTCATCCGCCAACGTGTATTCGGCATGGATGAGATCCGTGAAGAAGTTGCGAAGTGGAACCCTGCAGAAGTTGAGCGTGTCACTGGTGTCAGCGAAGAAGAAGTTTACCAAACCGCGAAATTGCTCTCGGAAAACCGTCCAGGTTGTGTTGTGTGGTGTATGGGGGGGACTCAACATACCACGGGTAACAACAACACTCGCGCTTACTGTGTATTAGAACTTGCGCTTGGTAACATCGGTAAAGCGGGCGGTGGTGCAAACATCTTCCGTGGTCACGATAACGTGCAAGGCGCAACAGACCTCGGCGTCTTGTCAGATACATTGCCAGGTTACTACGGTTTGTCTGAAGGTTCTTGGCGTCACTGGTCTAAAGTTTGGGACATTGACTTTGAATGGGTGAAAGGCCGTTTCGACGACAACGCATACGGTGGTCAAAAGCCAATGAACAGCGCTGGTATTCCGGTCTCTCGTTGGGTTGATGGTGTACTTGAAGATAAAGACAAGATTCGTCAGCGTGAAAACATTCGTGCCATGTTCTACTGGGGACACGCGGTCAACTCTCAGACTCGTGGCCCAGAAATTAAGAAGGCGATGCAGAAGTTGGATATGATGGTTATCGTTGATCCATACCCAACAGTCGCAGCGGTTATGAACGATCGTACCGATGGCGTTTACTTGCTTCCTGCCACCACTCAATTTGAAACCTACGGCAGTGTAACGGCGTCAAACCGTTCTTTGCAGTGGCGAGACAAAGTGGTTGAGCCTCTGTTCGAATCTAAACCTGACCACGAAATTATGTACCTTCTTACTAAGAAGCTTGGTTTCTCTGATCAACTGTTCAAAAACATCCGTGTTGAGAACAACCAACCATTGATTGAAGACATCACTCGTGAATTCAACAAGGGTATGTGGACAATCGGTTACACCGGTCAAAGCCCAGAGCGCTTGAAAGAGCACCAACAGAACTGGCACACGTTCCACAAAACCACACTTGCTGCAGAAGGTGGTCCTGTGAACGGTGAGACTTACGGTCTGCCTTGGCCATGTTGGGGTAACCCGGAAATGAAACACCCAGGTACGCATATCCTTTACGATACGTCTAAACCGGTTGCTGAGGGCGGTGGTAACTTCCGTACTCGTTTCGGTGTGGAGTTTGAAGGTCAAAGCCTACTGGCTGAAGACAGCTACTCAAAAGGCTGCGAAATTAAAGATGGCTACCCAGAGTTCAGTGACAAACTTCTGAAGCAGTTGGGTTGGTGGGATGACTTAACCGCAGAAGAGAAAGCTTCAGCGGAAGGCAAAAACTGGAAGACCGACGTTTCTGGCGGCATTCAACGCGTGGCTATCAAGCACGGTTGTATCCCATTTGGTAACGCGAAAGCGCGTGCGATTGTTTGGACATTCCCAGACCGCGTACCCCTGCACCGTGAACCACTTTACACGCCTCGTCGCGACCTAGTAGCTGACTACCCTACATGGGATGATAAGGAAGCGATCTTCCGTGTTCCTACGTTGTACAAGTCGATCCAAGAGCAAGACAAGTCTGGTGAATACCCGATTATTCTTACATCCGGTCGTCTGGTTGAGTACGAAGGTGGTGGTGAAGAGACTCGCTCTAACCCTTGGCTAGCAGAGCTACAACAAGAGATGTTTGTTGAAGTGAATCCAAAAGACGCGAATGACATAGGCTTTAAAGATGGTGATGACGTTTGGGTTGAGGGTGCAGAGAAAGGCCGTATCAAAGTGAAAGCGATGGTCACTCGTCGTGTAAAACCGGGTCTGGCATTCCTACCGTTCCACTTCGGTGGTAAGTTTGAAGGCGAAGATTTGCGTTCTAAATACCCTGAAGGCACTGATCCTTACGTTATTGGCGAAGCCGCCAATACAGCAACCACATACGGTTACGACCCTGTCACGTTGATGCAGGAAACGAAAGTAACCCTTTGTAATATTCGTAAAGCGTAAGGAGTCTTAAAATGGCTAGAATGAAATTTCTTTGTGACACCAAACGTTGTATCGAATGTAACGGTTGTGTCACTGCATGTAAGAATGAAAATGATGATGCTCTGGAATGGGGTATTCAACGTCGCCGTGTTGTCACACTGAACGATGGTGAACCGGGCGAAAACTCTATCTCAGTCGCATGTATGCACTGTACTGATGCGCCTTGTATGGCAGTTTGTCCAGCCGATTGTTTTGAACATACAGAGGACGGCATCGTTCTTCACAATAAAGATCTTTGTATTGGTTGTGGTTACTGCTTGTTTGCTTGTCCGTTTGGCGCACCTCAATTCCCTAAACAGGAAGCCTTTGGTGAGCGCGGTAAGATGGACAAATGTACCTTCTGTGCAGGCGGTCCAGAAACAGAACCCGGCTCTGTTGAAGAACGTCAGAAGTACGGAGCGAACCGTATTGCTGAAGGTAAGTTACCAATGTGTGCTTCGTTGTGTTCAACCAAAGCACTGCTTGCGGGCGATGCAGAGAAAGTCTCTGATGTATTCCGTCAACGTGTAGTAGAGCGTGGTGCGAAAGGTGCAGGTTGGACAAACGGCAACGACCTTTCTTACGATGCGACTAAGAGCTAAGTAGGAGAGACGTATGCTTACAATGTTTAAGCGTCTCTTCCTTGTTGTGCTGCCTATTTTGGCAGCACTGACAATGCTTTCTCCTATGAGTTATGCATCTGAGACGAACTCATCACAAACGCAAGCTAGCTCTGCTGAACGTGAAGTGGTTCAACTTGCTGGCGCTGATTTTTGGCGACAAGTGAGAAACGGTGAACAAGGTTACACCACATCTCAATCTGCCGAGCACGGTGTATTGATCAGTACTCCAGGTCAAACGTGGTACATATTAAAAGAGAAGTGGATGTCACCTGCGGGTGCCGTTGCTATCTTTGGCAGTATTGCTTTCGTGACTTTGATGTACGTTGTGATTGGCCCATTAATGCTAAGTGCGCCAAGAACGGGTCGTAAAATCAAGCGTTGGACTCGATTGGATCGCGCACTGCACTGGAGTATGGCGTTTACTTTCTTAACGCTTGCATTCAGTGGCTTGATGTTGGTGTACGGCAAGCACTTTTTGAAACCGTACATTCCAACGGAGCTTTGGGGCTTTATCGTTCTACTCGCTAAGCAATACCACAACTATATCGGTCCGATTTTCTATGTACTGTTGATGATCGTACTTATCAAGTGGTGGCGTAAATCAATTTTCAAGATGGTCGATATCCAGTGGTTTATCAAACTGGGTGGCATGGTTGGAAAACATAAAGGCTCTCATCCATCAGCAGAGTTCTCAAATGCCGGTGAAAAAGCACTATTCTGGCTGTTGATTGTGATGGGAAGTGTGGCGGCGATCAGTGGCTTGGTTCTTGATTTCCCTATCTTTGGGCAAACCCGTCGTCATATGGAACTTTCAAACCTCGTTCACATGGTGGCTGCACTTATCCTTATCTGTGGTTTTGTGTTCCACATCTACATCGGCTTGTTCGGTATGGAAGGTGCGCTAGAAGGTATGGTAACCGGTGACGTCGACGAGACTTGGGCGAAAGAGCACCATGATCTTTGGTACAAAGAAGTAATGGAACAAGAGAAAAACGGTGAGCAATCGGTCGCTCACGTAGAAACTGAAACAACGGAAGGGGTGAATAAGAATGAACAAACCTCATAAAGGTATTTGGGTCGCTTATATACTCAGTTGCCTTACACCCGTGACTTGTCTTATTTCTGGTGTGATTGCGATCATCTATGCGGGTTATCGTTTAGATAAAGGGGAAGATGGCGAAGTAGTGGATACGCATTACTATGGCTTGATTCGCTCGTTCTTCTTGAACCTCACATTCTTTGTCGTACTTATCGTAACGGTAGCGACGTCTAATGGTGTGTTAATCGGTGTGAACGATTACTGGTATCAAAACCATCTTATCGATGATATTGCTTTCTACATTCCATATATCGGTATGCTGTTTGGTGGCGTTGCAATTATGATTTGGTTTGTCCGTATGTATCAAGGTATGCGACGTCTGAGTCAAAACCTACCGCAGAAGCCGACAACGGGCCCAAACTTGTAGTTGAGCATCAAATTAACGTAGAGCGATTTACTTAAAATAATCGTCATTAGAAAGCCCAGTGATTCAGTTCACTGGGCTTTTTGTCTATCAACGGAGTGTTAACACCTTACCACGTAAGCATTGTTAACTCGTTACTTAGGTAGCCTAGCCATAAAAGCGATTCGTGGCTGAATTATCTTAGTTATGCGTATTGGTAAGATCGATCTCTCTTCTTAGAGATAAAGTGGTCTAATGATACAGTCCCACCGACATTGGGTAGCATAAATGGAATGGTTACCATGAAGAAATAGAATGCCAACTCCCATCCACCACCAGGAAGAATCCACGTGTATCCAACAGAAAAGTGACCACCGATTATTTGCGCAATAATAAGGTAGCCAGCAGACATGAATGCACCAAACCTAGACATCAATCCAAGGCCAAGAGAAATCGCGGTCGCAAGTTCTATAATGCCACCAAAAACAATTAAACCGTGTGTCATAGCCGTCGGGAGCGGATGACCAAGGATTAAGTTTCCAAATCCAGTAGCAAAGAAATCAACCAAACCAGTGTCATGAGATGAAACAAATAGTTTTTCCGTGCAGTGTGTTAACCAGTTAAAACCTATGAATATTCTCAACATGCTGAGTGCCGTCTCAGTTGAACCATAGTTTAAAAATGTTCTCCTCATGACAACAACGCATTGAAAAATCAATGGTATATAGGTTAAGGCGGCAATCCAACCAATCTGTGACCAATCATGTTGATCGGCATTTCTAACAACAATAGTGGTGAAAAATAATGGCAATAGGAAAGACAGGTTCACATTCTTTCGGTTAATAAACGCTGTAATTGGAATCATTAAAGCTGCAATCACAGTAGCAATTCCAGACCACGCTCCATCATATAAATGAACATTATAAATCGCGCTGACAACAGCGATAATTCCGGTTAGAGTAATTAAATTAGCAAAGTTTTTATTTTCCATGGGGTTTAGATCCTTATTTTGCTACAGAATTTAGCTCAGGAGGAAAGCGTTCAGTGAGAAGAGAAACACCCGTTTCTTTACTTTGTTTTATTATCCAGTTAGCGACAAACGGGTCCCAATTGATTTCTATAGCACTGGTAAAACCACGCAAAATGGAGAAAATAATGCTCTTGTCAACAAGGTCACGGTTGGTATTTAACAAAGCGCCGGCGCGCTTGATTAACTCTTCAGCGTCTCTGGCTATATCTTTGGTATCAGCAAGCAATGCATCAAAATTTAACGTTTCGGTTTCTTTTTTCTCTCGCCATGCAATTTGTGCAGACTCCTTCTTGAACTCTTTTAGTGGATACAAATACCATCGAGGGTAGCCAATTTTTTGTAAAGTTAAGAACGCGTCACTCTGCCATTGGAGTACATCGTGCGATGGTTTGCTTTTTTCACAGACGTCAGCCTGTTGCAAAAGGTGCTCAATGATATCTAGGCTCTCAGTTAATGCTTGATTATTGTCGTTAACAAAGACAGGAACCTGCTTAATTCCTGATATCTTCGTCGTTGTGGTCTCATCATCATAATCAATAACCGTTGAATTAATACTGAGGTTCAAAGAACCGGCAACGTATAACACACGGGCACAAAATGGGCAGTGTTCATAAATATACAGTTTCATTATTATTCCTTTTTTAGTTACCGAAAAGGCTAATAACTTTAACTTCACTCTCGATGGTTATTTGGACTGAGATTAAGGGTTACTCGCAATATGTACAATTCGGTTAATGTTCTGTTGAGAATCATTATACTCGTTCGGTTGCATTATATTATTGGCGATATCGTGAATTCATTATTCGAGTTATTAAGAATAATCACTGTGTGGGGTTGGTTTGTACTTAATCTATCCGATGGTTTGATGAGGAACTGAACATTCACATTTGCCTTAAAATGGTGCAGCTCACCCTGTTGGTGCAATCATGCATGTGATTTTTCATGCATCTAAGAGCGAGTAAAGTGAAATTAGAAATTTATTTAAATTTAATCAGTAAGTTAAAAATAAATCATGTTGCACGAGAATGACATTGAGCAGTTGGAACGTATCTTGCGTTTACGCTGGAGTCTTTAATTTATTACATCATGAATCGCACGAAATCAGTGCAAATTATATGAAAGCGAAGGAGAATGCTTTAATGAGTGATACGGTGACTCAAGTTCATAGTGCAGTACAAACCCTTACCCAAAGTTCAGATACTTTATTCCTATTACTTGGCGCAATCATGGTCTTTTTGATGCATGCAGGCTTTGCATTTCTAGAAGTCGGTACGGTAAGAAAAAAGAACCAAGTGAACGCACTGGTTAAAATACTCTCAGATTTTGGGGTCTCCGCCATCGCTTACTTCTTTATCGGTTATTGGATTGCTTATGGGAACAACTTCTTTGTTGATGCCGAAACCTTGTCTCAAGGGAATGGGTACGAACTGGTTAAGTTCTTTTTCCTAATGACTTTTGCAGCGGCTATTCCTGCGATTGTTTCGGGTGGCATCGCAGAACGTGCACGTTTCTACCCAATATTGATTGCAACGTTGTTTACGGTTGGCTTCATCTATCCATTTTTTGAAGGCATCATTTGGAACGGTAACTTTGGTTTCCAAGCGTGGTTAGAAGGTTCGTTTGGTTATCAATTCCATGACTTCGCGGGCTCGGTCGTCGTTCACGGCGTTGGGGGTTGGATTGCGTTGGTCGCGGTCTATTTTCTTGGTATGCGTAAAGGCCGCATCCGTGCAGGTAAGCACACAAACTTTGCACCATCGAACATTCCCTTCTTAGCGCTGGGTTCTTGGATCTTATGTGTGGGTTGGTTTGGTTTTAACGTGATGTCAGCTCAAGCTATTAACGGCATTAGTGGGTTAGTGGCAATGAATTCATTAATGGCCATGGTCGGGGGGATTCTTGCTGCTTTAGTGGTCGGTAAAAATGACCCGGGCTTTATTCATAATGGTCCGTTAGCGGGATTGGTTGCGGTTTGTGCCGGTTCAGACTTGATGCATCCACTGGCCGCACTGGTGACTGGCGGTATTGCTGGTGCGTTGTTTGTCTATCTGTTTACCTATATGCAAAATAAAACAAAGATTGATGATGTATTAGGTGTGTGGCCTTTACATGGCGTATGTGGCGCTTGGGGGGGCATTGCGGCAGGTATCTTTGGACAGCAAGCATTCTGGGGGCTAGGGGGCGTAAGCTTTTTCTCTCAGGTAACAGGAACCCTTACGGGTATTGCTGTCGCTTTGATCGGAGCGCTCACTGTCTATGGTGTGTTGAATAAGCTGACAGGCCTGCGTTTGAGCGAAGAAGACGAGTTCAACGGCGCGGATTTGTCAATCCATAAGATCTCCTCTACTAGTGAAGACTAGCCAATACGGTAATCCGTTATTAAAAACAAGTCGTGTAAACGGTTTAGCCTAACAAAACAATAAGCGACTCTGGTCGCTTTTTTGTATCTGTTTATTCCTAAATGTGATTATCGAGCGAGTGATGTCACAAATGCACAATGAAATCCATGAGTTAAGACTATGGTCTAATCCCTAAAACTATTGTTGGAATTTGAACAGTGCTAAGCTGTTCAAAGTGACATATTAAAAAGGACGTTTTATGCATTTTCCATATCGAAATATCGTAATTCTTACTGGCGCTGGCATCTCAGCGGAGTCGGGGATTCAAACATTCCGAGCACAAGACGGATTATGGGAAAACCATAAAATCGAAGATGTCGCGACACCGGAAGGCTTTAATAGGGATCCTGATTTGGTACAAGCATTTTACAACCAACGTCGTTCCAGTTTGCAAAGCGACGGCGTTCAGCCAAATTCTGCCCATAAAGCACTAGGAGAGCTTGAGGATAAGCTTGATGGTAACGTGACTATCATTACTCAAAACATCGACAACTTGCATGAGAGAGGCGGTAGCCACAACATTATTCATATGCATGGCGAACTTCTAAAAGCACGTTGCAGTGAGTCGAATCAGGTTGTCGACCATAAAGATGACATCGAAACCGGCGAGCTTTGCCATTGCTGCCAGATCCCAGCGCAAATGCGTCCACATATCGTTTGGTTTGGTGAAATGCCATTAAGAATGGGAGAGATCTACTCTGCATTAGAAGAAGCGGATCTGTTTATTTCGATTGGTACATCTGGGGTTGTTTATCCGGCCGCAGGGTTTGTGCATGATGCTAGGATGCATGGTGCACACACTATCGAGATCAACCTTGAACCCAGTGCGGTTGAGAGTGAGTTTGAGGAGAAGCGTTACGGAAAGGCGAGTATTGAAGTGCCGAAATTGGTGGGTGAACTGTTGTGCTCAGAGAAAGGCTCTTTGACGGTTTAATTAAGCAAAAATGCTTCTTAAGGCTACCAGATTGATAGAAGCTTAACCCTTTGCTGTAATAGGTCGTTGCGATTGTTTCATTTGATACATGGCTTTATCTGACTTATCGAGCGCCAAGTCAAAGTTCTCTTGGTTAGTGACTTCAATACCATAAGAAAAAGGAATATCCTCTCCATGGAGCCGACAATTGACTTGATTCACAAACTCCTCACCACGTCCAAGTTCAGCGGTTACAACGAATTCATCCCCTCCAACTCTAAATACCATTTCATCTCCCAATGCCGTTTGGCTTAAGGCTTGAGAAAAGCGAACAATCACTAAATCTCCTACTTGATGTCCTTTTTGGTCATTGACCTCTTTTAATCCATCCAAATCGAAATAGATGAGTTCGAATTCCTTCAGCTTAATGGCGTCAAATTTCTTACGGTTGTACAAACCTGTCAGCTCATCTTGCTTGCTCTGATCTTTTAATTTAGCGATCAGCTTCGTAATGCCGCAGGCAATAAGTAAGAATGAAATTTGTACGAGACCATCTTCTAGAAAAGTATCGAGTAATTCGTGTCTATCCGACCATTCGTCGAACTGTTTTAGCTCAGTGAAAACATCATAAATGAGGTTCGCAATCAGCAGTAATACGCCATAGTGAAGGGATTTATAGGGGCGAATAGCGCGGTGGGTTACACAGTAAATATACATGGCAATCACGAGCGTATTCGTTTCGAATAATAGGTCGTAATTAGAGTCTATCGGGATAAATGAGCTCAAACCGAGCATTAAAAGTGATGCTACAAGCATAAGAGTGGCAACTAATAATATCGGATTCACTAACATGTTTAAGCACATTCCATGTCATTTTATGTTGCTTCTATTTTATCGAAGAATAAAGCGGCTTGCGCCGCTTTATTCTTCGATTCGCAACCATTTAGTTATTTACTTTGAGTTTTTGGAAGTACTCATCATAAAGGACACTCGCTTCACCAACTTCATCTTGCCAAACGCCATTATCCATCACCGATTGCGGTGGGAAAACGTTCTTATCTTCGGCGAAGGCTTTCGGTAAAAGAGGGTAAGCGGTTTTAACTGGTGTCGGGTAACCGATTTCTAGCGCAATCTTAGCTGCATTTTCTGGGCGAAGAAGGAAATCGATCATCTTATGAGCAGCTTCAATGTTCTTAGCCCCTGTTGGAATCGCTAAGCTGTCCATCCAGAAGATAGCGCCTTTCTCTGGCCAAATGATATCGATCGCGGCACCTTCTTGGCGTGCCATGTAAGCCGATCCATTCCAAAGCATACCAAGAGATACTTCACCTGCTAGGTAGGGATTTGCTGGGAAATCTGAGTTAAAAACCAATACATTTGGCATTAATTTGCGAAGTTCTTCGTACGCTTCTTTGATTTCTTCAGGGTTCGTTGTGTTGGGAGAGTAACCCAGTTTAGACAGTGCGATATGGAAAACCTCACGAGAATCATCCATCATCATCAGTTGACCTTCCCACTGTGTATCCCACAGATCGCCCCAGTTTTTAACTGAAGATTTGTCTAGCATGTCTGAGTTGATGCCAATACCCGTTGCGCCCCAAATGTATGGGATAGAGTATTCGTTATTTGGGTCAAAGGGCTTGTCTAAGTAATTAGGGTCCAAATCTGCAAAGTGACTTAGCTTCGTTTTATCAATTTTTTGAAGCATGCCTTCTTTGCGCATCTTAGAAACGAAGTAAGTCGAAGGAACCACTAAGTCGTAACCCGTACCTTGAGTTTTCAACTTAGCATACATGCTTTCGTTAGACTCATAAGTCGAGTAATAGACTTTAATACCCGTTTCTTTGGTGAAGTTTTCAAGTACTTCATTTGGAATATATTCAGACCAGTTGTAAAAATACAATTCTTGGTCAGCTGCGAAAGAGGGGATCGAAAGTAAAGTAGCAGCACACAATGCGCCGGTATACAGTGTTTTTTTCATTACTGTTCCGTTCATTTGTTTGATTTGGAGCTGGGTAGTGAACCCAAAGTAAAAGGATTTCTAAAAATCGCGCTAGATTATAGCAGCCAAATGACAAAATAGGCAGCCTAAGCTGCCTATTGATTAATATTATTGAACTTAACTCGTTGAAGATTGGATAAACAACATTATGCTGTTGTTTACTGACCCGCTTTGAGTTTCATGAAATAATCTTCATACTTCACGGTTTTATCGCCAACTGCCGCTTGCCATTCAACACGGTCAAGGTCTTCTTGCGAAGGAAACAGAGCAGGGCTGTCTTTGAACTTCTCGTTAGAAGCTTTAACTGCTGTTAGGTAACCGGTGTCACGAGAGATTTGCTCGGCGATTTCTGGGCGAAGTAGGAAGTCGATCATCTGATGGGCCGCTTCTACGTTTACTGCGCCAGAACTAATCGCAAAGTTATCTACCCAACCGATACCGCCTTCTTTAGGGAAAACCAGTTTAATCGGTAGCCCTTCGTTTTGCGCAGCAGCAGCAGAACCGTTCCACAGCATACCAAGACCTACTTCACCTGACATGTATGGCGCACCTGGATTGTCTGAATTAAATACGAGGACGTTCGGCATTAGCTTTTGTAGCTCAGCGTACGCTTCGTCGATCTCTTTCTCGTTTGTTGTGTTGCCAGAGTAACCTAACTTACGTAGTGCGATGTGGAACACTTCACGCGTGTCGTCCATCATCATCAGTTGACCTTCAAGCTCAGGCTTCCATAAATCGGCCCAGCTTTGGAAATCTTCTGGATCGTACATGTCAGTGTTAACAGCAAGACCTGTTATCGCAACGACATGTGGAATCGAATAATCGTTGTTAGGGTCGTACGGCTTGTCTAGATAGTTAGTATCTAGATTCTTGAAGTTGTGCAGCTTCGTTTTGTCGATCTTTTGTAGCATACCTTCGTCGCGCATCTTAGATACGAAGTAAGTCGACGGCACAACTAGGTCATAGCCTTTGTTGTGTGTTTTTAGCTTTGCGTACAAGGTTTCATTCGACTCGTAAGTCGAGTAAATCACCTTAATACCAGTTTCATCCGTGAACTGTTCTAGAATCTCACTGTTGATGTAAGGTCCCCAGTTCATGAATACCAATTCTTTGTTATCTTTTGCAAATGACGGTGCAGATAACATTGAAAGCGCACATGCACTACCAGCTAATAGAGTAGCCCATTTTTTCATTGACGTTAGCTCCAAACTAAACGTTGCCCGAAGGCAGTAGATAGAAAAACAGAATGGCAATTTACCATTCTGTTTATGATTAACACTTTTTTGAACTTGAAGTATCTTAACTTCTTATCAAGCTTGTCTCTGTATAGAGTAGTGGACTTACTTGATTTTTTCTCTCGCTAATAACTGAGAAATGATCACCAGTATTAACGACACCACTAACATCACTGTTGCTAGGGCGTTTACCTCAGGAGAGATACCCACTTTAACCATTGAGTAAATCTTCAAAGGTAAGATTTCATACGTTGGGCCGGTTACGAAAGAGCTGATGATCACATCATCTAAAGATAGCGTGAAGCTCAATAACCAACCTGCAGCAACCGCTGGTTTAGCAAGAGGTAGAATGATTTGCTTTAGAATCGTCCATTCACTTGCCCCTAAGTCTTTTGCGGCTTCTAGCATCTTCACATCAAAGCCATTCAAGCGACTGTATACCGTTACTACAACAAACGGTAGACAGAAGGTAATGTGAGCAGCAAGTAGGGTAAAGAACCCAAGTTGCACACCCATTACCAAGAATAGCGCAAGAAGCGAAATCGCCATTACGATATCGGGAGACATCATTACGATGAACAGCATGCCATTTACGATGCCTTTACCTTTGAATTGGTAACGGAATAGGGCTACTGCTGTAAGGCTCCCGACAATCGTTGCGGCTGTTGCAGAGAACACGGCTACGTTGATCGAGTGCCACGCAGCCTGCATTAGGCTGTCGTTGTTAATAAGCGCGTCATACCATTTAGTGGTGAAGCCACCCCATTTCATACCAAATTTATTGGCATTAAAGGAGTTCGCGATCAATACGATAATAGGTAGGTATAGAAAGGCGTATACCAGCGCCATAAAGCTGAACTTAACTGTGCGACCCATTAGTCTAGCTCCACTTTTTTGTTCAATAGCTTACCAGCTCGGTAGTAGGCAAACAGCATTACAGCCATGGCTATGGTCAGTGCGATACTGGTTGCTGCACCAAACGGCCAATCTCGAGCGTTGAGCACCTGGCTCTTAATCACGTTACCAATTAATAGGTTCTTAGCTCCGCCTAATAGGTCTGAGATATAGAACATACCTAACGCAGGCAGTAGTACTAACAAACAGCCGCCGATAATGCCCGGCATGGTTAGTGGCAGGACGACTTTCAAAAGCGTTTGCAGTTTGTTCGCACCTAAATCTTTAGCCGCTTCTAAGTACGTATCGTCCAGTTTTTCAATCGCTGAAAACAGCGGCAGAATCATAAACGGCAGTAGGATGTACACTAAACCGATCATTACTGCGGTTTCTGAGTACATGATACGTAGCGGTTTATCAATGATATCTAGCGCTAACAAGCTTTTGTTTAAGACACCCTGAGTACCCAGTACAATTTTCAATCCGTATGTACGAATCAAAGAGTTAGTCCAAAATGGCACAATCACTAGGAACAACATAATTGGACGCCACTTCGCAGGCATTTTTGCCACGATGTAAGCGAACGGATAGCCAATAATTAAACACAATAGGGTTGCGACAATTGCCATATAGAAAGAGTGCATCAACACTTTAAAATACAGCGGGTCAGCCAAACGCATGTAGTTATCGAGAGTGAAGGTCATCTCGATCAAGTTCGCTTCATCACGAGTTAAGAAACTAGTACCGATGATCATGATGTTTGGAATCATCACGAACAGCACTAGCCAACCTGTGATTAGAGCAACAATTGCGTTTTGTAAATTAAACTTTTTGCTCATCTTCTAATACCACTTCCCAGCTCTCAACCCAAGTTACTGCAACTTTTTGGCCCAGTGAGTGATCAACATCAGGGTCATCTTCGTTGAAGAATTCGCTAACCATGACACGCATACCAGATTCAAGTTCTACGACTGAGTCTAATGTCATGCCTTTATAGGTTCGCTCGACAATGTGGCCAACAATACCGCATTGCTCAGATTCTTTGATTTCTTCGATACGAAGATCTTCAGGGCGAAGCAATACTTGCAGTTTTTGACCCGGTTTTACGTCTTTATCGTAATAGATAATCGACTCTTCACCTTCGATTGTCGCAACAATGCGTTTTTCATCTTGACGAAATTTCGCTGTCGCTTCGAATACGTTAATTTCACCAATGAAGCGCGCCACAAATAAGTTTTTAGGCTCTTCGTAGATCTCTCTTGGTGTTCCATCTTGTTCAATCACGCCATCACGCATAACAATAATACGGTCAGACATAGACAGCGCTTCTTCTTGGTCATGCGTGACAAAAATAAACGTAATCCCAAGTTGGCGTTGCAGTTGTTTCAGCTCGATTTGCATCTGTTTACGTAGTTTGTAATCAAGAGCAGATAGAGACTCATCCAACAAAAGAACTTTTGGCTTATTAACGACAGCTCGCGCAATGGCGATACGTTGCTGTTGGCCACCAGATAGCTGATGTGGTTTGCGTTGTGCCATTTGTGTTAGGCGCACCATTTTCAACGCGTCCATTACACGAGGTTCAATTTCGCTGCTTGGAACTTTCTGCATGCGTAAGCCAAATGCCACATTGTCGAAAACGGTCATATGCGGGAATAGGGCATAGCTTTGGAATACAGTGTTGACATGCCTTTGTTCAGCAGGAACTTGGGTTACGTTTTGTTCCGCTAATAGTATTTGACCACTATCGGCAGTTTCAAAACCCGCAATCATTCTGAGTACCGTCGTTTTACCACAACCTGATGGACCTAAGATCGTGAGAAACTCTCCATGATTTACATTTAGATCAAGATTGCCGATGACTTCTTTACCATCGAAACTTTTACTAATGCCAGCAAGCTGTACGACTGGCTTTCCTACTGATTTTTTAGCGTTCAACGTCTGTTTTTCTCCACCTTGGTTCTTTTTGAGACCTGTTGCTATACACTTTTAAGGCGCGCATCATAATCACCAAAAACGTGAATTCAAAGCATTTTTTGTCATTACCAGACAAAAAATTTTGCAGGTAAAAGTAAACATCCTTTACCATAATAGTATTTATTGAGCTTACTCTCATATAACTGCCTAATTATTAACCATTAAGATGCAAAAGCAAGCTTTGTTAGAGATTCATATTTTAGTTTGTATCCGACATATGCGTATAATGAAGGCAATTTTTTATCAATAAGTTAGGTGGCTGAGTTTAACTAGTACACCTAGGTATCAATATGAACAACGACATAGAAAAAGATTTTAATTTGGGCGGTAGCATCAACCGTGCACTTTCTGGCGATTATGAGCTAAAAGCAACGGCTGTATTCCAAGAGGCTTGGAAACATACGATAAATCACTTTCTTTCGTTTTCGCCTGCGATTGTTGCTCTAATGTTCTTGCAAGTGGCTATTTTTTATATTGCTTTAAAACTGCAGCTTGGCGATCCGGCTATTATTTTAGATGCTGTTATCGATCCTGACTCCTTTACCCCTCAGGTCGTTGACTCGATTTTCATTGCTAACTTCAGTTACGAAGTTGTCAGCGCTCCGATATACGCAGGTATCAGCTTAATGGCAATGAGCCATGCTGCGGGTTTACGAACAAAAGTTCGACATATGGCGAAGGGGTTACAGTTCACGGTTCCTGTCATTTTGGTTACTTTGTTTAGTTTAACCCTACAAGGCATTGCGGGGATGATTTTACCGTTTCTATCGATATACTTCTCACTAGCGTTTAGTCAATCAATCCTGCTAATTTGTGATAAGAAAGTACCGCCAATGCAATCATTGCTCCTCTCTTTAAGGGCTGTAAATAAGAAGATATTCGTGATCGCATCTATTTACTTAATCGTTATGCTGATGTTTATCGTTGCGGCGATGATGTATGGCATTGGTCTAATCTTCGTTCTTCCATTCTTTTTCCACGTGAAAGGCATCCTCTATCGTGAAATGTTTGGTATTAAAATGAAACTGATTGCATCAGACCGTCCCAAAAACGATGACAATAATGATGACAACAACAAAAATACACAGGTGTTCGATGCATAATCATGATCAAGCAAGTGCCAGAAAATCACTGGCTCTTAAAGTAATCGCGCTGGCGATCGTTGGTACTATCTCATTGGTTGGCCCATATCTTTATAAGAAAATGAGCGACAGTGGTTTTTCTTCAAACGCCCCCGATTTTCGTGCCATTGAAGATGTAAAAGAGAAAAAAGAGGCGTTCTTTTCATTTTTACGTCCGAGTGTTAACAATGAAAACACCCGTATTGTCAAAGAGCGTGCGCTGCTGACCCAAGTTGCAGGATCGGGGTTGAGTAACGTGAACTCTAAAGATACAGCGTCTCTTAAAAGGTTAGGGGAATCATACAACTTACCAGTACCGCCTACTGGTATGGATGATGGTTGGTTAACTGAAATGCTCAACCGCGTTAATGTACTTCCAGAAGCATTAGTACTGACGCAGGCCGCTAATGAATCGGCTTGGGGCACTTCTCGCTTTGCTATCAAAGCTAATAACTACTTCGGTCATTGGTGTTACACAAAAGGTTGTGGCCTTGTGCCATCACAACGCAATGAGGGCAGCTTTCATGAAGTTGCTAAATTCTCCTCTAGCCAAGAGTCTGTGCATCGTTACTTCATGAACCTCAACCGAAACGAGGCATATGCTGGTTTAAGAGTAATCCGTGCGAAACTTTCTGCTCAAGGTAAAGATTTGTTGACCACGGAAACCGCTACAGAGCTGACTAATGGTTTGTTGAAATACTCTGAACGAGGTTCTGACTATGTGACTGATTTACAAGCTATGATCCGTCACAACAAGGTATACTGGAAAAAGTAACTCTCTCTGTTAAACGTTGGATGGCCGCATAGCCGATGAAGCCATTAGCATTGAAAAAAGAGCAGCTCATTGGCTGCTCTTTTTATTTATAAACACTATATTTCAACAAGATTGCAATCATGAAAAAGACCGTACTCGCTTTATTTGCTTCATTAAGCCTTGGGATATCCTTGCCCATCGCGGCCCAAGAATACATGTTCACGTATTCTAAGCTGTATACACAACTTAAAAATAACGTTAAAGAAGGGCACGATGATGTCAAAGTTGCGATTTTTTTTGTTGATCAACGGGCTCAAGAAATCTGTCATATCAGCAAAGCCTGGATGGAAAAAGAAGAGCATTATGAAGCACTAAAAGTATCACCGGCCCATGAACTCTTGCTACCTGTCGATCAAAACTTACGCTCAGCTAACCCTCTGATCTTTGTGCAAACACAAGAGCAAGAGTGCGCCTACTCTTTGGTTGTGATGACTCAAACACCATTAGTCGGTAAAGTCGAAAACGCTCAAATCAAAAAATTATTACCACAGATGCAAGCGATGCTGGAAGATGTAAGCGGTATGTTTTCTCGCTGGTTTACGCCGGATGTTGAAGGTTTAACCCTAGAATTTTCTGACAAGCTTGAAGGGACTATCGAGCTCTCTAATGGTAAAAAAATTCCAATTAAACAAGGGCGATCTAGATTTACTCTAGCGGAGTTAGACGGAAGTAGCATTACGCTCCCTCAAGCAACGCTGCGGGTTCTTCCATATATTCCAGGGAAATAGCTCCAACATTCACTCGCAATCGGTTAGCCTTCATCAAAATGGGAAAAGCAGAGCTATCAAAGGCGCTGCTTTTCATTTTTAGATTTACAATCCGTTTATTTCAGCAACGAATGTTCCACTCCAGTACTCTTTTCTACCTGTTTATTGAGTTATCCCATGATATCGCGGAATCTTTCTAACTCTCAGCTTGTTTATCCAACCGTTGCTATTTCAACCTGAAATAAAAATACGTATAATCCTCGCCCTTAAACAGTCCCACTAGCAATCGACAGTCGATAATACGACGGTGTGAGAGTCGCAATGAACCAAAACGATAATAGAAAAGAAACACTTGAATTCAACAAACTTCAGAAGCGCCTGAGAAGAAATGTTGGAAATGCCATCATTGACTACAACATGATCGAGGAAAATGATGTAGTAATGGCATGTATCAGTGGTGGTAAAGATTCATTTGCGATGCTCGATATTTTGTTGCGTTTGCGTGAAGCTGCACCAATCAAATTTGATGTTGTCGCCGTAAATCTGGACCAAAAACAGCCAGGGTTCCCTGAACATATTCTGCCAGAGTATTTTGAAACGTTGAACATTCCTTACTACATTGTGGACAAGGATACCTATTCCGTTGTGAAAGAAAAAATACCCGAAGGTAAAACGACCTGCGGTCTATGTTCTCGTTTACGTCGTGGGACTTTGTACTCATTCGCAGAGAAGATTGGCGCAACTAAGATCGCTCTTGGTCACCACCTTGATGACATCGTTGAGACCATGTTCCTGAACATGTTCCACGGAGCACGTTTAAAGGCAATGCCACCGAAGCTACGCTCTGATGATGGTCGTAACGTGGTGATTCGTCCCCTGACTTACTGTCGTGAAACTGACCTAATCAAATACGCTGAACACAAAGAGTTCCCAATTATCCCTTGTAATTTATGTGGCTCTCAAGAGAACCTACAGCGTCAGAACATTAAAGCGATGCTGATTGATTGGGATAAGAAAACCCCTGGTCGAGTTGAAAAGATCTTCAAGTCAATTCAGAACGTAAGTCCAAGCCAACTGGCTGACCGTGAGTTGTTTGATTTCGTCAACCTTCCGCTCGACCGTAGTGAAGAGCGCAAAGCGTACGAATTCGAAGAAGCTGAAATTTCATCTTCAAATATTGATGAGTCAATGTTCATCGACGTGACCAATATTTAGTAAGATATCCGCCACTCGGTATATAGAGAACGAGAGAAAAAAACGCCTCAAGCAATGCGAGAGGCGTTTTTTATGACTTAAACGGGTTGCGGGCTTAGACTATGCCGACTTAACCTTTCGAAAGATTTGGATCGAGAGGGCTAACATAGCCCGACGGTTTAATCGCAAGAACATCACAGTTAATCTTATCGATCACGTGTTCGGCAGTGTTACCAATAAACACAGCCGATAACCCTGTGCGGCCCGTTGTGCCAAGAATCACCATGGCTGCGCTTTTCTCGTGCGCCACCTGAGGAATGACATCTTCCGGTAAACCTTGTTCAACCACAGTTTGCTCTTCACACATCCCGTGCTTTTGGCGCAGTGCTTTCATCGCAGTCAAATGGTGTCCGCGAACCGCGTCGGTGTATGACGTTGGGTCAAATTCGGGTAACTCGATTGTTATATTCGCGGGCGTTACTGGATAAGCATTGACTAAAAATGCCTCAGCATCAAGACGCCCTGTGATCTCAAGCAGTCTGTCGACGATCGTGTCGTTTAACTCTAAATGAGCGTCAGTCTCTGATCCAACATGAACCGAAGCTAGTATCTTCGCATCATCGGGCCAAAAATCATTTTTCACTAATAGGACTGGGCTAGGGCACTTTCTCAACAAATGCCAATCTGTAGGAGTGAAAATCACTGACTCTAACGTATCGTGTTTGCGTGTCCCTTTGATTAATATGTCATGACCACTACTAAAAACTTCAGCAATAATGGCTTCATAAGGACGATTATGCCAAACCACTTGAACATTGAATTCTATTGAATCGTCAATGTACGGCTCTGCGATTTTATTCATCCAGATTTCACGTTGGTGAATGACGCCTTTTCGCATTGCATCTCTCTCGTCGACAGAGAGCATCGATGTCATCTCATACGAGAAATCGTAAATCGACAAAAAGAAGGTAACGTGGCTTGTTGAAGTGCTTTTCTTGGCGAGTTGGATTGCACGAGCTAGAGCAGGTTGCTCATCATGATTGATGTCAGCGACAACTAAAATTTTATTATAGATACTCATAACTAAGCCTACTTTTTATATCGAAGATATCAATAATGTAGCGTAGTTATGGAAAGATTAAGAGAAATATAGGAGGTTTTAGGAGAGAAATATGATGTAGCTCATTATTGAACTACATCATTGATATCTAAACTATTCTTTTGAAACGCCAGCCAGTTCCATCAAC
Organism: Vibrio artabrorum; assembly: GCF_024347295.1. Classification (NCBI taxonomy): domain Bacteria; kingdom Pseudomonadati; phylum Pseudomonadota; class Gammaproteobacteria; order Vibrionales; family Vibrionaceae; genus Vibrio; species Vibrio artabrorum. The sequence continues at coordinate 1,502,504 of NZ_AP025458.1, read as the reverse complement.
GCATCATGATCTTCGATCGTGATGTATTTACCTTTAACGCTCAAGATGTTTGATTTTTGAAAGCGGCCTAAAAGACGGCTAATGGTTTCAACGGTAAGACCTAAGTAGTTACCAATATCACCACGAGTCATCGTTAAGCGAAACTCTCTAGGGCTAAAGCCACGTTGAGAGAAGCGAGTCGAAAGGTTGTAAAGGAATGCGGCAAGACGTTCTTCTGCATTCTTCTTAGAAAGAAGCAGAATCATTTCTTGGTCACCTTTAATTTCATTACTCATCAGGCGCATAATTTGCTGACGCAATTTAGGCATTTTTCCTGATAGATCATCAAGAATTTCGTAAGGTATTTCACAAACCATCGAAGTTTCTAGAGCTTGAGCAAAACTAGGGTGTAAGTCACCTGTAATTGCATCAAAACCAACAAGATCACCCGCTAGGTGGAATGCTGTGATCTGCTCATCACCTTGCTCAGTAATCGTATAACTTTTGATCGTGCCAGAGCGAATAGCGTACAGCGACTTTAGCTCATCGCCAGCTTTGAATAGCTCTTGGCCTTTTTGAATAGGTTTCTTTCTCTCAATGATCTGATCAAGTTGATCGAGTTCAGATTCATTCAAAGTAAATGGGATACAGAGCTGGCTAATACTACAATCCTGGCAGTGGATTGCACAGCCGCCAGACTGAACTCGTTTCGTCACAGGCTTTTCAGAAATCATAACAATCTTTCACTATTTGATATACGTCAATATTTTAGCATTCCTTCATCGTGTTGGGTAGTAAAAAAACCGCATTAAAAGAACACTCATACGGTATAAATAATGAGCTGTATTGCCGTATACCCGGTATAGAAACCGTAAATCAGGATGAAAATTGCACCTAATTGGCGAAATAAGTCAGTTTGTTGCAGTTTCTTGAGGAAATTAGCGCCTACGCCAACCGTCAACATAGCCGGAAGAGTACCAAGGCCGAATGCAAGCATAATTCCGGCACCATTATACCAACTTCCCGATACGGCTGCCCACGTTAGCATCGAATATACGAGGCCACATGGTAACCAGCCCCAAATGAAGCCAAAGGGTAATGCGTGGCTTGGGTGCTTCAATGGCAAAAATGACTTTCCAAGTGGAGCGATATAAGCCCACAGTTTTTGCCCGACCTTTTCAAAAAACAACAAGCCGAACCACCACTTACCAATATACAATCCCAAGACGATCATGAAGGTGGCTGCGAACAAACGCAGCCAAGCTAACAGAGTATTAAAATCGCTGAGCTGCCCAATGGAAGAGATGACACCACCAATCAGGCCGCCGATCACAGCGTAGCTTAATAAACGGCCGACATTATAAAGTAGCGGGGTGACAAAAGTAGGTTTCGTGTTGCCAATCGAAAGAAGCGATGCAATACCACCACACATTCCCATGCAGTGGCCTGCGCCGATCAATCCAACAACAAAGGCTCCGATCCAATCAGGCGTCATCGTTATTTTTGTCTACGTGAGTTTGGCTTTCGCTGTTAGCTTTCCCATTCTTGACAGGTTTGCTATCCGAATGGTTGTGAGCCTTTTCGTCTTCATCAAACAGAATGTTGTGACCTTGACGTTCTAGGTCTTCAAACTGTTCGCTCTTCACCGCCCATAGAAAAATACCAACAGCGATGCACACCAGTACAATCGCAATGGGGATCAGGATGTATAAACTTTCCATTATTTACCTTGCTCTTTTAAAAGCCTTAACGAGTTAGACACAACAATAATAGAGCTGGCAGACATCCCAACAACGGCAATGTATGGAGCAACCAAACCGGCGACAGCCAATGGAAGGATAAGTAAGTTATATCCTAATGACCAGGCTAGGTTTTCACGGATTATCTTACGCGTTTTTAATGCCAAAGTACGCGACTTAAGTAATCTATCGAGCTTATCACCCAGTAACACCATATCCGCAGAGGCTTTCGCCACATCGGTACCGCCACCCATAGCGACTGAAAGGTGGGCACCCGCAAGAATAGGGGCATCGTTAATACCATCGCCAACCATCATGGTAATGTCACTTGCATCTCGAGAGTTCAGGTAAGCAAGTTTATCTTCAGGTTTCGCGTTAGCAACAATATCAGTAATACCGATCTCTTCTGCAACAGGTTTCGCGTTAATCAAAGAATCGCCAGTCAGCAGAGTCGTTTTAATTCCCGCTTCTTTAAATTGCTTAATAAACTCGATGCTTTCTTTGCGAATGGGATCTTCATAAGTGAACGTCGCGATATGACGATCCGACATCGACAAGTAAATACCGTTACTTTCCGATGGTTGAGCTTCACCTAGAATGAATTGACTACTACCAATCGCAACTTTTTGGCCATTCCACTCACCAGTGATGCCTGAACCAATCACGTTATTAACTGACTCGACTTCGATCTCATCAGAAATATGTGTTTTAAACGCTTTAGCGATAGGGTGGTTAGCATGTTGCTCTAAGCTCGCCGCTACTTTGAGGCAGATGTCTTTATCAAGTTCAGCAAAAGTTTCCACTTGGCTGATACGAATATCACCTTCAGTCAATGTGCCCGTTTTATCGATGATCAAGTGATTCACCTTGCACAAGGTTTCGAATACGTGGCCTTTGCGCAGCAAGATACCGAAGTTACCCATGCGAGAAGTCGAACAAGTTATCGCCGTCGGTGTTGCCAGTGACAGAGCACAAGGACACGTCGCTACCAATACCGAAAGCATGATCCAGAAAGCGTCTTCTGGACGAGTTTGGTGCCAATAGAACCAAGTACCGAATGAGATGACTAAGATCACTGCGACAAAGTATCGAGCCACAACATCGGCTATTTCTGCAATACGCGGTTTCGACAATTGCGCTTCATCTTGCAGGCGAACGATATGAGAAATCACTGAATCGGCTTTTGATGTCATGACTTCCAATTCAAACGACTCGTCTCCATTCAATGTGCCAGCGAAGACCGCATTGCCTTCGTTTTTGACTACATGGATAGACTCGCCAGTCAGCATCGATTCATCGATATGAACTCTGCCAGACAAGACTTTGCCATCTGCAGGAATGTGTTCACCCGGAAGTACGCGAATTTGATCGCCAACTTTTAAGGTTTTTACCGGAACTTGTTCACCCTCTAGCGTTGTAGCCATAGCAGGAACCAGCTTAAGCAGATTACCACTGGCGGCGGCGGCTTTACGACGAGCACGCATTTCAAGAAAGCGACCAAGCAAAAGAAAAAAGGTGAACATCGAGATTGATTCAAAGAACACTTCGCCTTGCTCTGTCACTGTTGCCACCAAGCTGGCAACGTAAGCAAATAAGAGAGCTATCGACACGGGTACGTCCATTCCCAAGGTTCGACCTTTGATGCTGCGCCACGCATTGATGTAGAAAGGCAATGCCGAGTAGAGTAGAACTGGTGTTGCAAAAATTAAACTCACCCAGCGGAAATAGCTTTTGAATTCAGGTTCAAGGTTGCCAAACACTTCAAGATAAAGTGCTACAGCTAGCATCATCACTTGCATTGTCGCTAAACCAGCAACACCAAGACGATAAAGGTAGTTTTTCATCGAACGATGGTAAGCCGCTTCTTGTTGGTCCGCTTCGAACGGTGCTGCTTTGTAACCAAGGGTATGGATTGCTGACAATAACTCACTGAGTTTAACTTGCGTGTTATCCCAGCTAAGCAGGGCACGGTTAGTGGTGGTATTAACTCGAATGCTGCCCACCCCTCGTTTTGACGAGACTCGCTTCTCAATAAGCCACGCACAAGCGGCACAAGAGACGCCTTCTAGTGACAATGTCACTTCAGACGTGTTTTCAGAATTACGAACGAACTCAAGTTGGACATCTTCGTTGTCATAATGACTGAGTGCCAGAAGTTGTTCTGGTACTAAATCCGCTTTCTCCGCCGGAGCAGTACGGTATTGGTAATAAGATACCAAGCCACTATCAACGATGGTCTGAGCTACCGTCTCGCAGCCAGGACAACACATCTGACGAGTCGCACCTAAGATCTCTACCTTAAAATCTGTTTCCGCTGGTACATCTTCACCGCAGTGATAACAGGATTTACACATAAATTTTAATTCGTTAGTTGAGTTGGTGTATTAATTGGAAAGTTCATTCTGCCTTGTAATAACCATTCAGAATCATGTGGGGAAAGCTCAATAAACCATGGACCTTGCATCTCATGGTCCAAAGTTAGGGTGTAATTGCCTGTCGCATCGGCGGTAAGCATCTGAGTAAAATCGCGATCAGGAAGTGTGCGGTGTACGAACATTGCGTTAATTGCAGGGAAGTGTTCAAGCTTGCCTTTATTGAGAGTAATGATAACAGAATTGCCTCTCTCGTTAATGGCTGCGGATAGCCCCAGTTCTTTTGAAATATTTACTTTTGAAATGTCGACATTAATACCTTTTCCTTTTTTATAGTAATCCTCAGTGACTAAGTCGACAGAGTTTTGTGAGAATACAATCACCGTTAAGATCGTCCAGATCACGACTGTCGCTGGCAGCGCGATTAAGAACCACGGCCAAAACTGTTTATACCAAGGCTTTACCATAAAAAAAATCTCAAAAAAGAATAAGAAGAAGGCGTTATAAATTAAAGGAAAGACAACCTCTAGAAAGAGGCTGTCTTTTGTTTGTTACTCATCGTCCGAGTTACTTAGGCTCCATACATATGATGCGACTAATTGAACTTTGTCTTCGCCTAGAATGTCTTTCCAAGCGGGCATGACACCAGAGCGCCCATTCATGACTGTTTCAGTCACATCCGCACGAGAATCACCGAATAACCAGTTACGGTCTGTTAGATCGGGGGCACCTACAGCAGGGTTACCCTTACCGTCAGTACCGTGACACGCAGCACACACAACGAAGCGTGCTTTACCCGCTTCCGCCTCTCGTGCATTCACACTACGACCTGAAAGGCTAAGTGTGTAGCTAACCACTTCTTTAACGCCTTGCTCACCTAACGCATCTTTCCATGCTGGCATTTGGCCGATACGACCGTGCATGAGTGTCGTGACAATCGCTTGCGGTTCCCCTCCATATAGCCATGCATTATCAGTAAGGTTAGGAAAACCTTTCTGACCTCGGGCGTCAGAGCCATGGCACTGAGAACAGTTTTGCAGGAATAAACGCTGACCCACTTTTATTGCATCTGCATCTGATGCGATATCAGGAACAGAACGCAAACCATTCTCGTCATAAGCCAACTTTCTGAATGCTTCACCAAAGTAGGTGTCTGCATCATCAAGCTCTTTCGCGTATGCATCTAGCTGTTTGTTTGCTTGTGCGGCTGCGATTGCAGATCGAGACTCTTCAATGTTACGAACGTCTTGGTTTGAACTTGTCCAACCCAGTAAGCCTTTAAAATTACCAAGACCTGGGTATAGAGCAAGGTAAACCGCCGCAAATACAATGGTGCTAATGAAAAGATATGTCCACCACTTTGGAAGGGGGTTATTAAGCTCACGAATACCGTCGTATTCATGGCCCATATCCTGACCTTCTTCTACGCCAGTTCGATCTTTAAAACACCAACGAAGTAGGACCACACAACCAATTAGGGTACCAATCGTAATCGCACTAACCCAGATACTCCAGAATGTACTCATTACTTTGTCACTCCTTGATTTTTAGAACTTGTTGCAGGCTCATCGTCTGCAAACACAAGGTTCGCATCTTCGTCGAAACGTGATTTACGATTCTTGCCATATGCCCACCAAACGATGCCAATGAAGCAAGCAAAAACAGTCACAGTCCAAACACTTTGAAATGTAATAATGTCCATAATTATTCCTTATTTCATTGCGTGGCCAAGCGATTGAAGGTACGCGATGATTGCATCCATCTCTGTTTTTCCTTCAACATCTTGTTTCGCGTTAGCAATTTGTTCATCTGTGTAAGGCACACCAAATTGATTACGGAAGAGTTCAAGCTTCTGTTGAGTCAATTTGCCATCAAGTACGTTCTCAGCAAGCCATGGAAAACCAGGCATGTTGGATTCGGGAACCAGTTCACGAGGGTCGATAAGGTGAACCCGGTGCCACTCATCAGAGTAACGTTCACCAACACGCGCCAGATCTGGGCCTGTACGCTTAGAACCCCATAGGAATGGGTGCTCCCAAACACTTTCGCCAGCGACAGAGTAGTGACCGTAACGTTCAGTTTCAGAGCGGAAAGGACGAATCATTTGGCTGTGACATACGTTACAACCTTCGCGGATATAAACATCACGACCTTCCATTTCCAGAGCAGAGTAAACGCGTAAATTATCTACAGGTTCCGTAGTCTGTTTTTGGAAAATAAGAGGGGTAATTTCGACCAAAGCACCAAAACTGATCGCGATAACGATCAAGATTGCGAGTAGGCCAACATTCTTCTCTACTAACTCATGGCGATTATTTGAATTTGAGCTCATTCTCAATCTCCTTAAGCCGGTTGAGGGATAGCTTTGAGGCTATCTTGTGGTGCTGAAATCGTTTTGTACGTATTGTATGCCATTAAGAACATACCGAGTAGGAAGATACCTCCCCCTAAGAAACGGACAAAGTAGAACGGGTAAGACGCTTCAACAGATTCAACAAAACTGTACGTCAATGTTCCATCAGAATTGACTGCACGCCACATCAAGCCTTGCATTACACCTGATATCCACATAGCAACAATGTAAAAAACCGTACCAATCGTTGCTAACCAGAAGTGCACGTTGATTAGGGATACAGAATACATACGTTCTTGACCAAACAATTTAGGTACCAAGTGGTAAATAGAACCAATTGAAACCATTGCAACCCAACCTAACGCACCAGAGTGAACGTGACCAATTGTCCAATCCGTGTAGTGAGACAGTGCGTTAACGGTTTTAATTGCCATCATCGGACCTTCGAAAGTCGACATACCGTAAAATGATAAAGAGACGATTAAAAAACGTAAGATAGGATCGTAACGAAGTTTGTGCCATGCACCAGACAGGGTCATAATTCCGTTGATCATGCCACCCCAAGAAGGAGCAAACAGAACCAATGACATCACCATACCGAGAGACTGTGTCCAGTCTGGAAGTGCCGTGTAATGTAGGTGGTGAGGGCCAGCCCAAATATAAAGAGAGACAAGAGCCCAGAAGTGAACGATAGACAAACGGTAAGAGTAAACGGGGCGACCAGCTTGTTTAGGTACGAAATAGTACATCATACCAAGGAAACCAGCTGTCAATAGGAAGCCTACCGCATTGTGTCCGTACCACCATTGCACCATTGCATCAATCGCACCGGAATAAATCGAGTACGACTTAAACGCAGAGACTGGAACAGCTAAGCTGTTAACGATGTGCAACACAGCAACTGTGATGATGAAGGCTCCGAAGAACCAGTTTGCGACGTATATGTGTGATGTCTTACGTTTAATCATGGTTCCGAAGAACACGATCGCATAAGCTACCCATACAAGAGTAATCGCAATATCGATTGGCCATTCTAGTTCTGCGTACTCTTTACCCGAGGTCAAGCCTAACGGTAAAGTTATTGCAGCGGATAGGATAATCGCTTGCCAACCCCAAAAGGTAAAGGCTACGAGAGGACCACCGAAGAGACGCGTTTGACAGGTACGTTGCACAACATAATATGATGTTGCAAACAGCGCACTTGTACCGAACGCAAAAATAACCGCATTAGTATGCAGGGGACGTAAACGACTGTACGTCAGCCACGGCGTATCAAAGTTTAGCTGTGGCCAAACTAATTGAGCGGCAATCAAAACACCAACGCCCATACCGACAATTCCCCACAGAATGGTAACTAGGGTAAATTGACGGACGACCGTATAGTTGTAGTTTTGTTCAAGCTGCTTTTCTTGGCTCATTTGCATGCTTCCAATTTCTTATTTACTACACTTTACTTCCAACACGACTCACGTCGTAATGCCACCCAAATTAGAAAAGGAAATTCAACCTATTCAGGGCGTTATTTCCACTTGCTGATTTTAAAAAAAAGTGGCATTTTCAACGCAACACTATACGTGAATTAACAAATCAATGACAGAGTAGTAACCTTACGCATGGTCAGGAATTGATTTTTTATTTAAAAACTTTGAACTTTGTTACAAGGAATCGAGATAAAAATGGCGGCACAAAAGCTAACAAAAGCAAGGCTTGTTCAAATAATCATCATGTTGGCTGTCTTGATAACAGCATTTATTTGGAGAACGATAAACCATGAGAATAACGAAACAATAAAGTGCATAGTTTCAAAGCCTTGTGAAATTGGAACTGATAAGCATAGCATTTTGATTTTGGACAATGACTTGGGGTATTCCATTAAAGCGTCGGAAATAGGGGCATTCTCTATTGGCTATAATGGCAACGGTATTTTGGAAGAAAAAGAACCATCGAATTGGCTATTGCAAACGAGCGATAAGACACCGTCAATGCTTGTTACATTTACACAACAGGCAGTTACATTTAATGTGAAAATCTTTCAAGAGTGACCGTTCAAAATGTTAGTAGCTCCTCGATTATTTCGATGGAAAAATACCGGGATTAGTGAAACATAGTGCTTATAAGTGTTATAAAGAGACTATGAGTAAATTTTTCAAGATTCTATGAAATTTCTATCAAAAGTATCTTATTCCTTAGATGATAAGATAGCCGTTAAAGAGTTGCTCAGCGAGGCAGAAAAACTCGAGGATATTGCTTGTCTTATTTGTTATTGCACAGAAGAGTACTCGACACTCGCTGTGCAGAAATATTTGGTGGATGCACTTCCTAACACTCCGATACATGGTTGTACCACTTGTCACGGTATTATGACTGAAACTGGGTTTCATTCTGGTCCAGTGATTGGGGTTCTCATCATTTATGACTCGGGGATCAACGCTTACGGTACAGGAATTGAACACTTTGCAGACTCTATAGACCGAAGTACCTTCTGTGCTATCGATAAAGCACTCAAGAACGCTAACCGAGAAGGTGAAATCCCAGATCTTATCCTTCTTCATTCCACGCCAGGCAATGAAGAGAAGGTAATGGCAGCCATCGACAGGAAATTCGGTACTGAAGTGCCTATTATTGGTGGCAGCGCTGCAGATAATCAGGTGTCTGGGAATTGGAGCATTTTTACCGAAGATTCGCTGTCTATCAATGGAATATCATTAACAGTATTATTTTCTTCTCAGTCTATTTACTCATCTTTTAGTGCAGGTCATACACCTACACGTTACTCAGGTACCGTGACCAAAGTAAGAAACCGAATATTGTTGGAGATAGACCACAGGCCAGCTGTCACCGTTTATAACGAATGGACGAATTTTCACTTAGGTGGCAGTGATGACGGTTATATATTTGAAAAGTCCTCTGTCTATCCACTGGGTAGGAAAGTCGGCTCTTCATACGACTATCCATATTTCAAATTATCCCACTCAATCAGAGAAACCGAGTGTGACGGGATCGAACTCTTCACCGATATAAATGAAGGCGACACCATCTATTTAATGCAGGGATCTAAGCAACAACTGATCAGCCGAGCGGCTAATATCATTCATTCAGGTAACTACAACGATATGGCTCTTGAAGAGAAACTAGGCGCAATTAATATATTTTGTGCAGGACCAATGCTAACGCTTAAACAAGACATGGATGAAGTCTGTAGGCAGATAAACCACGCTCTTAATGGTCTTCCGTATATTTGCCCATTTACTTTTGGTGAGCAAGGGAGACTATCTGGTGGTGAGAATGCGCATGGCAATTTAATGGTGTCATCTGCAACGTTCTATAGGTTAAAAATGTAATGGGTTCTCAAGGTCAAGAAGCACTACAAGAAGCTCGTATTGAACTGCAAAAATCAAAATCGCGCGAACGAAAATTAGCCGAAGAGAATAGGGTTATTTTATCAACTATCTCGGCAATCAGTAAGGCGAGTAACATATCTGAGATATTCTCAAGCCTTGAATTAGTATTAAGGAAGTACATTAAATTTGACGACTTTATTGTCGTATCAAGGGGAGGAAAAGAAGGTAAATTCAAAACTCTATTGACCAATAACAAAGTCTTTGAACTGGTTGATTGGACGGATTGTGGTAAATTATCACGGGTCATAAATGGTGAATGCGCCATTCTTTTTGAACCAAGATCTTTGGGTGAATTCAATTCTTTGCATCCGATAATTCTCGATCAAATCAATTCAGTACTAATTACAGGTATTAATAGCGGATTAACACAATCTGTTATCATTTTTATTCATTCCAACCCCAAACATTTTAGTATCGAAACCAAAGCGACCTTAAACCGTTTTCGCCCACTCATTGAGAGAGCAATTTTTGATATTGAAAACAAGGAAAAGCTTGAAGCCACTGTCCGAGAACGTACGGCAGAACTAGTTACAGCCAGAAAAGAGGCTGAAAGAGCGAATAGGGCAAAGTCTGAATTCTTAGCGATGATGAGCCATGAATTAAGAACACCACTGAACGCAATAATCGGCTTGATAGAAACGCTAAACTCCACCCAGTTAAATCAAGAACAGTGCACAATACTGTTTAATATGAGTACATCGTCTGAACTTTTGTTAGCGATCATCAGTGACGTACTGGATTTCTCAAAAATCGAATCAGGATGCTTTTCGCTGACACCTCAATGGAGCAACGTAAGAGACACTGTAACTTTTGTTATTTCTGAACAAAAGAAGGCTGCTGACAATAAAGGGTTGGCACTAATGGTAACCAGCGACATCTCTGGAGGTGAACTTCATTACATCGATCCAAGCCGCTTAGCTCAAATTTTATTTAACCTGATCGGTAACGCGATTAAGTTTACTGAGCATGGACATGTTCATGTTTCTATTCAATCCCAAGCGAGCTCGTTTTATATCTCAGTAGAAGACACTGGGATTGGCATCAATTCGCAGCAACGTTCGTCGTTGTTCAGTCCATTCGTGCAAGCTGATAGTACAATCACACGTAGATTTGGTGGTACTGGTTTGGGCTTGGCGATAACCAAGCGACTGGTAGAACTGATGAATGGACGCATATCGGTAGAGAGTGAGCCAGGAAAAGGATCGAAATTCGAGGTACAGTTACCGATTCTTACTCGAGTAACGAACAATCTAGCTCACGATGAAGAGAAAAGCTCCTCAAGAGAACTCAGAAACTGCTATTCAGTTTTAGTTGTCGAAGACAACCCAACGAATCAAATGGTGATTAAGCTCATATTAACACGACAAGGCCATAACGTTTTCATTGTCAGTAATGGTGAAGAAGCCATTAACTTTATTGAAAGAGACAAGGACCCAATCGACATTATCTTGATGGATGTGTCTATGCCAGTTATGGATGGTTTAACGACAACTAAATACATAAGAGAGTTAAACATCAAAACTCCAATTGTCGCACTAACAGCACACACATCAAGAGAAGATCGACTTTCGTGTTTGGCCGTAGGAATGAATGATTTCGTGACTAAGCCAGTAAGAACGCAAGAAATAACAGAAGCGATTAATAGATTAATGCTTAAGATCTAATAAACATATTCTTAATCGAAGATTAGGAAATATGTTTATTAGGTATTTTATGGTAAATAGCCTAAGTGTTAAATACAATCTTAACTCGGTAAAGGCAGGGTATTACATATAAGGTCAAACACTATAAACCTCAGATACAATTTAACATAATATACATAATACGCACTGAGGTAGTGCTTTATTTGGAGTGGCTGCCATCAACACTAATCCTGTACAAGTCATTGAAATCGCGTTTAATCCTAGCCCGTTGTACTTTTTTGCAATGTGTGCCCACATCTGCTTAATCTCTGGATTTTCGTTGCGGTCAGCGTGACAACTAAACACTTTAATCCATAGAATCCATTGAATGTGGTTCTGTGTTGAAGTCTGAACATGTTAGCTTCTTTCGTTACCCAGAATTTCCAGTCGCGTCGTGCCTCTCTCTGCATCACTAGTCAGTAGAGATCGACTTTGAATTACTTGTTCGTGAGTTTGTTTTGGCCAATGAACGGTTTATGAAAATTTGCCCCACGGACAGTGTTTCTGACGCGAGCTATGCTGTTCAGGATTCGACTTGCGTTGAGTCTAACTATAGAATCTCGCTCTAAAGTCTTTATTAAAATGACGATTATAAGTGACAGTGCAACAAAATAGTTATCATGTTCGTTAAGCGTGTTGTGCTCTGCATCTATTGTTTTCTACATCATCGTAGTCAACTTGCCTGGCACTCTACTTCGAAGTTTCGATACCGTCGGAGTGGATATTTGTACAGTCGAGAACCAGTACGGGATATGTTTAACATTAAAAAGGCCGCTGTTATCTAACGCTTCAAATATCGAGAATTTTCTACCTTGAGCGAGCGCTGTGCCATAAACCGTTCGTTCAAGTGCAGGAATATCATTGATTTCTTCAAAAAGAGCCAGTTTTATATACTGATTACTCGGCGTCCAATCTATAAATTCGATAAGCCTTTCCAGTAACTTAAGCTCCAATTGCTCTACCATGGCTTCAAGGAACTTGGTGTTTGGAAGAACTTCTGTACAAGCATAATATTCATCATGTCTGTCACTGGCATCTCGATATCCGAGCATAGTTTTAACCAATGCATCTTCAAACGTTGAAGTAAAGTGGTTACAAATCAGAAATAAAGGCAGCACTCTTAACACTCCGAGAAGGATCCCAACATCAGGATTTTTAACTGTTGTCTCTTCAAGTCGAATACGTGTGGCATTGGCTGTGACGACTAAATGTTGCCAAACTTTAGGCGTGATATGCTTGATGTTATTGTCATTCCACTTAATCAATTGCTGGCTCATGAGTAACGGAAATAGTAAGCGGCAATTATCTATGCCTATCTGTCGAGCAGCCACTTTAGGATCTAAGACTATCTTGGATTTCTTACCGTATTTTTCAGTGAACTCACGGTTGGAAACAAATTCATTTAAGCTCATGCTCAATGTTCTGCTTTTTGCTGATATTTCATGGAGTTTAGGAAAGCTTAAGGATGGAGAATAAGCCACACTCGCAAATTGATTATAATCGGGTAAATGTGTGAACAACGAGCTAATTAAGGTTCCTTGAAGCTTTGCAAGCATAAGCTCAGATGCGGTATTGCTGACATCATCGATGACGTAGCGCAATGTTTGCTGTTTCGCGGCCACTTTTTCGCGGCGAGCATTAACTCTATCCTGTTCACAACGCAATAAAATACGTTGATTGTAAGAGACTCGATCAGACTCATCAAATATGACGCTATCACAATACCGATTTTCTAAACTCAGTAACGAGTCGACTGTTGACTGGTCAAGCTTATACTCCGATGAGATGAGCCATCGGCTGAAACGAGCTTCAACATTGATAGAGACCTTTCTCGATATCTCAATCACCTCAGCCGAATGATTCCTACTATCTAACAACAACCTCAACGTCTCCTTAACCAAAAATATTCTTGCCTACATGTTTTGTCTTTATAATAAACGTTATATTAATAGAAGTTAGAGATGGGTTCACGAAATTGTTTTAATGAAATCAGAAGCTACAAGTTATAGTGCTCTAAGGTGAGTTATTCAGTTAAGTGGAGGCGAATGTACTTTTCGGGAAAACTGTATTTGTACTTTTTCCTTTTAGGTAAATAATTTTTCGCATGCTTACACGCTTTGCTATCGCCAGATGCCCTAACCTTTTTAATTTTCGCATAGCCTTTCGAATGCCTCATCTCAATCATCAGATCACAATAACCATTAAGTTCAACATTATCTTTATTGAGGCCTTTAATAATAGAGGCTTTTATCTTTTGTGCTACAGGGTTAATTAGCGCGTCATCGGAAACGACAACTGAAGATAAGAAATAGAACAAAAATACTAGATATCTCATAACGTTCTCTATTTATGATAAAAGTAGAGGACAGTATGACGGCGGTTTCAGTGGGTTGAGGACCAACAAAGTATGACAAATTCAAGCCTAGGTGCAACTTTCAGCCGTTATGCCCGCTTTGACCCCTTTGCTTTAAAGCCATTGTGTGGAAACACGTTGCGAATACGTTGTTGTACACTTTTAGGTATATCTTTAGTGAATTTGAGATGGTAGCCAGAACGCTTAGCATAGACTTTAAGTTGCCCTTTAAAGGCATTCTGATGACCAATGGCTTGAAGGTTATGCTTGAAACCCGGTGGGAGGTGTCCTTTAACCTGTTCGATAGATCCATCATTGAATTTTATTTTTAACACGGGTCTATCAATGGCTACGAGCCAAAAAATCACTATTGCGCCAATTAAAATTACGTACATCATTATACCACCACTACCATTAATGATTATTTGTCGTCAAAAAGAAGCTTACTCAGGTCTTCTTTGATACTAGTCACTTTCTTACTTGCTTGTTCACTACGAGAGGCCTCACTCACCAAATACTCAATGGCATCTGATAACGTGCAATCCAACTCATTCGCTCGTTGTGAAAGCTTTTCCCATACACGATAATCAAGGTCAATCGATTTTTTCTTGGTATGGACTTGTTCTGCATTAAAATGACGTTTTCGCTTCGCTCTGATCGCTTGTTTTAGCTTGTTATCGATCTCAGGAGCCATGTTGTTTGAGATCCACTCAAGAACACCAGTGGGTTGATGCTCTAACTTGAGTAAGGCTTGCACGGCAACGTCAGCTTCACTTGAATCAATATGGCAGGTGATAGATTCACCTTCTTTCCATTTCTTGACTAGATATTTCCATTTCCAACCACATTCTAAGTTTTCAAGCTGCTGATATTTCATGTCTCATCTCGATAGTTGCTTCAGGTGACAGCGTAACCCAAAAAGTGCGGGGTAACAATTTATTGTCTTCAAAGAATAGACCAAGATCATACTTATATGCGTTCAGTAACGAGTAAGTGCAACATAGAACTACAAGCGAGATCAGTTTTTCTATATACTCCCTACCTTATTATCTCAATCAGAAAACTAAATGACTCAAGTAGATTGGCGACATGTTACGCCTCAGTACGACGAATATAGCGCTCAATTAGAGCAATTCCCCGACATTTCGCCTCTCGCATTTTCAAGCATTCAACACAGATTCAGAGACGCATTAGTCCGCTTTGTCCGTTTATCTAACCTTTCTCGTGTTTTACTTGTAAACGCTTCCGATAATTCTATTTATCGTCAAATGATTGTTGAATCTTTAATCTCTGAATTAGATGATCCTACTCAGCCGGTTATAAAAACTGAATCTTTAAATGCGGTATGTCTATTTGATCAAGTGCAATCAAAAGACGGTAAGATTATCGCGACAAAACCGGGGTTACTGGCAAGGGCAAACAACGGCTACTTGATCGTTTCTGCTAACTTGATATTAGCGAACCCTGGCAGCTGGCTGTTATTAAAATCAGCCCTACTTGGTGAAGCGATAGAGCCGATCAGTAGTAACCCTGAACACCTAAACCAATCATCTACATTGCCTCTTACCTACAACATTAAGCTCATTGTTGTCGGAGACAGAGCACAATTAGGTGATCTTGACTACCTCGACAGTGATATTCAAACGGGGTTTTGTCTATTTAGCGAAATTGAACAAGACATCAAACTTTCCCACGATACGCTCCCTCAATACCTTGGTTATCTTAAATGGTTGCAACAGCGCTATAAGCTTCCAAAGATTACACAGCAAGCATTGACGGCCATTCTTACCGCTGGGGCCAGAGAGACCGAGGACCAAAGTTATATTCCACTTTGTCCTATTTGGCACAATGCATTATTGAGTGAGGCATTGGTTGAAGCGGACAACGGTGACATTGATATTGAGCATATCCAATTAGCACAGCAGCATAAATACAACCGTGAATCTTATCTGCCAGAGCGTGCTCTTGATGATATCAGAGATGGGCAAGTTATAATCGAAACCGAAGGCGAACAAGTTGGTCAAGTCAACGGCCTTACCGTTATCGATGTTCCAGGACACCCTATATCTTATGGTGAACCGGCGCGAATTTCGTGTGTTATTCACTTTGGCGATGGTGATATTGCCGATGTTGAACGAAAGGCTGAGCTTGGTGGAAACCTTCACGCTAAAGGCATGATGATCATGCAAGCTTTCTTAAGCAGCTCTATGAATTTAGAAGACCCCTTTCCATATTCTGCTTCTGTCGTTTTTGAACAGTCATATTGCGAAGTTGATGGTGACAGTGCCTCGCTTGCAGAGCTGTGTTCTTTGGTGAGCGCTCTATCTGAATACCCAATCAATCAACAAATTGCCGTGACAGGCGCTGTTGACCAGTTTGGTCGAGTGCAAGCCGTCGGTGGGTTAAATGAAAAGATCGAAGGCTTTTATCATGTTTGTAAACATCATGGGCTAACTGGCGAGCAAGGCGTGATTCTTCCAAGATCTAACTTAAGACATCTAGCTCTTAAGCCAGACCTAATTGAAAGCATAAAAAACAAAGAATTCCACATTTGGTCAGTCTCTAATGTAGATGAAGCAATTCCTCTCATCATGAACAAACCATTTAGAGACGATGAACAAGAAAGCGTTCTAAGCAAAATAGCAGAACGTATTGAAAATTTTGAAAGACATGAACCCCCTATTGGAATTGTTGAACGCATTAGAAACTGGTTTGTCTAGTACTGATCGGACTTGTTTAGCGTACACCTGTTCACTAATATGCACCTATCAAAAATCGGAGTAATTGATAATGCAAAACAAACGTGATTCTTACACTCGCGAAGAGCTTCTAGCATCAAGCCAAGGCGAACTATGGCCAGAAGGTCCTCAACTACCAGCACCCAACATGTTGATGATGGACCGCATCACTAAAATGTCTGAAACTGAAGGTGATTTCGGTAAAGGTTTGATTCTTGCTGAGCTGGATATTACTCCTGACCTATGGTTCTTTGATTGCCACTTTCCTGGTGATCCGGTAATGCCTGGTTGCCTCGGCCTAGACGCAATGTGGCAGCTTGTTGGCTTCTACCTTGGTTGGGTTGGCGGCAAAGGTAAAGGCCGTGCTCTGGGTGTTGGTGAAGTAAAATTTACTGGCCAAATTTTACCGACTGCTAAAAAAGTCACTTACGAAATTCACATGAAACGTGTGGTTAACCGTCGCCTTGTTATGGGCCTTGCTGACGGTCGCGTACTTGTAGATGGTAAAGAAATCTATGTGGCTAAAGATTTGAAAGTTGGCCTTTTCCAAGATACGTCAGCGTTTTAGTTTAATCGTATTTTTTAATAAAGCAGCTAATGGCTGCTTTATTTTTACATCAATACATTTAGTTATAGTGCATTAAGTGGTGGCAAATATCCTTACTTCGTGCTGTATCCACCCGTTATGTTACTAAATCGCTTTAAAACCATTCTTTCTAAAGTTTAATGTAGCTCATAAACCAACAAGGCTCTAACTGTTGTTGCTCACAACAGTTAGAGCCTTGACCTTCAAATATGTTCGCCCTATCTACTTATAGAGACCTGAATGCTTATCATCTTTGGCATCACGCCAACCACCGAGCCAATAAGACCGAGAGTCCATTTGGCTGTATGGGCAAGCTTCTTGCGACCTACCATTTAAACCAGCTTTGTAGCCTTGAGATTGTGCTCGTTCTAGTCGATCACGCTTTTGTCTCTTCATAGTGCAGTCCTCATACGGGTGTTGATTAACTAACATATAATGATTACAGCTTTGCGGAGTTTTAAATCCAATATAAAGAATTGACCAATTTTTAAATTTTCTCAAGGTGAAAAAAAGCCCGAATCCAGAATTGTGAACTCGGGCTCAAGAGATAAAATTATTTAAATTTTCGACGGAACCCTAACAAGCCAAGAACAGTCAAAGTAAACCAGCCCAGACTACCGCCTTGGCGACCGACTTTCTCAGTATCAGTGCTACGTGGCTGTATATCAGCTTTTGTATTGCCAGCAATTGGGATTAGCTTAACCGCAACCACTTCTTCAACCGCGTTAGAGGCTGCACCACCACAGTAAGAGTTATGAGATGTTGTATCATACGGTTGAGTTTTTCCGCCTACCGTACATTTGATAGCAGTCGCAGAGATAACACCGGCATCATTAATATCTGTCGCATCAATAATTCGGAACTTGTTGTTATCTCCCGAAGCGTTGCCATCATTGGTGAGATCATCGAGCCACCAAGCCTGTCCATTGAAGATATCTACACGACGCTCATTTTTCGACGACTTAACTTCGTATGGGTAAATAAAGCCTCGATGCCTACGTTCACTGCCATCGACTTCACGAATCGTTTCAGCATCAACTTGACCAACAATTTCATTATAGTTATTGACCGCTTTAGCTTCACCGCTCGCACCATTAAAGAAGATGCCACCGGATAAAAATGTCGCGGTTGGTGTTGATGCAGATGCGTCAGGTACAACAAATATTTTGTTACCCGCACTGCCTTTTTCTGGCACATAACCGTTACGCTTAGCATAACCGACAGCAAGTAAATTATCGTTGATGTCAGTTGCAACGGAGTTACTGTATCGAGCATCGTCGTTTGAAGACCCAGACTTAACTTCTGCGCCACTGATAATTTTAGTTGTCCATGTATTACTGCTGTCAGCTAAATCCAAAGATTTACTAATGAATACAGAAGCATTCATATCTTGGAGGCTTCCACTGCCATTGGCCGTATTATAACCGACACCATAGAATATAGACTTAGACTCATCAATCGCGATTGATCGCATACTGCCTTGGGCAAAGAAATCACCTTCTTGAGCGTTACCATTTCTTACCCAATCAATGTCTTGTGTTGTTGTACCGTCCCAGATCGCGGCTTTAGAACTAAACGTTGTATCTGAAGTGTTTGTTGTCGGTCCTTTCTTAGAGACACTACCTACATTATATACCGTGCCATTACTTGTCTTTATCGCTTGCCAAGCACGAGTTTCCGAAGTACCTGTAGGCCCACTTGGAGTTGTGAACATCGCATTATGTCGGATGTCGCCTTCAGATTTGATGCCTAACGGTTTAGCGTCAATATCTAAAGCGTTGATTACTGTATTACGACTTTCATATGTACTTCCACCTTCGATAAAGGCTTTCGCATTAACATAACTTAAGTTGCGCTCTTTATCCCAAGTGCTCCAATGTTCATCGGCCCAACTTTCACATGTTGAGTATTTAAGCTCACGTCGACAATAATCATAAAAGTCGTCTCTGTTTTGAATATATTGAAATGCCGCATCCATAGCGAAAGGCACTTCTTCACGATAACTCACACCTTCAATAGCATTACGAGTTTCACCAGCCAGTTTAAATGTACTATCCGCACAGTTAGTTGCATTAGAATCAAAACAGCCTAGAAGTAACTCATCATCAGGTAATGCTGGCAATACTGCATTAACGTTGACAGCTTTGCCTGGCTGAATTGCGACACCAAATATCTCAGATATTTCAGGTTCATCAGCAAAAGAAGGCGTTACTTCCACTACCTTATAAAGCGCAGCGTTCGCGTTAGTTGCAGCAAAAACGAATGCTGCAACTGTGGTTAATTTAAATTTAGTACACGTCATTATTACTTCTTAACTTTCCTGTTGTAGTGCTTCGAGCTCTTCCCAACGCTCAAAAGCAACGTCAAGCTCCTGCTCGGCTGCAGATAGCTTATCTAAAACGGGTTGTGTCTGCTCTACAGATTTTGAAAAGAAGCTAGGATCATTGACTTCTTGCTGAAGAGTTTCAATTTGAGTTTCCAATTCTTCTAAACGCATTGGTAGCGCTTCGAGTTCTCGTTGTAGCTTATACGATAACTTCTTAGGTTTAGCCTTAACTGGCGCAGTTTTGGGAGTTTCCTCAACTACTTTCTCAGGCTTTGATGGCTTTTCAACCTGTCGGTACTCTAATGCTTGCTTTCTTTGCTGCTGAGCATCGTGGTAACCACCAACAAATTCCTCAATAACGCCATTGCCTTCAAAGATCCAACTTGTCATAACCGTGTTATCGACAAACTGACGATCGTGGCTCACTAAAAGAAGCGTACCCTCATAGTTGGCAAGCAAATCTTCTAAAAGTTCCAAAGTTTCGATATCTAGATCGTTGGTTGGCTCATCGAGAATCAATAAGTTATTCGATTTAAGGAAAATCCGAGCCAATAGAAGACGGTTTTTCTCACCACCGGACAACGCTTTAACCGGTGTACGAGCACGTTTAGGCGAGAACAAGAAATCTTGCAAATAACTCAGTGCATGACGCTCACGCCCGCCAACCGTCACTTCTTGCTTACCATCCGCTAGGTTATCAATTACAGACTTTTCTGGGTCTAGAATTTCGCGGTATTGGTCGAAGTAAGCCACTTCAAGCTTGGTACCACAATGCAGACGACCTGAATCTGGCTTAAGCTGGTCAAGAAGCAGCTTGAGTACCGTACTCTTACCACAACCATTTGGCCCGATAAGTGCGATACGATCACCGCGCATGATGTTGAAGCTGAAGTCTTTAACAATCTCTTTGCCTTCGAAGCCAAAGTTAAGATTCTCTGCTTCAAATACGA
Source organism: Vibrio artabrorum (assembly GCF_024347295.1). NCBI lineage: Bacteria > Pseudomonadati > Pseudomonadota > Gammaproteobacteria > Vibrionales > Vibrionaceae > Vibrio > Vibrio artabrorum. The sequence goes on along the minus strand of NZ_AP025458.1, from coordinate 1,482,025 downwards.
TTTTACCTGAGCGTGAAGATGTATCGATTTGGATGTTCGCTTTACCCTGCACTTCACGACGCGCTTGGCGCTCTTCACGTAATTTTTTAAGCGCACGAACACGGCCTTCATTACGCGTACGACGCGCTTTAATGCCCTGACGAATCCATACTTCTTCTTGAGCTAGCTTCTTATCGAATTCAGCGTTCTGCATCTCTTCAACACGTAACGCTTCTTCTTTATCTAACAAGTAGTTGTCATAGTCACCCGGGAAAGAACTCAGTTTGCCGCGATCAAGATCAACGATGCGAGTTGCCATCGATTTAATGAACGCACGGTCATGCGAGATAAAGATGATTGAACCACGGAAGTCTTTCAGGAAGCCTTCTAACCATTCGATTGTCGCAACATCCAAGTGGTTAGTCGGTTCGTCGAGTAGAAGCACGTCTGGGTCACATACAAGCGCACGAGCAAGCGCCGCTTTACGCTGCCAACCACCAGATAAATCAGTCAGTTTTGTTTCAGCCGTCAGTTTAAGCGCCGCCATTACGTTACTTACGCGATCTTCAAAGCGCCATGCGTTCGCATGATCCAGTTGCTCTTGCACACGAGTAAGACGGTTTAGGTTCTTTTCACTCGGGTCAGTACCGATGAGATCCAGAAGATCATGGTAGATCTTCAACTGTTCGCCGATTTCCGCTAGGCCACCAGCAACATAATCATAAACGGTGCCTTCTTCATTACGCGGGGGATCTTGCTCAAGGCGAGACACAACCACATCTTGCGTGATTTGCATCTTGCCGTCGTCCATGATGATGTTCCCAGACAGGATTTTCATCAACGTAGACTTACCAGCACCATTGCGCCCTACTAAACACACACGTTCGTTTTCTTGCAGTGCAAAGTCTGCACGATCTAATAACGGGTGATCGCCAAACGCTAATTGCCCATTATGAATTGTAAGTAATGCCATTCTTCTTTAACCAATCATTAAGTTCTAACAAGCCAAATGGCCAGTTAAGCTCTGAGCTTTGAGAAAAATCAGAGCTTTCAAATTTGAGCACCGGAATAGTGACCCCGTAACGGGAAAAGAGCGCATCATCAAATGCAATGTCGACAACGTCGACGTGATGGCTAATGTTTAACTGTTCCGTGAGTTGGAATGCCATCTCACATAGATGGCACCCTTCTGTACTGTAGAGAGTCAGCACACTATATCCTTATACAATCTCTTAACTACTTATGAGTAATCAACCAGCAGTTATGAATGTGCTTATTGCGAGAAAAGTCCAATGGAAGCGTCTTAGCTGAGATATTCTGAGCTTTAAGACCTAACGCTTCTAGACCTTCTAGATCCATTTTGAAGTGACGCTTGTTGTTAGAGAACACAATCGTGCCTTCTTCACGAAGCAGACGCTTAAGGTTTTCCATCAACTGAATGTGATCACGTTGAACATCGAAAGATTGATCCATACGCTTAGAGTTTGAGAACGTTGGCGGATCAATAAAGATCAGGTCGTAAGAACCCTGCTCTTTAACCAACCACTGTAAGCAGTCAGCTTGAACAAACTGATGTTGACGACCAACTCGACCGTTAAGCTCCATGTTCTGTTTTGCCCACTCAAGGTAGGTATTAGACATATCAACCGTTGTTGTAGAGCGTGCACCACCGACAGCTGCATGAACAGATGCACTGCCCGTGTAAGCAAACAGGTTGAGGAAGTCTTTGCCAGCAGCCATCTCACCGATACGGCGACGAGTGATCTTATGATCTAAGAACAAGCCTGTATCTAGATAATCATGAAGATTAACAATCAACTTAACGCCGTATTCGTTCACTTCTAGGTTAGATGAGTCTTGAGCCATTTTTTGATATTGAGAACGGCCTTTCTGCTTCTGGCGAACCTTAAGAACCACGTTGTTTGCTTCAACGCCCGTGACTTGAATAGAAGCACGGATAATATCGGTTAGACGACGTTTAGCTTTGTCTTCCGGTACATCTTTAGGCGCAGCGTATTCTTGAATCACAAGGTGCCCTGGGTATACGTCAATCGCTACATTGTATTCTGGTAAGTCAGCATCGTAGATACGGTAACAATCTAATTGCTCTTTCTTAGCCCACTTGCCAATTTTACCGATGTTCTTTTTAAGACGGTTTGCAAAGTCAGGCGCAATCAGCGGTTCTTGTTCGCCCGTTGGACGTTCTGACATCGGACGATCTGAAATTGAGTAGTTCTTTTGGTGACACGGTAACGCACCGTTGTTCAATTTGAACTGTTTGTCTGCACGCATGCGTAAGCAGCTCAGTAATTCGTCTGAACTAGAGAAAATCGACGCGTTACAACCGCCAAATTCCGCTTTAAGCTGCGCGCCGAATGCTGTGTAAAGAGCAATAAGACCCGGCTCTGTACCAAGACGCTCACCATATGGTGGGTTAGAAACAATCACACCATCAGTAAACTCGGTAGGACGCTTAAGTTTTGCCGCATCACCTACTTCGAATTCAATCAACTCTTCAACACCAGCACGACGAGCATTGTCACGCGCTGTTTTGATCATGCGTTCGTCATTGTCATAGCCATAGAACTTACATTCTACTTTCTTTACACCACGACGGCCTTGAACGTTCGCTTCAGCTTTCACTTCAGCCCAAAGCTCTGGTTCGAAATCTTCTAGTGATTCAAAACACCACTTCTGGCGTTTAACACCTGGAGCCATGTTGGCAGCCATCATTGCCGCTTCAATCACTAACGTACCTGAACCACACATAGGGTCTAGGAAAGGCTTAGTCGCATCCCAGCCAATACGAAGAAGAATCGCTGCAGCAAGTGTTTCACGCAAAGGTGCGCGACCTGACTCTGGACGGTAACCACGTTGATGAAGACCGCTTCCCACCATATCAACACCAAGAATCGCTTTATCACGATGTAGACGAACATGAATTCGAATGTCTGGGTTCTCTTTACTGATAGAAGGACGAGGTAGAGATTTCTTCTCGAAGCAATCCACAACGGCATCTTTCACTTTCATCGCACCGTATTGGCTATTACGGATTTCGTTGTTCGTACCATTGAAGTCAACAACGAAACGCTTAGAGCTATGGAATTGGTTTACCCAGTTAACCGCGGTGGTTGATAGATAAAGATCCATATCATCCATACACGTGAATTCTGAAAGGACACGTACAAATCGAGAAGCCAAACGGCTCCACAAACAACAACGATAAATTTGCTCATTGGTGGCTTTGAATTTAACACCTGCTTGAACAGGTTTTGCGTTTGTAATCCCTAATTGGGTGAGTTCTTCAACTAATAAATTCTCAAGGCCGTTTGAGGTAACCGCTAGATATTGATTCATAGTGTTCTTTTATTGGTAAAAATGAGTTCGATTATACCTGATTTTGCTACTAGAACATCACACTAAACTCGTCTTTTCATTGAATCTTTCGACTAACTGCTTAGCAAACACTCAACGACGAAGCGTTCGCTTACCCGTCATCCCTTACAACACGTTCACTCTCAATGTTATAGAAACAACACACATCCTTAATCTCTAACCACGAAGTGAATTTATATTCACCTCTTTTTTGGTATATACCAGACAGAAGTTAAGGCTGAAAGTTTCCAACAAAAGCCCTCAAACAGGGAATAAAAAGAGGGAATCTACGATTGATAGTCAGAGAATTGGCCGAAATTGAGGTTAAAAAAGACACATTTATTACGTATTAGATGAGGGAACAACGTCATTTAAATGAATAAACCATACCGTACCTGTTGAAATAGTCTTTTTTAAGCACAAAAAAATCGGCTATTCAGCCGATTATGAGGAAGAGATGTTGCTTTGCGTCGTAGTCTTTGGAAATGATGCTCTAGATTGGCGGTTAGCCTACCATTGCAATAGGCGTTTGATGAAGGATAGCGTTCGCGTCTATCATTCTATCGTGCATGACTTTAATCGAGTCACCAAAGCGTAACCCTTTTGAAGGTGTAAGCAGAAACTCTTCTAGGTCGACAAATGCACATAGGCTCGCACACTCTCCCACTTCTAATACAATGAAATACCCTAAGCTATGCTCATTATTCATTTGTACAATATCCCCTTCTTGAGGGCATTCATGGCCTGTACCTTGTAAATCGAAGAACCAGCTCTTTGGCTGCACAGGCTTATGGAAACGCTTTGCAGCCACGCAATACAGAGCGAGTTCGGCTTGGCGTGGCTCAGACAGTTCTAAGCCCGAAATTTGTTCTTTAAAGGTTTGATAAGATGAGGCATCATCGACAGTGAATTGATTATTTTTAAACGCGCAGTCCACCAGCTTGTTGCGAACCAGATTCGTTTTAAAAATCATCTCCTCTCCGAGATCTAGCATCAATGAACATTGCTGCTCATCGTAATACCAACTCCATGTATCGCTAGGTTTAAGCATCATTTCGTCTCACACTGTTGAACCATTCAGTTAGGTAAAACGCAAAATTACCTTCAATTACGATAATTCTACTAAGCAATAGGCAAAAAAAAAGAGGAAATGAATTCCTCTTTCTTATCGCTTTTCTCTATAACTCAATGAGTGACAGTGTCTCTTTTTTCAAGGTGATACCGTAATATAGATTTACCTATAAAGACTATAGATTTTTAACGATGTCACGAACCAGGCCTGGACCTTTATAGATAAAACCAGAGTAAACTTGGACAAGCTTTGCGCCAGCCATCAGTTTCTCTTTTGCTGAAACATAAGAGTCAACACCACCTACCCCAATGATCGGTAGTTGATCACCCAACTCTTCATAAAGTTTGCGAACCACTTCTGTGCTGCGCAATTGAACCGGACGTCCACTAAGCCCCCCCGCCTCGTCGCAATGCTTCATACCCTCAACGATACTACGATCCAATGTTGTGTTTGTTGCGATCACACCATCGATCTTGTTTTTGATTAGCGATCCACAAATTTGGCTAATTTCATCGTCACTGAGATCCGGAGCAATCTTAAGAGCAAGAGGAACATATTTACCATGCTTCTCTTCGAGTTCTGATTGTTTTGCTTTAAGTTCAGACAACAGCTCATCTAGGGCCTCACCGTACTGTAAAGAACGAAGTCCTGGAGTGTTTGGTGAAGAGATGTTCACAGCAATGTAGCCTGCGTATTGATATACCTTCTCCATACAGATTAAGTAATCTTCTGCGCCCTTTTCAATTGGTGTGTCTTTATTTTTACCGATATTGATACCTAAGATGCCATCATAGTTTGACTTCTTAACATTCTCAATCAGGTTATCAACGCCAAGGTTATTAAAACCCATACGATTGATAATACCTTCAGCTTCAATTAGACGAAATATGCGAGGTTTGTCGTTACCTGTTTGTGGGCGCGGAGTGACCGTTCCTACTTCGACGAAACCAAAACCCATAGCGCCAAATGCATCGATACATTCGCCGTTTTTATCTAGGCCTGCAGCAAGGCCAACTGGGTTTTTAAAAGTAAGACCCATGCACTCTACAGGTCGATGAGGTAATTTTTGGCGATACAAAAGATCAATAGGTGTGCCAGTGAAGCGCTTGAAATTTTGAATTGCAAGATCATGTGCCTTTTCGGCATCAAGTTGGAAAAAGCCAGTTCTGGCTAGACGGTAAAGCATTGTGCCTCCGATAGAAAAAAGCCCCGTGTAAACGGGGCGTTATTATTTACTTATTTAGTCAACTATTCAATCAATTACTGTCTGTAGGGGTAATATAATCTTGTTTTTTATCGAATGAGGTTCTTTATTAAGCAAACGATACCGTATCTACTCGTCAGAAACGAGATGGTCTCATTGATACCATAGCGTGATTTTACTTTGTCAGCTCAACCGTATTGCCCTCATTGAACCTTTCGACTTTGATGAAACAAATAAGGCAGACCATATGGCCTGCCCTTATACTCTTTCGTTTTATCTCGTGATTAGTCTTTCGACATGCAGTTTAGATTCAATAGCATCAGTTCACGCAGTGCTACTGAAAACTTAGCAAACTCATGAACCGCACCCACTTTGAATTCGTTTAGAATGCTTTCCCAACGATGTAGAGAAACCGAGTTACTTTCCATCCAGTCATCAAGCGCTTTAATCACATCAATGTCTGAAGCACAACCACAGTTAAGGACTTGGCCCGTTAGTTGGCGTTGCTGCCAATCCAGATCTTCTCTAAATGCTGCACGCGCCAGTGCTTGCCAGTTGTTATCGACGGCTTGACCATTAATTTGTTTTAAGAACCAATGGAGAGATAAACGGTCACCAAGGTTGAAGTAAAGCTTAGACGCTTGTTGGACTGTTTTACCCGTTTCACGAGCCACTGTGGATATATCCAGTGCTGAGTACAAACTCGATAAACGTGCCACTGAATTTGCCAGTTCAGCGTTGACACCTTGATCAATCCATAATTGCGCCATTGCTTTGTGCTCTTCCACTTCAGAAGTCACTAGGTTTTCATCCAGCTTGTCAGTAATCGCAACGACATCACCTTGATAACGCTCAATCAATGCATTCACTGACTGTTTACCCGTGCGGTTTCTTAGCAACCAGCGTGACAGGCGACGAAGGGTACGTCGAACATGGTAAAGCAATTCGTATTGAGCTTCAGAACTAGAAATGTTGTCCAATTCTCGAATGCTCTTGATCACCTTACCCAGCCCATAAATTTCACGTGATGCCGCATAAGCATTCGCAATATCAACAATATTTGCACCGGTCTCCTCTTGCAAGCGAGTCACGAAGTTACAACCCATCTCGTTAACCATTTGGTTAGCAAGCGCTGTCGCAATGATCTCAGCTCGTAGTGGATGGTTATCCATGTGCTGAGAGTAGTTACGGCGTAACTCTGTCGGGAAATATTGCATCAATTGTTGAGCATGGAACTCATCATTTGTAATATCATCGTGAACGAGATCTTCCTTGAGCACCATTTTTCCATAAGCAATAAGTACCGAAAGCTCTGGTCTTGTAAGTGCTTGACCTTGCTTCTCGCGCTCTAGCAACGTTTCATCATCAGGGATGTATTCTAAACCACGGTCTAAATACCCCGCTTTCTCCATTGTGTGAATAAAGCGGATCTGTTCTTTCACTAAGTCAACGCCTTGATGCTCAGTAACCGAAATAGATTCAGCTTGGCAGTAAGCGTCGTCTAGTACGATTTCGCCCACTTCGTCTTCCATGGATTCTAAAACTTGATTGCGTTGCTTAATAGTCAGGTCACCGTTAGACACCAAGCCATTCAAGAAGATCTTAATGTTGACTTCGTTGTCCGAGCAATCGACACCACCAACGTTATCCACAAAGTCAGTATTCACTCGGCCGCCCGTTAGCGCGTATTCAATACGACCCAATTGAGTCATTCCCAAGTTACCGCCTTCGCCAACAACCTTAGCTTTCAGGTCTCGACCATCAATACGAAGCACGTCATTTGCACGGTCACCCACATCAGTATGAGTCTCGCTAGAAGACTTAACATAAGTACCAATGCCGCCGTTCCAAAGGAGATCAACCGCCATAGACAAGATCGCTTTGATCAAATCGTTTGGCGCCATTGATGCTTTCTTGGTACCGAGCATTTTCTGAATTTCAGGTGTCAGAGAGATAGACTTCGCTCGGCGAGAGAAAACACCACCACCTTGAGAAATCAGGTCTTTATTGTAATCTTCCCAGCTTGAGCGAGGCAGATTAAACAGACGCTCACGCTCTACCCAACTAGATGCCGATTCTGGGTTTGGGTCAATGAAGATATGCATGTGGTTAAACGCCGCTTGTAAGCGAATGTGCTTAGATAGCAACATACCGTTACCAAATACGTCGCCAGCCATATCACCCACACCAATGGCGGTGAAATCTGTATTTTGACAGTTGATGCCCATTTCGCGGAAGTGGCGTTTAACGGATTCCCAACCTCCTTTCGCTGTGATCCCCATCGCTTTGTGGTCGTAACCGTTAGAGCCACCAGAAGCAAACGCATCACCTAGCCAGAAGTTGTACTCTTCCGCTACTGAGTTCGCTAAATCTGAGAATGTAGCAGTGCCTTTATCCGCGGCTACAACCAAATACGGGTCATCTTCATCGTGACGAACAACGCTCTTAGGTGGGATAACCTCACCTTCAATGATGTTATCTGAAACGTCGAGTAATGCACGGATGAAGCGCTTGTAGCAGCGTTGACCTTCAGCAAAGATCTCGTCTCGGCCAGACATAGTGTGTTGACGCTTACAAACGAAACCACCTTTAGCACCAACCGGAACGATAACGGTGTTTTTAACTTGTTGCGCTTTAACTAGGCCTAAAATTTCAGTACGGAAGTCTTCTTGACGATCTGACCAACGTAAACCACCACGTGCGACTTTGCCGCCACGTAGATGCACCCCTTCAATGTCTGGTGCGTAAACGAAGATCTCAAACGCAGGAACCGGTGCTGGGATGTCTGGAATCTCACTTGGTCTCATTTTCAGGGCCAACCAAGGTTTAGACTGTTTGTGCTCATCTACTTGGTAGTAGTTAGTACGAAGCGTAGCAGTGATCATTTCCATATAGCGACGAATGATACGATCATCATCCAAGCTTTCGACATGATCCAGTTGTTCAGTGATCTTCTTGATAAGATCTTGCTGGCCTTTCGCGCTGCCCTTCAGTTTTGGGTCAAAACGCTTGCCAAACAAGCTCACTAACTCTTTTGCGAGATCGGGGTAATGAGATAACGTATCTTCAATGTATTGTTGACTGAATGGGAAACCTACTTGGCGCATGTACCGAGCATAGGCGCGTAAAATTGAGATTTCACGGCCAGAAAGCCCAGCGCCAAGTACTAAGCGGTTAAAACCATCGCTGTCTAACTCGCCCTCCCAAATTGCCGCAAAGGCTTGCTGAAAAAGATCGCGAGCTTCACGAAGATCAATCGTCTTATCGCTCTTATGCAGCATAGAGAAATCAAGGATCCAATATGTCACACCGTTGGTTTTACGCACTTCATATGGAGATTCACCAATAACACGCAGGCCAAAGTTTTCAAGCATAGGCATCACCTCAGAAAGGTGAATAGGCTCATCACTGTGGTAGAACAACTTCAAACGAACAGCTTTTGAATCTACCGCCTCTTCTTGAGGGCGGTAAAACAGCATGTCGAGTTTATTGTCTTCACTGAGCGCTTCTAAACGTTCGATATCAGCAACAGCTGAGCCCGGCATTATGTCTTCTTTGTACGAACGTGGGAATGCCCGCATGTACTCTTTCGACAATGGCAGACCGTTACTTTCACCAAAGTTTGCAATGATCGATTCAGACAGGCGGTCATCCCACGTAGACGATACTTCCATTAAATTCTGCTCTATTGTTTTCACGTCCACATCCATGTTGTTGTTTTCAACGCGAACAATATAGTGCGTTCTCGCCAATGGGCTTTCAGAGAAGTAGGTTGTGAATTCGACTTCTTCTTTGCAACCAAAGTACTGCTTCAAAATGCGTTGGGTGTCGCGACGAAGCTCAGTGTTGTAACGATCTTTTGTCACGTAAACCATGCAACTGAAAAAACGGCCAAATGGGTCTTTACGAACAAACAACCGCAGAAGGTCACGATCTTGCATTTGTACTACGCCAGTCCCCACTTCAAGCAGCTCTTCTTCTCTCGCTTGAAGCAATTCATCACGCGGGTAGTTTTCAAGAATGTTGTGCAAGGCTTTGTAAGAGTACGAGCCCTTACGATAACCACTTGCATCTAGGATACGTTGTACTTTTTCTCGAACCAGTGGAATGGTTTCAACGGTGTGGTTATAAACAGCAGATGTGTAAAGGCCAGTAAATCGATGTTCACCGATCACTTTTCCGTTCTTATCGAATTTCTTAATGCCGATGTAGTCATTGTAAGCCGGACGGTGAATGCGTGACGCTGTGTTACCCTTGGTTACGATAAGTACATAAGGCTTTTTCGCTTCAAGACGTGCCGAATCAGAAAATTCAGACAGCTTAACGTTTCTCACACGATCTGAATTCGAGAACAAACCAAGACCTTTATCTTTGGTCGGTTGCAGTTCGGTATCCCCATTAACAGAAACAAGGTCATACTCCTTGTAGCCCATAAACGTAAAGTTGTGCTCACCTAACCAACGAAGGAACGCCAGCGTTTCATCAAAACGCTGTGCATCTACTGGGATGCTCTCTTTTTGCTGCTCAACTTGATCGGTCACTTCTGTGAGTTTTTCTACCATTTTCAACCAATCGTTCACCACTAAACGGGTGTCGGTAAAAATATCGAGAAGTTCTGTTTTAAGCGCTGCCATCTCTGGTTTACTGCTCAGGCGGTCAACTTCAATATGGAACAATGATTGGAACACGCCGTCATTATTACTCACACCAACCACTCTGCCCGAATCGGAACGCGAAATCTGGGTTGGGTTATGAAGCATAAGATGAGAAGAGAGATCGAGGCGAGTTAATGCCATTTTCACAGAGTCAACAAGAAACGGACTATCGGGAACCACTATCTCAACGATAGTATGAGTAGATTGCCAACCTTGGCGACTGACTGTCGGGTTAAAAACGCGGACCGAGATTTCGTCGGGTTTCTTTTCATTGATGTGGTGCCATAAGCTTACTACAGCACCATATAAATCGGATTCGTTTCTCTGAGTCAGGTCGTCATGAGAAACGTTACTAAACAGGTGTTGGGCAAGTTGAGTTACGAGAGGTCGATGAGCAAGGTCAAGTTTGTCTTGAATCAGTTTGTACACTTTTTCAAGCAAAACTGGAACCACAGTTTCACGTGCGGTCATAGTCACACTCCACAATTAGAATTATATTTTTTTAGAGGATTACTTAAGCGGGTGTTTGAATTGAGTCGTTGTGCTCTTTTCTACTAACGAGTTAAGCAAAGGTAATGCATTCATTTATTGTAAAAGCATTATTGATAAATCGTTAATTGTTTTAATGGCGAGAGGAGATGAAATGTTTGATTATGTGATTAAGATTCCTTTTAACCACTCGTTACATCAGGCTTTATAGAGCTTCTAACTTAATAAACTTATTTTTTTGGTCAGTTATTAGCCTAAATTGACCTCTAACCCCTATTTGTGTAAGAAATGGTCTAAAACGAGTTGCAGGTAACTCTAAGCGCAACCCCGTCGTGGTTATCACTTGTACTCTACTCGCCGCCCCTGAATAACTGGCTAAAAACTGTTGATATGAAATGTTAAGTCGGAAAATGTAGTAATTCATATAGCACCTGCATATAAATACAGTATCGGTGGTTTTGGGAATAAATGGCCAAAAATTAATAAAGTGTCGCGTTTAAAAAGAGTGTTTGAAACTTGGCGTTAACACATTAAGTGGGAGCGAAAAAATCAGTGGCAGATGACTCTACCACTGATTCAGTTTCATGTTTTTCGCATTGCTCTAAACGTCGAGTGCTTTATTCACTTTCTCAAATAGATCTTTAGCTAAATTGTCCATGTTCTTAAGCGTTTCAAGTTCTTTTTTAATCAGAGCTTGGCGCTCATCATCGTACTTACGGAACTTTAATAGCGGATCGATTAAACGTGAAGCGACTTGTGGGTTGCTGCTGTTCAGTTCACGCAAGATCTCACCAGCAAACGCGTAACCTTGACCTGATTTATCATGGAATTGAACTGGGTTCATATTTAAGAACGTCCCCACTAAGTTCCGAGTTCGATTTGGGTTTTTCAAACTGAACGCTTGGTGCGACATCGATGCTTTGATGACTTCAAGTGCATTTGAACTAGGATTTGTTCCTTGAAGAGCAAACCATTTGTCCATCACCAGACCATCGTGTTTCCACTTGTCGCTGTAATCAGCCATTAAGGTTTCACGACATGCTAGTTGTGCGCTGTTTGCCGCCGCCATTGCTGCCATTGTGTCTGTCATGTTGTTAGCTTGCTGGTACATAGCAACAACCAAATCATTACCTTGCTCTGTATGAGCCAAGTAGCTCAAACACACCTTACGCAAAGTACGCTTACCAATGGAATCATGGTCAATCGTGTATTCGGTCAAAGCATTGCTGTGAAAAACCGCCGCTAACTCGTCTTCAAGTTCTGAAGCTAGTGTTATTTTCATTGAGTTAAGCACAGATGCGACCGCATCAATATCCACACGTTCATACCAACCAGACACTTCATTGTGACTTGGTAATGAAAGCATCTCAGCAATAAACGCAGGTTCTAATGTATCACTTAGCAGTACGCCTCGGAATGCATCCACCACTCTAGAACAAAGAGCAAATTTTAGGCCTTGTTGAACGTTCTCTACGTTACTGCGTATGTATTTCGCTAGCAGCATTTGCCCGGCATCCCAACGAGAGAACTCATTACGAGCATGCACCATTAGGAAGATCAACTCGTCATCGGAATAGTTATATTCAAGTTTCACTGGCGCAGAAAACTCGCGCAGCAAAGATGGTACAGGCAGCTCATTAACATTCTCAAATACGAACGTTTGCTCTGCTTCTTTCACATCTAATACATTATGAACAGGCTTTCCATTACACTGTAACTCAATCACATCACCGGAAGCCGCGTATAGCTCAATATCTAATGGAATATGCAGAGCCTGCTTTTCCGTTTGCTCATGCGTTGGAGACGTTACTTGGCGAGTGGTTAACGTGTACTCTTTTTTCTCTGCATCGTAATGGCTTTCAACAGAGAGCGTCGGCGTGCCAGATTGGCTGTACCACAAACGGAATTGAGACAGGTCAACACCCGATGCGTCTTCCATTGCCGCTACGAAATCTTCACAGGTTGCGGCTGTGCCATCGTGACGTTCAAAGTAAAGCTTCATGCCTTTTTGAAAACCGTCTTCACCCAGCAATGTGTGGATCATTCTGATCACTTCACTGCCCTTTTCATATACCGTTAAAGTATAGAAATTATTCATTTCGATTACTTTGTCAGGGCGAATTGGGTGAGACATTGGACTTGCGTCTTCAGCGAATTGTGGCCCGCGAATAATACGAACATTGTTGATTCGGTTTACTGCGCGAGAACCAAGATCAGATGAGAACTCTTGATCACGGAATACGGTTAAGCCTTCTTTCAAGCTCAACTGGAACCAATCACGACAAGTGACTCGGTTTCCGGTCCAGTTATGGAAATATTCGTGACCGATTACCGCTTCGATACCTAGGTAATCGGTATCCGTTGCCGTTTGGTCGTTTGCTAAAACAAACTTAGAGTTGAATACATTCAAGCCTTTGTTTTCCATCGCCCCCATGTTGAAGAAATCTACGGCTACGATCATATAGATGTCTAAGTCGTATTCTAGGTTGAAGCGCTCTTCATCCCACTTCATTGAGTTAATCAGAGAAACCATCGCGTGGTTAGCTCTGTCTAGATTGCCTTTGTCGACAAAGATTTCGAGGTCGACTTTGCGACCCGATTGCGTGGTGTAAGCATCACGAAGTACATCAAAGTCGCCGGCAACCAGTGCAAACAAGTAAGCTGGTTTTGGGTGTGGGTCTTGCCATTTAACCCAGTGACGACCGTTTTCAGCTTCACCTTCGTCTATACGGTTACCATTACTGAGTAGGAATGGATTTTCTGCTTTGTCCGCGATAACCGTTGTCGTGAATTTCGCCAATACATCTGGGCGGTCCATGTAATAAGTAATACGACGGAAACCTTCCGCTTCACATTGTGTACAGAAAGCACCACCCGACTTGTACAACCCTTCTAGTGCCGTGTTTCCTTCAGGGTTAACTTCGGTCACGATCGTAAGTGCGAATTGTTTTGGTAAATCGTTCAGTGTCAGTTGAGTTTCAGACAGCTCGTATTGAGTCCACTCTTTACCTTCTACCAACACAGAAACCAACTTCAAGCCTTCACCATCAAGTACTAAGCTCGAGCTATCTTTCTCTTGCTTAACACTAGACACCGCCGTAATGATGGATGCTGAATCGTACAAATCGAAAGTAAGATCGATTTCAGAGATAGTGTGAGATGGTGATTGATAATCTTTACGATACTTGGCTTGAGGTATGTGTGCCATGACGAGTTCCTTTTGAACGTGATACGTAATTTAAAGTTAACTGTCTATTTCTAAAGGTTGAACGCCAAGAACACAAGAGGAATATCAAAAAAAGGAGGCATTGTAGAAAAATGCCTCCTTTTTTTACTGTTTTATTAATCAAACCAGACATGAACGTCTATAAAGTGACCTAAAAACCATATTATAGATAAGTGACTACGCAACAAATAATCGAGTAACAAGCTTTGAATATTCATTCATTTAGGAAGTAATAAGGTTATTGAATTCGTTTTAGCACTGCAAACATGTCTCCCTCTTCACCTTGAAGAGTCAATACATCACTGTTCAGTGTATAACGGGTGCCATGTTCGCCATTTTCATATAGAAGCACCAATTGATCACCTTCTGTGTAATAAACGCCTCGACGAACAACCTCACTTCCCACTTCATCAGACACTCGAAACATAAACACAAAGTCCGGCTGAAGCACGAGATCCATTTTTTGGATATTGCTCGCCCGCAAATCGCTTCCTGAAAGCTCCGCACTAGACCAAATTCCCGCCAGAGCATTCGGTAAGGCTTTGGTGAACATGACACCATTTAAGTTCAGCATATTATGATTACTGCTGTAAGCGTAAACCTGTGGCTCAGACGTGTTCAAACCAAGAATTAGCGTGTCTTCATTAGCGTTATACAGACCTTCCCAGTGATCGACACTGTAATCTTTCTTCTGTATGTCAATAGTAAATGAGTAGTTAGAATTAAGGGTAAGCTTTATTGTTCGGAAGTTTTCACTACCTTGCCTAGGGTTTGGATTCATCAAATACCAATCACCAAGCAACAAAGGAAGGTCAAAATAGGACAGATTACTATCGCTTTTTGATTGTTGACCGCTTGGAGCTCCTTCGCTCGCAAAAGCAATAAAACTTACACAAGATAAAAACAGTAGAATCTGTTTCATAAGCGCCCCCTCGTTTTCATTAAGCTTAGGCACGCAATGAAGATAATGCTAAAAAAACATGACCCAAGTCACTAAATTTTAAATACAAAGTAACTTAATTGTCATTATAACTTATAAAATCGAGCGAGATGATAATAAGAATAGAAAGCAAAAAGAAAGATAATCAGTATATATAACAAGAAATTACTGCTAAGTAACAAACACAAAAAAGCGAGCCGAGGCTCGCTTTTTGATCTTAAGTGATTCAACAGAAACTTGATCTATTTCTTGATCATATCCAACATGATAGCGACGGACTCATCAAGATAAGCATCTGGGGCTTCATAGTCTTTAGGTACATCATCTAATGTCTTAAAGGGCTCTAATTTAGCCGCTTTTTGACGTTGATTGATACGCTCTAGACGCAGTGCATCCGCATCATCACTCTCTTTCTGGCGTACCTTTTCATTGAGAGAAAGGTAGTTATCATCTTTATCTGCTTTATATTTTGCAATATCTTGCGCGATAAAACCAAATTCCATATCCGTCTTAATGCGAGTTTGGTGTTTAGTTGTTAGAGAGGCGATCTCTTTATCGTTACGTTGTAACTTGGAGTAATTCGCCTTATCAATACTATCCCAAGGCAAAGCATTACCTTCAACACTCTCCCCTGTATCTGCTGGATCAATCGGGCTTGGGTAAGCAATATCAGGCACTACACCTTTGTTTTGCGTACTTCCACCATTGATTCGATAGAATTTCTGGATGGTATATTGAACGTAACCCAACTCTTTATCGAATAAATCATAGATATGGTTTAACGACCGATGCTGTTGCACAGTCCCTTTACCAAAAGAGTTTTCGCCAAGGATAACTGCACGACCATAATCTTGCATCGCTGCTGCAAAGATCTCGGATGCTGAAGCACTGTAACGATTTATCAATACCGTTAACGGGCCTTGGTAACTGATCTTGCCATCCGTATCACTGTTCACTTTGACACGACCATAGCTATCACGCACCTGAACGACAGGTCCCTCTTTAATAAACAAACCAGAGAGTTCGGTAGCTTCCGTGAGTGCGCCACCACCATTGTTTCTCAGATCAACAATAATACCTTCGACACCTTGCCCTTTAAGCTCAGTGATCAATTTATCGGTATCTTTAGAAAGGCCAACATAGAAACTTGGTACTTCTAGTACACCAATCTTCTTGCCATCTTGCTCAATCACTTCAGATTTAACAGCACGGTCTTCTAAACGAATCTTATCGCGCACGATTGTGACAACGTGACTTTTTGCATCTTTACCATCTGGCAAGATCTGTAGCTTAACTTTGGTCCCTTTCGGTCCTTTAATTAATTGCACTACATCGTCTAAACGCCAGCCGATAACATCAACCATCTCTTCGCCATCTTGACCAACGCCAACAATACGGTCGCCATCGCTCAATTGTTTGCTGTTTGACGCAGGGCCACCAGCCACTAAAGAGCGAATCACGGTGTAGTCGTCTGTCATCTGAAGTACAGCACCAATACCTTCTAGAGATAGATTCATCTCAGATTGGAATTGCTCTGCATTTCTTGGAGAAAGGTAACTGGTATGCGGATCGACTTCACGCGCGAAGGCGTTCATATAAATCTGGAAAGCATCTTCATTATGCGATTGCGTAATACGCTTCATCGCATTGTTGTAACGCTTTTCCAAGATCTCTTGAATTTCAGGCCATTTTTTACCCGTAAGTTTTAGATTCAACGCATCGTATTTAACACGTTTTCTCCAAAGTTCATTCACTTCAGCGATATCTTTTGGCCATTCAGCTTTACTGCGATCGAGCTCTATACTTTCATCGGTATCAAACTTAATTTCGGTATCGAGCAGAGACAATGCATATTGAAAACGTTCAAAACGCTTCCGCATAGACAAATTATAGACATCGAATGCGATCTGATTATTACCCGCTTTCAGTTGATCATCGATTTGCGTAGATGAAGATGCGAGTGAATCAATATCAGCTTGTGTGAAAATATTACGATTATAATCCAGCATCCCTAAATAACGGTTAAAGATAGCTTGAGAAAAATTATCGTTGAGATTGAAGTGTTTATAATGAGAACGAGTAAATCGAGAGGTGACACGTTTACTTGCTGTTTCGTGTTGAACCTCAGGAGCGAGTATAGGCAAATCATCCTGATTTAATTTGGCTTCGAGAGCCTGCGCTGAAGCTACTAGCCAAAAGCTAGCAGCAATCAGTGTCAATTTTGAACGGCATTTCATGCGTAGGAGTATCTCCTTTAAGCGCGCAAGTGCTCCGCTTTAACAACCATTTGTAGGCCGTTTGCTAACTGAACACGCACATCTTGCTTATTGATTTCAACAATGGTCGCAGCCATGTTTCCTTTACCCATGTTCACATTTACTTCTTTGCCAGCGATGAATTCGTCAGCGTTCAAAGCGCGTGTTTCAACAGGCTTTTCTACTTTTGGAGCTTTAGGCGCTTGACGACGAGGCGGTTGAGCTTTCTTCGCTTTAGGTTTTGCTTTGCCTTCTTCACGCGCTTTTTGTGCTTGTTCTTTACGACGAGCTTGAACTTTCGCTTTGCTTTCTGCAAGTGTCGCTTTAGCGTGTTCAACGTGCTCTTCTTCTAATGTGCCACATGCGTTGCCGTCTAGGTCAACACGTTCTGCGCCCGCTTTTACGCCGTGCAGGTAACGCCATGATGATGTGTACTGTCTTAACGCTGCACGAAGCTGAGTCTTACTGACTTTTTCGTCTTCATTTAGACGTTCAGCAAGATCTTGAAAAATACCAATTTTAAGTGGTTTTGCCTCACCTTCTAAAGTAAAGCATTTAGGGAAACATTCAGCAATATATGCGATAACTTCTTTGCTGTTTTTTAACTTTTCAGTGTTTTCCATGTGGGTTCCTGGTTTTTGCGGTTTTCCGCGAGCATTAAGAAAATATTTTTACGTATTATAGAGAGATGCTTGGGAAAAACCACACTAAGAGAATAATTTATGCCTTGTTCGTATGCGAATTAAGCAGCTTTTCTACTTCTGCCATGAAAAATGTCAGTCCATCTTCATCGATTTGAGAAAAACGACCAACATTTGGGCTATCGATATCAAGAACACCCGCTATTTTCCCATCAATCGAGAAAGGAATAACGATTTCAGAGTTACTCGCAGCGTCACAAGCAATATGACCTTCAAACTCATGAACATCGTAAATACGTTGAACGCTGTTCGTTGCAACCGCCGTTCCACACACGCCACGCCCTACAGGTATGCGAACACAAGCTGGTTTGCCTTGAAAGGGTCCTAACACAAGTTCATCTTTTCCCTGAGCCATGCCTTGCTTCATTAAATAGAAACCCGCCCAATTCAGCTCATCCAACTCCATGAACAATAATGAACTGATATTAGCAAGATTAGCAGTTAGATCGGTTTCTGATTCAATTAATGCAATGGCTTGCTTGGTTAAGCGCTGGTAATGTTCTATTTTCATATTAACTTCCAATTAAATCGAGGCTTCCATTATCAAGAGAACGCAGTAGAATGCGGCTATCAATCCAAATAGGACTTATTCTCATTATAATGAACAATTCAGAAGATACTATTAGCCGTTCTTGGTTGATAACTCAAGTAAAAAAACACAAGTCCAAATTACTGTTTGCTAACATTATTGCTATTGTTGCAACGCTCATTAGTGTTCCTATCCCGTTGCTGATGCCATTAATGGTCGATGAAGTATTACTTGATAAGCCCGCTTCAGGCTTAGAGATGATGGACCACCTACTTCCTTCTTCGTTACAAACACCGACTGGCTATATAGCACTCACGTTGTTGTTAGTGATTATCATGCGCTCCGTTAGCCAAGCGTTGAATATTCTGCAAGGCCGTCAGTTTACGCTCGTGTCCAAGACAATTACCTATCAAATGCGCAGCAAGATGATAGATAAGCTTGGCCGTATCAGTATTCGGCAATACGAGACCAAAGGCAGTGGCGGTATCAATGCGCATTTGATTACCGATATTGAGACCATTGATAAATTTATTGGTTCTACCCTGTCAAAATTTATCATCAGCTTTTTAACTGTGCTTGGAACGGCCATCGTTTTACTTTGGTTAGAGTGGCGATTAGGGCTCTTTATCTTACTGGTTAATCCTGTTGTCATTTATTTCTCCCGTAAACTAGGCAGTAGGGTCAAACATCTTAAAAAATACGAAAATCAATCTTTTGAACGCTTTCAAAACCGCTTAGTCGAGACCTTAGATGGCATTTATCAACTAAGAGCGGCAAACAAAGAACGCATTTTTCTCGATGAACTTAAAGTGCAAGCAAACCAAGTCAGAATCGATGCCGACAAATACGCTTGGCAATCTGAAGCTGCTGGCCGTGTTTCGTTTCTACTCTTCTTATTAGGGTTCGAGCTTTTTCGTGCCGTCGCTATGCTAATGGTGCTATTCAGCGACTTAACCATCGGTCAGATTTTTGCGGTGTTCGGCTACTTATGGTTTATGTTAGGCCCTGTTCAAGAATTGCTAGGGATTCAATTCTCTTGGTATAGCGCGAAAGCGGCACTGCAGCGCATCAACGATCTTCTGCAACTAGAAGAAGAGAAGCGCCCAATCAGCAAAGTAAACCCATTTAATGATGATCAAGAAGTGACCGTCGATATCGAAGGTGTTACATTCTCTTACACATTAGAAAACACTGTTTTAAATAAGCTATCGCTGCATATACCAGCAGGTAAGAAAGTGGCTCTGGTCGGCGCAAGTGGCGGTGGTAAATCGACCTTAATCCAGTTGCTGATTGGGGTCTATCAAGCAGACTCTGGTTGCATTCGCTATAACGGTGAAACCACCGACGACATCAGCTTTGATGTAATACGCAATCAAATTGCCGTTGTTTTACAACAACCTATACTCTTTAACGATACATTGAGGCATAATCTGACCCTTGGTGCTGAATACGATGAAATGTCGTTGTGGCGCGCGCTTGAAGTCTCGCAAATGCAAGATGTCATCAAACAACTGAGTCATGGCTTGGATACGCAAATTGGTAGGAATGGCGTTCGACTGTCTGGCGGTCAACGACAACGCTTAGCCATCGCTCGCATGGTGCTGAGTAATCCTAAGTTTGTTATTCTTGATGAAGCGACATCGGCACTGGATACAGCAACAGAGTCAGCACTTCACAAGGCATTGAGCGAGTTTTTGAAAGATCGCACAACTTTGATTGTGGCTCATCGATTATCAGCGGTGAAACAAGCCGATCTAATCTATGTTTTGGAAGATGGACAAGTCACACAAACGGGAACACATGGTGAATTGGTTGAACAACAAGGACTCTATCAAACACTCTATGGCAGTGTGCAGTCGCACGCCTGATGTATATGGGTGTACGTACTTGAGTCCGATTAAATGCCGGATTGTCGTTTCAATGCGGGAGGTCGCGTGACCTCTCCATCCTTAACCAACTCTTTGTCAACAAAACATCAGTGTGACAGTCGCTCTATACGTTTGTGTCAGGGCTGCGAACTTCCCGTAGAGAAATTGGACATTCCTTTAGGGAAATCGGCTTACTGCCCAAGATGCGGTACTCAACTTTATAAAGGTGGTACGCCGAGTCTATCTGGTAACCTAGCCATCGCGATTACCTGCTTATTGCTGTTTATTCCCTCTCATTTCTTCGAATTCATCAGTATTCGGCTGATTGGTGTCATGATTCCAGCGACGTTACCATCGGGTGTTTTTACTTTGATGAGTGAAGGCTTCCCTCTGTTAGGCTTACTGATCTTATTTTGCAGTTCAATCGCCCCGCTGCTTGTTTGTACCTCGGTACTCATTAGCCATGTATCACTGCGTTTTAAGATATTCACCCCCTTTCGTTATGCATTAGCTATTATTCAAACACTCAAGCATTGGATGATGTTCGATGTGTTTTTGGTGAGCGTGGCTGTCTCATGTTTCAAACTGCAAGATTACTCCGACATTTTCGTGGGCCCTGGCTTAGTTGGCCTAATTCTACTCCAGCTTTTCAGTGTCTTACTGGTCAGCCGTATCAGTGTGCGTCGCTACTGGGAGGCTTGGGTGAAAGAATCTGACTACACTTTTACTGAAAGTAAGAATGTACACTGCCACCATTGCCACCTGTCTCAACCAAATGGGCATGTTTGTGTTCGTTGCCACCATGACTTATATCACCGTAAGCCCTACTCTATACAAAAGACATGGGCTCTGCTTTTCGCTGCGTCAGTGGCTATCATACCGGCTAACGTTATTCCTATTTCTATCCTTATAACCAATGGACAGCGACTCGAAGACACCATCATTTCCGGTGTCGCTTCGCTGATCAATAGCGACATGTATGGCATCGCCGCGATCATTTTCATTGCCAGCATCATTGTGCCTGTCGCTAAAATACTGGGTCTCGCCTACATCTTAATTTGTATCAAGATGAAGCGCGCGGTTTACCATAGGCAACGTATGACCATCTATTTCATTGTGAAATGGATTGGGAAATGGTCGGTAATGGACCTGTTCGTTATTTCGATAATGATGACCTTGGTCGACCGTGGACAAATTTTAAACTTTACACCAGGTTATGGTGCCGTCGCTTTTGGTGTCGTTGTTGTTCTTACGATGCTGGCTGCGGAAAGCTTAGATCCTAGGCTAATTTGGGATAACTATACCTCTAAAGATGAGTCAGTGAATGAACAACGATAACCCATCACAAACGTCATACTCACCAGAAGTCAGGAAAAACAAAGGCATTTCACCTTTGTGGATTCTGCCAATACTAACCGTCGCATTAGCTGGTTGGTTAGTCATGAAATCAATACACGATGCTGGGCAACGTGTGCAGATATACTTCTCGGATGCCGCCGGTTTAGTCGCCGGTCGAACGACGATTCGTTACCAAGGCTTAGAGGTAGGTATGGTGCGCGACATCAACTTATCCAAAGATCTATCAAGTATCTATGTGGATGCTGACATCTATCCTGAAGCGAAGAAGTTACTCTCAAAAGGTACTCGTTTTTGGCTAGTCAAACCGACCGCAAGCTTATCTGGCATCTCAGGGTTAGACGCATTAGTTTCGGGTAATTATATTGCTATTCACCCAAGTGAAACCGAACAAGAGCCAGAAACCATATTTCACGCATTAGATTCATCGCCTTCTGATTTATTGGCTTCTGATGGACTCAATATATCGCTGACGACCAAAGACCTTGGGGGCGTATCTGTGGGTTCTCAAATCGTTTACCGTAAAATCCCAATTGGTGAGGTTTATAACTACCAATTAAGCGACGATGCTAAATCCATTACAATTCAAGCGTCAATTAAAGACGAATACAGCCATATCATTACCGACCAGAGCCGTTTTTGGAATGTGAGTGGCCTAGGTGCCAGTATTGGTTTTTCTGGTGTTGACGTTCGCTTAGAGAGCCTAAGCGCACTGCTTGGTGGTTCGATTGCGGTTGACTCTCCTGGAGAAGGGCAACCCGTTAAGATGAACACTAAATTCAAACTTTACCCAGATTTGAAAACAGCGGGTCGAGGCATCTCAATCAAAATCGCTTTACCAGATGACAATAAGATCAGCACTACTGGCGCTCCAATCATGTATCGCGGTATCGAAATCGGCCAAATCACCGATCTATCGCTAAGCGAAGGGCGTGAAAATGTCGTCGCATCTGCCGCTATCCAACCGGCATTCAGTGACCTGTTAAATAGTGGCAGTAAATTTGTGTTAGAAGAAGCAGAATTATCGCTCACTGGCATGAAAAACATTGCCAATTTAGTCACGGGTAATTTTTTAACCTTAGTGCCTGGCGAAGGTGAAAAAGCACGTCGATTTACTGCAATCCGCAAAAACGAATTGAGTCAAGAACAAGAGCAGTCGATCGCTATTCGTCTTACCTCTAACAATTCATTTGGTTTAGATGTCGGTGCTCAAGTACTTTATAAAGGCATTGCTGTTGGATCTATCATCCAAGTAGGCTTGGTCGATGGTGTGGGGACGGGATCCGACAAACACGAAGTGTTTATGGATGTGCTTATCGATAACAAATATGCTCACCTAATCAAAAGCCGCAACCGTTTCTTTGTGACAGGCAGCGCGACCGCAGAACTTACCGAGTCAGGTTTGAGCGTTACGGTTCCACCAGCAAAACAACTTCTGACTGGTTCTATCAGTTTTGTGAGTGAAGGTAAACCTGAAGCTCGAACGGACTATCAGCTTTTCCAAAGTAAATCGTTAGCAGAAATCGCTAAGTTCAATCAGTCTGGTTCCAAAACGCTTTCGTTATTTGCGAGTGAATTACCTTCAATCTCGAAAGGAAGCCCACTCCTCTACCGTAACCTACAAGTAGGTAGCATTGCTGATTTCCAACTTGCCGATGGTGGGGTAAAAATTAAAGTCACAATCGAAAATCGTTATACACATTTACTCAATAAGAATACCGTTTTCTGGAACCGTTCAGGCGTTGAGGTTGATGCGTCGCTGTCAGGAATTAGTATTAAAGCTGCGCCGGTAAAAACTCTTATTCAAGGTGGTATTGCTTTTGATTCTCTGCCAGGGATCGACAACAAAATCGGAGATGCATGGAAGCTTTATAAAGACTCTAAATCCGCTCGAAAATTTGGCCGCGCGATTACAATCACCTCTTCTGGCAATCAAGAAGTCAGCAAAGGTATGGCAATCAAATATCAAGGAGTGAAGGTTGGTGAAGTCACCTTAGTTGTCCCCAACTTTAACACCGGTGGTATTGAAATTACGGCCCGAATTTTACCTGAATATGTCGACAAAATTGCGGTTTCAAATAGCCACTTCTGGTTAGCAGAACCGCAGATTGGCCTAAATGGCATTAAGAACGTTTCGGCCTTAATCACTAAGTACATCAAGGTAGAGCCAGGTAAAGGCAATAAAGTGACCAAGTTCAAACTGAGTAAAGGTCCCGCTCAGCCTGAAGGCAAGATATTCCAGCTACAAAGCGAAACGCGAGGCTCGGTATCTGAAGGCACACCAATTCTGTTCCGAGAATTAGAAGTCGGTTCTGTGATCGATGTGCATCTGGGCGAGTTTGCAGACCGTATTATCTCAACCATTCAAATAAAACCGGAGTTTGCGTATTTGATTCGTTCCAACAGCATTTTCTGGAATGTGTCTGGAGTTGATGTTTCCATTGGCTTATCTGGTGCGAACATCAAAGCAGGTACGGTAGACAGTTTATTAAGAGGGGGCATTACATTCTCAACGCCACCGACGAGCGAACTTCAGCCACTGGCAAGCGAAGATCAGTCTTTCTACCTCTACCCTAAAGCCGAAGATGAGTGGAAATCATGGCGAACCGCGATTCCTCATCCATAGAGCGCCTCCTGACGTTCCACCAAGATTAATTCTTCATCAAAATGCAGCCATTAGGCTGCATTTTTGTTGTTTACCGTAAATATGGTTTAGGGCAGCCTCATTTTGCTTTAAACTCCCAACATTAATGCAATAATTCGAGATACCCTTTTGCACGCTAACGTATATATCCCAGAAGAATTTCTAACGCACATCGAAGCGATCATGCCAAGTCATCTAGATATGGCTTCTTTTGTCGCATCTTGTCAAAAGCCACTGCGTAAAAGCATTCGAGTCAACACATTGAAGATCAGTGTCGAAGACTTCCTCATCCGTGCGAAAGACAAAGGTTGGGAACTGGAGAGTGTGCCTTGGTGCGAAACAGGATTTTGGATTTCCGCAGATGAAAGTGAAACGCCATTAGGCAATACGGCTGAACATATGTCTGGTCTTTTTTACATCCAAGAAGCCAGCTCTATGATGCCACCTTCAGCACTTTTCCAAGGTGATGCAGACTACCAATCGGTGCTCGATACGGCGGCGGCACCCGGCTCCAAAACAACGCAAATAGCCGCGCTAATGCATAATCGTGGCGTGTTGGTTGCTAATGAATACGCGGCAAGCCGTGTGAAAGTCCTTCACGCTAACATTGAACGTTGTGGTGTCCGTAATGCCGCACTGAGTAATTTTGATGGGCGCGTGTTCGGAGGTTGGCTACCCGAACAATTCGATGCCGTATTGTTAGATGCCCCCTGCTCTGGCGAAGGTACGATTCGTAAAGACGCCGATGCGATGAAAAACTGGACGTATCAATCAGTGGTCGATATTGCGAACACACAGAAAGATCTGATTGAAAGTGCATTCCATGCTCTCAAGCCTGATGGTGTGCTGGTTTATTCAACGTGTACCTTGAGCACCGAAGAAAACCAACAAGTGTGTCACCACCTAAAAGAAACCTTTGGTGATGCGGTTGAGTTTGAATCTCTTGAATCACTATTCGACAACGCAAAAGCAACCACGACCGAAGAAGGCTTTCTTCACATCTTCCCACAGGTGTATGACTCGGAAGGTTTCTTTGTTGCTCGTATCCGTAAGCTCGCGTCTGTGAATCCACCAGACGTTAAAAAACGTCTGGGTAAATTCCCATTTGAAAAAGCGTCAAAGAAAGTTCAGCAAGATGTCGCTGAACAGCTAGTGAATACTCTCGATATCGAATTGCCAAGCGATACTCAAGTTTGGATTCGCGACAACGACGTTTGGCTATTTCCTAAAGCGCTAGAGCCTATGATCGGTGAGTTTCGCTTCTCTCGTATGGGAATCAAGATCGCTGAAACCCATAAAAAAGGTTATCGCTGGCAACACCAAGTTGCGACAACGCTCGCGACGGGTAATGAAGCTAACATCGTCGACCTTAGCATCGAAGACGCTCGTGAATGGTTCATGGGACGCGACGTCCGCCCTGAAAACTTATCAGGCAAAGGCGAAGTGCTAGTAAAATACAACGGCGCAATCATCGGCCTTGGTAAGTGGGTTGGCAACCGAGTGAAGAACGGTTTACCACGCGAACTCGTACGCGACAAAAACCTTTTCTAGTCACCCGATTAAAACTCGCCACAGTACAGAGAAAAACAAAAAGCCCAAACAACGTTAAATGTTTGGGCTTTTTTGACCGAATGGATCGCTTATTTAACTAAGCTGATGCCTTCTTTATCGATAGTGATCTTGCCAGATTTGTACAAACCACCAATCGTCTTCTTGAACGTACCTTTGCTGGTTCTAAATGCAGAGAAAATCGCTTCAGGTGAAGACTTGTCATTCAGAGGTAAGAAACCGCCTTTCTTCTCAAGCAGATCAAGAATCTTAGTGCTTAGATCATCCATTTTCGCGACACCAATCTTCTGAAGCGACAAGTCAATCTTACCGTCTTCTTCACGAACATTTTTAACATACCCTTTCAGCGTTTTACCGATGAACAACTTACCGATGATGTCTGATGGGAAAATCATCCCCCAGTGCTCTCCATTCACGATCGCTTTATAGCCCAACTGGCTGCGTTCAGCGATGATAAGTTCTACTTGTTCATTGCGCTCATAAGTTGCAGGGGTTTTGTCTAACCACTTGTTGAACTTTGTGGTACCTACAATACGGCTCGATGCTTTATCAATATACACATATACTAAGATTGATTGGCCTTCGTTTAAACGGCCGCGTTGCTCACTGAAAGGAACCAATAGGTCTTTACCTTTCACGCCCCAGTTCATAAATGCTCCGGTGCTGTTGACACCTTCGACCGTCATTAGGCCAAACTGCCCGACTTGAGCGATGGGTTTTTCAGTGGTTGCGGCGATTTGGTTATCAGAATCAATGTATAAGAACACGTCTAGCTTTTGACCAATTTCAACACCTTCAGGAGTAAACCGCTTCGGAAGCAACACGGTTCCATAGTCGCTAGCGTCAAGGAATACACCGAAGTCTGCTTGTTTTACTACTTCTAGATTGTTTATTTGACCAATATTAATCATCAAGATTGTCTCTACTTTAAATTTGGCGGTGATTATACGTGATCTCTGATATGCTTTCGCTAGTTTCATTCATATTTTTATATTTTTATATTTTAGGAGACATCGTTGATCACCGTTGATAAACAAGATGCGATAACCATTAAAATTAACCATGCGATGGCGAAAACCAAAAAGCTTGATATGGACGTTTATCTCTTCATTCCCGGTGAACTTGGCCTCACTCCAGAAGTGCTTTCTGAAAATGCATTCTTTTACAGCTCTATTATTCAGAAGAGAACTTACTACAGTGATAAAACGCTGCTACCGCTAGTACATAGCCGTTTAGCCAAACGGGGCCACTTATCGACGACACAATATCGTGTAAGCTTGAGTTTGTTTGCATACCAATATGTCATTGCGTTGGACAAAGCCGTCAGCGCTTTGAATAAAACCAATAGTGACGACGTAACAGAAGACGATGTCGATGAAGTGATTGAACTCGCGTTAGACATACTAAAAAAGCTTCGCCGAAGTATTCCTTACGAAGAGAACCTCAAACGTTACTACGCAAATATTGATAACTATCTTTCTTGGTACACTGAGCAAAAGTTTTTATCGCTGGTTTCACACATGCCTCGTGGTAGTGAATATTCGACCATCAAAGAGAGACTTTTAACGCTTTGCGAGAAAGAAACCGCTCACCGTAAACTGAATCGTTACAACTCAGCAAAAGTTAGAGAGGACATCACTCGTCTAAGCAACAAAATGAGATTGTTGCGCCGTTTGATTGAACACCCTATCGTATTGAAAGAAAAAACCACATCAATGGGTAAAAACGTCAAACGGGCCGTGAAAGGTATCGCGACCGGTTTGGTCATGGTCGTCGTCACCACGACGGTTATATTGGCTCGTGATTTCCTTGGGGAGATCACCGCCTCTTTCATCGTGGCGATGTCCTTCATTTATGCATTGCGCGAAATATTCAAAGATGACTTAAGGGATATTCTTTGGCGCTGGCTTCGCAAAGGTAAACCAAAATGGAAGCGCCGCTACTTTGACCCGACAACCAATAAATCTGTCGGTCATAAGTTAGAATGGTTGGATTACGCAAGTTTTTCTAAGCTAGCAGACCGGATTCAAGCCATACGTAAGAAGCGTGTCGTACAACGTGAAGAACAAATTTTGCATTATCGATCTCATACTGAAATGTCGACATCGACGTTCATGAGTGGCTATGAAGAAACTCGTGAAACGTTATCAATAAGCTTAAGATCGCTAACACGCTTGATGGACAAAAGCTCAAATAAGATTTACCGCTTGAATGAAGGGCAAGTAAGTCGTGAATCTGTCGAAAAGCGCCACCTACTCAACCTGATCATTAAAGAGAACAATCACGATAATGAACCGACCTATTACCGTTGGAAGATTGTAATGAACCGTTCAAAGATCGTGGATATCGAGCAAATAACTCAAGAATCTTAATCTTGTTCCGGTATGTGGATGTTCAATTCACATACCACTCTTCTCATTTGTTCAATGATAACCTTCTATTGAACCGCCCTCTTCAGGTGCATATTTCCGAGCTATTTTCTAGACGGAACTTTTTTAATCGAAAGTGTTAACGTGAACTCCGCCATTGGTTCGTCGCCATGCAAAGACGGACAAGTCGCGATAATGGTCACTGGATGATTGACTCGCTCGCCAGTAGACAAAGTTTCAGCCAGCATTCTATTGATCAACTCACCATCGTTGCAAGTGAAGTGTACGTCACCTTCTGGGCGCTTTAAGAACTTCCCTGTCACCTCTTTAAATGCCAACGAAATCTTTTCACCTTGCTGCTGAGATTTGCTCATCGCAAGAAAACCGCCTGCGACATCGGCACCTACAGCTAAAACACCAAAATACATGCTATTCAGGTGGTTCTTGGTGCGTCTTTTAAGCGGAATTTTGACTTCAACATGTTGGTTGTCCAAAGCGAGCAGTTTTGGTCGACATAACCAGATCAGAGGCACTTTAAAGAAACCAAACATGCTCAAGTAGACATTTGCTTTTTGTAGAGGGGTCAACATTTGAATCACCTAATCAAGTTAGTCATCAGACCAGTTAATCGAACAGCGTTAGGGATGTCAAAAAAATGTTATAAAAAAGAGATATCATCGCATCATGATATCTCTTTCATTCTCAAAGCTTTAGCGCTTCAAATAAACGGATACAGCCAGTTGAGTGACTTAGACAACAAACCGATTACGCAGTCACGACCGTTTCGACCCCTTCTAGATCAGCGATGAAGCTTTGTAGGCGCGGGTAGTCAACCAAACCTTGAGTCACCATCAGTATTGGCTTCTTCGCGTTCAGGGTTGCTTTCACAATCATACTCAATAAAATAATGACGGCCTCGTTTTGAGGGTCAAAAGCATGTCGTTGAACTTCATTGTGCTTATCTATACCTAAAGTGAAAGACGCTAAGCTATCAACATTCACAACCACACCATCAAAGTAATGCAGTAAACGTTCGCTCAATAGCACGGCAGACGGCACATCACACGAGAACAGTACTTTCAAACCATTCAGACCACGTGGTAAGCCTTGCTCGGCAAGCAGGTCAATAATCTTAGCGGCATCGCTTAATGCTCGTACATACGGCACAACCACTTCAACGTTAATACCCTGCTCTCGCAACGTTTTAATAACCTGACACTCTAAAGCGAAAGCCTTGCTGTACTCTGGCGTCGCGTAACGAGCAACGCCGCGAACGCCTAGTGCAGGGTTAACCTCCTCAGCTTCACAGTTCCCGCCAAGCAACGAACGGAAGCCATGGCTGTCTGCACTGCTTAATGCGATACGTACAGAAGTGTGATTTGGCTGAACCGCAGCTTGGATAGCAATCACCAAGGTTGAAATAAAATGCTCATCGACAGTTTTATCGCCAAGGATCGTATTTAAGGATGTTTTTTCAATATCAGTCAGTGTATCTAAATGACTTTCGATACTTGGATGGTAAAAGACACGATCCATCACCAATTCTGATAATGAAACGTATAAGTGGTTGGCATTATTATTAGCGTTATAAGAAGGCAGCACATCACCTAAAACCAGTCCTGGGTGCAAAGTGCTTTGATTTTCTTGAGTCATTGCTGCTCCAGCATTTTTATGTTGTGTTCAAACGAAAATACCGATAGCTGCCTGTTAATACAAGTGAAAATCCCTCATTTGACGCAGGCCTGCTGATAAAAATTAGAATATTAGCAATAACAGAGATAACTTTGACTTAAGAGAGTTTATTCCTCTGTTCAATTCCGTTATCTTAACCACTTCGCAATAGAATAAAAAAGCTATCACATGCCATTAAAAACTGATGAGTTGAGAACCCAAGCTCTGGGTCCTATGCCAACTCCTGCCGAACTAGGCAATGCACACCCTATTACTGACGACGTTGCAGAGCGCATTAAAAATTCTCGCCGCCAAATTGAAGATATCTTAACAGGTCGTGATGACCGCCTATTAGTCATCGTTGGCCCATGTTCTGTTCACGATACAGAAGCAGCACTCGATTACGCTGAGCGCTTAAGTCAGATTCAAGACCAGTATAAAGATGAACTGTTCGTGGTCATGAGAACCTACTTCGAGAAACCTCGTACTGTTGTCGGTTGGAAGGGGTTGATTACTGATCCGAATCTTGATGGTTCATACGCACTTGAAACCGGCCTAAACAAAGCTCGTAAACTTCTACTCGACATCAACAAGCTTGGCCTAGCTACCGCGACTGAGTTCCTTGATATGATCACAGGTCAGTACATTGCAGACCTTATCACTTGGGGCGCGATTGGCGCTCGTACAACTGAATCTCAGATTCACCGTGAAATGGCTTCTGCACTGTCTTGCCCAGTTGGCTTCAAAAACGCGACCAACGGCAACATCAAGATTGCTATCGATGCAATTCGTGCTGCGCATGCTTCACACTACTTCTACTCTCCAGATAAGAACGGCCGCATGACGGTTTACCGTACTTCTGGCAACCCATACGGTCACGTTATTCTACGTGGTGGTGATAAAGGCCCTAACTTCGACGCTGAATCTGTAGATACTGCGTGTAAGCAACTGGCTGAATTCGACCTGCCTCAACGTTTAGTTGTCGACTTTAGCCACGCTAACTGTCAGAAACAACACCGTAAACAGTTAGAAGTTGCACAAGACATTTGTGAGCAGATCAAATCGAACAAGAACCAAATTGCAGGCATCATGGCAGAAAGCTTCATTATTGAAGGCAACCAGCCAATGACAGACATCAACAACCTAGAATATGGCAAATCGATTACTGATCCATGCCTAAGCTGGGAAGATACTGCAACAATGCTAGACATGCTTGCAACAGCAATTAAAGATAGAAACTTAGCTTAAGGAAACAACACAATGCCATCATTTGACATTATCTCTGAAGTAGAAGCAGTAGAACTGCGTAACGCGGTAGACAACGCAAACCGTGAACTATCGACTCGTTTCGATTTTCGCGGCGTTGAAGCAAGCTTTGATTACAAAGATGAATCAGTAAAATTGACTGCTCAAGACGATTTTCAACTGAAGCAAATGCGCGATATCCTTCGTAGCAACCTAACAAAGCGCAATGTTGATCCAAACGCGATGGAAGCAAAAGCGGCAGACCAAACAGGTCGCACTTGGCACCAAACGGTTATCTTTAAGCAAGGTATTGAAACTGATGTCGCTAAGAAGATCGTTAAGCTAATCAAAGACAACAAAGTTAAAGTTCAAGCTTCTATCCAAGGCGACAAAGTTCGTGTAACAGGTAAGAAGCGTGATGACCTACAAGCTGTTATGGCTCTAGTTCGCAGCGGTGAACTTGGTCAACCTTTCCAGTTTGACAACTTCCGCGACTAATTTTTGAATTAGAGCGACCGCCAATTTGGGTTGCTCATTCATCAGCACAATGTCGTGTTTGAAATAGCAGAAAGCCACTTCTTTATAGGAAGTGGCTTTTTATTTATCTGTGTCCAGTTTTAGTTTTATTCCGAGCCTCTAGCCGATTTCAACCAGCCAGAAAGCTCTCATTTCAACTAGAAGCAACTACCTCAACTGAGTACTTGGGCTGCTGACAATTTTAGATCTTTGCCGACCAGCAGATTGAACTCTACGCTTGCTGGTGGAATAAACACACACACTCGTAATTTCTCTGCTCTTGCTTGCTCAAGCTTGGTTGATAGCTCTCCGCTGTTGGCGTAGCTCTCTCTTTCTGCATCTCGGCGGCACAGGTCGATAAATTCAAATGGACAATCGCTCGATGAAAGTACGAGCTCTGCTTCTTGCATCAAACGCAAAGCCTTCATAGACAGCAATTCGACGTCTTGCTCGAATTCAATCCAAGTGACCTGCCCTTCGCTATCTACGCCTTCGGTTACCGCTTGCTGGTAGTAAAGCTCTAACTGCTCTCTGTCATTCACCTGCTCGATAAAGCTGGATGACAAGAAACGCTCCCAAAACTTACGACGCTCGTCGACGGTTGGAAATGACGCTTTGATTGAATTGCGTTTTGATGCACCGAAGTCTGCTATCAAGCCTATATTTTGTGGCAATACCGTTTCGAGTTTTTCTCTGATATTTCTTACTAAAACAGGTGATGCACCACCACTAGAGATGGCAATTTGGATTCTTCCGCGATTTATCATCGAAGGTGTGATGAAGTCGCAGTAAGGGAGATCGTCAACGACATTGACTAGAATGCCCAGTTTTTTCGCATCATTATACACTTGGTGATTCAAGCTTGGATTGTCTGTTGTCGCCCAAACCTGCAAGTAATTTTTCGATATTATTTGTGACGAGTAGAAATTTTGAATCCAATGAAGTTTTCCATCATCAATTAATTGCTTTAAGTAAGGCGCGACCTTAGGAGATACCAACGTTACACTTGCCCCGGCTCGCAACAAGCTATCGACTTTACGGCAAGCAACTTCACCACCACCCACCACTAAAATGGGCTTATTCTCTACATCCAAAAACATCGGGAAATAACGCATGTTCTTCCTTGATACGACTTAAATAACTATTCATCCATGCTACCAAATTTGGAGCATATTAATAACTATCCAAGTACAATAAAAATATTTTTTAACCAAATTTTAACCTTTTTCAAGTCTAATGCTTCGCTTTAACAACACAAACTCAGAACATTCCCCCAGTCAATTATCAATATAAAAACCTAAATCTTGTTGCACCAATTGTGTGATACGTTGCACTATTTACATCGAGTTAACATTTCGTCATCCTAATTGTGTTCGGATTTGTGATTTCACTCAAAATTCTTTTTAAATTATACATTTGTGAAACCACGAATCCTTTCCTAACCTTATAAACAGTTGTTTAAATCGCGCACGGTTTCATTTGCAAAATGCAACTCGTTTAATTTGAACAACAAGGTCATAGACAACGCAACACATACAAGAAACTCAAATGAGCACGAGTATCAGGTGTCACCTGGTTAACAAGGAAGGATACAAATGACAAATAAACTAACACTTCTTGCTTCAGTGGTAGCGGCATCAACTGCGATGATGGCAACATCGGCATCAGCGGCAGAAAGCACTCTGGATAAAGTCACATCTCAAGGATTTTTAACTTGTGGTGTCAGTACAGGTCTTCCAGGGTTCTCTAACCCTAACTCAAAAGGTGAATGGGAAGGAATCGATGTTGAGTATTGTCAAGCTCTTGCAGCGGCGGTACTCGGTGATAAGAGCAAAGTTAAGTATGTACCGTTAACAGCGAAAGAACGTTTCACTGCGCTACAATCTGGTGAGATTGACGTACTATCACGAAACACAACATGGACACTGCATCGTGATACTGCTCTAGGTTTGAACTTCGTGGGCGTTAACTACTACGATGGTCAAGGCTTCATGGTTAAAAAAGAACTTGGTCTAACAAGTGCTCGAGAACTTGATGGCGCTTCAGTATGTGTTCAATCAGGTACAACAACTGAACTTAACCTAGCCGATTACTTCCGTAACAGCGGCATGTCTTACAAGCCAGTGGTATTCGATACGGCAGCACAGACATCGAAAGGTTTTGATGCCGGGCGTTGTGATGTTCTTACCACAGACCAATCTGGTCTATACGCACTTCGCTTGAATCTAGCCGATCCTAAATCCGCACAGGTACTTCCTGAAATCATCTCTAAAGAGCCGCTAGGTCCTGTTGTTCGTCAAGATGATGATAAATGGTTTAACGTTGCTAAATGGACACTTTCAGCAATGATTAATGCGGAAGAGTACGGTATCTCTTCGAAGAATGCTGATGAAATGCTCAAGTCAAAAGATCCAAACATCAAACGTATTCTTGGTGTTGACGGTCCTAAAGGAAAAGGCCTAGGCATTCGTGACGATTGGGGTTACCAAGTCATTAAGCAAGTTGGTAACTACGGTGAGAGCTTCGAACGCACGGTGGGTACAGGTTCACCACTGCAAATCTCTCGAGGCGTAAACGCACTATGGAATGCGGGCGGCTTTATGTACGCTCCACCAATCCGTTAATAAATCTCCAAGCATCAATGAGGGCGGCTTGTCCGCCCTATTTATTAAATGGATTTGAGGTTATAGCAGTATGAAACCTAATGACACGACGTCTCCAACTCAGGCAAAGCCACAGCCCAAAAGTACCAACCTTTTTTACAACCCAACGTTTCGCTCCATCATTTTCCAAATTATCGCTGTCGGAGCGCTTTGTGCTTTCTTTTACACGATTGTAACTAACGCACTCACTAACTTAGACTCCCGTGGTATCACCACTGGTTTTGATTTTCTGTCTCAAGAAGCTGGTTTTGGTATCGGCTTAACACTGATTGAATACGACGAAACCTTCTCATACGGTCGTACATTCTTTGTCGGTCTCCTCAATACCGCTTTGGTTTCAGTACTCGGCATTATGTTAGCCACGGTACTGGGCTTTAGTATGGGTATCGCTAGACTTTCTTCAAATTGGTTAGTTAGCCGTTTTGCAGCTGTCTACATCGAGATATTCCGAAATATCCCTCTTCTTTTACAAATCTTTTTCTGGTACTTCGCCGTTCTACAAGCCTTGCCTTCTGCTCGTCAAAGCATGAGCCTAGGTGAAGCCATTTTCTTGAACGTACGTGGGTTGTACTTCCCAGCTCCAGTATTAGAGCAAGGCAGTAGCATTGTCATTGCATCATTGATTGCCGGTATCATCGCTACGTTTATTATCAACATTTGGGCCAATAACAAACAGAAACTGACCGGCCAACAAACACCGATGTTGCGAATTGCCGCAGCGTTAATTTTAGGCTTACCGTTGGTAACTTACTTTGTTATGGGTATGCCTATCTCTGCGGATTACCCTGTTTTGAAAGGGTTTAACTTCAAGGGTGGTATTAGCGTAATCCCTGAACTTGCAGCATTGATGCTTGCTTTAAGTATCTACACAGCGGCGTTCATTGCCGAGATTGTGCGTTCTGGTATTAATGCGGTAAATCATGGGCAAACTGAGGCTGCTATGTCTCTTGGAATCCCACGAGCGAGAACCCTTAAGCTTGTCATTATCCCACAAGCATTAAGAATTATTATCCCACCACTAACCAGTCAGTATTTAAACTTGACCAAAAACTCATCACTTGCGATGGCCATTGGTTACCCGGATCTTGTCTCTGTATTTGCAGGAACAACACTGAACCAAACAGGACAAGCTATCGAAGTAATCGCGATGACAATGGGTGTCTACCTGACCTTGAGCCTATTAACGTCCGCTCTAATGAACATATACAATCGCAAAGTAGCGTTGGTGGAGAGATAAGATGAGTACACATCAATTTCAACCTGATCTTCCGCCTCCAGCGAATACCGTTGGGCCAGTCGGTTGGTTAAGAAAAAATCTGTTTAATGGACCCGTTAACAGCGTCGTCACTGTGGTTCTTGCTTACTTTGCTTTTACCCTTCTGTGGGCAGTCGCGGATTGGGCATTCATCAGTGCTGACTGGATAGGAACCACACGTGATGCCTGTACAAGCGATGGCGCTTGTTGGGTTTTTATTAGCGTTCGTTGGGACCAATTCATGTATGGCTTCTACCCTGAAGCGGAACTGTGGCGACCTCGCCTATTCTACGCAACGTTAGCTATTTTTGTGGCCTTACTGGCTTATGAAAAAACACCTAAACGTACGTGGATTTGGTTGTTCTTCGTTAACATCTACCCATTTATCATTGCAGGCTTGCTATACGGAGGTGTCTTTGGACTGGAAGTTGTTGATACCCATAAATGGGGTGGTCTACTGGTTACACTGATCATCGCACTTGTTGGTATTGTCGTGTCACTGCCTATTGGTGTTGCACTTGCTCTTGGGCGTCGCTCAGAGATGCCGATCATTCGCAGTATGTGTACTGTATACATCGAAATTTGGCGTGGCGTACCGCTGATTACCGTTCTATTCATGGCTTCAGTAATGCTGCCACTCTTTTTATCAGAAGGGACAGAAACCGATAAGCTGATCAGGGCACTTGTTGGGGTTGTCCTATTCAGCGCCGCTTACATGGCTGAAGTCATTCGTGGTGGTTTACAAGCAATACCAAAAGGCCAATACGAAGCCGCTGATGCTCTCGGATTGAGCTACTGGAAAAAGACTGGGCTTATCATTCTGCCTCAAGCTCTTAAAATCACGATTCCTTCAATTGTGAACACCTTCATTGGTTTGTTCAAAGATACCAGTCTTGTTTTGATTATTGGTATGTTTGATGTACTTGGGATTGGCCAAGCCGCGAATACCGACCCTGAATGGCTTGGATATTCAACAGAAAGTTATGTATTTGTCGCGTTAGTGTTCTGGGTGTTTTGTTTTGGCATGTCGAGATATTCGATATGGCTAGAAAACAGACTTCACACCGGTCACAAACGATAATGAACAAGATCAAGGACGTATTATGACGCAGCAGACAGAAAACAACTCTCAAGGTCTTATGATCGAGTTGAAAGACATGAACAAATGGTACGGTGAATTCCACGTACTTAAGAATATCAATCTAGAAGTTAAAAAAGGCGAGAAAATCGTTATTTGTGGCCCTTCAGGCTCTGGTAAATCAACGATGATCCGCTGTATCAACCGATTAGAGGAGCACCAAAAAGGCCATATCTTCGTTTCAGGTAATGAATTAACAGAAGATCTAAAGAACATCGAAGCTGTTCGCCGTGATGTAGGGATGTGTTTCCAGCACTTCAATCTGTTTCCACATCTGACGGTATTAGAGAACTGTACTCTGGCCCCTATCTGGGTGAAAAAGATGCCGAAAGAAGAAGCAGAAGCGATTGCAATGAAGTACCTTGAGCGCGTAAAAATCCCTGAGCAAGCTGACAAGTTCCCAGGCCAGCTTTCAGGTGGTCAACAACAGCGTGTCGCTATTGCTCGTTCTTTATGTATGAACCCTCAAGTCATGTTGTTTGATGAACCTACATCAGCACTCGACCCAGAGATGGTACGAGAGGTGTTAGACGTAATGGTTGAGCTTGCAGAAGAAGGTATGACCATGCTGTGTGTTACTCACGAGATGGGTTTTGCTAAAGAAGTCGCCGACAGAGTGATCTTTATGGATGCGGGAGAAATTATTGAAGAAAATAACCCAATCGATTTCTTTGAAAACCCAAAATCGGACAGAACACAAAACTTCTTAAGCCAAATCCTACATCATTAATGTGATACTATTCAGCTATCGACAGAGGCGGCTCCGGTCGCCTCTTCGTTATTAAAGCTTCTGAAAGTTGTAACCATGAAACATCATCAACAATTTGTTACATATTGAGAGATACTTAAACGGCTATTTTGATTATTATTTTAAGTATAGAAAAGGAATGAAAGACTTGATTTATGGAACTTCCAGTCCCATAAGTGTACTAACAACTATTACTATTGAAGTCACCTTACGAGGAAGATTATGAACAGCCCTATGTTTTCACGTACAGCATCTCAAGAAAGTGCTTTGCAAACCAACAAAGTATTGCGTAATACCTACGCTCTACTGTCGATGACACTCCTTTGGTCTGCTGTAGTAGCAGGCGTATCTATGGCGATGAACCTGCCTCGCCCGGGGCTAATTGTCATGCTGGTTGGTTTCTATGGCCTACTTTTCCTTACAGAAAAGAACCGTGACAACGGCATGGGTCTTGTATTTACGTTCTTATTTACAGGTTTCTTAGGCTACACCATCGGTCCAATTTTAAACATGTACGTTGGTGCCGGTATGGGTGATGTTATCCTAACTGCACTAGGCGGTACTGCGCTTGCATTTATGGCGGCGTCAGCTTATGCACTGACTACTAAACGCGACCTATCGTTCCTTAATGGTATGCTAATGGCTGGTTTCGTTGTGCTGCTAGTCGGTATGATTGCAAACATCTTCCTACAGATGCCTATACTGTCATTAGCAATGAGTGGTATGTTCATCCTGTTTTCAACAGGTGTTATC
Source organism: Vibrio artabrorum (assembly GCF_024347295.1). Lineage (NCBI taxonomy): Bacteria > Pseudomonadati > Pseudomonadota > Gammaproteobacteria > Vibrionales > Vibrionaceae > Vibrio > Vibrio artabrorum. Next base: position 1,443,805 of record NZ_AP025458.1, on the reverse strand, counting down.
TTGCTAACAACGCAAAGCATCATCCGTGGTGGTGAAACAAACTACATCTCAGCAACGATCAGCTTGTATGTGTCAATCTACAATATCTTCATCAGCCTACTCAGTATCTTAGGTGTGATGAACAGTAACGACTAATTATCGTTCATTGAAAATCAAGCCCAAGAGTGTCTCTCTTGGGCTTTTTGTATCTATGGAAACAATATTTCGAGCGATAACGACATTATTTCTTGAGAAAGATAAACGTGGTCATGTACCCTATTTGCTGAGTTAAACTGATTCTGGACTAAACATGTTTGAATACAACGGTAAACAAATTGAAACCGACGCTCAAGGCTACCTATTGGACCACACGCAATGGGAAGAAGGTATGATTGAAATTTTAGCTCAAGACGAAGCGATTGAGCTGACGGATGCACACTTGGAAGTCGTGCATTTTGTAAGAAGCTTTTACGAAGAGTTCAACACCTCTCCAGCAGTTCGTATGCTCGTTAAAGCAATGGAAAAAGCGCACGGCCCAGAGAAAGGTAACAGTAAGTACCTGTTCAAATTATTCAAGAAAGGCCCCGCTAAACAAGCAACCAAGCTCGCAGGGTTGCCTAAACCAGCAAAATGCTTGTAAAGCTTAAACCGCTTTAGATTACTTTCAAGGTCAATACTGTAGTACGCTAACTACAGTATTTTAAACTCTCCCGAACTGAACATCTGCTCATTAGTGTCTTCAATTTCTCGCTTAATAACACGGTCGACTTTTGCACTTGCAGGGCCTATTTGTAACCAATCATACAACGTATTGATCTGCACGATATCTCCCACGGCTAACACTTCGACTCGCCCATCACTCAAATTCTTAGCATAACCCGATATACCCAAAGCTTGTGCCTGTTTGCGGGTGTGATATCGGAAACCAACACACTGAACTATGCCTGATACGACAAATATAAATCGTGAATTTCTCATAACGTTGCCTCATAAATTATATGAATGATATAGTCAGCTATCTATACATTTACCGCTTGTTTGTGGACTTACTTCGAGTATAACAATTATGAAAGAAATCCCATTTCGTTGGATTGATAAATATCTCATTCACCTAAAAATCCAAGAAAAGTTCTATCTACTCTTCTTATTACCGGTTGTCGCTTTGGTCATACTAACCCTCGTTTTAGATAGCGCTGCAGACGCATTACTCGTTCACCTTTACCAAGAAGAAGTAATATTAATTAAAGGACTTATCGAAGCCGGTCAGCTCACTCAAGAGCAAGTTGCTCAACTTGTTAGCCATTCTTCAACGATTTCTTTAGGTTATGGTGTTGGTTCAATACCAGTCATGAATGGCGCTTTCAGTTTAGTCGCAAATCCGGATCAGAACCTTTGGTCAGCGCTAACTACAACACACATTTCTATCATCGCCGTGACCCTATCACTTATTGCACTGGGCGTTTATTACATCATGACGTTCATAGGTGGAGCCATGTTCTCGATGAACAAAGCTTTGAACACCCTAGCGAATGGCGACTTAACTTGCCGAATGAACTATTTCCCAGTCCGTGATGAGTTCAGTGACATTGCAATTACTATCGATAAGGTCGCCAAACGCGAACAAAAGATGGTGTTATCTATCCAAGAATCTGTCGCTCTCATGCAGCAGATCAGTTCAGATTTAAACCAATCGACTCTGCAAAGCTCCGACATTTCCAGTAACCAGCAAGAGCATTTAAATAGCCTAGCAAGTGCTACGGAACAAATGGCCGCTACCATCCGGGAAGTCGCGACTCTTGCCCATGAGTCGAGCTCTCAAACGCTGGATGCTCGTGGTGTCGCACAAAATGGACAACTTAAGGTTTCTAATACTTTAGACTCTATCTCTAACCTATCTAACGAGATCCAATCAGCTTCGAAAGCGGTGGAAGAGCTTGATGCTAACGCTGCACAAATCGATGAAGTGGTCGCCACCATCAATAGTATTTCAGAACAGACCAACTTACTTGCATTGAACGCAGCGATTGAAGCCGCTCGTGCTGGTGAGCAAGGTCGAGGTTTTGCTGTTGTTGCGGACGAAGTTCGTGCCCTTGCCGGACGAACTCAACAAGCAACGGTTGAAATTCAAAGCATGATCGAATCCTTGCAGCGCAATAGTCAGTCACTGACAAAGTTGATGGATGTGACGGTCCATAACGCCAGTCAAGGCCAAACATTGATGTCTGAAGTCAATATTGAGATTGACTCTTTGGCTGAAAAGAATCAATCGATTGCAGATAGTAGTACTCAAATCGCAACGGCGGCTGAAGAGCAAGGTGTGGTCGCAGACAATATTGCACAAAGCGTGTCAGAGATTCGCCATCAATCTGACAGCATCTGTCAAATGATCAGCAAGAGTAACTCCAATGTTGATCAACTTCGTAAGCAGAGCGACACGATGGAAGGCCTACTAACTGGCCTCAAAGCATAACCATTAAACATCGGGACATTAAAATATTGATACTTGGGCTGCTTCTGTAGCCCTTTCTTATTTGCTTTTCAAATTCACTTCCCCGACAATACGTCTCCTGCAAATTTCAACCAACAGAGTAAATTATGACTCCTTCAATTCATCTAGCTAAAGGCCGAGATAAATCACTACGCCGCAAACACCCTTGGGTATTTTCACGCGGTATCGATAAGGTCGAAGGCGAACCAAAACAAGGTGAAACTGTAGACGTATATGCTCAAAATGGTCAATGGCTTGCGAAAGCAGCATACTCTCCGGCTTCTCAAATTCGTGCTCGTGTTTGGACATTTGAAAAAGAAGAAATTAATAAAGCATTTTTCATAAAAAGAATTAAAGATGCACAGTCACTGCGTGAAGATATCATTAAGCGTGATGGTCTAACGGGCTACCGGCTAACCGCAGCAGAGTCTGATGGCTTGCCGGGTATCACAATCGACAAATATCAAGACTTCCTTGTTTGCCAACTGCTGAGTGCAGGCGCTGAATTTAACAAAAGCATATTAGTAGAAGCGTTAATCGAGTGCTTCCCTGACTGCAACATCTACGAACGTTCAGACGTAGCGGTTCGTAAAAAAGAAGGCCTAGAACAGATTGTTGGCGTTCTTCACGGTGAAGAGCCACCGAAGTCAATTGTAATTGAAGAGAATGGCGTTAAAATCAGCGTGAACATTATGGAAGGCCATAAAACTGGCTTCTACATGGATCAGCGTGATAGCCGTAAAGAGTCAATGAAGTACGTTAAAGGCAAAGATGTCCTTAACTGTTTCTCATACACGGGGGGATTTGGCCTCTACGCACTTAAAGGCGACGCGAAGCGAGTGATCAACGCTGATGTATCTCAACTCGCTCTTGATACCGCAAAATTCAACGCTGAGCTTAACGAATTTGACATCTCGAAAAAACGCGCCGTGTTCCTAAATGCTGATGTCTTCAAGCTGCTTCGAGAGTACCGTGATCAAGGCACTAAGTTTGACGTAGTGATCATGGATCCACCAAAGTTTGTTTCAAGCAAGAATAACCTAACATCAGGCGCTAACGGCTACAAAGACGTGAACATGCTTGCGATGCAAATCCTGAAACCGGGTGGCACTCTCCTCACCTACTCTTGCTCTGGCTTAATGGGTACTGACTTATTCCAGAAAATTATCGCCGATGCGGCGCTCGATGCTGGCCGCACCGTTAAATTCGTTGAGCGCTTCGAGCAAGCTGCCGACCACCTGACAGATACCGCCTATCCCGAAGGTTTCTACCTGAAGGGCTTTGCTTGTAAAGTGATTTAAACTTGAGATTTTCTCACCAACAAACGTATTAAAAAGGGCCTTTCGGCCCTTTTCTGTTTTTAATCCGGCAAGTTGACAAAGAGTTGATTAACCAAATGACTCAGGTCACTACTCATTACACGACCATCACCTTGAACGTTCACAGAATCAAACTGATTACCCGTATTATCGAGAATGATCGTTTGCGTTTGACCATCACTATTGGCATCCTCAGAAATAGTAATAACCAAACCTTTGTCACCACCATTATCGACTTTTTCAATCGTGATATGCTCAAGAAGATCAGACATCGAATTTTCTGTCGGCAATAATTGAGAGATATCAAGATGATCTTCACCTAGAGCAAAGTCAGTAATTTTATCAACATCACCTTGGAATGGCTGATCGACCCATTGAAATAAGTCGGCACCATCATCTCCAACTAAAATGTCATCACCCAACCCACCAACAAGCGTATCGTTCCCCGAACCACCACGGACAGCATCATCCCCTGATCCACCGTTGAGAACATCATGGCCAGTACCACCAAAAATAAGATCGACCCCTTCCTCACCGTATACAGTGTCGTTACCACCACCACTTTGAACGATATCTACACCTGCGTTAGAATAACTTTCCAACTTGTGATGGTAATCTTCATCACCATAAGTCATATCATCAGCAGTAGTCGCTGTACTTCCGTTTATATCAGCATGAATAAGTCTATCTATCGCTGCGTTCTGGTTATCGAGATTAACATTCTGATCCATGCCTGGAACGATACTATCGCCCATATAAACCGTATCAGAACCAGCGCCCATATTGACACTGTCACCGCCAACACCCACATTGATAATCGCGCCGTCAAGCTCATCATAGCCTAACAGAGAGCTGGACTCTGTTTCCCAAGTATGTGCAGCCGACTGATTCCAAACCATATTGTTACCCGTTACTGTAACATGATCGATACCACTGGCAACCGCACCGATAATCGAGGTGGCGTTAATCGTAACCGTGCCTTGAGATAGACTGTCTTGTGGTTTCGAGTCAACAGCGGAATACTTAAAGTCATCTTGAATACCCACAACACCATTAACGTCAAACTCAATAGCGGAAACATTAAACCCTGCACCTTGCCCTGAGTTACTCGGGTTAACTACCGCCAGTCTAACTTCATCAAAGGTGACAGAATCCGAGCTAACATCAACACTTGCCGTATGAGCACTATGATTGACGTTTTCCAACGGTAATTCGATGGGGCCACCAACCTGTTGTCCGTTATCAAATAGATAGGCAACGAGCTTGGCTGTCGATTGTTGATTGTTGCCATTGCCATTGCCAAGTAAACCTTGCACGCTAGATAAATAAATCTCTGCTGAAGAAATATTCCCCCTATCTGAAGCAAAAGAAATGTACTCGCCGATGCCAGTTTCAGAGCCTGTTCCACTATCGTGGCTCGTGTGAACAAATACCCCTAACTGATTAGGGTTGTGGTCATATTTGATCGTTGCGTTTCCATCGGTGAACATTGAACCGTCAAACAAACCACCAGCAACGACCACACCATCTAGATCTAAGCGATCGACTCCTGGCTGATTGTTTTTCTGGTTTAACTCATTATCCACAACAAAATTAACGTCAGTAAAGTCACTGCCAATCTCGATATCATCGATATCGTTAGCCACGTAAATAACATTCGCGCTATCTAAAACAATTGTACCGACGGCTAGCGCATCACCAATAACCTCACCTTGTTCATTAACCTCATAGAGCTTGCCATACTCTGGCAACTCTTCAATTCGTACCGAAGTGTGCTTACTATCGGTACTGCTAGCATCATCTTCAGTATCGGTCGCATTTGGCGCGAAGTTAATACTTGCAACATTAGTATCCGAAGAAACTAAAAAGTCTTTTGCAATTGGATGCTCATTGGTACTATCCGGGCCTTGAGGGCGCTCAAGAACGGTAACATTAATTGTCGCTTCAGACGCATTAGCCAACTTGCCACCAAGATCACCGTGCTCTCCGTGAACATCATCATCCTTGTTGGTGTCCGTCTCTGTCGCCGTTGCGATGACCTTAATGTCAAAAGTGCTAGGGTCTAATACCTTGATCTGAAGTTCTGCTAGATCCCAACCAGTAACATCAATTCGGCCGGCCTCTGTGACGGTATACGTATGCGTTCCATCAACTAACAATGAACCAACAGGAAGGCCTTCCAACTCTACAGTAAGAGTCTCAGATCCGTCTGTCGCATCCACCAACGAAGAACTAATCTCGCTAAGTTTGATAAATGAATCTTCGTAACCATAGTTATCAACCGCAGTAAATTGAATATTATCAATTATTGCTCCTGTAGAGTCTGCTTCGTCTGCTTCTAATACAAGGCGGTATTTACCAGAATCTTCAACGGGTAACGTGAACGTTCCCTCTTGCCAACCACTACCTTGTCGCTCAGCGATAAAGTCATAAAGTGTTACTTTACTGCTCTCAATGGGATTACCAGAATCATCTAATTTAAAGAGCGATACCTCCATGTCGGAGTCTGAAGGATTAACATCGTCTCTCGCAGCAATATCGAATTTAAAATTGTAGAAGCGACCAGCGACAAGGTCCATATCGGTATAGAGAACTTTGTCTCCTACTTCGCCTTCAATCTCCATCACTTTATTGTCTGACGAGCCAGTTAAGTAAGTTCCTTCTGTACCCACTTCAACATGTTTACCGGAATTAGACGTGTTCCACTCGCCAATGGTCGATGTACCCTTGACGTTATTTATTTCAATGTCACTATCCCAAGAGCCTGACGTTATCTCTACATCTTCAAAATCGATCGCGGCTACTTTCTCAAAGTCACCGATAACCAGTGTAGGTTTGTCCGCATCAGGGTGAACATCAACGTGAATACGACCCGTTTCTACAGTCTGTTGATCAGCGTCTTTAGCTGTTACTGAAATCTCAAAGTTAACATCACTATGCTCTAACGCTTTCACTTTAACGGATGCAATATCATCAATACCAACAATAACAGTGCCACTGTTATCCACTGTAGACTCAACGCCACCAACGACGATAATTGCACCTTGTGGAATACCTGACAGCTCTATCGTGCTAACCGACGTTAAGGCGTCAGCAACACTCATATTTAGGTCTATAAACTGATCTTCTATACCGGCCACATTGCTGAACGATAATTCATCAGTACCGGTCACAGAAATTGACGCTGTAGCGGTTTCAGACTGGTTAACACCGTCAGAAACCGTTACCTCAACTAAGCGTGTTTCTTCATCAGGCGTATCGCTACTATTTACAAATCGAATCGACTTCAAGAACGCTTCAAACTCATGGGCAGAAACATCACCAGATGGATGACTAATAACGAGTGCGATTAAAGTCCCATTCACTGATTTCGAGACATTGAAGCCACTATTCTCAGGCCACGTTAAATTGTCACCCTCTTTAGCATTGATTAGCGTAACGTTCATCGATTTGATGATGTCTTTATCGTCAAAAACATCAGCGTTGATATCGGCGATAGCCGCGGCTTCGCCCTCAACGTATGCCGAGTTATCGTCAATGCCATCTGTATCAACCTTGCTGACTTTAATAACCAGATCGTTGAAGTCATTATCGTCGTTACCTTGGCCTTTTTGGTCATCAAAACTCAATACTAGATTGCCGTCACTATCAACCGAGGTTGAGATCTGATGCTCTTCGTCAGTCGATCTATAAACTGGAATACCCGATTGAACAACACCATCGACAACTAACTGACCTTGGTCATTGACTTTAAGGTCATCGAGTTTATCGCTATCAATCTTATTGAAGCCATTTGGAATTAAGAAGAACTCGAGGTTATCAATCGAAGCCAACGGGGAATCTAACAAAGTACCTGGAGAGAGACTTGGGTCGTTACTATTAGAAACCAGTACGTGAAGTGGCTTTTCACCCGAGTCGTCATTGATATAGTAACCAAAGACATTGCTGTAGCCAGCGCCTTCACTGACATACTCAATATCGTAGAGCGCCCCATTGAGGTCGACCATTGGTGCTTCGTTGTCGACAATTGTAGCAACACCCGTCACCGCGTCTTGCTGATGAGGAGCATTGCCTGAAATAGAGAACATCTCATTGTTATCGGAATGCGTATCTTGGTTAGTTGCAACTTCAACTGCAAATGAGTCATGCCCTTCAGGAACGCTAACGACAAACTTACCATTAATAACCTCGACAGTTTCGCTGTACTTATCAGCCCCTTGGCCAAACGTAACGACTACACGAGATCCATTAAAGTCACCCTCTGTGGGTTGACCATCTGCACTCACAGCAGAGCCATCATTTAGAGACATTTCAATTGTGGTTATCGATTCGCTGTGATTTGAAAGCTCTACAATAAACGTTCCAGACAGGCCTTCTTCAATTTCAATGTCGCTAATGCTTTGAACGATTGGACGATCATCATTGTTAACTTGTGGACCATCAGGGCCATCTGGATCAGAACCATCATCCAAAATAGTGACTTGATCTGAGTCAGAGCCATTTGATATATAACCAGACTCGTCAGTAACAACCAGGTTAAAGTCTTCACCCCCTTCAAATATAAGGTCATCTTTTGTTGCCACTTCAACAACAATCTCTGTTTCGCCACTAGGGATAGTAACCGTTGGTTTACCATCCTTAATCACGACATCAAGATCAACACGCTTTACCTCACCGGACAGTTGTGGCTGCAAATAGTACACCGTGTATAGCTCACCGATATCTTTGAAGTCCCTCGTTTCCGCAGAAGTGGCATTGCCAGTAAGAGAAATGGCTAGCGATACGTCGATATTCTCTGAAGACGGATTATTTAGACTGACTTCGAAGACTGCATTCGAGCCTTCAGCGACGTCGGCAACACCCTCAACCGTTAGCTCAATCGTATCAACGTTTTCGATGATGCCAGTGTCAGATACACCATCGACTGTTAAGCTGTAGCTTTCGTCAAGCTCATGGACGCCATCAACCAGCGTAGGGATAAGAACGGCGAAACCTTTAACGCCGACGGGGACAATCAGTTTGCCGCTTTGCTCGTCATAAGTAACACCATTTGTGAAACCAAGTTTGCTAAGGTCGAGATCTTTCTCATTACCAGAATCTTGTGCATCATCGGTATCTTTACCAAACCTTACATCGAGCTGAGTTTCAACAAGCGCACTCGAGTCTAGAGTTACTTTGAAGCCAAGGTCATCACCTTCAATGACTGAGTCTGCTAACAGGTCTACAGACGCTACACTAGCAGGAGTCGGCAGAGGGTTGACGATAACATTAACTTCAGCACTCGCTACTTGGCCATTATCATCAGTAATCTGATATTTAAACGTTGTTTCACCGACAAAATCATCGCCAGTTAAATCAAAGTATACGATGCCATCTTTAATGTACGCATTACCTTCCGTTTCACCGTATACATAGGTAATACGTAGATTGTCACCATCGGAATCGATATCATTATTAAGAAGCTCGGAACCGATAAGACCAGCAAGCTTCGATGTCGGAATCTCAAGAATGCCGCCTTGATTAACGGCATATGCGCCTTCACTAGAGGCTTTAAAACCCGTAAGGAAATAATCTGACGCATCATTATCATGCGTTGCTTGGTTAGAATACTCAGTTGCTTCAAATACCACAGTATCAAACGCGATTGGAGTACCATCTGGACCAAGCGGTGTTATTTCGTAAGTACCTTTATTGTTACCGTCTTCAGCAATAAACGTATCACCCGCAACCGCTACACCATTGAGGTACGCAACCCAGCTACCTTGTTCATGGTTATCAGTGAAATTACCGTCATTACCTTCGTTTTTAAACAGGTTAGATACTGAGAAGGTAAATTGAGTCGCCGGGTTGTCTAAGTGGATTTCAAACTTCTCAGACTGCTGTTCGGCACGATCATATTCGATCTGAGCGCCCAATCCACCGACTTGACCGGCAACACCAATCTTAATACCGCTGTGTGCAAAGTCTCTATCTTGGCCATTGAAGCTAGCATTTAGCTCAGCGCCTTCAACCGACCATGGAGAGTCATTGTCTTCACTGAATTCACCCAGTTTAACTTCGAAGCTTTGCGGGTCGTTATTCGCTGTCAGGTCGCCAGACTTATCAATAGTAACCGTCTTAATGTCACTTTCGTTACCATCACTGTCTACCGCTTTATATTCAAATGAATCTGACGCCTTAGTTTCAAGAGAAGTCAGTTCCCAGTTGCCAGGGCCTTGTGTACTTGCTTCAACTGAAACTATCTCAGCACCTTCAGGTGCAACAATCGTGACATTTTGATTATTATGAGTGTCGTCATAAAGGAAGGTTTTTTCTTCTGTGATGCCATCACCATAATCAAAGGTAACGGTAATCTCAGCTCTTGATTGAATACTATCATCAGCATTTGGGGCGAACCAACCGCCTAAACCACTTAGGCCAACCGTTACTGAGTCTGCTGGACGAGAAGAAAAATCAATCTTGATCGCCTCGTCTTGGTGAATACCGCGGTTCGTCGATGCAATACCGAAACCCATGTGGCCTTGCTGACTGTTGTTTTGTACTAACGGCTTAGCATCAAGGTTATTTCGACCTTCAGAAGTAATAGTGACCACATCACCATTGTCAAACTTTAGTTCGCGAGTATACGCATCGACTTCATCCCCCCAGTTATGGAACTCTGCAGTGCTATGGGGCCCCTTATCTAATGTGGATGTGTCATCAACACCTAAGAAGAACCCTGTTGACTCTTGGTCATCTTCATAAACGATACGGTTAGGATCATCATACTTCTCTCCAATGATGACTTCAGTCTTAACGTTATTTTCATTGACGTAATAGAGAGTACCGGAGTCAGGCAACTCTGTGATGATCACGCCAAGTTGAATATTGGCTCGATCGTCTTCTTTGTCACTGATTTGATCGCTGGATTCATCGCTAGAATCGAACAGGATGCTCGACTTACCCTGAGCATCGAGCGAGACACTAAAGTCCTCAGCTTGAGGCTTATTATCTGATTCATCGTCAGCTTCATTGAGAGTCACACTTATGGTGCCAACCGTAGGTTCACCCTTACCGTCAGTACCTGTCGCTGTCACTTTAATTAAGTGAGAGTTACCCGAGCTCTCATAGTCGTTAGTAAAAGCGACGGCACCTTCTTCAGTCAGGCTAATCTCACCGGTATGAGGATCAACCTGATACAACGGCTTATCTTCAATATATAGATTGTCACCTTGTTCAATTGAGTAAGTGATATTACTTCCATCTTTATCCGTCGCAGTAACAGTACCTATGGTCACGTTAGGCGCGAGGTTCTCTTGGTAGTTGAACATAACGTTGTCTGAATCAAACTTAGTATCCTCATCATTCAAGTTATCTTCTGTTAGCTTCACCGTTGTATCAACACTATCCGTCCCATCACTGACCGTCACAACGAGGTTATGGATATTAGACTTAATATCAAAATCATTCGCTAACGACGCGACACCAGCACTGGTCAATGTAATGCGTCCTTGGTTATCGATCTCAAACCAACCTTGTTCGTTACCAGACTGGAAACTAAATGAAAGCTCGCTCTGAGTATTATCGATATCTTCCGCAGCTACCGTGCCAATAACGGTAGAGTCATCAATACCTTCATCATAACCAAACTCATAGCCACCGTTAGTCCCATTTTCATTCATGAACTCTGGGGCATCGTTAACGGGTTTAACGTTGATAGTCACGACGGCTTGCTCCGTACCACCATGGCCATCGGTTACTTGATACGTAAAAGTAGCCTCGCCGTTGTAGTCTTGAGACGGCATGAATGTGATTGTCTTGTCGTTATAATCAACGGAAAGCGTACCGTTAGTCACTGAAGTGATTGAACCCTCGACTATCGAAAGCTCATCACCATCAACGTCAGTATCGTTCGCCAACAGCTCAGCAAAAGAAATCGTGATCGGTTGGTCTTCTTCAGTAACAAGTTGGGGTTGGGTGACACCTGTTACTGTAATGTTATCTAACAGTGCGCCATAACTGTCTGAAGCCCCAGCACCGGCAAACGTGAGATCAGTCATATCCTCATGAACTTCAAACTCCGCCGTGATGCGATACCAACCATTGACATCAGGTTGACCAATTTGAACATTAAGCCCATCAGCACCCGACAGCGTCCCATCTGCGTGAACGGTAACCAAGGTATCACCGACTTTAAAGGTCATATCTGAAGATGAATTACCATCTCTACGAGGGTTGTAGTCAAAATCAACGCGCATGCTATCTTGACCAGATGTATCAATACTTGTTGTGATCGCTGTATTTTGATAAGCATCAAGCTCAGCGATATATTCGCCGTCGGAGGCCTTATTGACCACACTTTCATGTTGAATTTCTAGACCCTGAGTTGCACTCCAGTCGTCAAGCTGATCACCGCTAATCACCGTCCAGCGACCAGTACTTGTCATGTTTTCAAACGACTCAGAGAAAAGCAGCGTCTCACTATAAGCTTGGTACGTATCATCAATTGCCACGGGACCATCGTTAGTACCGTTAATGGTGATGGTTACCGTCTCGGTTACTGATCCATTGGTATTACCATCATCAACGGTCACATCAAACTTCAAAGTGATACTTTCACCTTCAGCCAAGAAGTTGATATCACTGTTTGCAACGTCATAGGTCCATTTACCGTCTGCCAACGCGAAGCCGTCTGCCAATTTACTTGCCTGTTCGGACGTTAATACCCCGCCCGTCCAACTTGCTAAACCCTTTTCTGTAAACGTCACTTGCGGTGTGTCATTCGTGTCAACATCACTGAATGTTAACGTACCTGATGTGCTCAATGTATTGGTGTCTGACAAGTCAGTGTCTTCTTTCACACTGCCGGTGTTAACCATATCGACCACTGGTGTGTCGTTAGTACCGTTAATGGTGATGGTTACCGTCTCGGTTACTGATCCATTGGTATTACCATCATCAACGGTCACATCAAACTTCAAAGTGATGCTTTCACCTTCAGCCAAAAAATTGATATCACTGTTTGCAACGTCATAGGTCCATTTACCGTCTACCAACGCGAAGCCGTCTGCCAATTTACTTGCCTGTTCGGACGTTAATACCCCGCCCGTCCAACTTGCTAAACCCTTTTCTGTAAACGTCACTTGCGGTGTGTCATTCGTGTCAACATCACTGAACGTTAACGCACCTGATGTGCTCAATGTATTGGTGTCTGACAAGTCAGTGTCTTCTTTCACACTGCCGGTGTTAACCATATCGACCACTGGTGTGTCATTAGTACCAGTAACGGTAATGGTCAATAGAGTGGTATCGGTCGCACCTAGATCGTCTGTAACGGATACGGGGACTTGGATAACAATGCGCTCTCCTTCAGCCAAGCGCTCGTAAGAAGACGCGTCGAAAGTATATGTACCATCTAGATTGAGTTCTAAACCATCAACATCAGAATCCGTGGTAAAAGCCAGTAACTCACCTTCAGGAAGATCAACATCTGTCGCACTAAGCGATCCGGTAATAACCTGCCCTTCAAATAACGAATCCTCTTTTGGTTCAGCCACTGGTGCATCATTCACAGGCGTTACGCCAATGTTAACCGTAACCGTGTCAGTACCACCTTCTCCGTCAGAGACAACAACCGTAAAGCTGTCATCACCGTTATAGTTCTCATTGGGGGTGTAAGTCCAATCACCGTTTTCATCGACGACGACAGTACCATTTAAAGGATCGGTCGCTTTTGCGAAAGATAGGGAATCACCATCTTGGTCTAAAGCTGACAAGGTGCCATTGACTCGAGTGTCTTCATTTGTGGAGAAGGAGATCGTATCTTCAACAGATACATTATTGTTATCGACAAAGTTAGGAGATTGATTGAACGAACGGAAAGCATCAAGAAGGCTAAGACTTTGAGTTCGAGACATACCTAGCGCTTCAAATCCTGTGGTGATGAATTCAGTACCCGGGATAGTTTCTTCACCATTTCGCTCGATAGTTCCACTTGTACTCAAGCTAGAACCATTTTGACCAGCAGCGGTAGCGAACTCTTCACTTAACACCGTTGGATCTTGGCCTTCTTCTAATGCGGTAAAGATATTCGCGATATCTTGGTCAAGTTCAACTTCTCCACCGTCTTCTGGTGAAAAGCGGGTCGCCGAAAGCTGAGGAGTATCGGGGTCACTTGACGATTCAAGGACAACATCCCCGGCTTGCAGTGGTTGTTCTTCATCTAAGACTTTAATCGTACCATCTACCGAGAGAACAATGCGCTGGCCAAGTGCCAATGCACCACCCAAATTCAATGTTGTCATATCCATATAAACCTCTAAAACCCATGTTGGTAAGCCACGTCAAAATAGTGACATTGTTTCCATAATATTAGCCAAAATATAACACTCAAGGTTACATAATGCATAGCTATGAAAAAAATAGTTAACAAAGATTAATACATTTTGATGACAACGGTCGCATCTGACGACATTACACCCACCGCAATCAACCGCTTAAGTTATTGTATTTCTAAAAATAATAAAGCCAACATCAGAAATATCACTTTAAAACACAACGCAAATCGCACGGTAAATAACTAACAAAAAAGCAACCAACCATGTACGCCATCTTTGTTTTACGTGATTTTTTTGGTGTTTCATTTGTATTTTATATAGTATTCAGAAAAATTAACATTTAGATGCAATTCATTTTGGAGAGGGAAATTGAATAGGATTCAAACAACTATATTAGGGCTCGCGATAGCAATGACCTTTGTGGCAAAAGCGCAAACTCTGGAGCAAGCTGTCGCTTTGACACTAGAAAGTAACCCAGAAATCAAAAGTGCTTATAGTGAATACTTAAGTAAGCGTTATATCAACGATGCTTCAGGCGGAGCTTACCGGCCAAGTATCGATCTAGATGCTGGAATTGGCTATGAACACACCGATCTAGTGACAAATCAGAACTCGACAAACCTAACGCGTAAAGAGGCAACCGTGACGTTGACTCAACTCATTTGGGATGGTGCAAACACATCAAACGACATTGATCGTACAGCAGCAGACACTGAATCGGTTCGTTACCAATTACTCTCAGACGCCCAAGATATAGCGCTTGAAGTGACAAAAATATACCTAGATGCAGTCAAAGCTTATGAAGTTCTGTCTCTTTCTGAAAATAACTTAGCCAAGCACAAAGAGATCTACAAAGATATTCAAAAACGTGTTGAATCGGGTATAGGCTCGACAGCAGACATGTCTCAAGTTGAAGCTCGTATCGCCAAAGCACATGGTAATTTACTTGCAGCACAAAACAATTTGTTTGATACACATACTCAATTTAAACGCATTGTTGGCCAAGCCCCTTTAGGTTTAGTATTTCCTCGCGCAGATATTGGAGCGATTCCATACACTGTAGATGGCGCTCTTGCGAAAGCTTTTAACCAACATCCCGTTATCAAAATTGCCCTAGCAGATGTCGATTCCGCTCGCTTCCAATACAAACAATCTAAAAGTACAAACTACCCGACCATTTCTTTCGAAGCCGCTCAAACTTGGCGTGACGATGCTGGTGGAAACAAAGGAAGCAGTGATGAGTTTTCTGCAATGGTCCGCTTAAGATATAACCTGTATAACGGGGGCGCGGATCAAGACCGTGCAGAAAGTGCAGCCTATCAACTCAATAAATCCAAAGATCTTCGTGAAAGCACATTTCGCAATGTAGAAGAAAGCCTACGTTTGTCATGGAGTGCTCTTGATTTGACGGTCCAACAGAAAGAGTTTCTATCCGATCACGTAGATTCTGCGTCAGACACCGTTATCTCCTACGAAAAGCAATACCGCATTGGTAAACGAACACTTCTGGATTTATTGAATACTGAAAATGAACTCTTTGAAGCGCGCAAAGGTTACTTAGACGCCAAGTATGACGAACAATATGCGAAGTATCGAGTCATGAATGCGACAGGCAACTTACTGACAGGGCTACGTGTCGATACGCCTCAAGCATGGAATGAAAAGGTGGAATATTAATGAAACTGTTAAAAACTGTATTCCCATTCTGTTTAATGGCTGCATCAACCAACATTTTAGCTGAACCAAGCAAGGATGAGTTTGAATATCGTGCACTGCCCGATATCCCACAAAGTTATGATCTTGAAGATGATGATAATGATGGTGTTATCAATGCTCGAGATCTATGTATAGGTACACCACTTAGAGCTGAGATAGATAATGATGGTTGTGGTTCGTACTTCGAATCTACTGAGCAGAAAGAACTGCATATTTTATTTGCCAACAACTCAACAGAAATAAACCCGGTATTTCTTGGGCAAATTCGCCAGATGGCGGCGTTTCTCAAGCGTTATAGGAACACCACCATTCGTTTACACGGCTACGCAAGCAAAGTCGGAAATACGGAGCATAACTTAGATCTATCCAAAGAAAGAGCATCAAATGTTAGACGAGCCCTGATAAGCAATGGCATAGAGCCATCGAGAGTGACTATTATTGGATTCGGAGACACTGCTTTCGACAATCAGGGAACCCAAATCGATCACGCATTAAACCGGAAAGTCGTCGCCTCCGTCGTTGGGTTTAAAGGCAATATCAAAGAAGAATGGCATATATTCACAAAAATTAATAAGTGAATATATTCTACACACATAACTGAAACGTTGTTTTGAGATGACGTTTCAGTTTCCTTACAATTCCTTAAATAGCATATACCTAAGCCGACTATAATGTTAACCTTGCTATGTTATCAACATAGAGAATTAATCCATGAGCAAACTTACCGCTGATATTCAAACAAATCTAGAGCTATTCGTTTCTGAAACACAAGAAACTAAATTGGTATGGGGCCTTCGTAACGAAGAAGGTTGGCTAGCATGTGACTCAAGTGAGTTCGAAAACAGCGAAGTAATGCCTTTTTGGTCTTCAAAAGAAGATGCTCAAACTCATAACGTTGAAGAGTGGGCTGATTTTGAAGTTTTAGAAATCCCACTAGACATCTTTGTCGAAGATTGGCTACTTACGCTTGCAGAAGACGGCGTTCTTGTTGGCACTAACTGGAATGCAGCATTAGAAGGCAAAGAACTCGAACCTTCTGATTTAGCGAAATTATACATTTAATTTCGACTATCAGTCGTGCGAACACGCACGACTGATATTCATCAACAAACTCGATATATCGCATCAAAAGCTCTCGATTAATATAACGAATAAATCGAAGCTATCATCGACAACAAGTCACTGTCGAGACTAAGCCCTTACCCCATAACATGGCGGTTTAAACGGTCGGACGCTATTTACTCTCAACCTGTTTACGAACCAACTCAGCCATAATGCTTTCGCGATCACCTAGGTAATCGTTAAGGCCAACTTTACGCAGTTCACATGCCGGGCAATCGCCACAGCCATCACCAACAATGCCGTTGTAACAAGTCAGTGTTTTATTGCGAACCAACTCAAGTGCAGAGTATTGATCTGCCAACGCCCATGTTTCGGCCTTGTTAAGCCACATTAGCGGTGTTTTGATATCAAGCGGCTTATCCATACCTTGTACAAGTGCTGAGTTCATCGCCTTCACAAAGTCATTACGACAATCAGGGTAACCCGAGAAATCTGTTTCACACACACCGGTAATCACGGTTTCAGCACCGATTTGGTAAGCGTAAATCCCCGCTAGAGTTAAAAACAGAATATTACGCCCTGGAACAAATGAGTTCGGCAACCCATTCTCTTGTAGCTCATGAGACACTGGAATATCGTCACGAGTCAGAGAACTGATAGCCAGTTCATTCAACAGAGTCACATCCATCACTTTGTGCGCTTTCACACCAAGCTCTTTCGACAATGACTGAGCGACTTCAATCTCAAGTCGATGGCGCTGACCATAATCAAACGTAATCGCATGAACTTCATCATACTCTTTTAATGCTTGAACAAGACACGTTGTCGAGTCTTGGCCACCACTGAATACTACCACTGCTTTTTTCATCTTAAATCCTTACGAAAACCTTCTACTAACGACTTATCTTGTCTAGTAAAAATACAACTTATGCGATGCTCAAATATTTGTGAGTTTGGATTGATAAGCGCCAATTGCGCTCAATGCAGGTATCAATACAAAGTTGAGTCGCGCGGTCTTTTTGGCTGATGGGTTGCAGTGCAACGACAGTGTCGCTAGGAACCGCTGCCCGCTCCAATAAACCGTCAAGTTGTTCGATATCTTTGCTTGTACCGACTGGATGCTTAATTTCGTTAGCACGTTGTAAGGCGCTATCTAAGATTTCTAGCTTCGCTTTCATCGCCACCTTTGGTGACACCGTAACCCAAGTACCCGATGTGGCTTGTACTTCTGATGTTCCGCTAGTCTCAATCTGACAGCGACAACCGTGTTGCTCAAATGCTTCAGTCAAAGGAACAAGATCATAAATGCACGGCTCACCGCCGGTTATCACAATGTGCTTAGCAGTGTAACCTTGCTTGATATATTCATTCACGATTCCTTGAGCATCGATTGCTGACCAAGTGGGTGAATCTTGTGTCTTAACCATAATATCGCCAAGGCTGGTTTCATCTTCGGGTAAGGCTTCCCAGGTCTGTTTGGTATCACACCAAGAACAGCCGACTGGGCAAATTTGCAGACGGACAAAAACAGCAGGAACGCCCGTAAACACGCCCTCACCCTGAATGGTTTCAAACATTTCATTAATCTTGTACAACTTTTCCTCAGCTCAATCATTTGATGAAATTAATCAACCGCAGACCTTAAAGCACTTACCTCTTTTGGTCAAACAAATGAGTACGGGTAAATGAGTTGATCAAAGGCATAGCCTGAAGTTTGAAGTTCCCTTATCCTTTCACTTATTAGATTTCGTTAGCTTTTATTTTTTAGTAAGGAACAACATGTACAAACTGATTGCTCTTGATATGGATGGCACACTACTCAACAGTGAAAAAGTGATTTCTCAAGAGAACAAAGATGCGATTGCCAAAGCTCGAGCTGCCGGTGTGAAAGTGGTTCTCGCGTCTGGCCGCCCTTTAGAAGGTATGCAAAGTAAACTCGATGAGCTTTCAATTAACGGTGACGATGACTTTGTCCTCTTCTACAACGGCTCAATGGTTCAGAACGTATCGACAAAAGAGATCATTCACAGTGAGATCAGCAACGGTAAAGCCGCAAAAGAGATTGCTGCCCTCGCTGAACAGCTTGGGGGTTATGTTCATGCTTTCAGCAAGGTTCACGGCTTAATCACACCTGAGAACAATGAGTACACTGGTATTGAAGCGCGTATTAATGGCTTAGATATCACCGAGTTCGACTTTTCTCAGCTCGAAGATGACCACGAAATCATCAAGACCATGATTGTCGCCGAACCAAGTAAGCTGACTGAAATCATCGGCAAGTTGCCACAAGCGCTTAAGACTCAGTTTACTATCGTGCAAAGTGCACCATTCTTCTTAGAGTTCCTAAACCCGAAATCAAATAAGGGTGTCGGTATTGAGGCGATAGCTAAGCATTTGGGTATTAAAGCAGAAGAAGTCATCTGCATGGGTGACGCTGAAAACGATCACCATATGCTTGAATATGCAGGCCTTGGCATTGCCATGGACAACGCAATGGAAGAGACCAAGAAACTGGCGGATCACATCACAGCGAGCAACGACGACCATGGTGTCGCAGTCGCGATTGAGAAGTTTATCTTCAACTCATAAACGCTCAACAGGCTCTAGTGTGAATTGTTGCTTGTTGCTTGTTGCATAAATGACAAAGGCTGTGCACTGCACAGCCTTTTTGATTTTATGTTAGTCGAGCCGATTACTCTCTTTTCCATGGCAGACGAAATGCCACCACACCAAACAGAATCAAGATTGGGAAGCGTAACGTTTCAATAATAAACGAAGCAATACCACTGAAAGAGACAAAACTTCCTGCCCAGCTAATCAGCAGATTTCCCGCTAGCAACATCGCCATCACTCCAACCACGATCTTAAATGAGAACTGGCCGACCAAAGGCTTCGAATCTGTTAACGTCACTAAACATGCAATCGTCATCAAAATAGCCACCCAGAAAGAGAAGGTTGGCAGTGGCCATATCATCGTGAGAACGATCGACAGTAAGCACAATGCCCACCAAACACCTTTAGAGCTCAATAAGGCACTAATATCAACATCAGGTTTAGCATCTAATCTGACAATATGCCACGTCGTTAATGCGCCTAATATACCGCCCATTAAGACATCACTAAAGAACGCACTACCTGAATAAGACTTAAATAGCATGATCCACAGTAGACCTGCGAGCACTATCAATATCGATTTCTGCTCTAACAAACACTTTAACTTCCAAAACACTAACAAGCTTAAACTAACCCACAAGGCAGCCAGCAAGCTTGGGAAGCTATATCCACTGCTCATCACCAGTTTCAATGTTGGCAAGTAAGCGTGTGGACGTGGAAAACCAAAGCCTTGGTGCGCGATTAAAGTCAGCAATGTTACCGAGATCAAAGTAAAGCCAAACTTCAACGCGAAGTGACGACCAAAGTACCAGGCTATGAGTGGTAATATCACAATGAAAACCCATGGTTTCGCTATCAGGTCAGTCAACAACACAGTATTCGCAAACACGCTTGGCATCTTTTCGAATGCATTTTGAAGCGATACAATCCAACCTAATTCAACCTGATGAACTTTGGGTGCCGCGCCCACCAACTCAGTCACATACGTCACGGGTTGATCTGTCGCAGATAAAAACAGCTCGTTAATCTCAGACCACTGATCGGGATAGCGGTATTGGTGAGCTTGCAACTCACTCGGTGGAAGTAACATCGCTCGGCTGACTTCGACGCCGTAATGAGGGGCAAACCAAATAGGCAGCTCAAAGCCACCTAACTCATTTCGAGCTTTGTAACTGATCACTTCAGAATCCGAGATACAGTCATACACAACGGCACTATCGGTATACCCCAATACATCACCAACAGTGACGGACAAACCCGCTTCTTCCCAGGTTTCACGTTGCGCGGCGACCGCTGGCGGCTCACCAGAAACAACCGTACCTCCCGGTAAAGACAATTGGCCTGTGATCAACTCATCAACCAACACAATTTGGTTATCAGCGCGCACCACACACAAAGCGCCAGCGATATGATCGGGCAAAGTGTTGTTTGCCCAAACGGAAGTCGTACTCAAAAGAGACAGTATGAAAACGAATAGATATCGAATAACCAACGAATTTGCCTAATAAATAATAGAAGAAATTTAAAACTGCTAAAGCATCCTACCTAGTGTAATCAAAACCACACAAAATCGCTGTCTATGTTTTGTGCAAAGCCTTTCTCATCCATTGAATGTGAGGGGTGAACCCCATTTTTTGATAGAAGTCCTTGGCAGGTGAATTAAAGTCCCAAACTTCTACAAAAATTTGTTCAACCCCATAATCATCAAAAGTCGCTTCAACTTTGCTAAATAACTTTTCAGCTATCGATTCTTTTCGATAATCAGGTAACACAAACAGTTCATCGACACTCCCCATAGGCACAGGTTTACTCACCGTTGAGATGAGTTCACAAAAATGTCCTGAGATAAAGCCAACAACGAGCTCGCCTTTTAATGCCACATAAACTAAGCATTCAGGATCGTCCAAGTATCGTGCAATGCTTTTTTCCTGCTCAATCTCTTCTGCCGTTTTAAAGTGCTCTGGGCTCGCAAGATGGTGGTGATGGTGGAGATCGAACATTAACTCGTTAAGTTGTTCCAAATCCGAGTGCTTTGCAGCCCTTAATGTAACCTTCATGACAAGTATACTTCTCAAACTCAATTAATATCTCAGTGCGTCTAGTTTACTGGTCGCTCGTATCGATACAAGCTATTGAATGAATCCGATGTTTTAATCTCGTTTTTTCGATGAAAACCACCACAGCTGCGCTTTACTTGGGAAAAGGCACCCGAATAACACCTTCCATGATCACTCGGGCACTGCGACTCATAAACGCCCTCTCAATTTTCCAGCCTGTTTCTGTTTGGATTGCTTTAGCCCCTACTTTTAAAGTTCCCGAAGGATGGCCAAAGGTCACAAAATCACGACCTCCCTCACCGGCTGCCAAGTTAACTAAGGTGCCTGCCACACTTGCCGCTGAAGCAATGGCGACCGCAGCTGTCCCCATCATGGCGTGATGCAGTTGCCCCATCGACAAAGCACGCACCAGAAGGTCAGTATCTTCGGCAGCAACCACTTTTCCACTGGAAGCTTGATACGCTTGAGGCTTAGCTACAAAGGCCACCTTAGGAGTGTGCTGGCGTGATTTAGCTTGTTCTAGTGAATCAATAAGTCCCATCACTACTGCACCATGGGCTCGTATCGACTCAAACCGAGCCAAGGCTTTAGTATCACTATTGATATCGGATTGAAGTTCGGTGCCTTGGTAACCCACCGATTCAGCATCCACAAAAATGGTGGGTATCCCAGCATTAATGTATGTCGCTTTGATGCAACCCAAATCGGGAACATCTAAAAAATCGACAACATTCCCTGTCGGAAACATAGAGCCACTCGCATCGGCTGGGTCTAGAAAATCAACTTGGATCTCCGCGGCGGGGAACGTCACACCGTCGAGTTCAAAGTCACCCAACTCTTGGACTTCCCCATCAGCGATAGGCACATGAACAATAATGGTTTTCTCTATATTCACTTGCCATACTCGCACCTCGACCACACCGTTTTCTGGAATGCGATTCGAATCGACGAGGCCACTATGAATAGCAAATGGGCCCACTGCAGCAGACAAATTGCCGCAGTTACCGCTCCAATCAACGAACGGCTTGTCTATTGCTACTTGGCCGAATAGGTAATCAACATCGTGATCGGTTTTACTGCTTTTCGAAACAATAACAGTTTTACTGGTGCTGGATGTTGCACCACCCATACCATCAGTTTGCTTGCCATAAGGGTCCGGGCTGCCAATCACACGCAGAAGTAATGCGTCTCGTGCTTCTCCGGCGACTTGCGCAGCTTCAGGTAAGTCACTTAGGTTGAAAAAGACACCTTTGCTTGTTCCGCCCCGCATGTAAGTAGCAGGTACTTTAATCTGTTTGATGTTCATACCTAGCTCCTAATTTGCAAGAAAGTCTTTGGCGAAACGTTGCAACACACCACCAGCGCTGTACACATTCACTTCGTCCGCGGTGTCTAGTCGACAGGTCACGGGAACATCAAGCTTTTCACCGTTTTTGCGAGTAATCACTAAAGCCAAATCAGAACCCGCTTCAATGTCGCCGTACACGTCGTAAAGCTCGGTGCCATCCAACTCTAAGGTATTGCGATTGGTTCCTACTTTGAATTGCAGAGGCAATACGCCCATGCCAACCAAGTTGGTTCTGTGGATTCGTTCAAACCCTTCAGCCACAATCACTTCAACACCCGCTAAACGCACCCCTTTGGCTGCCCAGTCACGTGATGAGCCTTGTCCGTAATCCGCGCCAGCAACGACAATCAAGGGTTGCTTGCGATTCATATAGGTTTCTATCGCTTCCCACATTCGCGTAACCTGTCCTTCTGGCTCAACTCGTGCCAATGAACCTTGCACGACTTCTCCAGCGTCCTTCACCATTTCGTTAAACAGCTTAGGGTTGGCGAATGTTGCTCGTTGCGCGGTTAAGTGATCACCTCGATGGGTCGCGTAAGAGTTAAAGTCCTCTTCCGGCACTTGCATTTTGGTAAGGTATTCCCCCGCCGCGCTCGAAGCGAGAATCGCATTTGATGGAGACAAGTGATCGGTCGTGATGTTGTCCCCCAGAATAGCCAAAGGTCTCATACCAGATAGGCTTCGTTCTCCCGCCAAAGCCCCTTCCCAATAAGGTGGTCTACGAATATAGGTACTTTGAGGTCGCCAGTCATAAAGCGGTGCTGTCGTTACCTGATCCTCGTCCGGCTGGAACATTTTTAGGTAGATTTGTTGGAATTGCTGAGGCTTAACATGTTCACCGACAACCGCATCGATCTCGGCATCACTCGGCCATAAATCACTTAAGTAGATTGGCTTGCCGTTGATGTCAGTGCCTAAGCTGTCTTTCTCGATATCAAAGCGAATCGTACCCGCTAAAGCATAAGCAACCACCAATGGCGGTGAGGCTAAAAACGCTTGTTTGGCATAGGGATGGATTCGACCATCAAAGTTTCGATTCCCCGATAACACAGCGGTTGAATAGAGGTCGCGGTCGATGATCTCTTGTTGGATTTTCGGATCCAAAGCCCCGCTCATTCCGTTGCAGGTAGTACATGCATAGCCGACGATACCGAAGCCTAATTGTTCAAGTTCAGGAAGCAAACCTGCCGACTCGAGATAGAGCTTGGCAACTTTAGAACCCGGCGCAAATGATGTTTTCACCCACGGCTTACGAACTAATCCAAGTTGATTGGCTTTCTTAGCCACCAATGCCGCGGCGACCACATTTCTTGGATTACTGGTGTTAGTACAAGAGGTAATCGCTGCGATGATTACGGCACCATCAGGCATCTGATCATCGCTGTACTGTTTAGCATGCTGCTCTTTCCAAGATGTTTGACTGATACCTTGTTCAGCCAGCTCTCTGGTTGGCAAACGACGATGGGGATTGGATGGCCCTGCAAGATTACGCTCAACCTTCGACAAATCAAACTCAAGTACACGCTCATATTGAGCAGAATCGAGAGCGTCAGCCCATAGCCCAGTTTGCTTAGCGTAGCGTTCAACTAATTCAACCTGTTCTGGCTCTCGCCCTGTAAGCTTGAGATATTGAATAGTCTGCTCATCGATGTAGAACATACCCGCAGTCGCACCGTATTCCGGCGTCATGTTGGAGATGGTTGCGCGGTCACCAATGGTCAGCGCACGAGCCCCCTCACCGAAGAATTCCAAATAGCTTGAGATCACTCTCTGATTACGAAGAAACTCAGTAATCGCCAGCACAATATCCGTTGCGGTTATCCCTTCTTGTCGTTGACCCGTCAGTTTAACGCCGACAATATCAGGCAAACGCATCATTGACGGACGACCGAGCATCACAGTTTCTGCTTCCAAGCCGCCCACACCAATCGCAATAACGCCCAGAGCATCAACGTGCGGTGTATGGCTGTCTGTGCCGACACAAGTATCAGGAAACGCGATGCCTTCTTTGGATTGAATCACCGGAGACATTTTCTCCAAGTTAATCTGGTGCATGATCCCGTTACCAGCAGGGATCACACTCACGTTTTTAAACGCGGTTTTACACCATTCAATAAAATGAAAACGGTCTTCGTTTCTACGCTCTTCAATCGCGCGGTTTTTATCAAACGCTTGGTTCTCAAAACCCGCATGTTCCACTGCCAGCGAATGGTCAACAATCAGTTGGGTTTCGACCACTGGGTTAACCTTGGCAGGGTCGCCGCCTTGGTCGGCAATCGCGTCTCTTAATCCCGCCAAATCTACTAGAGCTGTTTGGCCAAGAATGTCATGACACACCACGCGCGCAGGATACCAAGGAAAATCTAAGTCACTCTTTCGTTCAATGATCTGTTTTAAGCTGCGACCTAGAGTTACAGGGTCACAGTTTCTTATCAATTGCTCTGCCAATACTCGTGACGTATAAGGCAAGGTTTTATAACTGCCCGGGGATATCGTTTCTATCGCTTCACGAGTATCGAAATATTCTAAACCCGTTCCCGGTAGAACCTTTCGATACTTGTTTTCATCAAGATCTTGGTTTCTTTCAAGTTTTACATCAGACATACATCCACCATTATCTGTTAAATTCTATTCGTTGGTTCTCGAGGCCTTATCACATGAAGAGAAAGTCACCTCGAGATATAAGTCGGCTCGATATAGAGGACTAACGTAAATGGATTGGTAGCCAGTCTTGATGCTCTGGCCCGGTGTAGTCTGCACTTGGACGAATAATTCGATTGTTTTCTCTTTGCTCAAACACGTGTGCAGCCCACCCCGTCAGGCGGCTCATCACGAAGATCGGAGTAAACAACTTGGTTGGAATGTCCATGAAGTGGTAAGCCGACGCGTGGAAAAAATCTGCGTTACAAAACAGTCCCTTCTCGCGCTTCATTACCGCTTCAACACGCTCAGAAACGGCGTAAAACTGCTTATCTCCCACCTCTTGAGCTAGCTCTTTTGACCAACGCTTGATGAGCGCATTTCGTGGGTCGCTTTCACGATAAATGGCATGACCGAAGCCCATGATTTTGTCTTTGTTAGCAAGCATCTGCATGATGTTCGTTTCTGCTTCATCAGCGGTTTGCCAATCTTGGATCATTTCCATCGCCGCTTCATTCGCACCACCATGTAAAGGACCTCTCAACGTACCAATCGCTGCGGTGACACAAGAGTGGATATCCGACAGTGTTGATGCACACACACGAGCGGCAAAGGTTGAAGCATTAAACTCATGTTCCGCGTATAGGGTGAGCGAGCAGTGCATCACCTTCTTATGAAGTTCACTTGGAGTTTTGTCTGTTAGCATTTTCAAGAAGTAGCCACCCAGACACGCTTCGCTTTGATCTTCAGTGTCAATGCGCACGCCATCATGGCTAAAGCGATACCAGTAACAAATAATCGCAGGGAAAAGTGCGAGCATTCGTTCGGTCGCGGACAGTTGCTCAGAAAAATCAGACTCTTGATCTAGATTACCTAGCATTGAACAGCCCGTTCTCATCACATCCATTGGATGAGCGTCTGCAGGGATAAGCTCTAGTGCAGCTTTCAAAGGTTGAGGTAAGCCGCGCAGACCAATCAACAATGTTTTGTAATCGTCTAGCTCTTTTTCATTGGGTAAATGACCTCTTAGTAGCAGGTGGGCCACTTCTTCGAACTGAGCATGATTAGCAAGATCGGTAATATCATAACCACGGTAGGTTAAACCGGTTCCTGATTTTCCGACCGTACATAGCGCCGTGGTTCCCGCACTCTGGCCACGTAGACCAGCACCACCGATTGCAGGTGCGCTAGCTGGTTTTTCACTTGGTTGTTGGTTTTCTGTTGAAGCCTTTTCGACAGCGGCTTTATCACTCAAAGATACAGACATGGTGAACTCCTTTTCTGTGTTAGTCGCCTGCACTCTTTGGTGCTGCCTGTTTATATGTCCGATGATCTTTATCATCGATACTGGATATGGCGACGAACCCTTTCACGTTATTGGATTAAGTTGATTTTTGATTAATTGAAACCGGTTTACCCTTCGCTTGAAAACAACTGATCAAGCTTGTTCTCGTAGTCGTGGTAATTCAGGTGTTCGTAAAGCTCTTTACGGGTTTGCATTGAATCCAATAGAGCTTCTTGATTGCCTTCAATTAACAAATGCTTGTAAACATTCTCCGCCGCTTTATTCATCGCGCGGAATGCACTCAATGGGTAAAGCACCATGTCGACACTTGATTGAGCTAACTCGTTACAGTTGTAGAGTGGTGTTTGGCCAAATTCGGTGATGTTGGCCAAGATAGGCACGTGCTTACCCGTTGCTGATTTCAGCGCTGCCGAGAACTTCACGTATTGATCGAGTTGATTCATCGCCTCGGGGAAGATCATGTCTGCGCCCGCTTGAACACAAGCTATCGCTCGCTCAATCGCGCTATCAATGCCTTCAACCGCCAATGCATCGGTACGCGCCATAATCACAAAGCTGTCATCGGTTCTCGCATCGGTTGCCGCTTTGACTCTATCGACCATCTCTTGTTGGCTCACAATCGCTTTATTGGGTCGATGACCACAGCGTTTCTGCGCGACTTGGTCTTCCATATGAATTGCAGCGGCACCCGCTTTTTCCATAGATCGAATGGTACGTGCAATATTGAATGCGCCACCAAAACCCGTATCGATATCCACCAGCAATGGCAGATCACATGCGTTAGTAATACGTTCAACATCGACCAACACATCGTTCAATGTCGTAATACCTAAATCAGGCAAACCGTAAGACGCATTGGCGATGCCTCCGCCAGACAAATAGATCGCCTGATGCCCCAAGTTCTTTGCCATCATCGCGCAATACGGATTCACCGTACCGACGATCTGCAATGGGTCGTTGTCTTGCACAGCTTGTCGGAACTTAGCTCCTGCTGATAACTTCATAATGACGCTCCCTGTTCATTGTTAATTTCTAAGCTTTCTGACTGCTGATGTTTAGCTCTCGCCAGCGAAGAACCGTTAGCAAATACCAGTCGCCCGTTATTCAAGATCTTTGGATTGAATTTGTTGTTCTATTAGCAATCGACTACCCGAGATGTGTCGTCGCATTAGCATTTCTGCTAGCTCTTCATCACGATTACGAATCGCCTGTAGGATGTATTTGTGTTCATCGAGCGCCTCTTTTGGACGAGACTGTGCTCTTGGCGATTGGTAGCGATACATGCGTAATAGGTGATAAAGCTCGTCACACAACAACGAAATGAGTTTACTGTTACGACTCGCTTTAATAATGCGGTAATGGAAATCGAAATCCCCATGTTGATGAAAGTAAGAAGACCCTTCGACTTCATCGATGTGTTTTGAGTGTGTCGACAATAACCCTTCAAGCCCGACAAGCTCTTCTTGTGTGATATGTCTTGCTGCTAAGCGAGCCGCCATACCTTCCAATGCCTCTCGCACTGCGTATAACTCGAGTAGTTTGTCTGCCGAAAAGGTAATAACTCGCGCGCCAACATGAGGAATGCGTTCGATCAGGCCAAGTCCTTCAACTCGCATTATCGCTTCACGTAATGGGCCTCGACTGACTTCAAAGCGTTTAGCCAATTCAGGCTCCGAGATCTTACTGCCCGGTGGTAATTCACCGTTAACAATCGCCTCTACGAGATACTCAGTGAGGTTTTCTGATTTAGTGTTCTCTTTATCGCTCACACGTGTTTTTGTGTTTGCACTTAAGCTGAGATCTTTTATCGCAGTATTCATATTCATGCAGCTCACCTCTAATTGTCGCCCCAAAACATTAACAATTTAGCAACAATAAAACAGCATACATGACTAAATTGTCGACAATCAAGAAAATTGTCGACAATTTAGACTAAGGTAGGATTTAGAAACGAGCAGAATGCAATAATAAAATCAGAGGAAAAAGGATTGATAAACCCTTGGTGTTACTGCCACCCTCCTCTTAAAATTACGTTGAAAATGCGCTTGATCAGAAAAACCGAGCGCGTTTGAAGTGTCGACAATTGTTTGCCCCATCTTAAGCATGGATTTCGCACGTTTAATCCGCTCATCAAGTAAATACGCATGCGGTGATAACCCATAGAACCGTTTGAAACTACGAATAAGATGATATTGACTAACGCCCACCTCATCCGCGATCTCAGACAAGCGCAAGTTGTATTCAACGTTATCCAATAGTTTTTCTTTTACGCGCTGAAGGTGAGGTAACACGGACGTTGCACGCAAAGTATCGGGGTTCGGCTGTTGGAAACATTCTTCAATAAAACCATAAAAATGAGTTTCGGCCTCGAGATAGGAATGACCATTGACAAGAGAAGTGTAAAGGCGTTGAAAGCTGTTTCTAACCTCGTATCCTCTCTCGTAATTGTGCAAAAACGCACAATAATCGTTTTGTCTATCTCCTGTTATTTGCTGTTGGATATTACCCATCCAATGAGTATCCACAAATAGCATGTTGTAAGACCAACTTACTGTAGCAGGATTGCAAGAACGAATATCTGCGGGGTTAATAGTAACAATATCGCCACCCCCTATTTGGTGTTGCGAACCTAGGTTGCGGTACTGAGCAGCGCCTTGCTGAATAACACCAAACGAAAATTCATCGTGAGAATGTGCGTCGTAGCATGCGCTCGATCTATCCGCTATTCTAATTTCTATGTTTGGCAACAAGGTGCTTTGCTTAAAAGCGACCGTGCGTTCCTTCGCCATGTCATTCTCCTTATAGCCAAATACTTGCTATCGAAACCACGAGTAGTCCAGCCATACCTCGGTTGAACATTGTCTGCTTTACCTCAGAGTGTAATACCTTTCTTATCGCCTGCCCTAAAAATGCCCAACTCGCTACCCCCACTAAACATGCAGCTAGAGATATCATGGTAAAGATCAGCAGTGCGATGTAAGAGGATGGCTGATCGACAACATACAAACTAATACCCGACATCGCAACTAACCAAGCCTTAGGATTTATACATTGCAAAAATGCGCCCTGCCACGCATTAGGGGCTTTGTCTTGCGAAATAGATTCAATACTTTGATATGGCGCAAAAGCAATTTTCTTTGCGAGATAGAGTAAAAAAAGTGTCCCTACAATTTTCATTAACCATGCAATATCTGGAATCCCAATGGCCAAAAATCGCAATAGACTCCCCGAACAGAAGACGATAGTGGCATAAGTAATACTTGCTCCTAATACATACCACAACGAAGTCTTTAGCCCGTAATTAGCCGAAGTGCTGGTTGCCACGATATTTACCGGCCCGGGGGACACAGCTCCAATCATCGCAAATGTGAACATAGCTATCCATAATGGTTCCATAATTGTTTCGTCTATTCTTTTGCTAAAACACTAAAGTACCGAAACTTTAAAACCCGTTATTGAACAAAATTGCTATCAATTCACCTACTTTCTCTGCTTCTTTCAATTTTTAAACGTCTTACCGGTCTAACGCTTGTACATATAAACTCAAGATAAAAAAAAAGACGCATTCATCTGCGCCTTTCATTTATAGAACTGTACAACTCAGCCACTTTTATAGTGGTCACTAAAATTGAAAATCCGAGTTTCTAAAAAACTGAACGAATAATTATTTATCTAACCGACTTTTTTATAGATACGTGTCGGTCTGCCTACACTACCATAAGAGACACTCGCTTCAAGAAATCCAAGGTTCACTGCATATTCAAGATAACGCCGTGCAGTTGTTTTACTCACTCCAACTAAACCACTAACTGAATCAGAGGTCTGTTCAGTTTCGGAGCCGAACGCTTCTATCACGCGTTGCAGTGTTAATTGGTCAATATTCTTAGGTAACTCATCAACCACTTTACTATCGCGGCGTACTCCATAGGCTCGATTCACTTCAGACTGCTTTAACTCCGTCTTACCATTTATGGTCCGATAGTAATCTCGGAAACGATTCAATACATCATTAAATGAAATAAGGGCTAACGGTTTTATCAAATAGTCAAAAGCGCCTAACCTAATGCCCGAAGTAACGTTCTGCGCATCCGAGGTGGCGGTCAGCAAGATAACATCCACATCAGAAGCTGAGCTGGTTCTCAGTCGTCTCAGCCATTCTATGCCACTGCCATCTGGTAGGTAGTTGTCCAAGATAATGAGATGGGGTTGCATGGTGTTTTGCAAAAACTTAGCATCGGCTAACGTCGATGCTATCCCGACCACCTCATAGTAAGGATTCTGCCCTATATAGGCGGCGATCATTTCTGCCAACTCTAGCTTATCCTCAACCACCAGCGTCTTTATCTTATTTATCACTTTCATTCTCCAGTTTCGGGACAAACAGACCAATTACCGTTCCATTTGGCTCATTATCCTCAACAACGATATCCCCACCAGCACGAGTTACCAAACCGTGGATTAACGCCAATCCTACTCCATGCATAGCGGCATCTTCTTCTTTACTGGTAAATCTGTCTCTAAAGATTTTATCTTTTTTATCATCACTAATGCCTATTCCATTATCGTATACCTCAATGACGATCTCTTTACCTACATCAGTGACAAATAACTCAATCTCTCCCTCTTTACGATGAGTTTTGGCTATCGCTTCATAAGCATTGTCTAACAGATTACCGAGGATAGTCGCAACTTCATCGGCAGTTAAAGGCGAGTTATTTAAACGTAAGCTTGAACCTTCAACAATAGTAAGTTTATACCCAAGCTCGGATGAACGGTGTTTTTTGCTCAGAATAAGCGCTGCTACCATAGGGTGAAAATGGCCCGTAATCTGCGAAAGATCCTGCTGGAGCACGTTATTTTCCTTATGAATAAATTTAAGGGCCTGCTCATACATCTGCATCTCTAACATACCTGACACTACCGCCATGTTATTCGCATACTCATGCGTCACCACCCGCATCGCATCGCGCTCCTTCGCCACCTGACGCACCATAAGCTGCAGCATAGCAGGCGTATTTCGTGGTCTGAAACTCACCACATAACCTATAATCTTTTGTTCATCGCGCATTATGGTGCGCGAGGCTAGTAGAGTTTCCCCGTTGATATTAACTGTGGTTTCACTCACCTCTTCTTCTGCTTGTGGTATAAAAAGATCACTCGGATAACAGTGTTCTGAAACATGGCTATCAAATAAGGATTCTCTCAGTTTTTCTATACCTAGAATATTTATGGCACTCTTGTTAATAACCATGATCTTACCCGAAGTATCGACCGCAATGACTCCCTCAGCAACCGAGTTCAAAATACCAATGCGTAGACGAAATGCGCGCGCTATTTGAGCTGGCGTCATACCGGATAGCTGCTGTTGTACGTAATTTGAAAACATCCACGAGAACAGCAGCATAGATAACAGCAACACAACAGCTAACATGATTGTTTGAACAAGATATTGAGTTGCAAGAGAATGAACATGGCTCTCCAAATACCCGACTGACACCATGCCTACAATCTCATGATTGTCATAAATTGGCGCGCGTGTCTTTATACCAAGTCCCGACAGTCCAGTATGGTATAGAGTCACAACCTCACCACGCATTACCCTTTGAAAACTCTCTCCTTGAACCTTACCGATCTCTTTGGCTGGATCGGTATGATATAGCCTAGTGCCATCTTCAGTGGTGATGACCACATAGTCAGACTGAATATGTGTCGCGTGCCGAAAAAACGAGTCCAGCGCGCGAGTGTCTTTTTGTTTAGTCGCCTGTACCACTACGGAGTTTACCGCTAACACCATAGCTAAATTTCGAGACTCGTGCATACGGTCGTTAGACAGAACGGAGTCAATTGCGCCCAAAGTCGTAAACACACAAAAAATAGCTATCAACACGGCTACTAACGACTGAATCACTAAAATTCGTATTTTAAATTTCATCACGCCTTCCTTCCAACAATTACTCTCTTTGCAAACTTAACTCTTCGCACTTTGCCAACTAAGCATAAATCACAGGATGAACATTTCCGACATCAGAGAACTATAGATTACCAAGATGAGTGGCTAGCACAATCAAGCAGGTATTTAAATTCATTAAATTTATTAGCTGCATTTGCGCGCCTGGCGAAATTGATTTTGATCAAGCTTTTACTTTCCCTAATTGAGCGAAACTGAACGCAAGAGATGGGGTATCCAAATGAATATAGCAATTACAAACGCACAATCTATCATCAATTTAGATGACATAAAGGAGCTATTAGATACGCAAGGACTGCGTTATGAGGGGGATGCTGAATATTTCTGTACTGCCCATCGCGAAGATAACGAGTTGGTAGGCTGTGTTGCTTTGGTCGGCAACATAGTTAAGTACTTTGCAATTAAAGAGGCATTTAAAGGCGAAGGGCTATCACGCAGCATGGTCACTGAGATACTGCTAACCGCCCACCAACTTGGCCGTAAGAGTCTGTCTATCTTCACCACCCCAGATAAGGTAACCATCTTTGAGTCTATGGGCTTTACCCCTTTGACCTCACTAAATCGCAACTCAGTGCTGCTTATCAATCGTCCAGACAAGCTGCAACAACTACAAGATGATCTACGGAAACAGCGTGTATCTGGCGATAAAATCGGGGTGGTTGTAATTAATGCTAATCCATTCACCAAAGGACATGCTTATATTGCAGAGCAATCAGCAAGCCAGTGCGATTGGCTACACATCTTTGTCGTCAATGACAACGACCAAGAATTCTCTTTTGTAGATCGCTTTGCCATGGTCAAACAAGGCACATCACATCTCTCGAATATCACAGTTCACGCAGGCAATGAGTTCATCATCAGCCGCCGTACTTTCCCCTCTTACTTTTTGAAAAAGAGTGGCTTGGTGAATCAACTGCACGCCGAGATAGATTGTGAAGTATTTAAGAAATATATCGCTCCGAGCCTCGCTATCACTCACAGATTCGTCGGCAGTGAACCAAACTGCGCCGTAACCAATAACTACAACGGCGTAATGAAGCAGAACCTTCCACCTCAAATTCAAGTCACCGAGCTTGAACGACTAAATACAGAAGGAAGCTGTATTTCGGCTTCGACAGCAAGGCGCCAGCTATCCCAAACCGCGTCTTCAATAGTCAACCTTCTCCCTATTACCACTATTAATTATCTAATTGAAAAATGTGGCTATGCGCTACAAATCTAACGAGGCTGAAATGAAAATATGTGAGTCAGCGGTTGCTGGCACCCTAGAAAGCTCAGACTTGTTTGTTGAAGTTGAACCAAGTGAAGAATTTTCACTATGGGTTAGCTCTTCAGCAATACAATTTCGAGATGCAATTGAACAACACGTTCGTGGTGAATTGAACAAACTTAACGTGACCAACGGTCAGTGGCGTATCACTGATTCTGGAGCGCTAGACTGTATTATCACTGCTCGCGTACAAGCGACGGCCCTTCGCGGTGCGAAACAACAAGTCCTACCATGGGAGAAGATCGTATGAAGATGCGTCGTTCAATGCTGTTCGTTCCTTCGTCGAATGCAGCCATGGTGTCCAACACCTTTATCTATGATGCTGATGCCATCATGTTTGACCTTGAAGACAGCGTCTCTCTTCGTGAGAAAGATACCGCTCGTCTGATCCTTTTCAACGCACTGCGCCATCCTCTTTATCAAGATATTGAGACCGTAGTTCGTGTCAACGCGCTGGACTCAAAATGGGGCCGTGCTGACGTAAACGCAGTAGTGACTGCTGGTGTTGACGTGGTTCGCCTAGCCAAAACCGATTCCGCACAAGATGTTATCGATATGGAACAAGCAATTGCAGAAGCAGAACAAGCATCTGGGCGCGAAGTTGGTTCGACTAAGATGCTAGCTGCTATCGAATCTGCAATGGGGATCACCAACGCCAAAGAGATCGCTTTTGCATCAAAACGCCTAATCGGTATCGCCCTTGGTGCAGAAGACTATGTTCGCGACATCAAAACCAACCGTACACCAGAGGGGACAGAACTTCTATTTGCTCGCTGCTCTATCCTACAAGCAGCTCGTGCGGCCGGTATTCAGTGCTTCGATACCGTTTACTCTGATGCTAACAACACCGAAGGATTCCTAAAAGAAGCAGAGCACATCAAGCAACTTGGCTTTGATGGTAAATCTTTGGTTAACCCGCGTCAGATTGAGCTTTTACACAACCTATACGCGCCAACATCAGCTGAAGTAAAACACGCAAATGCGGTAATTCAAGCCGCTGCGGATGCAGAAGCTAAAGGCCTCGGTGTGGCATCTCTCAACGGAAAAATGGTCGATGCCCCTATCATCGAACGAGCTCGCCTAGTACTTGAACGAGCTAAATCTGGTATCAGAGAGGAATAATCATGGAATCTATCAAACAAAATAGAAAGCTTCGCTCTGATCTCAAAGATGCGATCGTAGCATCGGGCCTAAAAGATGGAGATACTATCTCTTTTCACCACGCATTTCGTGCTGGTGATGTACTCATCAATGACGTACTCGCTACCATAGCGAGCATGGGTTTCAAACACCTGACTCTGGCATCAAGCTCATTGACCGATTGCCACGCACCTTTGGTTGAACATGTGCGTTCTGGCGTTATCTCTAAGATCTTTACTTCAGGTATTCGTGGTCGACTTGCTGATGAAATCAGCGCTGGCATCATGGAAACGCCGGTTGAAATACACTCACACGGTGGCCGTGTTCACTTGGTCCAAACTGGTGAACTAAGCATCGATGTGGCTTTCCTTGGTACACCATCAGCAGACAGCTTTGGTAATGCAAACGCTATGGTTGGCAAATCTCGTTGTGGCTCTCTTGGCTATGCCATGGTAGATGCCCAATATGCGAAGCACGTTGTTGTATTAACCGAACAGCTGATGGATTACCCGCACTCACCAGCTTCGCTTACCCAAGACCAAGTCGATAGCGTAGTCGTTGTAGAGCGTGTTGGTGACCCATCGAAGATTGGTGGTGGTGCAACCCGTATGACGACTAACCCGCGAGAACTGCTTATTGCTCGTAAAGCGGCTGATGTGATTGAACACTCTGGTTACTTTGAAGATGGATTTAGTATCCAAACCGGGTCTGGCGGTGCTTCTTTAGCAGTAACTCGCTTCCTTGAATCGAAAATGGTGCGTAATGACATCACCGCCTCTTTTGGTCTAGGTGGCATTACAGCAACGATGGTCGATCTTCATGAGAAAGGTTTAATCAAGAAGCTTATGGATGTGCAATCTTTTGATGCTCACGCCGCAGACAGCTTAGGTCGTAACCCAAACCATATTGAAATCAGTGCTAACCAATACGCGAATCCTTCAAGTAAAGGCGCTACGGTTGACCAGCTTGACGTTGTTATCCTATCTGCACTAGAGATCGATACTGACTTTAACGTTAATGTTATCACCGGTTCTGATGGGGTAATTCGCGGAGCTTCAGGTGGTCACTGTGATGCCGCTGCAGGTGCAAAATTGACGGTTGTGGTTGCCCCACTAGTTCGAGGTCGCATCCCAACATTGGTTAAACGCGTACTCAACACTGTTACTCCTGGTGAATCAATCGATGTGCTCGTTACTGACCACGGTGTTGCTGTTAATCCTGCTCGTGAAGAAGTCAAAGCTCGCCTTGAAGCACAAGGGATTCAAACCTTTGCTATTGAAGAACTTCAACAACGAGCGGAGCTTCTGGTCGGCACATCTGCACCGATTGCATACGCCGATAAAATCGTAGCCAATGTGCGTTACCGTGATGGTTCTTTGCTAGACCAGATCAAACAGGTAGCAAAATAATGTTTGAGGGAGTGCCTATTACCGCCAAAGATATAATGGAATTTCGTGATCGCATCTTCGCTATCCAGCGTGCTTGGCAACAACTGAAAGCTCCACAACTAATCAGTTTTACCGTCAACATGATGGGAAATGTGAAGGTTAATGAAGCGACATCACGAGTGTTCCTACAAGGCTGTTTGGCTATCGATAATTGGTGTAACAGCACTCCCTTAAACATCATCAAGAAACAACAATTCCACCATAAGGCTGGCTTCCACTACTTAGTCGGGCTTAACCATCACAGCAGTGATGATATTAAGCAGGCTATGGTTAACTTAGAAAATTCACTGCCGTTAGGTCGCCTTATGGATATTGATGTTATAGCCGAAGATGGCAAACCGCTATCTCGCACCAAACTTGGCTTTGATCGAAGAAAATGCATCGTATGTGACAACTCAGCTAAGGCCTGTGCTCGCAGTCAAGCCCACACTCCATTACAGCTGCGAAGTGCAGTGCTGGAGATGTTCAAATGAATAACCATCAGCCTCGCAAGCAAAACTCACACCCACTCGCCAGTATTATTGGTGAGTTGGCAAGCCAAGCGTTATTGGTTGAAGCAAATCTGCATCCCAAGCCTGGGCTAGTCACCGCACTGTCTGTAGGTTCGCACTGTGATATGAATATTGAGACCTTCCGTGTCAGTGCAATGACATTAAAACCTTTTATGGTGGAGTTTGCGCAGCTCGGTCTCTCCTTTACTGGAGATGATTTAACTCAGTTACTCGCATCCCTGCGCCCAATTGGCGTTCAGGCAGAGCAACACATGCTGCAAGCGACTAAACAAGTGAACACCCATAAAGGTGCAATATTTATCCTTGGCGTATTGTGCGCCGCCCTTGGGTTTATGACAGTACAAGACATCAAGATTTCTCCGCTACACCTACAAAACACAGTACACAAAATGTGTAAAGGGCTAACCGGAGAGCTCAATAACACCAAGAGTAAAACAGCTGGTGAGCAGGCGTTTACCCAGCATGGTGTTACCGGTATTCGAGGTGAAGCTGAAGCTGGCTTCCCGACTTTAATGCAGGGCCTAAATACCTATAAACGAGCCAAACGAGATGGCCATACCAAACAGCACGCCTTAAAAATGGCACTGCTGAGCTGCATCAGTATTAATGATGATAGCTGTCTAATTAAGCGAGGTGGATTAACTGGACTTAATTATGCAAAAGCGCAAGCAACAATTATTTTAGAATCAAATTTAGATTCTAGTCAGCTTAATAATCAACTGCATCAGCTTGATATTAAATTCGTAGAAAAAAACTTATCCCCAGGTGGAAGTGCCGATTGTTTATCTGCAATCTGGTTAATTTCTATAATGGAAAGTATTTTCAACTAATAAGATTTAAATATTAATTACCATTTAATATTAAAAATATAAACTCCAATGTTTAGGATATAATTATGAAATGTTTTAGCTTAGGTATTATTGGCAACTTTTCAGGACACCTTTCTGGTGCTGAAAAAGTAGCCGAATCAAACCTTCCAAATGGTGTGTTTGTTGTTAACGGCCTAACCGAGCGCACTATTTCTACTGGTGAGAAAATCGCCTTCCCACCACACGGTACTAACATCCAAGCTGAGCCAGAATTCGTAGTAAAATTCGAGGTTGAGTATGCAGATAACAAAGTTGCCAAGTTCACACCAAACGCTATAACTGTGGGTAACGACATGACCATTCGTAAGCTTGAAGGCGCACAGAAGATTGCCGAGCGTAAGACGTGGGGAGAGGCATCTAAAGGCTTAGCAACACACTGGTGGCAGATCAGCAAGCTCGAAAAATTCACCGCTGAGTACAAGCTTATCTCTATCATCAAGCGTGACGGGGAGTATCTAGATTACACCCCAATTGCGGATCCATCTGAGCTAAAAATCTTTTACACAGAGATGTGCGATTGGCTAACAGAGACAGTAAACAACCAGCAATCAGAAGGTATTCTTCGTGAAATCCTTCCTCAACTTGAAGCTGCCGGTTACCCGGAAGAAATCGTCGTATTCTGCGGCGCCCCAAACTATACCACTTGGGGCGAAACGAACTTCATCGAACCAAATGATGAAATCTCTATCGCTCTAATTAATAGCAAACAAACATCTGTAGATATTATTAGCGACAAGATTAAATCAAATGCACTTGTTAATGATGATTTCGTCATTTCATACACACAACAAGTCGTTTAACTTTTTACCCTTTTTTGAATTTTCCCTCTTTGCCGGTGAGAGCCGGCTTTTTTTTCAATCATGTAATAACCAAAAAGCGGATTAAATTCATAAAATTCATTATCAACATTAAAGGCTGGTATATACCCTACTCTAATCAAACTTTAACTTTGATACAGGGATTAAATTAACCCAACTTTAATCAAACGGACAGAAACATGCTCGATACAATAATTGAACTACTTAAAGATGCCTCTATCCTCGTATCTTTATTCACACTGGTTGGCTGCCTAATTCAGGGGAAAAGTGCCAACGATACTATCGTTTCGGTAACCAAAACCTTCATCGGTTTCATCCTGTTATTTGCCGCGGCAAAATTGATGATCTCTCCTTCTTTAAAAGAGTTCTCTAAGATCTTCATGATGGCTTTCCATGTGGAAGGTATCGTACCAAACAACGAAGTCATCATCGTTGAAGCGATTGTACAACTTGGTCGTGAATTCGGCTCAGCCATCGCCTTTGGTCTTATCGGTGCAATGGCATTAAACCTAGTTTTTGCACGCCTTACCCCATTGAAATACGTTGTACTTTCCGGTCACCACGTATTCTTTATGGTCTCTTGTCTTGCGCTTATTTCAATATTACACGGCTTTAGTATTACTCAATCTGCGATAATCGGTGCAGTAATTACCGGGGCATGGTGTGTTATCAGTCCATCTCTATTGGTTGGCTACTGTCGCAAAATCAAAGATTGTGATCCACTTCGTGCCAATGGTGACTTCTCAATCGGTCAATTTGGCTCAACCAGCTATATGCTTGCGGGCTTTCTTGGCGACAAATTTGGTAACAAGGAAAATGATATCGAGCAGATGACAATGCCAACCGCTATCGGCTTCCTAGCAGACAAAAACACGTCAAACTTCATCGTAATGCTAGCGTTCTTCCTTATATCGAGTGCGGTAGCAGGTTTTGACAACGTACAGATCCTCGCCAACGCTAGCGCTAAACACGGTCACGAGAACGTATTTCTTTTCCTTCTAAAGCAGTCGGGTTACTTCGCAGGTGGTGTATTCACGCTAACCAAAGGTGTACATATGTTCGTTGAAGAGTTAATCCCTGCATTTAAAGGGATTTCAGACAAGCTAATCAAGAATGGGGTTCCTGCTGTTGAAATCTACAGCTTA
Organism: Vibrio artabrorum; assembly: GCF_024347295.1. Classification (NCBI taxonomy): domain Bacteria; kingdom Pseudomonadati; phylum Pseudomonadota; class Gammaproteobacteria; order Vibrionales; family Vibrionaceae; genus Vibrio; species Vibrio artabrorum. The sequence continues at coordinate 1,403,791 of NZ_AP025458.1, read as the reverse complement.
TTCCCATACTCGAAGAACGCGGTATTTGTAGGCTTTATCTGCTGCACCATGGCAGGATTCGTGGCGATGGTTTCTTTGCCTCTATTTGGTCTACCAGTGATTGTTCCTTCACTACTCTTCACTTTCGCAAGTGGTGGTGGTGCAGGCATTATCGGTAACGCTACCGGTGGTGTACGCGGTTGTGTCTTGGGCTCATTGGCATGTGGTTTCATCTCTATCATCGGCTCTGGCATCGTATTCCAGCCTATTCATGATGCAGGTGTTACCGCTCCAACGACTTACTCAACTACAGACTTCTCAATTCTTGGTGAAGGTCTACACCTAGTTCTATCGCTATTTAGCTAATCCACAGTTTTATATTATTTGAGGTTATCCATGTATCAAGGATATTTAGAAAAAATCGCACAGCGTAAAGCGCTTGGAGTGGCAGCCCCTAGCTTGACCGTTTCTGAAGTTGAACATTTCTTGCAAGCTTTAGCGCAAGGTAATACTAAGCAACAAGACAAACACTTGCTTGAACTCATTACCCATATGACCCCATGTGGTGTTGATGACGCAGCTCGCGTCAAAGCGGAATATCTGTGGAAGTTCGCGACTGGAGAGAGCAACAGCCCTCTTCTAACCTCAGAAAAAGCAATAAAACTGCTCGGCACCATGCAAGGTGGTTACAATGTTGGCTACCTTATTCAAGCTCTAGAGCTTGACGCAATCGCAAACTTTGCTGCTAAGGCGCTTAAGCACATAGTAATGATCTATGACGAGTTTACCAAGGTTGCTAAGCTTGCCAGCATGGGCAATATATTGGCACAACAAGTCATTGAGTCTTGGGCTGAGGCAGAATGGTTTCAAGCGCGTCCAGCGATAGCCGATACCATCGAAATGAGCGTATTTAGAGTTGATGGAGAAACCAATACCGATGACTTGTCACCGGCTCAAGATGCCTTTACCCGACCAGACATCCCATTGCATGCTCAAGCTATGTACAAGAATGCGCGCAAGGGGATTCACCCTGATGAAGATGGTGTAGTTGGTTGCATTACACAAATCAATCAAGCTAAATCCCAACCACGACCGATTGCTTTTGTCGGTGATGTTGTAGGTACAGGTTCTAGCCGTAAATCAGCAGCAAACTCGCTTATCTGGCACTTCGGTGAAGACATTCCATTTGTTCCGAACAAGCGCACCGGGGGCGTAGTTCTCGCTAACAACATTGCTCCGATTTTCTTCGCAACCCTAGAAGACTCTGGCGCACTACCGATTCAGTGTGACGTAAGCAAGATTCAACACGGTGAAACCATCATAATTCACCCCCATGTAGGCAAGATAGAAAACGCCGCTAATCAGGTAATTTCTGAGTTCACCCTTAAGTATGGCCTGCTAAACGAGGTTCGGGCGGGCGGCCGAATTCCTTACCTTATCGGACGCCGTCTTACTCAGACCGCGCGTGAATATTTGGGTAAACCTCAATTAGAGATCTTCCTTGATGAAACAGCGACAGCACCTAACCATGGCTATACCCTAGCGCAAAAAATGGTAGGGAAAGCATGTGGTGTTGAAGGCGTTCTTCCTGACCAATTCTGTGAACCCAAAACCACAACGGTAGGCTCGCAAGATACTACAGGTGGTATGACTCGCGATGAGATAAAAGATCTGGCATGTCTGTCATTCTCTGCACCGCTAGTTATGCAGTCCTTCTGTCATACCGCTGCATATCCAAAACCTGTGGATGTCGCACTACACCAAAACCTGCCGGAGTTTTTTGAAAGCCGCCGCGGCGTAGCACTTCGTCCGGGCGACGGTGTAATTCACTCTTGGTTAAACCGTATGTTAGTACCGGATACCGTTGGTACAGGTGGCGACTCTCATACTCGATTCCCAGTAGGCATTTCGTTCCCAGCAGGCTCTGGTCTTGTCGCCTACGCGGCAGCAACCGGCACTATGCCTTTGACTATGCCTGAATCAGTATTAGTACGCTTTAAAGGTAAAATGCAGCCAGGTATTACACTGCGCGATCTTGTGCATTCGATTCCACTAAAAGCCATTGAACTTGGCCTACTCAATACCGATTCGTCAAACAAGAAAAACGTATTTAATGGCCGCATCATTGAAATTGAAGGATTGGATCACCTAACCGTTGACCAAGCCTTTGAACTAACCGATGCCAGTGCCGAGCGTTCAGCCGCAGCTTGTACTATCAAGCTAAACATCGAGAAGGTAATCACTCACGCGAAATCTAATGTGGCAATGCTGGAGTGGATGATCCGTGAAGGCTATGGTCATGCGGAAACGCTGGCGGGACGTGTACAAGACATTCAAGCATGGTTAGCAAAACCATCTCTACTACAAGCGGATGCAGACGCACAATATGCTGAAGTTATTGAAATCGATTTAGCCGAAATAACTGAACCAGTAGTATGTTGTCCAAACGACCCCGACAAAGCCGCACGACTAAGCGATGTTGCGGGTACCGACGTAGATGAAGCCTTTATCGGCTCGTGCATGACCAATATCGGTCACTTCCGCGCCAGCTCGGCTATCTTAGATAAATTTGCCAGCGAGCGAACTAAAGCAAAATTATGGCTTGCTCCACCAACCAAAATGGACGACCGTAAGCTAACTGAAGAAGGTATAAAATCAAGCTATGCTCGCGCAGGGGCACAGATTGAAATCCCTGGCTGCTCACTATGCATGGGTAACCAAGCACGTGTTGCAACTGGCTGCACCGCAGTATCGACTTCAACCCGAAACTTCCCTAACCGCCTTGGTCAAGGTGCAAATGTATACCTTGCATCGGCAGAGTTAGCGACCGTGGTATCAATTATGGGCCGCTTCCCAACCGTGGAAGAGTACTTTGAGTTTACTAAAGAGTCACTCAGCAACGACCTATATCAATACCTACAGTTTGACTCAATGCATGAATACACACCAAGCATTGATGTGAAAAACGTAGATTAAGAGCCCCACCCTCCCCGCGAAGGCGGGGAGCAGTAAATAACTCTTCAGGTTCTATCGCCCTTATTCCTATGTCCCACACCATCCGTCATATATGGATACACCTGGTTTACAAGTCATTTGACCGATAGGGTCGCAGACGATCATTGGGGCAGATTAACCGCTTACTTTTTCTATACCAACTCGGTTTTATGTTCACTAGACATTCGGTGTAACAAGGCTTGCAACAGGAAAGATAAAGCAAAAAGACTACACCCTTATCATATCAATTTCGCTATTTTATTGCTTATAAAATAGCCAAGCCAAAATGTGTGAGACGAGTCCTTCAATTAGCAAATTTGATAACAATTTAGACTGTTTTTTAGTCTTTACTTGGCCAAAGATGGGATAATTCTCCTGTCGAAAATGAGACTTCATTAGGAGGCGTTATGAACACTAAACTCGGTCATGTCATGTCATCAAGTCGACTCATTTGCTTTGTCGCTTTTCTTGCTGCCACGTTCGCGTGGATCCTAAAAATGCCCGCTCTGTTTTCTGTGTCAGCGCTATTCTTACTGGTCAGTGCGATCGTTTATCTCACCGATCTTTGGAAGAATCAAAGAAACAACCGCGAAGCTTAGCCATTTACAGTTTAAATCGCACAAATTAAAAAAGGAGCTCATAGGCTCCTTTTGTGTTTTTCGCTTGTCTAATTAGGCGTATTAATTATGCGACACCATTATTTTTTAACGACGAAAGTTTCGACCGTTGCCGCCGCGGCGCTCTTTAAATGCAGATGCCGCTTTAGCTTGAGAAGCGTGGATAGACTCAACCGTTAATTCCATTGGCTCACGTGGCTCTAGCCCGTGGCGGAATGTACGTGAACGCGGCGGCATCTGGTACTCAATGTCCGATGCTTTAGGCATGCGCTTGAAACGGTAAAGGTAGAAGTTTTCAACCTTCTCACGAGCCCATTCGGTTTTCTTCAGGTATTTAACTGCACTGGCCACTGTAGGTTTAGTGTTAAAGCAGTTCATACGCATTGCCGCATCTAAAATTTCCCAACCATAATGATCCACTAATTCAGTGATCATGGTTTCAAGCTTTAAGCCGTGTAGCGGGTTATTTTGTTGCAGTTCGATTCTTTCTTCTTCAGTCATAACATTACCTTTTTCAAGGCAACTAAAGGCCTTGAATTTACTCTAGAACACCATCATCACTGACCATTTCTAGCTCAATCACTTGGGCATTACATCCATTGCCCTTATTTATGCCTTTATGATGGCATAAAGCATGTGAGTTATCCTATTTATCTTTTCATTTAATTGCAAAATGGTCATGAAATCTTGCCCTTTTAGCCAGTCGATTCTTCAGTTTATTCAACGAAAGAAGGTAACGTTCACAAAAGTGATAATTGTGTTATTAAATAACTATTTACCTAGTGATGACATTTCCATTTTATCAGTACGCTATGCTACTTTTCAATTGATACCGACACAAAAAAATAACACGAGCAAACAATAATAAAAATAAAGGATACAAGATGTTTGACCATTCTCAACTCAATAGAGTCGCCGCTCAAGATAAAGACATTATTGACATCGTAGATGATCTTTTCCGACTCGCTTGTGAGTATCACCCCAGCCTATCTCGACTTTCGGTCGTACTCTGCCATGAGAGTAAAGTTTCAAATTATTTCGTTGCGGATACCCTTTCCGATAAAATAAAAAATACCTATACAGAACAAACTCTTAAAGCTACATGCTCGTTATCTCGAATCGCAGAATCTTTAGAAAATCGAATTGTGAATGACCTTAATTCACTACCACCAACAAAACCAATATTGGGCTTGTTGGAACTTGGTCACAAGAGCAGTTATACAGCACCTATCCACTACCAAAATAAGAATTTTGGGTTTGTTTTTATCAATGCATCGTCTACCGAATTCTTTTCTAATCAATTGGTTTTATGTGATATTGCTTACTTAGCTCAGCTGGTTTCAACCCTATTTATTCAATTAATCGAACGACAGCGTCACTTTCAATGTTCATTAACCATAGCGCTGAACATTGGTCATGCACGTGACCCTGAAACCAAAGAGCACTTGATTCGTATGGGTAAATACAGCGAGCAACTGGCCCGGACGATGTCTCACAGCAACAATGAAATCTCCCCTCAATTCATCCATCGGATTCGCTTATACGCACCTTTTCATGACATAGGAAAGTACCGAATTCCAGACAAGATTTTGTTCAGCACAGGTCGCTTCACTGCAGAAGAGCGAGCCATCATGAACAATCACACTTTATATGGTGAAGAGATGATCAACGATGTACTCTCCCTATTTCACGACAACTCACTGTGTTGTGAGGAAGCACAATTCATTAAGAATATCGTGCGTCATCACCACGAACGTTTTGATGGTAAAGGGCTGCCCGATGGTTTAAGCAAAACTGAAATACCGCTAGAAGCACGAATCGTAACGCTGGCTGATGTGTTCGATGCTCTAATCAGTAAGCGAGTGTACAAACGAGCCTGGTCACCTGATGAGGTGATGAGATACATTGAAACGCACAACGGTTCGATGTTCGACCCAGAATGTGTCGAGGCGTTAAAACAAAACCTAGATGACTTCATGTCGATACGAGAGCAGTACCGAGATGTACAAAGTCCACAAGCTGCATTTGCGTAACGGGTTGTATTAAATTTGATTTACATCACTCTCTTGCAGAGCTAACAAAAAAGGATGCCAATCGGCATCCTTTTGTTTTCGAGTTTATAGCTGAAAGAACAAATGTGCTCTCAATGGATTCTAACTAACGATTACACGTCGTAAGTAGTAGACGCTGTGTCGCCGCCTGTACCCGTCCAGTTTGTGTGGAAGAATTCACCACGTGGACGGTCAGTACGCTCGTAAGTGTGAGCACCGAAGTAGTCACGCTGAGCTTGAAGCAGGTTCGCGGGTAGACGTGCAGTTGTGTAACCGTCTAGGAAAGATAGCGCAGAAATCGTACATGGCATTGGGATACCAGACTCTAGAGATTTCGCTGCTACTTTACGCCATGCCACTAGGCTGCCTTGTAGGATGTTTTTGAAGTACTCGTCAGAACCTAAGAACGCGATGTCTGGGTTTGCTTCGTACGCATCACGGATGTTGCCTAGGAATGCGCTGCGGATGATACAACCACCACGCCACATTAGCGCTACGTTACCGTAGTTTAGGTCCCAGCCGTTTTCGTTCGACGCTTCACGCATTAGCATGAAACCTTGAGCGTAAGAGATGATCTTAGAAGCCAGTAGAGCTTGACGTAGTGCATCAACCCACTCTTGCTTGTCACCTTCAACTGGAGTGATTGTCTTCTCAAACAAAGCTTCAGCTTCAACACGTTGGTCTTTAAGAGCAGACAGGCAACGAGAGAATACAGACTCAGAGATTAGAGTCAGTGGGATACCTAGGTCTAGTGCGTTGATACCCGTCCACTTACCCGTACCTTTTTGGCCTGCCGTGTCTAGGATCTTCTCAACGAGCGCTTCGCCGTCTTCATCTTTGTAACCAAGGATGTCAGCCGTGATTTCAACTAGGTAGCTGTCTAGCTCAGTCTTGTTCCAGTCAGCGAATACGGCTTGCATCTCGTCAGCAGACATACCTAGTCCATCTTTCATGAACTGGTATGCTTCAGTGATAAGCTGCATGTCACCGTATTCGATACCGTTGTGTACCATCTTAACGAAGTGACCAGCACCGTCGTTACCAACCCAGTCACAACAAGGCTCACCCGCGTCAGTTTTTGCAGAGATACCTTGGAAGATTGGCTTAACCGCTTCCCAAGCTTCAGCCGCGCCGCCTGGCATGATTGAAGGACCGAAGCGAGCACCTTCTTCACCACCAGATACACCAGTACCGATGAAGTGGATGCCTTTTTCACGACAATGCGCTACACGACGGTTAGTGTCTGGGTAGTTAGTGTTACCTCCATCAATGATGATGTCGCCTTCGTCTAGAAGCGGGATTAGGTTTTCGATGAACGTGTCTACAACGTCACCAGCACGAACCATAAGCATCACTTTACGTGGCGCTTCTAGTTTCTCAACCAGCTCTTCTAGAGAGTAAGCACCAACAATGTTAGTCCCTTTAGCTGGGCCTTCTAGGAACTCGTCTACTTTAGCAGCAGTACGGTTATGAGCCACAACTTTGAAGCCGTGGTCGTTCATATTTAGGATAAGGTTTTGACCCATTACTGCTAGGCCAATTACACCGATATCACCTTTCATTATTTTATCTCCTTGCGGCTATTCGCACTTATGCGATAGCACTTGCTGCATTTGAATCTAGGAACCACTCTGTTTCGCCAGTTTGAGACTGGATTTTCGCTGCCGGGTAAGGCAGTTCTGAAGCAGGAGTTGTATGAATTTCTTTAACGATCTCAACTTTACCTGCACCCAGTACTAGGTAGCTGATTCGTTTTGCTGCTTCTAAAACTTTCGCTGTTTTAGAAACACGGATTTGACCAGACTCAGGGTGAGAAGCTAATACCGATAGGTTCTCATCTTGGTAGTTGGTTGCACCCGGGAATAGTGAAGCTGTGTGGCCATCTGCGCCAACACCAAGCAGAATCCAATCGAATATAGGCGTGCCGTTTTCTGTTGGGATTACGTCTGCCATCTCTTTTGCGAAACGCTCTGCTTCTGCTTTTGGTTCATCTTCACCACGGATGCGGTGGATGTTTTCAGCAGGAAGGTTTACTTGAGTAAACAACAATGCATTCGCTTCACCGAAGTTACTTTCAGCGTCGTCTGGTGCAACGCAACGTTCGTCGCCCCACCAGAAGTGAAGGTTATTCCATTGAATACCTTCGGCGTAAGGCGCCTGTGCTAAAAGCTTGAAAAGCATTTTTGGCGTGCTGCCACCAGACAGTGAAATGTGAACAGGTTTGCCCTGCTCGCTGTATGCTTTCATTTCATTTGCTAGGTTTTCAACAACCAGTTCAGGCGTTGCAAAGATCTTGTGATTGATCATAGTTCGCAGTAATCCGTATCTGTTAAGTTTTTGCATGGGAAACGCCATGCGCGGCCATCACGTTGCAGAAGTTCATCCGCTTCCTGTGGGCCCCAAGTACCACAAGCATAGCCAAACAGTGCTTGAGGATCTTGCTTGAAGTCTAAGATTGGTTGAACGTACTTCCAACAGGCTTCTACCGCATCGGTACGTGCAAACAGCGTTGCATCACCGTTCAGTGCATCAAGAAGAAGACGCTCATAAGCCGTCAGCATCTGAGTTTCAGGCAAATCAGAGTAAGAGAAGTTCATTTTCACTTCTTTTGCTTTGAAGCCTGCGCCTGGCTCTTTCAAACCAAAGCTCATCTGAATACCTTCATCTGGTTGGATACGGATAATCAGCTTGTTCTCTGGTGCATCTTGACCAAATACTGGGTGTGGTGTGTTCTTAAAGTGAATCACGATTTCAGTCACACGTGTTGGTAAGCGTTTACCCGTACGTACGTAGAAAGGAACACCATTCCAACGCCAGTTATTGATGTGCGCTTTCAAGCCGATGTAAGTCTCGGTACGAGAATCATCCGCTACACCATGCTCTTCACGGTAACCGAGTAGGTGCTGACCACGAACATCTGATGCTGTGTACTGACCTAATACTAAGTCTTTACGTAGATCATCTTCTTCTAATGGTTTCAGACACTGAAGCACTTTAACCACTTCATCACGGATAGAATCCGCGTTAATTTGTGCAGGCGGCTCCATACCCACCATTGCTAACACTTGTAGCAGGTGGTTTTGGAACATGTCGCGAACTGCGCCAGAACCGTCGTAGTATCCGCCACGCTCTTCAACGCCAAGGAACTCAGCACCTGTGATTTCAACGTAATCAATGAAGTTACGGTTCCACAGTGGTTCAAACATCGCGTTTGAGAAACGAAGCACTAGAAGGTTTTGAACCGTCTCTTTACCAAGGTAATGGTCGATACGGTAGATCTGGTGTTCTTGGAAGTGATGATGGATCTCTTCATCCAACGCTTGAGCTGATGCTAAGTCGTAACCAAATGGCTTCTCGATGATCAGACGACGCCAGCCGTTCGATTCATCGTTGAGGCCATGCGCAGCAAGGTTTGCTGGAATCACACCGTATAGGCTTGGCGGGGTTGCCAAGTAGAACAGAGTGTTATGGTTTTCGAATTGGTAGTCTTGCTCAAGCTTGTCTAGACGTTGTGCTAAACGAGCATAGTCGTCTACATCTGAAGTGTTGATCGCTTGGTAATGCAGATGTTCAATGAATGCATTCAGCGTCTCAGGTTCAGTTTTTTCCATTTCCAGAAGAGACTTCTTCAGCTTCTCACGGTAAGACTCATCGCTGTACTCAGTACGGCTCACTCCAAGAATCGCAAAGGATTCTGGTAGTTGATTGCTAGCATACAAGTGGTATAGAGCAGGAATTAACTTGCGGTAAGTTAGATCTCCCGACGCACCAAAAATAACGATGCTGCTGTTTTCAGGTATTACCATCATCTTTCCTATAAAAACAAGGTTTTTAGTATTCGCCAAAGGTATCAGCGACATACGAAAATAGATAATAGGTCTTAACTATTACATCAATAGTAAGCGCCTATTAAATTTGAGAATGCGTTTGGTAAACGAGGGTGAAAACTATCACCTCTATTCAGGACCGTATTGTCTATGACTATTTGATTTACATCAACCTATGTAGAAGCAATCGATTAAATATTAACTTACTGCGAACAAATTATAGCCATTGTAAAGTTAAAAAAGTCAGAGGGGGTACGAAACAAGCACTGGTAAGCCTCGTCATAAAAATAGAATGGCATCTGGTCGATGGAGTGAACAGAGAGAAAGGATACCGAAAATGAAACCCGCTAATTCACCGGTTGTCATCAACCACTCCAAATCGCGTCTTACTGTTACGAAATTTACTGAGTTTCTTCAGATAGAACATGGAGCACATTATTAGAATCCATCGCCCCTCATGCTAGACGAACAATGTTAACAGCAAGTTAACTGCAGGAATTTTCTTGGTACGCGAATTTGTGACTGTGACTCAACTAAATAATTGAGCAAATGGTTAATTGATGACTCTTATACGCTGTTCAGACAAATCAACCGTTCACTTTTAGAACGAGTTAACTTAAAAACCCAAAATAAACGAGTAAATATTGAGCTAGATCACTCAGGTTTTAGGTGTTTTTAGATTGTTTAAAATAAATACAATTATAATGGTTGCATATGAAGAAATTTCTTACTGTAAAGCCAGAAGTCATGATTTTCAGACTGCGCTTTAAATAGAAATTTAAATTAACAAAAAAGCAACACAGTTTTACTCACAGGACGCTTCGATACCTAAAAGTTGCACGCTAGCCGCGACGAATGTTGAATAAACAGGTTTACTATCCAACCTCATGACACATCCCTAATTTACAAAATAGGCTAGCTGACAACTCAGAGCCGCCTGATCAAGGCTGTACCCAATAATAGAATATTGATGGGTAATAAATGTCGATCAGTAGCGACGTCCAATAGAAACAGGATAAAAAACATAACGTATCAACATTGTTGAAAAGGAAACCAGACAATGAAACGCGATAACTTTGGAATTTGTCTTACTAAGACGATGCTGTTCAACCACTTACACTCGACTTTTACTCACGTAAGAGCTTATGAGAGAGAAGGCACCTCCCCTCTTGATCTCAAGGTATTGCTAGCATTTCCACAAATGTCAGGAAGAGATTTATTACAAACGATGCAAGGTTCAAGACAATTGGTGTGGCGCGCCGATCACCATTGTCCTAGCTTTAAGTAAGCCTCTTGATTCATTTTGTAAAACATTTCTATACTGAACTTATAGAGCACGCTTCTGCGTGCTTTTTAAGTTTCATTTGTCTTTGAAGCCGCATCACTCACTCTTATTTACACTTGATTAACGAGTTATGAGACTTCCTCCAAGTGTGAGACAATCTAATCAAGACAAATGACTGTTGCCCTGTTAACATTAGAGTTAATACTCTAATTGGTATTTAATGCAGATGATCAAACCAAAATTCCGACACTTTGCGCTCACCAGCATGCTTCTCAGCGTCATGAGTTCGCCAAGCTATGCAGCCCCGATCACTTTTTCTGAAGCGTGGCAAATATTACAAAAAAACAACAACTCACTTGCAGCTCAACAAGCCAATGTTGAACGTTATCAACACCTTCAGAAATCAACAAATAGCCTTAACCTCCCTTCGATCACTTTAGGGGCAAACTACACGCACCTTGATGATGATGTGACCATCAATGGTGAACAGTTTAGTGACAGCCTGAGTGGACTGCTATTTCCAATACCACCAGCATTTGCAGGCTTACTTGGCGGTGTGACCTCGACCATTACCGAACAAGATATCTTTAGCTCTTCCATTCGCGCGGTGTGGCCTATCTTTACTGGTGGTCGCATTAGCGCTGCGCAAAATGCCGCAGAAGGTAAAAGCGAAGAAGCGCAAAGCCAATTTCTGATGGAGAAGCAAGCTCGCTACGAAGACTTAAGTAAATATTACTTCTCCGTGATTTTAGCGGAAGACGTCGTGAAAACACGTCAAGCGGTTGAAACAGGCTTAACTCAGCACCGTGATTTTGCCATCAAGCTTGAACAACAAGGTCAAATCGCACGAGTAGAACGCCTGCAAGCCGAAGCATCCCTCGATAAAGCCATTGTCGAACGCAGGAAAGCGGAGAATGACCTTAAAATTGCTCAACTCGCTTTGACCCAAATACTTGGTCAAAGCCAACGTGTTGAGCCTGCTGAACATTTGTTTATCAACAAGAACCTACCCGATATGGATGTGTTCATTGATCAAACCCTCATGACCTACCCCGGCCTTAAGATCCTTGATGCAAAAGAGAAACAAGCCAGCAGCTTAATTAAAGCCGAGAAAGGAAAATACTACCCAGAGGTGTACCTTTACGGTGATTACAGCCTCTATGAAGATGACTCTTTAGCCAGCCAAATGAAACCCGATTGGTTGGTTGGTATCGGTGTCAATATACCGCTGCTTGATACATCTGGCCGTACTGGCAAGGTCGCCGCCGCTCATAGTGCAGTTTCACAAGTTAAGTTCCTTAAGTCGCAAGCGAAGCAAGATCTCACTTTATTGGTCCAAAAGACTTACCTTGAAGCCAAGCAAGCGATTGAAGAGGTTCAAGGCCTTAACTCGAGTCTCTCTTTGGCCCAAGAGAACCTATCACTTCGTAAAAAAGCATTCACTCAAGGGCTTTCTAACTCGTTAGAAGTGGTTGATGCTGAACTCTACCTTGCGAGCATTAAAACACAACAGTCTGCTGCGCAGTTCAAATACCTAATCTCTCTCAACAAGCTTTTAGCGCTCACCAGCGAAATGAATGCTTACTCAAGTTACTTAACGTCTTCCGTTTCGTCTGATTTCGATACAAAAGCAGACACTGATAGCCAGTCAAAAGGATAATCCATGAAACCTATTAAGCCCCTTCTTCTATCTTTAGTTGGTATCGGCATTATTGGCTGGGTCGGCTACAGTTTTTACCAAGCATATCAGCCGCAACCGATTAAATTACAAGGCCAGATCGACGCTCAGCAATACACTATCTCTTCAAAAGTTCCCGGACGAATAGACCAAGTATTTGTACGTAAGGGAGATTCTGTAGAAAAAGGCGAATTGATCTTCTCTCTTCTTAGCCCTGAAATTGATGCAAAACTAGAACAAGCAAAAGCGGGGCAAAAAGCCGCGGGGGCATTGGCAAAACAAGCTGAGAATGGCGCTCGTACTCAGCAAATTCAAGCCGCTAAAGATCAATGGTTAAAAGCCAAAGCTGCCGCCAACCTAATGAATAAAACCTACCAACGCGTGAATAACCTCTATAACGATGGCGTCGTTGCAGAACAGAAACGTGACGAGGCCAAAACACAATGGCAAGCGGCGAAATACACAGAAAGTGCCGCCTTCCAAATGTACCAATTAGCACAAGAAGGTGCTCGCGATGAAACCAAAGTGGCGGCGACTCAAAAAGCACGAATGGCAGCCGGCGCAGTAGCGGAAGTTGAAGCTTATGCAAAAGACACGCAGATCCACAGTTGGTTTAATGGTGAAGTTTCTCAAGTACTATTAAGCAGCGGTGAGCTCGCACCACAAGGATTCCCTGTGGTTACTGTTATTGACACCAACGATGCGTGGGCTTTGCTCAATGTTCGCGAAGACATGTTGAAACACTTCAAGAAAGGCACTCAGTTTGAGGCTTACCTTCCAGCACTAGACAAATCGGTGACCTTTGCAGTGACTCATATTGCTGTAATGGGTGATTTTGCCACTTGGCGTTCAACAGATGCCGCTCAAGGTTTTGATTTACGCACGTTTGAAGTAGAAGCTCGCCCTATTGATACCGACGAGACATTACGAATGGGTATGAGCCTTGTGGTTGAGCTTTAGGTGAGTTATGTCGACTAACTCTCACACACAAGATCGCCGCAACGTAACCAGTGCCTTACTCAGACAATGGGCGATTGTCCGCAAAGACAAGTGGTTGTTATCGTGCTTAACTTGGGTCCCTTTACTTCTTGCAGCGAGTATTTGGCTGATTTTTTCACAAGGCATCGCTCGCGATTTACCGATTGCGGTGGTAGATCTTGAACACAGTCAAATTTCACAACAGTTCACACGCCTTGTTGATGCGTCACCAACGCTGCAAGTGACACAGAGATACAGCTCTGCAAGTGAAGCCGCAAAGGCGATGATTGAGCGTAATATCTATGGCTATGTTGTCATCCCTAAGCACTTTGACCGAGATATCTACTTAGGTTTAAATCCACAAGTCTCTGTGTTCTACAACAGCCAATTTATCCTGATCGGGAAACTGGTGAACTCCGCCTTGTTACACGCCCAAGGCACGTTCAATGCACAAGTTGAAGTGATTAAACAGCTTTCACACGGTAATACCACGATCCAATCCGCATTAGGGCAAGCGGTTACCATACAAAGCCAAATCACACCACTGTTTAACAAAAACACCAGCTACGCGCAGTTCTTGGTATCTGCTGTGATTCCAGCACTCTGGCAGATCATGATCGTCGTTGGCACAATATTGGTTTTAACTGCAAACGTTCGAGCTCGTGGGCTTAAAGCGTGGTTATCAAACTCTCCAATGAAGTCGTTAGTATCAACATTAGCGCCTTATGTTGCGCTATTTTTGATGTTCGGTATTGCGTTTAGCTTCTGGTTCTATCGCCTACTCGACTGGCCATTCAATGGGAGTTTTATGGCATTAACCGTTGCCCAACTATTCACCGTTATCAGTTGTATCATCATGGGGTGTTTGTTTTTCTTTTTGACGCTTGACCCTGCAAGAGCCATGAGTTTTGCAGGTGCCTTCACCGCCCCAAGTTTTGCGTTTATGGGGATAACCTTCCCGGTATCAGACATGAACACAGCCGCTCAGATTTGGCGAAGCTTATTACCTGTCAGTCACTATATCGAAGTCCAGACCGCGCAATCGAGCTATGGTGTAAGTGCAGCACAATCACTCATCAGCCTCACTTCTATGTTGTGGTATGCCGTTCCGGCTTTCATGGTTATATTGTTGATCAAGAAGCACTTAGCACGATTACCACAGCCTGAACAACCAACGCCACAAGGAGCCAAACAGTGAGCTTTACTCAACTGCTAAAACAAGAACTGTTCGCGGTTCTTCGCAATCCTGTTGTGCTTCTAACTGTGTTTGGCGGCGTGCTCTTCTATTCATTCTTATACCCACTGCCCTACGCAAATCAAGTGCCTAAACAATTGAAAGCGTCGGTGGTGAACTTGGACAAAAGTAAAAGCAGCTACCAGTTAGAGCGAATGGTAGATGCCACCTCTCAGATCGACTTGGTACGTCGAGATTCAACCATTGAGGACGCCAAGCAAGCGGTTCTTAACCAAGAGATTGGTGGATTCATCGTCATCCCTAAAGATTTCTATAAAGACTTGCTGCTAGGCAAAAGTCCGACACTTTCTTACGCTGGTGATGCTTCTTACTTCTTAGTCTACGGGACCATCGTTGAAGGGCTTGCCAAGGCAGGTGGCACCTTAGCAGCACAAGTTAAGGTCAGTCATTTGTTAGTCGAAGGTGTGCCTTTAGAGTCGGCAGCGAAAGGCTACAGTGCATTCAGCTTGAACCTGAAACCAACGTTTAATAGTCGCATGGGCTACATCGATTACGTCGTTCCTGCGGTATTCGTGTTGATCCTGCAACAAACTCTAGCCATGGCATCAGGTTTAGTTGGCGCCACACAAAACGCTCAATCAACGTTTGGTTATTGGAGTAAAACCTCTCCCGCAAAACTGATGCTAGCTCGTTGTTGTACCTTAGTCGGCATCTATTATTTTTTATCCATGTATTACTTCGGCGCAAGCTTCTCGATGTATGGAATTAATTTACTCGCTTCAACAACACAGATTTTAACGTTACTGCTGCCCTTCTTATTATCGAGCTGCTTGATTGGGATTTGTATCGGTGAGCTAGTACCAAGAAGAGAGTTAGTTACGGTTGTGGTGTTAATCAGTTCGATGCCGCTCATTTTCTCATCTGGCTTTATCTGGCCCGTTGAAATGATGCCTGAATGGTTAATCTTGTTATCACAACTGTTTCCAAGTACACCCGCAATTCAAGGTTTTTTGGCGCTCAATCAGATGGGAGCGTCTTGGCAAGATGTGGCCTCTCAGTGGACATTGCTATGGGGGCAAGTCGCTTTTTGGGGGGCGTTATTGGCACTTAAACTCTACCAAAAATCAACGAAAGGAACGGTTGGCAATAGTCATGGCAGCAAACATCACGCCCTTTAGTTCTAAGTTCTAAGTATTAGACGTTCCGTACGCTGAAATCATCAAAAAAGCTCTGATAAAGGGCTTTTTTGATATCCTCAAAGCTGAATACATCCTCAACCTTCATGTGGTTATACTCCGCCAAAACATATCGAATATTCAGCTCAGCAACCTGCCGATAACCCATCACCCTTCCCCTCCTAGGCTCGCCTCTATAACCACAACTGCATATGCCTTTTCCAACTCAAAAGACATCAGCTTATTCCCAAATATGACAAAACCCGAACAATTGTAAAATTATTGTGAAAATTTCTTTGTTGGCATTATTTTTATCTATAGGATTGTCCGTGGGATTTGTTAGCCCGAGCGCCATAGCCTTATTAACGTACATACCAAAAGGATATCCATATAAAGCAACACCCGTAGTTATATTTGTTTCGTTTTTCGACCTAGCTACAGCCGTTTATTTTGCGGTCGAATGAAGTAGATAAACCACCGATATATACAAATTAATGAGAAAAAAAACACAACAGCAACAAACATAATTTATTAAAAAGACAGGGAAAACCATGAAAAACATACGTGAATTATTTTTTGGGTTTATATTATTGTTTAGTTCCAGTGCATTTGCAGAAGAAGGATCATTTAACCAATCTATCAGTAACTTAAGTCAAAATGTTGATGGATTTTTCAACGAATACACAGGTTGGTTCGTTGGGCTGATATTTAAGAGTGTACCGATTGGCGAAGCAAACTTCCCAATCATTGTTGGTTGGCTCTTGCTCGCTGCTATTATCTTCACACTTTATTTTGGCTTTGTTCAATTTAAACGTGTCGGCATGGCGATAGACATTATCAAAGGTAAGTATACCGACCCTAACTCGAAAGAAGATGGCGAAGTTTCTCACTTTCAAGCGTTAACAACCGCACTTTCTGGCACGGTCGGGCTTGGTAACATTGCCGGTGTGGGGGCTGCACTTGCGATTGGTGGTCCTGGCGCGACATTCTGGATGATCTTGTGTGGCCTTCTGGGTATGGCTTCTAAGTTCTGTGAGTGTACCTTAGGTGTAAAATACCGAACTATCCTACCTTCCGGTGTGGTTTCAGGCGGTCCAATGTACTACCTAAGCCAAGGGCTTGGTGAAAGAGGTTTAGGTGGACTGGGCAAAGTGCTCGCGATTGGTTTCGCACTGATGTGTATTTTAGGCGCATTGGGTGGCGGTAACATGTTCCAAGCGAACCAAGCACACGCCATGTTAACTTACGCATTTGATGTCCCTAGTGAATACGGTGTTCTCACCGGACTTGTGCTCGCAAGCTTAGTGTTTTCGGTGATTGTTGGTGGTATGCCGTCGATAGCATCGGTAACGGAAAAAGTGGTTCCTTGGATGGCTGCTCTGTATATCGGTATGGCGCTTATTGTGATCGGTTCTAACCTTGATCAAGTTGGTCCTGCATTCAACGCAATCTTTACCGGTGCATTTACTGGTGAAGGGGTTGTTGGCGGGTTTATTGGTGCGTTAATTCAAGGTCTGAAACGTGCAACATTCTCAAACGAAGCGGGAGTTGGTTCAGCGGCAATCGCTCACTCAGCGGTTAAAACAAAAGAGCCAATCACCGAAGGTCTCGTATCACTATTAGAACCGTTTGTTGATACGGTGATCATTTGTACCATGACCGCACTGGTTATCACTATTGCTGGCTTAAACGTAGGTCCGTTCGATGGTTCTGGTTTAACCGGTGTGACGCTGACTGCCGCCTCCTTTACTGCAACGGCAGAAGTGTTTAAATACACACTCGCTCTCGCCGTCATCATGTTTGCATTTTCTACCATGATCTCTTGGTCATACTATGGGCTTAAGGCTTGGACTTACCTATTTGGTGAAGGCAAAACAACGGAACTGATTTTCAAACTGATGTTCTGTGTGTTTGTTGTTATCGGTGCGACGATTCAATTCGGCGCGGTAATCGACTTCTCTGATGCCGCTATCTTTGCAATGTCTATCTTCAACATTCTTGGTCTTTACTTTTTAATGCCTGTGGTGAAAAAAGAACTGCAATCATTTGTTGCTCGTGTTAAATCAGGTGAAATCAAAACTTACGAGAAATAGGCGTCTCATCAATCACTGATTGACAGTCTTTACTGTTCTAAAAATTTTGGAATCCCCTTTGCTTGAGAAAGCGAGAACAGTCTGCAACATATCTAAAATCCCTACTGGCCATGCTTGTGGGGATTTTTTTACTTCAATCACCAGTATTATGGCTAACCGTTTCGATGCCTAAATAATGTATGCGAAATCATTTAATCGACCACCAGTAACATATGGTTATGGTGATACGTAACTATTCATAAATATCGAAGTAAACAATGAAAAGACCCCAATAGCCAAATAATAAAAAGCACCGCTCCTACGATCCCGATACAACGCAAAACGCCCACATCACCGTGTGTAATGTGGGCGTTGGGCTGTTGATGGTCACACTAACTTAAGGTTGGAAGGCTCTCAGATCATAAACCCATCTCTTCCTCAAGCGCTTTGATTTGTTTGAGATCCATGTTGTGAACCTCAATCATTTGCCTGATATCACTCAGTCGAGAGTTTGCGTTATCTTGCTTTTCACAAGCGTCAGATTTCGAATCCCATGACGTGCCATCTAAGAAAACATCACACGCCGTTTTCAATGAACCCAGCTTTTTATCAAGCTCATCTCTTTCTTTTTTAAGTTTTGCAAGTTCTTGAGATATCTGGAATTCTTTTTGGAAAAGCTCACGTGAGCGCTCAAACAATGTGGACTGCATGTCAACTTGACGTTTCAGTTTCTTATTGTCTTGATCGGTTTTTTCTAACGTTTGCTTTTGTTCATTGAGTTGCTGCTCTAGCGACAAGTTCACTTTCTCTAATACCGCGGACTGTTTAGCGAGATCTTGGAGCTCTTTTTGATGCTTTTCTGTTTGCTGCAATAATGCAGCTTCTACTTTCCCATCAATTTCAGTATCAACATTCGCCACTTTCGCTTCAACTGATGACACCAATTGTGTTTTGCTGTCACTTAACTCTTGATACCGTGTTTCGAGTACCTGATAAGTCGACTCCCACTTCGAAGCCGTGACTGTAGAACCGATTAAACCGCCTAACGCCAAACCTATAACCGCAGCAATACCAATATAGAGCTGACTGCGCTTATCACGTTCTTCAATAACAACCACATCATCTTGTTCACTTTGTTCAGATTGCTGGTTCACTGCGGGTACTCCCCAAAAAATTCATCTAACGTTACACGGTCACTAATTCTAGAAGCTACGTTTAACCTATTGCTTAAGTTAGAAACGCTTAAGCTTGGTTCACTCATTCTATCTACTTATAGATTTAACGAGTTAACTCCAAAATCATCAGGCTGGCAGTATACAAAAGGAAACTACTCACAATCACTATCACTACCCATTTTTGCAATTTTTCGTTTGTCCGGTAACGAAACAGTACAAATGCCAAAGCCAATAAAAAAACAATCGCGATTAATCGAGTCATAACTCCTCCTTGTTTCTTTATTTTATACCATTTAAATAAACAAGTTACGTCAGAGACTCGTTGTTTGATCATTTAGTTGAACAAGATTTACGCAAACAGACATTTTATAGCTGACATCACATTTTATATGATCTAGGATACGCTTGCAGATTACCTAGTTATTTGGGTAATTGTTCCGATGAAGACTGCAGGAGAGTGGTTTTTAACCAAACTTTAACATTTGGTTAGATTGACCCGCCGAAGAAGTAAATCTTTCAGGTGCTTTATGCTGGAGAAATCCAGAAAAGTGAGGACTGTCGTTGGAGGAACCTCTGGAGAGAACCGTACTACTTAGTTGTAGAAATCGGTCGCCGAAGGAGCAAGCTTAGTGCCCGTTACTTATCTATAAGTGATTCGCTAAGTGAAACTCTCAGGCAAAAGGACAGAGGAGTGGAAAGCAACAGCCTTAATTAACAAAAGAATTCTATCCAGAAATCCGTATGTATTAAGTAGTGCTCTCGATCCTTGCGATCGGCACTGCCTTCCCTCTTCTCCTTAAATTTTTAATTTATTAAGGGGAATCTATGAACCACCTACAAGCTACACTACAAACCATCAACCAATTCGTTTGGGGCCCCCCACTGCTTATTTTGCTCGTGGGTACAGGTATCTACTTTACTTTTCGCTTAGGCTTACTTCAATTTAGACACCTTCCAACGGCACTAAAAATGGTGTTCCGCAAAGACAAATCTGGTACGGGTGACGTATCGAGTTTCGCCGCTTTGTGTACAGCACTCTCTGCGACTATTGGTACTGGTAACATCGTTGGTGTCGCGACCGCAATCAAGATGGGTGGCCCAGGCGCCCTATTCTGGATGTGGCTTGCTGCTGTATTTGGGATGGCGACCAAATACGCAGAATGTCTACTTGCTGTTAAATACCGCAGAACCGATAGTAATGGCGAAATGGTTGGCGGCCCTATGTATTACCTGCAATACGGCGTTGGCTCTCGAATCTTAGCCGTCATGTTCGCCGTCTTTGCACTAGGAGTTGCTTGCTTCGGTATTGGCACCTTCCCACAAGTCAACGCGATCTTAGATGCAACTCAAATCTCATTTGGTGCCTCGCGTGAAATGTCAGCGGTTGTTCTCACGATATTAGTGGCGGTGGTGACAATTGGTGGTATTCAATCTATCGCTAAAGTGGCTGGAAAGGTGGTACCCACTATGGCCATCTTGTACATCATTACATGTTTAAGTGTTTTGGTTTTGAACGCAGACCAATTACTCAATGCTCTCACTCTTGTGGTAACCTCTGCGTTTACTAACACAGCTGCAACAGGTGGTTTCTTTGGCGCTAGCATCATGCTTGCCATTCAATCTGGTATCGCTCGTGGCGTATTCTCGAACGAATCCGGCCTAGGTAGTGCGCCGATAGCAGCCGCAGCGGCCAAAACTGATTCTTGTGTGAGACAAGGCCTGATCTCGATGACAGGTACTTTCTTCGATACCATCATTATCTGTACGATGACTGGTTTAGCGCTAATCTTAACGGGCGCTTGGCAAACCGACCTTTCTGGCGCAGCAATGACTACTCATGCATTCGCTGTTGGTTTGAACGCTGACACCCTTGGCCCTATGTTGGTTTCGGTCGGCCTAATCTTCTTTGCATTTACAACGATTTTAGGTTGGAACTATTATGGTGAGCGCTGCGTTGTGTTCTTGCTCGGTACCAAAGCGGTATTACCTTACAAGATCATCTTCATTGCATTAGTCGCTTCTGGTGCCTTTTTAAAGCTCGACGTGATCTGGATAATAGCCGATATCGTGAATGGCTTAATGGCCATTCCAAACCTTATTGGGCTTATCTTGCTACGCCACGTCGTCATCGAAGAAACCAAGCTATTCTTTAAACCTTTAGCTTCTTCAAACCATAGCGAAGCGGTCAAAGCGTAAGCTAAATTACAAGACACAACAAAAAGCCCACAATACCGTGGGCTTTCTACGTTTTTAATCACTATAAAATGTCTAACGTAACTCTTAATGGCCTTTGCTTTCTATACCCGCTTTTCCATTAACAGCGTCACACCTAGACCAACCAGCACCATACCGGTCACGCCCTCCATCCATTTCATAAAACTGGCGTTCTTAAGCAAGTTTTTCGCCGAGTTAAGCGCGCCGGCCAAACCACATTGCCACACCATCGCAATCACAAAGTGTACCGACGCCATCAGCATAGACTGCACTAACGGTGAACCTTCTGGATTAACAAACTGAGGTAAAAAGGCCAAATAGAAAACCGCCGTTTTTGGATTAAGCACATTAGATAAAAAGCCTTCACGCAGAGAACGCTTAGCACTGTATGCTCGGTGAACTTGTACGTCGACCTTCATTCCCCCGCCATTTTTCATCAACGCTCGTAAACTGCCTAAACCAAGCCATATCAAATAAACCGCCCCCACCATTTTAACAGCTTGAAAGAGTTCAGCTGATTGAGTAAGCAGCGCAGAAATACCTACAGCAGAGAAAAAGGCATGTACATAAAGGCCGCTGCAAATACCAAAGCTCGTCATACAACCGTCAGCAAAGCCAGATCGGCTGGTATTGCGAATCACCAAGGCGGTATCTAAACCCGGTGTCAGTGTCAAAATAGTGATGGCAATTAGAAATGCCTCAAAGTTTAAAATATCCATATCACCGTCATTCTTATTCAATAATCTATCATCAATACCGTGTATCGAATCAATTCGCAAGCAGCAATTGTCATCTGCTATACAACTCACGAATTTTGTGCACAATGGTTCATTGATACGGGTTAACAACGAGTAAACGACTGACATAACATTGTCTTACGCTGTTTAGGCGATATGTTCTGCTCGCAAGAATAACCGATAAGGCAAAGTCAAATAACCTCTGCTTTAACGTACAAAATATCTCGATGCTCCTTAAACTGATACAACCTTATGGATCATTCAACGAAACCAAATCAAGAGTCGTCAAATGAGCGCATTCAAAAAACTAGTCGAACATTCTCAACAATGTTCACGCTTTCAGCACCTAGCCGCTATTTGTGGTTGGGATCAAGCTTCAATGATGCCATCGGGGGGTAATCAAGCACGCAGCGAAGCCATGGCCGAACTCTCGGTTCATATTCACGGATTAATGACTCAGCCACAGCTTGGCGATTGGATTGCAGACGCTGAAAACGAAGCGCTAAATGGCGAGCAACAATCGTCTCTACGTGAAATTAAACGCCAATGGCAACAAGCGAACCTACTTCCAGAAAAACTGGTTGAAGCGAAATCTCTAGCGGGTTCAAAGTGTGAGTATGCGTGGCGTAGCCAACGTAGTAACAACGACTGGGTGGGATTCGAAAAGAACTGGCGTGAAGTGGTTGAACTGTCTCGTGAAGAAGCGCAGATCCGCGCCGATGCGGCCAATCTAACCCCTTATGACGCCATGCTTGATATCTATGAACCGGGTACCAACTCTGCTTCGCTTGATATCTTGTTTGCAGACGTTAAAACCTGGCTACCAAACCTGATTGACGAAGTGATCGAAAAACAATCGAGCGAGCAATTTAACGCACCATCTGGTATCTATTCGACCGAGAAACAGAAAGCATTAGGTTTAGAAGTGATGAAGCTGCTTCAGTTCGATTTTGAACACGGCCGACTAGATGAAAGTGTTCACCCATTCTGTGGCGGCGTGCCTTCAGACGTACGCATCACAACCCGATACGACGAAGCGGAGTTCGTTCAAAGCTTAATGGGTATTGTGCATGAAACAGGGCATGCGCGTTATGAGCAAGGCTTACCAAAACATCTAGCAGGCCAACCTGCCGGTCAAGCTCGTTCTATGGGTATCCATGAGTCTCAATCTTTGTTCTTTGAGATGCAAGTCGGCCGCAGCGACCCGTTCATTGGGCACTTAGCAAACCTCGCGGGGCAACAATTCTCTGGATCTGAATTTGAGAAAGACAATTTTCAGAAAATATACACGCGCGTGAAGAAAGACTTCATCCGTGTCGATGCCGATGAGCTGACCTACCCAGCACACGTGATTTTACGTTACGAGATTGAGCGTGACTTGATCAACGGCAAGATCAAACACACGGACGTTCCAGAATTATGGAATACCAAGATGGAGTCATACCTTGGCTTAAGCACTCAAGGCAATTTCACTAACGGTTGTATGCAAGATATTCATTGGACAGATGGCGCATTCGGCTACTTCCCATCTTACACACTAGGCGCGATGTACGCGGCTCAGTTCATGGCTTCAATGAAGCAAACGGTGGATGTGAACGCTGTGATTGAAAGCGGTGATCTGTCGCCTATCTTCACTTGGTTAGAATCAAGCATTTGGAGTAAAGGCAGCCTGCTGACCACTGATGACTTGGTGAAAGGTGCAACCGGTGAAATCTTGAATGCTCAGTGCTTCAAAGACCACCTAAGAAACCGTTATTTATGATTTTCCACTGAGTAACCGGACAACAAAGGCTGAGCAGGTCATCTGACTCAGCCTTTTTACTCTTCAGAACTCGATCGTGAATCCCCTTTCAACATACCCCAAAAGATCTGTCTCGACTCAGGTGTGTTGTCTCTATGCGTTTCGTATTTTACATGCGTGTTTGCATCAACTGCTTTTGATAGCTTGATGCTCCAAAGTGCTTTTATTTGATTCGGTACAATTGAATATCGGACATCGATAATACGCAGATCGTCTGTTGGGTCCTGAGCAATGTAACCATTCGAGAACCAGCGGAAACGTTCAATGTCTTTGGCTTGTTGAGAATCAGGGTCAAGCCAAGGAAAATCCCTGCTAACATTCAGCTTCGCAATCGACTCTCCGGGATATACGTTTACCGATGTGCCAACCCGCACTGCGTCTACATGATATTGAGCCTCTGTTTCGTAGACCACTTTCCATACCAAGATATTAGCAAAGCTTGGTTTTGCCTCTAATCGAATCGGTGTGTGTTGTCTTTGATCCGCTAATTGCCACCCAACTGCCTCTGCCCTATCTCGCTGAATCATCCCTAATGTTGGATAAATTAGCGCCCAAGCAAACGCGACACGCGCGAGCCAAGGCGCTCGTTTCAACGTTGCACACACAAGTAAAATTAAGATGGGAAGCGTATAAACGGGATCGATGATTGATATGGTGTTCCAAGCAAAACGCGCGTTGGTGAAAGGCCAAAGTAACTGCGTACCATAAGTGGTACAAGCGTCTAACAGTGCATGAGTGCCATAACCCAGAGCACAAAACAGCCAGCTTTGTTGGAAAGAAAGTCCACGCCTTTTTGCAATGAGAAGATGCAGAACCAAAGCGCAGATCAAACTGCCAATGGGGATGAAAAAAAGTGAGTGGGTAAATTGTCGATGAAATTCCAAAGCCAACAAAGGGTCACTTTGAGACTTAATCAGTGCATCTAAATCTGGCGCCAATCCAGAGAATAAACCTAATATCCCAGCAACAACCAAATGTTGTTTTTTGCTTGCCGATTGTGACAAAGCAGCGCCTAACACGCCCTGCGTTAATGGATCCATAAATCACTCATGTTTCGAATTCCATAGCACTAAACCCTTGCATTGAGCTATAGCAACGTCTAATCAAGCTATCTAATTTACTCTTTAAACAGTTTCATTTTCGATCGCCTGTTTGACCGTCTGGTTGCTTAATTTAGAAAGCCTTTTCACATAGTTTAATCAGCGACATTGCTGCCACAATGATCAGTGTTCGTTTTATAGGTACGATTCCACCGCCCATTTAAGTATACTTCAAACGATTAATATGGTGAGAACTTGGTGGCTGTTTCTGCCTATGTTATGAATCTATAAGCCATCAAAAACAAATACAGAGAATTGAACGAATCGTATGGAACAGATTTATTTAGCAGGCGGGTGCTTGTGGGGGGTACAAGAATTTATCAAATACGTGCCCGGCGTCATCAACACCGAAGCCGGCCGTGCTAATGGCAGATCACCTCAGATCCAAAAAGGGAAAACGGTAAGTGAAAGCTATGATGGTTACGCAGAGTGCGTAAAAATCGACTTTAACCCGTGTGTCACGTCTGTTGCGATACTGATGGAGCACTTATTTGAAATCATCGATCCATACAGCGTGAACAAGCAAGGAAGTGACGTTGGAGAAAAGTATCGCACAGGCGTATACAGTGGCAACATGAAACACTTAATCGAGGCCAAGCACTATATCGCATCACGGAATGATGCTGACCGAATCGCTCTCGAAATTAAGCCGCTAACCAACTATGTGCCAAGTGATAAGATTCACCAACACCACTTAAGCCATTTTCCAGAGGACCACCATCTCTGTCATATTCCTTGGGATCTACTGCATAAATACAAATCTTAGCGCTGAGTTAGTTTAATCAAGTACTCACCGCGTATTTTATTTTTAGCGATTAAACGAACGTGGCTCAAAGAGTTGTGGAAAGATAAAAATAACTCTAGCCTCTCCTCACAAATAGAGATCATGCTGAGCGAATACGTTCGGCATCACTAACATCTATCCTTCATTACGCAAAATACACATGAAAATACGGTTGAATAATGCCGGTAAAGATAAGCCCATCGGAAACATTCGTAATATAAATAACCTGTCATTTCATGTCAGAAGTTTCTTCAAAAAGTTCCCTGCGTTTAGCCGCGAATAGTGAAAACTTGAAAACCAATAATAAATACTGACAGTTCTTCACGAAAATGGAATGCTTTTAACACGCCGATTACACTTTATCTCATCCATTAAAAAGGTGTCATTATGAAGAAATACATCCCTATCTTGATTGCTCTTAGTTCGATGTCTTCTATGAGCTATGCAGCCACCAGCGATAATACTGTTGACTATTTGCAAATGCGTCACGGCGTGGCTTATCAAGTTAACCATACAAAACCCTTCACCGGTCAGTTTGAAGAGAAGTTCGATAATGGACAAATCGCGACTCAAGCTCAGTTTGCTGATGGCTTAGAGCTTGGTTTAGAAACGAACTGGTACCCGAATGGCCAAATCGCGTCTAAAGTGAATTACGAAAAAGGTCAATTACAAGGTAAAGCTGAGACTTGGTATCCTAATGGGCAGAAAAAAGCAGAACTCCATTATAAAGATAATCAGCTCTCAGGTGTGGTATCTCGATGGTATTCAAACGGTGAAAAGAGCCTGACTGCACACTACAGCAAAGGACTAAAGGATGGATTAGAAACCGATTACTATCCGAATGGTAAGAAGGCGAGTCAAACCAAATTTGATGATGGTGAAATTGCAGATGGAATATTAACGCGCTGGAACCAGAACGGAGATAAGGTTGAAGAACTCACTTTTAAAGATCAAAAAATCACCTCCAAACAGGTTTGGATGCCCACTCAAAGCTAATTAAGCGACATCATATAATGGGCATTCTTTCATGAATGCCCTGTTATTCTGTTTAAAGTCATTCTGGATATTTCAGAGTCAACTACATCGACCCACATCTCCATCACTTGAACTCACAGAGAACGATATAGGTTTCACCGCCCTCACCTATCGACGCTTAGTGAATGAAAAGCACTCAGAGCACCCCATCATAAATGACACTGTCGTAGTTATTCAACGATAGTCATATAAACATTAGGCAAAAAAAACGCCCATGTTGCCTGTATCAACATGAGCGTAAAGGCAGATCTTCACTACCGTCCCCTTTCCTTTATCACGAAAGAAGAAGTTATAATTAAAATAGTTGGGAGCAATAATCAAAATGCTTATGTGAGCACTTCAACGATTTCGTTTTGCTATCGATTTAGCACAAGAGCGACTACCTAACTCACATCACTTCTGCGTAGCAAGCGGCATCACACCATCATCAATAACATTTCAAACCTTCTTTAATCGAGGGTTTCGATTACCTCATCTTGTTAAATCATTCTTGCAAGTGCACGCGCAAACCATCAATTGATCTATTCACATCACGTCAACATTTGGAATCACAATGCCATGCTTGGACGACAACATAAATCATAATGTATTACAATTCAAAATGACATCAAAAATTTCTATTTTTTGCTGTAGCGCACATTTATTGATAGACGGCCTACAGGCAAAATAATATAAACCATTTTAAAACAACAACTTAAGTCCAGGGTGGCATTGTCGTATGTTTTTTAGTGATTTTAAGACAACTATACGATCTAATTCACAGATCGCTTTCCTACAAATCCGCTAATATATTTGTAATATTTTATTTCAAAACAAACTTGTACATCTATGGCTGAAATGGATAACGATAGGCTCCTGATGATCCAATAAACATAAACTGAAGTCGCCTTGTTACGCATGCAAAACGACTGACCTAAAGCGTGAAATACAAGATAACAAAGCCTCAATGGCAAACATTTAACCCATTTTTTAGTTAGACACAGTGGAAAGAAGAAAATGATAAAAAACAAAATTACTTTAGCGATCGTAGCAACGCTTTTTGCTAGCAGCGTGACAGCCGCTTCATTAGACGCACGTCAAGAGTACAAACATGGCTCTGAAAGTTGGGCAAGTCGCATAAAAATTGGTGGCTCGGTTGATAACCACTTCTTCGGCGTGGAAATGAAACAAAAAGGCAAACCTTTTTCGGAATGGGCTGCAGCAGGCAGCGAGTTCGAATACGGCTACAAATTCAAGATTGACGAGCACTGGTTAATCCAACCTAGTATGCCTGTCTCGTTTGGCTCTGACAGCATAACCTACAAGCCGCAAGTTCGTGTCCAGTACGCTTTCGACTCCGGAGTGAAAGCCAAGCTTCGCTACCGTCATGAGTTTCGTGACTACACTTCCGGTTCGTCAAACGAAAATAAGAACCGCAGTAAAGTCACCGGAAATATTGATTACAATTGGAATGCTTGGCAGTTCGGCTTTGAAGCTAACTACGCTGAAGACTTTGCAAACAACGAATGGACCGGTGGTGGCGGTGCTGACAACGAGTGGGATTACAACATGAAAGTTGGTTATAAAGAAGCTGACTGGAACTGGCGCCCGTACGTTGAGTTCGGTAATGTTCAAGACAGCCGAGACCGTCAACTACGTAGCCGTGTCGGTATTACTTACAGCTTTTAATCGACAGGTAATCCGAAAGACCAAGAGAATATGACGATCGTCATGCTCTGAAACCGAAATGAAAGCCAGCTTAATCGCTGGCTTATTTTTCATTATTTCCAATGAATAATGAAAGGTAGAATTGCTGACCTAGCGACTGATCCGATATAAAAGTGAAAGGGTCACTTCATCGTTAGGCACCACTCGCTTTTGTTGAGCTAAAAGTAATTCCGCAGTCGAGACCGCATCCACTAACGCATTATGACTGTTGTATTCGGGGAGCCCATACCGTTGTCGCGAACCGGCTAGCGTTAAGTCCACTTCTTGATGATTACTGATGGCTTTCTCTAGCGTTTTTTCAATACACAACGTATCTAACCAAAGTAAAGGAACGACCCTAAGCCCGTAGCATCTAAGTAGATATTGATTTATAAAGCGCTCTTCCACAATGCAAGCGTGCGCGACAATGATCTTGCCTTTTGCTGCTTCAAAAAAGGTTAGCATTGCATCGTGAATACTTACACCCTCTTCCAACATTTTTGGCGTAATATGGTTGATGACTGCGGTTTCTGCATTGATCTGTGAGTCATTATTAAGATAGATATGCTTGGCCGAAGCTAAATCGATTCGCCCGTTAACTACATAAACCCACCCCATCGATAGGATGAGATCTTGTTCACTGTCTAAGCCTGTTGTTTCAAGATCTAACACAATGTAATCAATATCTTTAGCCTTATCCGTTATCTCCGGGCAGGGCTGTTCAACAAGATCATGCAACGCTTCAGGTAATTTTACCGAATTTAAGTATTGCTTGCGCTTGCGTTTAATTCGCTCAAGTGGATGAAAATAATTTAACCGTGCTTTCATTAACGCGCTCCGAAACGAATCTTAACCACATCTTGGAGATCAGCGATGATCCTAAAAGCATCTTTCAAGTGCTTACGTTCAAAGCTGCCAAAACTATCCGGATTAATGTTATTGTCTGGCACCTCCCCATTCTTCAACGCTTCAAGTTGATGACCAAAGCGGAAAGATAAAATGTATTGGTAAGCACCGAGTATATTTTTAAATGCGTCGTCACTGAGCATGCCTTTCTCATTCGCAGCAGTAAATCGTTCATCGGTTGCAGACAAATCACATTCAACGGCTAATCCGTATATACGCGCAAGATCAATAATCAAGTTAATTGCGTATTTTTTCACATTCAGTGTTTTCTTGTTCTCACCGGACTTCTCTAGCACCAAGCTGTTAAAAATGCCCAGTGGTGGATTGGTGTTCACGGCATCTCTCACCAACGTACTGAGAAATTCTCGATTGTTACGAATATTGGAGTGCAACTCTTCACGAAGAATGCCTTCAAATTCACTGTTACCATAGATAGTACGAATCTCTAAAAACACACTGATGTTCAGCAAGCGCTCATATTCAGGGTTCGCTACCCACTTCTTATAGTAATGCTTCCAAACGCTCAGTGGCTGACACCATTTAGGTGTCGCTGCCATAAATTTACCTGGACACAAGGGATAGTCACAACTTGCCAAGCCATTGGTTACCATCATAGCTAAGTGTTTAAAATAAATACGGTCACTCTCGTTCGCATCATCAGATAATACAATCGCGCTGTCTTGATCCGATAACATGTGCACTTCATTCCGCGCATGTGAACCCGCAACAATCCAAGAAAACTCACAAGGGGGCGGGCCTAATTTGTCAATCGCAATCTGAATCAATCGCCGTGTATAGGCATCCATGATCATGGTCATAACTTTACCGACCGTTTCCGGTGCAACTTTACCTTCCACCAGCGCCTCAAAAATAGCTTGGCGTTCAGAAGTGAACGAAGATAGGGTTTTCACACTACCCGAATACTTAATCTTCTCGATTAAAAATATCGCCTGTACTCGATGATTTTGGACTAGGTGTGACGTGGTCAGTAAGCCAACGACTTTATTCTCTTTCACTACTGGCAAGTTGCGGATATTAAACTGCATCATGATAGATGCAGCGTGCAACACCAAATCATCCGGTTTAACCGTAAGCGGAGAATGAGTCATCACCTCAGAAATCAAGTTGTCCGTACTGACACCATGCGCAATCACTCGCTTGGTCATATCTCGGTCAGTAATCAAACCAACAATGGCGTCACCTTCATAAATCACAGCACAGGGTGAGCGTTGATGGAGCATTTCAAATGCGACCGACTGGATCGTCTGTTTGGCGTTAACAATCGCCACCTGTCCACTTGCAACATCAGACACTTTACGAATGAATAAGCCTTTTTCTTTATTTGACCACACCACATTCAGTGCAGATTTCAAGCGCACTTGAGCTTGAGAAGCAAAGTGTTCTGCACAACTTGGAAACGCTTTAAACAGTGTTTGAAGTGCCGAGTGTGGAATGATGTAAAGTAAGGTGCTTTCAATGGCGATCGCTCGATAGCCTTTCTCATCATTAACTTCAGAATCTAAGAACGTGAAGCCAAATAAGTCTTCAGTGCCTAAACGCGCGCGGAGTACACCATCGGATTTTCTTTGCTCCATTGACCCCGTACGAATAATATAGAGTGACTTTTCTTTACCCGATTCACACAGATCAACCACATCGCCTTTTCCGAGATAAGTAATCTGAACGTTCGAAGCAAGTTCTCGAAGCGCTTGTTTAGGGATCTTATCGAAAGGGTCTATCTGACCGATGAACTGAAGAATGTTTGGCAATAGAGACTGAGGCATAATCAAACTCGCATTAATTTAATTAGTATTATTATATAACCAACAATGTGAGTTACTAGCGCTTTCAACAAAACAGAAAACAATCGTTTAAATATTTAGGTGTTGATCAGATTTTTATCAATTTTGGGCATAAAAAAAGCACGTTTCAACGTGCTTTTCAAATAGTCAGTCTCTCAATCAGTGTTGATTCAGCGGATTATGCCACTCGATAGTGAGGGGTAACCCGATAAAATATCAATAAAAAATTATTTAAAACAACTAACTAGCCACAGGTAATCGGTGATTCGTTTCTAACAAATGACTTGCTGATGCTTGACGCGCCTTATCACTGTTACCCGCCATAATGGCTTCATAGATTTGGCGATGCTCATCAATACATGTGCTCCCTTCTTCCGAAGAATGAGCAATAAAGTTAACAAACATCGTCGTTAAGATATTGCCAAATGGTAGATAGAAGTCGTTACCTGTTGCGTTGAAGATAAGACTATGAAATTTCATATCGATATCTAACCAATTTTCTTGATTAAACTCTTCTGCACTCGAGATCTCTACCATTTTCTGGAAAATACCCGATAATTCAATACGCTGTTCAGCACTAGCAAACTGGGCGGCTAAAGCACACGCTTCCGGTTCAATCGCACGACGCAACCCCAAAAATTGTTGACAGAATTGGTCAGTGTCAGCCAAACCATCCATCCATTCAATCAATTGTGGGTCTAGGAAATTCCAGAACGCACGGTCAACAACACGCGTACCAATCTTAGGTCGAGACTCGAGTAGGCCTTTAGATGTGAGAAGTTTAACCGCTTCTCTTAAAGCCGTTCTACTGATACCGAATTGCTCACAAAGAGCCATTTCACCCGGAATAATCGAACCTTGAGGCAAATTGCCCGACAAAACACCACGAGCGATTTCACGTGCAACTTGCACATGAAGGCTTCGCTTAGAGCCTGAAATTGAATGAAAAGAACCAGCCATTAGTCTGCTTACTTATTAGATATGTATTATTTAACTCAGACTATAGCATTGATTTATATCCGCTCCAACTAAGTATAAGAAGAACGTGAGGTCACAGGGAATAAAGGCTAGAACAAGATACCGTCCATCTTGTAAAGATTAATGTCACCAAAAAAAATTGAACAGCTTAGACATACAAATAATTCGTATTCATGCCATTTTTTTATGCGGTAAATCACAAAACCAGTCTTGCTATCGCTATTTGTGGCTTTATTGATCGGTTTTGTAAGAAACGTCCTTGAATATTACAAGTGTTATTGTAATATTTAATAATTATAAGAGCCCTATTCTCAAAGAGACTCTGTTCTTTAGCACTTTTAAAAGCAAATACACTCTAATGACAAGTCTTCCTCTGGTGTAGCCTTAACAGTATTCAGTCTGTTTTTTGTTTTTCAATTTCAGGTGGTTTAAATGTCAATATTTACATTGGTGGAAGATTCAAGCCGCCGAATTCACGTTCAAGTGGCAAGGCAAATTGCGCGTAAGATTTTGTCTGGTGAGTTACAAGAAAATCAAAAATTACCCAGTGAGATGGAGCTGTGCGATATCTTTGGTGTGAGCAGAACTGCCCTTAGAGAATCAACCAAGCTACTTTCTGCAAAAGGATTGATTGAGTCAAAACCGAAAGTAGGTACTCATATCAAGCCGAGAACACAATGGCATTTCTTAGATCCACAATTACTGTATTGGATTCAAGATTTAGAAGACACTAAACCCTTCTTATCTCAATTTTTAGGCTTAAGAAAGGCCATTGACCCAGAAGCGTGTGCGTTGGCAGCAACCAATGCTACCGTCCAGCAACGAAAAGAACTCTCAATTTTATTTCAAAAGATGACCATGGCAGCAAACAGCTTTGATTATGAAGAATGGACAACGCATGACCACCTTTTTCATCAGACCATCTTTTTATCAACGGGTAATCAGTTTTACATTCCATTCACAAACATTCTATCGACGATTTTCAAACAGTTTATCGACCATTCAGCTGAAGGCGGTCACTTCTGCCTTGAAGAACACAAAGCCATATACGATGCGATTATGTCGGGCAATGAGCAACAAGCACGAATAGCTTCTCGAGTATTACTGGATGATGAAAACCAAAAATTGTCTCAAGTTGAATTATCCATCAATTAACCAAGATCGAATGATTGTGATTATCGCGCATCAAAACCGAGGTGCTCTGACGCAAGATTCAGCCATATTTTGACCATTAGCGCTATCGAATCAACGATTTTATTTTAACCATCAATTACCGTAGTGTTTGATTTTCAATCGGTGAACTTAGATCATTTATAAAAAGCTTACGGTTAGACATATAAGGTATTGCTTGTGTCTTCGCAGTCATACGTTAGGAAAAATTTCTCTCTCGCCTGGCCTCTCGCCTTAAATGGGTTGCTGATGCAGTCGATGTTGATGATCGACACCCTGCTTATCTCTCCACTTGGTGAAACGCCTCTCGCCGCAATGGGTATTGCAACGACCATCATCTCCTTTGTATTAGGGATCCAAATGGCACTCGCGAATGGTACGCAACTGGTGCTGAGTCGTGCTGTCGGCTCTGGTGTAAAATCTTCTCTTGCTAAAGCTTTTTGGTCGGGCCTGTTCATTAACTTAGGATTGGCAACGATATTTTGGTTCTTGCTTACTTTTTTCGATCAACCTTTGATTCAATCCTTAACCGACGATAAAAACCTTCATCTGGAAATCAGACACTATCTGGACATTGCAAAATATCTCATTCTATTCACCGCTGTCACACAGGTAATCATCGCTCAATTTAATGCCTTGGGGCGAACCAAAATTCCTTTTAAGGGTTACTTGATCGAACTGCCGATTAACGCCCTACTCTCGTATACGCTTATTCATGGTTATTCAACCTTTGAAGGTATCGGTGTTCAGGGTGCCGCCCTCGGTAGTGTTATGGCTATCACCATTCGTCTGCTGTATCTGGTTTTGTGTGTCCATTTCGATTCTTTTGTTTCACTGAAAGTGGAGGCTAAGAAATCGGAGTTCATTTACAACATTCGTCGTCATTTCATCGAGATATTTCCAGTCGCGGCCAATGTGGTTATGCTGTCTATCGGTATCACCGTCTATCAACTATTGTATTCACAGCTCAATATCAATGCCTACGTGGCAATCACCTTGGTCATGCCATGGATACGAGCAGGAACTCAATTTATTACCGCTTGGGCTCAATCTTCTGCGATCACCATTAGCCAAGCTATTGGTTCAAAAAAAATAGACGATTTAACAAAAAATGTGGATACCAGTATTGATATTGCGGTGGGTATTTCTATTGTTTGTGCGGTGATGTTTGCCGGTTTAAGTTTAGTGATTGCTGATATTTATCCAGCACTGGATCCTTCGACTTATCAAGCGTTATCGCTTATTGCCCCACTCTACATCGTGTTACCCATTGTTCGAGGCTACAACACGGTTCACGGAAACATATTAAGAGCACTAGGGAAAACCACGGATGTATTCAAAATTAACTTTACCGGCCAGTGGGTAATTTCAATCCCATTATGTGCTTTGATTATCTTGGGGTTAGATGGATCAATATTTTGGGCATTTGCTATTCAGCCATTCGAAGAGATCATTAAAGCGCTGCCGTTCCGCCACTTAGCGCGTAAATCTTTGAAAGAGTTTGATGCGGACAAAGCCAATGAGTTGATGTATGACTAGAAATGATTGCTTACTGTAACTTAAGCTCAATATCGTCGAATACAAGCTTCCCTTTGGTCAGGTTGTATTTTTTACAAAATAGAACGACCAACACCGGCTTTGTTGCGTAATTAAATTTAGAGATAGAGCCACCCCGTTTCGCGTATTCCTTAGTCAATACGACAAGTTTCAGGCATACCTAACCCAGTAAGCTTGTTCAACGCTTTTATCATCGCGTAAGTTTCACCCACCTGTGCATTGTAATTTCTTAAGCTCAGTTGCCCTCCTAGCAACTGTTTAACTCGATACATTGCTGTTTCTGAGAGTGAACGTTTGTGGTATCCATACCGCTCTTTCCAATACTTATTTGAGCCGTATAATTTCTGGCAACCCACGGCGAGATTTCGAGGGTGACCACGCTCCCAGAAGGCTGCCCCTTCTCTTGGGGGAATAAGCGCAATGGCTCCCTTAATCTTAATAGCAGCGTGACACGCTCTCGTGTCGTAAGCGCCATCACCAGACACCTCAAGGATACTTCGGCGTGTTTGTTTCAGTAAGTTAGGGAATACTTCTCCATCTGTAACCGTCGATAAACTTAGCTCGGCGGCAATGATCTCATGAGTGTTGGTATCGACGGCAATATGAAGCTTTCTCCAGACTCTACGCTTGCCATCCGTCCCGTGTTTTTTGACTTTCCATTCACCTTCGCCATAAACCTTAAGGCCAGTTGAATCAATGGCTAGGTGTTGTATCGCTCCTCTCGTTTTAGTCTTAAATGAAACCTCAACTTGCTTGGCTCTACGACTGATGCAGGTGTAATGCGGACAACTTAACGGTACATGGGCTAACCTAAATATCGAGTCGATAAATCCTTGAAGCGCTCTCAATGGCATAGAAAAAACTCGTTTCACCATGAGTGCTGTCGTGATAGCTAAATCACTGAACCGACGCGGCCTCCCGCGCTTATTCTGTTTACTTTGCGCCCACCCGCTTATTGCTTCTTCATCAATCCAAAAGGTCAGAGAGCCACGGTTAATGAGTGATTGGTTGTATTGCTTCCAGTTGGTTGTTTTGTAACGAGGCTTAGGCATAGGGCTACGAGAGAGGGGGGAGGTAGCTGATCAGATCGTAGGTTCTTGATTTAGTTCCATTGAATTACGCAACAAAGCCACCAACACCATAAAATACCTGTGTTTTAACGCGAAAAAACCACTTAACGTTCCGCTAAGTGGTTTTTATTTATCTACAATGTTGTTTGTTACGGCTTATTTATTGGCCATTAGGCTATTTATTTACCATTAAGCTTAAGTGCCGAGAAGGTAACACTATTGTAATCACCATTCTTTTTATCAACGGCGAAGTTTCCAGTGCCAGCACAACCCGGCCCCCAGACAGGGTGAGAGTCGTTAACACTGCATTGTCCGTACGCACCCGCTTTGAAGTAGAAATCATCTTCAGCATAGCCCCTTGATGAATCAAGCTCATCAATGCCCTTACTCAAATCAATGTCATACTTAACGGTATCGTGACCAGCCGATTCAAAAGTCAGATGCATCATCGTGCCTTCAACTTCCACTCGATAGCTAAACTCTTCGCCCAACGCAATGCCTGCTTTTCCAGGATCCGCTTGGTTTTCCCAAGTATTCCCCCAAACAGGGTAAGCAATATCGGCACGGTTAGGATCATTCTTTTCTAGGTTTCTTTCGTAGTTCCAAAATACAGAGCCCGTTTCTTGACCCGGAAACTTTTTATAAAAGATCTTTAGAGGTTCGTTACCATAACCAAAGCCGGTTTTTGCTTTAATAAGATCATCGTGTTTCTTCGCGTGTATTTGGCCGACAACCACCGAATAAGCGGCGTACCTTTCAGGAAACTTGGCATTCATCGAAACGTGATTAACTTTTAATGTCGCTTCTAAGGTTCCACCAACGGCACTGTACTCATTGGCAGACGGATGACTTGATAATGCCCACTGGTTGGCTTTGTCGTCCGTATTAATCGAAAAATCTGCGCCACGCGGCATTTGGCGTAATTCAGAACGTGCATTTTTTGAGTTTATCGTAGTGATCGCTTGATTTTGAACTTCAAAGACTAAGCTTCCATCCTTATCAAGATGAAAGAAATCACTGTGTGAGTAGCTCAACATTGCTACACCTTCTATTTCATCAACTCGACCATCTTTATTAATATCTGAAGGTATCGTTATTTTCCAATTATTCATATCGAATTTATCTGCTGGCACAGGGTAAGAAACACCGTTATTAGCAAAAGTAACCATTGGTACCGTTGCTAATAATGCCACTGATAATATGTTTTTCTTAAACATGACTCATCCTCTATTTTAAACCGATACCGAGCACACTCTCAGTACATAAATCACATTTGAATAGTAAATATTTTCTCTTCGACTTAAATAAACCATCAATAAAGTTGGCTTTAATCTTTTAGCAAATACTTATATTCATGCCTTTAAGCGTGATGATTTAGCCAGATAACGCATAAATCAGGCGTAAAACCTAAGCACACCCTAGTATTTGTCTTATTTTAACACATACAGATGCGTAAATTAGCAAGAGTAATGAATATGAGAAGTGCATCATGAATGGTTTAACTTATCCGCCAGAAATTGAGACATTCATTGCATTTCGCCGCATAGTTGCTCATCACTCCGGATTTTACGATAGGCCTCACAGAAATTTCCCTCCAAAATAAATATCATATTTGTCATACATTAATTTAATATCATCTATGATATTGGTTTGTGAGCCAAGGGTATATTGGATATATCCAGACTAAAAAATAATAGTGAGACAAAGGTATGCATTCAGTTACAAAAATAGCAGCTACAGTAGCTTGTACTCTTTTAGCGGGCACCGCTACTGCCGCAACTCTAGATTATCGTTACGAATATCGTGCAGCGACGGATTATACAAAAACGAATGGTGATACAGATCACGTCGATGCTCGTCATCAACATCGAGTTAAACTGGGTGAAAGTTTTAAACTATCCGATAAGTGGAAACACTCTACGGGCTTAGAACTGAAGTTCCACACTGATGATTCATACTACGATGAAGATTCAAAATCTGTTAAGTCAGCGAACAGCCAGAGTTTCTACAACGGCAATTGGTACATCTATGGTTTGGAAATCGACAATACTGCTACCTATGAAATAAACAACAATTGGTACTTACAAATGGGGATGCCTATTGCTTGGGATTGGGATGAGCCTAATGCTAACGATGGTGACTGGAAAATGAAAAAGGTCACTTACAAACCACAATTCCGTGTTGGCTATAAAGCAGAGATGGGCTTAACGACCGCTATTCGTTACCGTCATGAATATTCTGACTTCCGTAATCACACCCAATTTGGTGATAGAGATTCAGAGACCGGTGAACGTTTAGAGTCGGCTCAAAAATCTAAAATCACATTAACCGGCGCTTATAAAATAAAATCGTTACCTAAACTCGGACTCGCTTACGAAGCTAACTACGTAAAATCTTTGGATAACGTACTTCTATATAATAGCGATGACTGGGAATGGGATGCTGGGCTAAAAGTAAACTACAAATTCGGATCTTGGAAACCATTTGCAGAAATTTGGTCTTCTGATATCAGTTCATCTTCAAAAGATCGTGAAGCAAAATACCGTGTGGGCGTTGCTTATTCGTTCTAAGTAGAAAATAGTCAATTTATTAAATCCCCCCCTTCCTCTTGTCAAATTTTGGGGCATATTTAATTAATTTCTTTAAAAGGATAGTCTGTTTAAATAGCTATTAGTTTTGCGCTAATAAAATATTTAACGACTATTCATTATCTATTTCCTATGTAATTTACATATGGTTTAAATATCATAAAGAGAATATTTTATGCAGATTTCTAAAGTCGCTATAGCGGTCACTCTTTCAACCGGTTTACTCTTTGGTTGTAATAGTGATGGTCTACCTATTCCAACGGACCCGAACACTCCAGATAGCCAAAAATCCGTGTTAACGACGGGGTACTGGAAAATTGGCGATGGCAATTCTTCTTCAATAGCCGCATCGTCAAACGCCGATTTACCCAACGTCTATGTTTTCCAAGAAGATGGTCACCATAAGTACTATGATGACGACGATAACTTAGGCACTTATACCATTAAGGACGCAAGTGCTTCGACCAATAATTATGATGAAGATGCAGGTACGGTATCTTTCACTTACTATGAAACGGGTTCATCAACGCTTGAAATCTTAGATGGTACATTCACTTTCGATGACTCAGGTGCCCTCATCATTTCAGATAGCTCAACGGGTATTGCTTATTCAGGTTCAGATCAGACAGAAACTGGGAATGTACAAGATGCCATTATCCAAGCGAATGCAGCAAACGGTATCAATGGCTATGTTCAGATACTCGACACCAACAATAATGGTGCGAAAAATGATGTCGGTGAGTTACGTTTAAAGCTGTCAGACAACAGCACAGGCGCGACTGTAGATAGTATCGAATCAGGAAAAGTCACTGTTGATCTCATCTATCAGGTTGACCCAGACTCAGCACAAGCAGCTAATGGCAACGGAGATAACGCCTATATCAGTCTTTACGGTTCGGGCACCTCTAACATTAACCTGCACGGTGAGGTGATATTCAATGCTGGGCAGATTTTCTATCGTTCAAATGTCCTTGTTGATGGTAAACCTCAAGTTTCAGATCAGCCAGTGGGTACTTATAACTTAGGCGAGGATCTCGCTGTGGAATTAAGTTGGGAAAGTGGCTACTACACATTTAAAGTCAATGACACCGTATACGACAATAACGGCAACGGCTTTGAATCGGTTGACAAAAATGCCGTTACCGTCATAGCGCTCAAACTTGGTGACACTTCTAATACGACAAATTACGAGCTAAACGCCGACAACTTGAAAGTTTATTCCAATGACACAACCACCGATGAATTAGTGTTTGCCGATAACTTTGATAGTTACCCTAATGGTCACGTTTTGTCGGGCGACCCGTACAATAACAATACGGCCGAAGCAACGGTTGTTGTTGATGGCGGTACGAATCAGCCAGACACTTCACAGCCAACCGACAATCAAGTTGCAGCGATTACTGATACGGATACGAGCGACACCGGGGAATTACGTTACAAGTTTGATTCCGGAATGACGACAGGTACACATAAAGTGTCTATGTACTATGACGTAGCTGAAACCGAATCGGCTTATGTTTCTCTCTTTGATACAGCCAACTCTACCAGTTCTTTAATTGGGGAATTAAGAATTGACGAAGGAAAAATTACACTCCGTGGTGAAAGTGATCAACTAACAACCTTTACTCCTGGTACCTGGCTTGACCTTGAAATGTCTTGGGATACATCCAGTTTAAGTGCAGCCGGGACTTACTCTGTCAAAATCAATGGCACTGAGTACGGCCCTTACACGTCACACAACGTCACACCCGGCGTAGAAGTGACCGCGACCGCCATTAGGTTCTCGTCAAACAGTAACACAGCCGACACCACTTTATTCGTCGACGACTATCAAGTGTATTCGGATACGGCAGGCACAAATGTCATCTTTTCTGATGATTATGAGAACTACAGTCTTGGTACTGATTTAAAAAGTTCACCCTATAACTCAAATACATTCTCTGCGGTTGTGGCAGAAGACCCTCTCAACGCGAACTAATGCATTCAAAGACTTACTTAAAAAGTCGTTAAAGCTACGAAAGCCCACTCCTGTGGGCTTTTTTCGTGTTGGCAGAGAATGCTTTTACGGCTAAAACCTAAGTCGAAAATGCCAAATTGGCCTTAAAAATGGTGTGAACTCGTCACTAAATAACGAAAGGCGAAGTCTCTAAGATTGTGTCGTTTCAAGCTTCAAAAACTTAAACACACATGTTGCAGTTTTGTTAATTTAACGGTAGGATTTTGATTCCAATAACCACTTATTCTGCTTAAGGATAAGCCAATAACAATAAGAGAGTTTGCATGGAAGCACTATTATCCGACTACCCGGTAATTACCGAAATTCCTGTCGCTTGGGGGGAAATGGACGCGCTTAATCACGTTAATAATGCCGTCTATTTTCGTTACTTCGAGACCGCTCGCTTAGATTTTTTTAAGCACGTTGAACTGATGGAAGAGATGGCGATGACCAAAGTTGGTCCAGTTCTTGGTGACACTTACTGTAAGTATTTTCGCCCCGTCACCTACCCAGACACACTGATGATCGGCTCTCGCGTTACAAACATTCAAGATGATCGCTTCACCATGGAATACGCGATTGTCAGTAAAGCACAGCAAAAACTCACAACGATTGGCAACGCCACCATCGTTATGTTTGATTTTGCCTCTAACCAAAAAGCACTACTTTCACTGCGTTTAACCAATGAAATCGAAAAGATGAATACGTTGAAAACCCCTTGCTTCAAACAAGACGTGACCACAGCTTAAACCCTATACCTCAGCGCACCTTTCGTTATGTACACTTTTTGATAACCCAATTTAACAAGGCCACTCAATTGAATGGCCTTTTTTATCTAGAGGTTTGCATACCTAACAAGCACCACGCCCATACCTAAATATTAACCTCTGAGTACCGGAGCTCTTAAAGCGTATTCCCTATAGCCCTTGTACGTATTGCGTATTGGTCCGAACCTCTACAAGCTGCTCTAGATTCTGCTGTGAACCTGCTACTCCATTAATTAAGCCTTCAAATTGCTTAATTAACTCAACTTTGTCTTTCACTTCTTTCGAACCCGCACCAATATTAGTTAGGTCGATAAAAAACTCGTCAAACAGACCAGAAAAATCCGTTACAGCCTGAGGGTTTAAGAACTGCTCGTGATTGTAAATGCTTGGGTAACCGCCCTTCTGCTTATCAACAGCAAAAGAGATGCCCTTCACGTTCGTTATCGTGGTCGCTTTCTCACACTTCAGCATACAACCTGCTTCAATGCTTGGTTTGTTGCAACCCACGGTTCTTTGGAAGAAACATTGGCGGCTGGTCATCATCAAGATCGGATGGTAGATACTATAGAACAATTTGAAGTTCTCTGGGCGGCGAATATGACGAATCTGACCTTTGTTGATCTCGTTCGAAATGAACGCACCGGCACAATTAAGCTCTTCTTTTAGAGTGAGTAATGCGTGAGAGTTGGTGGTATTCATAAACGGGCCTGCAACCCACTCGATACCCATTTCATAAGCTTTGTAAGCGATACCCGTGTTGTTAGTCACAATACGTGGCGGTTTCACTTCTTCAAGAATGCGAACGGCTTCGTCATAGTCTTTACCAATCAATACCGCAGGGAACCAAGGAATCAAGCGTGGGTTTGTCGCTAAGATATAGATGTACTTATTACAACGCTTCTTAAAGCTTTCTGGTAGTTTGAAGTAAACATCGGCATCAGTGACATCACACAGGTGTAAATCTTCTACATCCGCGATCAACATCGACATGGTTGGCTTTTCGTTCACCTTAGGATGTTGTGGAAGCGCCGGCACTTCAACGTGCTTAATCACTTTCACAGATCCGTTTAAGATGAAATCGATTTCGTCTTTTAAGACCGACAC
Organism: Vibrio artabrorum; assembly: GCF_024347295.1. Taxonomy (NCBI): domain Bacteria; kingdom Pseudomonadati; phylum Pseudomonadota; class Gammaproteobacteria; order Vibrionales; family Vibrionaceae; genus Vibrio; species Vibrio artabrorum. The sequence continues at coordinate 1,361,470 of NZ_AP025458.1, read as the reverse complement.
TTCTTTCAAAGGAAGAATCAGACCTTCATCTAAGTTGTCGTAGTTACAGTTTTCAAGCGTATGAACAGCACTCTTCACTGACTTGAAACGCTTTTCAAGTAACGCCTGAGTAATCGCAGTCTCTTTAGCTGTTGCCAATAACGATTGAGATTGAAGCGTAAAGTTTTCTTTTGGTGTGTTCACTGTCACCGTGAATGGTTGACCCAGTTTCGCGCTAAACGACAATGACACCGGTGTTTTACGAATATCAAGGAACTCGATCTTGTCGCGCATTTCGCTACCTAGCGCATTTTTAGCTTCATAGAGATCGCTGGTCACTTCTTGAATTTGCACAACTGAGATTTCGTTGTTCTGCTTCGCCGCTTTCTCAATCGCGTAGTTCATGCTGTTGTCGCGCGGGTTATCGATGAACATGTCTTTGGTAAGGTTGCCCTTTAAGAAAGAGTTCGTGAAATCACGGTTGAATACTTTGTGTAGGTTTGAATCGTCTTCGATCAACAACCCACTTTCGACAAAGCTATCGATCTGTTTACGCCACGTATCAATGACTGTGTATACGTAGTGTGCGCCTTTAATACGACCTTCGACTTTTAGCGAGTCAACTTTCGCGTCAACCAGTTCAGGTAAGTCGTAGTAAGCGGAGTTATCTTTTAGGTTGAGTGGGTACTTATTACCCGCGTTGGTGATTTCGTATTCATCACGACACGCTTGGCTACAACGACCACGGTTACCAGAGTTACCAACACTCACAGAGCTTGAGTAACATTGACCAGAAAAAGCGATACACAGAGCACCGTGTACGAACACTTCTGTTAGCACATCATGATCGTGCGCCACTTGCGTTAACATCTTTATTTCTGGCAGGTTTAGTTCTCGAGACAAGTTAACGCGCGTTGCACCAATCTTAGACAAGAATTTGATCTGACCTTCATTGTGCGTGGTTAACTGGGTTGATGCGTGAACATCCAGTGATGGAAAATACTTATTAATCAAATCGAACAAGCCAAGATCTTGCACGATAATGCCATCAACTTTGGTGTTCACCAATTGGTTCAACAGTTTAGTTATGCTCTTAATTTCATGCTCCAACAGCACCACATTAAGAGTTAAAAACACTTCACAACCGTATTCATGAGCAAGGCGAATAACACCGTTCAATTCATCTAACGACAGGTTAGAGGCTCGATTACGAGCATTGAAGGTGTCTAAGCCACAATAAACCGCATTAGCACCTGCTACGATGGCAGCTTTAATTGCCTCAACATCGCCACCAGGGGCTAATAACTCAATCTTTCTGCTCATTTTTGAAGTCGCTCACTTACTTATAATTTTTAAGCCGAGTATTCTACCTATATCACGTTCTCTTTACCACCTAACCACTCTTTTCAAACTAAACGACCTCAATATGCAGAATGAAGCCGACCTACCTATTCTCTATTCCTTACGCCGTTGCCCTTATGCAATGCGTGGACGGATGGGTATCGCACTATCACAACAACAAGTATTACTTCGAGAAATTGTAACCAAAGACAAGCCTCGCGAACTATTGGCCAGTTCGCCAAAAGGGACGGTTCCGATATTGGTGTTGCCCAATGGACAAGTCATTGAACAGAGCTTGGATGTGATGAACTGGGCACTTCAACAAAACGATCCTCAAGATCTTCTTCGTTCAAGCAATCCAACACTTAGCAAGCAAGTTCAACAACTTATTAAAACCTACGATGATGAGTTTATTGGTCACTTAGAAAAGTATCGTGCGTCTGTTCGTTATCGAAATATCGATGTTGAACAACGTCGACAAGCCTGCGAAGCCTTTATCGGCCAGTTAGAAGCACGACTCACCGATCAACCCTACTTTTTTGGCCAAACGCCAAGCTTAGCCGACTTCGCGGTGATGCCTTTTGTCAGCCAGTTTGTGCGAGTCGAAAAAAAATGGTTTGTACAATCGGAATACCAAAACGTAGGTCGTTGGTTAAGATCGCTTCTCGAAAGCCAGCTCTACAGCCAAGTAATGAAGCAATACCCATTGTGGAATGAAACCAAGCAAGATTGCATTTTTGGCTGTTCTAAGAGAATTCGGTGACAAAAGCGCTCTGGGAACAGCGATTACTTGAGCGCTTTCCAGTATTGGTAAAGCCCGTCGATATCGGATGAACACATTAGCGACATCGCGCCTTTGATCTGCTCTTCGCTCCACTGCCACCATTGCATTTCCAATAGCTGAGCGATTTCAGTCTCATTGAAGCGATAACGGATATGACGCGCAGGGTTTGAACCGACAATCGAATAAGGTGGCACATCTTTAGTTACCACCGCTCGACTTGCGATGATTGCCCCGTCGCCAACCTTAACACCACTCATGATCATGGCTTCGGTGCCAATCCATACATCATTGCCAATCACGGTATCACCCGAGCGTTCAAAGCCGTCTATCGCATCTTCAAACTTCTCGTCGTCTTGATAGAAGAATGGGAAGGTACTCACCCACTGATTTTGATGACCTTGGTTACCCGCCATCATAAACACAGCGCCAGAACCAATCGAGCAGTAACTGCCGATGATCAGCTTGTCGATGTCGGTTCTATCCGCTAATAAGTAACGCGCGCAATCATCAAAACTGTGGTTGTGGTAATAACCCGAGTAATAGCTGTGTTCACCCACGATGATGTTTGGGTTGGTCACTTGTTCTTTGAGTGACTTTCCGACAAACGGACTCTCAAAATAGTTTTTCATGTTGGTACTCTTAGTTTGGTTCTTTTCGTTAGGTACTTTTATTCAGTGTTTAAAGTTAAACGGTTTATCTTAGTGTAAAGCCCAAAGACCCAATCACTCGCCACAATGTCATCAATGAGCCAGTCACAGAAGAAAGCAGCAAATGATGCCTTCGTACTCGAACTGGCTTCATACACTATATCTTTGTTTAAGTTAATAATTTAAATCTATCATTCGAAAACCTATTAAGCGAAATCTTATTGCCTTAAATTTCGACATTAACCAAATCAGTGCAAAGCTAACGAGGTCGCCATTGCTAACCCACAAAAACCACCCCTCTTTACTCACATCACTGCTTTATCAATCGCAATATATGCGTATAATCGCCGCTCCATTGCGCTATCGCCATTAAAAATAGCGCCATTCAACATTTTTAATGAGTACCCAATGTCGAAACTATTTTTCAAAGGCCGTATCGAAACAAGACAGAACCATGTTCTTGCTGGCTACAACGTCAACCGTGATGTAAAAGCGGGTACTGAAGAATCGCCAATCGCAGTCATGGTGCCAACTGAAGCGCGCAAAGCTGAAGTTGAAGCACTGGCCGCTGAAAACACTATCTTCGTGACGGTTACCGTCGACGCAGACAAAGAAGAGAACACCATCGAGCTTGATACGCTGCTCAACAAACCAAAAACGATGACGTTTGAAAAGACCCCTAACCGAAACGATCCATGTTCTTGCGGTAGCGGTAAGAAATACAAGAAGTGTTGTGCATAAGGCTTGTTACTCAAACTGCCGATAGCACCATAAGTAACCTCATCACTGACGGGAAGATCATTAAGGTCTTCCCGTTTTTTTTTGGATTAACCAAACTCAGTCAGTAAGTGGTCAGAAATAGTGTAGGAAAAAAACTTGACCTTACATTAAGTGGAAGGTTTAAGATTCAAAGAATGTTCAATGTGATGAGTCGCTTATGATGGGGTGCAGCAATCAACCGCCAAAGTGCTCCCTCTTTAGGCTGATCTCTTCGTGCTTTTACTTTCTCTGTTGCGATAAGGGTTTCTATGAATAGCCAATTTGTACATCAACATAAATGCCGACTCCTAGGGCCAAAACATACTCAAGAGAAGCTACTCTGCTATTTAAAAAACAACTTGTACATTGACGATGTTACGTTAAATGAGAGCCTTCTCGTAGTAAAATATGATTTTCGCTATATCGATTTTTCACAAGTATTAGAGATGATTAAGTCGAATGATTGCGATTATGTTAATGGGTGGTTCGATCGAATAAAATACCGATTCATGACCAATGCCGACTTAAAAGGTCGCGAGAACCTATCCATAGAACCGTTTTGCTGTGACAAAGTTAAAATCAGAAAGGATAACCTTTAGATTCGAGTCTATTGAAAAGTCTCCCTTAACCAAGACAACAAGGGCTTTGCACTCATGTCTAATTCGCACGCCTGCCGAAGAATGATGAAATGAAAGACAATGAGACGGTGCGTATCACCGTCTTAAACCGAATGGCCAGCTGACTTAAATCGATTGTCATGTTTGTGGCGACTTATCCCACGAAACTGACATTTTGAAATAAGACACACCTGATTTTTGAAACTCATCACCTTCAACGCTGAGCCCAAACCTTTGATAAAATGAAAGTGCTGAAGTTCGAGCATCACACCAGAAGTCGCTCACTTGCGCTCGCTTTAAATCATAAATTAAGTGTTCTATTACCTTAGAGCCGATCCCTTGACCTTGATATTCAGGCAGTGTAGCGAATTTTCTGAGTCTCGCTTCATGGTCGTGTTGATAAACCGAGGCGACACAAACCAATTTTCCGTGAACAAATGCCCCGTAATGAATGGCAAATTCATCGCCTTCTACTTTACAAAATTCAGGGGATTTTTCAGGCCAAAGAACTTGATGCCTAATCGGCAAAACCTCGGCAGCAGTGACCTTCTGTATATCCATATTTAACCCTATTGAATGACAACCGACTCTCGGTATAAACGACATGAGGATAATGTAAAGCCGACACTAACTTGAATACAAGCCTATTCGTTTTAAATTATTGGTTAAAAGAGACTATTTCGTCTTCGGTGAGATATCGCCATTCGCCTTGTTGCACGTCTAAACGGATCTCGCCGATTTGCTCTCGGTGAAGCTTCACCACGCGGTTTCCGACGGCAGCAAACATTCGCTTAACCTGATGAAACTTACCTTCTGTGATAGTCAATAACACCTCTTTTGGGCTAATAACCTCCAGCTCTGCGGGGCGCGTTGGATTAACCTCCCCTTGTAATTGAACCCCCACTTTGAACCGCTCAGCAACGTCGTCTTTGATATCTCGTAACAAGGTCACACGATAAACCTTTTTACACGATTTGGTTGGCGATGTGATGTTAAAAGACCAACGACCATCGTCGGTGATTAACACTAAACCCGTGGTGTCAGCGTCTAACCGCCCTGCCATATGCAATTCGGATGGTTTATCTATCTCAAGGTAATTTAACAACGATGGATAAACTTCATCGATATTTGAACAGATGGTTGCCGCAGGTTTGTGCATCAATATGTATCGAAATGCTCTGAGCGTTAATGCGTTACCCTTTAGCAAGATAGTATTGTTTTCATGAACCTGAATGGATTCATCAAATACGGTTTCGCTGTTGACGCTAACTTCACCACGATGAATTTTCTCAACGGCTTCTGACTTGGTTAGGTCCGTGCTTTTACAAAGGTATTTATCAAGGCGCATTAATCGTCGGCACCACATTTTGCACAAGGCTGATAAGTGCGTTCGCCTTGATCAATCACGACATAGTCACACACGCAATTGTCACATAGCGCCAATTTGGGGTAAGCGTCTTTCTGTTTCTTTGCGTTAATGTTGCCTTCGGTGGTGTATACGGTTCTCATTGTGTGCCTTTATCTGAATAACGAGCGAACGTTTGAATCACGAGTGGAGCACAAATTGTATCACTGTTCGCCACCTCGATAGCAGTGGTATTGCCGAGATAAGTGGCCATTAATGACCTGATGAAAGATGCTCTGCCTAGAATTTTTATAATGAACAACAAACTCAACCATCGCATCAGTGGTAACATGATCAATGCTCACCAACCAATGAAGTCAATAATGAAAAATTGTAATCAATGTGGGAAATGCTGTATCAAATATGGAGATGGTGACCTTGCCGCAACTCAAAAAGAGATTGATTTGTGGGAACTGTTCAACCCTGACATTTTTGAATACGTTCGTGGTAGTGAGATCTGGTTTGATCCGCAATCTGGCGAACGCCTGACTCGATGCCCGTTTCTAGAGGTTGTTCCAACCAAAGATAAAAATACCCAAGCGAAATATGCGTGCAGTATTTATTTAGACCGCCCTGAAGATTGCCGTCACTACCCAAGCTTAATCAATGAGATGGTAAGAGACGAGTGCGAGATGATTGAAGTGGTGGATTTACAAGATACGAAAAAAGCGCAAAGAAAACTCGACGTGTTAATGAAAGACAGCCGCCCTTCAAGTTTGTCTTAAACGCTGACCTTTTAAAGTTCTGTTTATCACATCAACGTATCAAAACTCATTTTGCTTCATATACGGGTCATCTAACGCGCCCCGTGCGGTCAAAGACTATATTCTATTGAGTAACGCATCAATCAAGGTCGTCAGTATTAGAAAACAATCCAAAAGCGAAGCAATAAAAAGGGCCTAGATTGATCTAGACCCTGATTAAAAATCGCTGAGTCACTCTCTATCAGTGAATAACACGAGTGATTATTCTTCGATGTAGAACGCTTCTACTGTGCCTTTTAGGGTAATAAGCATAGGCTGACCACGGCGATCAAGCGCCTTAGGTGAAGGGATCTTCACCCAACCTTCACTGATGCAGTATTCTTCAACATCAGTACGCTCTTTACCATTTAAACGAATACCGATTGGGTATTCGAAACACTCAGCTACGTGGTATGGGCTGCGTGGGTTACCTGCTAGATGATCTGGTAAAGTGGGTTTTGAATTGGTATCGCTCATGTTCGTTACCTGTATGTACGTAAATAAAAATGTGCGCCATTTTAGTCAATATAAGCTTTGCGCTCAACCACTGCCGCAATAAATCGTATTAATCGCTTCAATCCGCGTCGAGTTGTTTGATTTAGCGGCAATCGCATTCTAGTTTTTGTTTTCGGTGCAGCTTACTCGCCTCTAACCAATCGTGGATAACTTGTCTTGCAGCCTCCGTTGGTGGTGCACTTTGTTTTCCACAAATTTGGTCAATCTCAAACGGAAAAGCTTTACTGGGAACACGGCGTAAACCTATGGTCAATCGCTGAGGTTTAAACATACGAAATACCAGATAGCGATCGCTCATGATTCGATTATGGTACACACAAATAGAGTGCTTTTGTTCAATGCTCTCTTGTTTGAGGTCATAATAATCAGTGATTGGATGAATGTTGTCATTACCGAGTAAAGGAACGGGATAAGGGATGTCTTTATCCGCGGGGCTACTCCCCTCTAAACGACGTAATTGACGTTGCTCCGTCCAGCGATCATGAAGTTGTTCAAACATCGCAAATGAGTTTTGGCTAGTAATGGCGCGCAGCGGATCATCCATCTCCAAATCTTGTCCTAGCAATATCGCATCTTGGAACATCGCCATCTTCGACGGTGCATTCAGTCGCCCCTCTTCCACCATTGCAATCCCTAATCGACTGCCGGTTAGAAATGGATGAACTTGGTCCAGACGCAAGGCTGTATATCCGACTTTTGAGTAATGTTTGAATTTAAGAACTCGTCTTTGCAGCGGTTCGAGAATGCGAACAATGTGGTCGAGTTCATCACCAACGTTGTAATGAAGTTCTAGTTTGTCGATGAATTTGAGTGTCGCCTTGCTGCTGTCTAAGCCCAGTTTGGCCAAGATCTTCTTCTGTCCTAAGCGACTCAGTGCCAATGCTTTCTGATTGTCGACGCTGTATTTCATGCAGATCAACGCCAAAATAACAGGCCTTAATTCAAGCAGTTGCGCAGCTTCATAGGTATTCGCTGCAAGCCACAGCATCTGGTATTGGTACTCTGGAAAGTCGTCGGTGATTTCACGATAACGCGCAGGCAATGAATTTAACCAACGCCCATTCACATCAAACTGCTCAATAAGATTGAGACTTAAACCAATTCCCCCATCAAGCGGTCGTCTGCCATCTTCAAACACATGAAAGCCGCCGAGTTTTTGAGACCAATCTAGGATCTCAATATCGTAATCGAAACCTAATGTTCGAGTGGGAATGGTCAGTAGTACGGTCATTGGGGCCTCTTCATTATTGGCGCATTGAGCTATCAAGCCTAGCGAATAGCATAAGCTAGCGCTCCATCCACTATATCAACCTTTTGTAAATTTCTTATCAATCAAAGCGATATAAATACAATCGTGCTTAGAAGAACATTGCATGATGATTTTATGCAATATGAGATCTCTTCGATATCATTTGCGCCTACAGAAACTATGCTTGTTACATAACTCACAACAAGAGGCTTTAATCATGGATTACCGACATATTCTGGTCGCACTTGAACTGTCTGACGACACCAAGATTCTCATTGATAGAGCGACCTTCTTCGCGGATAAACTGGAGGCTGGTATTTCGTTTGTTTATATCGATGGTACGCATGGAGAAATTTACCCAGAACTCGTTGATATACAAGGAAATGATGGAGATGTACCCATCAATAACGATGCCGTTAAACATTTAAAAGAGTTTGAAGCCTACGCCAAGCACCCAATCAAGCACATTTTCGTAGGAACGGGTGACTTGAACGATAAGCTAAAAAATGTCATCGAAGCAAACGGCGTCGACCTATTGCTATGCGGCCATCATCATGATTTCTGGCATAAGCTCATCTCCCATTCTAAACAGATCATCGATACTTCCCCTATCGATATTCTCGTTGTACCTATGGAATAAATACGGCCTTTAGAAACCCAGCCTGTATTGCCAACCTCTCTCGGTATGATTGGTTGGCTTATATTCCTTTCCAGCATCTGCATTTTCTAACATTAACGCTCAGTATTCATTTATGATCTTAACGCTTTATCAACTCGTAAACGCTTACTAGTTAACAACGACTGAAAGCAATGAATAAGTTTAATCTCTCTTTTCACCAACGACTCAACAGCCAACGATAACGTACTGATCCAAACTATGCTTTCATTAATCAATGGACCGGCGGTAACTCAGGCATAAAAAGCCTCACAATCCAGGAAGCATTATGAACTTTAAAACGGTACGATTTCTATTAGGAGACCAGCTAAACATAGAGCACTCATGGTTTCGACAGGTTAACAATGACGTTATTTACATCATTGCTGAGCTCAAACAAGAAACCGATTACGTTGCATCTCATATTCAAAAAGTGGCCGCGTTTTTCTGCGCGATGGGTTACTTCGCCGACGCACTTAAAGAACAAGGTCATCAGGTACTCCACCTAACTCTTGACGATACCACGCAATTTGAAAACCTAGATACACTTCTAAAGCACTATGTACACAAGTTCGGCGCAGAGAAATTCGAATATCAAAGGCCAGATGAATATCGCCTTCTAGAGCAGATGAACAAGCTCAAGCTCACCAATGCGACCAAAGGTTGTTGTGATACCGAACACTTCCTTTTTCCATTCGAAGAGATCGAACAACAGTTTCCAAAAGACAAACACATCATGATGGAGCACTTCTATCGCCGAATGAGAAAGCGTTTCGACATTTTGCTAGAAGACGGAAAGCCCGTTGGTGGCAAATGGAATTACGACGCGAACAATCGAAACAAGCTCAAGAAGCAAGACATCGAAAACCTGCCTCAGCCTCTGATATTTACCAATGACATAACCGGTATTTTGCAGCGTATCGAACGCCACCAAGTGCAAACCCTTGGTCAAGTCGGTAGCCAATTATTATGGCCGGTGAACCGCGCACAAAGCTTGTCTCTGCTCGCTCATTTCTGCCAAGTCTGCTTACCGTTATTTGGGCAATTTCAAGATGCGATGACGACAGAACACGATGCAAAATGGAGCTTGTACCATAGCCGCATTTCGTTCTCGTTAAACAGTAAACTGCTAAGCCCTAAAGAAGTGATGGATGCAGCACTGTCGGCCTATCAAGCTTCCTGTTCTCAAGACCGTACTCCAGATAAAACAAACATCAATATTGCACAGGTCGAAGGGTTTGTACGCCAAATACTCGGTTGGCGAGAGTACATACGCGCCGTTTATTGGGCGAACATGCCTACGTACGCCAATAAAAACCATTATTCAGCAAGCAATAACCTGCCCCATTACTTTTGGGACGGACAAACCAAGATGAACTGCATGCAGCATGCCATTAACCAATCCCTTGAATTCGCTTACGCGCACCACATCCAAAGGTTAATGATCACCGGCAACTTCTGCTTAATCACAGGCATAGACCCTGACCAAGTCGACAATTGGTACCTTGGCATTTATGTCGATGCGATTGAGTGGGTTGAAATGCCAAATACGCGAGGTATGGCACTGTTTGCGGATGGCGGGATCGTCGGAACCAAACCATACTCTGCCAGCGGTTCCTATATCAACCGCATGAGCGACTACTGCAAAGGCTGTCACTACAAGATAAAAGAGCGCAGTGGCGAGCAATCTTGCCCTTTCAATAGCTTGTACTGGCGCTTTATGAACCGGCACCGCGATGCGTTAAACCGCAACCCACGTATGGGCATGTTATATCGGTCTTGGGACAACATGGACGAGCAAGACCAACAAGCGATACTCGATACCGCGGAACAACGAATGACAAACTTGGAGAACTTATAATGGTGGAGCAACTCAGATTACATATTTTGGTCGTCGGCGGCAGTGGTGGTATTGGTTTCGCTGTGGTTAAACACCTATTATCTGAGCTCTCTCGATTTGATTTTCTTGATGTATATGTAGACGCGACTTATCACTCTCAGCAACCTAACTTAGAGCACAGACGCTTGAACTGGCATAAAATCGACGCCACCCACGAAGCTGATATCGAGCGCTTGAGTTCTCAGTTTGAACGACTTGATTGGTTGATAAACTGCGTCGGTATGCTGCACACTCCAGACCTTGGACCAGAAAGGAACCTATCGTCTATCGACCCTGAATTTTTCCTAAAAAACATCTCAGTAAACACCTTGCCGAGCTTACTATTAGCCAAGCATTTCACCCCTCTTTTGAAATTGAGCGACAATCCGAAGTTCGCGGTCGTGTCTGCTAAGGTCGGCAGCATTTCAGATAATCGATTAGGCGGTTGGTACAGCTATCGTTCATCGAAGGCTGCATTGAACATGTTCATTAAAACCATGTCGATTGAATGGAAACGAACCCTCAAAAAAGGAACTGTATTAGCACTGCACCCCGGGACAACCAATACCGCACTGTCAAAGCCTTTTCAAACCAATGTGCCAAAAGGAAAACTCTTTGATTCCAGTTACGTCGCCCATCGACTGATAGATATGATCAGCAGTGCAACACCGGAGAAGAGTGGCCATTTTTATGCCTATGATGGTAAGCAATTAACGTGGTAGTCAGTAATAAAGAAAAACCCAACAGAGTTGTTGCTCTATTGGGTTTTGTGATCACAAAGAAGCGACAGGGTTCAATAACATTACGTCAGCAAAACAGACAGAGTTCAACACCTGTGTTGTTTGAAACAGGCCTTTACTCAGACCAATTAAACTTGCTGTCGTCGACCCCTTCTTTTTCTTCTTTAGCGCGTTCGCGGCGGTGTTGCTCTTCCACTCTTGCTGCGTCTATTTCTTGCATTATCGCTTCAATATCCGCTAATTCGTCAGTTTCTGTAAACTCGCCCGTTAGCTTGGTGTCTGGCTTTAGCTCACCTTTCTCATACAGCGCCCACATTTCCTTAGCGTACTCTGTCTTTGCGAGTTCCGGCGCGAACTGAGCGTAATAATCACGGATATTATTAACATCACGAGTCAACATCCATTCTGCATTATTATTGGCAGAAGCATCAACGGCTTGCGGTAAATCAATGATAACTGGACCATACTCATCCACAAGCACGTTGAATTCAGACAAGTCACCATGGATCAAACCAACACACAACATTTTAACCACGTAAGTCATCATCACGGCGTGGTCTTCGATCGCTTGCTCTGCGGGCATCACCACGTCGTTGAGCCTTGGTGCGACATAACCATCGTCATCGGTAACCAACTCCATGAGTAACACACCATCGAAACAACCAAAAGGTTGAGGCACGCGTACTCCCGCCTCCGCAAGCTTATACAAGGCATCAACTTCGGCACTTTGCCATATTTTTTCTTGTTGTTCGCGACCGAAACCCGAACCTTTTTCCATGGCTCTAGCACGACGACTATTGCGGACTTTACGCCCTTCTCGATAGGCTGTCGCTTTCTTAAAACTGCGCTGGCTTATCTCTTTATAAACTTTGGCACAGCGGATCGTGTCACCGCAGCGTACTATGTACACCGAGGCTTCTTTGCCACTCATAAGTTGGCTTGTCACCTCGTCGACTAAACCATCGTCAACTAAAGGTTGTATTCTTTTAGGTATCTTCATGTCGCCTTTATACATGAGTTACCTTGCAGATTAAATATTAACTCGTTAAATGAGTGGTTATTATCTGTAGATGGTTAAATAGAGACAGATTATGTCGATTTCGTTTTTTGCCGACGACAGCGTTCCGAACAATAAATTACCGTTTCCCAACCACGCTGCCACTTCTTACGCCATGCGAATGGTTTTTGACAAACTGGGCATGTCTTAGTCGGTAGATATGGTTTCTTGTGCATGGCCCCTCCTCGTCGATGCGTTCACTTTCTACGTCCAGTAGAAATTCCTCACTTTGGGGAATGACAAAAGTAATACCAACAAACCCAGATTCCTTATTACGTTCGTTTCTTACTTTGGGGAATGACGGCTACTTTTTGATCGCTCCTGACTTTAAGGAGTGACGGCGTAGTGATTGATGACAACGCCCGACTCCGTCATCCTCGAGAAGGAGGAACGACTGAGTCGGGGATCTGCTTCATCTAACTCTGTTTCTATTTCTGCGCTGATGAACAGGACTAGAATCTAAGCAACAACTTTGTACTGCTTCTCCATCTCACTGAAGCCTAAGCCAGAGTGCTTGGTCACTTTCAGTTGAACAGGTACACGCTCTTTCAATGCTTCAACATGGCTGATCACACCAATCATCTTGCCTGACGCGTTTAAGTTATCTAACGCATTCAGGGCAATATCCAAGGTATCACTGTCTAGTGTGCCGAAACCTTCATCAAGGAACAGAGAATCAATACTGGTTTTGTGACTCACAAGATCAGAGAGCGCCAATGCCAGAGCCAAGCTCACCAAGAAACTTTCGCCACCGGATAAGGTTTTAGTATCACGCATCACATCGCCCTGCCAAGTATCCACCACTTGCAGTTCTAACCCGTCATCGGCTTTGCGTTTTAACTCATAGCGGCCATGTAAACGTTGCAACTGCTTATTAGCGAGATACACCAAGTTTTCAAGTGTTAAGCCTTGAGCAAACTTACGGAATTTATCGCCGTTCTTAGAACCGATAAGTGAGTTCAGACGTGAGATATCATCAAACTCCAACTGCTGTTCTTCGATCTGTTTGAACAAATCTTGTTGATTGCTACGATTCTGTCGATCAGTCTCTAGGTTGGCAGAAATGGCACCAATTTGAGTCGCATGATTTTGCTGTTCGTTTTGACATTCCGCCGTTGCCAGTTCTACCTCACTTTGCGGTAAGGCACTCCACGTTGTGGCTTTTTCATGACTGAGTAACTCAACTTTATTCGCTTTAGCACTGCTCAATCTCGCCTGTGCGCTGACGATGGCTTCTTCAAGTCTCTTCTTCAGACTTTTCAACTGTGTGATTACTGTTTCATCCAGTAATGCAGACTCAAAATCAGCATCATTTGCAAAAGGGCTCGATGCTAACGCCTGTTCCCACAACTGTTTCACCTCTACTTGTGCTTGCTGTTTCGCCGCCAGTTCTTCGGTATACCCCGTGAGCTTGGTTTGTTCGGCTCTATGGTCGAGTTCACAACGGTTAAATTCAGCTTGCGACACCTCCAATTTAGTGACAGCGTCACTCATTTTTTGTTTTATCGCTTGAATCGCTGATTGGACGTCATTGTCACCAAATAACTCAGATCTTGATTCAGTGATTGATGCTAACTCTTGGGTTAATGTTTCTAACTCTTGATTTGAGCTAGCGATCTCTCTGGTGAGCGATTCCAACTTGTCATCAAGCGATTTTAGTTCAGCACGCAGACTAATTAACTGTTTATCGCAGTCATCCTGTTGCTGTTTAGTGGTTTGCCAAAGGTTAGAGGCTTGCTGTTTTTGGGAAAACCAAGCGTCAATGAGTTCGAGTTCTGGCGCGTCAATCGAGGCGTTCACAATACTCTCTTTGAGTGCCGTCCACTGCTCCGCTTTGGATTGAGCGCACTTTTCAGCTTGTTCATGCTGAGCTTGCGATTGCAGGGTTAAATCCGTCAGCCGCTGTTGTGCTAACGCTAAGTTAGACTGGGCTTTTTCGACCATCATACTTGCCGTTGTACGTTGTTTTTCAGCTTCAAGGTACGCATGACTCGCGTCAGCCATTGCACGCAATTGACGAATGACGTCGTTAAGTTGTTGCTCACACGATTCAACAAACACACTGACTGTTTGACTATCTCCTACAGATTCAATAAGCGGTAGCGTGATAGTTAGCGTCGCCTCTTGAGATGCAAAACTCGCTTGGGCCTGCTCAAGTTTACTGAGGGTGTTTGCCCAATTTTCCCTGCTTTGTTCAACATCAGCCTGTGCGCGTTGAAGTTCGTCTTTAAGCCCATTGATGATTGGCGCAAGCGAATCCAACTGCTGCCGATGTTCTGTGCCCTCTTTTTGAATAAGTGCGAGATCGGCCTCTTCACGTTCTTTTTGTAACATCAGATCCGTCAGATCTTGGGACGGTTCAATCGCATGATGGGCTGATCCACATAAAGGACAATCCATTCCTGGCTTCAGCGCAGCACGATACTTTGCGAGTTCACCTTCTTGATCAATTAAGCGAGTTAAGCGTTCGAGTGATGTTTTGTTGCTTTGGTAACGCTCAAGCAGAACTTCACGCTCTTTGGTCAAGGTATCTGACAACTGAAGCTTGTTGGCAAGCTCTGCATGTTTAACTTCGATACGTTGAGTGGCTTGCAAGTAGCCTTGATGAATATCAACTAAGGTATGAGTATGACGGCTCCAATACTCAAGCAGATCTTTATTCGCATTCAATACCACTTCACTTGTCTGTTGTTGCAATGATTCCAGTTCAAGCTTGGCATTATTCTCAACTACCACCCGCTCTGTGAATGTTTTATCTTGTGCGAGTTTCGCCTCATGAGAGGTTTGGACTAACGTTTGTTGTGCATCTAGCGCTTGATTCGCACGTTGAACGCCCTTGAGTAATTCACTGTGTTGCTTTTCAAGTGTTCGAACTTGGTCAACCTTAGCCTGCCATTGGCCTAGGTATTTTTCGAAGTGCTTATCGGCTTGATGGGTTGCTAAATACTGGGCATCGCGCTCTTGTTGTTGTTGAACAGCAGCAAGAGTTTTACTCAATACCGCGTGTTTATGGCGCTGTTCAATATCTCGTTCATTCAGTATGTTAACGTTTTTATCAACGGCAACTTGTTTATCTTTAAGTACCGAAATCTGGGTATCAAGCGGTCGAACATGCTCAATAATTTTTTCTTGCTCTTGTTGTTGTTGTTTTACTTGCTCAACCAACACGTTTTGTGTTTTAAGCTTGTCGCTAGCGGCTGATTTCTCGGCATTTCGCTGAGCAAATCTTTTGGTACTGCTTTCAAGGTTTGCTTGAATCGCTTGCACTTCTTGATCGCTGCGCTGCACATCTTTATACAATGGGCGTAGCTTTTCTGCGGGCTCGCTTTTCGCTAAACGATCCAGAGAGGGTTGGTTGTCTGAAAGCGTATCTTGCGCCTGTTTTAAGTCCTGTTCGCCATTAACGATCGCAAAGTCGGCTTTGGTGATATCTTTCCACCAGCTTAAATGCGCGTTCCATTCAACCAGTTGTTGAGCTAATACGGTTTGTTCGGTTTCTCGTTTATCCCGTTCAGTGAGTAGCGCTTGAATCTGCTCGTCTGATAGCAAGCTGACCCCTTCAGCCTTAGCTTTTAGATGATTGAGAGACTCTTCGCTCGATTTGAAGTGATCATAGATCCGTTCTGAAATCAGGCTGTAAACTTCGGTGCCGGTCAGCTCTTCAAGCAGTTCCGCTCGATCATTTGCATTGGCATTCAAGAAAGCGGCAAACTCGCCTTGTGACAACATGATCGACTTAGTGAAGCGAGAAAAATCCAAACCCGTGACGGATTCAACCATCTTGATTTTCTTAGTCAGCTGCGTTTCTAGAACTGCATCGCTATCTGCATCTGCAAACTCACACGTTGGCGTTTGCAGTGCACCATCGTGCTTGCCGCGAGCTCGTTTATGATGGAAGTTCGAACGGTACGTTTTCCCTTTAACTTCAAATTCAATCTCAGCAAAACATTCACCCGTGCCACGCGTCATCAGCTCGTTGGTGCCTTTGGCAATGCTTTTCAAGCGTGGCGTACGGTGAAACAGTGCCAAACAAATCGCATCAAGAATGGTGGTTTTGCCCGCACCTGTGGGACCTGTGATCGCAAACAACCCGTTTTCAGCAAAAGGTGACTGTGTAAAATCGAGTTTCCAACGACCTTTCAAAGCGTTCAGGTTTTCAAATTCTAAGCTTAAGATTTTCATTCTTGATTACTCTTCCGTACCGTTTAAATCGTCAGTTCCGTGAGACACTTCAGCAATCACTTGCTTGAACTTGATCGTCATTCTTTCTAAGCGTGCTTTCTCTGTCTCACTTTCAAACACTTCGAGTGCGATACGTTTTTCAAACACATCCATGGGTGTGAGTTCCGCTAAGGTTTCCGCTGATTCTCGCGCTAACACTTGGTTACGGCGCTCTCTTGCTCTTCTTAACTGCAGCACTTCAACGTTTAGGCCTTCGGTTAAGGCTCGCATGCGTTCTTGCAAATCTGATAGGTAGTCTTGTGCATGAACCTCAATCGACAACCACACGCTTTGCCCCTCTTCCAACCCCGTATATTGATTCAGTTGAGACTCAATCTCGCTCAAGTCGCCTTTGATTTCAGCCAAGGGTTGGAAGTTAGGAACATCAAGTTGAGAAATGGTACGTTCGCCTTGCTCAAACTCAACCATACACACCTGCTTTTGCGATTTAAGCTCGTCAAAACTGAGCGGAATGGGTGACCCGCAGTAGCGAATGTATTCACGTTTCGCGACCACTTGAGGACGATGAATATGGCCAAGTGCGATGTAATCAGCATTTGGGAAACCGTCGGCAGCAAAACCATCTAAATTGCCAACATAGATATCCCGCACCGAATCAGACTGCTTGACCCCCATTGCTGTTAAATGCCCTGTGGCGATGATGGGCATGGTTTCACTGTTCGCTAAAGTCTTGCGTTTTTCGACTGCTGCATCGTAGACACCTTGATAGTGCTGCTGAATCGCAGCGCCCAGTTGCTTCTGACGCTCAACCCCCGACACACCCGCTTGGCTAGTTAAAACATCGCGCGGGCGAATGAAAGGAGTTGCACAGACTAAAGCCTCAACCTTGCCGCTCTTGCCCTTCAATTCAACAACCTGAGTCGCATAATCGTCATTCGTGTTGGGGATCACATCCGCGCCCATGCACTTCAATAATGGCTGTGTTTCTTTAAGCACAGATACGGAATCGTGGTTACCGCCTAATAGCACCAACTGGCAGCCGATATTATTCGAGTCGACAACAAACTTGTTGTACATCTCACGGGCATAACTGGGTGGTGTGCTGGTATCGAAAATATCACCCGCGACGATAATCGCGTCGATATCATGCTCAGAAACTTGCTCTAACAACCATTGTAAAAAACGTTCATGCTCGTTTTTACGACTTTTATTGTAGAAGTTTTGGCCAAGATGCCAATCGGAGGTGTGAAGAATTTTCATTGCGGCTCACTGGATATCTGTAATACCTGTAATCTACCAAAATAGTTCGCACAATTCTTTTTTATCAAAGCGCTTTGGCTACATAAAAAGCCTGATCATGCCACTCGGCGTAACGGGTTACTCATCAACAGTGTGAACCAAACTCATCATCGACTATGTTCATATTTATTACCGCCCCATTTCTCTGGATTGCTCTCGCGGTGTTTGTTCCATTAGAGTTCCGCACTACAACCCAATACGCATGAAGTAAACCCTCAACAATCGCTGCCAGCAACAAAGATTCGCTTGTTATTTTGACGTTCTAGTTTACTATGCGCCACCCCACTTTTTTCAGCTAATGCTGTAGGCCATTATGTCCGCCAACGCACTCTACACCGACCTATCGAGTTACTATGATTTAATGTGTGTCGATATTGACTACCAAGCGCAAAGTAACTGTATTCGCCGGCTACATCAAATTTTCGGAAACAATGGGAAAAGTCACTTAGATCTTGGTTGCGGCACAGGCCCTCACGTTCGTCATTTCATTGACTACGGCTACCAAAGTAGTGGCCTTGATCTCAACAAGCCAATGTTAGACATCGCTCAAGTTCGCTGTCCAGAAGCCAGCTTTTCAGTGCAGAACATGAGTAATTTTACCGTAGCTGAACCACTGGATCTGATCACTTGCTTCTTATATTCCATCCATTACAACGATGGCATTGAGAATTTTAAAGCCTGCATGGCAAGCGTTCACAACGCGCTGAAACCCGGCGGCGTATTTTGCTTTAACGTAGTTGACAAAGATGAGATCAATAATGAGCTATTTGTTCGACACACAACGAACCAACAACAAGATGCTTTCACTTTCCGTTCTGGTTGGTACT
Source organism: Vibrio artabrorum (assembly GCF_024347295.1). Classification (NCBI taxonomy): domain Bacteria; kingdom Pseudomonadati; phylum Pseudomonadota; class Gammaproteobacteria; order Vibrionales; family Vibrionaceae; genus Vibrio; species Vibrio artabrorum. The sequence continues at coordinate 1,342,791 of NZ_AP025458.1, read as the reverse complement.
ATTCTGGCGAAGGCAATAGACAAGCGCTAAAACTGAGTATTGAAAAGACGAGCGCAGGCAACACTCAGGTATGGAATGATGAACATCCTATGGTGGCTTTCTCGTTCAAAGAATTGATTGAAATGGTCGAGCCTAATTTTGAGGTTCACCTTTTCGAACACGATTACGATAAGTTGTTGCCGTGGGATAATGTGTCTGGCAACGCGTTGGTTATTTGCGTAAAAGCGCAAGACACTTTGCCGAAAAGCGACGGTTAATTGAGTGATAAAACAGCCTGACATAACGTTGCCTTGAAACGACGTGTACACCAATGCCGATGTAAAGCCAGCGTACGGTGTCATTTTGAGCGACTCATCGTTAAAAAGAGAGGCACATTGGCCTCTCTTTTATCGTTTATTTCGCTTCACTGCATGCTGAATAGTAACTCTCAATGCATGAGATAAAATGAGCTTTGTTCATTTCATGCAGCTGATTAATTCCTGCAGCGGCTTTTCGTCCGCCACCCGTATCAAAACGGGAACAAATTTCATCAGCCCCAATCCGGTTTGATAATGGTGCTCGCAAGCTAACGGTATACGACTCACCCTCTTGGTTTTGGGTGAGCACCGCTTGTGCTCGATAAGGGTCTTGATTAACGAGATCATTGCCAAATACACCACTGATACGACGCGCCCAACTTTCACTCGGCAGTTCAAACACTCGAACTACTTCACTCTCATAGGTCGCAACAAGGCTCGATAGCTGTTGGCGATCAATATGATAGGCATCACGAAGACGATAAAATATCGACGCTTTATCCGTCAAAAGCTCAAATGGGTTTGGATACTGGTAAAGCGTTCGGTAGAGTTCAGCGGGTGTGACATGTAAATCACTCAATGTGCTACCATAACCGTTGTAATTGACTAGAGTGCCAAGCTCTTGCAAAAAATCAATGTCGGCTTGATCCAATCCATTGTCGAACGCTAGCTGCATAGCAACCGCTTTAAGGTTGTCACCAAAGGCAGCGGCGATAGCCCATGTCACATACGCACCGTCCAACTTCTGGTTTATCAACAAGCTCGTACAACATTCGGGAGAAGTATTAATTAACGTATCAAGGTGACGAGAAACCGGTACATCTCCTGTACGATGATGATCGCAATAAAAAACGTCAATATTCGCATCAAGCAGTGCGCGCAATGCCGATCTATTTTTCTCCATCGACACATCTAAGATCGTTGCAGATGTCACATCAGCTCGATTGTCCCGCTCGGCTATTTGCTCAACCACTTGAGCAACCAACTGAATATCTCGCTTCACACCGGTAATCAGCTCACTCTCTTTCGGCTCACTTAAGCGCAATTGCAACAACGCTATAATACCGTCTGCATCGCCATTAAATACATCGTAATGCATATTGTTCCTCTTCCTTTGATCGTTCACTGTCTATCCGTCATCAAATAACCCGAAGGTAATATGTCTGCTCTTAATTACCTCTCACTATTCTAGTTTTATTTCAGCGCGAGTTAAGTCTATTTTGGAATGGCTTATTCTCATTAGATGACAAAAGATTGGCAAAAAAAAGAGCCGCGGTATGCGACTCCTTATTTAATTATGGGCTTTAAAAGACGTACTCTTGAGTAATGTAGATATCCCCGAGATATTCCCGAGATATTCCCTTCAAAAAGTATATTCTCAAACAGGAACTGCCACAGTCATTAATCTTAGCTCATATTGAGTAGACAAATAAATTTATTCTCAGAGGTCTTATCATGCTTTCCGCCCTGACCAAAGGAGTAGACTTGACCTTGTTTAGTCCAGTAACTTCCAGAAACGAGATGTGCATTTTGTGCTAGATATTCATAAGCGGTTTGACTCGGTAAACTCGACGATAAACGTTCGCAATATTGCGTCGCGTCAGCACGATTTAAGAAAACATCTTGAGTTTTGCTATTTTCTCTCAGCTTAGGAATAAGATAAGTAAACGCTTTATCTTTGTAGAGCACTTTATTTGCGTATTGATTTGTCTCTTTTTTCCCTGGCGACTTTACTGTCTCAGCGGTGCGAGGCTGTAAAATGCTCTTAGAAAATCCAGTGCTGGCTTGTGACTTATGAGGCTTGTTCGCCCCTTCCGTGATGACCTTATTTGGGGATGCTTTGGGGGTGCTCACTAGGCTTGAAAATGGGAAAAAGTAATCGCCACCATTCTCAAGATTTAACTTAAGTGACTGTCTTTTATCGCCATTCGTGACACGAACATTATAAATACCCACGTAATTGCCCGCCACATCGACCCTTTCTCCAGAACCGACTTCTTGGTCATTTATATAGAAAACCGTTTGTGGTGAATTTGAACGGAACACAAAGCGGACCTTATCCAAGCCCAACGCTTGTCTAAGCTCAACTTCCGTATTTGCACTGTAATTGTGTTTATAGCTGGCATCGGCTGTAAATGAAAGATCACCATTTAATTTTTGGGTTGCGTCAATCACTCGAAAATTTGTCAGTTTAATACGCGATAATCCGCCTTTACTCAGAACGAACGCGTTCTTGATGGACGGTAAATTTCTGTTCACACAGGTAGAAAGGCTTTCAGAAACGTTGCACTGTAAGCGACCAGAATAAGAGTCATTAATCACACGTTTTGATTCGTCCAGATGACGAGACTTGATCTGTTCGTAGAGAGAAAGAAGCGCATCACTCTTTTCTCGCTCAAATTGACTTGCCTTCTGCTGTTTGTTTGAGAGTTGCTGTTTTGTTTCTACGAGCAATTTTCCAGCCGTCTCAATGTCCGTTTTCATTGAGTTCACTTTGGCTGACATATTTCGTAAGGTCAGTATTAGAGATTCGTCGTATACACCATCGATCAATTTGTCTTTTAAACGGGTCGAGTCAGATTTGATCATATCAATACTGCTTTCTAACTTGATCTTGTTTGATTCAATTTCAGTGTTTAACTCGTTGTAATGCGAAATGCTCTCATCAATATTCAATGATCCGTATTGTTGCTCATAGGAGGCATTGATGTTGTTTAGTTTATCCTGCTCATTAAAGTCAATGAGCTCGGATGCTGCTACTACACCACTCCACCCTACAACCGCCATGATGGCTATTGCTGTCTTATATTTATTCATTGCCACTCTAATACTACCCACCCTACCGCAATTTCTAATACTTCACCCTAGCTCGAGTAGTAAGGTGAAGTTCTATAATTTGATACCAATTTCTATTTTCACTGTTTTTCCTCAGAAGACCAAATTTCTGAGCGTCGATTTTTCGCTCGACCTTCCGACGTAGCGTTAGAAGCAATCGGTTTAGTTTCACCAAATGATCGAACAACAATACGATTTTTTTCAACGCCTTTCGAGACTAAACCATCGGACGTAGTCAATGCTCTCTTGAGGCCAAGTGCTTGATTGTAACCTTTAGAACCCGTTTTGTCAGTGTGTCCATACACGGTAATCGGACTATTGGTCACTTTTAACGAATCGGCTAACTCATTTAATGCTTTATTCCCCATGGGCGTTAAGTTGTATTGGTCAAAGCCAAAATGAAGGCGTGCTAACAACCCGTGTCGTTCTTGGTTGCTGATCCAAGTCTTACATCGCGACTGTTCCAAACCTAAGTTTGACTGTTTCTGCAGCGCTTGCTTTAACTCGCTGTTGTCAGACTTCTGTGTTATCTGCAGAAAGCCCTGTCGATGCTGAGCGACACCGACAATATCATCGACAATGACACTATGTTGGTATTCACTGAACGCAGTGTCACAGTATTCACTAACGCCATCTTTAGCATTGACAGCAAAGCTAAACGGTAATGTCGAGATGATGACTGCACCCATTACTAAATTTCTCATATTGTCCTCTAGTACAACTTAGTTATTCCGCTCGTTTTTGAACCTTTACGGATGAGTTTTTCTATCTTTTCAATCAACTCATCTAGGTTAGATACATCGATGATGTCTTCCTGCGAGTCGATAACACAGTCTTGAAAGCCACTTTGTTGAGAAGCTCGAAAGTTGATACCGATAATCCCTATGTATAGACCGGGGATCTCTTGTCTTGCTTTGTTGCACATGCCCGAGCTTACAAGTTGTCGAAGAATGTTGTTATTGGGTGATTCCTGTCCATCACTTAGAATCAGTAACATCTTAATTTTCTTATTATAAGCTTGCTGATCTTCTTGAACGGAACTATGAGGGTTACCCTCATTTAAGATTTGAGAGCCCCTCAATATGCCTTGGTAAGCGTTAGTACCACCGTTAGCCCACATAGTGGAAATCGGATTCAAATCTGTTCGCTTATTGGTAAGCCGAATGTTGTGAAACTGTGATACATCTTGGTCACCAAACCCATTGAATAAATTCACGCCCGTCACACTGTAGTAGTTAGACTTCAATAATGATTTGTCGGTTAACATGGTATTCACTGTAGACGGAATATCAACATAGTTATAGACATCTGCAACGTTAGATCGGCTGGAATCAAGGACATCTTTTACCCGCTTAGCGTACTCATGATTTTCTGCTCTTGGGTTATAACAGTATGATTGCCAACGAGCACAGCTGTTTACCTGTTGCCTTGTTTTTCCTCTCCAGGCATTCCAATCAACATCATTATACGAATACGATGAAGTGTAGGTTCGATAGTTATTTTTATAACTCAACTGACTTGTCACATGCACTTGATTTCCAGGGGCTACTTCTCTGGTTCGTACGTTATAGGGCACAAAGCCGACTCGGTTAAGCAATTTATCGCTGGCCGACTGTGGCCCTGGCTCATCACACACTTCTTTCCAATGACCATTGACGAGTTGTCGACGAGTCGATGAACAAAGAATCTTATCCGATATTCGATTAATGGCCGTTTTCAAGTCGTCAATTTTTCTATGTCGATGTTGGCCCCATCTGTCTTTCATCGATCCTGAAAAATCCGAGACAAAAACAATATCGATATTGTTATCCCCTAGGTATACCGGGTACTTTCTCGCTAACGAACGGCCAGCGAGTGTCTGTTGCGCCTCAAACGAAGGAATGAAACTACTCACAAACCAAGAATCATGGGTCGTTTGTGCGTTTACGGTATATTGGATGTACTCAAGGACTCCCGCCCCCTCATCTTCTGCTTGATGAACTCTGACGGCAGACAGTTTCTTTGATTTGATGTCTCGGACATAATTGTCGACATATTTTTTAGCCAAAGAATTCGCCGTATTCGGCTGATCCTGAATCGTCACCGCTAATGCTGCGGCCTCTGCTGAATCTCTTAGCCGACTGGTTTCTTGCACATATCGTGTACCTTCAACCGCCCAAAAGGTAACGCCCATGATAGGCACGAGCAATAAGCCCATCCAGACCGCGGCCACCCCTTTCTGTTTTTGCAGGCTTGAGCTTGAATACTGATATCTTGGTATTCTCATATCATCTCCCTGGCATTATTGACGAAGAGGCAATCTTAACCATTGATTTAGTACCACCATCAAAGAAGGGCTTGAGCCAAGAACGATTTTCTTCACAAAGAGTGACTCGATATAATGGATAAACCTTTCCTTTTTCGACAGGGGCTAAATCGGCATGTTCGAGAATAGAATCGGAGTTGCACTGTAAGCTCCTAAACTTATGACTGGAAAACTCAGCCACATTACGCTTATTTATTAATGACTCGACTTTGATGGCCACATCTTCCGGTGGTGTATCCAGCATTCGACTGGCGACTGTGGTTAAATCTCGTAGCTCTGCATTGGTCACAGAGAGGTTTTTTCCGGCTAGCACCTCACCCTCAAAATAACGAGATCGCTCTTTTATGATATTGACTAAAGCAAAACTTGATCGATCGAGCTTTGCTCGCACAAGCAGTTGATAACTTAAGTCTGCAGCAAACAAGTAGATGCCGCCCAGCGCTATGATGACGAATACCAATTCGATGGTAAACGAGCCGCGCTGACGCTTTAGACCCATTATATTTAGGCTACTGAGTGTCATCTTTCCAGCCCTCATGCTCTAAATTCAGCACCATAGTGCGCGAAATATTTTTATCAGACGATCCTGAGAATTTAATCACTGGCGAGTAACGGTAAGTCACCGTGATCTCTGCAAGAACATAAGAAGAGTCTAAGTCTTGCGCTGAATATCCTCTGTTGGCGATAAAGTCGGAATAGTTTTTGAAATATTTACCTTGTATCGAGAACCGTGAACGATCAATGAGGAAATGCCATAAGCTATTATTGTCCTCGATAAGCGCTTTAAACTTATTTTCATATTGCTGATTAATGCTTTTACCTTCATATATTTTTGTGTTCCTAATGGTTTCTCTAAGAGAATATTCCGTCATGTTCACAATATAAATTTGGTAACTCGATTCGAAAATCGTAAAAGTGACAAAAAACAAAGCGATTGCGCCCAACACGAACTCAATCGATGTCGCTCCTTTTTGCCGATAAAAACATCTCATCACTAAACCCTATTTTTGAGCCAATTCTGTGGCTATGCTCTGAAGCTCTTGGTCCGAAAAGTCACCTTTGAGTAATTTTTTTGCTGACTCGACTTTGTGAGTTTTCATGAGCGCAACAGCAAGATTTGCTTTTACGATCTTGTTTCCGGGATCTTGTTTTAAAATAGGGACTAATGTTTCAATTGCCTGATCGAACTCCCCCTTTGCCATATGAATCATGGCAATGTTGTTCTTAATCGCGATATCGTCAAAGCCACGCAAGCGCGCCTTATCAAGTTCTTGATAGGCCTCTTTGTATCTTCCTGCTTTGGTGTACGCCACACCGAGTAAAACATGAATTTGACCCGTTTGATTGCCCACTTTGATGGAAGACTTGTAAGAAGAGATGGCATTTTCAGTATCGTTTTTCGCATCAAACACTTGCCCTTCTAACTGGTACAAATTCGAATTTTCAACCCCTTCTTTTTTTAAGTACTGAACATAGAAATTGGCTGATTCTAAGTCACCTTTATAAAAATAGGCCCATGCCAGTTTTTCTTTTATTTCTCTATCTTGAGAGCCTTTTTTTAACTCGGATTTGTAGTGACTGATTAAGCCATCGTAATTTTTGACTTTTTCCATACTCGCAACATCATCGGGTTCCAGCCTCTGTTGTGCAGGCGTTGATTCACAGCCAGCTAAAACGCTCAACGTTAACAAAGCTAAAATAATACGTTTTCCTAACACAGCTTATCCTCCAAAATTCAGTGACATTTGCATCACACCTGGTGCAAGAATCAATATTACGATCGGAAACATAATCAAGAGGATCAAAGGAACACTCATCTTCGCTGAAAGCTTGCCTACCTTTTCTTCTACAGTCAGTATTTGCGCTTTTCGCATGTCTTCGGCGAGATCACTCAATACCTGAGAGACTGATGTACCATATTGTAAGTTTTGAATGAGTGTCAGCACAAAACTTCGTACCTCAGGCGTGGGGATCCGCTCACCCAAATCATTCAGTGCCTTATCTAAACCGTGTATTTTTGCCGAGTCCGAGGTGCGCTTAATTTGATAACAAAGGTCAGAGTCAAACTCAGCAAGTTCTTTGGCTAAATAGGCTAATGCGGCTTCTATCGTCATACCGGTTTGCACACAAAGCGCCATCATATCAAGCAAATACGGCATCTGAGCTGAAGTTCTATTAATCAGAAGCTTGCGTCTCATACTAAGCAGTGCATCGGGTACGACAATAACGCCAATAAGGCTAAATACCACCACCAACAGTTTATTATTCATCGGCATATCGATTAACAGCATCGACACCGAGACAATGCCCAGAACTAACAACTTGGCAGGAAAATAAAACTTTGCCCATTCAGTGTTGTAATACCCTGCCTCTATCATTTTTTGTTCCAGTTCGCGCCGATGCTCCTTACCAAACCGAACAAAAAAGCGATTCAAGTGAGAGGGTGAACGAACGCTGTCTCCGGTTAAGTAAACCGCGATCTTATAGCGTCTTTGCTCTGCGCGAATAGAATCAAATATCAGAAACAGGAGTGATAAAAACAAAACAATGAGGGCTGCCAATAACATCATGTACGTACACCTCTCACTAAGAGCCAAATAATGAACAACCCCAAAAACTCACTCCCCAACACATAGAAAAGGACAATTCGGCCGGCAGGGTCATATAAAATGAAATGCACATTATCAGGGCTCACATAATTGAGCAGAAGCATAAAAATCACAGGAATGGCGGCGACAATCTTTGCTGAGATCCGAGCTTCCGAGGTCATTGCCATCTTCTTTTTTTCTAGTGTTCGCGCCTCAACTAAGACACGAATCAGTCTCGCTAACACACCTTTAAGTTGCCCCCCTCGAGCGATATTGGCCCTAAGGGTGACGGTAAAAAATAAGAACTCAGGATAGGGATAGTTTTTGCACGAGCGCTGAAGTGCAACTTCCGGAGATTCACCCAGTTTCAATCGCTCTCCCATGAGTTTGAACTCTCGGCCTACAGCGTTGTCCATGATTTCGCCAACATAACTGATGGCTTGCATCAAACTTTCACCCGCCGTAACCGAACTCATCATAATGTTCAAAGCATCGGGGAACGTATTCTCAAAATCTCGTCGTCTTTTGGTAACCAAGAAGCGATAACCAAAGAACGTAGCCAATAAAGATAAGCCAAGGATTAACATCATGTTTGTCATCAAGAGTAACTTCACCACGAAGTACCAAGATACAATGATGCAGACCACAACATACAGGCCGATATATAAAAAAGAACGCGGACCTAAAATCATCAACGTTGGTGAGGTTGACTCTTTGAACTTCTGCCAACTTTGTTTTTTTACCAGAGATTTAATGTTGATTGCATTGAAGCTTTCCGCTTCAGCTTGTTCAATGTTGAAAAAATGATCAACTTTTCTGACCTTTGAGTCTCTGACCAAAAAAAGAACAATGGCAAAGAGAATAAGCGACAACCAAAGCATGCTATCCCCCCTTAAACGAGGCCATAAGCTCATCATAAAGCCCGAAGAATTGGGCTTTCTTCACTAGCTCAGAGCGTTGCATAATACCGTTGGTGGCAAAGTCACCTTTGACGGTGTCACCAAAATGCGCCTCGTCATAACGGAAACGATAGATCTCCTCTATCACCACACTATCGCCTTCAAGACCAACAATTTCCGAAATACTGGTAATTTTACGGGAACCATCACGCAGTCTGTTCACCTGAACAATCATTTGAACGGCACTCACGATTGTTCTTCGAATCGCATCAAGGGGTTGATTCAAATTCGCCATCATGACCATCGATTCGACACGCGCAATCGCATCTCTAGGTGTATTGGCGTGCAAGGTAGACATTGACCCATCATGACCAGTATTCATAGCTTGTAGCATTTCGAACGCTTCAGAGCCACGACACTCACCAAGAATAATTCGATCAGGACGCATACGGAGTGCATTGATAACTAATTCTCGTTGGGTCACTGCACCTGTCTGTTCAACACTCGAAGATCGTGTTTCCAAACGAACCAAGTTCGGCTGTTGCAAACGCAATTCAGCGGCATCCTCAATAGTGACAATACGTTCATCTTCTGCGATGTACTGAGAAAGCGCATTAAGCAGTGTGGTTTTACCCGAACCAGTCCCGCCAGAAATCAACACATTCATACGACAACGAGAGGCTATCATTAACACTCTTGCCATCTCTGGAGACATAGAACCAAAACCAATCAAGTCTTCAAAACCGATGTTTTGTTCTCTAAACTTACGTATAGAAATCGACGTGCCATCCAGAGCAATCGGTGGAATAACGATGTTTACCCGGCTGCCATCATCAAGTCGCGCATCGACGGTCGGAGAAAGTTCATCAACTCGTCGCCCAACACGTGATGCGATACGCTTAGCAATGGCTAATAGCTGCTCTTCGTTCACAAACGTCACGTCAGACTTTTGAACCTTGCCGTGTCGTTCAAAAAAGATATTGTTGGGTCCGTTCACCATAATATCGGAGATGGATTGATCTTCGACCAACGGTTGTAAGGGCCCTAACCCAAACAGCTCATCGATCAAACTTTTGACTAAGCCCGACTTCATCATCGAAGTGATTGGCCGTTGATAACTGTTAGCGAGCAGATCAACCGCCGCTTGTATTTGTGATTCCAACTCTCGACGGCTCATTTTTTGAACCGCTTCAGCATCTAATGCTTCAAATATCTGTCCACGAAACGCAAGGTATAGCTCTTTGTTAGAACTCATTTAACACGCACCTTCTTCAACCACGAACCCATGCCCTTTTGATCCACTGGCAGGCCATTAATCGATTTAACCAATAAATCCATAGAACGACCGATTTGACGATCGTGCTTGTGCCCTCGTTTGCCATCAATGACGATATGCGATAACGATTTACAGTAATTAATTTCCAGATCGACCTTTGAACCTAAGTATTTGATTATGTCAGGCTTTTGTAGCACATAAGCGTTTTCAGGACGATGGTAGTTCACGACTGTGATGACTCGAGTTCGAGATGATAACGTGAGTTGCAAGTTGGTGATTTTTTCATACAAGCGTTTCGCACTTCTCACCGAAGATACTGACGCATCCAAAACCAACACAACCACATCAAAGTTTTCAACTAAAAGTTGAGGTTCAACTTTAAAGTCCACCCCCCCAGAAAAATCTTCAACAATGAAGTTGGTATTTCGAGATAAAAGATCACAAAGTGTTTGATTGTAATTGAGAATATCTACCTGACTCATGTCACCATCAATCGCTAACAGACGAAGGTTTTTTCGTGCGCTGAATAAATAACTCAACGCGCCTTCTCCATCCATCTCATGCAATGGCGCAGTAAATTCATCAATCGTACGGGGGGTAAATTCTTTTAAGCCCAGTAATATATCAATATTGGTATCTGTGTATTGATGGTCGACAACAATGGTATCTGTACCTTGAGTCGCCAACAGTGAACTCAACTCAGTGGTAATAAATGACGCACCTACGCCACCTTTTGAGCCAACAACAGCCACTCGTTTGGCTTTACGTTTCTCACTAACTCCTGAAAAAGTCTTAAGATTTTTACTAACATGGTTTAAGAAATCCGCGAATTCTTGCTTATTTACCGGCCAAAATACATAGTAAAAACCCATATCTTTAAGAGAACGCAACGTCGATATCGCGTCTTCTTTACCAATAACAATCACCCCTTGGTGTGTGGGCAGTTTGCTGGCAAAGGCTTTAACATCTTCGACAACATTACGTGATTCATTAAATTCTAGAATGATGATATGGCTGTTTTGTTTCTCGGTTAATTTAGTCAAACCCGCGCTAACTTTTAGGCACTCAGGTTCGTTCCAACCTTCAAAGCGAAACACTTCCTGAATAAGGTTCACGCACTCTTGTGTTTGATAAAACAGCGTGCAGCCTAAAACACCGGTCGTGACTACCGGCTCTTCTTTCGCTTTTGTTGTTAATGCTTTAGTCAGGTCGAACATCGTTATTCACCTACCAGTCTAGACTTGTAAGACACTTGTTTCAGACGCATTGATTCAACAAAGCAGTCTGGTTGTCCTAAGTCGGTTTGAATTTGCGCAGGTTTACATTGTTGAGTCTTCAATCGACGTAAAGTTACTTGAATCTTTAAGTCATTCGATAACAGAACGGAATTGCGATAAACGACTCTTTTAGGCGCAATGATATGCGACGGGTACTGGTCGAAAATCTTCTCTAACATCTTTTTACTGCGTGTTGATTTATAGTCCACCACATAAGTGGCTTCTTTATCCAATGCTTCAATGTCATCAATCAAGGCGTGTAACTGCTTCGCCGTTTCGTTACGGTTTTTTATTGAAAATTCGAAACTGTGGTGCTCTTTATACACCAATGCTTCAGCACCATTACCACCAAAATATCGCTCTGAAGTACACCCCAAAAGCGACAAAGAAAATAGAGCCATCAATACCAGTTTTTTCATTGAATAAACCCTCCTTGTGACAATAGGCGAATTGTGGCATCAGATGACGTCACTAACTTGTCATTAGTGTGGATATTGAGCCAACGAGACAATGTAGAAGTCTTTTTGATGTAAGGAAGTTGAACGTCTTGCGGTTTCATCGGCTCAACTAAATTCACGGTTGCCACAATAATTAATTCCGTGCGCTTGCGTTCTGTCGTTGCTTTTCTAAAAGCGGCTCCCAGTACGGGTATATCGCCGATTAAAGGAATTTTTTGCATTTTTTCCAAATCGGTACTGCTCATCAAGCCACCAAGAATGAAACTATCGCCATCGGCCAGTTCTACTGTCGTCATCGCACGTCGTGAAGAGAGTTGAGGTACTTTTACGCCCGCCGCTTCAACATAACTTTCGATCTCACTGACTTCGGGTGCTAACTGCATTCGAATTTTATCTTGGCTAAGTACTTTCGCAGTGAGATCGAGCTTAATACCGAACTCTTTAAAAGTGATGTTTACATTATTGTTCGTCTGTACGATAACCGGTACTTCCCCCCCAACAAGAAAACTCGCGGATTCTCCGGACAACACCGTTAAGTTGGGTTCGGCTAAGACTTCAGCAATCTGATCGTTGCCTAACGCGGTGATTAACGTGCTTAGATTTGAAGCATCAAATTGATCGAAAACAAATTCACCAACGCTTGAACCCACCGAACTCCAGTCAACACCGACCGTTTTTCCAAATGAATCCGTTACCTGAGCCACCGATATTTTAACGTTGACTTGCTGCGTCGTGGCGACTTCTATGCGTTCGATGATCCCTTCCCAAGTCATATTACGGGAAAAAACCATACTCTCTGGTTCTTCATAATCTGAGTTGTCTGATTTGAACTCTAACTTTTCAATTTTATTCCATTTCTCAATTTTTTTGCGCCCCAGCAAGCTGGCAACTAAGCGGTAGATATCGTCACGAGTCCCCTCTGAATCGACAACACCGCTCACTGCGACTTGTTCTCCAACCGACTGAACCTTGACTTTGGCGTCAGGAAAATGAAATTTAAGTTGGCGTCGAACATCCGTTAGATCCAAATCGACAACAATGCGATCCGAAAGCAACACATCGTCATTAACTCCATAGACAATCAGGCGTGACTGCCCAACTCCCTTAGCAAACACCACCAAAGTATTGTCATTAATGATCTTGTAGTCCGCGATATCGGGGTTACTAATAAACACTTTTCCGATCGGCATTTTTAATTGAATGTGCTGACCATCATTAAGCGTAATGGAACGATCAGCAGCCAAAGCATTTGTAGTGCAAAATAAGCTAATCAACAGAGATGCCAGAAAAATACGTAGCGCTTGCTTGATTGGATGTTGCATTATAATTACAAAGCCTCTCGAGGGTTATTTACGTTACCGCGTAACTCTTCGATACCGGTATAATTATCGATAATATTGCGCACTTCAATGTCACCATGGTGCTTATAAGTTTGGCTTCGATATATTTCGATATGCATTGTTCGTTGCGCCAAAGCAAGTTTGGCTAAGTCATCCGGGGTGACCTCAACCACCACAGTGGCTAGTCCGTCTTCTTTTGTTGGAGCTAGCGCAGTAACAGCACTGTTGCTGTCGGAAGTACCCCCGATGTTAAGTACTTTGACGTGTTTGAGGAACATTGACGCTCTCATGCCTTTAAAACGTTCCGGCTTCTCAGCGTTTTTTGCTAAGTTATCGTTAGGGGAGCTCACAGTAAGAATATCGATAAAGGAACCAGGACGGATGTAATCGTTAATGAGGTTTTTATCGCTCACTTCAAGTGGGTATAACGTCATACCTTCTGTTACCAAAAGATCGATATATCCAGGCTCTCCTGGCTCCACTTGATACTCAGGTAACACGGCATCGCCTGGCTTGAGGCTTCGATTCAGTAAAATGGAGGGAGACAATTCGATTTCAGTGTCTTCTCTGACGCCAAACGTTAACGCTTCACTAAGGGGGAGTTGTTTTTTAACAACGCCTTGCGCGCTGATGGCTTCCCCTCTTTCATAAGCTTGAGTGGTCATCCAAACCGCAACATGCTCTTCGTTTTTATTGTCAATCACTTGCTCCGTAGCAACGGTCGGCTCGGGTTTACTTTTGAATAAGTCGACCACGCCTATCGCCCCTACGACCAAAGCAACAATAGCAATCAGTAATACCAGTCTAGATCTCATAATGTGCCTATTTTTGTTTGTTTAAATATGTGGCGTATTTTGAGTTAAAATTACTAAGTAAAATCCCACACTAATGGCTATCCCGTACGGGATTCCTTCCTGGCTATTCGACGTGTTACTTATTAGTTTTCTGCTGATTAAATAACCAAGCGATAAAAAACCACCAGCAAAAGCCGTCATAATATAGGCCCAATGTAACTCGTTGAGAGGGATTGTCAGTGATAACACAGCAGCGTATTTAATATCACCCGCCCCAATCCAAATCAACGCATAAAGTATTAGCCCAACCCCTAACATCAGCAAAAAGGTGGTAACGTGAATATCTAATGGAGAAAAAAAACACTGAAACAAGAGCAAAACCAACAACGCATGATTATGTATTTTGCGATAAAGAAAATCGACAGAAGACACGTATATACACATTATCAGTAAAACGAACAAGTACCATTCATGGCTCAAAATCAGAAAACCCCCAAGATTATGGTAGAGTGATTCTTATTTAAACTCTAAATTAATTGAGCCAGACCAATGAATACACAGGTCTGGCTCAATTATCTTTATTATATTACTGAGCTTAGCTACCAGTAGCATTAGTAAGCGTAGTTGCGATTTTTGTGAATGCAGCTGACAGTTTACCAATAAAGCCACCATCACCTAACGCAGTCGTCAACAAAACAGCCATTGCCACACCGATTAGACCATATTCAATCGCCGTTACACCACGCTCGTCATTCTTGAATTGTGATAAAAATACGCTTGTTTTTACATATAGTTTAGTAATCAATTTTTTGTTCCTATCGTCATATGAGAATTCATGGGTATGTTATGTCATTTTGTTAGCCGGATGAAAAATAACCCCTATCGACTTAATCTATAGTTAGAATATAAAACAATCAAAAAATAGATAATAGAGCTAGTTAGAGCAACACAAAATCAATAAAATACAACAACTTAAATAAAATCCCACCTACCAACCAACCTGTAACAAAATGTTTAATAAAGCCCAATTATGCGAGCAATGTCACACTTTTTTAAGTTTGGTGTTTGTTGTATTTTTATTAATTATCGTACTTTTCAACAACATAAACGAAATTAAGACAATACAGATCCTAAACCATTCACTCACCAAGCTCTGTATGTTAAAAAAACAAATATCATACAACTTACACCTTAATTACAATCACAACACATAAAACCCAATAACATTAGAAAACAACAAATTAACATCCATGAAATAAATGTAATAGCTAACCTATCATGACATTCAAATAATCTATAGTTACGCTCTGGCTTTCTATAACTAACTGAATGTTTTTATAAAACAAGTTGAAAAATAGAAATCATAACGTTATTGTGCATCGAATAATAAAAATAATTATCCTGCGCTAAAGGCTTATCTAACCATGAAACTGCATTTCGAAAATATTGTTTCGTTTATATCGGTAGTTGAGGAAGGTTCATTTAGTTCCGCTGCACGTAAGCTTGGTAAATCTCAGTCAACGGTGAGTACAGCGGTTCAAAATCTTGAATCAGATCTAGGCTTCAATTTATTTAATAGACAGCACTCTAAAGTCTGGCTGACACAGAAAGGCGAGCGCCTGTTCCAGTTATCTTTACCTATTGTTTCGAAATATCGCGAATTGGCGACAATTGCAGCACAAATGAATGTATCAGATCAAATTGTTTTCCGTGTGGGCATAGACCCGTTGGTATTCAATAAAGATGTCAAAGATACACTAGCCAGATTTTCGGAAACGTTTCCTAATGTCGATTTAGTGGTTGTAACGAAACCAAGCGTTATTTTAGGAAATTATATTAACGAAGGAAAGATAGATCTAGCATTAGGTAATCCGTACCATAAAACGAACAACGACTTTAACGTTGAAGAGTTATTTCATGTCAACTGTTGGTGGGTTGCTCACGAAGACTTAGCTTATTCTACAAATCAAACTTCATCGCAACGCATTCTATTGATGGATGGGTGTGAAGAATTGTTGAATTTATCCAAGATCACTTCATATAATTTATGGCGGCTTGACGATTTCGCTACCATTATCGACCTATGTAAGGCCCAAAAAGGCATCGCCTTTTTACCCATGTTCCGTATTGAAGGCGACAGTTCACTCAAAGTAATTACAGACCCTCCCGATTTTTTTGGTAAGAGAATCGTGGCCTCTATTTTTTGGCCAGTTCACTCTGACTTTAGTCCATTTAACCAATGGATAAAACAAGAACTACAGACGAGTGCAAGTTACAAACAAACATTTGTTGCTGATCTAGTCCCATAATTCACCTTGAATATCATTGCTACCACGCTCTTAACCACGCTTAAGTTACGAGCGTTTTTAACCAAATAGCAAGCACAAAAAAGCCTCCGAACTCGAACAGTTGGAGGCTATACGCTATATGATTAGATTACTTTTGGTATTGATCGTGAGATACATCTAGCTGGTAGAAAGTCGCTTGTGAGTAATCGTCTAGATCGCCACTGATGTTTTGGTTGTAAACACCGGCTTTGAAGTACATGTACTTGCCACCTACGTCGTAACCGCTGTTGCTCATATCAACCACTTGTACCACATCGTCTTTACCTTCACGCATTAGCGTAACTGTCATCGTGTTGCCTTTCACGTCAATGCGGTAGCTAAACACTTCGCCAAGCGCGATACCATCGTCCCCCACTTCAGCCGTCATGTCGCCAACGAGAGGATAGAAGTCCTCTTTTGTCGCGTCTTGGCTTTCATGTGCAAAGTAAACCGCACCCGTTGCTTGGTTTGGCAACTTACGGTAGTACAGACGAATTGGCTCATCGTTTTGATCGTGAATCTGACCGATGATAAAGCGACCGACTTCATTCGCATTACCTGTCGTTGTCGCGTGATCGATTTTTAACGTGGCTTCTAGCACTCCGTCAATACCACCCGCAGCTTTTAGGTCTGCTTCAGGTGCGCTTGAGAATACCCAGTTGTTCTTGTTAACACCTTGAGTGCTGATAGACTGATCACCACGACGCATCATTTCACGAAGTTCAGTACGGGCGTACTTGGTATTTTTAGAGGTACGCACACCTTTTACGTAAGCCTTGAATACAAGACCGCCATCGTCTGCTGTGTAGAAAACCTCTGGGTGTTGGTAGCCGTTTGCAAGATTCCACTCAGACACATCATCAGGTCTGCCATTTTTATCATGATCGAATGGTTGCGATAAGTACCAATGAGTCATATCAAAGTTCTCACTCGGCGCATTACCTGCCACCGGTGTGCTAGGTAAGCCCGTCGGTACGGGCAACACACTGCGCGTGTCACATTTAACGGTCGTATCACAAGGGTAAACGGCTGCTACACCGAAGTTCCCCGAACGTAGATCTTTACGAGCTTCTTTACGTGCTTTTTCCGCCGCTTTCATTTCAGCGATCATTGCTTGTTCTGCGGCCACGACGTCTGGAGTAATGATATGACTAGCAGGACAAGCGTTAACGTTACAGTTCACCGCAGCGAGTTCAGTGACACTGTTCCAACCATTTTTGGTATTGCCGTGGCCCACATATTTAACGTAACGCGCTTTAACCGCTGGCTCAAACTGGAAACGCTCTAGACCGATTGCCTTACCTGAGCTCATTTGATTTTCAAGTACGGTTGTCCAGTTTTCACCATCAACACTGACTTGAATATCGAATTTGGATTGACGTTCATTTCCTTTACTGAATGAAGCTTGAACCGCGTCAAATTCTTGCACTGAACCATAATCCAACATGGCCCATTCGCCGTCACCTGCCGATGACCATCGTGTTGTTAGATCTTGGTCAAACAAGCGATCAGGGCCATTGCCATCGTGACTGCTCGCTGTCATCGCTACTGGCGTCAGAATCGCTTCACCACTTTCTTTATTATTCGGAAAATCAGCATTAGGGGGCGTGGTGCTCGCGCAACCCGCTGCGAGTATGATGGAAGAGGCAAGTAAAGTTTTTAGAGTAATTTGTTTCATATTCAATCCATTATGATAATACGGAGGCCGCGTTCGTCAGTAAAAGTTAGATCAGCAAACACGCGCTATACAGCATTTAATCTCTCGTTATTTGCGATAACACAAAAATCTTACATAATCTTATAATACAAATAAAACGCTTAGTTGGATAAATGAGACTAGGGACACTTTCCGTTCCGCTATACTTTAACTGGATCACATTTCCGATTAATTAAAAAAAAGTAGATAAGTTTTAAGGATAAAAGAACCAAAACTTCCCCTCAAAAAAACGGAAAAATGAACGATTTTGAGCGAGAAAATTCCGACGTTTTTCACTGAAGACCCCACAATGATCGCTGGTTCATCAAAGAAAAAGACCGCATTGCTAGAAACAAATACGGTCTTCACTGTCACTATTTAGCATTCAGCCAATCAAAAGTGGTCGACTCTGAGAGAGCTAAAGCTCACATCAAATATCTCACCTTTATATGCACTATTCGGTTTAAATTGAGGATAGATGCCCGCTTTAAAATAAAAAGCAATATCCGGTGATGCCCAATCCGGTGTTAGCGAAACGGTGTCGCCATCTTTATACTCTTGACCCCATCCAAGGAAATGCTCAATCGTGTTTCTTCCATCCCCATCATGAGTGGCAAGATAAAGACCATTTTGATCGGCACGGATAGTATATCGCCATTCAACACCCGCAGGATAAGTACCTAATGCGACACTAAACGGTTCGCAATCGCTGCAAGATTGATTATCACGTTTAAACTTAGAGTTCATGACCATGCGCACTGGCTTATGACTCCCTTCCCAAACCAGTTTGACCAGAGCTTGGCTGATCTTCCACCCATGAATTTGCCCTACTATCACTTTCGGGTCCTGACTGGTGATATCTGGATGCGCGTCAATTCGTAAGGTGGCGGTTAACTCATGATTACTGACATGCGTTCTTGTATCGTTCAGATACCAACTTGTATCCTTATCGCTGGTACTGCAATCTGGTTGAGCACGGCTTTGGTACAACTCCCTTAACTCAGAACGAATATAGTTAGAGTTTTGTGTAGAGGTGCCATACCCCATATCCGCTCTAAAGTGCATTCTTCCTTCATCAACATTGAAATAAGAGAGACCAATCTTACTGTCATAGACATCACGATCATTAGCAAGGAGGTCTTTGTTCGACTCACAACGCTCAGGTTCTAGTTCAGCGGCACTGTCACCCCCACTTCCATACCAAGAGTCTTTACTCGCAGGAATCGTCAACTTCCAATCATTAATGTCCCAATCATTTGAACCGTTGACTTGTGTGATGGTGTATCTAAGCGCCTTAAAGTAAGCCGTGGCTTCGCCATTTTCAAATTGATTATAGATGCCCGCTTTAAAGTAACTCAGTAGATGCTGCCAATAAGTGATGTCTTCATCGACTTTCACTTCATCGTTCACTTTGACCGAAAGGGTGTTTTCATAAATAGAAAGATCAAATTTTGTGAAACGATCAAGATCCGCCTCGCCCAAATCGTAGCGGTTATAGGAATTGGCGTAACAGTCCAAAGAGTCAGCAGCACTGCTACAGTCAATCGCATTGTTTTTCATGACAGCCCAATAGTGACCGGTGAGACCATCTCGTTCTTGCTCCCACACTACACGCAATAATGGGTGAGGAAGGTAACCTGTGCCACTCTCGTCGGTGCCCTCATTGTGGATCTGTAGCAGTGTCACTTCATCATGTTCAGCAGGAGAGCTCGCCATTGCATGCTGAATATCCGGCAGGCTTATTTCCGCATGTAGAGTGCGTCTCACGCCCGCTTCATTGATACGAAAGTTGTCTCCCTCACGAATTTCAGAACGCATCTTGTAGTTCGCCATTTTGAAGATAAGATTCTCAGTCTCTTCATCTGCATAAAAATAGTCACTGACATAACCTTGGAAGTTACCGGCTTTTACGGGTGACGTTTTGTTGCCCTCCTCTCCCTTAGGATCTGACACCTGAAAATCTGAGCTAGCAAGGATATTTTGATACTTGGCAATCTCATAGGGAGCAACAACACCATGAGACGCACCTGGTTTATTAGATACAGGAGGAGCACCGCTGGCACTTGGGTCACTGGAACTGCTTCCACCGCAGCCATACGTAAGCGAAGCGAGTACCAAGACGAAGATTGACTTATTCACATTTATCTCACTTATCTATATAAAAGTAGTGTGATTATGTATATTTGTACTATTTTATGTCAATTGTCGCTTTGTCAGAATGTGAGATGCGACTAATGAAGTGAAATGAAAGAATGTTGCGTAGAGCTAGACTCAAGAACAACGCATAAAGGCCACTCTAAACTCAACCGTTTTTATCCATTAACTCGCCATGTGACTGTCAACAACGGTTCAGCAGCTCTTCTTTACCTCACCGAGCCGAAAAGTGAGCCTTAGCTCACACTTCCACCATCTAATGACACACAAGAGCTTCCAATATTAACTTTTATTTGTAATACAATAAGTCTTGTTGTATGGTGTATTTGAATCATAACTTAAGTTCTTTCTGGATGCTTTTGTTCAATTCAAAGTGATAATCGAAGCAGCGGCTTTGAGGTCTTAGAACACGTTAACGTAGAAACTGTCGGGGGTTCTCGTTATTCGTTTTTCACTTACTATTGCGCATTTTTTTCCAGACGGCTCGTCCGAACATGCCCACACAGTCACCAGCTGTGTGGGTTTTTTTTACTTTCTTTTTAAGTCCGATAGTCGATCAGCATTAAAGCAACACCAACTATCGCGTAAGTGCGCTGGTTTTAAGCTTGCAAAGAAAAAGCTGGGTAACAAGTTGGTCGCTAAAAGGTTTTGAATTTACAGATAGAAATAGATTAGAGAGAAGGAATAGAGGCTGTAAAAGAGTGGTAGAGAACTTGAATAGGTGCAAGTAAAATGCTGGAAGTCGAAGATTTTAACGAGGAAATGGATAGTGCAGAAAAAACGAACCTCGCTGAGAGATCGCCGCCGAAAAGACAGGCAATACCCTAGCGAGGTCGTACGTCAATTACTTCTCTAGTTTTACGAAGTAGTCGAAGATAACAGGTACGTCATTGTTACCCATGCCTGCGTCAACCGCAGCTTGTAGGCTAGTTGCAGTACCTTGAGCGATTAGAGACTCAGTGCCTAGCTCTTCACAAAGAGCAAGGAAGTAACCAAGGTCTTTGTTTGCGTTAGCAACAGAGAAACCTAGCTTCTCTTCGCCGTCTACCGCGTAGAACTTACAGAATTGCATGAACGGAGAGTTAGATGGACCTGCAGACATGATGTCAAACAGTTGTTGGCCATCAACACCAGCGCGTTGAGCAACAGCGAAAGCTTGAGACATAGTCGCAACAGTCGTCATACCCATGAAGTTGTTTACAAGCTTTGTCACGTGACCAGAACCTAGAGCGCCTAGGTGGAATACGTTTTCGCCTTGCTCTTCAAGAACAGGTTTAACTTTATTGAAAGTGTCCATGTCACCAGCCGCCATGATGTTCAGAAGACCATCTTTAGCGTGTGCAGGAGTACGACCTAGAGGTGCGTCGATCATGCCCGCGCCTTTTTCAGCAAGAGCTGCGCCGATTTGCTTAGTAGAAGCAGGGATAGAAGTACCGAAGTCTACAACTACAGCACCTTCTTTGATGCCCGCTAGAACGCCATCTTCGCCGTAAACGATTTTTTCAACAACAGCAGAAGTTGTCAGACAAAACTGAACGATGTCACTTGCCGCTGCTAGTTCTTTCGCTGAAGTGAATGCCGTTGCATTGCCGCGATCGGTAACGCGAGCAACCGCTTCAGCGCTTAGATCCATTACGTTTACGTGGTAGCCGCGCTTTTGTAGGTTTTCAACCATGTTGCCGCCCATAAGACCTAGGCCAATGAAACCGATTACAGGTTTAGTCATGTTCAAACTCCAAATATAGTATTGTATGATTATATGCTCATTATAATAACGACGTCTCTCTTGTTACGCAATAGTTTTAGGGCATTGATTCGAGGGTTAGACGCAAGTTGTGACCGGGGTTCACTTTACGAGAAAATATCGGGCACGCTTTGTCCTTCCAGGAACTATATACCACAAAAAAACTCCGAGCTTTCACTCGGAGTTTTTAATATCTAGCTTCTGTTACTTCAGCGAATTACAGTTCGATTGAAACCGTTTCACCGTCAACATTTAGCAGTAGCGTGTTGCCTTCAAGCTTGTGAGACACTTCAACTTGCTCGCCTTCGTTCTTGTTCGGAACAAGAAGCGTCAGGATGTTGTGCTCTTTAGAAGGCTTGAATTCCACTTCAACATGACGGTGGACCTCGAGATCTTTGAACTCGTATGGGTCAACTTCGCCAAAACCTTCCACGTTCTTAACTGCAGTGATGTTATCCGCAGACTCGTTGATGAAGTTTACGTCTAGGTGCGCCACTTCGCCACGAATAATGAAAGATTTGTCTGCCACTTCGTTTGCGAAGGTTGTGTGCATTAGCCAAGTCATGTCTTTCTCTTCAGAAAGCGTTGCCTTGTCTTGCATTACGAATACTTTACCTTGAACAAACCAGATCTTACGCTTGTAAGATTCGATTTCAGGAACGAAGTACTGGTAAGATGCTGTTGCATCACCTTCAACCATCTTTACGTCAGATTCAGTGTCGAAGTCAGAGATAGTGCCGCCCGCTTCAATACAGAAGCGATCTTGATGGTTTTCGTAACCCGTGTTCTTGTTCTCGCCGTATTGGCCTTTACCGCCAAATAGTGGCAGGTTTTTAGAGAACGTTTGACGACGCCATTTTGTGTGCATATCAACACCGAAACCACCGTAGTAGCCCGTGATTGACGCTAGTGTTTCACCGAATGCATGCAACGTGAATGCGTTTTGGTCGCCATGAGAATGGCTGATTGAGCCAAACGGAGAACACTTGAATACCATGTGAATATGGTTATCACGCTCAGTCATCTTGTTGTGGAATGCAGCCCAACCCGTAATTGGAAAGACTTTCAACAGTGGATCGTTCGATGGCGCTTTCTCTTCAGGTGCATCCCATAGGATGTTGAAGCGAAGATCGTCGTAGCCAAAGTCCCACCAACCGAAGTTGTAGAATTTGGTGTGTGCTTCAGTATCACGACCTTTAAGCTGGTTGTAGTACCAAACGTACTCAGGCTTCTGGTTAACACCTGCGTAGTGCTTGATGTTATAAGCCAGTTTTAAACCTGGGAAATCACCAATTGACGACTGGTCACAGAAGCTCGCGCGCTTAGAGTGAACCGGCATACAGTAAAGCGGGAAGTCACCGGTGTTTTCGTAGAATGTCTTATTGAACATGTCTACGCCACAGTAGGCTTTTAGTAGGTCGAATGCTTCGCCTAAGAATGCAGTTTGCGTGTTCCAGTAGTCTGGGCCTTCAGCCCAACCACCGTCTTCACCGCCCCATGGTGGGTAGTGTACCGCGTAGTATTCGAGTGCGTATGCAATGTACTCACCTGCTTTCGGGTGATCGTGGTAAAGCGCAATACACGTTGGGATGATAGCAGAAGAGATAGAACGAACACCGTGGCTGTTTAGAGGGTTGTTCAATAGATCAACCGTCACTTTCAGGTGGTGCATGATTTCGTCTAGACGCTCAATCAAAGCATCTTGAACTTGCTGACGTTCTTCATCGGTGAAGTAGCCGTGTAGCCAGTCGTAACCCCAAGCCATCGCTGCGATGACACGGAAAGCCGCTTCATCGTTATAGCCACGAGAAGTTACGCCTTCAGGATCGTACGTAGACAGCTTTAGAGTCCAAGCTTTTGCTTTAGCAATGAGCACTTCGTCTTCTTTTACCACACCAGCAATCGCTAAGTTGCGTGTTGCGTTCAGTGCCATTTGACAATCAACGTACATTTGACGCCAGTAAGGGCGCCACAGAGAAGCTTTACCTACTGTCTCTGCTGGGTACGCTTGAGGCTCTTCAAAAGGAGCAGTCTCAAGGAACTTAACCGTCGAATTGTTGTAGAAATCATCAAACATGCAGTGAGCTTCATCGGCTTTCACTTTCGCTTTGAATTCTTCTAACTGATCAGCTTGAACAAGAAGGCGTGGACGCGCTTCGCTCAAGTTGTCTAGGAATGATAGATCGAAGTCACGCTTCTGTACTTCGATAGGAAGTAGGTCTACAAGATTACCTGCTGAAGTATCATTCTCCAGCTTCATCTTCCTGATTGCATCAAGAGATTTTTGGTCGCTCATTCTAACTCACTTATCTTCAAGTTGATTGAAAGGAATTAAGCAATAATATACATCCTATTGTAGGACAATTGGATGTATTTCGATTCGATTGAACCAATTTGTACAGTTTTCGTGATTTAGGTCAGATATATTCACCTGACAATTTGCCTGTTTCGTAGAGCAAAAAAAATGCGACGTCCTCTCGGCTCGTCGCATTATTCTATTTATGACCTTTGCGATGATTAGCCTTGCGTTGCAGCTTTTGCTTGCTTGCCGCCATCATCGACAGCTTTGACAAGTAGCATACCAACGCCGCCCACTATCAAACCACATAAGATGAAGACGAAACGCCCCCACATTGGGTTTGGAAGCAGTGCCATCAGCATAACACCAACGCCAGCTACTGCGATAAGTTTGCCAAGCATCTGACGTTGCTTGTTATCTAGAACTTTCTGTTCTGCAGACTCAGAGACAAGTGGTGTCTCTAGGTTACTAAAGAACTTATCTACATCTGCTTGACGTTTTTCAGTTAATGGCTTGTAGAACAGAGTAGATAGCATGAAGAAACCACCCGTCAGAGCAATGTGACTGACTAGACCAATCGCCACTTTAACATCAGACCATTCACGGCTTGTTAGCTCTTCTAGCCCAAAAATAGACGAAACCATCTCAGGGTTAATAACAAAACCTACGTAGTAAGAAACAAAACCACCCACGACCAGCGTACCCCAACCAGCCCAATCCGGAGTCTTCTTAATGAAGAAGCCAAGGAATGCAGGAATTGTCATTGGGAAGCCGATAAGTGCGCCTACATACATCATAGTATCGAACAAGCTCAAACCTTTAAGCGAGTTGATGAACTGTGCGATAAGAATAATAGCGATACCAAATACGGCAGAAGTAATCTTAGAAACCGTTACCAGCTCTTTCTCACTTGCGTTGCCCTTACGAACAATCGTTTCATAGAAGTTCTTAACAAAGATACCTGAGTTACGGTTTAGACCAGAGTCCATTGAAGACATTGTTGCGGCAAACATCGCTGCAACAAGAAGGCCAACCATACCTGCTGGCATGTACTCTTGTACGAAGTATAGGTAGGCAAAGTCACCAGCTTTGTTACCAGCCTCTGGGTAAACTGCAGCTAAGTCGACACCTTGACCGGCAATGAACCAAGAAGGCATGAACCAAATGAAGACACCGCCAAGCATGAGTACACATGCTAATAGAGCCGCTTTCTTCGCGTTCTTTGAGTCTTTCGCCGCTAGGTAGCGGTAAGAGTTAAGCATGTTGTTCGTGATAGAGAATTGCTTAACAAAAATGAAGAATGCCCAAATACTGAAGATGCTGAGGTAATTAAGATTATTACCAGCAAGGAAAGTACCACCGTCCCCTACTGGGAAGTTATGCACAATTTCACCAATGCCGCCACCTTGAACAACCGCAACAACAGCACACGTCACAGTCACCGCCATGATGATAACCATCTGCATGAAATCAGATGCGATTACCGCCCATGAACCACCGGTTACTGACATTGCCAATACAACCAAACCAGTAATCCAGATTGTTGCTGTCATGTCGAAGCCAAAAATACCAGAAGCGATGATTGCTAGTGCGTTTAACCATACACCTGCAGAAACAACACTGTTTGGCATTGAAGACCAAGTGAAGACTTGTTCATTGGTCGTACCGAAACGCATACGAATGGCCTCAATGACCGTTACTACACGTAGTTGGCGGAACTTTGGAGCGAAATATGCAAAGTTCATGAAGTAACCAAATGCGTTGGCGACGAAAATGACCCCTACAGCAAACCCATCGTTATAGGCTTTGCCTGCTGCACCGGTAAATGTCCATGCACTAAACTGGGTCATAAAGGCGGTAGCACCAACCATCCACCACAACATGTTACCGCCCCCGCGGAAGTAATCACTTGTAGTGCTGGTAAATGTTCTAAACATCCAACCTATCGCAATCAAGAATAGGAAATAAATGCCGACAATAATCGTGTTGAGTTCCATCGTGTATCCTTTGTCCGGAGTAATTTGTTACAAATACTATAGGAAACATCAAGACTCATTTGTAGTACAATAATCTAAATAAGTGATGATGATCTGATTTTAATAGGTTAAGTTAAGTATATATATGACATAGGATGGAATATCGACAATTCATTACTGATTTAAATCGGCAAACATAAAACCAACCACAAAAACAAACGAATCAATTAAAATCAATAACTTAAGGCGATTATTGTAATTCCAAAACTTAATAGTAAAGAAAACCTAACACATATGGCGATCAAGCCTTGCAGAATAACAACGACTCTTACATCCACACCTCCCCCACCCGATTAATCAGACAATAATACTTAGAGATTTCGGCATTAAATGCTTGTTTTAACACTGCATCGCTTCAATATTCAGCTTGGTACCAAAGCGGAGCCAGCACTTAAAGCGAGTGAGGGGTTTAATAACGAGGAAACTCGGCTAAGAAAAGCCTTGGAGATATTTAACAAAAAAGGCATGCGCGTGGCATACCTTTTAAATGGTATAAACAAGCCTGTCAGTGGCTCAAATCAGATTCAAAACCCTGTTTAACTAACCGGTACTAAGCGGTGATTGGCATCTTGTAAGTGCGCTGTTGACATTAAACGTGCTTTGTCACTGTCACCGGCCATGATTGCTTCATAAATTCTACGGTGTTCATTGATACATGTGCTGCCTTCTTCAGAAGAGTGCACAATGAAGTTAACGAACATAGTCGTCAAAATGTTACCGAATGGCAGGTAAAAATCATTACCTGTCGCATTGAAGATCAAG
The DNA here is from genome assembly GCF_024347295.1 of Vibrio artabrorum. NCBI lineage: Bacteria > Pseudomonadati > Pseudomonadota > Gammaproteobacteria > Vibrionales > Vibrionaceae > Vibrio > Vibrio artabrorum. The sequence goes on along the minus strand of NZ_AP025458.1, from coordinate 1,315,705 downwards.
CTATGGAAACGAGTGTCAATGTCAGTCCAACGCTCTTGATCAAACACTTCAGCTTCATCCACTTCGACCATTTTTTGAAAGATTTCCGACAGCTCAATACGTTGCTCAGCCGTCGCAAATTTTGCCGCTAGTGCACACGCTTCAGGTTCAATTGCACGACGAAGACCTAAGAACTGTGAACAAAATTGGTCTATGTCAGTTAGGCCGTCCATCCACTCTATCAGTTGAGGATCAAGGAAGTTCCAGTATGCACGGTCTACTACACGAGTACCGATTTTCGGGCGGGACTCTAATAGACCTTTAGAGGTCAATAGTTTAACTGCTTCGCGAAGTGCCGTTCGGCTGATACTAAACTGTTCACACAACGCCATTTCACCAGGAATAATAGAACCTTGTGGCAATTCGCCAGACAAGATTCCACGAGCGATTTCACGCGCTACTTGTACGTGCAGGCTGCGCTTCGAACCCGAAATAGAATTAAAAGTGGTAACCATAAGTTCACTTATTTTATATGTTATGTTTTTGTTTGATTTAAGTTTCACTATAACAGTATTTCAACCGACAGCCAATTGAGCAAAGAGCACACATACCCACCATCTATCCACTCATGCTTTTCAGACATAAAAAAACCGAGCAACTCGTAGTGAGTGACTCGGTTTAACTTATTCCCGATGTATTCAGTCGTTGTGGGTATCAACGAACAATTTTGCAATCACGACTGAATTCAATGTGATGCTTCGTTCCCGCAAAGCTCCACATCAACACAAGCCGTCGTTAAACAACTTGCGTGTCAATCATTTACAGTTGAGCAAATGATCCTTGCCACGAGTATATCTCACCCGCAAACTCAACAGTGTGAGTGGCTTGCTGCGCGTCTTCAGCTTGGTTTGAAATACCGTAGTGGTAAGTGTTACCAGAAGTCGTCTCAATGCGAATAACCGTTCCGACACTGTTATGACCGACAACCGATACTGATTTAACTAGGCCACGAGCACCCACAGAGGCTTCGATAGACTCGTTAAAGTAACCATGCGTTTCGAGTACAGAAGCAAACACGTGGTTTTGACCAGACTGACGTAAGATCAGCGCTGGTTCACTCTTAAGGTTGAAATCTGGATCGTTCGCCCCTGTGCGAGCAAAAATCACTTCACTGCCCGCATTCGCGCTGGTTACTAGGCTGTAGTAGCTGCTGTCATGTAACCAGCTTACTAGAGAACCTTCTTCGTTTACTTTGCCTGAAGCAAGGTTCCATAAGTGCTGGTAACCGTTGTCTTCACCTAACGGCTTAAGCGTTTTTTCCATGTGGTAATCAAAGTCCGTACGGATGATCTGACCAGAATGGTGAACAGGTAAGTCGTACTGGTGCTCAGCGTCAGCTTCGATGCGGTACACATCGATCACGAGCGGTTTTTCGAACTCAGGCAGATCAGCAAGAATCACGCTGCGTTGCATGTCTACGCCCGTGTAGTACTCAGAAATGGTGCCACTCATGCCTTGCAGAGACTGGTCGTCTGCTACGAAGAAGTGCTTCTGACCAAACTTAGACTCAGCCAATGCTGTGTTGAAGTTGTTCTGTGTTTTCTGATCAACCGTGACTGTGTTGTGAGCAACCGTCTGCTTACAGTAAGACTTGTTCTCTGGGATGTAACGACCGCCAAACTTAGGCTCAACGTTTACCCAGCGACCGAAGCCGTAATCGTGCAGCACTTCGTGGCCACGGTTGAATACGCTTAGATGCAGACCATCGTAGTGACCGTGGTCTAACGCAGAGTGATACTGGTGGTCTGAGCCGTGCTGACCAAACCAGATCAACGCCATGGTATCTGCAGTCTTAGGGTCGCCGTCTTGCTCATCACGGTGACGAAGGATGCTCACACCGCCTTTTTCGCCTTTAGGGCCGTCGGTGACAAACAGGCTGCCCCAGTTGAATGCTTTGATGTCGTCAGCTGCATCAACCGCGTCAGACAGTGTTTTACCCGAAGCATGAACCCAAACATCTTGTTGGTGATTCGCCATACCAAGCAGAGTTTCTGTCTGCTCGTAACGGTGGTAACACACAGACGTTGCCATGATAACGCCTTCATCGTTGATAGAGATTGTCTTCGATGAATCGTTCAGAGCTGGCAATGTACCGTCTGGGAATGCGGTTTTGAATACCGAGTAAGACGTTGTCTTGATCACGGAATCGTTGAATTCATAGATGCCGACTTCAGGCTGACGACGTTCAATCGCTTCTGCGAACAAGTAAATTGGACGTAGCGAAAAACGGTGGTAGTAAGGACCTTCCATGTAGTAGCCGTCTGGCGAAAACAGTTGGTCAAGTTGCGCTAAGAAACCGCCGCTGACTTTATCTAGTTTCAAGCCGTAAAGCGCTTTGTCTACCGACTCTTGGTCGTTGATTGCGTAGCCACAAATACCGACTGCAGCCACTGCCCATAAGCCGTGGTTGTGTACGATATCGAAGTCGTGTGCGTAAGTCACAACGAACATTTCGATCATTTGCTTAAGCAGATCATCTTCGATCAGACGCTTTTGCTCTTCAGATATGGTGTGGTAAATACAGCTGTACGCACAAGAAGCGTAGAGCATCCACATATTCTCGTTCAACGTTTGGTGGAACAGCTTACCCGGAGGGTTAGAGTCACGGCTGACGTTGCTTTCAAGTGTTGGGTACACCGTCGCGTATGCAGTGAGCATATCAACGATGTAATCACGGTACTTTGTTTCTTCCGTGATAAGGAACAAACGGCCTGCTAGATCCATATGGATGTAGTTTTGCTTGTGACGGTTGTGCTCGTAACCGCCGCCTTCACCGTGACCGGGTACTTCAATGCCAACTTCCGCCATGTAAGCGTCAGTTTGTTTAATGTCGCGAGTCAGTGCGTTACCTAAAAGGCTATCCTTGCCAAGTTCTTTACGAAGCTCTGCGGCTTCATCAAAGTTAAGTAAAAGTGGTTGATAGCTCATTATTATTTCCCCTGCTCTGCTGTGCTTGCTAATTCTGGGTTTAAAGTTGTTTCTACTGAGTAGAAGCCTGTCCAGCTGTATACTTTGCCGTTCAGCTCTACTTTGTGTTCAGTGCTATCAGTCGCGCCAAGTTGGTTGCTGATCATCACTGTCACGTTTGATTTCTCTGTGGTGATCTCAACTACCGAACCGATATTCGTGTGAGCCACTACTTTGATGTCTTTCACAACACCACGTGCATTCACTGATTGCTCGAATTCTTCGTTGAAGTAACCGTGCGTTTCAACAACAGAAGCAAACAGTGTTGTTTCACCTTTGCTGCGGAGAATAAACGCAGGCTCTGAACGTAGGTTGAAGCTTGGGTCATTCGCGCCAGTGCGAGTAAAGATCACTTCCGCATTATCGTTAGACGTTGCGCCTAGCCACGTGTAGTAGGTGTTGTTTTGTAGCCAGCTGACCAGTGCTGTGCCCTTCACTTCACCGCTTGCCACGTTCCATAGGTGTTGGTAACCGAAGTCTTCACCTAAAGTGTTCAGCTCTTTGTTTGCTTGGTATTCAAAGTTAGTGCGAACAATCTGACCTTGATATTGGTGTGAGTAATCGTATTGATGCTCGCCTTCGCCACCCTTTTCTGAATCTAAGCGGTATAGATCGATCAATAGCGGAGATTCTAATTCTTCAAGGTTAAGCATGAACACGCTGCGTTGCATGTCAAAACCTTCGTAATGATCGTTAGCAAATGCGCTCATGCCATTGATTTGCTCGTCTTCTACTTTGAAGAAGTGTGGCAAGCCATGTACTGCATCCGCGCGCTCAACCTCAAAGTTGTTCTGACATTTTTCATCAATCGTTACTGCGTTATGTGCAATTGTTTGACGAGCGTAAGATTTGTTTTCGTCTAGGTAACGGCCGCCGAATTTAGGCTCAACGTTCACCCAACGACAGAAGCCGTATTCGCGTAGCACTTCTTGACCTCGGTTGAAGAAAGAAATACCCAGCGTATCAAAGTTGCCGTGACCCATGCCGTGTTGGCCGTAGTTCATAACAAGTTGAGAAACGTCGCCTTTCTTATCCTGCATGCGGATAAAACCTTGCGCGCCGTTGTGACCCTCAGGGCCTTCGTTCAATTCAACACTTGGCCAGAAAGGCATGCCAATTTCTTTCTCTGCAGAAGCAGCTTCGTAGGCTTTAGATAGCTCAAGACCACATGGGTGCATCCATACTGCATCTTGAATCTTCGCCATACCAAGAATGTTTTGGTCAACGCCGTTCTCAGAAGAGTAATGCTTGCTGTAAACACTGACTGCAACCTGAACACCCATGTCTGTGATACCCATAGTACGAGAAGCATCATTCAGAGCCGGGAATTCACCGTTCGGGTAAGCCGTCGCAAGCATCGCTTGTACTGTGTTACCAATCACGCCACCTTTGTAGTTGTAGATATCCACTTCAGGCATATGACGGTGGATCACTTCAGCGAACACACACGTTGGACGAATCGCATAACGGTGATAGTAAGGACCTTCCATATAGTAGCCAGAAGGTGCAAACAGCTGAGAAACTTGCGCTAAGAAACCGCCAGTATCATTACGGTCAATGCCATACACTGACATTTCAAGGTACTCACGCTTGCCAAGAGCAAGACCACAAATACCGACAGCAGCGACGGCCCAAATGCCGTGGTTGTGGATACGGTCGAAGTCGTGTGCGTACTTAACGGTGAACATTTCTAGCATGGGTTCAAAAATGCGAGACTCAATGTTGTCACGCTGCTCTTGTGTCAATGTTGAAGCAACGCAAGAGTAAGCCAAACTGGAGAACATTAACCAGCAGTGTTCATTCAGGATTTGATGAAACAAACGTCCTGTTGGGTTGGTGTTTTTTTGTACGTGGTAATCAAACGTTAGGTACTTGTCTGCGTACACTTCTAGTAAGTCTGTAACGAAGTCTGCGTACTTTTGCTCTTTAGTGATCAAAAACATGCGACCAGCTAAATTCATGTACGTGTAATTTTGTTTATGGCGGTTATGTTCGTAACCCCCTGCTTCACCATGTCCTGGGACATCAATAGGTAAACGCATGAATGCTTCTAGATCTTTCGCGTTTGCTGCAATGGTTTTGCCCATTAAGCTAGAACGGCCCACTTCAAGATGAAGCTGCTCGATTTCTGCTTCAGTCAACAATACTGGTTTAGTCGTCATATTCTTTGTCACCCTCAATGAAGAGTTTATCTATTTTTAAACTTTGATTAAATTCTTAAACTTCACATAAAGTAATACAATATGAGGTTTATTCATACCCATTCGTCGCCAAATGATGAGCAGAATCACACAATCACCCGTAAACTATTGATTATGATAACAAACAATCCATAGCAGACATTTGTTAATTTGTTGATTTATTTTCGTCATATCAAGTATCAGCTGATCAATGTCACACTATTGTAGATGTATTGTATTACAATTAAACTTATTATCTTATGATAATGCTCAATAGTATTTTTACCGATTTAAACCGATTAGGAGACACACAATGAACGCTTTCTTTATTTTAGATGAAAACCCATGGGAAGAACTTGGCGGCGGAATTAAACGTAAAATCGTTGCTTATACTGACGATCTTATGGCTGTACACCTATGTTTTGATAAAGGCGCTATTGGCCATCCCCATACCCACGAGATCCACGACCAAATCGGTTATGTGGTTCGTGGCAGCTTCGAAGCTGAAATTGATGGGGAGAAGAAAGTGCTTAAAGAAGGCGATGCTTACTTCGCCCGTAAACACATGATGCACGGTGCGGTTGCACTAGAGCAAGACAGCATCCTTCTTGATATCTTCAACCCTGCGCGTGAAGATTTCCTAAAATAATAACGAGCGCAACCTCAGTTGCTAAGGTAAGCATATGAAATCATTAAACATCGCGATCATTGGCGAGTGCATGGTTGAGCTACAAAAGAAACAAGACGGGCTTAAGCAAAGTTTCGGTGGCGATACACTAAATACAGCACTTTACCTGTCGCGCTTAACTAAAGAGCAAGATATCAACACCAGTTATGTGACGGCATTAGGTTCTGACCCATTCAGTGCTGATATGTTAGAAAAGTGGCAAGCAGAAGGCATCGACACGAGCTTAATCGCTCAGCTTGATCACAAACAACCCGGGCTTTACTACATCGAGACCGATGAAACGGGTGAACGCAGCTTCCACTACTGGCGTAGTGATGCTGCCGCGAAGTTCATGTTTGATCAGCAAGACACGCCAGCTCTACTTGATAAGTTACTCACTTTTGATGCGATTTATCTAAGTGGCATTACGCTTGCAATCCTAACAGAGAATGGGCGTACACAGCTCTTTAACTTCTTAGACAAATTCAAGGTTCAAGGCGGTCAAGTATTCTTCGACAATAACTACCGACCTAAACTTTGGGAAAACCAAGAAGAAGCTATCTATTGGTATTTGAAGATGTTGAAGTACACTGACACCGCTCTATTGACGTTCGATGACGAACAAGAGTTGTACGGCGACGAAAGCATTGAACAGTGTTTAGCACGTACATCTGAGTGTGGCGTGAAAGAAATTGTTATTAAACGTGGCGCGAAAGACTGCTTAGTGGTTGAAAGCCAAAACGCACAATACGTTGCGCCAAATCCAGTAGACAACATCGTTGATACGACTGCCGCTGGCGACTCGTTCAGTGCAGGCTTCTTGGCCAAGCGCTTGAGCGGCGGTAGTGCTCGTGATGCTGCATTTTCAGGTCATATTGTGGCAGGAACCGTAATTCAGCATCCAGGTGCTATCATTCCTCGAGAAGCGACGCCTGATCTGTCTCTATAATTACGCACTTTAACTATTAATCAAGGGGTTGCTTAGTTGAAAGCAGGCCCACATTTAACGTGAGAAAGAATTCATGACGACATTAAATGAACAACTAGCAAACCTAAAAGTAATTCCTGTCATCGCGATCAACCGTGCTGAAGACGCTATCCCTCTAGGTAAAGCGTTGGTTGAAAACGGCATGCCTTGTGCAGAAATCACGCTACGTACAGAATGTGCAATCGAAGCGATTCGCATCATGCGTAAAGAATTCCCAGACATGCTAATCGGTTCAGGTACTGTACTGACTAACGAGCAAGTTGACGCATCTATCGAAGCTGGTGTTGATTTCATCGTAAGCCCAGGTTTTAACCCACGTACTGTTCAATACTGTATCGACAAAGGTGTTGCAATCGTACCGGGTGTTAATAACCCGAGCCTAGTTGAGCAAGCGATGGAAATGGGTCTTCGCACGTTGAAATTCTTCCCAGCTGAACCGTCTGGTGGTACTGGTATGCTTAAAGCACTAACAGCGGTTTACCCTGTAAAGTTCATGCCGACAGGCGGTGTAAGCTTGAAGAATGTAGATGAATACCTATCGATCCCTTCTGTACTTGCGTGTGGCGGTACTTGGATGGTTCCAACTAAACTTATCGACGAAGGTAAGTGGGATGAACTAGGTAAACTGGTTCGTGATGCGGTTGAATTTGTGAATAAATAGATATTTATTTACCTTTTAATCAAAAAAGCGAGCCCAGAGCTCGCTTTTTTACGCATAAGAGACGATGAATAGGTTTCTTTTATTTTTAATCATATTTCTTTCAATTTTGAGCCCTCTTCATCAACACTCTTCGCGAGTTCAGTGATTAGCGAATACCGCTTATTTGTATTATTATAATAGCCAAAATAAATAATCAGTGATTTGCAAACAACAACACGCCTTAGCCCATAAAACTCAAGAAAAAGCGCTTTAAATGGCCTATATGCAATAAAACAATAAAGCAAACATGCGGTTCAGATCACGATAAAGACATATTGTAGTACAAATAAACTCATAAACAGAGTAACCTAGGTTCCAGTTAATTATGATATTTAAAAGGCTGAAAAGATGACTATTGATACTTTTGTTGTTCTCGCCTACTTCCTCTTTTTAATCGCGATTGGTTGGATGTTCCGTAAGTTCACCACATCGACTAGTGATTACTTTAGAGGAGGCGGCAAAATGTTGTGGTGGATGGTTGGTGCAACAGCCTTCATGACACAGTTTTCAGCATGGACGTTTACAGGTGCCGCAGGACGCGCGTTCAATGACGGTTTCGTTATTGTAATCCTATTCTTAGCCAATGCTTTTGGCTACTTCATGAACTATATGTACTTCGCTCCAAAGTTCCGCCAACTTCGTGTGGTAACGGCGATCGAAGCTATTCGTCAGCGCTTTGGTAAAACGTCTGAACAGTTCTTCACATGGGCAGGTATGCCGGACAGCCTTATCTCTGCAGGTATTTGGCTAAACGGTCTCGCGATCTTTGTAGCAGCGGTATTCAACATCCCAATGGAAGCAACCATTGTGGTAACGGGTCTGGTTCTGGTATTGATGGCAGTAACGGGCGGCTCTTGGGCGGTTGTTGCTTCTGACTTCATGCAAATGCTTGTCATCATGGCCGTGACCATCACTTGTGCGGTAGCAGCTTACTTCCACGGTGGCGGCTTAACTAACATCGTTGCTAACTTCGACGGCGACTTCATGTTAGGTAACAACCTAAACTACATGAGCATCTTCATCCTTTGGGTTGTGTTCATTTTCGTGAAGCAGTTCGGCGTTATGAACAACAGCATCAACGCTTATCGTTACCTCTGCGCAAAAGACAGTGAAAATGCCCGTAAAGCAGCAGGCCTTGCGTGTATTCTGATGATTATTGGCCCACTAATTTGGTTCCTACCACCTTGGTATGTGAGTGCATTCATGCCAGACTTTGCCCTTGAGTACGCTTCAATGGGTGACAAAGCCGGTGATGCTGCTTACTTAGCATTCGTTCAACATGTTATGCCAGCCGGTATGGTTGGTCTGCTTATGTCAGCAATGTTCGCTGCAACGATGTCTTCTATGGATTCAGGTTTGAACCGTAATGCTGGTATCTTTGTCATGAACTTCTACAGCCCTATTCTTCGCCAAAATGCGACGCAGAAAGAACTGGTCATCGTCAGTAAGATAACCACTATTATGATGGGTGTTATCATCATCGCTATTGGTTTGTTTATTAACTCTCTACGTCACTTGAGCTTGTTCGATATCGTAATGAACGTGGGGGCATTAATTGGCTTCCCTATGCTTATCCCTGTATTACTTGGTATGTGGATTCGCAAGACGCCAGACTGGTCGGGGTGGTCGACATTAATTGTGGGTGGCTTGGTTTCTTACATATTCGGAATCTCGCTTGAAGCAAAAGATGTAGAACATTTATTTGGCCTAGACACCGCTCTTTCGGGTCGTGAATGGAGCGACTTAAAAGTGGGTCTAAGCTTAGCTGCTCACGTCGTGTTCACTGGTGGTTACTTCATCTTATCTTCTCGCTTCTATAAAGGCCTAACGCCAGAGCGTGAGAAAGAAGTAGACCAACTGTTCACTAACTGGAATACGCCGCTTATCGCAGAAGGTGAAGAGCAACAAAACCTCGATACGAAACAACGTTCAATGCTTGGGAACCTTATCAGCTTAGCGGGTTTCGGTATCCTAGCAATGGCTTTGATTCCAAACGAACCGACAGGACGCTTGTTGTTCCTACTTTGTGGTTCAATGGTCCTAACCGTTGGTATCCTGTTGGTTAATGCATCAAAATCTGCAGCGAAGACAGGCAAAACGCGCATTACTAAGTAATGAAGTAACCGCTAACGTTTAAAATGAATCCCATGTTATCAATTTGATAGCATGGGATTTTTGTTGTTATCGACAAATCATACCAATCGTAGTAAATAACGGGTCATCCTAGTACGCTTATCGTTCTGCTTTCCCCCTGATACTCTCCTCTATATTTATCTTTTTCCCAACTCTTCCAATGGTTTGATCTCTTTTTGATTCTCTTTCTGTTACTTTTAGTAATAAGACAAACACAACAGATAATCATAATGAAAAAAACATCACTATTACTTGCTTCCATTGTTCTTTCGCTTTCTGGTGTAGCACAAGCTGACCAATTACAAGACATTCAAAAATCGGGCGTACTTCGAGTGGGCACGACTGGCGACTACAAACCTTTTTCTTATTTCGATGGCAAAACGTATTCCGGTTATGACATCGACGTCGCTAAGTATTTTGCAGAACAATTGGGGGTAGAGTTAAAAATCGTTCCTACCCAATGGAAAAATCTACTGACCGATCTCGATAGCGACAAGTACGACATCGCAATGGGTGGTATCACGCGAAAAATGCAACGCCAACTCAACGCGGAACAAACTCAAGGTTACATGACCTTTGGTAAGTGTTTCTTAGTGGCGAAAGGCAAGGTAGAGCAGTACAACAGCCTAGAGAAAGTAAACCGCTCTTCTGTTCGCGTAGGTGTGAACATTGGCGGAACCAACGAGGCTTTTGCAGACAGTCATTTGAAAAATGCGACCTTCACGCGCTTCGACAACAATCTCGATGTGCCAAAAGCCGTTGCAGAAGGCAAAATCGATGTGATGGTCACCGAAACCCCAGAGGGCCTGTTTTATCAAGTGACAGACAAGCGCCTTGAAGCCGCTCGCTGTGAAACCCCTTTCACCAATGGTCAATTCGGTTACCTGATTCCTAAAGGTGAGCAGCGCTTGTTGAACACCGTCAATTTCATGATGGATGAAATGAAATTGAAAGGCGTTGAAGATGAGTTCCTGATCCATAACTCACTAAAATAATCTTAATTCTGATGGTGATAAAAAAGAGGCCAGCATCGCTGCTGGCCTCTTTCGTTCAGGTTTAACTGTTCATTTCTAACGACTCACAGTACGCCATCCATCGTTAACCATGAGTGATCACATTTTGTTGCACTAGCGCATCAAGAATATCTGAAGGCATAGTACTCGTTAACGTTAGTTGAGGCGCAAGATCTTCGACCACAATCACTTGTTCAGTAGAACCTAAACCATCAGGGTTAATAGTTAGCTCTACATCATTACCCTCCACTTTCGCACCGACATGTTGCAGCAGCGTCGCCATATTCACCGTGGCATCTTTCAATTCAGGAAGTACTTCTCTCAAGTCAATTTGATCATCCTCGGAAAGGTTAAAGTCGGTAATGGTATCTTCTACGCCATCTTCAATGTTCAACCAGACAAACGAATCCATACCGTCGCCACCTGTCAAAATATCTGAGCCTCCACCGCCAATCAGTATATCGTTACCAGCACCGCCAACCAGTGTATCGTCACCGGCTCCCCCTTCCAGTCGGTCATTGCCAGAGCCCGCGATTAGGTCAGTCGCGTTTGTGCCCGCAAGCAGTTGTACATCATCGCTTTCCGAAGCCAAGTTAATATCGACCGCGTCAGATACAATATTCAGATTGAGGTCTATTGAAGCCGATGTTGCGGTATCATTGTTGTCGGTCTCTTCAGAAACCGCCTCAACTTTAAACGTGTAATTACCCGGATTTTGAGCGAGACCAACCGCCTTTAGGCTATCAATTGCATCCGCAGTCGCAACCCAAACACCCCCTCCGAGGTCAGTCACAGAGCCAACGTCACTGGTGATTTGAGCACCCGCTGGGACATCACTAATGTGCAGCGTTAGCTCTTCGGTGATGTCCGTTAAGGCCGCGATAATGCCTACCAAAGGAATACCACTCGCACTGACAGACTGGCTCGCAGTAATGTTTCTCACATAATTCGCTGCCGTATCAATAGACAGCGTTGGCGCATTGGCGACGGGCGTCACCGCAATGTTGTAAACGACAGGTGCTGTCTCTATTGCGATACCCGAAGGGTTTCCGCTATCTTTGGCGATGACTTCTAAGCCTATACTATTGGTTGGAGAGAGACTTGCATCAAGGTAAACGCCATTGGGGCTAATTGGTGTATCAATTAGTGCATTGAGATCGCTCAAAGTACCAACTAATACGACCGATCCGGTATTATTGCCGTTGACCACCACTGTGGTTCCTGTCGGAAGCGATACATTCAATGTACCGTAGTCGACAGTCAGCGTGACCGTCATCAGGTCATTCGAGAATGTATTCACATAATCTGGATCACTCACATTAATGCCACTGATTAACTGACCGGCGTCTTCGTCAATCACCGTTGTGATACCGCTACCATTAACAACCGGCGTATCGTTCACTCCTTCCACTGTCACGGTGATCTCCGCCGTATCGCTTAAGAAGTCATTGGCGCCATTGGTGGTACCGTCATCCTCTATGGTATAGGTGAACTTAACGTCACCGTTATATTCATCAGCTGCGGTAAATACCCAGTATGGACCGGTAATCGCAGGATCATCAGCACCTCCCACGTTATCAAAGCGCTGTAGTTGCCCTTGTCCTTGCGTAAGGGTAACACTGGTGACGGTGAGATTATGGTTCTCGACATCAGAGCTTGCGGCAATTAAGTCACTTTCAATGATAACAAGTTGGCCTTCCTCAGCAATCAAACCTAAATCAACGTCTGTCGCTACAGGAGCATCATTCACTTCCGTCACTTTAATGGTGAAGGTCGTTTGATTGGTTTGAGCGGTATTCGGATCTCCAGCATCAATCAGACCGTTATTACCACCATCATCCAATGTTGCCTTTATCGTGACTAAACCATTCTGGTTGAGGTAATTCTGGTCTGGGTCAGGCTTGAACGTCACCGCCCCACTGCTCAGTGCAGTATTGATATCCACTTCTTTACCTGTAATCACCAGAGAGCCATCCGGCTGCAATACAAACGTCACATCAGGTGAGCTTGTAAACTCAAATACACCTTGTGCTCCCGGCAATGTTTGGTCGACTTGAAGCGTCAGCTCATACGGAGCGTCTGGGTTATCAAAATTTGCGTCGACGTCGTAGAGACTAAAGTTGTCGATGGCAACGCTGATGTCTTCTGATGTTTCAATATTGGTGACGTTCACAAACGTTGGTTGATCGTTGATAGGATCAACCACTAAATCAACAGTGAAGCTGGTCGGTGTACCTAAGTATTCTGTGTTGTCTGCGTCGGTATCCACAGAACGAACCGTAATTTGTAATGGGCCATTAATGCCCAAAACATTACCAGTATCGCTGTTGTGTTCACCTGAATTGAATACGATCTTATCGAGCGACTGTGCTAGTACATCCAACGTCCAGATCTGTGTCGTTGAATCATAGCTTCCCAAGGTCGTTCCGTCTGGGTAATAGATAGCGGCATCTTGAGGAACGCCCACAACTTCTACTCGAAGTGTTTCAGCAGCATTTTCGCTATACGTTCCGTTTCCGGTTGCCGAAAGCTCTTTATCCAAAATCGTTGCATTGATTTCGATATCAATGTTTTGACCTTCACTACCTGTAACAGAATTGGTCGGGTTAGTATCAACATCATCACCCACTGGCACCACATGCAGTTTGAAACTTGGTAAGTTTGCCGCGGCAGTTGGTACGCCTAGCAAAGACTCTTGCGTAAACACTTGAACACCAAACTCAGCCGTACCACTGAAGTTTTTAGGTGGTAAGACAGATAGCTCACTCAGATCGAACGTCAGCCTAGCAGCTTGAGGCAGTTGAACACTCCACTCACCGCCACCATTGTTTTTCACAGTGTAAGCCGAGGTAGTATCTGCACTCATTAAGAAGCCATCTGGCACACCCGTAAATTTAATCGAAACGAACTGCTCTGAACCATCAAGGTCAGTCAGGGCAATCGATACAGGGCCTGTACCTGACAATGAAATGAGCTGGTCTTCCATCCCCGTAATCTCGATAACATCAGGATCGCTACCCGGACCAGTGACAGACACATCATCCACCACAGGTACGACTTCAAAGTTGACACTGGTAGAGAAAGTATCAGAATCGACCACGTTGCCTATCGGGGAAGCGGTGTCATTGTAGGTCGCAGTATCGGTAACTGTCCCGCTAACATTCACTTGCACCTGATTAACGTCATTGCCTGTTGGGTAGTTTGGCGCAGGTCGAAATAAGACGTTATCTAACGCACCCGCATTGATCTCCGCTTCACTGAACGTCACCGATATGCCTAATGAAGTACCCGTGCTGTCATAGAATGCACCTATAGAAGGGTCGTCCAACGTTAAAGTAATGGACGTAAATGCTTCTTGGCCACCTTCGACGCCGGAAACCTGATCCGAAATGGTCGAATTGAAGTCAAGCTGAATATAGGTGTCTTCGTAACCGACTGGATCTTGCCCAGCTTGACCGTCGGTATCAACAGGATTAAAGGCATCATCAAGAGAACCCACGACATTGACCTCAATCGTTGGATCCGTCTCAGCATCTGGTGCGACTTTGATGATAACTTCAGTCACTAGAGTTTTTTCATCACCAGACTGTGTATCTTTGGTCACGATGGTGATTGGTAACCTAAAGTCACCAGAGTAGTCGGCGGGTAGATTCAGTAACAAGCCAGATGAATCGACAGCGACACCTTGCTCGACGGTTGTCTCGTAAACATATTTCCCGTTCACAAAGTCAACATCACTTCTTCCCGACAGGCTAATTGGGAATGATGTACTGGCATTAATCACTAGCGTGCCATCAATGATCACCGTCACTTGGTCAGGAGAGTCATCTCGCCCAGTAAAGCTTACAATGCCGTTTAGGGCTGCGCCAAGATCAAGCTGAACATCTTCAACAGCGTCAATGACACTATCGGGTACTACCGCAATATCTGCCGCCACTTTATCTGGAGCCGTCAACACTTCGGGGTAAGAAAGCGTGACTTCACCATTGCGTTGTACTTGAACAGAGGACTCATTGTTAGCATCACCGGGATCCGAGACTAATGTGTAGAGTGTCATCTTAATATCATTGAAGTTGCCGACAACGTCGTCAGCATCATTGCCAGGAGTAAAATCTAATCCATTCGGAGCACTGACACTGAAAGCGTCTTCATTGGTCACAACCCAACGCCCACCACCTTCATACGAAGCGCCTGTTACTAACAACTGCCCCAAAATATCATCCGATAACGCACTGCCGTCTGTGTTAGTCAATTGAACGATAACTTCATCGACTTGCTCTTCGACTGTGCTTAAATCGGTTTCCTGGTATCGAACGACGTATTCATCGGTAATTGAAGTGTTATCACTATTGGTCGTAAATTTAATAACGCCATTGGCATCAGCCGTAATCGTAGTGAGATCGCCAGAGCCATCTTCGTTTGAAACGACAATCTTGTTGTCGGCATCTCCAGGTTCAACGACGGGTCTCACACGTACTTCAATAGAACCATTGATAGTAGCAGTAGCAATACCCTGACCTGGATCCGTTGCATTAACATACTCATGATCGCGCTCTTCGATCATGACCACCGTACTAAGGATAAAGTCGGTGCTTGAATCTTGTGCGGGTGTTATCTGAATAAAATTATTGTTCAGCGCAATTTGAGTAAACTCTTCAGCCGTCTGGCCACTCTTAGGCATGATGGTTAAAGTGCCAGCGGAGGCATCGTAAACCCAAGTTACATCGCCATTAACCACAACACTTTCAACATCTGTCGGAATGGCACTGATGGCAATAGAAGTGAAATGCTCATCATCATCAATATAGTCAGTACCCTCTGGGTGCCAATCAATACTGATCGCCGTATCTTCATCGCCATTAGTGACGGTGCTGTACGTCACCGAGGTATCAATTCTAGGTTCGACTAGCACTCGCACTTCTTGGTCAAACGTAAGCGTATGACCATCATTTTCGGTCACGATCACTTTACCTTGAATATGAATATTCTCTGTTGAAGAATCGACCGGTCTGATGCGAATTCCTGAGGTTTTACCCGCATCAGTAATGTTGGCTTCATAGATAGGTTTTGACAGATCCGGGCTACCGTCCGCTCCAGTTTCATAACCGACAAAGTTCAGATCAATCACTGTACCGTCGCCATCTTCGAGAATCACACCATCAGGAATCCCCGAAAGGATGACGGTTATGGACTCTGAGCCATCGTCCGGTAATGGTGTTGTTCCCGAATCCGGCTTTCTTTCACCCGACAACACCGTGAAGTCAAGTTCGGCGAAGCTATCACCGTTTTGACTCTCTTGAATAGTGGTTTGAACGCCAGACGCAGTGCCATCTGTAATGGCACTCCATGCTGTGCCATTCGTACCACCATAAGGAATGTCCGCAACACCCTTCACTTCAACGTTAACGGTTTTGGTACCGAGGATTTCTTCATCGACTTGCGCCCCTGTAGAAAGGTTCGCGGTATCTTTGACCACACCTGTTACTTCGAAAGTAAAATCGACATTACTGTTTTTGGCTGGAACGATCTCAACATTGGCTAAGTCGGCGTACGCGACTTCCTGATAATTGATGCCATTAATCGTGACTGTTGGAACAACCGTCGTGGTGCCTAATAAGTAGAGTACCGCGCCTTCAGTAATATTGCTGATTCGAACGAACAACTCTTCAGAACCATCGGTATCCACAGACCCTGTCATGGTGATGACTTCATCTAGCGTGAACGCATCTTTGTTGTCCAAAGCTCCAATGTAATTTGGATCATCGATATTGTCTTCGTTGATCTTGATACGATTCACACTGAATTTTCCAGGATCGGCATCAGCAGTCACGTCAATAATGATATTTTGTTCAACAGAACGCGCCGTCGTTTTATCTAAGCCACCGTTGGCTGAATCATCATATGGGTTCAGTGTCTCTTCGGTAATGGCTGTCGCTTTGAACTCAATTTGTCCTGAGAAGTTATCGATCGGATTGACGACTGTGCTATTGATATCACCAGCTGCAATAATGTAAACACCATTCACCGGCGTTAGTACTGTGCCATTTTGATCAAGCAGTTCAAACTTCCCATCCCCTTGAACGGCTTCCAGTTCATAAGTCATCGTCTCGGTGCGGCTGTTATCTTGCGAATCCGCATTCAACTGCAACGTCACGTTGTCTTGATCTTCATTCACTTGATACTGATAAGTGCTATTGGCGTCATCCCATGTTGCAATATCCGCTACCGCTTCAATCTCAATTCTGAAGTTTGAGTTTACGCTGTGGTCAAGCGTACCATTGTTATCAATGTCGAGTTGATAGTTAATGCGCACGCCATTGTTATTTGAACCAAAGTTTTGGTCTGGTACAAAGAACAAATTATCGATGGTCGCGATGGTCTGCCTTGCCTCATTCGGATTTGGAGCAAAGCTTTGTTGCATCTCTGGAGGACCAAATAAGATGTCACCGTTGGGTTGAGTCGTTAGCTTATGATACTCAGCACCATCAAAGTAATAAAACGTCCCTCTGTGATTGCTGTTTTGAATCGTCAGTTGGCCAATAGACTCGTTATTATCTTGGTCATACAAGTTAACTTGCAGTGCAACTTGCGCTGGCGCATTAGGCAAACCACTCTGGTTGTCTTGAATATTTTCAAGCGTCGGCGAATCGCCTGTTGCATAAGGTATCGTTGAATCTCTGCCCGCATCCTCAAACGTGGTTACTTTCAATGAGATTGCAGTTGAATCTCTATCCGTAATCGTAATATCTAACGGCGTCGATGAAATATCAGAATCGCCATCGGTAGCGATCACATTGATAGAGAAGTCGATGGTTTCGCCATCGTGGTCTAGATACCCGTTGGCTCTGAATTCAATTTCACCATTTGAGTTAATACGTAATAGACCCAGCTCTCTGGTTACGATACCACTAACGTCATTAGTTTGTTCATAAACACGAACTTGTTGTGTGCCACTGTTTAAATCGAAACCATCACTGTAAGGACCGCTATTTCCAGCACGAAAAACAATGTCACTGCCATTGCTAGTCATGCCTTCAATTCGGCTCAGCACTGCTCCATCAGCGCCGACATCGGTCGCGTTAGCAAACATGTTAACTTTAGAGCCGTTGTAGTTCTGGCCTTCAATACGAGTAATCGATTGTGTTGTGACCAGAGGAACATCATCCATCACCGAGATTTTCAGATCGATAGCATTCGATTGGTCTTGGTCGAAATCTTCTGCCACAACAGAAAAGTTAAGGTCAATCGCGTTTTCACCTGCACCGTCAGGGTGTTTAAGTGCTTTAAACAATTCAAATTGATAGCTGTTATCCGAGGTATCGAAAATAATCTCAAACACCGCTTCATTACTGGTTGCAGTTTGAGCTACGTAAGTAAATGCGGTACCGCTTTGTGAAACAGCTAGCCACTCTAAGCTTTCTCCATCGGAGGTTAAACCCGTCAGAACCAAATCTTCATCAACCAGTTCATACTTCACCACGCTATCAGCACCTTCATCGACGCTGAACAGCCCATTAATCTTGGTATCTTCCGATTGATCGGAACCGATGCCAGCAAGATCGTCTTCATCGACCACTGTTTCACCGGTTGGCGCACTCATTACTGGTGCATCATCAAGTACTTCGATTGGCAATACATATTGGTTAGAGTCGTCACCATCACCATCAACCGCTACAACATCAAACGGTATGGTTAATGTATCAAGATTGCTCGGTGTAGTGGCATGATTGAGAGGGCCAAGCAAGGTAAACGTGTAAGCACCGTCATCCGTCAGCACTAACGTGAAAATTGGCGTTCCACCAGGGTCCGTTGCCCCTTGATAGGTGGTCGCGTTTGCTGCACCGGTGATCTCAGTGATCTTAATACCGTCGTTGCCAGACGATAGCGTCGCTTCCAGAGTTGAGATATTGCGTAGTTCGTAAACCTCAACTTGGTCTGCACCTTCTGTAGTCACAAACGAGCCAGTCGCTTGAGCAACAACAGAGCCTAAATCGTCTTCATCAACGACAAACGTACTTGCAACACTCGTATCAGTGATGGTTGGCACATCATCAGTAATGGTCACGGTGAGCGGTTTCACCGCTGAGTCAGTGTTGTCTTTATCGACTGCGATCACTGGCAAGGTGAAGATTTGATTGTTATTGCCTTGTACTGGCAAATGATCGAGCTCTTCCAATAAAGTGAACGTGTATTCGCCTAGCGCCACACTACTAAAGGTAATGGTGAAAATGTCCGTTTGGACACCCCCACTTTCTACGAAACCAAGATAGTTTCCACTGTTGGCAGGATCTTCTTTTAGCTGAACCACCAAACCATCTGCCTTAAGGTCGCCAGACGTGTTGAATTGAGTGGTATCAATACGGAAGTGGCTCACATCGTCACTTCCAGCGGTGAAAGTAATGGTTTCAGTTTGGCTAACAGGTAATGCCGGTGAAGAACCATCCATCAGATTGGCTTCTTCCAACGCGACAGTCGGTACGGTATCAATAGTTGGTGGCGCGCCATCGGCAATCGTTAATGTCACGGTAGACATTACGATATCGCCATCTTTATCTTCAGATGTCACCGTAATGGTCTTGACGATATCGCCACCAGAGTGGTCTAAATTGCGGTTAGGTTCAAAACGCACATCACCTTCAAGCGTGATAAACAAAGAACCTTCTGCAAATACAAACTCTTGTTCTCCAGTATTGCTTTGTACCAGAGACGATTCTGGCTGGCTGCCATAGGTAAACTTAGTGATTGTGGCACCATCTGCACTTTGTGCTGGCATCACATCAAATGTGGTCGAGGTCGGTGTCCCGGTGCTTGGTTCAGTGATGTTAAGCACACCAGACTGCATTAACTGGACATCATCGGTAATGGTGACAGTAAGCGGCTTAGACGCTGAAATATCACCATCGGTATCTTCTGCGTAAACAGAGAGATCAAAGCTCAGATCGTTGCTTCCTAAACCATCAACGTGGTCCAAACGCTCAAGCAGCGTAAACGTGTACTGGCTAGGATTAGTATCATCAAAATCTAGGGTGAATATGATTTTCTCACCACCCGAACCATCCGTAGTAAACGCAATGTAGTCGCCAGAACCCACAGGCTCCTCACGTAAACTCAATTCGAGGCCATCAGACTTCAACACGCCGTTGGTATTGAACAGCCCAACTTCGACGACTATTTTTCCGATGTCATCACTGCTCGCTAGCGAGGTGATAGTTTGCGTCACACTGACCGGCGTTCCGCTCGGTGTCGAACCATCCGCAAGTAAGCTTTCCGACAAGCTGACACTTGGCACAACGTTGATTGTTGGCCCATCGCCATCAACAATCGTAAGCGTGACTGTTGATGAAAAGGTGTCTTTATCAAAGTCAGAAGACGTAAACACAATCGATTTAACAATGTCGCCTGCTGAATGGTCTAGATTTCGGTTTGGTTCGAATCTTACATCACCGCTTAGCGTGACAAACAGTGAGCCTTCCGTGAAGGTAAACTCTTGCTCGCCATTGTTAGTTTGATCCAAGGTGATCGCAGGGCCACCTCCAAAAGTAAACTGAGTAATGGTCGCACCGTCAGCACTTGGTAACGGCATGACATCAACGGTAGCCGTCGTTGGCGAGCCAGAATTAGGTTCAGTAATGGTTAAGGTGCCATCTTGCATCTGTTGAATGTCATCTTGTATCGTCACCATGACATCGCGTTTAACCGAATCGTCCCCATCGGTATCCACGGCGTAAACAGGTAGGCTGAAAGCCAGGTCGTTATAAAGAACCCCGTCAAGGTGATCGAGCGCCTCAATCAAGGTATAGGTGAACTGCCCTTTATTTACACTATCAAAGCTAATGGTGAAAACATCGGTTACGTTACCTGCCCCATCATCGGTATAGCCAATATAGTCACCTGGAGAAGACGGATCTTCTTTTAGCTGGACAACAAGACCATTTGATTTGAGTAGATCGCCAGGATTGAACTCGTTGCTTGCAATTCTAAAGTGGCTTAAATCATCACTACCCACGGTATAAGTGATTGTTTGTGTCGAGCTCACCGCCGAACCACTCGGCATAGAGCCATCAGCAAGACCCACTTCCGATAGGTTAATATCTGGCACTAGATCGATCACGGGATTGATTCCGTCTTTGATCGTCAAAGTGACATCCGCGGTATCGGTATCGTTATCAAAGTCACTGGTCGTCACGACTATCGTTCTCACGATATCGCCAGATGAATGGTCTAGATTTCGGCTTGGTTCAAAGCGCACTTCACCTTCAATCGTGATGTACAGTAAACCATCGGTTACGGTAAAAACTTGTTCCGTAGATACAGTTGGGTCTAACGTCACAGCCGTGCCGCCATCGTAGATAAACTGAGTCACTTTCGCGCCATCAGCACTCTGTGTCGGCATAACGTCGATTATAGGCGTGGTTGGCGTACCTGCTGCTGTATCAGCCAGTGAAGGCTCAGTGATACTGAGCACCCCATCTTGTACGCCTTGTACATCATCGGTGATCACCACGGTCATTGGCGACATTACAGAATCATCACCATCGCTATCAACCGCTAAAACAGGGACATCGAAGCTTAAAGTATTGTTTTGTAATCCATCTGCATGGTCTAACGCTTCAAGCAGTGTGAACGTGTATTGCCCTAGATTGGTTGTCGAGAAACTGATCGTGAAGACGTTGCTTTCTACGTTAGAACCGTCCTTGACGAAGCCAATGTAGTTACCAGAATTCGCTGGCTGCTCTTTTATCTCAACCTCTAAGCCATTGGACTTTAAAGCTCCAGATGTGTTGAACTGTACTGGGTCAATTCTGAAGTGACTTACGTCATCACTACCCTCGGTGTAGGTAATAACTTGAGTCATCGTCACTGGATTACCGGTTGACGAAGAACCGTCAGCGAGATCCACTTCTGAGAGCGTAATTCCCGGGACTAAATCGATCGTTGGAAGATCACCATCGGTAATCTTCAATGTCACGGTAGATGAAACGATATCGCCATCAAGGTCAGTAGATGTAACAACAATCGTCTTGGTAATATCACCACTCGTGTGATCTTGATTTCGCACAGGCTCGAATCGTATCTCACCTTCTGTGGTAATAAATACAGAACCTTCAGTGAACACAAACTCTTGCTCGCCATTCACATTGAGATCAAGGCTTTCTGCACTGTTTCCATCAAACACAAATGACGTGATTTTTGCTCCATCTGCGCTCTGATTGGGCATCACGTCCAGAATATTCGATGTTTCGACTGCTCCCGCAGGCTCGCGACTGGTTATTGTGCCGCCTTGCATCAACTGCACATCATCACCAATCGTCACGCCAAGCTGAGAGACTAACGAATCGTCGCCGTCACTATCCACCGCATACACAGGCAGATCAAAACTCAGGTCGTTGTTGCCACGTGCATCTTGATGAGCCAAGGCTTCAATTAAGGTAAAGGTGTATTCACCTAAGGTTGTCCCAGAAAAACTCAACGTAAATACTGTTGTCTCTACATTAGACGAACTGGTGGTAAATCCGATGTAGTTGCCCGACCCTTGCGGATCTTCGCGCAGTTCAACCGCTAAACCATTCGATGTAAGTGCATCGTTGGTATTGAACTCTGTTGGTTCAAGGCGGAAGCGAACCACATCATCACTTTGATTAGTAAAGGTGATGGTCTCGGTTTGACTTACTGCGCTGCCACTTGGGGCTGAACCATCCGTCAGGTTCGTTTCAGATAAGCTAACCGTTGGAATAACATCAATGGTTGGAATCTCACCATCGGTGATTGTTAACGTAACGGTTGAAGTGACTGAGTCTTTGTCGAAATCGCTTGAGGTCACCACGATCGACTTAACAATGTCGCCGGCCGTATGGTCAAGATCTCGATTAGGCTCAAAGCGAACTTCACCTTCGAGAGTAATGTACAATTTACCTTCCGCGAAGATAAACTGTTGTTCGCTTGAAATGCTTTGATCGAGGGTGTTTACGACGCCATCATAAGTGAACTGAGTGACGGTCGCGCCGTCAGCACTTTGGTCTGGCATGACATCAAAAGTGGCCGTGGTCGGTGTACCTGCCGCTAAATCAGCGACGGTCGGCTCGGTAATATTGAGCGCACCACCTTGCATGATTTGAACATCATCACCAATCGTTACATTAAGCTGCGATACCAGTGAATCATCACCATCGCTGTCTACCGCGTAAACAGGCAGATCAAAGCTCAAATCGTTATTATCTAGGCCATCAGCATGATCTAGCGCTTCAAGTAGAGTGAAAGTGTATTCACCTAACGTGGTTGAAGAGAAGCTAATGGTAAACACGGGGACTTCAGCGCTCGAACCGTTGGTAATAAAACCGATGTAAGTGCCCGGATTAGCAGAGTCTTCTTTTATCTCGACCGCAAAACCATTCGATTTCAGTGCACCACCGACATTAAACTCAGTGGGTTCAATGCGGAAACTTGTCACATCATCACTTTGGTTAGTGAAAGTAATCGTCTCAGTTTGACTGACTGCGCTACCGCTCGGACTAGAGCCATCGCTAAGGTTAGTTTCAGATAGAGTAACGCTTGGCACTGCATCGATGGTTGGGATATCACCATCAGTAATGGTCAGCGTAACCGTTGCTGTCACTGGATCGTTATCGAAGTCACTTGAAGTCACCACAATTGACTTCACGATGTCTTCGCTCGCTGTGTGGTCTAAATTACGATTTGGCTCAAAACGCACTTCACCTTGAAGAGTGATGAATAACTCACCTTCCGTGAAGCTAAACTGTTGCTCGCCATTGTCAGTTTGATCCAGTGTTCGAAGTTGACCATCGTAGGTGAACTGAGTGATGGTCGCGCCGTCCGCACTTTGCGTTGGCATCACATCGATGGTATTGGTCGTTACAGTGCCACCAGCCAAATCAGCAACATTCGGTTCAACGATATCTAATGTGCCGTTTTGCATGATTTGGACATCATCACCGATAGTCACATTGAGTTGAGACACCAGAGAATCATCACCATCTTTATCAACAGCGTAAACCGGCAGGTCAAAGCTTAGGTTGTTATTTGCTAGCCCATCAACGTGATCTAACGCTTCCAACAGTGTGAAGGTGTATTGACCGATATTGGTATCCGAAAAACTCATCGTGAACACGTTCGTTTCAACATTAGCCGCCGTCGTCACAAAGCCGATGTAGCCACCCGGCGTACTTGGGTCGACTTTCAGCTCAACCGTCAGTCCATTCGATTTTAGAAGGCCACCAATATTGAACTCAGTAGGTTCAATACGGAAACTCGTCACGTCATCACTTTGGTTGGTGAAGGTAATCGTCTCAGTTTGACTGACCGCACTGCCGCTTGGAGCAGAGCCATCACTCAGATTGGATTCAGATAGCGTAACACTTGGTACATTATCAATGGTTGGAATATCGCCATCGATAATGGTCAGCGTAACCGTTGAGGAAACAAGATCGTTATCAGAATCGCTTGAAGTCACCACTATCGATTTAACAATGTCTCCACCAGTGTGGTCGAGATTGCGATTAGGCTCGAAACGCACGTCGCCTTGCAGGGTGATATACAGCGAACCCTCAGCAACATCAAACTTCTGTTCACCCGTATCGCTTTGGTCAAGTGTTAGTACCGCGCCACCATCATAAGTAAACTGAGTAATGGTCGTTCCATCAGCGCCTTGTTCATCGAGAACATTAACCGTTGTCGTGGTCGGCGTGCCTGCCGCTAAATCCGCAACCGTTGGCTCTTCAATATTGAGTGAGCTATTGACCATCACTTGAACGTCATCGGTGATCGTCACCGCCAACGGAGACATCAGAGAATCGTCACCGTCGCTATCGACGGCGTAAACTGGCAAGTTGAATGTGAGGTCGTTATTGCCTTGAATCGCCGTGTGGTCAATCGCTTCGAGAAGCGTAAAGGTGTATTCACCCAAATTAGTACTGCTGAAATCAAGAGTGAAAACGGTAGTTTCAGTATTCGAAATATCAGTCGTGAAACCGATATAATTACCCGACCCCGCAGGTTCTTCTCTAAGCTCGATAACCAGACCATCGGACGTAAGAGAATCGCCAACGTTAAATTCACTCGGTTCTAAACGGAACTTCGCAACATCGTCACTTTGGTTGGTAAAGGTAATGGTCTCGGTTTGACTAACCGCGCTACCACTCGGGTTCGAGCCATCACTCAGATTCGTTTCAGATAAGCTAACGGTTGGAATAACATCAATGGTTGGGATATCGCCATCGGTGATCGTCAATGTAACCGTTGAAGTCACCGAATCTTTATCGAAGTCGCTTGAGGTCACCACAATCGACTTCACGATATCTTCGCTCGTGGTATGGTCGAGATCACGGTTGGGCTCGAAACGCATGTCGCCTTCAAGGGTGATGAACAAGCTACCTTCTGCGAAGTTAAACTGCTGCTCGCCTGAAATGCTTTGATCGAGTGTGTTGACGACACCGTCATAAGTGAACTGAGTGATGGTCGCGCCATCTGCACTTTGATCAGGCATTACATCAATGGTGTTGGTTGTTACCGTGCCGTCAGCAAGATTTGGCTCGATGATATCTAACGTGCCGTCTTGCATGATTTGAACGTCATCACCGATGGTCACATTAAGCTGAGACACCAATGAGTCATCGCCATCGCTGTCTACCGCATAAACTGGAAGTTCAAAGCTTAGATCGTTTTTATCTAGGCCATCCACATGGTCTAACGCTTCTAGTAAAGTAAAGGTGTATTCACCTAACGTAGTAGCAGAAAAACTAATGGTGAACACTGGGATTTCAGAGCCAGAACCGTTGGTAATAAAACCGATGTAAGTCCCCGGATTAGCAGAGTCTTCTTTTATCTCGACCACAAACCCATTCGATTCCAGTGTCCCACCGACATTGAATTCCGTTGGTTCAATACGAAATTTAGCGACATCATCACTACCAGCGGTAAAGGTAATCGTCTCGGTAGTGCTGACCGCACTTCCGCTTGGCGAAGATCCATCAGCAAGGTTGGTTTCTGAGAGAGTAACAGGTGGGATCAAATCAATGATTGGATCTTGGCCGTCAGTGATACTTAGCTCAAGCGTTGAAGTGTCCGTGTCTCCATCACCATCTTCAGCTAAAAATGAGAACTGTTTGACGATGGTTTCACTGTTTGTGTGGTCAATATCGCGCGCAACTTCAAAGCTAAAGTCGCCATTCAGTGAGATGGTTACCACACCCTCAGTAAAACTGAATGTTTGAGCAGCATCTGGCAGTAAGCTCTGATCTAGCGGATAATCAACACCACCATAGTTAAATGATTGAATGGTTGAACCATCAGCGCCTTCGAAGTTGAATAAATTATACGAAACAACCGTATCGCCAGCTAAGGTCGGCTCAGTGACTGATTCAACCTTATCAACGAGTTCAACAACATCATCTTTAACGTTGATAAGAATCTGGGCGGCTTCTGGTGTACTTGAACCACTGGATAACGCAGACCTATCGCCGTCCGCGTCCACCGCATAAATTGGCAGTGCAAAAGTTAATAACGCTTCTTCAGCGCCTTGGTGCGAAAGATCTTCATACAAATTAAATTCGTAGTTACCCAATGAAGGGCTATCAATTTTAACGTCAAAGACAGTAATTCTCGATCCATTGACCTCGACATAGCCTTCGTAAGTTCTAACACCATTGGTTTCATCAACCAACTCGAGTAGCACCGCCTCACCATGAGAAACCAAGGTGCCACCCGTATTAAATTCCGTCGGCTCCAGTTCATAATGATCGATGATGTCGCTTTCGAAAACATCGGCAGTGATACTTCCGCTCCCCGCTACGGGCGCGGTTCCCTCTTGTGATCCTCCAATGATGCCGGCTTCATCGACACTAATACTGTCGACATTGGTAATGACTGGGCTATCACCATCAGAGATAACAATGTTGATGTTATTGGTAACCACATCTTGATCGAAATCGGTAATCGTGATCGGTAAATCGAACGTCAGTGAATCGGTACCCACTTGTTCTATCGGATTAAACTGCTCAAATTTATAGGTACCATCGGTATCTAGCGAGATAGTAAGAACAACCTCACCTCGGCCTTGAATGGACAAAGTGAGCGTTGTCCCATCATCAGATAGCCTTGCAAGCGTATTTTGATTATCGCTGAGTATTCCATCAAATTGGTCCAACGCACTCGCATCAAAAACGGCGGATTGAAGGTTATCACTGCCAATATTGGAGAATGTCCCTTCTATTGGAACATTGCTTGTTTCTACGTTACTGATATTCACACTTTCAGCAGACGGATCGCCCCCATCAACCACGGCAACTTGCGCATTGATTGGCGTTACTAGTGGATTTCCGGCGGTGTCTTGACCTTGAATATCAAAAGTGATGTTGATTTGATCGCCGATATAGGAAACCTGACCACCGCCAACTGACGTTACGTGATCAATGGGTTGAGAAATCGTCGTGGCCAGTGAAAGCTCAACGTTATTGCCAACACTGACAACGTCAATATCGATACGCAGTACTTCGTCGGAACCTTGAACCCCCACGATAGCATTGGTCGCCGCATCGTAAGTAAACGTAACGGGCTGACCACTTGAGCTGATATCACTGTTTAGCTCGTTGAGTAGCGAAGCGAGGGACTGTACTTCTGGGGCAAAAGAGTCAGGGGCTAGCGCTAGACTACCTGCAATAATCGTTTCGGTTGTTGTAATAGATTGGGGATAAGTATTGCCAGAAATAGAGCCTTCAGTGAGCACTTCACTGATTGATTGACCGCCCGATGAGCGAGTTATGGTTCTGAACTCTTCTCTGTCTTGAGCAACGCTTCGTTCTGCTAAGCCTGAAGTTTCAAAGAATGTCGATGGCTGAGTTTGTGTGTAGTTATAATCAATAGTGACAAAGCCGGCGTTTGCAGAGCCTAATCCACCACCAGCAGCCGTAGCTTCGAGGATTTGGGTTGGATCGGCACCACCTAAAATAGCCTGTTGGATAGCCGTAAAGTCATCGTCAGTAAACGTTCCTGCGTCCACTTTTTCTAAATCAACATTGACCTCCCCAGCAACAGGAACCGCGGTCCAAGCACCGTTCTCATCGACACAACTGACACAATTATCTGCAATTGGAATCGCATTGTTTTGTACACCGAGTATCAGTTCAGATCCATTGGCAGTAATCACGATCTCATTTCCACGGATGATATCACCTACTGCAATCTTTCTAGCACTACCATCAGGCTTAACGGCGATGACTTCTCCATTCACTGCTTCCACTACCGCCGCCTGGCTCAAAACTTGAATATCCATATATCCCCCCGCAGTCACAAAGCACCATTCTTTGTCGTTGTGCAGATCTCTGTATTTACGAAAATGATTCTATTTACGCCCCGAGCTTTTCTTAAACTCTGGTTAACGCCATGCCTGGTTTCGTGAATCCGCTTGAAAAAAGAGAATTATTTAACCTTTTTTTAATTATTTATTTACTATTAAGCGTAGTCTTCACCATAAGAAGTGCCAAATCTGTGTTAAGAAGCCAATTTTTACAAAATCAGGGGTTCACATACGTCAAAATCAAAAAAGCCCACCAAGTAAAACCTGATGGGCTTGCAAATTATTATGCAACGTTATGCTTTAGCCATGAAAGTTAGGATTTCGCGAAGCGATTTGCCGTCCAAACATAAAGCAACTCAAGAGCAATCGTCGCACCAGCCAGTGCCGTAATCTCGCTTTGGTCATACGCTGGAGAAACTTCTACAACGTCCATGCCAACCATGTTGATGCCTTGCAGGCCGCGAATGATTTTCAGCACTTTATCGGAATTCAAACCACCGCATACTGGTGTGCCCGTACCCGGAGCAAAAGCAGGATCCAGACAGTCGATATCAAACGTTAGGTAAACGGGCTTATCACCGACAATGCCTTTCACTTGAGCAATGATCTCGTCAACGCTCATGTCGTTCGCTTGCATCGCGTTAATAACATTAAAGCCATGACCTTCCTGCTTGTACTCTGTACGAATACCAATTTGCACTGAATGTTCAGGTGAAATTAAACCTTCATTTGGCGCATGGTAGAACATGGTGCCGTGATCATAACGACTGCCCTGACTGTAAGTATCAGTGTGCGCGTCGAAGTGAATCAGAGCCATCTCACCGTACTTCTTGCCGTATGCTCTTAGCAAAGGCAGTGTAATGAAGTGATCACCACCTAAACCTAGCAATGTTTTTCCGCTGTTTAGGATCGCATCGGCCGCCGCTTCTAAACGCTGCGTTAAGTCTTCGGCATCACCACAATCAAACACAAGATCGCCAGCATCAATGACCGAGGTGTGTTCAAATACATTGAAGTCCCAAGGGAATTTTTTACCCTCCCACGCCAAGTTAACTGATGCACGACGAATCGCATCAGGTCCCATACGAGCACCCGGTCGCCCCGATGTCGCCATATCTAACGGCGCGCCCAACACAACCACATCCGCATCATTGTCGATTGGGTTCTGTACCAATGGACGACGCATAAACGTCATCGCATTGGAGTACAGCGAATAATCGGGTTTGGTAAATAGATCGTTCATTAAAAATCCTCAAGATAGGTGTAACCCATCAAGCCTTGCTCTAACTCTTCCAGTACACTTTGCTGCTCTTGAGCTGGTACTTTCGCCGTGACTAATTCTTTGTAGTTCTGACGAATCAAGTCCATATCGATATGAACATAACGCATCATGTCTTCAACCGTGTCGCCTTCGTTGATGTAATCGATGTTCGCTTCACCGCTTTCATCAACATTCACCACGACACTGTGCGTATCACCAAATAGGTTATGCATATCACCCAAGATCTCTTGGTATGCGCCTACTAAGAAGAAACCCATCAGGTAAGGTTCATCTGGGTTCCATGCTGGAACTGGCAACGTTGTTTCAATACCTTGACCATCAACATACTGGTCAATCGTGCCGTCAGAGTCACATGTGATATCCAGTACTACCGCGCGTCGCTCGTCTGCATTATCCAAACCACTTAGAGGCAATACAGGGAACACCTGATCGATACCCCAAGCATCTGGTAAAGACTGGAACAACGAGAAGTTCACGAAGAACTTGTCGGCTAAACGCTCACTCAACTCATCCAAAATAGGACGATGGTAGCGGTTCTTAGTGCTCATTCGTGAGCTAAGTTCGTAGTTAATACGCAAAGACATCTGCTCCGCCCAAGCACGGTGCTGAAGATTCAACATGCCTGTCGCAAATTGGTTGTGTGCTTCTGCGATATCACTTTGCGTGTCGTTGTAGATCTCAATCAACGCGCGGTCATCATTGCCAGCATCTAACTCTAAGAAGTTTTTCCACATGTTGTGTAGCAACAGAGGTGCATCTGCTTCTGGCGCCGCCATGCTTTCTGGGGAATAGCTCTCAGTACCAATCACGTTAGTCACTAACACGGCATGGTGCGCAGTCAATGAACGACCCGATTCTGAAATAATCACAGGTTGTGGTTGATTGTAGAGCTGACAAATATCCCCGACTGTCATCACGATGTTCCGCGCGTACTCAAGTAAGCCGTAGTTCATTGAGTTTGAAGACTGACTGCGTGTGCCATCATAGTCCACCGCCAAACCACCACCCACATCCAGGTATTTCAACTGAGCACCGATATCACGCAGTTCACAGTAGAAACGAGCCGCTTCACTCACGCCATTTCGCACATCACGAATATTGGCCATTTGTGAGCCAAGATGGAAATGCACTAATTCCAGAACATCGAGTTGATTTTCTGCTTTCAAGCGTTCAATAACGGTCAGTACTTGTGATGCAGACAAGCCGAACTTCGACTTCTCGCCACCACTGGCTTGCCATTTACCTGCACCTTGAGAAGCAAGACGAATGCGTAAACCTAAACGCGGTTTCACGCCAAGTGCTTTCGCTTCAGACATCACAAGATCAAGCTCTGATAGCTTCTCTAGAACGATAAAAACCTTGTGTCCTAGTTTTTCACCAATCAGCGCAAGACGGATGTATTCTCTGTCTTTATAACCGTTGCATACGATCACTGAGCTTGCTTTTTGAGCCAGCGCCAATACCGCTAATAGTTCTGGCTTACTGCCCGCCTCTAGACCAAGCTGCTTCTGCTCTAATTGAGCTTGGCTGGCTAAGATCTCATCAACGACTTCTTTTTGCTGGTTCACTTTAATCGGGTAAACAAGCAAGTAACGGTTGTCGTACTGATATTCGTCGATAGCTTGGTTAAATGCGTTACAGATATTGTGCACACGTTGATGCACTATTTGAGGAAAACGCACAAGAGCAGGCAAACCAATATTTCGCTGCTCTAACTGTTTTACGATCTGACTGAGCGGAACTTGATGATCGGTTTCACTCGGTGAAACATACACCTCGCCATTATCATCAATCCCATAAAAACCTTGGCTCCAGTGCTTCACATTATACTCAGCACGGATGCGTTCCAAATTAACCGAATTTTCCAATTCTAGAGACCTCACACTATAGGGCCATCGACAGAAGATACCTCTTAGGAATAGCGAGGTATAACCCAACAAAAAGCGTTTAAAAACGATTTGTTAGCTGCATTAACCGATATTATGAAGAACGAGTCCAACCATTGATATTAATGGTTACGATTACACTTACTTGTCGACAATCGGAGTTAAAGTCTCAAGTAAGCTATTGGAAGATTTTAGTCTAAAAAGAAGACTAACGCGTATTAAGTGGCGCTTCTTTTTTGACTATTAACCTTGCAATCCCTCGCGTCTACTTGTAACTTCAACTGACCAACCAGTCGGTCAGTTTTCGAATTTAGGGGATACTATGGACCATAATCTAAACCTTGAACCCAACACATCGAGCACCAATGACATGGCTCAAATGTTCAACCGACAAAAAGACTACTACCGAAATCATGCTAACCCCACACTTGAGAAGAGAAGAAAAGACCTCTCGCTACTCAAAGCGTTGTTAATGCGCTATCAAGGTCAATTGATTGAGGCGGTATCTAAGGATTATGGTCATCGAGCAAAATACGACAGCTTGATTGCTGATATCACCCCTTCTCTTCATCAAATCAATTACAGTGGTAAGAACTTAAAGAAGTGGTTGAAGCCATCACGCCGCAAAGCTGGTTTGATGCTGACACCAGCTAAGATCACGGTGCATTATCAGCCTTTAGGCGTTGTCGGTATCATTGTTCCTTGGAACTTCCCAATCATGCTCTCTTTAGGTCCTCTTATTACTGCGCTAGCTGCAGGCAACACTGCGATGCTCAAGATGTCAGAATTTACTCCGGCGACCAACCGTGTTTTAAAAGCGATGTTGGCTGAAGGCTTTAGTGAAGATCAGGTTGCAATTATCGAAGGCGAAGCTGACGTTTCCGCTCAATTTAGCCAGCTGCCGTTTGACCATATCCTATTCACAGGCTCAAGCGCGGTAGGTAAACACGTCATGAGAGCTGCGGCTAACAACTTAACGCCAGTTACCTTGGAATTGGGCGGTAAATCGCCAACCATTATTGCCCCCGATTTTGATGTGGCTGACGCCGTTGAACGCATCCTGTTTGCAAAAAGCTTAAACGCTGGCCAAATTTGTGTAGCGCCTGATTACATCTTATTGCCGCGAGAAAAAACGGACGAGTTCATCACAGCCTACAAGCGTTATTTCAAGAAACTTTATAAAGCGGGGATTGAGAGCAAAGACTTAACCTCTGTGGTCAACATGCGCCAATACAATCGCTTGAAGGGTGTCATCGAAGACGCACAAGCGAAAGGGGCGATGATTCACACCGTCACCGAACAAGCGCAAGACGATCTAAACCACAGAATGACACCACACCTTCTCACCAAAGTGAGCGATGACATGGTTGCGATGCAAGAAGAGCTGTTTGGTCCTGTTCTGCCTATCGTGCCTTATGATTCTATTGAAGAAGCGATAAACTACATCACAGAAAGAGAACGCCCACTCGCTCTGTACTTAATGAGCCATAATAAAGAAACCCAAGACACGTTTTTATCAAACACCCACTCTGGCGGTGTATGTATTAACGACTCTTTGGTACATGTGGCAGCAGAAGACGCGCCGTTCGGTGGCATTGGCCCTTCAGGCATGGGACATTATCACGGCATTGAAGGCTTCAAGACCTTTAGTCATGCTAAAACTGTGCTAAGTAGAGGAAAAATCAACTTCACCAAATTAATGCATCCTCCATACCACAACCCAATCAAGAAACTGATGTTCAAAGTACTCAATAGATGATCACCAAAAGACAAAAAATCCTAGATGCTGCACTCCTGCTTTTCTCTCAACAAGGGCTAGAGGGCACATCTACCGGACAAATAGCGAAAACAGCCGGCGTGGCAAAAGCGACGTTGTTCCACCACTTCGAAAACAAATCTCTATTGATTGATGAACTGTTTCGCGAGCTGAAGCTAGAGCTATTCTCGACCCTTCAACTGCACACTGATGTGGCAGTAGAAGATCGCTACCAAGCCTTTAAGTGCATGTGGTTCACAGGGATTGAGTGGGCATTAGCAAATCCGGTTGCGATGAAGTTCTTCACCAATGTTCATTTCGACCCAACGACTCAAACTCGAGAAGTGATTGTTTCACAGATGTTCGCATCGCTAGACGAGATCATTTTGCTAGGGCAAGAAGATGGTGAATTAATGGTGTTAGACATTAACCTTGTGAGGCACTTTATCCATAGTCACTTTTTGATTTGTGCCAACTGGCTGATTGAACAAAGTGAGTCTTCGCCAGAGCAAACATCGAAGTGCATCAACGATAGCTTTGATATGTGTTGGCGAGCCATCGGGAGTCTGAAGTCATAAGTTCCCCAACGAACCTTGAACATCAAGACGGAAGCTCGCCTTTCTCGATTGAGACAAGTAAACTACGCGCCTCGAACATCTATTGATAAGGCTAAGGTTTGCATACTCTAGAACAACTAAAATCAGGGCAACTCAAAGGGATTAAGCGCTTAAAACTGTCAGAAGGTCTCACCGGGTTTCCTTTGGAGATCTTGGAACTTGCCGATTCTCTTGAAATTCTAGACCTTTCAGGCAATCAACTGTCAGATTTACCGGAAGAGTTATCACAGTTGACAAACCTGCGTATTATCTTCGCGTCAAATAATCTGTTTACGCACCTGCCTGATGTTCTGGGGTCACTTCCTAAGCTTGAAATGGTTGGCTTCAAAACCAATCGAATCAAAACCGTTAGCGAGCAGTCTCTGCCGACTCAATTACGTTGGTTAATTCTGACCGACAATGAGATTGAGATTCTGCCTAGCTCACTAGGTGAAAGACCACGACTACAGAAACTGGCATTAGCAGGCAACAAGATTCGCGTTTTGCCAGAAAGCATGGAAAACCTATCCAACCTTGAGCTGGTTCGTCTGTCTGCAAACCAACTGACTGAATTCCCAGAGTTCCTTATCAAGCTACCAAAACTGGCTTGGTTAGCGTTTGCGGGTAACCCGTTTTGCAAACACCCAAGCAGCTTAGATTGCGTGCCTGCCGTAAGCTCACAATGCTACTCACTCAATCAAGTGCTGGGCCAAGGCGCGTCTGGGGTAATTTCACATGCTAGCTGGTTGAACGGTGATTTTGATTTCCCACAGGAAGTCGCTGTAAAAGTATTTAAAGGTGAAGTAACAAGCGACGGCTACCCACACGATGAGCTCGAAGCGTGTTTGCAGGCTGGTCATCATAGCAACCTAGTGAAGTCTATCGCTCAAGTCGACGAGTCAGACTACCTAGCATTGGTGATGGAGCTTATCCCGAGCAACTATTACAACCTAGGTTTGCCCCCTACTCTAGAAAGCTGCACTCGCGATACCTTCAACGAAGGCTTTGAGCTTTCAATTACTCAGATCAATAGCATTACCGAACAGATGATTGATGTGTTTGAACACTTGCATGCCAACAAAGTCTGTCATGGTGATCTATACGCTCACAACACTTTAGTGAACGAGCAAGGTCAAATGATCTTTGGTGACTTTGGCGCTGCGACTATCTACGGCTACCTAACTGAAGAACAGCAACAAGGTATTCGTCGTATCGAAGCTCGCGCATTAAAGTACTTTATTGAAGACCTACTAACGGTTTGTGCAAAGCAAGATCAAGACAGCGAGCTTTATAGTCAACTAGCGAACTTAGAAGCTTAATGGCTTAATGGCTTAATGGCTTAATAGCTTAATAGCTTAATAGCGCGTTGATTAGAAGTACTCGGTCGAATTGAAAACAACAAAGCCAACATCACTGTTGGCTTTGTTGTTATTGGAACATCACTTATTTTCATGGGCAAGCAAGGTCGGCTAAAAAGGATTAACGCTCAGCCTGCACCAATTTCAAATACGAATGCAGCTCACCATTTTTATATTCCACCGCAGAGTGAATATTAAGGTCAGCACGAGCCACAACAGCAAACTGGTAGCGGTTCTCACCCTTTAAAATCTCGACGTGTAACAAGCCATCTTTTAACTGCCACTGCCCTGTCGTTTCAAATCGATCGAACAAACGATATTCAATCAAAGAACCGTCAGCATAGAAGTGTACTTCAGTAATGTAACCGCCGGGGCAACTCTTCACCCACACTCGGTTCTCGATATCACTGACAGTGAAGTCACGCTTTGTTTCGCGCCACGCTAAAAAGCCTTCACTCTCATAAAGAGCACTGTCGAGATCCTTTCGAGTGATTAACGGCTGATCCGTCTGCTCGCGACAATAAAGCTGAAGCATTATCGGTAGAACACAGCCAGCCTGTAATTCATTCATCAACAACTCCCTCTCTAATCGCAACCCAGACTCACTTGTACACTGGATGCTCAATCACGCTTCTTAAACAAGCTCGTAAGAAACTACGTACAGTTGAGAGATACCCGGATAGATATCTTGAATCACGTCTTTCAGTACTTGCAGCGTCATGTTCTCTTGCTGAGCATGGAACTCACCTAAGTCATCAAACAAAATTGGCTCAACGCTGATGATCTTAAGATGACAGAACACACGTCCTTGCTCTAGCGTTGATACTTCCACAACACTGCCTGGCTGGTAGTCACGCTCAGATTCATCGCGAATAGTAATCGTCTTCTTGCCAGAAAGGATGTCAGTTTCAAAACGTTCGAAGAACGTCATAGTCGTCGGTGCGGTCATTTATCTCGGTCGCTTAACATTAAAAGGTTAGGTAGATGTTTATATACCAGAATGCTTGTTCAAGCGAATAAAAATTAGATACGGAAATTGATAACGTCATACCCAAGACTGACGAAGGAAGGAGTTGGGAATCTTTAAAAGCCAAACTGCAGGCAATAAAAAAGGAGAACCGAAGTTCTCCTTTTCTTAAACCTTTAAGCTAACTCTAAATTATAGAGATGCTTTCGCTTTTTCAACTAGAACAGCAAATGCTGCTTTGTCGAATACTGCGATGTCAGCAAGAATCTTACGGTCGATCTCGATAGATGCTTTCTTAAGGCCATTGATGAAACGGCTGTAAGATAGACCATTTTGACGAGATGCCGCGTTGATACGTGCAATCCAAAGTTGACGGAATTGACGTTTCTTGTTGCGACGGTCACGGTAAGCGTATTGACCAGCTTTGGTAACTGCTTGGAAAGCTACGCGGTAAACACGTGAACGTGCTCCGTAGTAACCTTTAGCTTGTTTTAGAACTTTCTTATGACGTGCACGAGCTTGTACACCACGTTTTACGCGAGGCATTATGCTTCTCCTAAACTAAACGAATTTATAAACTAAAAAGAATTAAGCGTATGGCATCATACGTAGAACTTGAGCAACTTCACATTTAGGAAGGATCGAGTTCGGACGAAGCTGACGCTTGTTCTTAGTAGTACGCTTAGTCAGGATGTGACGTTTACCAGCGTGCTTAAACTTAATACCACCAGCAGTTTTCTGGAAACGCTTAGCAGCACCTTTGTTGGTTTTCATCTTAGGCATGATGAATAACTCCGCATTGTTGAGTTGTTAATAACATAGTAATTAGGGCGAATAAAACCCCGCAACCTGAGGCTGCAGGGTTTAATTACTTGTAAAGCCGTTAATTACTTCTTTTTAGGGGCCAACACCATGATCATCTGGCGACCTTCAATTCTCGTTGGGAAAGATTCGACTACTGCAAATTCTTCAGTATCCGCTTTCAAACGATTAAGAACGTCAACACCGATTTCTTGGTGAGCCATTTCGCGGCCACGGAAGCGAATTG
Source organism: Vibrio artabrorum (assembly GCF_024347295.1). Classification (NCBI taxonomy): domain Bacteria; kingdom Pseudomonadati; phylum Pseudomonadota; class Gammaproteobacteria; order Vibrionales; family Vibrionaceae; genus Vibrio; species Vibrio artabrorum. Next base: position 1,278,817 of record NZ_AP025458.1, on the reverse strand, counting down.
TTACCTTCACTTTGTTGCCGTCTTCTAGGAAACCAGTCAGGTTGCGTAGTTTTACCTGATAGTCTCCAATATCAGTTCCAGGTCGGAATTTAATTTCCTTGATCTGAACCTGCTTTTGCTTCTTCTTCTGCTCTTTCGCAGCTTTGCTCTTCTCGAAGAGGAACTTACCGTAGTCCATCACACGACAAACTGGCGGCTCGGCGTTAGGGCTGATCTCTACAAGATCCATACCAGCTTCATTTGCTGCTTCCATCGCTTCAGCGATTGAAACCACACCAACAGCTTCGCCGTCAGCGCCAGTTAGACGCACTTCACGAACGCCACGAATGTCACCGTTTAAACGGTGCTGGTTTTGTTTGGCCGGTTGTTGGCCACGTCTTCCGCCTTTAATAGCTATTCCTCCAGATTGAGCTTACGGCTTGAAACCTCGGCTTGGATGTATGAAATAAAGTCATCCACTTTAAATTTGCCAAGGTCTTTACCTTTACGAGTCCGTACTGCAATTTCGCCGGCTTCCATTTCTTGGTCACCACACACAAGCATGAACGGTACACGTTTCAAAGTATGTTCGCGGATTTTAAAGCCAATCTTCTCATTTCTCAAGTCTGCTTTGACTCTAAATCCACTTTTTTGCAGTTTTTTCGTAATTTCTTGTACATATTCAGACTGTTTGTCTGTAATACCCATTACAACTGCTTGTTCTGGCGCCAACCACGTTGGGAAGAAGCCAGCATATTCTTCAATAAGAATACCAATGAAGCGCTCCAGTGAACCTAAAATCGCGCGGTGGATCATAACTGGCGTGTGACGCTCGTTATCTTCACCTACGTAAGTCGCACCTAAACGTTCTGGTAATGCAAAATCGAGCTGCACTGTACCACATTGCCAAGCGCGGTCCAAACAATCATGCAAAGTAAATTCAATCTTAGGTCCGTAGAACGCACCCTCGCCTTCTTGAATCTCATATGCAATGTCCATTGCCTCTAGCGCTTGCTTAAGATCAGCCTCTGCACGGTCCCACATTTCGTCTGAACCCACACGCTGTTCTGGACGAGTAGACAGCTTCACAACAATGCTATCGAAGCCGAAAGTTTTGTAAGTATCGTAAACCATTTCAATACAAGCTTTTACTTCTTGTTGAACTTGGTCTTCTGTACAGAATACGTGAGCATCATCTTGAGTGAAGCCACGAACACGCATAATGCCGTGAAGTGCGCCAGACGGCTCGTTACGGTGACATGAGCCAAACTCAGCCATACGTAACGGTAGATCACGGTAAGACTTCAAACCTTGGTTGAAGATTTGAACGTGACCAGGACAGTTCATTGGCTTGATAGCGTATTCACGGTTCTCTGAAGAAGTAGTGAACATCGCTTCAGCGTACTTATCCCAGTGACCAGAGCGTTCCCAAAGAACACGGTCCATCATTAATGGGCCTTTAACTTCTTGGTAATCGTACTCAGTCAGTTTTTGACGAATAAAGACTTCTAGCTCACGGAAGATAGTCCAACCGTTGTGGTGCCAGAACACCATGCCTGGTGCTTCTTGCTGCATGTGGAATAGGTCAAGCGCTTTACCGATTTTACGGTGGTCACGTTTAGCCGCTTCTTCTAGACGCACAAGGTGAGCTTTAAGCGCCTTCTTGTCGTGGAATGCAGTGCCGTAGATACGTTGAAGCATCTTGTTGTCACTGTTACCACGCCAGTATGCACCCGCTACGTTAAGTAGAGTGAAGTGCTGACAGAAGCTCATGTTAGGCACGTGTGGACCACGACACATATCGATGTATTCTTCGTGATGGTACAGGCCTGGACGATCGTCTTTAGAAACGTTCTCGTCCAAGATTTCAATCTTGTAAGTCTCGCCGCGAGCTTCGAATGCGTCGCGCGCTTCCTGCCAGCTAACTTTCTTCTTAACAACCTGGTACTTGGTCTTCGCTAGCTCTTTCATGCGCTTTTCGATCTTTTCTAGATCTTCTTGCGTTAGAGAGTGCTCAAGATCGATATCGTAGTAGAAACCGTTATCGATAGTAGGACCGATCGCCATTTTCGCTTCTGGAAAAAGCTGCTTAACCGCGTGGCCTAAAAGGTGAGCACAAGAGTGACGCACGATCTCAAGGCCATCAACTTCATCTTTAGCTGTGATGATTTCAAGGCTTGCATCGTTTTCGATAAGATCACAAGCATCAACACGCTCGCCGTCTACACGACCAGCAATGGTTGCTTTCGCAAGGCCAGGACCGATTGATAGGGCAACATCTAGCGTTGATACAGGGTTGTCAAATTGACGCTGACTGCCGTCAGGAAGAGTAATAATTGGCATTATTTGTCCTTTACAGTGGTGTTGCACACCAAGCAACACATGAAAATGTTTAATATATGTTTTTCAATCAACCAGTATGTTGATCGGAGATATATGCATAATAAAGATACCCACATAGAAGCAAATACAGATGCCCCCCTTTGTGAGTAGCCGAACATTGTAACGAAATTATATGAAATAACAATGTTCGTCCCACCGCGCTATCAAACTATACGGTTAAGTGTCCTCGATATTTACCCCATCCTTATAGAACGACCGCACATTACCAGAGAAAGTATTGAAATCATGAAAAATTCCGCTACTCTATTTGTATAGTCAAATAAGGTTTCATTATGTCGAAAGCGCCACTCTACCTACAGATAAAACAGTTCATTGATGACAAAATCACCAGTGGTCACTGGCCAGTGGGTGACCAGATAACCACCGAACTCGAACTCACCGAGCAGTTCAATGTGAGTCGAATGACGGTTAATAAAGCCATTCGAGATCTGGTATCTGAAGGCAAGCTGATCCGGAAACCAAGGCTGGGGACTTTTGTCTGTGAACCAAACGAAAAAGCACAATCTCCGCTGCTTGATATCAACAACATCGCGCAAGAGATCACAGACCGAGGTCAAACGTATACAAGCCAAGTTATCAAACACGAGAGCATCAAGGCTGATGAAAGCACGGCTACACGGTTAGGTGTGATGATCAATGCAGAAGTGTTCTATAGTGAAATCATCCACTTTGCCGACAACACGCCGATACAACTGGAAGTGCGCTGGGTGAGCTCTCAAGCAGCCCCTAGCTACCTAGAGCAAGATTTTTCAACCTCAACTCCCAATCAATACCTTTCAAAAAGTTGCCCATTGAGTGCCATTGAACACACGGTTGAAGCCATTATTCCAGACTCTCAAATTAGAACGTCATTAAAGCTATCTGAATCAGAGCCTTGCCTACTTTTGAATAGAAGAACATGGAGTAAAGATCGTTTAATCAGCTTTGCATTACTCTACCATCCGGGATCCAAGTACAAATTAAGCTCCAAGATACTTCTAGATTAAGAACATCATCCCGATCGCCGGTCACATTTTCGCAACATCAACTTGATTAAGGTCAGCGTTTAGCTTATTTATTTGTATATACATTTTATGATTAGCAAAGAACTAGGCGATTATGAATTTAATCCTTAAAAATGCACGAGTGGTCTCAATGAGCCCGGGAGCCGATGGTTATCAGCCCTCTTCCCCTCAAGATATCGTGATCGAAGACGGTAAGATCGTGTCTATCTCTTGTTCAAACCAAGGCGTACTTACGACTGAGTTAGAGCAAATAAGCATTGATGGTTCTTTGGATTACGATACCTACGACTGCAAAAACAAACTTGTCACCCCTGGATTGATTGATTGCCACACTCATCTCATATTTGCGGGTAATCGTGCTAATGAGTTTGAGCAACGTTTGAATGGTGTCTGTTACACCGACATCGCTAAACAAGGCGGCGGTATTCTAGCGACAGTCACTGCAACACGCGCAGCACTGGAGTCCGAACTGGTTGAAATGGCGTTGCCAAGGCTTGATGGCTTATTAAGAAGTGGCGTAACCAGTATTGAAGTAAAATCCGGCTATGGTTTAACACTTAATGATGAACTTAAGATGTTACGTGCAGCTAAAGCGTTAGAGAATCATCGCCGAATTAAGATCACCACCACTCTCCTTGCCGCCCATGCTGTGCCGCCCGAATATAAAGAACAGCCAGATCGCTACGTTGATTTGGTTTGCCAAGAGATCATTCCTAAAGTCGCAGAGCAAGGCCTAGCCGATGCGGTTGACGTATTCTGCGAATCTATCGGCTTCAACCTAGAGCAAACCGAACGAATCTTTGCAGCAGCCAAAGCTCATGGACTCGCGATAAAAGGCCACACTGAGCAGCTTTCGAATTTGGGCGGCAGCGCACTTGCAGCAAAATACGGTGCACTCTCTGTCGACCATGTTGAATACCTTGATGAAACCGGGGTAAAAGCACTGGCAAAATCCGGCACAGTAGCCACGTTATTACCCGGTGCTTTCTACTTCTTGAAAGAAACCCAACAGCCACCCGTTGCCCGACTTCGTGAACACAACGTTCCAATGGCGATCGCGACCGACTTAAACCCCGGCACTTCACCCTTTGCTGATTTAACACTGATGATGAACATGAGCTGCACCCTGTTTGGTACGACACCTGAAGAAGCATTGCGTGGTGTCACTTGTAACGCTGCCGCTGCCATTGGTGACTCCCAAACTAAAGGCAAAGTCGACATCGGTTATGCCGCTGATTTAGCTATCTGGAATATCGATCACCCTGCCGATCTAAGCTATCAAATCGGTATTGCTCATCTGCATAGACGCATCGTTAATGGCGAGGTGTGTCATGACTCAATCTAAATCCAACGGCATTCAAAAAAACGCAGAAACCGTACATAACTTTGTGTGGACCGGACGTAATGATCTTGAAGATGGCGCACTCGGTACTCGCGTTCATCACATTACCAAGCAAGTACAAAGTAGTGATTTAAGTGACGCACTGACTGACGGTGCTATCGCCTTGGTTGGCTTTGCCAGCGATGCCGGTGTTGCAAGAAATAAAGGACGCGGGGGCGCGAAACAAGCACCTAACTTGATCCGCCAAGCTCTGGCGAATATGGCTTGGCACAGTGATGCACACATTGCCGATCTCGGTGATATTGAGTGCAATGATGGTCAGTTAGAAGTCAGCCAAACACAGTGTGCTTCTGTGATTGCCAATGCTCTATCAACTAACAAAGTGATTACCCTTGGCGGTGGTCACGAAGTGGCTTGGGCGTCGTTCCAAGGCCTCGCTGAACGCCTTCACCAAGATCAACCTGAACACAAACCTAAAATAGGCATCGTTAACTTTGATGCTCACTTTGATCTTCGTGAATTTGAAAGCGACATCGCCGACGTTAAACCAAGCTCTGGCACGCCTTTTAACCAGATAAGTGACTACTGCCACAGACATCAATGGCCGTTTCATTACGCTTGTCTTGGCGTTAGCGCGGCCAGTAATACCCAAGCGCTATTTAACAAAGCCGACCAACTCAGTGTTTGGTATGAGCTCGACCGCAATATGACCCTAGTGAATCAAGTCACTCAACTGGTCAAGTTGCAAAAATTCATCACTGACTGTGATTACCTCTACCTCACTATCGACCTCGACGTATTCCCAGCTGCGACAGCGCCGGGCGTGAGCGCTCCAGCGGCACGAGGCGTGAGTTATGAAGCACTCGCTCCTTTTCTAGAACAGATATACCAACACAGCGAAAAACTGATTATCGCGGACATTGCGGAATATAACCCAAACTACGACGTCGATGGCCAAACGGCTCGATTAGCGGCGCGTTTATGTTGGGATATTGCCAGTGCAATGGCAGGCGACTCACCCAGCTATACCGATAACTAAAACTAAAACTAAAACTACAACGATATAACGTGAAACAGAAGGAAATCTAAAATGGCGGAACAGCACAACAGTGACCCTCGTCTCGACACGACTCGTGAAATTCGCGCACCTCATGGTACCACTTTGCGCGCAAAATCTTGGTTAACCGAAGCACCACTGCGTATGTTAATGAACAACCTAGACCCTGATGTGGCTGAACACCCACATGCACTGGTTGTGTATGGCGGTATTGGTCGTGCAGCACGTGACTGGAAATGTTATGACAAGATTGTTGAAGTATTAGAGCGCTTAGAAGACGACCAAACGCTGCTTGTTCAATCAGGTAAACCGGTAGGCGTATTCCCAACTCATAAAAACGCGCCTCGCGTACTGATCGCCAACTCGAACCTTGTCCCACATTGGGCCAACTGGGAACACTTCAATGAGCTCGATAAAGAGGGCTTGATGATGTACGGCCAAATGACCGCAGGTAGCTGGATCTATATTGGCTCACAAGGTATCGTCCAAGGTACTTATGAGACATTTGTTGCGATTGCCAAGAAGCACTTCCAAGGTGAAGCGAACGGTAAGTGGGTTCTAACGGGCGGTCTTGGTGGCATGGGTGGTGCTCAACCTCTCGCGGCGACCATGGCTGGCTTCTCAATGATCGCCGTGGAATGTGATGAATCAAGAATCGACTATCGCTTGCGTACCGGCTATGTAGACCAAAAAGCCACCAGCTTAGATGAAGCAATGGCTATGATTAAAGAGTCAGCAACACCTATCTCTGTTGGCTTATTAGGTAACGCGGCAGACGTATTCCCTGAGTTAGTGGAACGAAATATCACACCGGATGTGGTGACTGACCAGACCTCTGCTCACGATCCTTTGAACGGCTACTTGCCGCAAGGCTGGACGATGGAGAAAGCCGCACAAGAACGCACCATTGATGAAGCAAAAGTCGTGAAAACCGCGAAACAATCGATGGCGATTCAAGTTCAAGCCATGCTAGACCTACAATATCGCGGCGCAGCAACGGTGGATTACGGTAATAACATTCGCCAAATGGCACTGGAAGAAGGTGTGGAAAACGCATTTGATTTCCCAGGTTTCGTACCTGCCTATATTCGTCCTTTATTCTGTGAAGGCATCGGGCCGTTCCGTTGGGCAGCCCTGTCGGGTGATCCAGAAGATATCTACAAAACAGACCAAAAAGTAAAAGAACTGATTCCAGACAACCCACATCTACATAACTGGCTAGATATGGCGCGTGAACGCATCCAGTTCCAAGGCCTACCCGCTCGTATCTGTTGGGTGGGTTTGAAAGACCGTGAACGCTTAGGCCAAGCATTCAATGAAATGGTCAAAAATGGCGAACTCAAAGCACCCGTTGTTATCGGTCGTGACCACCTAGATTCAGGTTCAGTTGCGAGCCCGAACCGTGAAACAGAAGGCATGATGGATGGCTCTGATGCAGTTTCAGATTGGCCTCTATTGAACGCCCTTCTGAACACAGCTGGCGGCGCAACTTGGGTTTCTCTGCACCACGGTGGCGGCGTTGGCATGGGCTTCTCACAACACTCGGGCATGGTGATTTGTTGTGACGGTAGTGAAGACGCTTCGCAACGTATTGCTCGCGTTCTTCACAATGACCCAGCAACCGGCGTAATGCGTCATGCAGATGCGGGTTACGATATTGCCAAGCAGTGTGCTAAAGAGCAGAAACTTGATTTACCTATGCTAAACGAAGAACTTCGTCGCCTTTAATGTCTGGAGAGAACATGTTGAACTTATTACTTAAACCAGGACTTCTTGGCCTATCTGAACTTCGTAAAATCAGCCGTAGCCCTGTGAACCTATCGCTGGATCCTGCTGCAATCCCTGATATTGAAGCGAGCATGCACGTTGTCGAGCAAGTGATTGCTGAAGATCGCACTGTGTATGGCATCAACACGGGTTTTGGCTTACTAGCAAACACCAAAATTGCGCCGGAAGATCTTGAAGTTCTACAAAAAAGTATCGTACTTTCTCACGCAGCGGGCATTGGAAAATTTATGTCTGATGAAACCGTGCGTTTGATGATGGTATTGAAGATTAACAGCTTGTCTCGCGGTTACTCAGGGATTCGCCTCAAGGTGATTAATGCTCTTATCGATCTGGTGAATGCACAGGTTTACCCATGTGTTCCACAAAAAGGATCCGTTGGTGCCTCTGGAGACCTTGCTCCCCTCGCCCACATGAGTACTGTTCTGCTCGGTGAAGGCCAAGCTCGCCATAACGGCAAGATCATCACGGGGTTAGAAGCGATGCAGATCGCAGGGTTGGAGCCTATTACGCTCGCACCTAAAGAAGGTTTGGCGCTGTTAAACGGCACACAAGCATCGACTGCCTTTGCATTAGAAGGTCTATTCGCAGCAGAAGACTTGTTTGCGTCTGCGACTGTGTGTGGTGCAATGTCTGTTGAAGCTGCACTCGGTAGTCGTCGCCCGTTTGACCCTCGAATTCATCGCGTTCGTGGTCATCGTGGTCAAATGGATGCTGCGCTGGCTTACCGTCATATGCTTGATCAAAAAAGTGAAATTGGTGAATCACACACTGGCTGTGAAAAGGTTCAAGACCCTTACTCGCTACGTTGCCAACCTCAAGTGATGGGGGCTTGTTTACAGCAGATTCGTAACTCAGCAGAGACTTTAACGATTGAAGCGAATGCTGTATCCGACAACCCGTTAGTTTTCGCTGACGATGGCGACATCATTTCAGGCGGTAACTTTCACGCAGAACCCGTCGCGATGGCCGCCGATAACCTTGCATTGGCGATTGCTGAGATCGGCAGCCTGTCTGAACGAAGAATGGCGCTGCTGATTGATAGCGCGCTAAGCAAACTTCCACCTTTCTTGGTCGATAACGGCGGCGTGAACTCCGGTTTCATGATTGCTCAAGTCACCTCGGCGGCACTGGCGAGTGAGAACAAAACCTTAGCTCACCCCGCATCAATCGACAGCCTTCCAACCTCGGCTAACCAAGAAGACCATGTCTCAATGGCCACCTTTGCGGCACGTAGGCTGAGATACATGGCTGAAAATACCCGTGGGATATTGGCAGTAGAATATTTGGCCGCGGCACAAGGGTTAGACTTCCGCGCTCCGCATCTATCTTCTCCTCGCGTGGAAGAAGCGAAACAGATTTTGCGTGAAAAAGTCAGCTTCTACGACAAAGACAGATATTTTGCACCGGATATTGAACAAGCAAATTTATTGCTCAAATTATCCGTTCATAATCACCTAATGCCAGAAGGCACTTTGTGTAGCTTTTAAAGCAAAAACATTGTAAACAACACCATTAAAGGGGTATATAAACAAGGGCTATCGATTAGCCCTTGTTGCATTGAGCCAAAGGCCATATCTCCCTTAAAATCGTCACATACCATCCAACGTATTTATCTAATTGACTGATATAAAAGCAAAGTTAACTGGATAGACCATTAGAACGAAGTTAGTTAGCTATAATCCTCAGCAGATTTGATCACCTATAGCGATACTATGTTTCTGACACCTTACTTTTCTACTGAAGACAATCAATTTCAATTCACTCGTGAACAAGCTAGCCACTTTGCTAAAAAAGTAGCCGCTGACTTCAATCCAATTCACGATGAAGACAATAAGCGCTTCTGCGTGCCTGGCGATCTTTTGTTTGCAGTGCTTTTACAAAAAGAAGGCATCAGCCAAAAAATGCGTTTTAATTTTTCTGGTATGGTGGGTAATGGTATTGCGCTAAGTGTTGACAACAAATGTGAAAAAGAAAGCTCACTGGTTGACGAGAAAGGCAAAGAGTACCTGCACATGTCTTGTGAAGGTGAGAAGAGCCACGACCAAGCGTTCATCGAGCACGTAGTAACCAACTACGTTAAGTTCTCTGGCATGAACTTCCCACACATCATGGTTCCTCTGATGGAAGAACAACAGATGATGATCAACTGCCAGCGTCCTCTTGTGATTTACGAGAGCATGGAAGTTGAATTTACTCGCCTAGACCTGTCTCATCCAGAAGTTGAATTCTCTGGTGCGACTTTTGATGTTGAAGGCAAGCGTGGCCTCGTTACCTTAAACTTTGAGTTTAAAGAAAACGGAGAAATCGTCGGTAAGGGCGTAAAGCGCATGGTCGCAAGTGGCCTTAAGCCATACGACCAAGCTTCTGTCGACGATTTAGTAAACCGCTTCAACGAGCGTAAAGAGATGTTTCTAGCTCAATTCGCAGCCGCCGCTTAATCAGCATCCTTATTTACACATCTCGATGTAAATAAGTCTAGAACAAGATCAATAAAGCCCAGCTTGATAATCTCAAGCTGGGCTTTTTTATTTCGGTTATTAAGCCACTCAAGCCTGCACTAAATCCAGCGTCTAACCTTTTGTTTATAATCAACATATTCTGCACCAAATAATTGCTCTAGAGCACGCTCTTCTGGCTTAATTTGGAACTGATTCATGTATATTACGAATACAAAACTGAGCAAAACACTGAATAGGTTTTGGAAGAAGTAGCCAAAGCAAAACAGTAAAATGAATAGCCCTAGATACATTGGATTTCGCGTGTAGCCAAAGATTCCACTGTCCACCACTGAAGAAGCGGTGTCAACTTTGATCGGATTAACGGTGGTTTTCTGCTTTCGAAACTCCCATATGCCTGATAACCCGATCACACCACTCAATACGATTCCGGCCCCCAGAACGATGATCTTATAGGGCCACAATATTACCCCTATAGTCAGGTAATGAGCACTGAAGTAAGAAGCGACTAATACCAGTATAAACAGAGCAACGGGTGGGGCTTTTAACTCTAGAAACTTCATATTTTCCCTTATTAACATTCCTTTGTTAGCTTAGAAAAAAGCCCAGCAATGGCTGGGCTAAATACATTAAAGAATAGCGGCTAACGCCTGTAAAGGGTGTGCAAGCTTTTCGCCTTCGAGGCGTTTCACTTGGCTACGACAAGAGTAACCTGTGACTAAGCAACGTTCTTTCGGTAAGTCTTGCATTTGAGGCTTCCAACTTAAGCCGTATATGTCTTTTGACATTTGCAACTTATCAACTTCGTGACCAAATGTGCCAGCCATACCACAACACCCGACAGGAACGCTGGTTAACGCCGCACCAAAGTGTTTAAAAATAGCCCCCCACTCTTTTTCAGCATTTGGCATTTTCGTCTTTTCAGTGCAGTGCGCGAACAAGTACCACATTTCGTTACTTGAAGAGCGCGCTTCGAACTCACCTAACAGTGGCAGTAACCACTCATGAACGGTAAGCACATCAAAGTCGCCCCGTTTTTTCTCTAAAATCTCGACATATTCATCGCGATAACAAAGTACAAGTGCAGGATCAACACCAACTAAAGGAATACCAATATCAGCCACCATCGACAAGAAATCAGACGTTGATTTTGCCTCTCGCGCAAAACGACTTAAGAAGCCTTTAATGTGCAGTGCTTTGCCATTGGGTTTAAACGGCAGCAACACTGGTGTTTTGCCAAGTTTCTCAGCCAAGGTCACAAAGTCTTCAACCACATCGGCATCATAGAAGCTTGTAAACGGATCTTGAACGATCAACACATGCTGTTTCTTCTGTTCAGAAGAGAGCCCTTCTAGATATTGTCGATCAAAAAGTTGTCGTTCTTTACTCGCCAGACGATTTGTTAGTGTCGGCACTGACATCAGCGGTGCATCGATATAACCCACCGTTTTGGCCGTAGTCGTCTGAATCCACTTTTGACCTAAAACAGCATTCACAACTTTGGGCGCCTTGGCCATCAAAGGCAGCATCATTTCAATATTTGCGACCAAATAATCCTTTACTGGGCGTTGATAACGTGAGTAATAGATGTTTAAGAACCGAGAACGGAAGCTTGGAACATCCACTTTGATTGGACATTGGCTCGCGCACGCTTTACACGCAAGACAACCATTCATCGCTTCATAAACTTCATGAGAAAAATCGTATTCATTGCGCTTATTCATTGTGTTACGAACACGATCAACCATCGTTTTAACTGGGGTGTTGTCCTTGAGCACTTCTTGCTCAAGATCGAGAATATCCACACCTTGCTCAGTCAGTTGACGTAACCATTCCCTTACCAAGCCCGCACGGCCTTTAGGTGAATGACGACGATCTGCCGTGACTTTCATCGACGGGCACATTGGCGAACTGGTATCGTAGTTGAAGCACAAGCCATTACCATTACATTCCATAGCCTGCTTGAAGCTATCACGAACTTGTACCGCGATCTGACGATCATAGAATCCACGCTTAGTATCCGTTACTTTTACCAATTCAGCGTCACTTTCTAATGGTGTACAAATCTTGCCTGGATTCATCTTATTGTGTGGATCAAATGCCGCTTTGATGCGCCTTAGCTCGGTATACAGTTCTTCACCAAAAAATTCTGGCCCGTATTCAGAACGAAAACCTTTACCGTGCTCACCCCACATCAAGCCACCGTATTTCGCTACTAACTTAACCACTTCATCGGAGACTTCGTGCATTAATGCTTCTTGCGTCGGGTCACACAGATCCAATGCTGGACGAACGTGTAACACACCAGCATCAACATGACCAAACATGCCGTAATTCAACGCTTTTGAATCGAGTAATTCTCTAAATTCAGAGATAAAGTCTGCCAAGTTTTCCGGTGGTACGCAGGTATCTTCCGCAAAAGCGACAGGCTTAGCTCGACCTTTTGCCGCCCCTAATAGACCCACCGCTTTTTTACGCATGTTGTAGATTCGACCAATACTGGCTAAATCACTGCACACTTGAAAGCCAATCACACCGCCTTCTTCACTCTCGACCATGGTTTCAAGTTGGGCTGTCAGTGCTTGAACGAGTTGCTCCACTTCCGCTTCATCTTGGCCTGCAAACTCAACCATATTGATGCCAAGCATCTCTTTGTTAGGAACGTCCGTCAGCAAGTCACTCACGGTATGCCAAACAATGTCTTGCTTAGCAAGGTTCAATACTCTTGAATCCACCGTTTCAACAGAGAGCGCGAGGGCGTCCACCATAAATGGCGCATGACGCAGCGCAGAGTCAAACGTATTGTACTTCACGTTGACCAGTGTGCGCGCTTTCGGAATCGGCGTGAGGTTGAGCTTTGCTTCCGTGATGAATGCTAAAGAACCTTCAGCGCCACATAAAACGCGAGTCAGATCAAAGCTGTCATCTTGTTCGTTGATTGCATTCTTTAGGTCATAGCCTGTTAGGAAGCGGTTCAGCGGAGGAAATTTATCTAAGATTTGAGCGCGCTTGTCTCGGCAAACCGCTTCCGTCACCGCAAGCGCATGATGAGCAAACTCACCCTCGGTCGGCAAGCCATTTGATAAGTCAGATTCTAAGCACGAACCGTCCACTAAAACCGCTTGTACCGACAAAACATGATCAGAGGTTTTACCGTACTTCAATGACCCCTGCCCTGAAGCATCGGTATTGATCATGCCACCTAAAGTGGCGCGGTTGCTGGTAGAGAGATCTGGAGAGAAAAAGTAACCGTACGGACGCACAGCGTCGTTCAATTGATCTTTAACGATGCCCGACTGAACTCTTACCCATCCCTCAACCTCATTGATCTCAAGAACTTGATTCATGTAACGCGATAGATCAACCACGATACCTTTCGTTAGGGATTGGCCATTAGTTCCAGTCCCACCACCGCGAGGGGAAAAAGTCACGCGTTCGTAGGCGGATTTAGCACCCACTTTGCCGATCAACACAACATCATGAGTTGTTTTTGGCAGAATGACAGCCTGCGGCAATTGCTGATAGACACTGTTATCAGTCGCAGCAGCCAAACGGCTAGAATATTGAGATTCAATGTCGCCAGTAAAGCCCGCCGTTTTTAGTTCATCTAAAAAGCGTACAACTACTGGATCGACATCAGCATTGAGTTGAAGTCTTGGTAACATTTGCGTCCTGCCCCTACTTCGCTGATCCAATCAGCATTGGGTTATCTGAAAATTTTTATGATTTTTTTTGAATTTGGTCACTTTACTACTATTAAGTTGATATAAAAAGGTGATCAAATCAGAATCTCGGTGCAACAATGGATAAATTGTCACTTTTGTCTTCAATAAATAGTAATATATTGAATAACATTTTGTTTAAGACACCTCCACGAGCACATCACAATGAAAAAGAACAAAACGGTCACCACTGAAGATATTCTTCTTAAGCTATGCCAATCAGTCTCAAGCGTACTCACTTCAGCGACGGCCTCTCAGGTGTCCTATTCAGCCATGGTTCAAAAAATAAACAAGACAAGTCTAAAGCCAGATTTTGGTTGCTTCGTCTTATTTGACGGCGGCTTCTCAGGCCTTGTCGTTATCAATTTTACGTCAAAGGCTGCACTAGAGATCTACACCAATTACATGCGTAATATGGGCATGCCAGAAAATGAACTTGCGGTACTTCATACTTCAGATGAAGTTGGCGATGTGCTAGGTGAGTTGATGAACCAACTGGTGGGTGATTTCACAAACAAGATTCGCAAGGAACTGCAAACCAATATTACGCAGAACCAACCGAAAATGCTCGCACTCAACAAACAAGTCAACCTTTCTGTTGATACCAACCTAGATCGCCCACAAGCTCGTCGTGTCACGTTCTCTACCCAAAATAACCACATTTTCTACTTAGAACTTGCTATGGATAAAACAGAATTCATCCAATTAGAAGAATTTGAAATTGCTGAGGACGAGAGTCCAGACAGCATTCTAGAAGCAACTCAGAGAAAAATGCAGCAAGCAAACCAACCAACTTATAATGCGGGTAATGATTCTGCCGCCGATCTACTCGATGAACTTGGGATCTAGTTTGCAAAAACGCTAGTGTTTCCCCATAGATCGTATCGTAAACGCCAATCATCCCCATGATGGCGTTTTTATTTGTCTCACCAAACTGCTTATTGTTTTCCCTCTCTCTTTTTTCATCAAGAGAGTTTTGGCTTTCTGTTACTGAAACATGTAAAATGTCGGACTTTTGAAAATTTGTGGTCATGATTAAGTCGCCGATGGATAAAAAAAAAGCCCTAAAGAAAATAGCTAAATGCCTTGAACTTGGTAACTCTGCAAACGTCAATGAAGCTGCTAATGCGATAAAAATGGCGCATAACTTGATGTTGAAATATGGTCTTGAAAAAGACGATATTGAATTTATCAAGATGGGGAAAACTCAGTCCAGCCACCTGTTACCTGCCAATATCAGTTCTACGTTGCTGCGTGTTATTCGCGGTATCAATACCAAGTTTGGCGTGGAAGCCGTATTACTGAACCACAAAGGCCTTAAGCGTGTTGAATTCATTGGTGAAGCTGATCGCGCTATTTTCGCAGCCTTTGCTTTCGATATTATTTATCGTGAGTTGAATGAACATACCGGTCAGTTCCGGAATAGTTTTGCAGGTTCAGGAACGGGATCGTTAGAGGTGACTCGCCGCGTAAATTCATTTGTATCAGGTTGGGTTGAAGGGGCACTTGAAAAACTGCCAACGATTACCCCTGACGATGAATCTAACAACAAGATCAATAATTACATTGATAAAGAGTTCAAAAATATCGATCGTGAAACTTTCAAACAGCAACTCAGAGAGGCGATGAAAAATCTCACCGCAGACTATGAAGTTGGCTTGAAAAAAGGGCGTAAGTTGTCGGTTAATCGCCCAGTAGCCGGAGCTCAAGCTGCAAAAAAAATCGCCAAATCGTAGTGCATGACGGTTTCATGTTTATTAGAAGCGACACAACTTAACATTCAGCACAATGTTTACGACTAATAAAATATCGACACAGGGCTTATCTCTTGCTTTTTACATTAGACACTCTGAAATCAGTACGTATTAGAACTCTATTTCTAATCGTCATCTTCTCGATAACACAAATGGCTTATGCCAACAGCGATGTTGAGTTGAAGCAGAGTGCTCAAAACCAAGATCCCGTTGCCCAGTATCAATTGGCCCAATCGTATGAATTGGGTACGGGTACCCCTAAAAATATGGATGATGCCATCTATTGGTATCAGCAATCAGCGGACAGTGGTCATTCAGATGCGCAATTTAAACTTGCCAAGTTGTACGCTGCAGGAACGGGGGTCGAACAAAATAACCAACTCGCATTGGAATGGTTTATTAAAGCGGCGCTACAAGGCAACAAACAAGCACCGTTAGAGGTCGCTAAAATCTACGAAGACTTGTCTAAAGAAAAACACTTCCCCCAACTTCAACCATTAGATTTAGCACTGCTGTGGTACGAAGTGGCCGTAAAAAACAATCCTGCTGCCGAAGAGGGTTACAACCGTGTTCTGGAAGCACAATTCAACCAACAACGGGCAAAGCAAATTTCTTCGATAGAGCAGCTCAATGACAACGTTAATGCTGAAGCCAACACCAATCAACCCAGTACCATCCCGATCATTCAATCCTCTAGAGAGCAAGTAGCACGTTCTAACCTAACGCATTCAGATTATCTGATTAGCGCAGCATTAGCCGTGTTAATTGCCATTATCAGTATCATTTCGACTCTCGTTGTCTCGAGAAAAAGATACGCTCTAGAGCCGAGGGATACACTACAGCAACAACAATCGCTTAAAGCACAACTTAACTCGAAGGACCTTACGATTAAGCAGCAAAAACGACAACTGCACACTATGTTCCACGAATTAAAGAAGCAGAAAAACAGTCAAGGTCTGAGTCATTTACAGGTAGCCTGCGCGCTATTTGGGTACACACCCAGTTCAATTCCCGACCAAAAAAGCATCAAGTTTCGATACAAACAGCTATCTAAAATATATCACCCAGATGGTCACGGATGTGACGAAGAAATGAAACGTTTGAACAATGCGCTAAAAACCATCTTACAAAATGTTACCCAATTGTAAATAAGCACGTAACTTCATTTTCTAAGCCCACAAAGATACCGATTTTATTACTTCGGCAATCGATCCCCCTCTCAAAAACGGGTAACAAACTATTAACTAATCGGGATGACTTATGTCATAATTTGCACCGAAAATACACCTGACATATACAGGTGAGGAGAAAATATGTTCGCAGTAGAAGGCGTTTGTGATTGGTGCAAAAAGCCAAGCCTAGTAAAAAAGCACGATTACTTAGATGGTAAGTGGCATCATGCATGTAAAGAGTGCAATGATATTGCAACCATTGATGTTCGCCAATTCAACATTGGTGAAATGGAAATGAGAGCAAAACTGTCCCAAGCGACATTGAGATAGGCAATACCGTTGAAATATAAGAAAGCGCTTAAGGCGCTTTTTTTGTGCCTCTGATTTTAGAGCTTCTCCCTTCTATGCAGGTGTACACAGTACTTACCTATCAAAAACCCTGTAAACACCTGTATAAAGCTCACATTTTTTTCAACTTATGAGACAAAACAGCAAATTCATTCAAATTTAATTTACCTAATAATTTCAATAATTTAATTGTTTTTCATCCATAATCTCAGACGAAATCGTCCAATAATCCCGCAAAAAACGCTTGATCTTATAAGCAACTAAAACTACTGTATACGCATACAGCATGTATATAAGGACAGCAAAATGATTCAAGCACACGTTAAAGCACAACACTCTAGCCCGCTAGTTCACTGCGCATTTACATCAGTTTCTCGTAAAAGCAAAAATTCAAACGAGGAAGCGTTGTTTGCAAGAATGGCGTTGCTGTCCAATCAACATCAATGGTTACTGTTTACGGCTCAAACACCAAGACCATCGGCTAAGCAGCTTAAGCAACATAATGTTTGCTGCGACCGCGTTATTCATATGAAAGCCTCTCATCAAATGACTGAGGTAGAGACTGTCGAGAAAGCAATCCGCTCTAAGAATGCGAGTGCGATTGTTGCAAGTGCATCGATTGATCAGTTCAGTCAACAGTACCTAAGAACATTAGGGTTACGCTTTCAATGTGAAGTCTTCTTTATGGATGCAAATTCAGAGCGTATTCACTAAGCCATATTGCTTAACAATTTAGCGAACAAACACAGCTCCAAAACACAGTCCAAATATACTGCCTTCCCCTGCCCTACAATTCGCCAATTTTTTAGCGGATTGTTAGGCGGGGGTTTTTATTTAAACAACAGATTTAGCAATCGTTTGCTTTTTCTCTGGAAGCAAAGAGTAGATTGGGTATAATGCCCGTCTAATCATGTGCACACCGCACTTCTCTGTATGACGTTTGATAAAAGATAGGAATGTCTAAATGAGCCTTGCTGATCAAGTTCTTGCCGTAAATGATGACCTACCAATCCGTACTGATAAACCTGTCCACAGTGGCAAGGTTCGTTCGGTCTACTGGTTAACTGAAGAAGATAGCCAACGACTAATTAAAGAGAAAGGCTACGATGTAGCACCAGATGCGCCTTTAGCAATCATGGTGATCAGTGACCGTATCTCTGCATTTGATTGTATCTGGCGTGGTGAAGGAAATCTTAAAGGTGTTCCAGGTAAGGGAGCGGCTCTGAATGCTATCTCTAACCATTGGTTCAAATTGTTTAAAGACAACGGACTTGCTGACAGTCATATTCTTGATATCCCTCACCCGTTCGTATGGATTGTACAAAAAGCTCGCCCAGTCATGATCGAAGCGATTTGTCGTCAATACATCACTGGTTCAATGTGGCGTGCATACGCAAACGGCGAACGTGAATTCTGTGGTATCGAGATGCCTGAAGGCCTTGAGAAAGACAAGAAGTTGCCTGAGCTACTGATCACGCCTTCAACAAAAGGGATTCTGAAAGGTATTCCTGGCGTTCCAGAAGCTGACGATGTGAACATCACACGTAACAACATCGAAGATAACTTCGCAGCATTCAACTTTACTCAAGCAAGCGACATCGCGCATTACGAAAAACTTCTTAAAGAAGGCTTCAACGTCATCAGCCAAGCGCTAGCAAAAGTAGACCAAACCTTTGTTGATACCAAATTTGAGTTTGGCTACGTCAACGATGCTCAAGGCAAAGAAAAGCTTATCTACATGGATGAAGTCGGTACGCCAGATTCATCTCGCATTTGGGATACTCAGGAATACAACAACGGCAACATCATTGAGAATTCAAAAGAAGGCTTCCGTCAGTTCTTGCTTAACTACTTCCCTGATGCTGATATTCTATTGAACAAAGAGCGTATGCCAGAGCGTGAAGCATTAGCTCGAGATAATGAACTCCCTCTGGATTCATTAATGTCTCTGTCGCGGACTTACCTTGATATTGCCGCGAAAATCACAGGAGCAGAGATCATACTAAGCGAGAATCCTAAGCAAGAGATCATCGATGTACTGCGTTCTGACTACGGACTAATCGATTAATCACGACCTGACTGTGAAATACACCTAAATACCAAAAAGGGCCTCTATATTGAGGCCCTTTCTATAGGTACATTTTCATCTTCTTTGAGCTAAGCAATACTGAGAGATTACAGCTTAATAGTAAACTCTTCCCCTGTATTACCTGCAATGACGAGATGACTGCGTGATTCGATATACGCTATCTGCTCTTCTTCAAGAGAGTATGGCATAACCACTTTGAGTTCATTGATACCTTCGAGCTTAGCAAGTTTAAGCAAAGTGACAATATTTGACTCATCACTTTTACGCGTAGACATCGATTTCAACGCCATCTGCCATAAGCGATCTTCAGGAGTGGCAAGCTCTTTAATGCTATCTCTCCAGACAGTACTGAATATTGGCGCAATAGTGGTCAAAGCTTCCAAAAAAGTCCATTTTTTACTGCATGAGGCGCCAAGAAATGTTGTGTAATCAAACTCTACTCGCGTCTCTTCCTGTTTATCCATGATGTCCCCCGACATTTTGGCAACGCAATATACTTAATATCCACCAACTCTTTCGTTATAGCAATAGGATATAGAAGAATGGTCTTTTATGACCTTTTGATTTGTTGAAATGGCATATAAAAACCAAGCGTTTAACATAATATGCACTGAAAAATCATATCTGCATCCATTGGATAATATTTTAGAGATAAAACTAATCTATCTATACTTTCTAGACCGTAGCCATCGCTAGGTAACCAAATGAAAAGGAACATCACTGTGTTCCTTTCTATCGATATATCAATATTGCCGCTCTATTGCTTGCCCTAGTTCTCGCTCGATTAAATCACTTGCGAGATTAGCAAAAAACAACCAAACAGCAACGAGAATAACATCATTGTTCTGCCACCTTCGGCTTGGTATCTATCGTCAGAGATTTTCATAAAACGCTGCTTATGAACCATCACTAAAGGAATAAACACAGCTAAGAATACCAAGATGATGCCTGCGTAGTTCAGCACTTGTAAAAATTTATCTGCAGCAAGCAATGACCCCACCAGAGGCAAGATAAAACTAACGCAATAAGTGACCGCTGTGTTTTGGTTAAACATGTCTTTATTCTGGTTGAACAGCGCCATCGCTACACCAAAGAAAGAGGTCAACAAGGCTAAACCTGTAAAAGTAGAGAGGATGTTACCCACCCAAGGGGACTGAGCCTCGAACGCTGCCATCAAATCTGAGACATTCTTAAAGCTTCTAAATTGCGCTTCACTCAGGTTACCAACCACAGCAAATAGCCAGCATAGATAACACACTAATGGGATCAAAGAACCGACGATCACCATATTACGTAGCTGTCTATCTGTTGCCTCGTGATTGTAAGAAACCAAGGTAGGAATCACCACCATAAAGCCAAAACTGGTGAACAAAATTGCACTGGTTTTGATGAGGCTAACATGGTCATGACTGGTGACCTGCATCAGGTTCTCTTGAGTCATGCTTGGTGCCAAAAACGCCATGGTGGCAAACAAGCTGGCTAGCATAATAAAAAACAATACGCGGTTCAGTTTATCAATCACCCCCGTACCACTCGCAACGACAGCACCCGCCAGTACGGTAAACACGATTTGGCTGGTGGTCGCGGTAATCTCAACGCCAAAGTTAGACAGTAACTTACTCAGCAAGTCACCTGCCCCCAGAATGTAAGCCATTAATAGGCAAATCAATAACGCGTATAGCAAACCGTTGGTAAGCAACTGACCTTTTTTACCCAAGGTTTTTCGGGCAATCGAGTTTAATCCTAGACCGCCACCCGCTTTGATGGTTGCTTCTAGAAGTAGTAAGGCTGCGTAAGTCGTACCGAAGCAGATCAGTACCATCAACAGTGTGCCGTAAAGCAATCCGAATTGAGCTAATACCATTGGGATCGCAAGCATACCAGCACCGAGAGCGGTACCAGCGATAATTAGGGAGCTACCCATCATTTTAATATTCATTGTCTTTAACTTATTTGTTTCGTTTTTATAGGTGTGAATCTTCGTCCATCGCGAGGATGGTAAAGGAAGTCAGATAGCAATAAAGTTATAAAACGAATAACAATAGGAGCGATAAACGGTAAAGAAGCGTGCAGAGGCGAAGTCGAACAGGGCGTTCAAAGGAGAGCTTGTCTTAAAAGAGGTAAAACGAGAAGCGTAAGTGAGCGTAAACTGATGTGGCGAACCTTCCGTAGGTTCGATAATCGGTGATGTAATCTTGAATTTCATGTATGTGTCCAATAAGTCACATTCCATAGCATTTGAAACAGCGTATCCGTTGCTGTCCTACCTCTATCATAGAGGTCTTTTCATCTTATCGAATGAGCCTAGAAACACAACGCTATAAGCGCAATTTTTGCTTTTAAATTAAACAAAATAGCCTTTTGGATACAAATTGACCACCAACCGGGAGGAAACAACATTTATTACGAATAAAATATTCGTCCCATAAAAACACTCACCTATTAGCACAAGTTTTGTCTACATAACCCCGAGAGCAGATATACAGGTACAAAAAAAGCGCTCTTACTAAGCGCCCTTTCGTTTCATTGTACCTTGAAAGCTATAATCTTGAAGACTCTAGCATTCAAGATTCTGTCGTCTCAAAATGACAACATTAGAACCTTATTCACCGCGGTAAATACAACCAGCGGTACAGGTTTCTTTAATCTCAACTTTGCTTAAAAGCGGCAAGTCTGGTTTTAGCTCGTTCCAGATCCATTTAGCCAAGACTTCACTCGTTGGATTCTCTAAGCCTTTAATGTCGTTCAAGTAGTAGTGATCGAGACGGTCGTAAATGGGTTTGAATACAGCTTTGATTTCAGAAAAGTCGACTATCCAGCCTGTATGTGGATCGACTTCGCCTTCTACGTATAAACGAACAAGAAAAGAGTGACCATGCAAACGACCGCACTTGTGCCCCTCAGGAACGTGTGGAAGATAGTGGGCAGCTTCAAACATAAACTCTTTGTATAACTCAGATCTCATTGTGTTTCTCAGGCTAAAAAATGACAGGCAATTTTACGTAAAACCACTGCACACTACAAGTTCTATCACGACCATGCGCCCTTTTAGCAACAACGATTCGGCGTAAGATCAACCATTCCCTTCTGTCAAAACTAGGTGCAGTTCAATACAGAAACCTCACCCACAAAAAAGCGCTCTATCATGAGCGCTTTAAGTTCTTAGCCTGTTAATTTAGGATTGTAATCCCTATATAAACCATAGCTTAGTGTGTAATCGAAACCGCGGTTAAGTCTTGGTGCTTATGATACATTGCATGTTTCAATATGAGATTCTCACTCACAGTATCCATTCCTGAAACCTTAACCTCAGCGCCTTTTTTACGGAACTTAAATACGACCTTATCAAGTGCCTCTACCGAGGTATTATCTAGGAACGAAGCATCAGAAATGTCGATAGTCACCAGAGGTGTCGCATTGTCATAATCGAACAAGTCGACAAAAGCATCAGAAGAAGCAAAGAATACGTGACCTTTCACTCGGTGAGTGGTGTGTCGTTCGTTGGTTACCACCTCATCTGAGATGAAGACCATCGATTTGCTAGCATGAGCATAGAACAGAGCCGATAACACCACACCAACTGCAACACCTATCGCGAGATTGTGGGTAAACACAACAACTGCCACGGTCGCGAGCATGGTTACGTTTGTAGGGAGGGTATGATCTTTGAGTTCAACAATGGAGCGCCATGAGAATGTACCGATTGAAACCATGATCATCACAGACACGAGAGCCGCCATCGGTATCAGCTTCAACCAATCAGAGACAAACACTACCATTAATAACAAACCAACCCCTGCAATCATGCTGGATAATCGAGTTAAGCCGCCTGATTTGATGTTAATGATCGACTGACCAATCATCGCACAACCCGCCATGCCACCAAAAAAGGAAGCCACGATATTTGCAACGCCCTGCCCTTTACACTCATTGTTTTTATTACTTTCAGTATCTGTCAGGTCATCCACTATTGTCGCTGTCATCAATGATTCCAATAAACCAACAAGAGATAGAGCAATAGAATATGGAAGAATGGTCGAGAGCGTATCAAAGGTCAATGGAATGTTTGGAATCAAGAACACAGGCAGTGAATCGGGAAGTTTGCCCATATCACCAATCGTTCTGACATCTAAACCAAATAATAGGCTGATGATTGTCAGGACAACAATCGCCACTAAAGGAGAAGGTATTGCACGACCAAACTTCGGAAAATAGGGAAGCAGATAGATGATCGCTAAACCCAAAGCAACTAACACGTAAACGCTCGAAGGAACGTTGATCAATTCAGGAAGTTGGGCCATGAAAATTAAGATGGCGAGTGCGTTAACAAATCCAGTAATCACCGATTTGGAAACAAAGTTCATCAGGTTGCCAAGTTTAAGATACCCAGCCGCGATTTGAATGACACCAGCAAGAAATGACGCAGCGAGTAGATATTCTAACCCGTGTTCTCTCACTAAGGTCACCATTAACAACGCCATAGCGCCAGTTGCACCGGAAATCATTCCTGGGCGACTGCCAACCAAAGCGGTCACGACACAAATACAGAAAGAGGCATAGAGTCCTACCTTAGGGTCGACGCCTGCAATAATTGAAAATGCGATAGCTTCAGGAATTAACGCGAGTGCTACCACAATCCCAGATAATAAATCTCCTTTAACGTTTGATAACCAGTGTTTTTTTAAATAATTTAGCATGTAATTCTCTTTTACTTGTACAGCCAGTCCTGCCTTGT
This sequence comes from Vibrio artabrorum, assembly GCF_024347295.1. Classification (NCBI taxonomy): domain Bacteria; kingdom Pseudomonadati; phylum Pseudomonadota; class Gammaproteobacteria; order Vibrionales; family Vibrionaceae; genus Vibrio; species Vibrio artabrorum. The sequence goes on along the minus strand of NZ_AP025458.1, from coordinate 1,254,968 downwards.
TCAGACATAATTTGATCGACTGTTTTTCTTTAATGAGCGAGAGCTCGAAAAATGCGGGTGTAGAGAGGATGCAGGGGTTAAGGCGGCGTAATTAACACGTAGATATTAAACTCCTATTGTTGCTTTAATGGGTAGTTAAAAAGGTGATCAAGCCCAATGTGACTTAAGCCGCGCCAATATAGAGTGAGTCTCAATACAATGACACTATCATTATCAAAAACAAAGATTCCACAAATACACCTCCCATTCAATCATTACCCTAAAGAAAACATAAAGGCGGACGTGATGTTAAGATCGAACAAAAAACACCCCCTAAAACGTATTTCTCGTCAGTAGACACAATATTTCTGTCACCAAGCAAGAATAAAGGTTGAAGCTGTCGATATGACAGGTAATATGTTCCATCGATTTAAAAAGTTTATACAACTCAATGTTTCGACTAATTATTGTGCAAATATCTGTTTATTTGCAATTGTGCTAGAGACATTGAGTTGAATTTGTCCCTCAATGGAGAATGTAATCAACATGACTTACGCGCCTGTAACAGACGTACTTGGCGGCAAGCTAGCGGTAGACAGTGAAGTCACTGTTCGCGGCTGGATCCGTTCACGTCGTGATTCCAAAGCTGGAATCTCTTTCCTTGCCATTTATGACGGCTCTTGTTTCGACCCGATTCAGGCCGTGGTTCCTAATAATCTTAATAATTACGAAAATGAAGTATTAAAGCTAACGACTGGCTGCTCCGTTGAAGTAACAGGCAAGATTGTTGAGTCTCCTGCGAAAGGTCAAGACTTCGAACTCGCAGTAACTGACGTTAAAGTTGTCGGTTGGGTTGAAGACGCTGACACTTACCCAATGGCTAAGACACGTCATTCTATCGAATACCTTCGTGAAGTGGCTCACCTACGCCCACGTACAAACGTGATTGGCGCAGTAGCACGTGTACGTAACTGTCTATCTCAAGCGATTCACCGTTTCTACCACGAGCAAGGCTTCTTCTGGACTTCGGCTCCACTTATTACTGCATCGGATGCAGAAGGCGCTGGTGAAATGTTCCGTGTTTCAACACTAGACATGGAAAACCTACCACGCACTGAAAAAGGCGACGTAGACTTCAACGAAGATTTCTTCGGTAAAGAGACATTCCTAACCGTATCTGGGCAACTTAATGCGGAAGCTTACGCTTGTGCACTAAGCAAAGTTTACACGTTCGGTCCTACGTTCCGTGCTGAAAACTCAAACACAAGCCGCCACCTCGCGGAGTTTTGGATGGTTGAGCCTGAAGTTGCGTTTGCTGATCTTAACGACGTAGCAAAACTGGCTGAAGACATGCTTAAGTACGTTTTCGCTGCGGTTCTTGAAGAGCGCCGCGACGACCTTGAGTTCTTCGCTTCTCGTATCGACAAACAAGCAATTACTCGTCTAGAGCAATTCGTTAACGCTGATTTCGCACAAGTTGACTACACTGACGCAATCCAAATCCTACTAGACTCTGGTAAGAAATTTGAATTCGACGTTGAGTGGGGCATCGACATGTCTTCTGAGCATGAGCGTTACCTAGCGGAAGAGCACTTTAAAGCACCGGTTATCGTTAAGAACTACCCGAAAGACATCAAAGCTTTCTACATGCGCTTAAACGACGACGGCAAAACCGTTGCAGCAATGGATGTACTTGCACCAGGCATTGGTGAAATCATCGGTGGTGCACAACGTGAAGAGCGTCTAGACATTCTAGACGAGCGTATGATTGCTATGGGTATCGACCCTGAGCACATGAGCTGGTACCGCGACCTACGTAAATACGGTACAGTGCCACACGCTGGTTTCGGTCTTGGTTTCGAGCGTCTCGTCTCTTATGTAACAGGTATGGGCAACGTTCGTGACGTGATTCCATTCCCACGTACGCCACGCTCTGCAAACTTCTAATTCGAATACCCATTCGATATTAAAAGTTCAGAACAAATAAAAACCTCCGCTATTGCGGAGGTTTTTTTGTTTAGGGACAACGAAGCAACGATATGCCACCAGTAAAAACGAGTCCTTCAGAGGTGAGTCGTGATGTGGGTTGCTCACCTCTTTATAGTGCGCGCAAAGATTGCCACCTTCATTTTAGACATCGCGATCTCTCAATAAATTAGAGCTCGTGTTAGGCGCACAGTTACAAGATTAAACACGGTGTCAGTGTGTACCCTCTCGACACATTCTGCGTCTGTCAATGTTATAACTTACATCAGCAACCATTGTTTCTATCCGTATGATTACCTAGAATTTCAATAAATACATGAAATATTTCACACATAAGTTTGTAAGCTTTGCTAAGTTTATACTTATGGAGATAGCCAAGTTTACTTCACGCTTCAATAATTTGACTTAATCCAATAAGCATGCGAGACAACAATGAAAAAAGTAGAAGCAGACCAGTTAAGTTATAAAGGCTTATCGATGGATACTTCAAATTACAATCAATCGCTAACGACTAAATTATACGTCATCGCGGGCGTGCTGTTTGCCACATACGGGAGTCGGGTATGCCCTATGCTCGAGAGCTTAACAGCGTTAGAGACTTTCACACAAGTCAGTATTGTATTTGTCTTATTATGGCTCACACGTCGTTATCTATTGGCGCAACATGCCTTAGTCGAGCAAGGTCGATTCGCGCAACTCGATACCTTGCTATTTTTTGCTGCAAGTGTCCCTTTCGCTCTCTACTATAACTTAATCTACGAATTCACCATCGTTAGTAATATGAAGGTGCTGTTTGGTATGAGCCTATTCGGCTTCTTTACCGGAGCCATTCTCCAATTGAACGCCAAACTCAGACAAATGGATAGAATGGAAATGACGGGACAATTTGACTTCCAACTGTCTGGTGAAAGAAGTTCGTTGGTTAAGCAAATGATTAGTTTAGTCGTCATACTTTTGGTAACACTGACGACAATGTTGACGATGATTGCCGTAAAAGACACCTTTTGGCTAGAGCACAACCCTGATCGCTTCTTAGATGGCACAGGCAAGATGAGCGTGATCAAAGAGCTTATTTATTTGGCAATAGTGCTGGGTGGATATGCAATAACCATCATGACGCTTTGGAGCCAGCTGATTAAGCGTATTCTCCTAAGTCAAGAGCACGCATTAAGTAAAGTCACCAATGGCGAGCAAGGGGTTCGCTTACCTATTTTCTTCTACAACGAGCTTGGTTCAATGGCATCTATGACCAACACCATGCTTGATTACCTTGAAATTACGCAAAACGAAGTCAAAACCACACGTGACGTTGCAATTGTAAGCTTATGTGCCCTTGCTGAGTCTCGAGACAATGAAACAGGCGCACATATTTTAAGAACTCAAGAATACGTAAAGGTACTCGCAGAAGAGCTCAGCAAGTCAAAAACACACTCAAGCTTATTAACACCAAACTACATCGAGCTGCTCTACAAATCTGCGCCTTTGCACGATGTAGGCAAAGTGGGAATTCCTGATCACATTTTATTGAAGCCGGGCAAATTGACGGACGAAGAGTTTGAAATAATGAAAAGTCACCCTGCGATTGGTGCTGAAGCGTTGTCTATTGCTGAAAAGCAGTTAGGGAGTAGCTCTTTCTTAAGCGTCGCAAAAGAGATATCTCTGACTCACCATGAGAAATGGAATGGTAGCGGTTATCCTAATCAGTTGTCTGGTGAAGATATTCCTCTGTCCGGCCGCTTGATGGCACTTGCCGACGTATACGACGCCTTGATCTCTAAACGAGTCTATAAAGAAGCCTTTAGCCATGAGAAAGCGCGAGCCATCATCTTAGAAGGAAAAGGACACCATTTTGACCCAACCGTCGTCGACGCGTTCTTAACTGTTGAAGAAAAATTTGTTTCGATTGCGGCAACTTATCAAGATGGGTAATAGACTAAAAGTGGCGCTCGCGTTAGGCGCACAGTTACAAGATTAAACACGGTGTCAGTGTGTACCCTCTCGACACATTCTGCGTCTGTCAATGTTATAACTTACATCAACAACAATTATTGCTATCCATATAATTACCTAGAATTTCAATAAATATGTGAAATACTTCACGGATAACTTTGTAAGCTTTGCTAAGTTTGTACTTAAAGCGAGAGTCAAGTTTGCTCCACGCTTCAATAATTTGACGTAATCCCAAAACATGTGAGACAACAATGAAAAAAGTAGAAGCAGACCAGTTAAGTTACAAAGGAGAGTCAAACGGTGTTCACAGTTGGACAACACCGAGTGGCCAGCCATATTACTGGCACCCAGATTGGCTCCACATTGCTGAAGATGCGACAGGCTCACATCCAAAGCAAAAACTCGATGTCGATCAAGATCAGGCACCAACAGAAAAACACGCGGTGTCTGCTATTCTGAAACACATTAACCAGTGGGCCGTTGACAAACTAGCCTCACACCCTGAAATTGAAACAGGCTCGATTGAAGCTGAAATCAATCTAAAAAAGTAACGGGGTAAAGCAGACAGTGAACTGAATCACTCGCGATTCTGCCCCAGAACATAGACTGAATAGCCTCGACCGTGGCTATTCAAGTATCTTCATAAAATACTGCAATACCCCCTGCCCCAACCTAGCGAACAGACCTCTAAAACAAACCCGTTTTATGCACGACGTAGGCAAGGCAAGGTGGGCAATAGACCAAAAGTGGCGCTTCTAGCGCCACTTTTATTTAATAATCTATAGAGCTATTGTTCTAATCACTGTTTCGCCATTAAGGTCTAACGTCAATTTAATAACATCACCCGCTTGAAGTGGAATACCCAAGTAAGCGACATAAGAAAACTTCACTGAAGTTTGCAGAGATGAATAAATCCCAGCAATATTTATCGCATCAGTCAACTCAAAGAACGCACCGCCGGTTTCTTCAGCAATAACTGACAAATCGGCAATATTCGCACCACTACCAACCGAAATAGCATTCACAGGAATCGAGTTTTGTAATGCCGCAGCAACAACGCCATCACGGTCCGTAAATGAACTGTTTCCATCAGTCATTACGAATATGCGTTTGAGCGTATTGCTTCTGGCTGAAGCTAATGCAACAGAATCATTAATAGCGCCCTCTAATTGCGTACCACCACTCCACCTATAGTTCTCATTTAGAGAAGATACAGGATCAGTACGATCGGCGTGTTTTTCATCGTACCGACTAAAATCATTCCATAGCGGCGAGAACGCGTTATACATATCTACAGAAAAATGTAAGTTCGCTTTACTCGTAACGAAGCCAGAATCGGAGTAATTATAGGTAACATTGGTACTGTCACTGTCAGTCATTGAGTAGTTTGCCAAAAGTGTGTTATCAATCAACTCTACGTTGTGATCAAAAGGTACAACGGCAACCTCGTCTGCGTCTGCTTTTTCAGTGATAAATTGATGTGCTGCCGATGCTGTTAACTGAAGTAACGTTACAGGATTACCATCCCCATCAATAATTGCGACCGGTGGATCAACGCTTTCATCAAATTCATTGGCAAACATAGAACCACTCGCATCCAATGCGAGAACATTTGAAGTGGACACAGCAAGTTGTTCAGAAGTGTTTAACGATAAAAAATTAGCCGGTAAACCATTAATTTCTAACAAGAAAGAATCTTTAGACAACTGAATGACCGCATTATTGGTTACAGAGTCTGTAATGGAGAAAATAAACTCACTGCCTCCAGCCTTTTGCATCGCACTGATGACATAAGTTGCATTGGAAGGAATAGTCGAAGCTACAACACTTGTATTTGGAGTCGTCCCTGATTGCTGGAAGTTTGCGGCATTCGCTTTCAGCGCCTTATAACCATCGGCTGTCGCTGCAATGACATACCCTTCGGTGTCAGCGCTATCAACAGGAACTTCGATGACAAAAGACCCACAGCGATCTGTTGTCGTTGTATCACCAACCTGACCACTAACAGAATCTTCAATAGCAACGATCGCACTCGACATTGGTCGGTAACCAGCCGGTACATTAGGGCATTCAGCACTGTAACTTGATATGTTTAGCTTTCTGTTAAGGGCCCTTGCACTTCTAATCTCTGTAGATTCAGGCACAAGTAACGTACCCGCAAAAGTGGTGGTGTCAACCGTGGTGTCATCGGTACTTGATGACTCCGTTGATATCGTCTCATCATCACTCCAACACCCTACGATCAGTGCTGTTGATACCAGTAATGTCCCTATCCTCAATTTAAAGTTCATCCTCTACTCCTTGATTAATATACTCATAGCCAAATTCATTGCTTGTGCATTCTTCAGTTAAGTACAATTTGGTCAGAAAACCATTTCGGAACCCACATCACATGATTGACCACCCCATATATAATCAGTTGCATATCATTTTTGTGACTCACTTAACATTACATACTCAACAAATTTGCGTTGTCATTCCAAGGCCCCTAGACAACGAAACTTAAATTTTTTTCTCTTTCAGCCATCTACTCAGAAATATCTGTCATTTATCTAAATTTACTCTCCATTTACAGTTGTACCGAGCCACGTTGAAAGGTATAAAAGAGGGAATTCAATATTCCCCTCCCAATTGACATGGATGAAAATTATGTTTGAAAAAGTGTTAGCGGCTCCCGCCGACCCTATCCTCGGCCTTACTGAAGAGTTTAAAAATGACTCTCGCTCAGAGAAGATCAACCTTGGTGTTGGCATCTATAAAAATGAAGATGGCCAAACACCTATACTTAAAACAGTAAAGAAAGCAGAAGCTGCACTTCTTGAAAACGAAAAAACCAAATCTTACCTAACCATTGAAGGTACCGCTGAATACGCTCTAGCGGTTCAGAAACTTCTTTTCGGTTCAGACGCAGAGATCGTTACGTCTCAACGCGCAAAAACAGCACAAGCACCAGGTGGTACAGGAGCACTTCGCGTAGCGGGTGAATTCATCAAACGCCAACTGGGCGACGTAAAAATCTGGATCAGTAATCCAACTTGGGCTAACCACAATGGCGTTTTCGCTGCGGCGGGCATCGAGACGGCTCAATACAGCTACTACAACGCTGAAACCAAAGACAAAGACTTCGCAGGTATGGTGGCTGACCTAGAGAAAGCTTCTGAAGGCGATATCGTGCTACTTCACGGCTGCTGCCACAACCCAACAGGTATCGACCCAACTGCCGATGAATGGGAAGTGTTAGCGAAGTTGGTTGCTGAGAAAAAACTGCTTCCTCTATTCGATTTTGCTTACCAAGGTTTTGCAAAAGGCGTTGAAGAAGACGCAGCTGGCTTGCGCGTTTTTGCTCAGTACAACAAAGAGATCCTTGTTGCTAGCTCATTCTCTAAGAACTTTGGCTTGTACAACGAGCGTGTGGGTGCATTCACTCTGGTTGCAGAATCTGCAGACGTAGCAACGACAGCATTCTCTCAAGTTAAGAGCATCATCCGCTCTATCTACTCTAACCCACCAGCGCACGGCAGTGCTGTCGTAACTCACATCCTTGGTGATGCGGATCTACGTGCTGAATGGGAAGCTGAAGTCGCAGAAATGCGCGACCGTATCCAAGAGATGCGAGAACTGTTCGTAATAACACTGAAATCAGAAGGTGTTGATGCAGACTTCACCTTCATCGAACGTCAAAACGGCATGTTCTCTTTCTCTGGCCTAAGCAAAGAGCAAGTCACTCGCCTGAAAGACGAATTCGCTATCTACATTGTTGGTTCTGGCCGCATCAGCGTAGCTGGCATGACTAAGTCAAACATGGGTCCTCTATGTAAAGGTATCGCAGCGGTTCTTTAATCGTAAAGCGCAGCCTGTACTTGCAGACCGATAGAAATGCAAAAGCCAGCGACTTCAACCTCGCTGGCTTTTTTGTCTCTCGACGTTCAGGTTTAAATACTTTGTCAGTCAGTATTCTAGGAAGAACTCAACACCTAGCTCATTGGTTCTTTCACTCACCCCTTTGCTGCTCTCACCATCTCGATGTTGGTATGATCCACCAATCGCAAACTTGTTGGTCACGAGATAGCGTAAACCTAAGTGATAGATCTCTTCATCAAACAGATCACTTCGGTTGAGTTGCACACTCCCGTTGGCAATCCAACGTTTCGCAAAGCCATAGTTGAGTTCGGCTTTCAGACCTTGAACAAATTGCGTGTCCGACTCTAAGGTTTCATTAGTACGATTAACCTCGACCTCGCCTTTAGTCATACCGAGCAGATAAGAAGCCACAATATCCAAGTCTTTCTTAATACCATAACGATAGCCAGCGCCCGCCATTAGTGTATCGATTCGAGTGGTACTCTCATCTGGGTGAATAAAACGTGCACTGTAGTCGCCTAACAACAACCAATCGTCGTTTATGGTATAACTCCCCCCCAATCCAAATGATGATGCATTGCTATTTCCACCCGCATCTTCATTTAAACTGCCCGAATGAGCGGTGGCATATATATGGTCATAATCAAGAACATCCATACGGTGCTCCTCAGCCCACAAACTTGGAGAAAACAGAAAAACCGCAGATACAAAACTCAGCTTCCACTTCGACATTTTATCCCCCTCAAACCATCACTCCCTTAATTGAAAGGTTAGTCTATCCATAAGACTTTAAAAAGGTTTTAGCTCACAGATTGATTTGTGACGGCAAATTATTATCAAATGTTGTACCATGAAATCATACAAACCAATGGATGATCATTATGGATGCTGAGTTATTAGAGATTCAAAACTTTCTGGCACAATACCCCCCTTTCACTGAACTCCCAGAGGAGATGTTGGCAAAAGTGACCAGTAGCGTGGAAATTTCTTATTACCGCCAAGATACCCCTATCATTCACTTTGGTGATCAAATTCATGATTTATACATCGTTAGAAGTGGCGAAGTAGAAGTCTACCGTCGTAAAGGCGAACTCTATAACCGCCTTGATGAAGGCCACTTGTTCGGTCAAATGGGTCTACTGACCAACAACAAGGTTCGCTTCCCAGTGAAAGCGACGGAAGACACCCTGCTCTATTGCATTCCTGAGCCTATTTTCCAAGAGCTCTACGACAACTACGACTCCTTTGCCGATTTCGTAGAAGTAGAAGATAACGCGCGACTACGCCAAGCCAATTCAGACAGCAACGACGCTAACGACCTAACAACATCCAAAGTCAAAACGCTGTTAACCAGCGAAGCGCCAATGATCGAAAAAACGTGCACCATTCAGCAAGCTGCCACCATGATGGCACAAGATAATGTTTCCTCTTTACTGATCATCGACTCAGATATCGTTGAAGATGATGAAGATGACTCAACGCCAGTGATTGGCATCATTACCGACCGAGATTTATGTACGCGCGTACTCGCCGAAGGTCTCGACCCATCGGATGAAGTATCCAGCGTGATGACACCAGAGGTTATCTCACTCGACCACAACGCCTACGTTTACGAAGCCATGATGACCATGCTCCGTTATAACGCCCACCACTTACCGGTACTTAAAGATAAGAAGCCCATCGGCATTATCGAAGCGACCGATATTGTTCGCTACGAGTCTCAAAACTCACTGTTATTGGTAAGCAGTATTTTCCAGCAACATAGTATCGACGATCTGAAGGTACTTTCCGAGCAAGTGAAAGACAGCTTTGTGCGCTTGGTTAACGAAGATGCTAATGCCCACATGGTAGGTACCGCGATGTCGGTAATTGGCCGCAGCTTTAAACAACGTATTATCGAGTTGGGCGAAGAGAAATTGGGCAAGGCTCCTATTCCTTATTGTTTCCTCGCTCTTGGCTCTATGGGGCGTGATGAGCAGTTGCTGGTTACTGACCAAGATAACGCGATTATTCTTGATGATACCTATGACGAAAATAAGCACGGTAAGTACTTTGAAGAGCTGTCGACCTTCATTTGTGACGGCTTAGATCAGTGTGGCTATGTGTACTGTACTGGTGACATCATGGCAACCAACCCAACGTGGCGTATGACTCGTCGCCAATGGGAAGAGTGCTTTGCCGATTGGATTGATGATCCAAACCCGAAAGCGCTGTTGAATGCTTCAATCTTCTTCGACTTAGATGGTGTTTATGGCCGTTTGAAATGGGCGGAACAATTAAACAGCTTTATTGTTCGACGCGCCCGTAAGAACAACCGCTTCTTAGCGTGTCTGGCGCGTAACGCGCTCAACCGCACACCGCCGCTCGGTTTCTTCAAAGATTTCGTAATGGAGAAAGATGGTCGCCATAATAACTCAATCAACCTTAAGCGTCGTGGTACTGCGCCACTGGCCGATTTGATTCGTGTTCACGCTCTCGCGGTAGGCTCTCGCTCTAAGAACTCATTTGAACGCTTAGATGACATTATCGATGCAGGTATTCTACCAAAAGGCCGAGCGCAAGATCTCAAAGATGCGATGGAGTTTATCTCTCTGGTTCGTATCCGTCACCAAGCAAACGACGTTGATGATAATGCCGAGCCTGATAACAACATTGAACCGGAAAACCTGTCAGATTTTGAACGTCGTAACCTAAAGGATGCATTCCAAATCTTAAGTAATGCGCAAAACTTCCTTAAGTTCCGTTATCAAGCTAGCAATAAGTTTAAGTAGGCGCTATGAATAAACTATTTCGCACTCCTGCGGTTGACTGGCCTTATAAATTTCAGCAAAAATTGGAGCGTTCGAAGGACGAACGATTAAAAAATTTCTATAGTGAACCACTTCCCGAACCAGAGACGCCTCTATCGGAAGTGCGCTTTTTAGCGGTCGATTTTGAAACCACCGGCTTAAATCCAGCCAAAGATGGCATCATTACTATCGGCTTGGTGCCTTTCACACTCAATCGTATTTATCTACGACAAGCTAGGCATTGGACACTGAGACCTAAGCAAAAGTTGAAGGAAGAATCGGTAGTCATCCACGGAATCACCCATAATGACATCATTGATGCGCCCGATCTCAGCGAAGTACTCGAAGAAATTTTAGATGCAATGGCCGGGCATATTCCCGTGGTTCACTACCGACGCATTGAGCGGGATTTTTTAAACAATGCATTAAAAGTAAGACTCGGTGAAGGTATTGAATTTCCGGTGTTAGATACGCTAGAAATTGAATCCCAAATTCAACATAAATTGGCTGGCGGCTTTTGGAATAAGCTCAAAGGTAAGAAACCAGCTTCAGTAAGGCTGGGCCAGAGTCGCCGTCGGTATCACTTACCCGACTACACGCCACACCATGCGCTGACAGATGCAATTGCAACCGCTGAACTGCTCCAAGCGCAGATTGCTCATCATTATAATGGTGACATGCCTTTAAAAGATTTCTGGCTTTAAGAATTAGCTAATTTCTCATGGGTGCTCAAACGCTTGAGTACAAATCTAAAAAAACACGCTTTGTTGTTATAAAAAATGCCGCATCTGCGGCATTTTTTATTCTTTCATTCTAATCAATTAAGCGTATTTCGCTTCAAAATCTTTCATAAAGCGGACTAGTGCTTGCACCCCTTCCAGAGACATAGCGTTGTAAAGTGACGCTCTCATTCCACCGACAGCTCTATGACCTTTTAACGATTTCAAACCCGCAGCGTCAGCCAATTCTAAGAACTTACCATCTAGTTCAGGCTTCGCGAGTTGGAACGGGACATTCATTCTTGAACGGTTCGCGGCGTGAACGTCGTTCTTATAGAAAGTAGAGCCATCAATCGCATTGTAAAGTAAGGCCGCTTTCTCTTTATTCACCAATTCAATGGCTTCAACACCGCCTTCAGATTTTAACCACTTGAACACAAGGCCTGATAAATACCAAGCATAAGTCGGCGGCGTATTGAACATAGAGTCTTTTTCAGCAAGCACTTTGTAATTCAAAACGCTAGGCAATACTTCATTTGCAAGATCGAGTAGATCGTCACGTACGATGGCTATACAGAGCCCCGCTGGGCCAATATTTTTTTGAGCTCCCGCGTAGATAACTCCATATTGAGACACATCAATCTTACGAGATAAGATGTTAGACGACATGTCAGCGACGATGGGCTTATCGGTCTGCGGTAGCTCACTGATCTCAATACCATCAATGGTTTCATTCGGACAAAAGTGAACGTACGCCGCTTCTGGATCGATTTTCCAATCTTTAACTGGGACAACCGCCGCCTTACCATCAACCAACGTTTTCGCGTTGAACACATCGATTTCGCAGTATTTTTTTGCCTCTGTTACTGCGCTTTCAGCCCAGTAACCCGCATCGATATAAGTCGCCTTCTTTGCATCACCAAGAAGGTTTAGAGGTACAGCTGCGAATTGAGCACGAGCGCCCCCCTGACAGAAAAGAACTTTATAGTTGTCTGGGATGTTCAGAAGATCACGTAGGTCTTGTTCAGACTCATCAGCAACTTGAATAAACTCTTTGCTGCGATGACTGATTTCCATAACGGAAGTCCCTAAACCATTCCAATTAATGAAGTCAAGTTGTGCTTGTTTCATCACCGGTTTAGGTAGTGCCGCTGGGCCAGCACTAAAATTGAATACGTTATCTAATGTAAGTTCCATGGGGATAATTGCTCCTGCTAAATAATAACCATGCAAGTAATACCATGTTTTAACCAACATAAAAACAACAAAAGAGGTCTTAAGACCTCTTTTGTTTCGTACCCTATAAAATGTTTAGCTTAACCGGTTAGATCCCTCTATCCATATTAAACCCAACTCTTTTTATTGAACCAATGAAGACATTAGAAGCGCCATTAATGGCATTTTTTGTCCACTTTCAAACACTAGATTTCCATCTTTTAAATCAGCATTGATTTCATAACCACTTTCCGTTTCCTTGATCATTTCCATCACGATCAATTCATCGATACCTTCATGTATGAAAGGATACTCTTCAACAAGCTCGTTTGAGAAGCTCGAATGAACATGACCGGTTAACGCAGGTAAGATCAGCGAAGGGTTGCTACTGATTTTTTCAGTTCCTTCGGGGACACTCACGATCCATTTAGATTCAAACTGTCCTTTACCTAGCTCTAATGAAATATTATTCATAGAAAGCTCAAAGCCTTTAGCAAACAAGGTATCGATAAAAGGAATCATCTCGGCAACGTCTTCTTGATTCAGAACCGGATTTGATTGGTAAATTTCAACGATTTTCTCAAATGATTGGCTATCCAATTTTGATATTTCAAAATCGACGTTTAAGTTGTTCACTTGACCTTCGTTGGTCTCAATATTGGCGATATCTAATTTCAGATTACTGCGCAAACGCTTGGTCGTTTCATCAAGGTGTGACTCAAAATCGTACTTAGAATTTTCAATGGTCACGAACGGTTGCATTGCTGAATCAGATATCAAGAAACGGTCAATGGTAAAGTTTTGTGTGCCTAACCAATACCCTTTCGCTTGCTGCCCTGAACCTACACCTTTTAGGTTAGACAGTGTCACCTCTTCACCGTTTTCAAAGTCAATTTGAACAGAAGGTACTGACAGTGTGTAATCAACCTGTCCTAATACTGTGGCATGTCCGGATAACAGAGACTTAGTGATAGAGACCGAAGTGTTGTTATGATCTGAGCCTTGGTAATTAAACTGGCTTAGCTCAAAGTTGAAATCGGTGTTGCCATTTAACTCAGTACTGGTCGTCAGCGTCACAGGAACACTGTCTTTATTTTCAAGTGTCGAAACCGCATTCAGGCTCACCAAACCATGACTCACCACGCTGTTGATAACAAACTCCGTCGGCATCCCGTCCTGCGCAAGTTGCTCTTTGAGGTTTTCATCTGTCACCGTTAGACGGGTTTTGACATTTGAAGATAAGTAACCGCGATCGTATTCCACGATCTCAGCTTGGATACTTGAATTATTGAGCTTGGCAATACCATCAGTAATGGCATTTTCCCCAATTTGCCCTACCGCTAACGGCCAACAAAGTACCAATGAAATTGCTCCGCCGATTGCACCAATTTTTCTTAACTGTTCCATGAGTTCTCTTTCTACACTGGTCTGTTATTTTTAGTCTAACCCATCAATGGCTAACAAGGAACATTGAGTTAAATCAGTCTATTGCTCAATACTTCAATTTACTCAGCAAATTACCGATTGGCTCTCATCCTTGTACGGTACTTCTTGATAAGCTAGAAAGGTGGCTACGACTAAGGTTAAGACGTGAATCAATACGCTGTTATTTGTTTGGATAATAATCCGGTTAGCATTGAAAGAATACGATCGGAGTTGGCTCCCTTGTCTTCTGTGTTCGACATTTATACTGCCGAAAACATCGAAGATGCACATCACGCATTAAAAGATATCCACGATGATCAACAAACGGTTGCTCTTGTGATCTCTCATCACCATTCTGAATTTAATGGTGTACAATTTCTGATTGAACTTGAACAGCTCCCCCATAGCAATATCGCAAGAACGATATTAGTCAGTGCTTCATCAGACATTGACTCCATTTTAACTGCGGTCAACGAAGGACGGCTTAATCATTGCCTTACCAAGCCAGTACAAGATCAAGTACTGTTCAAATCTGCGCAGAAAGAACTGACCTCTTTTGTGATCCAATACGACTCGGATAATTTGTTGGCTTATAGCGACACATTGGATCAACAGCGACTGCTCAGAGCGCACATCGAACAAAAAATTCACTCGTTCCAATCGGGCTTTATTCACGACTACCATCAACTTTCAGATCATGCTCTGGCAGAGCGTGTAGTCAGAGCATTACAAGACGTTTTCTCGAAAGATGATAAAACCAAAGCGATTCGAGATTACTCACCAGAACATTTGCTGACTGTTGAAGGTGAAGACAATCGCTTTTTATGGTTGCTCATTGAAGGTGAAGTCGCACTCTATAAAAAGGACGAATTAGGGCAACAGCGAGAGGTCGTTCGGCACTCCAAAGGCAACATTGTCGGGGGGATGTCATTCGTAACGGGTGAACCTTCTTTTTCAACAGCAATAACTCTAACTCAAGCGCAAGTCATTAAGCTCGATAAAGATAGCTTCGCTCAGGTCATGCATTCAAACAACACCCTGTTGCCGCTCTTTACCAATCTATTGCTTCGTCATTTCAATCGACGCTTACAAAGAAGCATCACGAATAAGATCAAGCTTCAGCAAACGCTTGAATCATTGGAATTCGCTCACCAACAATTAATCGAACAAGAGAAGATGGCGATGCTGGGTCAGCTCGTGGCAGGAGTTGCGCATGAGCTAAACAATCCCATTGCCGCGATATTAAGAAGTATTGAAACCTTGTCTACCCATCTTGATCAGATACTCAATAGCTCCTCTCTCAAAGAATCAAATAAAGGGATAGACGTGTTAACGCATTCTAAATTAGCGAAACCGTTATCCACATCTCAAGAGAGAGAACTCGTTAGACAGCTTACATCTACCATTGATGATCGTGTGCTAGCAAAAAAAACCGTGCGACTCAATCTGAACCAAGACGCTGAAGTATTAACGACCTTAAAAGATGCACCGATTGCGGGCAAGGAGCTGCTCAACGATTTAGAGCATTACCACTACGTAGGGAACTCGATACGCTCGATTCAAGTTTGCAGCAAACGTATTGCTGACATGGTGAAAAGCTTAAAAAGCTACGCCCGAGAGGATGAAGAAGTGCGCCACTATGCTGACATCCACGAAGGCCTTGAAGATACATTAGTCATTTTTGAAAATCGACTTAAGCACCACCAACTTGAAAAACACTACGATACCAATTTGCCACCATTATTGTGCCAGTCGCTCGCGCTTCAGCAGGTATGGACGAACCTTATCTCTAACGCACTTGATGCTCTATCGGAACGAGGTAAAGTGACAATCACCACCTCTCAACAAATCAATGATGACGGCCATTTTCTCGTCGTTCAAATATCGGACACTGGCCATGGTATCGCCCCAAAAGACATCAAAACGATTTTCAATCCAAACTTCACAACAAAGAAAGAAGGCAACTTTGGCTTAGGTATTGGGTTATCTATTTCTCAACAAATCGTGTCGGCCCATCAAGGATTTATTTTGGTGGAGTCTGAGGTAGGCAGCCATACTCACATGCAAGTGTGGCTTCCATTCAAACAAGAAGGAGTACCTCATGAATAAGTATCTAATTTTATGTGTCGATGATGAACCCGAAGTTCTCAATAGCGTCCTTCAAGACTTAGCGGTATTTGAAGATGACTTTATTGTTGAAGGTGCGGAATCGGTCGATGAAGCAGAGCAAGTAATCAAAGAGATGGGTCAAAATGGCATTAAGCTCGCTTTAATTTTATGTGATCACATCATGCCAGAAAAAACGGGCATTGATTTTTTAATCGAACTCAACCAGCGCGATTCTACCAAGCCAACACGCAAGCTGCTGCTTACAGGACAGGCAGGGCTAGAAGATACAGTAACCGCTATTAATAATGCTGCGTTGGATTTCTACATCTCTAAACCTTGGCAAGGCGATCAACTTAGAGAAACCCTTATTCAACAACTGACTGACTATGTCATCGCCAATGACAAGAAATTACTCAATTGGACTTCAATACTCGATACCGAGCGTATACTGACTTCAATGGCAGAAAAGCGAACAAGTTTTGGTGAGTAACCATCGGCTCTAACTTGGACGGTTTACGCTTAATCATGGTTGAAGAGCGCTAAACATGAGACATCAGTAGCAGATTGGCGCTTAATTCGGTGTTTTTTTAATCAAACAACTAGTGATTTATATTTTAATAGATTAATTTTCTGAGAGTTAGATTAAACTGTCCCAACATTTATGGTTTGCCTGATTTTCTCAAACCAAAAGGATTAACACTAAATAAAGGTTTACGGTCGTTATGCGCAAAATACTACTTACTACCGCTATGTTATTGGCTTCTAGTCAAGCGCTAGCAGTTGATGAACAACCACAAGTGATGAGCAACTTCAGCTACGATTACTTTGAAGCACGCATTGGGGCAAGCCCAGTCACATTTGGTGGTGCGTTCAGTAAGTCAATCCACCCGAATGCACACGCCGTAGCGCGCATTGATTCGGAATTTGAAAGCGATTACGACTCTGCTGTAGGTCTTGGTTTTCACGCCCCGATTAATAACTGGGCAGATCTAACCGGTGAAATGTTGGCGCGTATCGTTCGACCTGAACACTCAAGCTCAACGGATATCGGTATGGAAATCAACGTTGGTGTTCGTCAATGGCTTGGTCCGCAACTCGAAGTTGGCGGTAAAGCTGGTTACGTTTCTATCGAAGACAATGACGATTGGACAGGCTCTGTTTATGCACGTTTCCACTCTACCGAGTTGTTCTCTTTAGGTGCTGAAGCTCGTATCAATGATTTCTACGGTGAACAACTCATGTTTACTGCTCGTTTCAAGTACTGATACTTAATCAGCAGTCAGTCTTCAAATAAATAGAACGAAGACAGAAACAAAAAAACCGAGGCACGCCCTCGGTTTTTTCTTATCAGTAATCTTCAACATATAAGGATAACTTCTTTAATGACAGCTGTTTAATAATTGTTGCTTACGTGGCTCTTGTAACAATTTCCAGTGAATACCATCAATAGCACCAGCAAATTTCCAAAGCAGTTTTAGGTCAACATCGTTTCCGTACGCCTCACGAACCTTATTAAACACCTCTGGAGCACCTAATTGCATGAACATTGAAACATCATCTACACCCGCCTTTTTAACCATACGCTCCAAAGTAAGTTGCATGTTCGGAAGGTCTCTTAATCTGCGGCTTGCGGATGACTTTTTGAAGCAACGCTGTTGAATTGAATTATCAATTGAAGTTCTAATGATGCTATCCAATTCAGGGTGTTGGCATGTAAAAAGGTTTGTAATATCGTAGTAGTTTACGGTCGCTGTTGTTTGTTTTTTTACATGGCGATACTTTTCACAATCAAAATCTGTCAGCTTTTTATCTAATGACTTGCCACCTCTAATGAATAAACAACCTTCACTCAACAGAGCGAACATCGCGTCATTTTGAAAGAGGCCAATACCTCCAAACATAGAACGTTTTTGATGCTCACCAAATTGATTTATGTAATTAATAAATGCTGTCTCGGTCATATCCGTTGATCCTTAATCAAATTACCCCGATAAGGTTGATCACCAGATAAGCAGCTTTTTATGCGAAAAATTTTAGTCTGTTTTTTATTTAGGTGAATATTATATTTTCGTTTTTCACCTTTTGATAAATGATACTTTGAAAAGAAAAATAAGTCAGGACTTAGTTCACATCAATCAATTGTGTATCTCACAAATTCATGATTAACATCACAGTAAGCTATCAAATAATGCGAAAACACTCAGGATGAGTGATGTGTCCCTTTGAATTATTCCCGTTTATATCATGCTGTGAGTATTGCCTCGTCGCATCACGACTTGTAAAATGCTTACACATACATGTTTTTACTTTTTATATGAATCATTTATCGTTTTTCTGGCTACCACAAAATAAGGCTCTCCTCCTGAAGGGTCTAGAATCAGAGTTTGCTCAACTTGTTGGGCATTCTATCTCAGCAGGAAAAATTACACTTCCTCCCATTCCTGAGGTTGTTCTAAAAATTCAAAAGCTGTGTCCCTTAGATTCAACAGGGATTGCCGAAATTGCAGATTGCTTACTGGAGGACCCAGGCCTTACCGCTATCGTGATTCGTATTGCGAACTCTGTTGTCTTTAATCGATGCAACATTACCTGTGTAGATGTTATGACGGCAGTATCACGTCTTGGTATATCAAGAGTGCGCGACATCGTAACGGCTCAAGCAATTGAGCAACTCAAGTATTCTATCGACCTTAACAAAGAGTGTAATCAGTTATTAGCTCAAAGTGCATCGGTATCAAGAAGGCTTGGCGCTACTATGGTGCTGGTGACTAACAGCTTCAAAGAGCTCTCCCCTATTGAGTATCGCTACCTTGAGCACGAAAAGTCTTTGCTCGTGGGATTATTGGCTGACATTGGTCTGTTCTGTTTGGTTAATGAATACCACCTCTATACCAAAAACGGCAATTATTTGGACCACGATATCGCCTTACAAATCTTCCAGGGCCAATGTTCTGCAACCAGTAAATTGGTACTCAATCGTTGGGGTTTCGATAGCGACTTCATCGATGTGTGCAGCAATACCATCAATAGAAAAGAGCAACGCGAAGTGTCTTATTTAGACATTGCACGAATAGCAAACCACCTACTCCTATTTAGAAATAACGACGAGAATATCGATGATCACGAAGTTGAACTCAATGTGACGGGTGCCGAAGTCCTTTATCAATTAAGTAACTTGAGTGAACATGACTTTAACTCAAAACTTAACGACGTGATCAGCGCGAGCGGCTTCTAAGTCACCGTTAAATTGCTCAGTAAGTAAAACATGAAGTAAATGCAATGGAGAAAGCATGTTTACAGGGATGATCTTTATATTTTCGCCACTTGTCGTGGGGTATCTTTTTTCTGTGTCAAACAGTCAGACACTGGAATTGATTAACCGTTCGACGTCGCGATTGATCTACGTAATTCTATCACTGATGGGGTTAAGTTTAGCAGCACTGGATAACCTAAGCAGTAATTTGCAGACAATCCTTTTCTATACCGTCACCTTCTTTGTCTGTTTAAGCGCTTGTAACCTAATCGCGCTTCCTACGATCGATAAACTACTGCCACTCAAAACGGACCGTAGCCAAAAGAAGCTGCCACTCTCTTCGATGGCAATGGAGTCAGCCAAACTGATCTTTGTGGTGGGGTCTGGTCTTATTGCTGGTCTAATACTGCCTATCAGCCTTGATTGGGTTGATACCGCAAGCGGGTGGATTCTGTTTATTCTGCTGTTCTTTATCGGCATTCAACTGCGTAATAGCGGCCTGACACTTCGTCAGATCTTACTCAACAAACACGGCATGGTTATCGCAGTCACCATTATCATCACTTCTATGTTAGGTGGTGTGCTCGCCGCTTATATACTTGATATTTCGATGTTCAAAGCCTTGGCGATGTCTTCAGGGTTTGGCTGGTATTCACTGTCTGGAATCTTAATGGGGGACGCTTTCGGACCGGTTTATGGCGGTGCATCATTCATGCTAGAGTTACTTAGAGAGTTGGTGGCCTTAGTGCTGATTCCAATCCTTATTCGTCGCTACCCATGCACCTCGATTGGTTATGCTGGCGCGACAGCCATGGACTTCACCTTACCCGTCATCCAAACTACGGGCGGCGTTCGATGCGTCCCTATCGCCATTGTCAGTGGCTTTATATTAAGTTTGCTGGTTCCTATCTTGATGCTGTTCTTTATATCTCTTGCTAACTAGATCGCAGGAATGTTGATTGTTTTAGATTAGAATGAATCGCGAACACCACACCTACGATACAAAGACAGTTACCTAAGCACAAAAACAGTCAGTGTCATTGCTCAACAAATAATGCTCACGGTACTCTGTAACGACAACATTCTAAAAAGAATAAACTTACAAAAGGAACCACTATGAAACGCCTTTGCGTCGCATTGCTGCTAGCTTCAACCTCTACTTTCTCTTTTGCTGCAGATTCAATGTCAGAAATCAATCAATGCCAAGCGAAAAAATACGATGCATACATCGACGCTTCTTTAGATTGGTATGCCGATCTTGCAACTTTAACCTCTCAGCAATACCCGCAGTTAACAGAGGTCAGTGAGTGGTTTCTAGAAGGTCGCAAGCATCACTTTGAACTCAACCGTGCAGCGGTACATTACTACCTCGTCAACGATCCGAGTAAAGTGGCCACTGAGCAGCCGATAGAAGGTTGGTTACAACTAGAACAACACGATATTAAAGTGCTCTCAATACGAGATGACGAGCTTGGCAAAATAGCAAAAACAACGTTTGACGACCGTCAATCAACACCTCATGAACAAAACTATGAGCTACGTTCAGCCTTTGCAGAACTACTCAGTCATCCGAAGCAAATCGACACAGCGTTGCAACGCTACAACCAGTCGATGACGAAACTTGAAGCGATCAAATGCCAATAGCCCCTCATTTGTTAGGTCATTTGAGACGTCGGATTTCGTAATTAAGACGGGACATTGTTCCCGTTTTCGTTTAGATTGTCTCGCTCGCGTCAATATAAAAAAAAATAACTCGCTTGCTATGGTTACGGAACAAAAAACAGCAGATGTTAGCTTCGACAGTCTTTTACGTATCTTCACGGTACCTGAAGGCCCAGATTCAACACTCACTCAAATTGAAGACAAACTTTCACGAAACCTAAATCAATTCTTACGTGAACACATTGTGGCTGAAGAAAAGCCGCTTCGTGACATTGAGAAAGATTTTTCAAATGCTCATATCCCCGAGCAGCCTGAGTTTGTTTCTAAACATACTGAGCATCTTCTCGATTCTCTCGTATCTCATTCGGTACATACATCATCGCCAAGCTTTATTGGTCATATGACGTCTGCCCTTCCATATTTCTTGATGCCGCTCTCTAAAATTATGATTGCGTTGAATCAAAATCTAGTAAAAATCGAGACATCGAAAGCCTTCACCCCACTAGAACGTCAAGTCCTAGGTATGCTTCACCGCTTGATTTATCAAGATAACGACGCGTTTT
This sequence comes from Vibrio artabrorum, assembly GCF_024347295.1. NCBI lineage: Bacteria > Pseudomonadati > Pseudomonadota > Gammaproteobacteria > Vibrionales > Vibrionaceae > Vibrio > Vibrio artabrorum. Next base: position 1,233,457 of record NZ_AP025458.1, on the reverse strand, counting down.
ATTCGCGTTGGATGCACAGCGCAAATCACTCTTTAGGTGCATTTTGTTCTGGCGGTACCATTGCAAATATCACCGCACTTTGGGTCGCACGTAACAACGCACTCAAAGCAAAAGGGTCGTTTAAAGGCGTCGAGAAAGAAGGGTTATTTAAAGCCATGAAGCACTATGACTATGAAGGCCTTGCCATCTTAGTCTCTGAACGTGGCCACTACTCTCTAAAAAAAGCCGCGGATGTACTTGGAATAGGTCAAGACGGCCTGGTATCGGTTAAAACAGATAATAACAACCGCATTTGCACCGACGATCTGCGACTTAAGATAGACCAACTTAAACAGAACAAGATCAAACCTTTCGCAGTTATTGGCGTGGCTGGTACAACAGAAACGGGTAATATCGATCCACTAAAGGATATTGCTAAAATATGTGCCGAGTCAGATTGTCACTTCCATGTGGATGCCGCTTGGGGCGGCGCAACGCTGATGTCGAACAACCACCGTCACCTACTCGATGGTATTGAGCTCGCCGACTCTGTCACGATTGATGCGCATAAACAGCTTTATATCCCTATGGGTGCGGGCATGGTTTTGTTTAAAAATCCAGATGCGATGACAGCCATCGAACATCACGCTCAATATATTTTGCGTAAGGGTTCTAAAGATTTGGGTAGTCACACTTTAGAAGGCTCTCGTTCCGGCATGGCCATGCTTGTTTATGCCTCTATGCATATTATCAGCCGTCCAGGCTATGAACTGCTGATTGACCAAAGCATCAACAAAGCGCGCTATTTTGCTGATCTGATTAAACGACAACGTGATTTTGAGCTGGTCTCAGAACCTGAGCTTTGTCTGTTAACTTACCGCTACGTTCCCGAGCCAGTTAAAGCCGCTCTTGTGAAAGCCAACATGAAAGATCGTGTAGAGCTTAATGAACTGTTGAACGAGCTCACCAAATTCATTCAGAAAAAGCAACGCGAAACGGGGCGCTCTTTTGTTTCACGAACTCGTTTGAATCCTGAAGTTTGGACACAACAACCAATCATCGTTTTCCGTGTGGTGTTAGCAAACCCATTAACGGGCAATGACATTCTTTCTTCTGTACTTGAAGAGCAGCGTGAAATCTCAACTCTTGCACCGAATCTGATGAGTAAAATCACGCAACTGGTCGAGAAAATCAATGCCTAACCATTCAACTTTAGTTGCATCAAATTGAAAATTTCTTTCTTTTTGATGTAACTAAGCTGTCAGTTCACACTCAATTTGCCTTCTTTTTGAACAAAACCTCTTCCAGTTCTGTAGTTTTCCAAAATTTTGTTGAAGTTTGTCATGTTCTTAAGCATTCATGCCCTGTTTTTGTATTAGTAAAGAGTATGTTAGGTTTATACTAACTCTATGGTGCTAGTTAGCTTGATATCTATTTGAAGCAACGGTATTTACATGGCAAAGAATACCTTGAGTCATGTTTTACTGATATTTGTTTCAGCCATACCCCCTGGTCAAAAGATATTAACTAGCAAGTTGTTCTCTATACCCTTGTGAACACTATGAATACATTAGAAAAAATACAAAAAAATCTGGAAAATTTCAGCAAGTCTGAGCGTAAGGTAGCCGAAGTCATCATGGCTTCGCCTCAAACTGCCATTCATTCTAGTATTGCGACTCTAGCCAAAATGGCTGACGTAAGTGAACCTACCGTTAACCGCTTCTGTCGTCGTTTAGACACGAAGGGCTTCCCAGACTTCAAACTTCATTTGGCTCAAAGTTTGGCCAACGGTACTCCTTACGTTAACCGTAATGTTGAAGAAGATGATGGCCCTGATGCTTATACCCATAAGATTTTCGAATCAACGATGGCTTGTCTGGACGTTGCGAAAAACAGTCTAGACGCTATGCAAGTAAATCGAGCTGTTGATTTACTGACTCAAGCTAAACGCATTTCGTTCTTTGGTTTAGGCGCATCTTCTGCAGTAGCAAAAGACGCTCAAAACAAATTCATTCGTTTTAACATCCCAATCTCGTGTTTTGAAGATATTGTGATGCAACGAATGAGCTGTATTAACTGCAGTGACAACGATGTTATCGTTCTAATCTCTCATACTGGCCGAACCAAAAGCCAAGTTGAGATTGCGAACTTAGCTCGTGAAAATGGTGCTACTGTTATCGCTATCACCGCAAAGGATTCACCACTAGATAAAGCAAGCTCTCTCTCAATATCTCTAGATGTACCAGAAGACACTGACGTGTATATGCCTATGGCAAGTCGCGTGGTTCAAATGACCGTTATTGATGTGTTAGCGACTGGCTTTACTCTGCGTCGTGGTTCTGGTTTCAGAGAAAATCTAAAGCGTGTGAAAGAGTCACTTCGTGATTCACGTTACGAGAAATATTCTCAGTTCTAATCTTGGTAAGATGTCAACGAGACACGAGTTGAATAACAAACGGAGCCCTACGCTCCGTTTTTTTGTATTTAGAAAATGAGAGGTCAACGAATACGCTTTCAAGAACGTGATTATCAGCGATAGAGAGTGAATAATCGGAAGCTTAATTTTACAGTAGGATCTTGAATCCCACCACTTCAGCACTATTGTCTATATGGTGTCTCAAATTAAAGAAGCACGAGAAAACAACCGGCACCTCTGTGTGACTATAATTTGCTCTGATAGACCAAACCTATTGTATTAAGAGGCAATTCCATCTTTATTTCCCCATGGCATTGAGGCATAGTTGGTTTTAAGAAATGTTGAGTGGCATTCACTAAAGAATAGTTAACCTAATCGAGTTAACGAGCCTCATCCCGTATTTAGGAGAAATGAAATGTTTGTAGTTATTTTTGGTCGCCCTGGTTGCCCATTCTGTGTTCGTGCAAAAGAGCATGCTGAAACTCTTAAAGCGAAACGCGATGACTTCAACTACCGTTACGTTGATATTCACGCTGAAGGCATCAGCAAAGCTGACCTAGAGAAAACGGTAGGTAAGCCTGTAGACACAGTACCACAAATCTTCATCGATCAAGATCACATCGGTGGTTGCACAGAGTTTGAAGCATACGCAAAAGAGAACCTAGGGCTGTTCGACTAAACTAGGATTTCTCAAATTAGAATCGAGGCTTAGGCCTTAAATCGCTAACCCATTTAGGTGTTAGAGTGTACGATTGATAGAAAGCTCGCTCACGATAGCGAGCTTTTTTTATGACCCATTTTCATGTGGAATAAGAATAAGGTTAAAATCAAGTAAATTAGCAAAATATCGCTTATAATTTATTTATATTTAGATACAATTCACCTCCCAAACTTACCCTGTGTTTCACGCCAATTATTGAGCGACCACTGTGAATATCGACGTTGTTTTACTGCTAGAGCAAAATCCTATCCTTCTTATCTTTGTTGTTTTATCGATTGGTTTAGCCATTGGTAAAATTCGTTTCGGTAGCCTCCAACTGGGTAACTCAATCGGTGTTCTGATTACTTCCCTTATAATGGGCCACCTTGGCTTCTCTTTTAATGCAGATGGTCTCACTATAGGCTTTATGCTGTTTATCTACTGTGTCGGTATTGAAGCTGGGCCAAACTTCTTCGGCATTTTCTTCAGAGACGGCAAGCACTATCTTATTCTTAGCCTTGTGGTTCTTTCTACTGCTACCGCTTTGACTTATTTCAGTAGTCACTATCTTGGGTTAGGATTTGGCTTATCCGCAGGCATGATGGCAGGGGCGTTAACGGCAACACCAATATTGGTTGGCGCTCAAGATGCGCTTAACTCTGGGCTTGCTGAATTACCTAGAAATATGGATTTAGGCCAGATCATCGAAAACCTCTCTGTTGGCTATGCCATGGCTTACTTAGTTGGCTTAATCAGTATGATTCTGTTTGCCCGCCTTATTCCAAAGCTTCAAAAGGTCAACTTGCATGACTCAGCAGAGCAAATTGCTCAAGAACGAGGGCTTGGAGCATCAGGGCAACGTAAGGTCTATCTTCCAATCATCCGAGCTTATCGTGTAGGTCAAGAACTTATCTCTTGGACCGACGGTAAGAACTTGCGTGAATTAGGGATCTATCGCCAAACTGGTTGTTACATTGAACGTATTCGTCGTAACGGCATTCTTGCCCACCCCGATGGTGATGCGATTCTGCAAGAAGGTGACGAGATTGCTTTAGTCGGTTTTCCAGACAGTCACGCACGTCTTGACCCAAGTTTCCGTAACGGTAAAGAAGTTTTTGACCGCAACCTTCTCGATCTACGCATTGTGGAAGAAGAGATCGTCGTTAAGAGCGACAGTATCGCAGGTAAGCGCCTCTCAGACTTAAACCTTTCTGAGTATGGTTGTTTCCTTAACCGTGTAGTAAGAGCTCAAATAGAGATGCCGATGGACTTAAACATCGTGCTTTCTAAAGGAGATGTACTGCAAGTCAGTGGCGAAAAGAGCCGAGTTCATGGTTTAGCTGAAAAAATTGGTTTCATCTCGATCCACAGCCAAATGGCAGACTTGATGGCGTTCTGTAGCTTCTTCATTCTGGGTATTTTATTCGGTTTGATCACCATGACATTCGGTCAAGTTTCATTTGGTTTAGGTAATGCTGTTGGCCTTCTGTTGTCGGGGATCATGCTTGGCTTCTTACGAGCCAACCACCCGACCTTTGGTTACGTTCCTCAAGGTGCATTGAACATGGTCAAAGACCTCGGTTTAATGTTCTTCATGGTCGGCATTGGCTTAAGCGCCGGCGGCAAAATGTTTGAACACATAACCCAAGTGGGCCCACAGGTGATCGGTATTGCTCTAGTTGTAAGTGTTTTACCCGTTATCTTCGCTTATTTAGTGGGCGCTTATGTGCTGAAGATGAACCGTGCTCTATTATTTGGTGCGATCATTGGCGCTCGAACCTGTGCTCCTGCGATGGACATCGTAAATGACCACGCTCGCTCAACGATTCCAGCTCTCGGTTACGCTGGCACTTATGCGATAGCCAATATCTTGATGACCTTAGCCGGAACCTTCATCATTATTATCGGTTAGTTTCAACCACGCTTAAGCAGAACTTGCTTTGATATTTCGAATGCACGAGTCCACCTTTGGACTCGTGCATTTTTATTACCCGGTAGTCTTCTATCTCATCACGTAGCTTTATACTTCTTTTCTCAAACGACAGGCAAAAAAATAGGCGCTCAATGAGCGCCTAATTCATTTTTATTCAATCGTTCGAATTAGATATCAACCACATCAAATTCAACGGCAGGGTTAACCTCAGCGTCGTAATCAACCCCTTCAACACCGAAACCGAATAGCTTTAAGAACTCTTCTTTGTACTCTACGTAGTCCGTCAGTTCTTTTAGGTTTTCAGTTGTGATTTGAGGCCATAGGTTACGACAGTGATCCTGAATGTCTTCGCGAAGTTCTAAGTCATCTAGACGTAGGCGGTTCACTTCATCAACCTCTGCTGCGCTGCCATCTTCTTTGTATAGACGTTGGCTAAACATGCGGAAGATCTGTTCCATACAACCTTCGTGAATGCCTTCTTCACGCATCTTCTTGAACACCATAGCGATGTAAAGAGGCATAACAGGGATTGCAGAGCTTGCTTGAGTCACAACAGACTTAAGAACCGCCACGTTTGCAGTACCGCCCGTTTGGCCTAGTTTCTCGTTAAGCGCTGATGCTGCACGGTCTAGATCCATCTTCGCTTTTCCTAGTGCGCCATCCCAGTAGATTGGCCACGTTAGTTCCGTACCGATGTAGCTGTAAGCAACAGTCTTACAACCGTCAGCTAAAACGCCGGCCTCAGATAGAGCGTTAATCCAAAGTTCCCAATCTTCACCGCCCATGACCGTCACAGTGTCTTTGATCTCTTGTTCAGACGCAGGCTCAACACTGGCTTCAATGATCAAGTCTTTGTTGGTATCAACAGCGGTTGATGTGTATGTTTCACCGATTGGTTTTAGAGCAGAGCGAATCACTTCGCCAGTCTCTGGCATTTTACGCACTGGAGACGCCAGTGAGTACACAACCATATCGATTTGACCTAGATCTTCTTTGATCAAGTCAATCGTTTTCTGTTTTGCTTCGTTAGAGAAAGCATCACCGTTCAGGCTTTTTGAATACAGGCCTTCTTCTTTTGCTAGCTTGTCGAACGCTGCTGAGTTGTAAAAGCCAGCTGTGCCCGGCTTTTTCTCAGTACCGGCTTTCTCAAAGAAAACACCGATCGTTGAAGCGCCGCCACCAAATGCAGCCGCAATACGTGAAGACAAGCCGTAGCCACTTGAAGAGCCAACAACGAGGACACGTTTAGGTGCGTTTGCGATTGGGCCTTGAGCTTTTGTGTAAGCAATTTGTTCTTTTACATTAGCTTCACAACCGACTGGATGTGTTGTCGTACAGATGAATCCGCGAATTCGAGGTTTGATGATCATATTCAACTTCCTTAAAAAATCAGGGTAAGGATAAAAGTTTCGTACGCAAATGGCATCTAATTTCTGTAAAAATATGGTGAAAACGCAAGTGGTTGGAGCACTAAACTGATATTTGCTGACTCAGCCACCATTTATTAACATATCTTTTGTGACTGAACGCCAAAAACGAAAAAGGCACCTGATTAGGTGCCCTTTATAAACGATTTATCTAAGCAACGCTATTTAGCTTAGGTTTTAACTCTTTTCGCGTCAAAGTTTCACTATAGTCATGACTGAAGTGGTCAACTTGAATCGCTGCGTAGCGCAGTTTATCAGCAGCCATAATTTGGTCGACTTCTTCTTGTGTCAGCACATCAGTAGCAAGCGCTTGAGCCAGTTTATCAGCTAACAAGCCTTTACGCGCGACTTTACCCTCTTTCACCGCTTTAAAGATCTTACGCTCTAGCGGTTTAATGCTGTACATCGCATTGAATGCGTTCTCCATCAGGCCAACACTATCATCCTCTTCCTTGCCAATATAGCAAAGATGCGTCAGACGCTCACGGTGTGCCCCGGGAGTCATCAAGCTTTCAGCCAACTGTACCGTTAGGTTATCACTTGGTTTCTCGAAGTGGTTACCAACAGGGAAGACTAGCCCTTTCAGTACTTTCCCTACCATCTTATTTGGGAAGTTTCTGTACGCTTCTTGTAGCGATTTGGCCGCGTGATAGAAACAGTGTTGAACGGCGTAGTGTACGTAGTCTAAGTCAGCGTGCTGACGACCTTCGTCTTCATATTTCTTAAGCGCAGCAGACGCCATATACAGGTAACTTAAGCCATCCCCCAAACGAGCAGAAATAAGCTCTTTCCGTTTCAACTCACCGCCTAGCGTTAGCATTGCAAAATCCGCACTTACTGCAAGACCACGACTCAAACGAGTAAGATCTTGGTAGTAAGGTTTTGTCGGGCCACTCATGTCGGCTTTAATGAACTTAGAGCCTGTTAGTGCCGCACCGAACGCGCCGAATGTGTTCTTAGTAGCATGAGAAATGTGCTTGAATAACAAGTTATCAAAATCTTTCGCTCCTTGCTTCTCATCTGGGTTTGCTGCTGCTTCCATTTCACTTAACACGTATGGGTGACAACGTGTCGCACCTTGACCAAAGATCATCAGGTTACGGGTCAGAATGTTCGCACCTTCGACTGTAATTGCAACCGGGATACCGAGGTAAGGCGCAGCCAAATAGTTCATCGGACCATCTTGGATTGCACGACCTGAATGAATATCCATTGAGTCATTGAGAATAGTACGCGCCATCTCTGTCATGTGGTATTTAGCGATAGCGGTGATGATTCCCGGCTTCTCTTTCATATCTAACGATGTCGTCGTCAATGTGCGAGTCGCTTCTAGTAGATACGTTAAGCCACCAATACGGCCTAGGCTCTCAGCAACACCTTCAAATTTACCTATCGACATGCCGAATTGCTTACGAACGTAAGCGTACGCACCTGTTGTTTTCGCTGTTAGGTGGCCCATAGCCGTACCCAGTGCTGGTAATGAGATACCACGGCCTGCAGACAGACATTCCACCAGCATACGCCAGCCTTTACCTGCGTAATCTGCGCCACCGATTAGCCACTCCATAGGAATAAATACGTCGTGACCACGTGTAGGACCATTCATAAATGCAAGGCCAAGTGGATCATGACGCTCACCAATCACAACACCTTCATGGTTTGCTGGGATAAGCGCACAAGTAATACCAATGTCTTCTTTACCACCCAGCAAATGTTCTGGATCGTGCAGTTTGAAGGCCAACCCCAATACCGTTGCTACGGGCGCTAACGTGATGTAACGCTTGTTCCAGTTAAGCTTAATACCGAGTGTCTCTTTGCCTTCATGCATCCCCATACACACCGTACCGACATCAGGAATACCACCCGCATCAGAACCGGCTTCTGGGCCAGTTAGCGCAAAACATGGGATATCAGTACCGTCAGCTAAACGAGGCAGCCAATAGTCTTTTTGATCTTGCGTACCATAGTGAGACAGTAACTCACCCGGGCCAAGAGAGTTTGGAACCATGACCGACACTGCGGTACTGATACTACGCGTCGCAATCTTGGTTACGATGGTAGAGTTTGCATGCGCTGAGAATTCACGACCGCCGTACTCTTTCGCAATAATGAGCGAGAAGAAACGTTCTTTGCGTAAAAAATCCCAAACTTCCTTTGGAAGATCTCGGTCTTCTTTGACAATTTTGTGGTCATCAAGCATCGCGAGCAGAGTTTCAAGTTCATTATCCATGAACGATTGCTCTTCGGTCGTCAGCTGAGGTTTCGGATATTGATGCAGCTTAGAAAAATCTGGTTTACCAGAAAACAGCTCTCCATCCCACCACACGCTACCCGCTTCCATCGCTTCTTTCTCGGTGCTTGATAGTGGCGGTAGTACTTTTTTAAAGAGTTTAAAAGCTGGGTCACTTACCCATTTTTGTCGTAGAGAGCTCATAGTTCAGATCCTTTTGTTCACTATATTGGTTGTGAATGTTTCGCTTTTTATTGTTTTATTCTTCAGCTGACATGCCAGCGGCTAAATATGGGATAAGAATATCGACCACAGCCTTGGCTTCTATCTTTCTGTCATAGTCACTCTCTGCAATTTCGACCAGAGCTTGACTGGATGCCATGGTGAATACACAAGCCCCTAGGGTGAAGTGTAATCGCCAAAATAACTGTTCTTGAGTGAGACTTGGATTCGCTTTGATTACGGACGTCGTAAACAGAGAAAGTACTTCGCTATAACGAGTAGTGATGAACCAACGCAAGTGACCTTGTACATCGGTATAACCACGACCAATAAGCAACATGAAGCGACTCGTACCATTGGGTCTAACATCATTCAGTGCTCTTAGCGGTTGCCTTAAAGACTCAAACACGTCACTCATAGAATACGTTTCATTTAAGTTTAAGTTCACTAAGGCATCTTGAAGTGCCGGCATGAATGCTTCTAAGTATCGATTGAGTACTGCACGAACCAGAGTCTTCTTATCACCGAAGTGATAGTTCACTGAAGCTAAGTTGACATTGGCTTTACTCGTAATAGTACGTAATGAGGTGTCATTAAAACCGTGCTCAGCAAATAAACTTTCAGCCACGTCTAAGATTTTGTCTTTGGTGGTGCTTCTCGGTGCCATTTCAATCACTCGTATTAAACAACTGTTTGAAATATACTATTGACACATTTATTCAACAAGCAGGCAACATCACATTTTCGCAGATTGGTCGTACCAGTTAGGTGAATTTGGTGCTAACCAATTGAATCAATGAGTGTTTACAAAAAAACGAAAAATTAATGAATTTTATTGGAACTGAAATAGAAATGGAGAGTCATAAATTAAGTAGAAAGCAGAGTATTTCGAAGTTTAACAGGCCGTCAAACTTGTCTCTTCCCTGCTCTCTCACCACTGCATTTTCCTTGTTAACTCCTATACTTGTATCCGCCCAAACCGAATTGGTTTGGGCTTTTTTTTATCCGTTATTCCGATACCTTTTCTTTGCATAAATCTCGCCACAAAAAAAGCCCCCAAGAATTGGTTGTCCAACCATTGAGGGCCAGTCCAGATGTGGGCTTTTCTTACGTAGGCATTAGAACCGTTCACGTTATCTACTTAAGCAGCATCATTTTTGATCAGTTCTCCCAGCACAGCCAGGTCATTACCTAGGTCAATCGAACCACCCAGTTCGGTTGCAATCCCCTCAACAACGATAGTTTGGACATCATCCCCTCCATTGATTGGAATCGACAACGAAATATCTTCTCCATCGACAGTGACCTCTATCGAATCAAGTAACGCTGCCATTTGAGTCTCATCTTGAGGGTCTTCGAGCAAATCACTGAGATCAATGAGATCCCCAGAACTATTCACGTAAAGCTCAAAATCTTTAACAATATCGGTGCTATTATCGAGCGCAGAGTCTAGCCAAATGAAAATGTTATCTCCGCTGTCACCAATAAACAGATCGTTACCGGACTCGGCATACAAGGGGTCATTACTCGCAGCACTAATAACGTTGTATTGCTGCGGATCTTCGATATCGATGGTGACCGTCTCTACCGTGCTTTCTGCACCATTAGAGTCGACCGCGACATAATCAAACTGCGGGTCTTCAGTTACCGCCTCGTTACCTTGAACATAGCGCAACTCCCAACTGCCCCCCGTCGATGACAGCGCCATCCCAACAATCGGATTGTCTGGTGAAGAATAACTAAAATCATACAGAATTTGGCTATTCCCGGTATCCCCTGGATCTTTTTGATATTGCTCCGTCTGAGTCGTGCCATCAGCAAAGGTATAGAGCACTTCAACATAAACATTACTATCAGTGTTAAATGAGCCACCCAAACCGTCTAAACCAAAATCAACAATCTCTAATGGATTATTGGTAAAGTCGAGGATCAAGGTCTCCTGCTTGTTCATACCTCTACCATCGGTATCCCCTATCCCAAAACCAACATGAGATTGTTCACCTTGATACTGTTTCAACGGTTTATTATTGTTGTCTTCAATCGTTACTGTAATTGTATTGCCGTTATTGAGCGTAATAAGCCTCTCTGTTGGTGAAACTGCTACCCCCCAATTATAGAAACCATCAACAAGCTCTGGCATATCCTCTGGATCACCACTAAAGCCCATTTCAAACATCTCTCCAGGCCCAGCGACAAAACTGATATTGTTCGGAACAAACAACTCACCGCTATCAACATCAGACTGTACAATTTCTCTCGTGACGCCATTTTCGTCGGTATACAAAAGGCTGCCGTTGGTTGGCAAGCTTTCTATCCGAATATTAAGTGGAATGTCGTCATGGTCATCTTCTATATCCGAGATGTAATCAGGCATACCGCCATCTTCAGAATCGAAGAGGATTGGTATGATCGCGTCTTCATCATTGACGACCGTAAAGCTGGTCGCTTGAGGCGCGTCATTGACACCATTGATTGTTATCTCGATAACATGCTCTACACCATCAATCGCGGTTACCACATATCTTTCAATAACCGTGTCATCATCATTCAAGTATTGAACCGCATCGTTATCAACGACATAGCTCCATGCACCCTCTGGAGTAATCGTTAACATACCCAAAGCAAGTGCATAAGTAGACCCAATAGGGGTAAACACACCATTAGGTTTAAAGGCGGGCATGTCACTCGTGTCGACATCAGTAATCGTCAGTGTTCCCGTCGCCATCAAGTCATTACTCTCCGGATCGACATCGACATCTTCCGTCACCTCTCCCGTGTCAGAGTCCCCTTCACCAACGGTGATCTCAGACGGATCATCGGCACCGTTGATGGTGATGGTCACTTCACTTGTGGTTCCGTCAATCGCAGTAACCGTGTAAACCTCGGTGACAAACTCATCGTCATCAAGATATTGAACATCATCGTTATCTACGACATACGTCCATTCGCCATCGTCGGTAATCGTCAACATACCCAACGCGGTCTCATTGGTTGAGCCTTCTGGATTAAATGTTCCGTTGGGGTCAAAAGCCGCGACATCATTGGCATCAACATCGGTGATCGTCAATGTTCCCGTCGCCATCAAGTCGTTACTCTCAGGAGCAACGTCGACATCCTCAGTCACTTCACCAGTGTCTGAATCACCTTCACCTACGGTTATATCCGAGGGGTCGTCGGCACCGTTAATAGTGATGGTCACTTCGCTCGTAGTACCGTCACTGGCCGTCACGGTATAAACCTCAGTAACGAATTCATCGTCATCTAAGTACTGAACATCATCGTTGTTGACTACGTAAGTCCAAGCACCATCGGGGGCGATGCTCAATACGCCCAGCTGTGAGTCGTTTGTTGAACCTATCAGGTTAAACTCGCCGTCATCTGAAAAGGTAGGTGTGTCATTGTCTATATCTGTAATCACGATCTGACCAGACGTCACTAATTGATTGGTGACTTCATCTACATCAACGTCCTCAGTTACACTGCCCGAGTCATCAGTCGCGACAGCTGCATCATCAGTACCAATTATCGTGACTGTGATGACTTGTTCGCCTCCATCGGAAGTTTGTACTGTCGTCGTATCTTGAATTTGTTCACCGCTGGCAAGTTCATCAAACGGACTGTTGGCAACAAAGGCCCACGTTCCATCCTCGTTGACGACAAAGGTTCCCAATCCATTCTCTCCTTCCACATCCTTGGCGACGAAAGTAACATCCGGATCATCACTCGTTAAAGCGCCTCCAGTTTCAATGGGTTCATCTAGCTCAAACTCAATAACGTTCGCTTCACCAGAAATAAGCGCAAAAGCGATGATATCAAAAAGAGCAAGGCTTTGAGTTTCGGACAATCCTTGAGACTCGAACCCGTCAGTTTCAAAATTTGTGGCAGCTTGAGTTTCAGCTCCCGTACGTTCAATCCTACCGCTGTTGGTCAAGCTTGATCCTTGCTCACCCGCTGCAGTATCAAATTCTTCTCCTAATTCCGTCGGATCAAACCCTTCTTCAATTGCACGCTGAACTTGAGCGATCGCATCATCAGTCTCTAGCACATTTTGTTGTCCCTGGTTATCGACAAAACGTGCAGATACACTTGGCACACTCTCTTCGCTCGTCCCCACGCTGATAATGACGTCGCTAGCAGTTGGTTGTTCGCCCAAAGACAAACGTCTAACTTGACCCTGAGCGTCGAGTACTACACTCCCGCTAGCAAGACCGAGTATATTAAGGTTGATATTTCCCATATCCATATTCCCACTTCTGCCCAGAACATGCCAAACGCGAACCAATCCCACTCTGCGCTGTGGCTATTTCCTACAGTAAATCTAGTCGCTACGCTATTGACAATCAACTCACTAATCGTGCGGAAATTTGATGCGGTTTAAATTAATCAATCGCAATAGCGACTTACGTTGAAAAAAAAACAACAAATTTCTCATTTCCCTAACATATGTCCTAAGCTTCGTTTAACAAGGTTAATCATTTATCACTCATTGCTCTTATCCTTGAGAAAGCGACTAGTAAGTGGAAGGAGAACTACTTTGAGATTGTTTAAGTTGTCAGTTTTAAGCTGCTGCATAGCCATCACACCCGTTTCAGCCCAAACTTTGGAGCAGGCTGTTGCTATCACGCTAGCAACAAACCCTGAGATAAAAAGTATCTTTAACGAATATGTGAGTGTACGAAGTCGAAATGATGCCGCTGGCGGAGCTTACAGACCCAGTATCGACCTAGATGCTGGGATTGGTTATGAAGGGATAAATCCCGCCCCCAACAATGGCCCCGACACCGACCTCACCAGAAAGGAAGCAACCCTATCCCTAACTCAACTACTGTGGGATGGATCATCGACTCTAAACGATATGGATCGTACAGCAGCAGAAGCCGAATCGGTTCGTTTGCAATTGATAGCAGATGCCGAAGACAAAGCGCTAGAAGTTACCCAAATCTATTTAGATGCAGTAAAAGCAACGGAGATTTTAGCCCTCTCGGAAAGCAACCTAGCTGTGCATAAAAAAATCTATAAAGACATCAAAAAGCGCGCTGTTTCAGGTATCGGATCAACCGCCGATGTATCACAGGTTGAAGCTAGGATAGCAAAAGCTCACGGTAACTTATTGGCCGCACAGAATAATTTGATCGATACTCACACCCAATTTAGACGAGTGGTTGGTCAAGAACCACTGGGACTAATATACCCGAGAGCCGATATTGCAATGATTCCCTTATCATTAACAGATGCCATTGTTGATGCTCTGGACAATCACCCAGTCATAAAAGTGGCGTCTGCAGATGTTGATGCCGCGCACTTTCAATACAAGCAATCTAAAGGGGTGAATTACCCTACTTTCTCCTTTGAAGCATCTCAATCATGGCGTGACGACGCGGGCGGTGATGAAGGCTCTAGTCAAGAAACGCTCGCAATGTTAAGAATGCGATATAACTTGTATAACGGTGGTACCGACAGTGCTAACTCGGAAGCCGCGGCTTACCAACTGAATAAGGCAAAAGATTTGAGAGATCGCGCTTATCGCCAAGTGGAAGAAGGTCTTCGTCTCTCATGGAGTGCATTGGATCTAACGTTACAACAAAAGAACTTCTTATCTGATCATGTTGATTCAGCGTCAGAGACCGTTATCGCTTATGAAAAACAATACCGAATAGGCAAACGGACTCTGCTTGACTTGCTCAACACTGAAAACGAACTATTTGAAGCCCGTAAAGATTACCTCGATGCTCATTACTCTGAGCAGTACGCTAAATACCGTGTGATGAACGCAACGGGTTCTTTATTGAATGCTCTACTGGTCGATATTCCAGAAGAGTGGACCACGGCCGTGGAGTATTAATGATGAAAATAACCTACTTATTACTTCCCGTATTAACAATGACTTTGTTTGCCTGTTCAAGCCAGCAGGAAGAGGCTTATATCGAAACACCTGAAGCAGAACAGATTGCAGATCTGCAAGATGATGACAAAGATGGCGTGGTCAACGCGCGTGATACCTGCCCAGGAACGCCTGAAGCGTCACAAGTCGACAATGATGGCTGTGGCGAAACCATTCGTGCAGAAGAAGTTAGACAACTAAAAATACTTTTTGCTCATGACTCATTTGAAGTGAATCCAATTTTTTCTGATCAAATCACTACCATGGCAGAGTTCCTCGAAACCTATAAAAGCGCTTCAATTGAAATCCAAGGTTACGCGAGTAAAGTGGGCTCCAACGAATACAACTTAGAGTTGTCAAAAAAGCGAGCAAACAATGTTCAAGACGAGTTACTTGCGAATGGTATTGATCCAGAACGCGTGCGAATTGTCGGCTATGGTGAAGAACGATTAGAAAACGATGGTGATGACCCTACTTCACATGCGCTGAACCGTAAGGTAACAGCGACCGTTGTTGGGTTAAGTGAACAGATCGTTGAAGAATGGACCATTTTTACCACGCTAGAAAAATAGCGTGACATTGTCACTTAAAGGTCGCCAGACATCTTACAAAGATAACTGAGCGACAAGATCAATAAAGCCGCGATAGGGTGACCCATCACGGCTTTTTACTATTTGTCGAGCCTGTTGCCGACTATAGCTTTACTTCTTGTCGCTTAGTCTTCGGTAGTGAAGTTCTTAGCAGGAAGTAACCTAAGATAGCCGCAGTCGTTGACCCCATCAGAATACCTAATCGAGCGAGCGTATCAAAATCGGCGTTCGTTGGTCCAAATGCGAGTGATGAAATAAAGATAGACATCGTAAAGCCGATACCACACAGCACCGATACCGCGAAGATGTTCATGAAGTTCACACCTTCAGGAAGCTTAGCTATACCCGTTTTCACCGCGCCCCAGCTGAAGAGGAAGATACCCAGAGGCTTACCGACCAACAGACCCATCGCAATACCAAGCGGTAGCATGCCTGTAAGGTTTGAAAGTGAGATGCCTTCCAGTGAGATACCGGCGTTTGCAAATGCGAAGATTGGTAAAATTGCAAACGCTACGTATGGGTGTAATGCATGCTCTAGGTGTTTCAGCGGAGAGCGCTCCCCTTTATTACCTTTCAGTGGGATAGCAAAACCAATGACTACACCTGCCAATGTTGCATGAACACCTGATTTCAATACTGCGAACCACAGAATGGCACCAACAATAAGGTAAACACTCAGTTTAGTCACACGCTTGTTGTTTAGCATGAACAGTACACCCGTTGCGATAAAGCCAACGGTAAGTGCAAGCGTCGATAGATCACCTGAGTAGAACAGTGCAATGATAACAACAACACCTAAGTCATCGATAATTGCCAGCGCGAGTAGGAATACTTTCAAGCTTACCGGTACACGGTTACCAAGAAGCGCCATAATACCCAATGCGAATGCGATATCCGTTGCTGCTGGGATAGCCCAACCTTGAAGCGCTTCAGGGTTACTTGAATTGAATAGCACGTAAATAAGTGCAGGAGCTAGCATACCGCCCACCGCTGCGATAGCGGGGAAGATTGCCGTCTCTTTAGACTTTAATGCGCCTTCTAAAAGTTCGCGCTTAACTTCTAAGCCGATTAGAAGGAAGAAGACAGCCATTAAGCCATCGTTAATCCAGTGAGATACCGACATACCAAGAACGTAACTGTGAAGTACACCTTGGTACATTTCGTTCAGTGGTGAGTTTGCTACAAACATTGCGATCGCCGCAGCGATGACTAGTATGATGCCGCCAGCAGATTCCATTTTAAAGAAGTCACGGATGACGTCTGTCATGATTTCGCCCTTATATTTATTATTGAAATAAACGAATTACAAAGTATTGAGAGGAGTTTATATCCTAGCGTTATCGATAGATAATCACTTCTTCGGATGTTTAACTTCGGTTTTTCCTACAAATAACAAACAATATGTCGTATATACCATAGTCATTATTACACAACATGAGCCAAGTATAGATGAGAACATGGATGATGTATGCAGAATTAATTCGAGAATTGAAGATACAAAAATATAAAAAAAGGCTATCAAATGATAGCCTTAGGTGATTTTTAATAGCCAGTTAACTGCATAAATCCCGTCGCATTATGGCTTCCATTCGCCGTAATTGGCCCTTCCCAATAGGGTATGACAAATGGTAACCACATATCCTTACGTTTAATACGCGTAGTCAGGTTTATCTCATACTTAGGAACACTAATAACCCATTGTAAGGGCATTCTTTTACCGTTAAACAACGTCGTCTTCTTCAATGGCTTCATCGAGATATCAGATTCCGTTAACTGGTAAACTTGACCAGACCGGGTCGCTAAGGTACCAAAAACATACGGTAACTGCTTATTGTGACGGTAGCGACTGATACTCAATGCAGTTCCATCATCCAAATTAAACACAAACCAATCCCAACCCTGTTGACCCATGCCGAGCAAGCCACTGCCCCACTCTTTATTTACCCACGCAGTCCCTGCCACTTTCTTTGCGACACCGTCTAGATTTAACACACCACTTAAAGACAAAAATGGAGCACTAAAGCTATAAGAGGCGATAGGCAGCAAATCGTGTTTTTTCTGATAGCCATTATCGCCGTTGAGCACATAAGGCCCTTTAGTCACAGTATTCAGCTCAAGACCAAAGCTATCCGTTTTCACGTGCAGACGCCCAGGAAACGGAGTGTTCCCTAGCCCCCGCCAACTCCAATTATCAATCCAAATTCTAAATGGGCCATTCGTCATTCCCGCTTGACCAATACCACCACGCGCTAAACGCTGCTCTTTCCAAACTTTGGATTCAGAGGAAATGACGATATTTGAAATGTAAATTTGCGGACTTTGCCACCCCGGCGTTTCACGCTCATCGGTTGCCACACGAAAAAAACTCCATTGAACAGAGTACTGTTTACCACGATCATCTTTTAAAGATGCAAAGTAGTGCCACCACTCATGTTGATACTCGGGGTGGAACTGGAAGTCACGCGGTAATGCGACGCTACGGCCGGGTAACACAGGCTCGAATACATTGAAGTGTTCGTTAACCAGTATTGAGTTAACTTCGTTTCCAGCCTTTTCGTCAACGTCGGCAGAATAGGAAGAATAAGCCCAAATTCCTAAAATAGCACCGAAGAAACTCATCAATAATAGAGAGGAGAAAAATCGACGTCTGTACTTGGTAGGTCTATTTCGTTGAAGCATATTAAAGCGCATCCCTCAATGATTTCATCGGCGTGTTCCGAATGATTCTTATCACAGGTAAAGCACCGGCAAGCATTAACGCGGCCATCGCCCACGCAAATGTCATCAAATAGTTCCATGGAATCACTTGTAACTCGAGTGACCAGCCAAAAGACTGCTTAATAACGATATCAACCACTAAATTTGCCAGAGCCAAACCAAGTGGCACTGCCACCAAGGAAGAGATGAGTCCAAATACAAATAATTGTAGGCTACCGGTTAAGATAAGCTCTTTCGCGGAAACCCCTAAACAACGTTGCAATGAAATATGCCTTTGGCGTGATACTTCCCCAGCAACGGTAGCAAAGAAAATACCGAAGACTGCAATGACTAACGTGATATTGCCCAATGTGTCGGCAATGGCAAATGTTCGATCAAACACACGCATTGCTTGGCTGTGGATGTTGTTATTATCAAAAATACGTTCTGAACCAAGCCTGAACACACTCTCTAAACGACCACGCAAACCGCGCGCATTCACATCGTCTTTTAATCTAACGCCAAGCCCCACATTTCCCTTTCCGGCAAATCCATTCAGCCAGTTTCGATGAGACATCATGACCTGATTATATGGATTTCCATAATCATAATAAACGCCGACAACCTGCCAACCTGAACCAAGGTTATCGTAAAGATCGATATAATCACCGGGGCGAATACCCAATTTGAGCGACATTGACTCGCTGATCAACACACCTTTAGAGTGATGTAAATGATACCAATAATTGGGTATACCTAACTTAATCGTTAGTGCTTCTAATTCCCCTTCAGATGGCCCTGTACTCACAACCTGAATATTCCCTACAGGGGACGTAACGTCTTTTTCCCAACGCCACCAAACAGACTCAACCTCTGGTTGCTCTGATAGCCAGTTACTCAAGCGAGGCGCTGCGTTGTTGGTTGGATAGATATAAAGATCGGCAGCTAAACGCTGTGTTAACCATTTATCGGTGGTGTCTCTAAAACTGCCCACCATGGTTTCAACACCAATATTAGCCGATAACGCCAACATAAAGGCCATCGTCGCGACACCACGGTAACTCATGCTTGAGGCTGCATCGGCAAAAAACCAGCGAGCGCGCACCCAACGTAATGAGTAAGACAAACTGTTGAATAATTTCCACATCAAGAAAGGTGTAAACAGTGCCACGCTCACAAGCATCAGCGCGATAATCACAAACCCCGTTTCTTGAGTTTGAGGCGCTTGATACACAGCAACTGCAGCGACACAAAAGCCACAACCAAGCAACGCTTGCCAAGTAAACTCAGTACCAGCGAAACGCATTAAGGACAATCGAGAAGTTAAACGAATAGGTTGAGATTTCAACAAACGGACCAAGGGCCAAGTGCACGCTAATGCAGTGCCAAGCAAGGTCATGAGTAAACTATAACCACTCCAGCGCCAATCCCAACTCAGTGTTAAGCCCACATCCGCATCGTAGAGATCCCCTAAACTTGAAGAAACCGCAGGTAATAGTTGATTCGCTAACATCACGCCAAATATGTTACCGCAGATCCAGCTAATGACGACCAAGAGCAACAACTCTAAACAAAGTGCTTTGGCAAGCTGCCAACCCGATACACCGGTTTGCCTTAAGATTCCAACTAATGGCTGACGTTGAATAAATGACAGTGACATAGCCTGATAAAAAATGAACAAACCCACGACAAACGCCAACATACCCATCGCCGTTAAATTCAAGTGAAAAGCACTGGTTAGCGACTCAAGTTCCGCCTTTGAGGTCCGAGTAATTGTCAATCCGTTTGGCAGCATATTCTTAAGGCGTTCCAGTTTTTCTGGTGGCATATCTGAACAAGCAATAACAGAAAGCCCTGCACTGCGTTTAAGCATTCGGAGCAATGAAATATCAGCAATCAGCCGAGTACCGTTGATAAAGTTATGATGATCAACAAAAATGGGCCCTAATTTCGAGCCATCCATAAGATGGAGATAGTCTCCATTCGCCCACTCCATGTACTCAGCGAGATCATCACTGACCAGAATAGGGTATGGTGGCTTCATTAGGTTTAGAGTGACGAGATCTTTTAAAGCAACACTGGGTTGAAGTTGAAGCATAGACACAGGGTCTAAGCCTATTAACATAAAGTTCGCGCCATTTTCGTCAGTGATACGATGGTAATCAAAAGGAGAGCACTGTTGAAAGCCTTCACGGCGAAGTTGAATATAGAAGCCTTGTGGGATTTTATTGGCATTGTGTTTTGGTCGGATCCGATATGGGAGCGGATTCGAAAAAAGCCTTTCGCCATGCGCATAACTCTGTTTAGCATGCTCATTGATGGCCGTAACGCCAACCAAAAGCGATACACCGAGGGTTAAACCAAGCCATACCAAAAGAACCTGAAGCGGATAACGCCGATAATGGCCGAGTAGTGCCTTAACTACGGGCCATAACATGCAGTTGCCCTCCTTGTAGCCGGATCCGACCATCCATATGCAATGCGACTTTTTCACTGTGCGTAACAAGCAACAAAGTACATTCTAACTGACGGGTCAAAGAGGTTAACAAACGCATCACAGCTTCGGCATTACGCTCATCTAAGCTTCCCGTAGGTTCATCAGCCAACAAGATTTTGGGTTCCATATACAAAGCACGAGCGATGGCCGCTCGTTGTTGCTGCCCACCTGACGCCTCTTCTGGGTAACGTCCAAGCAAAGGCATTAAATCGAGTGCAGACAAAATCTGCCTCCATAACCCTTTATCTTCCGGTAACCCTTTTAGTTGACGACAGAAACGGATGTTATCGGCAATATTAAGTGTCGGCAGTAAGTTAAATTGTTGGAAGATATGCCCAATATTATTACGACGGTATGCAGTACGGCAACTTTCGGTAGAATCATGCATATTGAAGTTTGGGAAAACAATTTCACCTGAATCGACAAGATCGAGACCCGCGATGAGATTCAACAATGTACTTTTACCTGAACCGCTTTCTCCCATTAATGCGAGTTGATCGCCTTGATTTAATGTTAACTCAGCACCTTGTAAAACAGGGTGGAACTCCCCCCCATCGACATAGCCTTTACATAGGTCAGACAGTTTTAACATTAAACAGCTCACATTAGTTAGAATTTGGAATGAGAATCTACACTAATTCCCTGTTAGGAGAAAGTATTTTGAAAGATAGATCACATCAACGATAAAGTCATACAATTGATAGATCCGAGTTCAACTTCCTATTAAATTATTAATCCATTTCCTTGTTTTCATACGATAAAGCGAGCCCCCCCACTTCATGACCGCTTCAGTAAGAAACAGCAAATATACCCATTCCGGTGCGAGTTTAAAATAAATAGCAGCGATGGCTGCCACAGGAATGCCAATCACCCATTGTGCGATAAGGTCTTGATAAAGGCAGAACTTCACATCCCCCCCAGCCCTCAGCACCCCCACGATCACGGTCATTGGGATTGAGCGGATGACGATTCCAACACTTAAAATGAACATAAACTTCTCTGAAAGAGCTCTGGTTTCTTCCGTCAACGCACTGAAAGCATTAAGTATTGGTGTTTGCATAAAATACAGGAAGATCGCCACGACAACATTAGTAAAGAAACACAGTATCGTTAAACCTAATGCTTGATAGTAAACCGCTTCATTATTTTTCGCACCCAGTTGGTTACCCACTAAAACAGCCGCGGCATTCGACATGCCGATCAATAAGCTCAACGAAATAGACTCAACAGGCGTCATGACCGAGAGAGCGGTCAAACCTTGCACCCCCGATTGCCCCATGATCGCTTGATAAGCAAACAGCCCTCCCGCCCACGCGAAAAAGTTAAAGGTGGTAGGAAGTGATAGCTTTAAGAAACGAACCACTTTTTCTATCGTCGCGGCAGTTTGAATATCGCAGAACTTGAAAGCCAGTAAGTGCTTTGAACCATAGAGGTAGCCAAATAAGGTTATCGCTTCAATTAGGCCGCTCAATAGCGTTGCAATCGCCGCCCCTTTGACCCCAAGAGCCGGAAAGCCAAAATGACCAAAAATCAAAACCCAGTTTAAGAATACATTCGATAAAATACCGATCCCACTGAAGAAAGTGCTGAGCCCCGGCCTATGCATCGCCCTTAAGCCCACAGTCATACTGCTGACATAAGATACCGTTAACATGCTAAATGAAGTGATAACGATGTATTCAACGCCTAGGCTGATGATTTCTTGAGATCGGGTCGTCAAGCCCATGATTTGTTTAGGAAAAGAAACGAATAAAACAATTGTCAGCAACGCAAACAGTGTCGAAACCAGCCAGGTCAGCGCAGTACTTTCTCTCACACCTTGTCGGTTACCCGCCCCCCAATATTGAGCCGTTAGCAGAGCACCACCCGTGGTAACACCCACCAGCATAATGGTCGTTACAAACATCGCCCGGCTAGCAACCCCCACGGCTGCAATATCAGCTTCACCAAGTTGACCTAACATCAACACATCCACCAACCCTCGGCTTGAAAACATAATACTCTGCAAAGTAATAGGCACAGCAATCGCAATAAGCTTACGAATAAAATCGCCACGAGTGTGATGAATGATAGAAGAGATCAACATAAAGATACCCAAACGGAACGTATTGATGAATAAAGAGATATATCGCGCTATTATATCCATGTTCGGTTTTTAACCACAAAGATAAATGGAGTAACGATGAAGAAAGTACTAGTATTAGGCGCTTCTGGATATGTTGGCTCGCAGCTCCTCCCCTTATTATTAGAACAAGGGTATCACGTCACAGCCGCTGCAAGGCATATCGATTATTTAACCGCTCGAACCGAACCTCACGACAATTTATCACTTAAGTATCTCGACCTGGTGGATAAAGCCGCGACACAGGCACTCGTTCCCGACTTCGATCTTATCTTTTTCTTGGTGCATGGAATGGCTGAAGGTCATGACTTCATTGACTATGAACTGAGCTTGGCACGTAACTTTGTTTCAGCGCTTGGGCCAAAGAATCAACACGTCATCTACCTAAGCTCCCTTCAGCCTCAGACCGGTGATTCTGATCACCTTCAGGCAAGAAAGAAAACCGGAGAACTGCTTCGTAAAGGCCCGGTACCCGTGACCGAACTTCAAGCTGGCGTGATCATTGGCCCAGGCTCTGCAGCGTTCGAGATCATGCGAGATTTCGTATACAACTTACCCATCATGATTGCACCCAAGTGGGTCGACTCCAAAGCCAACCCAATAGCCTTACAGAACCTTAACTATTACCTACTAAAACTGGCACAAGAGACACCAACAGAAAACCAAACCTTCGAAGTCGGCGGCCCAGATATTATCTCTTATCGGAATCAGTTTGCTCATATTGCCAAAACAGCCGATCGTCCACTTCGGCTTTGGGCGACATCACTGCTCACACCTAAGATTGCTTCCTATTGGCTCGGTGTGGTGACTTCTGTTCCATCTAACATTGGCCGGGCTCTTCTTGCTGGCTTAAAGCACGATTTCATCGCCAGTTCGACCACTATTAGAGAAAAATACCCTCAAAAGCTTGTCTCATTCGAGAGCATGGTTGAGCAAGCGATTCACGCCGAAGGAAATTTCGTCAAAAGTAATGTGTGGGGGTTTGATAAAACGGCGTTCAAACGTTGGCAGGCCGGATACGGTTACTACCCTAAGAAAACCGACGCAACCATCACATCGACGGCCTCATTAGCCTCGCTTTGGGACGTCGCTCAACAAATCGGCAGCCCTAAGCAGGGATATTTTTTTGCCAATGCTTTATGGCGTACGCGAGAATGGTTAGATGTTCTTTTCGGCGGCGGTATTCCAATTCGACAATCGCCTGAAGGACCTCACTTAAAGGTTGGAGATAAAATCGATTCATGGAAAGTCATTCGCTGTGAGAAGAATCAGTTTTTATCGCTGCTATTTGGGATGAAAGGCCCTGGTCTCGGGCGACTTGAAATTACTGTATCTGACCATGGTGACACTCGCTCTCTCAATATCTCAGCTTGGTGGCACCCAAAAGGGTTCTCTGGGCTGCTTTATTGGTTCGTGATGATGCCTGCTCATCTCTTTATTTTTAAAGGCATGGTGAAGGCGATAGAGAAGCAGGCACAAGAGCAGATGCGAGATACGGGTGACAAGATGAGAAAAGAATAAAAGCAGATACGGGATTCGAGTGTCGAGGAGCAAAGAGATTAAAAGCAAGTAAGTACGACTCCCCTTCATACCCCATAGCTAGAAAAAGACCGCCCGTTAGGCGGTCTTTATCATTTCAATGGTTACGAGATTACCCAATAACGCTAATTGGAATCTCAGCCAGTTGATTACCTTGGTTGCCAGGATACACAATGTACTCACCGTGGTACTTTACCGCAGACTTATAGTCTGTAACTTTGTGAAGCATGAAACCGGCTTCCATCGCAGCTTGAATAAACTCCGCATGATTACCACGAACAAACCAGTTCATTGGTTTCACCATCAACTCGCCGTCAAATGAGTCGTCACACTGTTTGCCACAAAGCGCAAAAGAGTGTTCTCCATCCGTGAAAAACTGAATTTTGCCGCCCGTTGTTAGCTCATCTTCGCTCGATACGCTCCAACCCATCTCGTACATCTTATCCATAAAGGCTTCAACATCGCTGTCTTTCAACGCTTTTGGCTGTTCGCCTTCCGGGAAGAATTTACCGTAAAATGCAGAAATACGTTTGAAGGTAAAGGTCAAATCAGCATTGTTGCCTTGTGATCGGCCCTGTTTCTGCCAACGCACCAAATCAGGCACAACCACACGATCATAAGATTGAGCCTTAATCGCCTTCGTTACCCAACGAACCAAGTAAAGGTTATTCGCAATCGGCGCATCAACCGCTTTGCCAGCTTGATGCAGAGCGTAAAGCTCGCCCAACGCATCATTCACTAACTTTTGAATTTCAATATAGTATTTTGACATTATGCCTTCTTTCCTAATGTCCAATAGAGTAATGCTGACAATACTGCACAGGCAGCCATTACCATAGCCATAGACCCAGCACTGTCGCTTGGCAGTATCGCAACGATAGCCCCAACGACAGAACCGGTACCAAATCTTAATGTCCCCGCAAGCGATGAAGCCGTGCCCGCCATGTTTGGATAACCACTGAGCAATAGGCCCATAGAATTACTGCCTATTGTCGAAATGGTGCCAATAAATAACATCACAAACGGCACAATTCCCCAAAGTCCGAGATCCAACACCCAACCAAAGAGTAAGCCTAAGCCCGCCAGTAATTGAATAATTAACGCGGCTCGCAACATAGCGTGAGAACCAACCTTCTTAACGATTCGTCCATTAATTGTCGTCATGAGTATCATCGCAACAATGTTCAAACCAAATAGGTAACCAAACAAGTCAGGGCGTACGCCATAGATATCAATGTAGACAAAAGAGCCAGCAGTGAGGAATGCAAACATCCCTGAGAAAGAGAACGCACCAGATAAAATCAACCCCATGGCCGTCGGGTTTTTACACAAGCGGGCATAATTTCGGAGCGTCGTTTTAAAGCGCAGTGGTTGACGACTCTTTGGCGGCAATGTCTCGGGAATTTTCATCAATACCGCTAAAATAACGATCACCGCAAAAATAGCCAGCACCCAAAAAATTGAACGCCAACCAAACCACACTGCCAAGTAACCACCGATCATTGGAGCGACCAGAGGCGCAACCGTCATCACCAAAGTAACGAAAGACATGGTTCTCGCGAAGTCTTCACGGTCAAACATATCACGCACAATCGCTTGAATGATGACGGCTGCCGCAGCACCGGCAAAACCTTGAGCCATGCGAACTAACGTCAGAGCTTCAATACCATGTGTAGTCGCACTGACCACCGCAGCCACTGCAAACAAAATTACACCAATCAACAGCACAGGTTTACGACCATAACTGTCCGCCAAAGGACCGTGAAGCAACTGGCCCAATGCGAAGCCTGCGGTATAAGCTGTGAGTGTGATTTGCACCTCACCGGCGGTGACACCAAGATCTTTGGCAATGGTCGGCATCGCTGGTAAATACATATCAATCGCGAGCGGCGTCAAGGCGCCAATCGCACCTAAAATCAAAAACAGCACCAAACCTAATTGAGGCGTTTCTGGTTGAGAGTTAGGGCTTTGAGAGGTCGATGTTTGCATGGTTCTCCGAATGTTCAACGAATACTAAAAACTAGGGACTGGCGTGAGTACGCAAGTCAAAAGATTGGCTGAGACTTTCCTAGTACCAGTCAACATCATCAACCGACGCTATCCTTGGTCAGCCACATTAAATAGAAAGGATTACTTCCAGATAGAGTCCACTTCTTCTTGCGTTAGGTAACGGTATTCACCCAACTCCAAAGATTCGTCCATCTCGATCTCACCGATACGCTCACGGTGTAGAGCTTCAACCTTGTTACCAAGCGCGGCAAACATACGCTTAACTTGGTGATATTTACCTTCATAAATGGTTAGAAGCACTTCGCGCTCTGCACGAACATCAAGGTGTGCCGGCAGTGTCAGGCCTTCTTCGCTCTTAAGCTGGATGCCCTCTTTGAATTTTTCAACGTAATCGTCTTCAACAGGCTCAACAAGCCATACACGGTATGTTTTTGCGCATTTATGCTTTGGTGACGTAATACGGTGAGACCACTTCCCGTCGTCAGTAATCAACACTAGGCCAGTGGTATCGACATCTAAGCGACCCGCAAAATGCAACTTATCCATTTTGATTTCATCGAGTAATTCAAATGCAATACGATTTGCACCATCTTCATGCGAACAAACAAAACCTTCTGGCTTATAAAGCATGATATAACGTGGGCCGTGAACATTCAGTTCATTGCCTTGCCATTCCACCACGCACTCTTGTGTTACCTTAAGTGAGCCGCTTTTTTGAATGACATCATTCACTGTCACTGCTTTTGACTTTAATAAGTGTGTTGCTTCTCTTCGAGTGACGCCTAACGCATCGCACAGAAATTTATCTAAACGCATGAATACCTCAACTAATCTAAGTCGGGTATTATAGTCACCTTTGCTCAAATAGTTGAGCTATTTCACACTATTTGTTTTTCATCACACAAGACACCTTATGTATACACTCCGACCATACCAAGCAGACTCCGTCAAATCCGTGATTCATTACTTCAGAAAACACCAAACTCCGGCTGTTCTCGTGCTTCCGACTGGTGCTGGGAAAAGCCTTGTAATTGCTGAATTGGCAAGGCTTGCGAAAGGTCGAGTGTTGGTACTGGCTCACGTAAAAGAGTTGGTTGAACAGAATCATGAAAAGTATGAAGGTTACGGGTTAAAAGGCTCAATTTTCTCAGCCGGTTTAGGGAGAAAAGAGACCGACCAACAAGTGGTGTTTGCTTCAGTACAATCTGTGGTGCGAAATCTCGATTCATTCTCAAACCAATTTTCACTGTTGGTTATCGATGAATGCCACCGTGTGCCCGATGAAAAAACCAGTAGCTATCAAAAAGTCATCTCTCACTTACGTGAAAACAATCCGGGAATCAAAGTGCTCGGCCTGACTGCGACCCCGTATCGTCTTGGGATGGGTTGGATTTATCAATATCACACACGTGGCCAAGTTCGTTCTGAAGAGCCTCGTTTTTTCAGAGACTGTATTTTCGAACTCCCAATTCGCTACCTATTAGACGAAGGCTTTCTCACGCCAGCCCACATGATTGATGCCCCCGTTTTAAGTTATGACTTTTCACAGCTCAAGCCAGCGAGCACCGGTCGCTACAAAGAAGCCGAACTCGACATGGTTATCGAACAATCTAAACGCGCGACGCCACAGATTGTCGACCAGATCATCGAGCTGGCCAAAGACAAAGTCGGCATCATGGTATTTGCTGCGACCGTTAGACACGCTCAAGAGATCCTCGGTTTACTGCCCGAAAGTGAATCATCCATCGTCATCGGCGAAACACCAACCCTCGAACGAGACCAAATCATCAACGATTTCAAAGAACGTAAAATAAAGTTCTTAGTTAACGTGTCAGTATTAACCACAGGCTTCGATGCCCCACATGTGGATCTCATTGCGATTTTACGGCCAACTGAATCCATCAGTTTATACCAACAAATCGTTGGCCGTGGATTACGCTTATCGCCGGGTAAAAAGGCGTGTTTGGTACTCGACTACGCGGGCAACAGTTACGACCTCTACCAACCTGAAGTCGGTGATCCTAAGCCGGATTCCGACAGTGAGATCATCACCATTCCCTGCCCAGCTTGTGGCTTCAATAACAACTTTTGGGGCAAACTAGACAGCAATGGCTTCCTACTCGAACACTTTGGCCGCAAGTGCCAGGGCTACTTTACCGACGAAGACACCAGAGAACGCGAACACTGTGGGTATCGCTTCCGCGCCAAGTATTGTGGTGAATGCGGAGCTGATAACGACATTGCCGCGCGTATTTGTCATGAGTGCGATGCCACTTTAGTTGACCCCGACAAAAAGCTCAAAGAAGCGTTAAATTTAAAAGACGCCCTCGTATTTGAATGCTTAGAGATGGACCTTAATGTACTCAAAGACGAAAAAGGTAAGACACAACTTAAAGTCACCTATCGTGGTGAAAACCAAGCGCAAGTGCATGAATTCTGGTCATTAACCACAAAGAAGCAAAAGCAGACATTCAAGGATCAGTTTGTTCGCCCTCACCTTGCTGACAGACACCGTCCTTTCGAAGAAACTTCCCCAACTAAAGTGGTCGCCCACCAACATCGATTTCGCCCACCTCAATTCGTGATTGCGCGTAAAGTAGGACGCTTTTGGAAAATGAGAGATAAAATATTCGAAGACGAACTTCAACAACGTTGATTATCTATTTTTTGTGTATCAAATTCTCATAATTAATCAGGTTCACTTTCTGTTCAGAATCATTTTTTTATACTGAACATTGTCAACCTTCTCTAGGATTCGCTATGTTTAGTAAAGCTATGATTTCATTGTTTTCTATATGTTTAGGCTTCTTTTCTTCTGCCTGTGTATGGGCCAGCTCCGATCATAATGGCCATGAGTTAGTACAAGATGTCCATAAGGTCGGCACTCATATCGAATTCGAAGAGGATCAAGACGAAGTCTATCAAGCCGTAAAAAAGGGATATATTCGCCCTTTTTCTGAAATGTATGCAGCCGTCGAAAACGATCTTTATGGCCGAATTATCAAAGTCGAACTAGAAGAAGACGATGATATTTGGGTGTATGAGCTTAAGATTAATCACCAAAACAACATCATCAAAGTGCAATACAACGCCGAAACGATGGAAATGATCATGATTAAAGGTCGAAATTTTAAAGATGCCATTAAACACGACAAATAATTACTACAAAAATGAAGAAGAACAATCATGAAAATTTTAGTCGTTGAAGACGAACCTCGTTTGGGACAACAAATCATTGAAACATTAGAGAGAGCAGATTGGGTTCCAGAACTTTCTCAAGATGGTATTGATGCACTCTATCGCGCAACATCAGAAGAGTGGGATGCCATCGTGCTCGATCTCGGCTTGCCAAAGTTAGATGGTTTAACCGTATTGAAAGGCATTCGAGACGAAAACATCAACACACCCGTTGTTATTTTAAGTGCACGAGACACCTTAACTCAGCGTGTTGAAGGCCTGAATGCAGGCGCAGATGATTACCTAACCAAGCCATTCGAAATGGTCGAACTGATTGCTCGAATCCGTGCACAGTTGCGCCGAGCATCAGGCAGTGCAGCGCCTATTCTACAGATCGGCGATTTAAGCCTAGATACACGCAGTTCAAAAGTACTTTGGCAAGGTCAAGCGGTTAGCCTAACAGCGCTAGAATACAAAGTGGTGGCGTACTTCATGCACAACCAAAATAAGGTTATCTCGCGCACTGAGTTAGTTGAGCATATCTACAAGCAAGACTTCGATCGCGACTCAAACACCGTCGAAGTGTTTATCGGACGCATTCGTAAAAAAATCGCACCAAAGATCATCAAAACGGTTCGTGGCCTAGGCTATCAACTCAATGCTGGGTAGTATTTTCTCCAGTCAATGGACCGCTTGTGCTGATTGTCGAAGCTCTGATACAAAATGAGTAAAATCCGGCGGGTAACGTATGAATTTAGAAAAAAGAACGCTTAAAAACATCAGCCTCAAAAGCCGCTTGCTCCTCGCTGCGGCTTTTTGGTTAGGAGCCATGATATTAGCGGCAGGTATTGGCATACCAAAGCTAGTTCATGACTATCTCGTCGATGATATGAAGCAGCAACTCAGCCTCACCCTGGATGAGTTGACCGCTAATATAGAGACCAACTCAAGTGGTAGCCTAATCATGGCGGAGCGCCTGTCTGATCCGAGATTTAACCAACCTTACAGCGGTCTTTATTGGCGCGCCGCGACGCAAGATCAAATCATTCGTTCTCGCTCTTTATGGGACAAAGACCTCACCATCAAGCGATCGCCTATTCACACATCCATCAAAGGACCTGAAAAAGAGAAGCTCATTTATATCGAACAAGACATCTACCTACCTGAGCTCATCGACCCCATCACCATCACTATTGGTATCGATGAAGCCCCATTAGAATCAACCTTAGCTGAACTGACAGGCCAAGTATGGTTAATCCTAATGCTATTGTTCATTGGCGTATTGATGTTGATAGGTATTCAAGTCAGCTGGTCGCTACTGCCGCTCAATAAAATGCAACGGGAACTTGTGATGCTAAGAAAAGGCGAACAGCAAGGTTTAAGTGGTAACTACCCAAAAGAGGTCTCTCCATTAGTTTCTGACCTTAATGCCCTGCTCTTCCATTATCAAGAATTGTTAGAACGAGCCCGGAACCATGCAGGAAACCTGTCTCATGCATTAAAAACGCCATTGTCGGTTCTGAAAAATGAAACCGAAATGCTGCCAGAGAACGAGAAGACACTATTACAACAACCAATCCATCAGATTCAAAGCCAAATAGACTACCATCTCGGCCGCGCACGCATGGCAGGTGCAATGAATATCCTGTCAGTGAAGTCTTCACCTTCTGAGCGTGTAGAAGCGATTGCAATGGCATTTGATAAAGTTTATGCCGCTAACGATATCACAGTGATCAACGAGTTAGATTCCGAGCTTGAGGTGGCTGTAGAAAAAACCGACCTCGATGAAATGATTGGAAACTTGCTTGAAAACAGCTACAAATGGGCCGACGGAGTTATTCGCGTACACAGCAACGTGCTCACCGACGGTAATGTTGAACTGATCATTGAAGATGATGGCTTAGGCATTCCAAAAGAGAAACTCGAACAGGTGACCAAGCGTGGAGTACGCCTTGATGAAACCACGCCAGGTACAGGCTTAGGGCTCAATATCGTCAATGAGATGGCGCACAGTTATCGGGGTAGCTTAACTCTTAGCAAAAGCTCAATGGGTGGCTTAAAAGCCTCTCTAATACTCAAAGTCTCACTGGCTTCATAAATTTACAGAACATTCATCCCCCGAGTTAAGAGCGTAAACAGGATATAAAAAGCATTTGAACAAGGAAATTACCTTGGGAATAAGCTTCTTACTTGCTCATATTGCAATGTAATGTTAGTATCCGCGCTCGCTTAAGCACGAACTCGTTCATGCCTAAGCATTACCACACACTCAAGGTCGCATTGAGGTGTGAAGTTAATTTTTACTAATTTGAGAGTAAAACTATGAAATTTGAAGCAGTAGTACGTACTGAACTAGGTAAAGGTGCGAGCCGCCGCCTACGTCACGCTGGTAAATTCCCAGCAGTAATCTACGGTGGCGAAGCTGAAGCTGTAGCTATCGAACTTGTTCACGCTGACGTGATCAACCAAATGGATAAGCCTGAATTCTACGAAGCAATCACTCTAGTGATTGACGGCGCAGAAGTTAAGGTTAAGCCACAAGACGTTCAACGTCACGCGTTCAAGCCTAAAGTTGAGCACATGGACTTCATCCGTATCTAATTCCCTACCAAGGAATAAGATTGGATAAATCCAAGCCTTCTGCATAGAAAAGATAATCGATCTTACCAGTCGAGAAATCTAGAAATTCGAAACCCCGATGCTACCAACATCGGGGTTTCACCGTTTTTGAGCCCTCAAAAACGCTCTCAATTCTCTCCAACTTACTGAAACTTAGCCACTTTACCCAAGCCCACAATAACCACATCATTTTTGGGTGGATTAAGTGTAGATGAATAGTGGACTTATACAGTAGTTTTTATTGGTACTAGGGCGTATTTCTAACCAAATTCAACTATAGGAAAAACTGTCTAAAGCGTTTCTGGACAATTCCGAGTTACGATCTATGGAGCTACCTGTTTTTTCTGATTACTTATCGTACTGCAACTATACAACCAGCCGACAATAGCAGGCCAAAATCCCTTATCCACTGCAGTACCACAACAACATTGCTTGTTTGCGCTGTAAAAGAGGGAATCAAACGTTTCCACGTTCGGCCCTCTTTGTACTAATTAACTATTTATTTAAACATAAGCATTAACGATCACAAAAAAGTCATAGTTTCAATTGGTTAACGATAGAACTCAGCTTTTCTTCATCTTCATGATGCTATTTGCTACTAGTAGCATTGCTAGCGGAACCAACAAACCGACAGCCTGATTCATGACGCCCATGTTGGCGGCAATCCAGTCAATCTTCGATAGGACAAACTGGAGCAGGAAGCCAATACCCGCAGTGACAACAACGGTCAGGTAGGCGTGGAGCTTGGTGACCTTACCGACAAACAGTGCCCACAGGGTTGGCATCACCATCGGACCGACGAACAGGCTGGTAATGCTGACAATCAGTTTCTCTGCACCGCCCAAGTAAGGGATGGAGATACTGATGCCAATCACCAGCAAGCCCAGCATGATGGTCACCAGACGGCCGACTCTCATCATCTGCTCATCGTTGGCTTGCGGGTTGATGCGCTTGCCGTAGAACTCGGTAGTTAGGGCGCCGGAGAACACGTTAAGCTCGGACGATGCCATACTTGCCGTGGCTGCAAGCATTGATGATACCACTAGGCCTAGCATACCGATCGGCAGTGCCGCTTGCGCCGACAGGATATATGCCTGCTCTGGGTTGGCATCAGGATTGATGGTGCTGTAGATAATCGGCGGTAGCATCCACAGTACCGGGGTGATGATGTATAGCGCACCGAACAAGTAAGAGGCTTTGCGGGCATCTTTTGGCGATTCGACACACAGGTGGCGCTGGACGAAAGCCCACTCACCGCCGACCTTGAACACATGCACCAAGATCCAGCCGAAGATGAAGATTTGGGTATAGCTGCTGTTGAAGAACGACAGGTTTCCTTCTGGCAGGTTGGCAATAATGTTTTCGCTGCCGCCGCCCAAGCTGTAAATCATCGGTAAGATCAAGCAGACTGACAGCAT